>NZ_CP018799.1:365000-1565000 GCF_002795805.1 Mariprofundus aestuarium | reverse complement strand
GTTATGTATGAACAGTTTAACAAGTATGACATTAAAGCATTTGATGACATTTTTGAAAAATTGAAACCCGATCAAATGATGGAGTTCTTTAGCTGGACATCATTTCTTCCTCAAGAAGCCAATATCAACACATTAATTAAACTAGTTGAAAAATTTAATAAAAAGAAAAACGAAGCATATTCTAAGGTTGATAAATATCTATATGGAATCAACGCATTCCTAGAACATGGTGGAAAGAAAATTTGTTTTTCAGAGGCAGGTCAAATTCAACTCGAGGTGAACGGCAATGTGAGATCTTTAACTGGATTATCATCTGGGGAGGCGCACCTTTTTGTTATGTTGTCCAACCTTTACTTCAATCGAAGCCGCGATGAGACGGTCTCATTAATTGTAGATGAGCCAGAATTGTCATTGCATATTATGTGGCAAGAAATGTTTGTTGGAGCAATTCAAGAAGCAAACCCTGACTTGCAGCTGATTTTTGCTACACACTCCCCATCCATTATTTTAGACAGAGAAGAAGCTTGTATTGATCTGAGTAAGGGTTGACATGGGTATATTAGAATACTCCAGCATTGCAAAAAAAGCATATTCTTTTTTGTATAGACCATTTAATGAAATAGATATATTTGTTGAAGATAAAGCAAACCGAGCGGTGTATGAAAAATTGTTTTCGAGAATCTTGGAAGGTAAAGCAAAAGTAGTTCGCATATTTCAGCTTGGCGGAAGGAAAGAAGTTATTGATGCCTGTAAAGCAGACCAGAGTAACTCGACCAGAAAAAAGATTTATATAGTTGATGGGGATTTGAATTTAATATGTGGGACAAGGCCTTTAAAACTAAAATATTTTTACTCTTTGAGAGTTTATTGCTCAGAAAACTTATTGTTATGTAGAAAAACATTGGAAACCATAGCTCATGAGAGTGACTATAACAGCACTAAAGTCGATGTTTGCTCAAGGCTAAATTTTGACGCTCAGATAAAAAGTCTGGAGAAATCATTTCTTCCACTTTTTGTGTTGTATGCAATTTGCCACAGGAATCATAAAAAGAAAATTGGAGTGAAAACAGTTTCTTATAATATACATCGTTTTTTGGACGGTGGGAGCCCCAATGTTTTAAAACCCCTAATATTAGGAAGAATGAGAGTGATAATTACTCAATTGAAGTTAATTCTTGGCGATGAGCAGTATCAAAAAGAGAAAAAAATTGTTGTTAAGCACTTAAGAAAGTATGACTTGGACTTAGTGTGCGTACTTTCAGGAAAAGATTATATCTTACCTTTCATTCATTTGCTGCTGACCAGAGAATTTGCTTATCATTCATCTTTTGAACAGCTAAAAGCCCGCATAGCAAATGACTGTGATATGAAAATAGATCCTTTTCTATATAAAGCTTTGAGGAGAGTTTGATTGAAACATTGTCCTAATTTTCTGAGTTTCAGGAATGTGTAATAAGTTTAGAATCATGATCAGGGTTTGGTTAACTCCATGACCTGGGGGAGTCCAAACCCCATGTTCATGTACGTAGATGTCATTAAACTTTTTCCCGGATGATTCAGTAATCATTTTGCGATAGGCAATGACGCCTTCGATTCCGACATGAACATAGTCGATATGTTCTTTAGGTTTGAGATCACGGCTAACGCCATAGCGTTGACCTACCACGGAGCCTTGGTTGCCATCGGTTCCCTTTGCAAGGTAACCGACGGCCTTCATTAAATAACGACCAGCCGCTTTCGCATATTTGATCTTCTCCAGATGCACCATGCCGTTGCCCCAGAGCTTCTCCAGCCCACGTGCCCACATCCTGAAATGCCGATACTCAACCTTATCATTGGTCAAAATATGGACATGAGGATTTGAATCGTTGGGGTTCTCAGCCACCCAGATGAACAGAGGCTGCTTTTTACCTTTCTTCCGATACCTACTGCGCCAAGCATCAAGAAAGCGGCTTATTTCGGCTCCTATGGTTGTTTCTCCAGATGCCAAGCGTTCTCTAGCCTCTAAATCGAACGTGACCGTAATAAAAGTTCCCATGCCTCCGTGATCTCTACCTGCAAGATAAACAGCACCACGGATACTTTTTGCTCCACGCCTAGATAAACAGGTAGTGATTCTTGAACCAGAATTATCAGGTGGAGGAGGGCGGTGAAGATTGGGATTGGTCGGCAGGGTGATGCTGACCTCTCCGGCAGAGTTGTGCTTCACCTTCAGATGCGAGGCAACGAATGTATCAACAGACACGGTGTGCCTCGTCGTCTTCGTTACAGTCGGAATGCGCTCCCTCCGTCCATGGGGCGGGGGGTGCGCTACCCTCCTGCAACTCAGCTCCACAGAGGGGGCAAGTTGTGACCGATTTGTGACATTCTAAGGGCTGGTCTGGGTTGGTCTGGACTGGTTGGTCGAAAGTAGGGGGGAGGGCTAAACCGTTGGGGTCATTGGTCTGGAGTGGTCTGAGTAGGTCTGGGTTTTCTCTTGAAAAACAGTCACTTAGCGTTCGAGTCCCTGAAGCGCCACCAACTAAAAAGAGCCGCAGGACTAAGTGTCATGCGGCTCTTTTGCGTTAGGCCTGCGTCAAAAGAACCTGAACAAGCTATATTCTTTTCCTATCAAAATTGTGCGATGTCTCAAAATTCATTTTCTTGTCTATACTAAGCTAGGCAGGAGAAGGATATGAATAATGTTACTACAGATGATAAACCGCGATGGCTTGTAGTTATTGCGATGTATACCGCGTTTGGCGGGGTGCTCTGCCTGGTGTTTGGCGTGCCATCAATATTGTTTGATCTGTTTTCATTGGACGTGGTGATGGTAAACTGGGTCGTGCTGGCCATTGGTATTTTGACCTTGGTCGGAGCATACGGCCTATGGAAGTTACATAAGTGGGGTTGCTACCTGACAATAGCTATTTATATAGTATCGATTCTACTGAGTTTGTTAGCCATGAGTTTAGATGGTTCAGTAGCAAATCTCATGTTGCAACTGGTTGGCATTTTCTTTGCACTTCTTATTCTGATTTATCTGTTTGGTAAAGAGACCAGAGCACTGTTTCATTAAATCCTAGGTTCGAATTAATGGTGCTCAATCTTCCCGCGTTGTAAAAGAGTAACGCTAGTAAGTGTTCCTTCAGGGGGGCTGCTTTGACTTGATCCGAAATTGGTCTATAAACTAAACTATTAACAATAAATATAACGTCTGTTCCAGGGAGGGAATCGGGGAGAGGGGTTCATATGTTAAGTGCATGGATATTATCAATAACAACAGGTGTTGTTATGCACTTCCTGAAGTTTGGTGTGAACGACCTTTTTATCGGTGTGATCCTTTCATTCACTATCACAATTGTTGTTTATATCTGTTTCTTCAATAAGGAACAAAAGGTTTGATTTAGCGTGCAGGGAACTCCCGGCCGATATTGCTATCAGCCGGGATATTATTTCTCGATCAGTTGCTGGCTGACTCTTCCAGAATCCGTTTCTGGATCGTCGGCGGAACGACATCGTAGTGATCGAATTCGATCGTGTAGCTGCCTTCACCGCCTGTCATCGCCTTGAGTTGCGCCTGATAGGACTGAATTTCAGCCATGGGGGCCCGGGCTTCAATGATCGCTTTGCTGCTTTTTATATCGGTTGAGAGGATCTGGGCCCGTCGTGCATTGAGATCCCCCATGATATCGCCGATATGGTTCTGTGGCACGGTGATCTCCATGCTCACAATCGGTTCCAGTAGTACCGGCCTGCACTGCTCAAAAGCTTTTTTGAAAGCCTTCTGCCCGGCGATCTGGAAAGCGATATCCTTGGAATCGACCGTGTGGGTCTTGCCATCAATAAGGGTGACGCGAACATCGGTGACCGGATATCCGGCCATCACACCCTCCTGCATTGCTGATTGAACGCCCTTGTCGACAGAGGCGCGGAATACGCCATCAATGACGCCGCCATGGATTTTATCGACAAACTCGTAACCTTCACCCCGTCCCAGCGGCTCCATGTTGATCACCACCCGGCCGAACTGGCCTGCACCGCCGGACTGTTTCTTGTGCGTGTATTCGACATGGTTGATGTTGGTGGTGATGGTCTCCATGTAGGCTACACGTGGTGTAGAGGTTGTTACATTCACCTTATAGCGGCGTTTCAGTTTATTGAGGATCAGGCGCAGATGCAGGTCGGACATGCCGCTGATGATCATGTCGTGGGTCTGCGGGTCGCTGTGAACATGGAATGTGCGATCATCATTCTCGAACTCATGCAGAACCGTTCCCAGTTTCTGGTCATCTTTGTTGGTTTTCGGACGGACGGCCAGTGACACCATCGGGGTTGGGAACCTCAGTTCATCCAGGGCGATATCCGTCGATGCATCAGTGATGACGTCACAGGCATGCATATCAGCAACCCTCGGGATCGCCACAAGATCTCCGGCAATAGCCTTGCTGATATCCTGCTGCTGCTTGCCGATTACGCGGAAGATGTGACCGGCTTTCTCCTCTTTTCCGGAACGGCGGTTAATGAAGCTGCCATGAGCTGCGATCGAACCGGATAGTACGCGCAGATAGGAAATGCGTCCGACAAACTCGTCTGACTCGGTGTGGTAGACGTAGGCAGAGAAGCCTTTGACATCTGCTATCGAAACCGGTTCCTCATTCTGATAGACGATACGCTCAATTTCACCCGGTGCCGGTGCCAATTCACTCAATAGCTCCAGAAGCTCCCTAGTGCCCACTTCATGCTCTCCGGCAGTAGGTATGACAGGAAAGAGATTGCCGTGGATCAGTGCCTCTTTCAGGGCTGCTACAAGCTCCTTTTCACTGATCTCTGCGCCCTCAAGGTAGCGCTCCATCAGGTCATCGTCGGTTTCGACAATGGCTTCTACAATCTGCTCATAGGCAGCAGCTGTTTCATCATTGGCATCTTTGTTGTGCAGTGCCGAATAGACCTCGCTAAATGTGGAGGATGAGGCATTGGGGATGTAGAGCGGAATACAGCGATTGCCAAATTCAGCCTTGATCGCTTCAAGCGCTAAAGAAAAGTCCGTATTCTCCGAGTCGAGTTTGGTCATGGCGATGATGCGGGGGATGCCGCGCTGGCTGGCCAGTCGCCATACCTTGCGTGTATTGACCTTGATGCCATCGGTGGCATCGATGCAGATCAGTGCACACTCTGCCGCATGCAGGGCGGTCATCGCCTCAGCGATAGCATCCGGTGAACCCGGCACATCAAGGCAGTTGAAATGAAGGTTCCGGTAATTGAACGACAGAGTGGAGCAGTAGAGAGACTTCTCATGCTCCTTCTCATCAGGATCAAAATCGCTGATGGTGTTGTGGGCATCGATATGTCCCATGCGGTTTGTTGCGCCCGCAATGTGCAGCATCGACTCCAGCAGCGTGGTTTCACCTGCGCCTTCATGATCGAGCAATGCAATATTTCTGATTTGTGAGCTGCTGAGCTTATTCAAGACACCCTCCCGGCTTGATGAGGGAAACAAAAAACAACCCTATCCTCTGCACCTTGTGCGGTTGATCAACAGGGCGGTATTGGCCCGGTTGTTTCTGGTTTCGATTTCACTAAACCATACAAAAAAAACTCACCACCGTCCATCCATTTTCAGGGGGTCCGGATGGATTGAGAATGAACTCTCAGGGCGCGATTAGTTGGCCCTTCTCCCGGATGCAGGAGCAAAACGAAACGTGAACTTGCGAATAAAACGGGATAGGGTCACGGGATGGGAATAGCTGACAAAAACTTCCGCCATTACCTCGTCTACCTCTGGCCGCTGCCTGTCATTTTTCTGCTTGGCCAGGTGGTCATGCGGGCCAATGGCAATGCAACGAACCTCGGTATCACATCTGCGGTTTCGATCATGGATGCCGTTGTTTTTATTGTGCTGTTCTGCGGGGCTGCCTGGTGGTCATTCCGGCCACTGAAGGCGCTGTTGATGACGCCGGATCACCCTGAGAAACATCGTCGCCTTATCGAATCGGTGATGGCTGATTTTCCCTGGCGGACGCTGAAAGGTTATACCATTGCAGGATGGATATTTGCCATCTACCTGATCATCGTCATCAGTTCGGTGGCTTTGATGGGTGAGCATCTCTTCACCTGGCGCATGTTTCTCGCCCTGACCCTGAATTTCTGCTTCGGGGCTGGTGTTCTGGCCCCGGCACTGGCGGTATCCAGTTCGATTGTCTACAGCACACGCCTGCGCTCAAAGTTCGCACTGCAGGGATTGTTTGTTTCTGAGCTCAGCAGCAGTAAACGTGTTGAGCGCTACCTTATCTCCTCACAGTACCGCCCGTGGCTGATCTTTCTATCCACCGGTTTTTTACCGATATTGATTCTCGGCCTGTTTGTTTATCTGGCGCAGGCGGGGGAGGTGGCAGAGGAGTACTTTATTCTCTCACAGGCCATGGTGCTGGTGTCGATGAGTATTTGCGGGGGCATGATTCTGGTCTGGTTTCTTAGCCACACCCTGAAGCAGGTGACGCGCTCGCTGAAAAAAGGGCTGCATCACCTGGCTGAAGGCCATTTTACGGGGCGTGTGCCGGTTCTGATCGATGATGAATTCGGAGAGCTGGCGAGGGGATTGAATACCGCCATGCACGGCCTGCAGGAGCGTGAGGATCTCAAGGATTCGCTGGCCATTGCTGCTGAAATTCAGCAGGGGCTGCTGCCCAAGCATGCGCCGGTGATTCCGTTCTATAAACTGGAGGGGTTCCAGCAGACCTGTTATTCAGTGGGCGGCGACTACTTCGATTATATCGCACTCGAAGATGGACGTGTCTGGCTGGTGGTAGCTGATGTTTCAGGCAAGGGCTACCCGGCTGCATTGACGATGGCAAATTTGCAGGCCATGTTGCGGGGATTGGCGATGGTGGATTGGCCGATTGAGGTGGCAGCGGACTACCTGAACGGGGCACTCTGCGACTCGCTGGCAGCCGGCCGTTTTGTGACACTGTTTATGGGTAAGTTGCAGCCGGAGAGCCATTCGATGATGTGGGTAAATGCTGGTCATGTGCCGCCACTGCTTGCAAACAGTGAGGGGATCAGGCCACTGGAGGCATCAGCGCCGCCGCTCGGGCTGGTGAAAGGAATCACTTACGAGGTCGGGCGAACCGACTTTAAGCAGGGTGATACCCTGTTGATCTATACCGATGGTGTGACTGAGTCATCCAGCCGTGTCGGTAAGGAGTTGTTTGGTGAGGCAAGGCTGAGAAAGTGGCTTGCAAACCACATTGCTGATCCGCTTGATCAATATCCGACGCTGTTGCTGGAAGAGTTGAATAATTATGGACGCAATGAACTGGATGACGATTTGACGCTGTTGTGCGTAAGACGGGAGTAGTGAATGAGAATTGAAACGGATTCAATGGGCGAGATGCAGGTGCCCGAGTATGCGATGTACGGCGCATCGACGGCGCGTGCCGTAGAGAATTTCCCGGTTTCGGATCTCCGCTTTTCGCGAGAATTTATCCGTGCGCTCGGTCGCATTAAACAGGCTGCGGCTACGGTAAACAGCTCACTTGGAAAGCTTGGGGCAGACCAGGCTGAATTGATTGCACAGGTGGCAACCGAGGTGGCTGATGGTCGATGGGACGACGAATTCGTGGTCGATATCTTCCAGACCGGTTCCGGCACCTCAACCAATATGAATGCCAACGAGGTGATTGCGCATCGCTGTGCTCTGGTCGACAGCAGTATCACTGTTCATCCCAACGATCATGTGAATATGGGGCAATCCTCCAACGATGTGATCCCTACTGCCATTCACCTGGCTGCAGCAGATCTTCTTGTGCATGAGCTTCTGCCTGCTTTGCGCCACCTGCTGAAGGAGATTGAGGCCAAGGCTGGGGAGACTATGGATGCAGTGAAGATCGGCCGTACCCACCTGATGGATGCAACACCCATTACGCTGGGGCAGGAGATCTCCGGCTGGGCGCGACAGATTGAACTGGGCATCAAACGGTTGGAGTCCACGCTGCCAAGAATAATAGAGCTGGCCCAGGGAGGCACAGCGGTTGGTACAGGACTGAACACCCATCCCGATTTCGGCCGGTTGATTGCTGTAGAGCTTTCGAAAAGTTACGGCATTGAATTTTGTGAGGCAGCCAACCACTTCGAGGCACAGGCAGCACAGGATGCAGCCGTTGAACTCTCCGGCCAGCTTAAAACGGTAGCTGTATCACTGGTGAAAATTGCCAACGATGTGCGCCTGCTCAATGCGGGACCGCGTTGCGGTATCGGTGAAATTACCGTGCCTGCCGTTCAGCCGGGCTCATCGATTATGCCGGGCAAGGTGAATCCGGTGATTGCCGAATCACTGGCTCAGGTTTGCGCACAGGTGATCGGCAACGATGCTGCGATTGCATTCGGTGGTGCATCAGGTTTGCTCGATCTAAATGTGATGCTGCCGATGATGGCGCACAATCTGCTGGAGTCGGAGCGGTTGCTGGCAAGTGCGAGCCGCATGTTTGCCGATAAATGTATCGCAGGGCTTGCCGCCAACCGTGAGCGCTGTGCCGATCAGATTGAGTGGAGCATGAGCATGGTGACCTCACTTGCACCAGTAATCGGTTATGATCGCGCCTCCAAGATCGCCAAACAGGCGGTCAGCGAAGGTAAAACGGTTCGCCAGATCTGTATGGAGGAGGGCGTACTGCCCGAGGCTGAATTGGACAGCCTTCTTGACCCGGCCTCGATGCTGGCTCCGCACGCCTAAGATAGCAGAAGTTTTCGCAATAATGGTTCCGACTGGAAAGCGAGCTGTGCATCCGTCACACTGCCGCCATGCTTGAAGTCCTCAATTTATCGCTATCGGTTTCGATTCAGGGGAACCGGGTCGATGCTGTATCCGGGGTGTCACTGGCGCTGGAGGCGGGGCGTGTACTGGGGCTGGTCGGCGAGTCCGGCTGCGGTAAATCGCTGACGGCACAGGCGATATTGCGCCTTGGCGAGTTTCAGGGCGTGGCAAAGAGCAGTGGCGATATCCTGATTGATGGCGAAAGCCTGTTTACCATGAGTGATGAACGGCTGAGACGCACACGCGGTGGCCGAATTGCCATGATATTCCAGGAGCCGATGACAGCCCTGAACCCGGTTTTTTCGATTGGCAGCCAGATCATTGAAGTAATCCGCCTTCACCTAGATATGGATAAACAGCAGGCACGGCAGCGGGCGATTGATCTGCTGCTTGATGTCGGCATGCAGGATGCTGAGCAGATACTCAAGCAATATCCCGACTCACTCTCCGGAGGCATGCGCCAGCGTGTGCTGATCGCCATGGCGATGGCTGCTGATCCTGATTATATCATTGCCGATGAACCGACGACTGCACTCGATGTGTCGGTACAGAAGCGAATTATCGCACTGCTGCTCAACCTGCAGAAAAAAAGAGGACTGGGTTTGCTGCTGGTGACCCACGATTTCGGTCTGGTGGCGGAGATGTGTGACGATGTCGCCGTCATGTATGCCGGTCAGATTGTTGAATCAGGGCCGGTCAAAGAGATCTTCGATCATCCTGCCCACCCCTATACGCGTGCATTGATGGGGTGCAGGCCGGAGGTTTCTGAAACCGGAGGCGCACTTGCCGTAATTGCAGGCCAGGTACCGCCGCCTGGGCAGTGGCCTTGCGGTTGCCATTTCGCACCGCGTTGCAGTGGTGCTGATGAGCTCTGTAGCGCTACCGTTGCTGCTGATGTCTGGCGTGATCATTCGCATATCGCACGCTGTGTTCACGTGGGGTCCAAATGAGCAGCGTACTCAGGGTCTCAGGGCTCAATAAAACCTTTGCGGCCGGAGGCATGTTCCGGGCCATCGGTGCGGATAAAAAGGCTGTGGTCGACGTCTCATTTGACCTGAAGGCCGGTCAGACACTGGCAATCGTGGGTGAATCAGGAAGCGGAAAATCGACTGTGGCACGTATGGCAATGCAGCTACTTGCTGCTGATGCCGGGCAGATTTATTGGGGTGATGAAGAGGTGACACATCTGCGTGGCAGGGCGCTCAGAAGTCGTCGCCGTCATATCCAGATG
Organism: Mariprofundus aestuarium; assembly: GCF_002795805.1. Taxonomy (NCBI): domain Bacteria; kingdom Pseudomonadati; phylum Pseudomonadota; class Candidatius Mariprofundia; order Mariprofundales; family Mariprofundaceae; genus Mariprofundus; species Mariprofundus aestuarium. The sequence continues at coordinate 1,554,978 of NZ_CP018799.1, read as the reverse complement.
GTATTCCAGGATCCCTTTGCCAGTCTCAATCCACGCATGAAGGTGTGGGAGAGTGTGGCTGAGGGGCTGCGTGTACATCAGCCGGAGCTTAATCGTAGTCAGCGGCGTGATCGTGTGGCCGAGGTGTTGAGTCAGTGCGGACTGGATGAGAGCGGTATGGATCGCTATCCACATCAGTTTTCAGGTGGTCAGCGACAGCGTATCGGTATTGCCAGAGCCTTGATTGTCGAGCCGAAGGTGCTGGTTCTCGATGAGCCGGTTTCTGCGCTTGATGTGTCGGTACAGGCCCAGATATTGAACCTCCTGAAGGATCTGCAGCAGGCTAAAGGGCTTGCCTACCTCTTTATTTCTCATGACCTGTCGGTTGTGCGCCATATTGCCGACGAGGCAGCTGTGATGTTTGCCGGCCATGTAGTTGAGCAGGGGAGTGTGGTGGATGTCTTCGGCTCCTGCCATCACCCCTATACCGAGGCCTTGCTCAAGGCCCGGCCCATTGCGCATCCTGACGAGCGGGATGGTGTTGAAAGCGTGGTCGCTACTGATGAAAGGGTTGCGGAAAAAGGCTGTCCTTTTAGAAACCGCTGCCATTATGCGCAGGAGGATTGCGCAGCATTCGATGCAATACTCAATCCGCAAGGTTTTGCCTGCCTACATCCATTGAATATTTCTGTAGATGAGTGATTTGGCCGGTTTGGTCCGGCGTGATTTCGATGATGAGTCGGCGCTGGTTGAAGGTTTGCCGGGTTATGCCCGTCGCGAAGAGCAGATCAAGCTGGCTGGAGAAATTGCCGAGACCTTTGATCAGAAAGGGATGCTGCTGGCTGAAGCTGAAACAGGTACAGGAAAGACGCTGGCTTACCTGCTTCCCGCACTACGTTCCGCGGATAAAATTCTAATCTCAACCCACACGCGTTCCCTGCAGGATCAGCTGGTGCACCGCGATCTTCCTGCTGTGCAGAAGGCACTGGGTGCCAGACGCAGGGTCGCGCTTCTTAAAGGGCGTAGCAACTACCTCTGCCCGCAGCACCTGCGCCGTTCTGTCAGTTCTGCACAGCTGGAGATCTGGCAGAGAAAGTCGTTGCTTAAAGTGCTTGAGTGGTCGGAAACCAGTAAGGATGGTGACCTTTCAGGTCTGGACTTTGACGTATTTGCCAAAGGCATTGGCCCTATGGTGACGGCTACGGCCGATCAGTGTCTTGGCTCCCGGTGCGGTGATTTTGAAGAGTGCCCTTTGATGAAGGCGCGCCTTAAGGCGCAGGTGGCCGATATCGTGGTGACCAACCACAGCCTGCTGCTTGCCGATGCGGCGCTGAAATCGGGTGAGTACGGGGAGATTTTGCCCAGTTTTGATGTCTATGTTATCGATGAGGCGCATTCACTGCCAGAGCTAGCATGCCAGCATTTCGGAATACAGTTGACCCGCCTTACCTTGATCCAGTGGCTCAATGATATGCAGGCGCTGCTGGATGAACTAGGCGATGAGGCGGCTCTGAAAAAGGATATTGTTCTGCTCGGACGGGACCTGCTCGATGCATGGCAAAAGGCCGATCTGGAGCTGGTTGAGCAGTATTGGCGTGAGATGTTTAAACTTGCCGATTCCCGGCGCGAACGCAGTGAAGATTTGGCGCGTCTGGCTGACCGGGCCGAGCAGATCATCGCTGAAATAGGTATGGTCAGGAAGCCAGCCGAGGGTTTCGTTGGCTGGAGTGAGGGTGATGCGGATAACCGGCGTTATGTAGTCGCGCCTGTGGAGACCGGGCCGGTGCTTAAACAGCATCTATGGGAGCGGCCTGCTGCATTTATCCTGCTTTCGGCGACGTTGCGGGTCTCCGGTTCATTTGCTTATACGAAGAACAGGCTAGGTTTTGAGGAGGCATCTGAGAGTTACCATGCCTCACCATTTGATTACAGCAGGCAGGCGATGATCTACCTGCCACGCAGTTTGCCCGACCCGCGCTCTGATCAGGGGTTAAGTGCAATCACTGATGAGATGGAGACACTGATCCGAGCCTCGCAGGGTCGCGCATTTGTACTCTTTACCTCATGGCAGGCGCTTACTCAGGTTGGGCCTGAGCTTGCGCGGCGGCTGCCGTGGAATGTGTTGATTCAGGGGGAGTCCGGTAGCCGGGATGCAATTCTCGACACCTTTCGTAGTGATACCCATTCGGTGCTTTGTGGTACGCGTAGTTTCTGGGAGGGGGTGGATGTGCCGGGTGAAGCATTGAGCCTGGTGATCATTGATAAAATGCCGTTTGCACCATTTAATGACCCGCTTCTTAAGGCGCGTATCAAACGTTGTGAGGAGCTGGGCGGTAGCGGTTTCAGTGATATTCAGTTGCCCGAAGCCATTGCCACGCTGAGGCAGGGGGCAGGGCGATTAATACGCTCGGTTCACGATCGCGGTGTAATGGCGTTGCTCGACTCTAGGTTGTATGTGAAAGGGTATGGCCGCGAGGTGGCCAGGAATCTGCCTCCGGCTCCGATTAAAGATGACCTCTCTGAAGTCCGCTGGTTCTATGAACAAGATGATTAGAGCCATGGGGTGGCTCTAATCATCGCGTTAGCCAAAGCTTTTATTATCTGCTTCTTTCGGCAGAGTTTCAGCTACCTGGGAGGGTCGTTATGAAGCGGTCATTGATAAAGGTTTTTCTGTTGGTTTCGATGCTGTTGCCGGCACAACTCGCCTATGCAGAGGGTGAAGCAGCAGGTGTGGATGCCTTTTTCGGCACCCTGAACGGGTATCTGGCATCTGTACTCTTTTATGATGTGATGCCGGGTGAGGGGGCAATTCCGTTTATCGTCGCATGGCTGATTATCGGTGCTGTCTATCTCACGATCCGATTCGGGTTTGTTAACCTGCGCATGATGGGCCATGCGCTGCAGATTCTGCGAGGGAAATATCGTTCATCCGATGATCAGGGTGAGGTTTCTCCCTTCCAGGCACTGACTACTGCGCTTTCGGCTACGGTGGGACTTGGCAACATCGCGGGCGTCGCGATTGCAGTCAGTATCGGTGGCCCCGGTGCAACCTTCTGGATGATTGTAGCAGGTTTCTTCGGCATGACCGCCAAGTTTACTGAAGTGACGCTGGCTCAGATGTACCGTGAGTTCCGGCCCGATGGGCACGTTATGGGTGGGGCGATGCAGTACCTCTCCAAGGGGTTTGCTGAGAAGGGGATGCCCGGTATTGGTAAGAAGCTGGCGGTGTTGTTTGCAATCCTCTGTGTTGCCGCATCCCTGGGCGGTGGCAATGCATTTCAGGTGTCGCAGGCGCTGGGTGCGGTTCAGAACGAACTTACCTTTTTCAAGGAGTATCCATGGGTGTTCGGTGTCTTTATGGCCACGGCTGTGGGGATTGTGATTATTGGGGGCATCAAACGTATCGCCCATGCAGCCGAGGCGCTGGTGCCAACGATGGTCTTTATCTATCTCACAGCATGCCTGTGGATTATTCTTACACATATCACTGACGTGCCGGCTGCTATCAGCCTGATCGTGACTGAGGCGTTTGCACCGACCGCTGTTGCCGGTGGCATGATCGGAGTCATTGTGCAGGGCTTTAAACGTGCAGCATTCTCCAGTGAGGCGGGCATCGGTTCGGCGGCCATCGCACACTCTGCTGCATCGGTGAAGTACCCTGTCCGGCAGGGTTTTGTTGCACTCTATGAGCCATTTATCGATACCGTGGTGATCTGCACGATGACAGCGTTGGTGATCATTCTGACAGGTGTCTACAACGCGCCGGAGCATGCTGCACTGGTTGAGGCCAGTAAGGGCGCTGCACTTACTGCCGTGGCCTTTGGTTCGGTCATCTCATGGTTTCCGGTGATTCTCTCCATTTCGGTGGTGCTGTTTGCCTACTCCACGATGATATCATGGTCATATTACGGTGAGCGTTGCTGGACCTATGTCTTCGGCGAACGCTTTTCGATGCTTTACCGGTTGATGTTCCTGATGTTTATTGTGCTGGCCTCGTTGGTGAGCGCCGGCAATATCCTCGATTTCAGCGATCTTCTGCTGCTTGCCATGGCATTCCCGAACTTCCTTGCCCTCTATCTACTGCAGGGCAAGGTGGGCGATGCGCTTAAGGATTACCGGATTCGTTTGCGCAATGGTCAGCTTGACCGAGAGGTTGGTAGATAGGGCTGTTCTCAGTAGCGAATTCTAATCGCTCTTCAGTTGATTGCCCCATTGTTATGATCGCTGTTGGAGTGAATGTTCCTGCTTATTTCGTGGAGAATTATATTTCCAAATGCAATATGATCCCGGCATGCGTCTGTTTGTCGGTATTGAGATTCCTCCACCTGTAAAAGATCAGATAAGCCTCTGGTGGGAGGAGGTCAGAGGTCACCTCGATCCTGATCACTGGAGGCCGGTTGCACCGCACTTGTGGCATATGACGCTGGCGTTTTATGGTGATGTCTCAGGTGGTGAGGTAGATGATCTCTCTGAAGAGCTGGCAGAATGCGCACGTAGTGCTGTTGCCATGACCCTGAAAACAGGCGGTTATGGTCTGTTTCCCAAACCATCAAAACCACGAGTATTCTGGGCCGGTGTTCGTGAAGCATCGGGTGACAGCAAGCTGAAGCATCTTGCCCGTTGTTGCAGAAGGGCAGGGCATGATACGGTTCGCAAACGCACTGCCAGAGAGGCGGCTTTTCAAGCACATATTACCGTAGCCAGAATCAGAGCCCATGCGGGAATGATGAACATGGAACGGTTGCAGATGATGGCTGATGTGCCCGAGCTTGAGTGGCGTGTGGACAGGATAAACCTGTACCAGTCCATTTTAAGGCCGGAAGGTCCGCAGTACCGGCGACTGGAAACATTTGAATTGAACGGTTCGAGCTATCGAACGAGGGGAAAATATGTCTGATAAATCGAAAGCACTGGAATCCGCGTTAAGCCAGATCGAGCGCCAGTTTGGTAAAGGTACTGTGATGCGTCTTGGTGATAATGCCAAGGTACCTGTAGAGGTGATCCCCAGTGGTTCACTGGCACTGGATGTCGCACTCGGTGTCGGAGGATATCCGCGTGGCCGCGTGATTGAAATTTATGGCCCCGAATCATCCGGTAAGACCACGATGGCACTGCACGCAATTGCGGAAGCCCAGCGTATGGGTGGGTCAGCTGCCTTTGTCGATGCCGAGCATGCGCTTGATCCAAGTTATGCTGAAAAGCTGGGTGTGGATGTTGATAACCTGCTGGTTTCACAGCCGGATTCCGGCGAACAGGCGCTTGAAGTGGTGGATATGCTGACCCGCTCCGGAGCGCTGGATGTGATCGTGGTGGATTCGGTTGCCGCACTGACACCAAAATCAGAGCTCGAAGGTGACATGGGCGATTCGCACATGGGGCTGCATGCGCGCCTTATGAGCCAGGCATTGCGTAAACTTACCGGCTCGATTTCACGCTCCAAAACAACGATCATATTTATCAACCAGATTCGCATGAAGATCGGTGTGATGTTCGGCAATCCGGAAACCACCACCGGTGGTAATGCGCTGAAATTTTATGCTTCTGTGCGACTGGACGTTCGCCGTACCGGCTCGATTAAAAAGGGTGAAGAGATCCTTGGTAATGAGACCCGCGTGAAGGTAGTGAAAAACAAAATGGCACCACCATTCAAAAAGGCAGAGTTTTCTATTATGTATGGTGAGGGTGTATCCCATGCGGGTGAAGTTCTCGATATGGGCGTGCAGTTCGGCTTTGTGAATAAAAGCGGTGCTTGGTATGCCAAGGATAATGAGAAGATCGGCCAGGGCAGGGACAACACGATCAACTTCCTGAAAGCTAATCCGGAGATGCTGGCCGAGATTGAAACCAAGGTGCGCACTGAGCTGGGTTTGATTAAAGAGGCTGCAAGCGCTGAATAAAGAAGAGCTGGCAGCTTACACCTATGCTGTCCGTCTGCTGTCCGGGCGTGAATTTAACACGCGAGAGATGTCAGAGCGTCTGGCGGGCCGGGAGTATGGTGAAGAGACCATTGAAGTGGTGCTCAAGCAGCTTAAACGTGATAACTACCTGAGTGAGCAACGTTATGCTGAAGCTTTCCTGCGCTCACGCATGAAGAGAGGTGAAGCCCCATGGCTGGCAGCACAAAAGGCCATGCAGAAGGGCGCTGAATCCTCAGTCTTGCATGCAGTTCTTGCTGAGGTAAGCGAGGATTACGATGATGAGCAGGTCTGTCGTGAACTGCTAGATCAACGTGATCCCTGTGGTTTGAGATTTGATGAGGAGCGGGTCTGGCAGCGTCAGGCCCGTTTTTTGCGGAATAAGGGGCATAACAGTGCTACGATTCTGCGCGTACTAAAACAGCGATGATGGGGAGCCTTAGGCTTTTACACGGGCTGTTATTGAAAAAGGTGGAGGATTCCCGGTGAAAACGTCCGAGATTCGACAGAAATTTTTAGATTACTTTGCAGGTAAAGGACACGAAGTCGTGGCTTCCAGTTCACTGGTTCCGCATGGTGATCCAACCCTGATGTTTACCAATGCGGGCATGGTGCCGTTCAAACATGTCTTCCTTGGTAATGAATCCCGTCCCTATGTGACTGCAACATCGAGTCAGAAGTGCGTGCGCGCCGGCGGCAAACACAACGACTTGGAAAATGTTGGGCACACCGCCCGCCACCACACCTTTTTCGAAATGCTGGGTAACTTCTCCTTCGGGGATTATTTCAAGCATGATGCGATCCGTTACGCATGGGAATTTCTCACTATAGAGATGAAACTCGATCCCAATCTCCTGTTTGTTACCGTTTTTGAAGAGGATGATGAGGCCTACGATATCTGGACCAAAGAGATCGGCATCCCTGTTGACAAAATCGCCCGTATTGGCGCCAAGGACAACTTCTGGTCGATGGGCGATACTGGCCCGTGCGGCCCATGCTCAGAGATCTTTTTTGATCATGGCGCAGATGTCTGGGGTGGCCCTCCGGGAACCCCTGAAGAGGACGGGGATCGCTTTGTCGAGATCTGGAATCTTGTGTTCATGCAGTACAACCGCAATGAAGAGGGTGAACTGACACCGCTGCCTAAACCGTCTGTTGATACCGGCATGGGCTTGGAGCGCATTACTGCGGTGATGCAGGGCGTACACAACAACTACGATATTGATCTGTTTAAAAACCTCATTGCAGCTGCCTGCAGGGAAACCGGCATCCAGTTCGGTGATAATGCAGAGCAGGATGTTTCCTTGCGTGTTCTGGCCGATCATCTGCGTTCTGTGGCGTTTTTGCTGGCAGATGGCGTACTGCCAAGCAATGAGGGTCGTGGCTTCGTTCTGAGGCGAATTCTGCGCCGTGCTTGTCGTCATGGCCGCCTGCTGGGTAACGAAGAGGCATTTATCTACAAGCTTGTCGATGCACTGGTGACCGAGATGGGCAGTCATTTTGTCGAGTTGCGTGAGGCGCAGGCCAATATCGAGCAGGTGATCCGTATTGAGGAAGAGCGTTTCATTAAAACGCTGGATAAGGGACTGAAACTGGTGGAGCAGGCTGCAGCTGAAGCAGGCGAGGGTGGTGTTATTCCGGGTAAAACCCTGTTCACGCTTTATGATACCTTCGGTTTCCCGACCGATCTGACTGCTGATATTCTCAAAGGTACGAACATCGGGCTGGACATGGACGGCTTCGAGATTTGCATGCAAGAGCAGCGCACACGTGCGCGTGCTGCCTGGGGTGGAAGCGGAGAGGCAAGTCTTCCCAAAGCGCTGTTCGAGTTGCGCGAAAAACATGGCCCGACCGAATTCCTGGGTTATACAACAATCAATGCTGAAGGTGTTATCACCGGCCTGATCAAGGATGGCGAAGCTGTTGAGTCTCTGAGTGAAGGAGATGAGGCGTGGCTGATCTGTAACCAGACTCCATTCTATGGCGAGTCCGGTGGTCAGGTTGGCGATACGGGTCTGATCACCTCCGGTGATGCTGAGTTCGTGGTTAGCGATACCAAGAAACTTCTCTCCGATCTGTTTGTGCATGTAGGCAAGGTAAAGCGGGGAACCTTAAATGTTCAGGGTATCGCCAACCTGTCGGTAGGTGGCGAACGTCGTGATGCGATCCGTCGCAATCATACCGCTACCCATCTGATGCACTCGGTATTGCGTGATGTGCTTGGCGACCATGTAAAACAGGCAGGCTCTCTTGTTAATCCTGAGAGACTTCGTTTTGATTTCAATCACTTTCAGCCGGTTACAAAGGAGGAGCTGCAGAAGATTGAGGCTGCAGTGAATGCGGCAGTCTGGGCCAATGATCCGGTTGATACCAAGCTGATGACACAGGATGAAGCGGTTGCATCCGGTGCCATGGCACTGTTTGGTGAGAAGTATGGAGATGAGGTGCGTGTGGTCTCTGCAGGGTTCTCCACAGAGCTTTGTGGTGGTACCCATGTGAGCCGTACCGGCGATATCGGTCCGTTCCGTATCACAGCGGAGACAGGAATTGCAGCAGGTGTTCGTCGTATTGAAGCGGTCACAGGTCCGGCTGCTTACCAGAGTTTCATCGCTGATATAGATACACTGAATGAGACAGCCGGTTCATTGAAAGTGCGCCCATTTGAGGCAGCAGATGCAGTATCAAACCTTCAATCAAAATTGAAAGAAACAGAAAAAGAGCTGACCAGTCTGCGTGCCAAGCAGTCAACCGGCCTGCTGGATGATCTGATCAAAAATGCGATCGATGTGAACGGTGTGAAGCTGCTGACTGCTGAAGTATCCGGCGTGAAGGATATGCGCGACTTCATGGATAAAGCCAAAGGTAAGATGAAATCGGGTGTTCTGGTGTTCGGCATGAAGAGCGGCCCGAAAGTACAGCTTGTTGCCGGTGTCACTTCCGATCTTGTCGGTAAGTACAATGCTGGCAATATCGTACGTGAAGTGGCGATCATCTGTGGTGGCAAAGGTGGCGGTAAGCCTGATATGGCCATGGCCGGTGGTACGGAACCTGATAAGCTGAAGGTGGCGCTGGACTCTGTTGCTGCTCTAATTCAAGGGTAGTTGGTGGATATATCTGTACTGACTCAGCCAGTTGCTGTCGGCTTGATGGCGCTGGCTGTTCTCCTGCTTCTCGGCTGGCTGATCAGCTTCCACAACCAGAACCAGGCGATAGAAACGCTGGAAATTGAAAATGGGGAACTCAAGGCCTCTTTTCATGATCTTGAAGGTTACTTTACAGAAAGACAAATCGAAGTCGCAACACTGACAGAACGTATCGAGCAGATGAAAATCCAGATGATGGATTGTCAGGCCCATCTTTTGGAGAGGGAGCGCGAAGTTGCTCAGGCCAATGCGGAGAAACTTAAACACCTTTCACTCATTTCAGAGCTCGAAACCACACTGGATAAAGAGCGGCAGGCAACAGCAGAGAAGTTGGCACTGCTGGAAGATGCAAAGCATAAACTGGCGAGTGAGTTCAAACTGCTGGCGAATCAGATTTTTGAGGAGAAGGGAAAGGCCTTTTCCGAACAGAATCGCAGCAGTCTCGATGAAGTATTGAAGCCTATGCGCGAGCAACTGGGCGATTTCCGCAAACGAGTTGATGAAGTGCACCTCAGCGATTCAAAGGACCGTGCGGGCCTGCGCGAGCACCTTGCACAGCTGGAAAACCTCAATCGTCAAATGTCAGAAGATGCGATTAACCTGACGCAGGCGCTCAAGGGTGAGAACAAAGCACAGGGTAACTGGGGTGAAATGATTCTGGAGAGGTTGTTGGAGTCATCCGGTCTTCGCGAAGGCCAGGAGTTTGTGCGTGAGCAGTCGTTCACTGATGAAGATGGCAAGCGCTTCAGACCTGATGTGGTGATCTATATGCCAGGCAACAAGCAGGTGATTGTCGACTCCAAGGTTGCACTGGTTGATTATGAGCGGGCGATTGCCGCAGATGATGATGTGACTCGTGACATAGCCGTTAAGGCGCATCTTCGCAGCCTGAAGGAGCATATCAAAGCTCTCTCATCCAAACGTTATGATCACCTCCCTAATGTAAATACGCCGGACTATGTTTTGATGTTCCTGCCGATTGAGGGTGCATACCTTATGGCTATAGAAGCTGATCAGAGTGTCTTTGAAAGCGCTTTCGAGCAGCGCGTGGCTGTTGTTACGCCTTCAACACTTTACGCTACGCTGAAGCTAATTGAGCAGCTCTGGCGGTATGAGCGGCAAAGCGAGAATGTGGTCAAGTTGGTTGACCGTGCCAGCAAGCTGCATGACAAGATGGTTGATTTTGTATCAGCGTTTGAAGAGGTGGGACAGCGCCTTGATCAGGCACAGTCCGCCTATGGCACTGCACACAATCGTATCTCATCCGGTCGCGGTAATGTTATCAATCAGATCCATGACCTTGGCAAGTTGGCTGGAAAAACCAAGAAAGAGTTGCCTAACCACCTGGTGGAGACGGCTGCTATTTCCGATCAGTCTGATTAAAACTAGGAACCGTTAAGCGGAGTATTCGACTCTACGGAAATGGCATAAATAATTGTTTGAAGATATTCCGGATACAGCGGCTGATGAATCGACATTCAATCTCACAGCATGGCGGTAATATGAATAACTTTCCTGAAAAAACATGTGACATCAGCCGGCTTGTTAGGCACCCAAAGCTGGTTTCTGCTGCCCTTGAGGGTAATAAAACCGAACAGCGCCGTGATGGCATTTATGCCTATCCGGACGAAGAGTTTGAGCTCGATGGAGTAGTGTTTATCGTGACTGCACTGAAACGCCAAAATATCGGTGATATGAGTGATGTGGATGCTCAGGCCGAAGGTTATGCATCAATGGAAGCTTATAAATCAGTGATCCTCAACATGCACAAAGGCATGGAGTGGAAGGGCGATGCTAAGGTCTGGGTTCACTGTTTCGAACGCAAGAGATAAAGGTTTCACGTCAATTAGTTTAAGTATCAAGCGAAAGCCCTCCGAGTGGAGGGCTTTCTTTTTTAGCGGTTAAGTAAACTGGATGTGGATGTTAGGAGGAGATCCTGCCTGACCTCTAGCTTATCATCACGCCTCATACGCTTATTCATGGCTCTCTTTAAGCGTCTTTTTTCCTGAGTGTGCCACTGGTGGAGCTGTCTCCACGCTAAAGTGATCAGTGTGGTCTCCTTAGGTGAGGTGCGTTGGTGTCTACCTAGCATAAGCGTTCTCCTTTTTGTGAGATGTGCTCTCCAAGCAGGATTATTTATACCAGAACAGGCTGTTTTTCGCAACCGGATTTTGACTTAAACGTGCGGAAGTTCTTCCTCAGATGCCTCGCGAACGGCTATTACATCGACATCAAAGTTAAGTGTTTCACCGGCCATCGGGTGGTTGGCATCAACGACAACATTCTCCTCAGTCACCTGAACAACAGTCACCAGTTCAATGCCCCTGCCAGTATCGGCCTGAAAACGCATGCCGGGTTCAATCTCGCCGTCAAAATGGAAAATGGACCGTGGTACGGACTGGATCAGTTCATCACTGCGGAGGCCGTAACCCTCTTCAGGTTTTACGCTGACACTGATCCGGTCCCCAGCAGATTTACCCTCAATCTCTTTCTCTAGTCCAGGAACCAGTGCATCGGTACCGTGGATGTAGGTGAGGGCGTCTCCATTGCGGGAGGATTCGATAATGTCACCACCCGGGCGCGTTAGCGTATAGTGAATCGATACAACTTTGTTTGCGGATACCTGCATGTTAACGCGAAGGTGTTAGCCGCCGACGATGGCGAGCAGGATACCTGCTGCAACAGCCGAACCAATTACTCCTGCCACATTCGGGCCCATGGCATGCATAAGCAGGAAGTTGTGATGATCTGCTTCCAGCCCCACCTTATTTACTACACGTGCTGCCATTGGTACAGCGGATACACCTGCAGCACCGATTAGTGGATTGATTTTACCGCCACTTAAGCGACACATCAGTTTACCCATCAGCAGGCCTGCAGCGGTGCCTACAGCAAAGGCCAGCATGCCTAGTACCAGAATGCCCAGTGTTTCGACATTGAGGAACTTCTCGGCCGAGAGTTTTGAGCCTACGGCAAGACCAAGGAAAATGGTGGTGATGTTAATGATCTCGTTCTGCGAGGCGTTGGAGAGACGGTCCACAACGCCACATTCACGAAGCAGGTTGCCGAAGGTGAGCATGCCGATCAGCGGTGCTGCAGTCGGAAGGAAGATGACGCAGAGCAGCAGAACGGTGAGCGGGAAAATGATCTTTTCTGTGCGGCTGACATGGCGCAACTGTGTCATTTTAATCTTGCGCTCTTTTTCAGTGGTCAGAAGTTTCATGATTGGTGGCTGAATAAGTGGCACCAGTGCCATGTAGGAGTAGGCAGCAACAGCAATCGCACCCAGTAGGTCAGGGGCAAGCCTTGAGGCTAGGAAGATGGCTGTAGGGCCATCCGCGCCACCGATAATGCCGATGGCAGCAGCATCTGCGAGGCTGAACTCAAAGCCCGGGACCATATTCAGTGCCAGTGCACCGAGCAGTGTGGTGAAGATGCCAAACTGGGCCGCAGCACCAAGCATCAGTGTTCTCGGCATAGCGATAAGTGCACCAAAATCGGTGAGGGCACCTACACCCATGAAAATCAACAGCGGGAAGATGCCGGTTTCAATGCCGACATGGTAAATCATGCCAAGCATGCCCTCAGGGCCGGAAATTGCGGCGACCGGAATGTTGCTCAGGATGGCACCAAAGCCTATTGGAACCAGCAGAAGTGGTTCGAATTTTTTGACAATGGCAAGGTAGAGTAGCAAAAGGCCTACGCCGATCATCAGCGCTTGCCCCCACTCGAAATTGGCAATACCTGTAGTAACCCAGAGTTTGTCTAACAGTTCATTCTGCATAGTGGCTTCTTATCTCGCTTATCGGAAAGTTATCAGGCAATTGTGACCAGAGCCTGGCCAACATCTACGGTATCGCCTTCTCTGACCTCGATACTGACGATGGTGCCGCTATGGGTGGAGCGCACTTCAGTTTCCATCTTCATGGCTTCCATGATCAGGATAACGTCGCCATCTTTGACCTGCTGGTTTGGTGTGACGTTGACCTTGAAGATGGTACCGGCCATAGGAGCACCAACTGAGGTGGCTGGGGTGTTTACAGCTGGTGTGGCAGCTGGTGCCGCATGCGCAACAGGTGCTGCTCCGGCCGTTGCCGGACTCATTGAGGTTACGGCACCTTCAGGTGAAACCACAACATCGTAATCTTTGCCGTTGACACTAATGTTGTAGCGCTCAGAAACTACAGGAGCCGCAGGCTTTGATTCCTCTACTTCCAACCATGGCGCTGTTTCAAAAGCATCGGGATTATCACGGTTACGTAAATATTTCAGGCCAACCTGAGGGAACAGTGCATAGATAAGTACATCTTCAATTAGTTTGTCGGAGAGCTCAAAGCCTTTTTCATTGGCAATGCCGCACAGTTCTACGGTCAGCTTATCCATTTCATCTTCGATCAGGTCAGCGGGGCGACAGGTGATGGGTTTGCCGCCATCAAGCACCCGGATCTGCAACTCTTTGTTTACATCTGCCGGTGTCTTGCCGTATTCACCCTTGAGAACGCCTGCTGTTTCCTTCGTAATGGTTGAGTAACGTTCGCCGGTAAGCACATTGAATACTGCCTGAGTGCCGACAATCTGCGAGGTAGGGGTAACCAGTGGCAGGAAGCCGAGATCCTCGCGCACCTTGGGGATCTCTTTAAGAACCTCATCAAAGCGGTCTGTGGCATTTTGTTGCTGCAGCTGGCTTTCAAGGTTGGTCAGCATGCCACCGGGCACTTGTGCGACCAGAATACGCGAGTCAATGCCGCGCAGCGAGCCTTCAAATTTCTCATATTTTTTGCGTACTTCACGAAAGTAGGCGGCGATCTCTTCAAGCAGTTTCAGGTCCAGTCCTGTTGCGCGTTTTTCATCCTCTAGGATGGCAACGACTGACTCTGTAGCCGAGTGACCGTAGGTGTGGCTCATGGATGAGATGCTGGTGTCAGCGATATCAAGACCAGCCTCTACGGCTTTCACAATGGCTGCCGTACTCATGCCTGTGGTGGCATGGCATTGCATAGCAATCGGGATGGAAACAGATTGCTTCAATCTGGTGACCATCTCCTCAGCTACGTATGGCTTGAGAAGCCCCGCCATGTCTTTGATGCAGATCGAATGGCAGCCCATGTCTTCAAGCTGTTTGCCCATATCAATCCACATGTCAGGTGTATGTACCGGGCTGACGGTGTAGGAGATGGTTCCCTGTGCATGCTTGCCTACATTCAGCGTTGCCTTCACCGCTGTCTCAAGATTTCGCATATCGTTCATGGCATCAAAAATACGGAATACATCCATACCATTTTTGGCGGCGCGTTCGACAAATGCGTTGACGACATCGTCAGCATAGTGTCGATAACCAAGGATATTCTGACCACGCAGCAGCATCTGCTTGCGGGTATTTGGCATGGCCTTGCTCAGCAGTCGAAGGCGTTCCCATGGATCCTCACCGAGAAAACGGATGCAGGAGTCAAAGGTGGCACCGCCCCACATTTCCAGCGACCAGAAGCCGACCCGATCCAGTTTTTCTGCAATCGGTAGCATATCTTCGATTCGCATGCGTGTTGCAAGCAGTGACTGATGGCCGTCACGCAGGACGAGCTCTGTGATTCCCAGCGGTTTGTTCATCTGAAAACTTCTCCTAAGTATCCTATTCGGTTGATCAGTTATGGTCAGCGCGATAGCGCTTAATGGCTTCGGTAACCACTTCGATCAAATCTTCGTCATTACTTGTAGTTGTAACAGCAGCACCCGCTGCTTTTGTTTCGAAACTCTGAATGATACGCGAAACCAGTGTGATCACGGCAACTAGCAATCCAAGGAAAAGGAAAACAACTCCCATTCCCACACCCATTAACTGAAGGCCTTCCGCCAATAGTTCATTCATCACTAACAATACTCCCGTCATTCTTGAGGCAAAAATCGTTTATAAAAAACAGCATATACTATGTCAAAACGCGTAGGCATGCCACTTTTGAAATATCCAATTTGAAAGTTACGGGAATGTATTGAATTATTAAAAGGTGTTTGGCGCTGTGAAAGATCATGGCCCTGAAGTATTCAAAAAACTGTGGAATCGACTAATGTTTCAGAATAAATGAATATCAATACGATGATGCAAGGGGAGAGAATGTTTAAAACGACGGATCTGTATGACGAATATCTGGAGGCGGTGCAGGTGGCGGCCCCGATATTCAGGGACTATGGTGGAAGGCAGAGGTTCTGCGGACAGATTGTGACACTCAAAGCGCTGGAGGATAATAGCTATCTCAAAGCCTCATTCGAGAGTGATGGCAGAGGTAAAGTGCTGGTGGTCGATGGCGCAGGCTCTATGCGTTGTGCGATGATGGGTGATGTGATGGCGGCACTGGGCGCATCCAATGGTTGGGAAGGAGTGGTGATTAACGGCTGCATTCGCGACTCTGCCGATGTGGCCAAGGTAAATATTGGAGTCAAAGCATTGGCCACTATACCGCGCAAAACCATCAAGCGTAATCAGGGCGTGATCGATATTCCTCTTCATTTTGCCGATGTGAATTTTAACCCCGGAGATTATCTCTATGCCGATGAGGATGGCATCGTGATTGCAAAACATGCGCTAGTTTAAATACCTCTTCTCCAATCTGGTTTTGCTTCCTGTACCTGGTTCAGTATAGAAAGCATCTAAAAAACGCTGATTTACTTGCACCTGCATAGTTCACTCTCACCAGTTGTGCATGCTGTGCGGAGTCGTGCTAAACTAGGGTAGTCTAAGCATCGAAAGCAGGAGTGGCTATTGAGCTGGCAGATTATTACAGGACTGACTGGTGGTATCGGCCTCTTTCTTCTCGGAATGGAGTTGATGACTGATGGGCTGAAGCTTTCCGCCGGTAAATCTCTGCAGCGTATTCTCAAAAAATCAACTAAAACCCCGCTTCGGGGCGTTCTCTCTGGTGCACTGATTACTTCGCTGGTTCAGGCTTCTGGAGCAGTAACTGTTGCTACAATCGGCTTTGTCAATGCGGGGTTGATGAAGCTTAAGGATGCAATTCGGGTTGTTTATGGAAGCAACCTGGGCACGACAATGACCGGCTGGCTGGTCGCCATTGTAGGGTTTAACGTCAACCTGAAAGCATTTGCTCTACCAGCCATTGGTATCGGTATGCTCATGGCACTGTTGATCAAGCACGGACGCTACCCCGCAGTCGGCAAGGTGATTGCGGGATTTGGCCTTTTTTTCCTCGGTATTGATATGATGAGGTCAGGGTTTGAAGGGTTGGAAGGCGTTATCTCACTGGATGCGATTGAGGAGGGCGGCTTGGTCAGCCTAGTGATATTTGCTGGTGTTGGTTTTATTATGACGGTACTCATGCAATCCTCCAGTGCGGCGATAGCCATGACACTGACTGCGGCAGCGGGCGGTGTGATTGCACTTCCTTCAGCCGCCTGCATGGTGATTGGGGCTAATGTTGGAACCACCTCAACGGCAGTGGTCGCTGCCATTGGTGCAACACCGAATGCGCGAAGAATGGCTGCGGGCCACGTGATCTTTAATGTGGTGACAGGGATTGCTGCCCTGTTACTACTGCCCTTTCTTTTATTCAGCATTGAGTCATTCCAGAACCTGAGTGGTATGGAGGGTGGCCCGGCAACATTTCTGGCGTTGTTCCATACTGTTTTCAATCTGCTTGGCATAGCCCTGCTTTGGCCATTTACAGGGCGTCTGGTCGCCTTCCTCAAGCTTCGCTTTGTTGCGGCTGAGGAGAATGAGGCTCTGCCGAAATACCTAGATCACACCTTGATAGGAACGCCAGAACTTGCGACCAAAGCGTTAATAAGAGAGATAGAGCGTATGCAGGAAATTTCGATTCGTATGGCAGAAGATGCGATCAGTACGGAGGCAAGCATCAGTCCTCGATTGAAGGTGGAAATGAATGTTCTGCATAAACTGGCCGATGCCGTTGGTGAATTCAGTTCCAAGCTGCGTAAAAGTAACCTGCCGGAAGATGTGGCTAATGCCTTGCCTGTGGCACTGGCTTCAACCAGATACTTTATTGATGTTGCCGAGTTAGCTGAAGAGATCGACAACCTTCAGAGTAAAGAGGTGATCGGTGTATATGAAGAGCTGGAGCTGGCACTGGTTGATATGAGGCGACAGGCAATTGCCATTCTGGAAGATGTGAAGAAGCACTGTTTCGAAAGTGAAGAGGTGCTAGTCAGGGAGTCAGGGGCAATCGAGGCACTATCGCATAATTATAATGTAATCAAATCGCAGCTCCTTAGGGCAGGAACGACAGGCAAATTAAGTGCCAGACATATGGTGGCATTGATCGAACTAATGAAAAATATTGAGCGGTTGGTCACGCACTGCGTTAAGGGGCAGTCAAGTTTGCAGATGTTTGCCCACCAGACGATTGATGGGCATCAACCGGAAGGTAAAAATATTGTTCAGGGCGAAGTTTCTGAGGTCATTCAGGATGATGCAGAGGCCCAAGCCGACGGGTTGGAAGAGCCCGAAGGTTCAACAAAGGTTTGAATCTGTACTTATGAGCGGGTTTTCTGTCCCTTCTGGAAGCACTCGATCAGTGCCTCTTGAATATCCGGATGTTTTGAAATGTCTGATATGTTCATGTGTTTTTCTGCAATCGGTTGGATGGACTCTATGATATGTTGTCGCGTCAATTTTACTAAAAAGCCATCGAAATCAAATTTGCCATCACATGTAAATTCGCAGGCAATGCCTGTGGGCTCTGAAAAGGTGATCTCTTCCAAAATCATGACATCGTATTCATAGCGGTAAACATCCAGACCGATAGATGTGGCTAGCATGTCATAAAGTCTATCCAAGTGATCCTGCCGAATCATGAGTGTGTCTAGGTCAACAGTAACGCAGGGAGAGAACCGCTCGCCGCGAAAGTCGAACTCTAGACTGGCCTTTATAGAGTTTCTCATGGGGTGTCCTTATGGTTGATTTCAAGTGGCACGATATTGATTAATGACTCAGCGTGTTCAAGTACATAATTCTTGAAGGCTTCAGGGATCGCCGCAAAACGCTTGCCGTTGCGGTGAACTATATGCCACTGACGCATGATGGGGAAATCTTCGATTTTGAGCACCACTAGGCGCTTTAGTGCCAACTCCATCTCAATCGTGTGCAGTGAAACAATTCCCAGACCAAGTTCAGCCATAACAGCCTGCTTGATCGCTTCAGAGCGGTTCATCTCCATGCCCGTTGTTAACTGTAGATTGTGTACAGCAAAAAATTTCTCAGCTGCAATACGTGTTCCTGAAGCACGTTCACGTACAATAAATGGTTCATCGGCAAGTTGCTTGAGAGGGATGAGCCTCTTTTGCGTGGCCAGCGGGTGGGACGGAGACGCAATCACAACCAGTGGATTGTCCATGAAGCGGATGGCAGTTACGTTGTGACCTTTGGGTGGCTTGCCCATAATCACCATGTCAGTGGTGTTGTTGTCCAGCGCATCCAGTAACCCGGTGCGGTTGGCAACATCAAGGGTGACTTGAGCACCCGGATATTCATGGTGGAATGCGGCGATCAGTTGTGGTGCAAAATAGTTAGCTGTGGAAGCCATGGTTAAATGCAGTTTGCCGCGCTTGAGCCCCTTAAGCTCCTCAATCATCAGCGCTGCTTCCTCTAGTTGCTGACGAATATTGCGAGCGTAGTGGAGAAGTTCGCTGCCCGCTTCCGCGAGGCTGATCTGTTTTCCTTCACGCTCAAACAGCGGTAGTCCGATCTGCATCTCCATTTGTTTGATCTGCATTGAGACTGCGGGCTGGGTCATGAAAAGTGCTTTGGCGGCGTCGGTGTAACTGTTAAATTCGACAACAGCTTCGAGAATTTTCAACTGCTTCAGGGTGATATTCATAAAGCCTGCCTATAAGTAAAATTTATGGAGCACATCATAACCTTTGATTTTACATTATGGAACCCACTTCTATACTTCACATCGTCGCCAAAGAGGACTAAAGTGCTCTACCGCGAAGGAGGGGGGCGCAAGCTTCCTTTTTACTAAAATTTTGGAGGGTACACTCTAATGGATCAATCGAATCGTTACGCCGATCTAAGTCTTAAAGAAGAAGATCTGATCGCAGGCGGCCAGCATCTGCTTGTTGCTTATAAACTTATTCCAGCCGAAGGCTATGGCTTCCTGGAAGTGGCTGCTCACGTTGCAGCTGAATCTTCAACAGGTACAAACGTTGAGGTTTCTACTACTGATGACTTTACCCGTGGCGTAGATGCACTGGTATATGAAATTGACGAAACCGCATTTGGTGATCATCCGGTCACTGGTGGCGGTTTGATGAAGATTGCATACCCTGTTCCCCTGTTCGATCCGAACCTGACTGATGGTCACTTCAATGTTTCACACATGTGGTCTCTGATTCTGGGTAATAACCAGGGCATGGGTGACCACAACGGTCTGCGTATGCTCGACTTCATGGTTCCAGAAGTAATGATCAAGAAATTCGATGGTCCAAGTACCGGCATTGCTGATATGTGGGAAGTTCTGGGTCGTCCACGTGAGAACGGTGGTTACATCTCCGGTACCATCATCAAGCCTAAGCTTGGTCTGCGTCCTGAGCCATTTGTTAAGGCATGTTACCAGTTCTGGCTTGGTGGCGACTTCATCAAGAATGATGAGCCTCAGGCTAACCAGCCGTTCTGCCCAATGGAAACTGTTATTCCTATGGTTGCTGAGACCATGGATCGCGTACAGCAGGAGACTGGCCAGGCCAAGATCTTCTCTGCAAATGCTACAGCTGACTGGCATACTGAGTGCATCAAACGTGGTGACTTCATTCTTGAATCATTCGCTAAATACGGTAACGAAAAGCATGTTGCATTCCTGATTGATGGCTTTGTAACTGGTCCTGCTGGTGTTACCACTGCACGTCGCGCATTCCCAGACACATTCCTGCACTTCCATCGTGCTGGTCATGGCGCTCTGACTTCTTACAAATCGCCAATGGGTATGGATCCACTCTGCTACATGAAAATCTCTCGTCTCTCCGGCGCTTCAGGTATCCACACTGGTACCATGGGCTACGGTAAGATGGAAGGCCACGGCAACGAGACTGTTCTTGCATACATGCTTGAGCGTGACGAGTGCATGGGTCACTACTTCAACCAGAAATGGTATGGCATGAAGCCTACTGCTCCAATCATCTCAGGTGGTATGAACGCACTGCGTCTGCCAGGTTTCTTCGAGAACCTTGGCCATGGCAACGTGATCAACACTTGTGGTGGTGGTTCATTCGGCCACATCGACAGCCCTGCTGCTGGTGCTAAGTCTCTTAGCCAGGCATACGAGTGCTGGACTACTGGTACTGACCCAATCGAATACGCTAAGACTCATAACGAGTTCGCACGTGCATTCGATTCATTCCCAGCCGACGCTGACAAGATCTACGGCGCTGACTGGCGTGAAAAAATCGGCGCTCATAAATAAGCTCCGACTTCACAGTCGACAAAATGAAAAGGCCTCCGCGAAAGCGGGGGCCTTTTTTTTATCCTTGTGTGAATTGTATCAGGGTAAACAACGAACATAGCATGAACCCCACCAACGGAACCCAGGCAGGCAGGTTGAAAGCTTCATTTTTCAGGGTGTCCGAGCGAACCTTCAGGCGCCAAAGTGAAAAATTAATGGCAGCAAAAACTACAAGCGTAATGAAGCTCGTAAACTGCGCCAGCGTAAGCAGGGGAAAGGAGAGTGCGAGAATTAGTATTGTGATTGCAACTGTAATAGTGGCAATAATCGGTGTTCTTGTACCCGAGTGAACAGTAGAAAAAAGCGATGGGATGAGTCTCTGGCTGCCCATTCCATACAGGATGCGGGCAGTTTTGATGATCTGGATGAGTGTGCCATCGGCAATGGCGATGATGCTTACGATACCGACTGTTGATTTGATCACCGGCCTATTATCTCCGATTAGGTCAGCTAGCGGAGCATCGCTTGCGGCCAGAGTTTCGATTGGAAGTGTCAGTACGGCTACAAGGGAGATCAGAGCATAGAGTAGAGTGGTAATCACTAGGGCCAGAATGATGGCGCGCGGCATGTTGCGTTGCGGGTCATTCACCTCCTCTGCGATATTGATCATGTCCTCAAAACCAACAAATGCGTAAAAGGCCACAAAGGCACCGGCCACAATGAGTCCCCAGACCTCCAGATTCGGAGGTATCATCTCCGGCAGTCGTTCCGGCAGGGTGGCCAGATTGCTTGCATTGATTGCTACAATCACGATAAGGCCGATGATGCTAACAATAGTCGTAAGTGCTGCGACGCCAACCGATTCGCTGATACCCCAGCCTGCGAGCAGTGCAAGTGCTGTGACAAGAAGGGTGATGATCAGCCAAGAGGGGAGATCAACAAACATCTGGATATAACCTACCGAACCGTTGGTGATTGTGGCGGCTGAAATGGTTCCAATGGCGACCCCAGCGATACCTGTGCTGGTGGAGAGCCAGTGACGATGAAATGTCTCTTCAAGGTAGACCGCTTCACCGGCGCTTTTTGGAAAGCGGGAGGAGAGTTCCGCATAAGAGAGGGCAGTGAAACCCGCAATGATAGATGCGGCTAGGAAGGCAAGTGGAGCATGGACGCCTGCAATGCCGGCAACCTTCCCTATAAGCACAAAGATGCCTGCACCGATAATGGTTCCCAGGCCGTAGAGCGTAATCATCGGCAGGGTAATGATCCTTTTAAGCTCGATAGGTTCAGGCATTTAGTTTTATATCCTCTCAATGTGGTTGCTCTTCACTGTTATTATAGCAGTAATAGCGGCACTGACTGCAGACTCCGATAATGAATAAGCTGTTGGTGTTGGTTGTGAAACAGGGGGTTTTAGGCTATAAAATGTATATAGGGGAAGGTGAAGACGAGGGATTTTCAGGAGGCTTATATGGCTAAAACTTGGGTGGTGGTTGCTGATAGTTCCAAGGCGAGAATTCTAATGGCGGAAAAGCCGGGAATGGGGCTTTCGGAAATTGATTCGCTGGAGCACCCCGAAGGGCGGTTACATGAACAAGAGTTGACGTCTGACCTGCCGGGCAAGGCATTCGATAGTGGAGGAGAGGGTCGACATGCTATGGGGGCTTCCGTTGACCCTAAAAAGCATGAAGCGATTAAATTTTCCAAGCGAGTTGTGGATTACCTTGAGGCAGGGCGTAACGCTGGAAGCTTTACAAAACTTTATCTGATTGCATCTCCTGCCTTCCTAGGGCAATTACGAGAGCATCTCTCATCTCCTTTACAGCACATTGTGCAGGGCAGTATTGATAAGAACCTTGTTGCGCAGGATGAAAAGGCGATTCGTGCGCTGTTGCCGGAGTATTTATAAAGTTTGCAGGCAAAGAAAAAGGGCAGCGATTTCGCTGCCCTTTTTTTTAGCTCTTACCCTTTTCTAATCAGGAATCCAGCAGTGCTGCCTGCGCAGCTGCAAGACGTGCAATCGGCACACGCGGGCCTGAACATGAGACATAGGTCAGGCCGATGCTGTGGCAGAAGTGGATGGAGGCTGGATGGCCACCATGTTCACCACAGATACCGATCTTCATGCCAGGTTTAACACCACGACCCCAGTTCACAGCCAGCTCCATCAGTTTGCCGACACCGTTGGCATCGAGCACTTCAAATGGATTGTCCTGAAGGATTCCTGCTTCGTTATACATTGGCAGGAATTTGTTCTCTGCATCCTCGCGTGAGAAGGAGAATGTTGCCTGAGTCAGATCATTGGTGCCAAAGCTGAAGAAGTCGGCCTCCTCGGCCAGTTGTTCAGCACGCATGCAAGCTCGAACGACCTCCATCATGGTGCCGAATTTGAAGATTGGTGCGATACCTTGTGACTCTTCAACTTCTTTCCTAACGGTTTCAACGATTTCCTTGATCGCGATGAGCTCTGCAGAGGTACATACCTGAGGAATCATAATCTCAGGATGAACTTCGGTGCCTGCTTTCTGGCATACGCAGGCTGCTTCAAGTACCGCACGAATCTGCATGGCGTAGATTTCCGGGAAGGTGATGCCCAGACGTACACCGCGATGACCAAGCATCGGGTTGACTTCAAACAGGGCGCGAACTTTTTTAAGGATTGCCTCTTTCTTCTCAATCGCCTCATCTACCAGAGATGAGTCAGCTAACTGCTGTATAGGAGCCAGAGCACCATTACGGGTGGAGAGCAGACTCAGTGTTGCCGTCAGTACCTCTGAACCACGCATGGTATCTTTCAGATGTTTCAGCTGTACCAGATCATCAATCAGTTGGTTCTCTGATGGCAGGAACTCATGAATTGGCGGGTCAAGCAGACGCACAGTCACAGGATTTGGCGACATAGTTGTGAATAGTTCAACGAAATCCTGACGTTGGATAGGCAACAGCCTGTCAAGGGCTGCCTGGCGCTGCTCGAGTGTCTCAGAGACAATCATCTCCAGTACGATAGGCAGACGCTCTGCAGCATTAAACATGCGCTCTGTACGGCACAGTCCGATACCCATAGCACCATATTTCAGTGCCCGTTTTGCATCTTCCGGGATATCGGCATTGGCCATTACCTTCAGACGTGCGCGTTCATCAGCCCATGACAGCAAGGTTTTAAGCTCTTCGGAGAACTCTGCCTCAACGGTTGCAACCGCGCCTAGATAAACATTGCCTGATGTGCCGTCGATGGTGATCAGGTCACCTTCTTTGATCACAACATCACCGATATGGGCGCGACGGGACATAACATCCACTTCAATGCCATCAGCACCGGCCACGCACGGTTTTCCCATGCCGCGTGCCACAACTGCTGCATGGCTGGTTTTGCCACCACGGCTGGTCAGGATCGCCTCAGATACAAAGAAGCCGTGGATATCTTCCGGTTTGGTCTCTTCACGCAGCAGGATCAGAGGCCGATCATGCGCGGCTTTCTGTGCTACGGCCCGATCAGCATCAAAGACAACGTGGCCGCATGCCGCTCCCGGACTGGCAGGGAGGCCGGTTGCCAAAGCCGTTACTTTGGCGTTGGGGTCAAGGCGGGGGAAGAGCATCTGCTCAAGTGATTCAGGTGCGATACGCATCAGGGCCTGCTCTTTGGTGATCAAGCCTTCTGCTACCAGCTCAACCGAGGTGCGAACCATAGCCTGCGTGTTCATCTTGCCATTACGGGTCTGCAGGCAGTAGAGAATGCCCTTCTCAATGGTGAACTCAAAATCCTGAATTTCGGAGTAGTGGGTTTCAAGTTTGCTACGCAGTTCTTCAAGCTGACGATAGAGGTCCGGCATTTCATCGGCCATCTGGGCAATCGGTTTGGGTGTGCGAATACCTGCAACCACATCTTCGCCCTGAGCATTAACTAGATATTCACCGTAAAAGATATTTTCACCAGTGCCTGGATTGCGAGTAAAGGCCACGCCTGTTGCGCAATCATCGCCGCGATTGCCGAATACCATGGTGCAGATGTTTACAGCAGTACCGTTGGCCTGATCCGGTGTGATATTGAATTCACGACGGTAGTCCACTGCACGTTTTCCCGACCATGAGCCGAGTACAGCCTTAATTGCCAGGTCCAGTTGTTCATATGGGTCTTCAGGGAAGGCGCGCCCTGTCTGGGCATGTACGACCTCAAGGAAAAGTGTGGCAATCTCTTTCAGGTTTTCAGCGGAGAGACCAACATCTTCTTTGACTCCTTCGCGTTTTTTGATGGCTTCGAATGGTTCATCAAAGTACTCATCTTCAATGCCAAGAGCTACTTTTCCGAACAGCTGAATGAACCGGCGGTAGGCATCATAAGCAAAACGCTCGTCGCCAGTCTGCTCGATTTCGCCCTGCAGCGTCTCGCTGTTCATGCCGAGATTGAGAATGGTATCCATCATGCCGGGCATCGACATGGCTGAGCCTGAGCGAACCGATACCAGTAAAGGATTATGCGCATCGCCGAATCCCTTGCCTGTCAGTTTTTCAAGCGCTGTCATCTGCTCCTTTACTTCCTGCATGAGACCATCGGGATAGGTATTGTTATTTCCCAGGTAGCTTAGGCATGCCTCAGTTGTAATGGTGAAGCCCGGAGGGACGTTCAGGCCAATCTGTGTCATCTCACACAGGTTGGCGC
This sequence comes from Mariprofundus aestuarium, assembly GCF_002795805.1. Lineage (NCBI taxonomy): Bacteria > Pseudomonadati > Pseudomonadota > Candidatius Mariprofundia > Mariprofundales > Mariprofundaceae > Mariprofundus > Mariprofundus aestuarium. The sequence goes on along the minus strand of NZ_CP018799.1, from coordinate 1,529,879 downwards.
CTTTACCGCCTAAAAGTTGTCTCGCTTTGCCATCTCCCTCTGTAAAGGAGTAGACGTATTTCTTTTGCTCATTAGTCATTATTACTTTCCCTGAAGTCCACGAAGCACTTTGAGTGTCTATGGTTTTTATGTGTATTGGGCAAGTCAGAATTGGCTTACGCCGAACGCGAATATTCTACGCCTGTTTCCCCTTAGTGAAAAGAGTGTATTTGTTTTCGGGAGATTTCAGGTTGACCTCTATGCTAAGCATCATATTCAATGTCTTATTGCAGGTGTGGGCTATGAATGCGATACCGTTCCAATTACTGTAATATGTAGGGGGATTACACAGTATATTAACTGAATATATGGAGTCGGGCATAAAGGTTTTTTCTGCAGCCTTTATGCAGGGTGGGGGTGATGAAAGTTTGATGGCCCCCCATCAATCATGCGTTTATATGCAGGGATAGTGTTTTCCTTATAACAAATATAACCTTCAGGGTGTTCCCGACCTAATAATCGGCGAACAGGGGATACGCCGGCCGATAAGATAAGATTGCATAGTTGTTCAAACTGTTGAACTCTATGGCTACTTGGGTGTTTGAATTATTCAGCCATTGAGTGTCTAATCTGATTGTCCCCATGGAGGAGATGAACGCATGACGGATATGCTAAGAGGCGAAATCGCAAATGCCTGATGAAAATTTCAGTGAATTGAGAGGGTTTGATCGCCAGCCAATTGATTTTGAGGTGGAGGTTAGTGGCTTCTCTCAGGCATGCGAACCATTCTGTGACCGAGGTGTGTTAAGGGATATTTCCGGTGGTGGGGTTGGTTTCCTAACAAATAATCCCGATCATTATAAATGTGATCAACAACTTAATCTGCAAATCAAGCTGCCCAGCTTGGATAAAATGGACGCGTTTATGCTGTGTGAAGTGGTCGTCGAATGGGTGCGCTCGATTGAGCCTTCAGAGTTTGAAGCTGAAGCGGCATTGATAGGCGTATCCCTGATTAGCGAGATGAAATTTGAGAGTCGTCAGCGGCCATCTGAAAACCCTGAAATCGAGCTTGGAAACTGATGAAGAAAAAAAAGCCACTTCGATTCAGAGATATTGAGCAGGCAAGTTACAGTCTGATAGGTTTTATTCCATACCTTTTAGCATTCTATCTGGTATTTCACCTTGATGTTGAGATTTCACCGCAACTACTGTTGATGGGGCTAATAGCGTTGATTGCTCATCTGGTTGGCTATTCAGTCATTCGCAAGTTTGGAAGGCAGCTTTCCAATGTGCGAGACATTACCGGTAAAGCGGCGATGTCAGAACATAAATACGCTATTGAAATTCATGACAACACACCCGATGAACTGGTAGGTATTGTTCAGCATTTTAATGCGGTTCTGGCGGACTCTGAGCTGGCATCCCGAAATTTCCGGGAGATGACAGCCCAGATGGTGGTCTATACCCGTGATATTGAGCGTTACCAGCAGAAGCTCAGGGAGGAGGGGGTTTCCCGAAATCGCTTAAGCCGTTATGTGGATAAAAGCCTAATCGAGAAGATTGTTAATTCCGATGAGGATATCCCCCTGCAAAATGCAAAGCAGGAAGCAACGATGTTTTTTGCCGATATCCGTTCATTCACAACGATTTCCGAACATATGGCTCCGGAAGATGTGATCGGTATGCTCAATGAATACTTTGATGCCATGGTGAAAATCATTTTTAAACATCAAGGCATTCTCGATAAATTTATTGGCGATGAGTTGATGGCTACCTTCGGTGTCATTGGGGAGCCTGAAGATGGGCCTCTTAATGCCGTGAAGGCGGCTGTTGCCATGCAGGCCAGAGTTAAAAGCCTGATGTCTGAGTTTCGTTTGAAGAACTACCCTGTGTTTGAGATTGGTATCGGTATCAATACCGGTGATGTGGTGATGGGTAATGTGGGATCGAAAAACAGGATGGACTATACCGTAATTGGAGATACCGTGAATGTTGCCTCCAGGCTGCAGCAGATGTCAGAAGGACATGGCATTGTTGTCGGAGAGAAGACCTATCAATACTGTAAGGCATATGTGCCTATGAAACTCAAGGGTGAGATCAAGGTCAAAAACAGAGGGGCGCCGGTGAAATGCTATGAGGTTGGCAATTAGACTGGCTAATAAACAGCTATATATAATCACATAATGCACTAAAGACTTGGCAGTATCACACTCATTTGCTATACTTAGAATGGATGCTTGGAGCAGCCTATGCAATGGATTTATGTGTATATTTTTTGCTTCATATTTGAACGTTCGGATAAGAATGAACGTGGTGCCACTGTTGTTGAGTACGGAATCCTAGTTTCGATCATCGCCATTGCAGCTATTGCGGTGATCCTAATCATTGGCGATTATCTTGAAACCTCCTTCCAAGGCGCCTCAGACGCCTTTCCTGACTGATCAAACAGTGACCTTAAGCTGATTCTCTTTTAGATTGTAACATGACTAGCGGGTCTTCTCATTGATGATATTCTGTCAACAACGCAACGCTCTTTGTCCCTTGGAGTTTGTTCTAATGAACTATTATTTAGTTTCGGTTGCTTCCGAGGCCCACAGTTGTTGAGCTTTTTCTAGGTTTGTTGCTGCCCGCTGGTAATAGGTAGGGCTTAATTTCATTGCAGTCTCAAAATATTCGATAGCTGTTTCATATTTCCCGTTAAGCAGGGCGATATAACCGATATTATTATATGCTATAGCCTCGTTATAGATGGAACCGACGGTGTTAATAGCCTCTTGATAGTTTCCCTGCCAGGCAAGCGCAATTCCAAGATTGTTGCGCAGGCGATTATCGAAATAGGGGGTCTGAGAAAGGGCGCTTCGCAACACCTTCTCCGCTTCGAAATATTGATGTGCCATGATAAGCGAGTAACCGAGATTATTCAGGAGAACCGGATAGTTCGGAAGGATTTGCAATCCTTTCTGATAGTATTTCACAGCCTTACCGTAATCACTTTCTAGGTCAGCCAAGACTCCTAAACCATTCCATGTATTCCAGCGACTTTCATCCAGAGAGACTACTTTTTCAAAATGTATTTTAGCCGAGGAGAACTTTCTCAGGTTAACCTGGCTGATTGCTGCGCCTTCTAGGGCATCGACATCAAGCGGATCTCGTTTCAGCACCTCTTCAAAATGTTTTTCTGCTGGCTCGTAAATACCGTTGTTCAGATAAAGTTGACCACTTCTGATCAGCGCAAGCCTATTGTCCGGTGAACGAGAAAGAACCTGCTGATAATAATAGAGAGCATCACTGCTGTTACCCTGTTCAAAAGCAGCAGCAGCCTGTTGCTCAAGTTTATCCAGAGGCTCCTGTTGTTTCGCAGGAGAAGTTGCCGGATTTGACGCGCAGCCAGACAGTAACCCAGCTAAGAGCAAGGGGATCAGGAGAGATAACAGGTTCCTGATATTATGCATTCCCAAGTGTTGAGATGAGGGTTAAATAATCTACAGCTTCAAGCAGGTCTTTACCGATCACGATGCGAATATCAACTCTGCGGTGTGTAATATCCATCTCTTTCATCTCCACTTTAACGGGAAGCATGGACGCGATCTTCTCTGCATCCTGGCGTCGTTCTGGCATATAGTAGATGACTGATGATGAATAGTCGAAGTTATCCGCATTGGTAACCCGGCGGATGGTCTGCCCATGTCTAGCGAGAACGCTTGTCATTAGTCGAGCCATGCCTTCACGACCATTACCGTTGGCGATTTCCAGGCGGGCAGGCATGAGGACGTTGCTGAAGTGTGCTGAAAGCATCGAAACCTTATCCTGTACTTTGGCCATCATATGAATCTCTTTTTCAGTCTTGTAAATGAAATCGTGACCAATTACGAGACGAAGGTCGCTGTCGTTTTTATTGGAGGCTGTTTCCCTAAGGGTTACAGGGGCGGGAACTTTAATGGCCAGCTGTTCAGCTTCAATCTGTCTTCCGGACAGGTAATAGAGAGTGGTCTTTTCCTGATTGAATGGACGGGAGTTACTGATCTTCCAGACCCATTCGTTGCGGCTCTTCAGGAAGTTGGTCAGTGCTTTGGCCATACCATTGCGGCCATTACCATTGGAGATTTCAATCCTGTTACCTACGGAAAGTACAACCACCTTCACTGGCTGTTGAGGAGTAGGTTTTACTTCAACTACTTTTGCAGGTACTGCAGCGGCTACGGGTGCAGAAGCTACGGGTGCAGCGGCTACAGGTGCAGAAGCTACGGGTGCAGGAGCTACGGGTGCAGAAGCTACGGGTGCAGCGGCTACAGGTGCAGAAGCTACGGGTGCAGGAGCTACGGGTGCAGAAGCTACGGGTGCAGCGGCTACAGGTGCAGAAGCTACGGGTGCAGGAGCTACGGGTGCAGAAGCTACGGGTGCAGAAGCTACGGGTGCAGAAGCTACGGGTGCAGCGGCTACAGGTGCAGAAGCTACGGGTGCAGAAGCTACGGGTGCAGCGGCTACAGGTGCAGAAGCTACAGGTGCAGAAGCTACGGGTGCAGAAGCTACGGGTGCAGAAGCTACGGGTGCAGAAGCTACGGGTGCAGCGGCTACAGGTGCAGAAGCTACGGGTGCAGAAGCTACGGGTGCAGCGGCTACAGGTGCAGAAGCTACGGGTGCAGAAGCTACGGGTGCAGAAGCTACGGGTGCAGAAGCTACGGGTGCAGAAGCTACGGGTGCAGGCTCAGCCATTACGATGGCATTGACTGTTGGCTCTACTTTATTTGCGGCTAGCCGGTTATGTGTAATCTCTAGATTATGTGTAGTCCGGGAGTTACTGGGATCATGTACTAGTGCAAGCTGCAGAACCTTCTCTGCGTCGGCATATTTTCCCTGCATCATGTAGGAGTAACCGAGATTACTCAATGTTTTTGCCGAATCCGGCTGAATGTTCAATGCTTTGTGGTAGTAGCTGGTTGCAAGATCATGGCGTTTAATCTGATCATAACAGGCGGCAATTCCATTCAATGCATTGACAGAGTTTGGGCTTTCCGCATTTGCTTGGCGGAAGGCCTCCAGTGCCAGGCCGTATTTACCAGCGGCAAATAACTGCTTACCTTTTTCATAATTGTTCACAGCTTTTGACTGGGTTGCTTCGCCACCTACCTGAAATACTGGGCGGATAGTGTCGAGCATAGCATAGCTGGTAGTGCATCCTGCAAGAAGTAAGAGGCAGTAGACCATCATGGTCCCCTGTTTTAGTGGACGGGAATATTTAACTGACATAATGCACCTCTCACATAGTGGACTCAGCCACCGCCCATGCCTTTGAACCCTTCAAGGATTCGGATAAATGCCGGACCCAGAATAACCAGGAACAGGGCTGGGAAAATAAACAGGATAATTGGGAAAATCATTTTAACGGGCAGCTTGGCAGCCCGTTCGCGGGCTCTCTGCATTCTCAATTGCCGCATCTCTTTTGCATGTGTTCTCAGCGCCTCGGCAATACTGGTGCCGAAATGATCAGCCTGAACCAGTAGGGTGACCAATTCATGCACTTCATCAAGCCCGGTTCTTTCCGCCAGAGCACGAAGGGCTTCCTCACGGCTTTTACCTGAACGCAATTCAAGACTTACAACCGAGAATTCGCCTGCCAGCACTGCATGGCTATGGCGGAGCTCCTCACTGACTCGCTGGATAGCAGCATCAAGCCCAAGGCCCGCCTCTACACAGACGACAAACATATCCATGGCATCCGGGAAGCTTTCAGCAAAGTCCAGCCGCCGCTTGTTAATTCTTCTGATCACAATAAAGTCGGGAAGGTAGTAGCCCAGAATAGCGGCCAGAACCAACAGCATAATGACATAAAGGTTACCTGCTGCGGGTGAATAGCCGACCATTATGGCGACAATGATAATAACTGCGGGAATCAGCAGCCCCAGAATGACCTTGTTGCCGATAAAGATGCGCATGGCTCTGGGAGCATAATATCCGGCTCTGACCAGTTTCATTTTCATTGCGGAGTCGGCCCATCCCTGGTCCGGAATCACCATGTTGGAAGCAGATTCAGCAATGCGAACAAAAAACCGTCCCTCTCGCTGGTCATGATCCTCTTGGGCAGCAACCTCTTCAGGGTGCTCAATCGCATTCAGACGGCGCTGCAGGGGGGTCATGCCGCCCATTAACCAGGTGAAAAGACCAAAAAAGAGCAATGCCGTTGCAATGAATACCAAGCCAAGAAGTGTGAACTCGTTAGCTGTATTGAAGAAAGAGCTGATGATTGCTGTGAGTTCTTTCATCTTACTCTCCTATACCCGGAAACTGATCATGCGTTTGACTACATAGTAACCGATGACCATCAGGAACAGTTGAAGGGCGATAATTACTTGTCCAAGCGGATGTTCAAACAGAGGGTCGAAATATGTCGGATTGGTGAGAGCGATAGCACCTGCTACAAAGAACGGAAGCCCGATCAATACATTGGCTGAGAGCTTCATCTCAGCGGCCTGAATCGCTATCTCCCGGTAGGCGTTAACCCGCGCTCTCATTACCTCTGCGATTTTATTGAGTACATCCGCCAGATTACCACCTGTAACCTTCTGAATAATCACAGCTGCAGCGAAATACTGTACCTCTTCACAGTGGATACGATCGGTGAAGTTAAGCAGTGCATCTTTGGTCTCAAGGCCGTAGTTGATCTCATCGAATACAATGCCGAACTCTGTTCCGATTGGATCGGGCACTTCATCAGCAACCATTTTCAGTGTGGCTAAATATGGATTGCCGGCGCGCAGGCTGCGAGCCATAAAGTCGAGCGTGTCGGGCAGCATTTCAATAAAGCGTTTGCGTCTTTTAGTGGCGCGTTTTGAGACAAAGATGTAAGGGGCCATGAATCCGGCGGTCACTCCGAGTATCAGTACCAGCAGAGGAAACAGATCGGCACTAAAGTACAGAATAGCGGTGAAAATAATACTGGTGCCAAATTGCAGGCCAATGAACTTCATCACTGAAAGATCAAGGTCTGCTTCAGTGAGCAGGCGATCAATAGCATGAACGCGGGGAATGTCATGAAGGATTTTGTCCAGAGCGGGGTTGGTACTCAGCTGTTTTCTCTTGATCAGATCGCCACCATGCGCACCACCGGCTGAGAGAATTCTTAATCTTCGCTCAACCTTCGAGGCACCGGTTTCACCAATCATATCCCACAAATAGTATATTCCTGCTACCAGCGATACGATCGAGATAAATGTGATTAGCGGTACGATAAATTCAATCATGTTATCACCTATTCATAAACATATTTAGGATCAAAGAGGTCATCACTGAGGGTGATGCCACGCTCGATGAACCTGCTGATCATTCGAGGTCTGATTCCTGTGGCCCTGAATTCGCCTACTACATGGCCACTTTCGTCCACTGTTTTACGGTCGAACTTGTATATCTCCTGCATATTGACGATTTCGCCTTCCATACCGGTGATTTCCTGAATGCTGGTAACGACACGGCGGCCATCGAGCATGCGTTCGGCAGAAATTAGCAGATTGATAGCAGCGGCAATCTGCTGCCGTACTACATTGGTAGGAATCGGAACACCACTCATACCTACCATGTGCTCAAGCCTTGTCAGGGCATCCCTGGGGGTGTTGGCATGAATTGTTGTCAGAGATCCGTCATGGCCTGTATTCATGGCCTGAAGCATGTCGAGTGATTCGGCACCACGCACCTCACCGACCACGATGCGGTCTGGACGCATGCGCAGACAGTTGCGAACTAGATCACGCTGGGTGATTTCGCCTTTGCCTTCGATATTGGGTGGCCGTACCTCAAGCCTGACAACATGAGGCTGCTGCAGTTGCAGTTCGGCCGAGTCTTCAATCGTAACAATTCGCTCTTTTTCAGGAACAAACCCGGAAAGGGCATTGAGAAGGGTGGTTTTACCACTACCTGTTCCGCCCGAGATGAGAATGTTGATACGGGCCTTCACAGCTGCAGCCAGAAATGTGGCCATTCTTGGTGTCATCGCCTTGAACTCTACCAGATCGCTGATCTGGAAGGGATCCACGCTGAATTTACGGATGGAGAGAATTGGGCCATCCAGTGCTGCGGGGGGAATGATCGCATTGACACGGGAGCCATCTGCAAGACGGGCATCAACCATCGGAGATGATTCATCGACTCGGCGGCCTACACTACTGGCAATTTTATCGATGATGCGTTGCAGGTGTTCATTGTTCTGGAACCGGATATCAGTTCTTTCCAGTATGCCTCGCCGTTCGACATAGATCTGGTTAAAGGTGTTTACCAGAATATCGTTGACGGTGGGGTCGGCCAGCAATGTCTCCAAGGGGCCCAGACCAAGTACTTCATCCTGAATTTCAGACTCCAGGCGGGCGCGTTCTTTAGCATTCAGAGGCGTTGGCTCTTCTGCAATAATATCGCGAACTTCCTGCGCAATCTGTTTGCGAACTGAGGCTTCATCGACCTGATCAATGATTTTCAGGTTCATTCTCTCCAGCAGACGCCGGTGGACTCGCTGTTTAAATGCCTGGAATTTCGTCTGGTCTGTCGATCTATCAGCACTGGAAGCATGATATTCATCCCAGTGGTCATGGGGAGAGTCAGATATAGTGGTCATGAGCATTTACCTCATTTTTTTCTCATTTTTTTCCAAACAGGGAACCTAAGAATCCTTTCTCTTTTTCCTGTTTTCCAAGATGATTCTCGACCAGATAATGCGCCAGAGCCTTAACATCTTTTGTTAAGTCGGAACGACTGGAAATCTCTGAAAGTGCCACACCGTTCTCTTCGGCATGTATGGCAGTCTTGTAGTCATTGCGTACCCTGTGTATTTGAGCTTTGTGCAAGGTATCTTTCAGGCTATCGATGGAAGTTTCTTCTACCTTGGTCATTGCACGATTGTTGATGATTTCAACCCTGCTTGTGGAAATATCCATTTTCGGTAGCGCATCCAAAATAAGTCTGGCATCACGAATGGTGGTCAGGTCGTGGTGAGTGACCAGCATGATTGGATTGGCATGTTTCAATGCCTCAATCGTCCACGGCGTGAACAGGCGCGGAATATCGAGAATAACAAAATCGTAAAGCTCCGTGACCACGTCAAGAAGGCGGGTCACTCCCTCAATAGTAATGATGCCGTTGATTGGTTCGATATCGCTAGGTGAGGCGAGCACATCAAGACCGCTTTTGTGTTTGGTCATCAACGCTTGCACAAATACCGGGTCAATACGGTCAACATCGACCAGTGCATCCATAATGTTGCTGCGTGGATTCAGATCCAGATATATGGCGGCCGTGCCAAACTGGATGTCAAAATCGATCAGTGCTGTTGAAACCTTGTATTCGGAGGCGAGCATGTGCGCAACATTGGTTGCAAGAAGGGTCGATCCGCCACCGCCCTTGGCATTGATGAATGCTGTTACGCCACCACTCTCCTTGTGAGCCTGTACCCTGACGCGTTTGTCGGAGATGTTTTCAAGTAGGCTGAGTGCAAGTTCCTGTGCTTGGAGTGGCAGTGGCATGAACTCTTTTACACCGGCTTTGACAAGGCGACGCATTGTTTCCGATGAACAGTCGCGATAAATGACATAAACAACCATATGATCCTGATTGGACGTAACCACCTTCACGATATTGTCGATATCTTCCGGTGAGTTATCCGTAATCTCGATGATCAGGACATCAGGCATTTCAGCCTTGCCAATCCTTGTCAGGTCAGCCTCGATTCTTGGTAACCGTACGGTCAGGCTGATACCTTTGATGTGAGAAAGAGCCGCTTTCAGTTGCTCGGAGGCCTCTTCATTCATCAGTTCAGCGATTACTTTCAGGTTCATAGCTTACCTCACTCAGTAACTTTTCTATAAACTATATTCACGGCGAATATGTGTACAAGTCTTCACTTGTAAGGGTCGTTGAATGGTCAGGCATATCCAAAGTCGCATTCATACCCAGTAGCCCCGGCACAACAAAGGGGTACTGAATGCCGCTAACCGTTACTGTTACCCGCAGTAGGGGGTTAACGCGTTCAGTAAGCTCTGTCTCTTCAGCACAGGCATAGGTAATCTCTACATTGCCTGGGGGTACAGAGCCTCCTGTTAGCACTCCAGGTTGCACCTTCGTCCGCATCTCCGTGAGGATTGCTGAATTTGTACCAGAATCATCAAGTGTGCAGGTCACAGAGTCGGTGCCAGGGCAAGATAAAGCCTCAACATTTGTATTACATCCTCCGTATGTCTCTACACTATTTACTATAGCATACCTTGCGCCTGCCCGTGTACTCTCGATAACCCTAGACCAGTTAAATATCAGCAGTGAGAACTCAAGGATAGCAAACACCAGTGCCAGAAAGATCGCTAATACAATGGCCATTTCGACCATCGCTGCGCCATGCTCATGTGGCCTGTTCATTAATAACCTATTCACCGATGTACCTCTCTTGCGTGGTGGCACCCAGTGTTAACAGATCGATTCCTCCTATGATGGGGCTACCAACAAACGGGATAGGAGGGATGGTATATTCAGATCCGAATATCCCTACAAAATCAACATCTGCGCTCACTGTGATAACACATGCGTCAATCGAAGCTGCATTTGGGTCCTCTGCGATGGTAATGGTGATGTCGCTTGTGGTCAGGTTGGGAAGTATTTCATTGCCTGCAGCCGCAGCCTGGTTGCCGTAGACGACCAACTCTTTTGCTTTGGCTTCAGCAGCACCCCATGCAGTCGCATCTGTTACGCAGCATACCGCAGCACCAGCAGCGCAGGCATCAGTATCTATGACACCCTGTGCTCTGGTCATGTAGCGGGCACCGGCCTGAACAGCCTGTGTCAGAATATTCTGCTGATAGAGAGAGCGACCGAGCTCAGTGACACCCAGAAACAGCAGGATAAGAAACGGCATAATGATGGCAAATTCCACCATCACGGCACCGCGACTGCGATCGTGCCGGCGATCATTCGTAGAGTTGGATTTCAACATAGTAGTCCGAATCCGTGTTTTTCGACCAACCGATATATTCACCGGTCAGATCCGCACTTGGTGGGCCCACGGTGTGTTCGGTAAGGAAGATCTTGGCGAAGCCGTCTGGTGTTGTGACGGGCACTGTCATCTTACCCTTCATGCCAAGTGCATCGCAGCTGAGGGTGGCAATATGAAGTTCGCGCCGTTTTGGAATGGATCGTGGTGGCGGGTAAGCACCCGCATTCAGGTGGGTCGGATCAGGTTTGCCGTCCACGACGGGCCCATGATGATCATCTAATTTATAAATGCTTCCATCGATCCATACCCTCGCATCTGAGGGAATCGATGCTGATGGGTCATCTGCCGTGCAGTCCAGAGTGTCGCCGGTAGGGTTGCCAAATTTATCTAGGAATGGATAACCATGATAGCAGGGCAGCCTATCAGTGCCTGCCAGCGTCTGCTCGATCTCCCAGTTGTAGACCTGCCACCTGGTTGCACTCGCAAAGTCAAAGGTGGTGCCGTCTTCGAGGGTCTCAGTGCCAGGCATGGCACCATGCCCTTGGCTGGCGTGGAAATTGGCCCAGTAAGTGGCTCTATCCCAGTTGCCATCACCAATCCTGTCGACGATGACCGCATCACGCGGGTAGTCGATGACAACCGGAGCTGGAGGGTATTCGGGCCAGTCGTAATGGGATGTGTTGATATATTCATCGAAGCGGGTGCTGATCGCCCTTGTGGTGGGGCCGGTGTTGCCACCAGGTTCTGAGGTGACAATTGCAGGGGTGCAGCCCGTAAGTTGTTCATCGGCGATGTAATCGGCCAGATTCATTGCACCAGGGCCTGTTGAGGTTTGGAGGAATCCGAAGTCGCCAGGGGCCCACCAGACACCACTTTGTTGCAGTTTAAGCTGGATCATATGGCCTGGAACCATGACGTTCTTAAATCCGCCACTAAATTCAAAGGGATCACAGATCATCAGGGGAGGGTAGTTGCAGATCATGTCATGCTTGCCGGCAATGGCTTCGGCATGGGCAGAAGCCGTGAGTGTGGCGTCAACAGTGGGGAGCAGGCTGAGCACGGGAAAGAAGAAGAGGTCGATCACGTAGAAAGTGTCAGCATCATCACTCTGCAAGGTGACCTTGACGTAGTGGGAGTCGGCATCCCCGGAAGCAGGGAAATATTGACTGCCTGCAGGATCTGCATCTTCTGCACAGGCCACGCCTGATTCGAAGTCGTATTCACTGCCGATGGCGCAGTAAAATGTGATTGCACTGTCTGGCAGGGCTGTCGCGTCGTTAAGGAGTTCTTGATTAGTTGCAAAGCTTCCCTGATGGGATAAAAGTGTTCTGGCGGCTGCCCTGGCTCTTGCTTGTGCCCCTGGTTGTCCATCCAGTTCTGCTGCACCAGCAAGTGCAGCAGCATCAGCGGCATTATGCATTTCGCTATGGAGGACAAACAGACGCCCCACATCAACAGCCAGTGCAGCAATTCCAATAAGGACCACGCTGAAAATTGCGGCCATGACAAGTACTGCGCCACGTTCTTTATTGGATTGCATGCACATTATCAGTCTCCTTATAGGCTGTTCTCTATTGTGCTACGTCATCAAGGAGGCTCTCGGTGGATGCTTCAGCTGCACTCTCCCGAGTCGCTTGAAGTGCCTTCTCAGCCGCCTGCCCATCCAGAGTGGCGGGAGGCATCTGCTCTCTTCCTGCATCAGGATTGATGGTCTGTCTGGCAATATTCGTTTTTACTGAATTGCCAAAGTCACTCTGCATGGGCTCGGGCCCGGTGTGTGCACAGCCAGCAACTAATAGAGCCATTGCGGCGGTAATCAGAAATAATTGTTTGATTGCCATAATAAGACTCCTTTTATAACTGGTGACCGAATGCACCGTCTACGCCACCTGGGGCGGCTTCAGAAGCTCGCCCTGATGGAGCAGCTTCAGCAGCAGGCGCCTGTTCAGACGTACCCTGCAGGCGACCCATCAAGTACTGGTCAACATCACTTGGCTGTACAAAGTTATCTGTCGGCAGTGCGACAGGCCCTGCAGCCATCGGTTTAACCAAACGTGGAGTGATCATGATAACCAGCTCGGTTTCATTGCGCTGGAAGTCGGTGCTTCTGAACAATGCACCTAGTACTGGCACGTCACCAAGGCCGGGAACCTTATCGATGTTATTGTTCACATCGTTCTGGATCAGCCCAGCAATGGCGAAGCTTTGGCCATCCGCCACTTCAACCGTAGTGCTTGCACGACGTGTTCTCAGGGTCGGGGCGTTGGACAATGTTGCTGCAGCTGCGATAGAGGAGACCTCAGCCTGCAACTCCAGATTGATCTTGGTGCTGTCAAGTACAGTTGGTGTAAATTTAAGACCTACACCAAACTCTTTGTATTCAACCGTGATCGCTCCCGCAACGGCGCCGGATTGAGCAACGTCTATGGGGAATTCACCACCAACAAGGAAGCTTCCTTCATGACCGGAAAGGGCTACAAGGTTCGGTTCAGCCAGAACCTTTGCCAATCCCTGAGTCTCCAGTGCTGACAGTGTCAGGTTAAGACCACGGTAAACCACACCAAGGCTTCCGAATGCATTGGCTACAGCACCATTGAGGGCACTTGAAAGGTTGGTTGGGCCGATGTTACCGGTAAGTGTTCCGTTAACACCCAGTTGTTTGAGGGAGGTCCTTTCAACTTCGGCAATACGCACCTCCAGCATCACCTGCTGGCCATTACCATCTACCTGCAGGAGATTAGTTACGCCGGTCGGTGCAAAGCTTCTGGCAACAACCAGCGCCGTGTCCATGGCCAGCGCATTGCTGACTTTACCTGATAGGATCACCAAGCCATTCACGTTGCGCACTTGAATGTCCTTCTCATGAGGGAGCAGTTGATGCAGTTTGAATTTTACTGCTTCAATATCGTAACCCACAGTGACGTCCAGCAGGGCGATCAGGTTTTTGTTGCGGTCACGGAATGCCACGTTTGTATACCCCGCGGCTTTACCCACAATCAGTACCTTTCTGGAGTTTAGTAGTTTCACATCAGCAATAGAAGCACTGCCGATAACAATCTCCTTGATATGTACAGGTGAGTTGATGACCTTTGATTTTCCAACCGCCAGATTCAACTCGCCTGCTTTCATCGCATCATTAAGATCAAGGCTGAACCCATCAGCGGCATTGGCCGGAAGAGCGACCAAGGCAAAAATCAGAAGTAGCAAACAACTGGTTATTGTTTTGGTTCCATGTTTTTCAGTCGTTGGTGTCATCATTTTCCACCCCTTTCCTGTTGTACAGTCCCAGGATTATTGCTTGTTGGAGTTTTGACCGGAGTAGCCAGTTTCACCGTATAGTTCCTGGTGCTAAGGCCACGAATCACTTGAACGTTGGTATAATTACCGGTTCCTTTTCCGGATTTGGCTAAGGATGCTTTTTTCCCCATCTTGTCGATATCAGAGGTACTCAGGTTGCCATCAGTGGAAAGTGAGACGTCAGCCTCATTTCTGAGCAGTAGCGTTAAATCACCTGCTTTTCCAGCCAGAGTAAGAATCTTTCCCTGTTGTGGTGATACCAGCAGGGTGACGGCATTCACGATCTGAGGCTTGTCCTCTTTTTCTGAGGATGATTGATCCACACCGAGTACTAGCATGTTCTGAAGAAGAGATTTGGTAATATATGCATTCTTCTTGTCTGGCACAGCGGAGGTGTAGAGGATATCAACGCGATCGCCTGGAAGCACAAATCCCGCAACGCCGCGAACTTCGTTGACAGAGATCGTCATTGCCCTCATCTCATTCTCGATTCTTGGAGTCAGCCCGCCTCGGGCGCCCTGTCCGGAGAGTTTGTAAGGGAGGAGTGCCTCTCCTTTTCGGATTTCCTTGACGACTACAGGTGGCTCTTCACCGAGGACTGTTTCAATTGACGTGTAGAGACCTTCTGGCGCCGCCTCTTTAGGCCAGTCAACTACCTTCAACATGACATCGCTCAGTCGAGTTCCAATCTCAAGGTTTACAGATGCAACAACAACCGGTGTAACGGTCAGCGCAGCAACGCCGGGCTCCTGTTCTTTCTGATCGATTGCGGTGTTCACCAGCGACACGGCGATGCCGCCCATGATTAGCGCGACAAGTAACATGATTATCGCTCGTTTTTGCATAATAGACCTCCTCAAGATATAACGGTCAATATCGCTGGAAGGCTTTAGATAAATTTAAAAATGATGAAAGTTTGCTTCACTTCTTGTGAACTGTAACTGTATCGCCCGATAGGCTAACTAGTCTTGCGGCCGAACCCACCCATGCGTTTTTCAACGCATGGGTGGCTGGATATCTCCATTTCGATATCTAAACAAACCTCATCAGCCAGTTAAATGTTTACCCTGAGCCTTTGAGAGTACGAAAAGCAGGCTTGAGCAGTTGCCTGATTTACATATAGCCAGGCAGGATGATCTGCCTAGCTATTGGTTAATCGCATCAGCGACTGCGTTGAATGCATTATTAACCTGCTCGCCGACTACAATAATAACTGTAATGGCAGCGATTGAAATTAGCGCTACAAGAATGGCATATTCAACCATGGTTGCACCGCGTTCTTTCCGGACATAAACATCTGGGATGAAGCTCAATAGTTTAGTGTATAATTTACGCATGGTTGCCTCCTGTGTTATTAGTCTTCCGACTTGTTCCTTTACTTTTATTATAATCCATGCTTTGTGAATGTGCAAAGAAAGTTCGGAAATATATTTATCGACTAGCTTCAGAGGTGGAAATGGCCGAATTTTGTGTGCCTGAACTACTCTGCTTCTCAGGGCGAGAGGTTTATCGCTGTTGTTTGGGGAAGACTGGGTCAGAAGGGGCGAGTCTCAAATCACTTAGCGCTAGCCGCCACTCACCTCATTTTTTTCTTAGAGATGGAGTAATCGTCCTGCCAATGTTTATCCAAAGTATTCCGGTATTCGGTAGGCTCAATATCCCACTCCTCACGCAACTGCCTGATTTTGCTCTTCACACCCTCTGGTTGATGAGACGTTGCTGTTTTTGACAAAACAAGCCATGGGTCATTCCAAAGTAATATTCCATACTCCTTGTTATCCAAAAGAGACTCAATAGAGGCGAGATATTCTGTACGGTCCATTTGCAGGTGGCCATCGAGCCAAGTGATATGGTGGTTTTTGAGCGTGTCCGGTCGTTGTTCGGGTGGGAAATTTATGTTGGTTGTGGGGCTTGCCAAATGTAAAACAATGGCATCCACCTCACCAACCTTGGCAGGATATAAATATATACTTTGGCGTTGGGTGAAATGGGCTCCAATATTGGCCTGGATGGAGAGGGAGGTGCTGCTGCCTAGTGCGGAGCGGACCATTTGCACATTTGGGTTAGGCCAACTCAAGACGTGATTGGGGGCCCAATAATTAATTGCCCCTGTAAGAGGGAGAGGCAGGAAAAAATAACCGGTCACCAGACTGGAGGCCACTATCAGTCCTGCTAATCCTTGAGCTGAAAATGTTGTCTGCCATCGTGTTATGCGTTCAACCCCGTGCATGGCTGCAGCTGTGATGACTGGAATCAGCCCCGCAGAGTGATAGGACCATATGCCCTTGGGCATTGGATTTGAGGAGAGAGTGTTTGCCACCAGGTCGCCCAATCCCGGCAATAAAAACTGCAGTCCAATAAATGGAAATACAAAAAAGAAAGGTATCGAAAGGAGCCACCAATAGATTATTCCACCCATCTTCACTACACGTGCCCACACAACATCGGGTTGTGTCATCATGGTATGGATCACTTCTGTTAGGGAATTTCCGAGCCAATTATACCTGCTCATTTGCCCCAGTTGTTCGCCAAGCATGACAGGTGTCCCAATAGGCGATAGCAGAGGCATGATAAAATATAGTACGAGAAGCAGATGGGTTGCACCTAGTGCAGCAACAAGAAAAGCTGTTTTCCAGTCTCGGTTGTGAAACCACCAAAGGAGTCCAAAACCGATGACGGTCAGCCCCATGTGCTCTTTGCACATCAGGATAAATAGACATGACAAGATCAGCATCCTGATGTTCTGTTTTACCACCGCCAGAAGCCCCAGGGCTATGAAAGGAACCGTCAGAGTAACTGGGTGAAAATCCCAGCTTCCTGCACTTAATAGAAAGGGGTTCATCAAATAGACAATGGTCCAGATAAACCCTGATTTTTCAGACTGAAAGGTGTGCCTAGCCAGCAAGAAAACAGGCCATGCAGCAAGGGCCAGAGCCGCTGCCTGGGCAATGATGAGCCATTCAATGCTGGCACTGAGCGCATAAAGTGGGACAAACAAGAGAAGAATGGGGTCAAAATGAATCCCCAGTCTGATCATCGGTGTCTCAAAGGGGTTAATGGTGGTTTGAAGGAAGTTGCCATGCAGCGTGCTCCACACCAGTTGATCAAATGTGCCCAAATCATTAATGCTGCTCAGATAGCCCCAGTGGTGGCTCATTCCAATAATGAGGAAAAAAGTAAAATGCACCAGTATCGCAGCCCATAATCCAGCCCACCAGACACTGCGTTTACCCGTAATCATCTTTATTGCTCGAGATTGAGTCAGACTTAGCTCCCCCGTTTGTGTCACACGACTTCCCCTAGTATACCTCAAATTACAGCGTGGATGAAGGTTGCTCTCTGCAATTTGCCTGTGGCCTGCCGGGATTGTTCCTTGATGGTGGCCGACAATAGCCCTCACTCTTATTGAGGGAAATCAGGCTGGTTTTTCACGGGAAAAGACTTATGCTTAAAAAGAGATGGTTGCGGTGTTATGGTTTTCTCTACTATGAAATTTACCCTAAGAAAAGAGGTCGGACAGGTTCTGCGTTTTGGATTGGTTGGGATTATGGCCACTGTTACCCACGTCATCACGGTTCTGTTTCTGGTGGAGTGGGGAGGCTGGGGGCCATTGTGGGCCAACTTCGTTGCTTTCTCATTGGCGGTGTTTGTCTCTTTCATTGGCCACTATCACTGGACCTTTAACGCCTCAACGCCTTACGCAACAGCGTTCCCAAAATTTTTCACAATCGCCTTGCTGGGATTGGGTCTTAATCAGGCCATTATGTTTTCTCTGGTCAATCTATTGGGCTGGGATTACCGCCTTGGTCTGGCGGCGGTTATCATGGTGGTGCCAGCCATCACATTTCTGGCCAGTAGATTTTGGGCCTTTCAGCCGGCCCATCGGTAACTTTTTTATTGTTGGGTAAGAGTGTGACTATGATCTTTAACGGCTTTCAACTATACTTAAAATAGTTGCCGGAAGGCGTTTTCTGATGTTGTGGGGTGGGCATGGAGACTGGAGTTGAACAGGGAGATAGATTGGTAGAGCCAAAGACTCAACTGCTTCTTTCTGTGGTTGTCCCTGTATTTAATGAAGATGACGTTCTATCAGAGTTTTATTCCCGCTTATCGTCAGTGCTGAGCGACATTGAAATGCGGCATGAAGTTGTGTTCGTCAACGATGGCAGTGTTGATAACACGTTAAGCATTATCGAGAGCCTTCGTTGTGCCGATGCTAACATTGCAGTCGTTGATCTCACCCGCAATTTTGGCAAGGAAATCGCCCTTACCGCAGGGCTTGATCATGCGCGGGGGGATGCAGTCATCAACATTGATGCCGATTTGCAAGATCCTCCGGAACTTATCCCTCAGCTCGTTAAGAAGTGGCAGGAAGGCTATGACGTGGTTTATGCGACCCGTACTGAGCGCAGGGGTGAAAGCGGGCTGCGCAAGCTCTCAGCATCCATTTTTTACCGCTTGATTCACTGGAGTGCATCCGTTCAGATACCACAGGATACGGGGGACTACCGCCTGCTTAGCCGTCGAGCTACAAATGCTTTGCTGCGGCTACGAGAGCAGCATCGTTTTATGAAAGGACTTTTCTCCTGGATAGGGTACCCACAAACGGGAATCCCTTACCAGAGAGAGCCACGTGGTGCCGGTTGCAGCAAATGGAATTACTGGCAGTTATGGAACTTTGCACTGGAAGGCCTGACCTCTTTTACGACAGTGCCACTGAAGGTGGCAAGCTATGTAGGTGCCATCACCGCAACGCTAGCATTTCTGTATGGAATTAAAATTATTGGTACAACACTTATATATGGCGACCCGGTAGCCGGTTACCCGACCCTGATGGTAACCGTACTGTTTATTGGTGGTGTTCAGCTGTTATCGATAGGTGTCCTTGGCGAGTACATGGCTCGGATATTTGATGAGAGCAAAAAAAGGCCACTGTATCTGGTAAAGACCTACCAACCGGCAGAAAACATTAAACCAGATGGTTAATATCAATCGTATATCCATGGCCACCCTCAAGTTTCTTGACCTACCAAGGATTCTGTTTCTGATTCTATTCCTTACACTGGTGGTTAGTCTCGATCTGTCAGACCCTGATTATTTCTGGCACATCAAAACCGGCGAACAGATTCTGATGCATGGCTCCCTGCCGAGTGCAGACATATTTTCTTACACTTATTTTGAACACCCATGGGTGCTGCATGAGTGGCTCTTCCAGGTGCTGGTTTTCACGATTTATCACTCGCTTGGACCTCTTGGCATCAAAGTGATGGCCGCATTTCTGGGGATGCTTGCTCTCTATTTCACATATCTGGCAGCCAGCCATATCAATCACAGCCGTGTTTTACCAGCTTTGCTGATCCTTGCTTGTATTGTTCCAATGGACCCATTCATTTCCCCTCGTCCTCAGCTGGTCAGTTTCGTACTGTTTTCGCTTACGATGCTTATCCTTGTGCAATTTAAATATTTAAAGCGCACGCGATACCTCGTTGCACTCCCGGCAATGATGATTTTGTGGGTCAATATGCACGGAGGATATGTCGTAGGTATCGCTTTGCTGATGCTGTTCACCATGTGCGAATTCATTTCATTCTGGCTGGGTGATAGGCTCGACAAAGCATACCGGAAGCAACTCTCAAAATTGGCTTTCATTACATTGATTACGTTCTTAAGTTCCGCGCTCAACCCTGATTTTATTAGTCACTGGCTCTATCCGATTAATGTCATGTCTATGGAGGCGTCACGAAGCTTTATCAGTGAGTGGAGAAGCCCTGACTTTCATTCGCTTTCCGGGCAATACAACCTGCTTCTTATTTTTGGTTTTTTTATCGCCTATGCATATAGAGAGATAAAACCAGACCTGACGGAAGTGGTTTTACCTGTTTTTTTTATCGCTGCGGGCTTTGTTGCTTATAGGCACATGCCTTTGGCCATATTAACGATCATACCATTTGCAGGCGTTGCCTTTGCAAAGGGAGCAGCAGCCACGCTGTCAGAAGGCCCAGTGGGCGTGATATATAAAAAATATATGTCTGGCGGCAGACAGCTCGGGAACGCAGAGTATATTTTGAACTGGGTGCTAACACTAATCATTACTGCACTCTTGCTTCTCTCTTATCCGATCCTGGAACAAAGGCACCAAAAAGAGCGCGATTCTCTCATTCCTGTAAAAGCAACGGAGTTTATTATCAAGGCAGGTTTAAGTGGCCGAATGTTTAATACGTATCATTTTGGGGGGTACCTGATCTATCGGCTTTATCCAGATCAGCGGGTTTTCATTGATGGAAGGGCTGATATGTATGGTGATGCGTTTCTCAAGGAGTACAGGAAGATTTATTACGGGGAGATCGGTTGGGAAAAGGTGTTCGAAAAATTTGCCATTGATTATGTAGTTTGCGAGCGGGATGCTCCCATTCGACAGTTGTTGATGCTTCGTGGTGACTTCAGGCTTGTTTATGATGATGAAAAAAACTCAGTTCTGGTTAAAGAGGCACCCCGTTATGCAGAGATCATTGCAAATTTTAGGCAGTAGGTCGTGGGCACAAAGGTATCACTATTTTTCTTCAAGGGTTGGCTGTCGCAACGTACAAGCGGGATGCGTATTCATGGTCAAAAACAAGGTTTATTCATAAGAAATACTGATATTATTCATAACCATAATAAGTTCGCCATCTTGTGTGTATGAGCTATAATACCCGCACAAGATTTCTTCTGGGGGCAAGCCATGACCGATAAAGATCAATATAAAATTCACGAAGAGCCGTTTTACCAGCCACAGACTGATGAGGTTGAGCTCTACGAGGCTGCATATGCCGCCCGTTTGCCAGTGATGGTGAAAGGGCCGACTGGATGTGGTAAGTCTCGTTTTATTGAATACATGGCATGGAAGCTCAATAAGCCACTGATTACCGTTGCCTGTAATGAGGATATGACGGCATCTGATCTGGTGGGGCGTTACCTGCTTGATGCCAATGGTACGCGTTGGCTGGATGGCCCGTTGACCACCGCCGCACGCATTGGTGCTATCTGCTATCTCGATGAAGTGGTTGAAGCGCGCCAGGATACGACCGTTGTGATTCACCCTCTGACGGATCATCGTCGTACACTACCGCTGGATAAAAAGGGCGAGTTGATTGAAGCGCATCCTGATTTCCAGTTGGTGATCTCTTATAACCCAGGCTACCAGAGCCTGATGAAAGACCTGAAACAGTCGACCAAACAGCGTTTTGCCGGCTTTGAATTCGATTATCCAACCGCTGCAGTTGAAACAGGTATTGTTGCTACTGAGACCGGTATTGATACTGAGCTGGCTGCTAAGCTGGTCTCTATCGGTGGCACGGCCCGTAATCTGAAAGGTCATGGACTGGATGAAGGTATCTCTACCCGTTTGCTGACTTATGCGGCAGCTCTGATTAAGGGGGGCGTTGAGCCCAAGGCTGCATGCCGTATGGCACTGGTGCGTCCTATTACTGATGACGAAGATATCCGCGATACACTCGATCACGCTATTGATGCGGTGTTCGGTTAATAGCGTGATTTCACACAGGCTTACGACTCTGCTGAGAGGTTAAGGTATTCCTATGGTTGAAACAGTCACAAGAAGAAAGATGGACATCGAGATGCACTGGCAGCGCCTGAACTGCAGGTTTGCTCAGGTTGAGCGGGTCTTTGATGATTGCATGGTGGAAGCTAAGGCTAGACTTTCGAGTCAAGGGTTGGTCAGCTACATCGAACATGCGGGCTTCCTTGGCAAGCTGGGGCGTGGTCCTGAACCTGTTCTGGTCTATCTGGAAGAGGCGCCTGTTGTTGCTTCTGAAGTGGGTGAAGAGGCGCTGGCGGATCTGCGCGAGTTTGCCCATTACCTCTCGACCCATACCAACTTCAAAGCGATGGTGCCGTTTCTGCAGACCAGTAGCGCTGTAGCACGACGTCTGAAAACCTATAAGCTGTTTCGCCAATATATCGAAGTGCTGCGTGATATGGTGGAGAAAACCTCCGTATCTGTTCTTGGTCACCACACTACATTTCCAAGCCCCGGCTTGCCTGACCTGCTTAAGCAGGCACCAAGGCTGTTGATTGAGCTCTCTCTAGAAGGGTTTAAAAACTGGGTTGAGTACGGCATCAACTACTATAGCACTCATCCAGGGCGCCAAATTGACTACTTCAGTTTCCAGTCACCGGATGCGCATGCAGTGATGCAGCGTGAGCGTCATGGCACGCTGTTGATGGATCATGAGCGTAAGCTTGATTCATACATGCGTGGCCTGTGGGGTGATCACGATTATCTTGTGCCATATTCGCTGGCCTTTGATGAGCTGCGCAAACCGACGCCCTATTATGATGATCTGGGTATTCGCATTCCTGATGTCTATGATGATGATCGTGGTGTAAAAGGTATTGATCGTTATCGAGCCGCACTGGCTCATATGGCAGCGCATCGCCGCTGGAGTCAGAAGATGGTGGTGGATAACTGGAGTCCGTTCCAGCGCCTCTCGGTTGAAACCTTTGAAGACTCCCGTGTTGAATATTTGGCCATGCAGCGCTTTCCCGGTTTGAGAAAGATCTTCCTTGCCCTGCATCCAATTCCGGATGAGAAGGCGCTGCAGCTGGAAGATACATCTCTGATTAATCTGCGTCTGGCGATGGTTTCAAGGGCGATTCTTGACCCCGATTACCAGTATGAGAATGCAGATGTGCGTGAGTTCGTCGGTCGTTTCTTTGCCGAGATGGAGAGCAATGGCTCCAAGAGTGAAGATATGGCTATGATTGCACTCTCTTTTATTGGCCGAACTCGCAAGCAGTCCGATGCGCTTCCAAACACCTATTTCGACAACACAGAGGTCGATTATCGTGATGATAACCGTCATCTGTGGATCTATATTGAGCAGGGTGATGATGAAGAGACCACCTTTGAACATCTTGATCAGAAACAGCAGGATAATGAAGAGCTGAAAGGTCTGCCGCCGCGTCACTATCACGAGTGGGATTACAACGCCGCTCACTATCGTCCTGACTGGGTAAGCGTCTATGAGTCACTACACCCGCGTGGCAATGCAGCGAAAATTGACAATCTTCTTGCCAAGCACAGTGCGCTGGCCAAACGTTTGAAAGCGATGCTCGATATGCTCAAGCCTCAGGATAAGGTGCGTATTCGTTATCAGGAAGAGGGTTCTGAACTCGATCTGGATGTAGCGATTCGCTCATTGATTGATTTCAAAGGGGGCTCTCAACCCGATACACGTATCAATATGAGCCATAAAACTGATGGCCGTGATGTTGCGGTGATGCTGCTGCTTGATCTGTCGCAGTCGCTCAATGAGAAAGCGGAAGGTTGTAATCAGACGATTCTGGAGCTATCTCAGGAGGCGGTTTCACTGCTCTCCTGGGCCGTGGATCAGGTGGGTGATAAATTCTCGATAGCCGGATTCCACTCTGATACGCGTCATAATGTTCGTTACTTTCATATGAAAGGGTACAACGAGCCTTGGAATGATGAGGTGAAATCACGACTGGCGGCGATGGAAGCGGGTTTTTCAACACGTATGGGTGGTGCGATGCGTCATGCAGGCCATTACCTGAAAGCGCAGCAGGCAGATAAAAAGCTAATGCTCATTCTCACCGATGGTGAACCTGCAGATATCGATGTCGATGATGATCAACTATTGATTCAGGACGCCAAGCAGGCAGTGAAAGAGCTGGGTGGTGATGGCATTTATAGCTATTGCATCAACCTTGATCCCAAGGCGGATGAGTATGTGGCTGATATCTTTGGCAAGCAGTACACCATTGTCGATCATGTCGATCGTCTGCCTGAGAAGTTGCCTGAGCTGTTTATCTCACTAACAAAATAGATATGTAAAGAGGCCCTCACAAGGGGCCTCTTTGTTTGCTGCTTCTGAGAACAGGGAGTGATCCACCGTTTGAGGTTGAGAAGTTGCGTTGTTGGCTCGGATAAGATGATCTTTATCCGTTGTCTATAAATTAGGCACCGAGTGATTAAAGCATAATCAAATTCCTTCCAGATCGACCTGAAAAACGTTGTAAAATATAGGATATCAATATGGCACTGCAATTGCTTTGTCTGTTTGATTAGTAAAACCAATAACTAGAGGAAATCACCAATGAGTGGAAACGAATCCCGACTTCAAGCAATTCATCAGATCACCAATCGTCAAGCGACACCTGTAGATCAGCCTGAGCCTTTGAGCAAAATCTGGGCAACTGATGTATTTAATCTGGCAAAGATGGAGGAGTGCCTCTCCAAGAACGCCTTCAAATCAATCAAGAAAACCGTGCAGACCGGTGCACCACTTGATCCGGCCACAGCCGAAGTTGTTGCTGCAGCCATGAAAGAGTGGGCGATGGGCAAAGGTGCCAAATTCTTCTCTCACATCTTCTATCCGATGACCAATGCCTCTGCTGAAAAGCACGATGGCTTCATCGTTACAAATTCAGAAGGCAATGCGATCACTGAGTTTTGCGGCAGCCTGTTGATCAAGGGTGAACCGGATGGTTCATCATTCCCCAACGGCAGCATCCGCATGACCAATGCTGCACGTGGTTATACTGCCTGGGACCCAACCAGCCCGGCCTATATTATGCAGACCGAGAATGGTGCTACCCTGACTATTCCGAGTGTCTTTATGTCCTGGACTGGTGAAGCTCTGGATAAGAAGATTCCGCTGCTACGCTCCAATGCCGCGATGAACAAGGCTGCGCAAAAAGTACTGAAATTGATGGGGGAGAGTGAGATTGCGCCTCTGAACTCCAGTTGTGGTGCAGAGCAGGAGTATTTCCTGGTCGATGCCAACTTTGCCAATGCCCGTCCTGACCTGCTGCTGGCTGGCCGCACCCTATTTGGTGCTCCATCGGCAAAAGGGCAGCAGTTTGACGATCACTATTTCGGTGCTATCCCTCAGCGCGTTCAGATCTTTATGCAGGATTTTGAAGAGCAGCTATACAGACTCGGTATCCCAGCAAAAACGCATCACAACGAGGTTGCACCGGGTCAGTTTGAGATCGCACCCTATTTTGAAGCGGCCAATGTCGCTGCCGATCACCAGCAGCTGCTGATGACTGTGTTGAAAAACAGTGCAAAGAAACATGGATTCCTATGTCTGCTGCATGAAAAGCCATTTGCGGGCATCAATGGTTCGGGTAAACATGTAAACTGGTCAGTCGGCAATGCCACTCAGGGTAACCTGCTTGATCCAGGTGATACCCCGCATGATAACCTCAACTTCCTGCTCTTCTGTGGTGCTGTGGTGCGTGGTGTGCATCTGCATGGGCCGCTGCTGCGTGCTGCGATTGCTACCGCCTCCAATGATCATCGTCTGGGTGCCAATGAGGCTCCACCTGCTATTATGTCTGTCTACCTCGGTGATCAGCTTGAAAAACTGTTTATGGATATTAAAGAGGGCAATCTCAGCGTGACTGAAGCCGGTGGTGAGATGGATCTTGGTCTTTCACAGATCCTCAACTTTAAACGCGACCCGGGCGACCGTAACAGAACCTCTCCATTTGCTTTCACCGGTAACCGTTTTGAATTCCGTGCAGTGGGTTCGGCGCAATCGGTTTCCGGTCCACTGGTGGTGATGAATACCATGCTGGCTGACTCCCTTGAGTGGGTTGCCGGTAAGCTTGAAGCTGAACTGGCATCCGGCAGTGATCAGGCGACGGCTGTGCTTGCTGTGCTTAAAGATCTTATTAATGAACATGGCAATGCCGTATTTGGTGGCGATGGTTACTCATCCGACTGGCACAATGCGGCTGTTGATGAGCGTGGTCTGAAAAATATTCCGACCACCGCTGATGCACTGCCTGCACTGCGTGAAGCGTCTGTTAAACAGCTCTTTTCATCGACTGGTGTACTCTCACCTGTTGAGCTGGAGAGTCGTTTTGAGGTCTACTCTGAGCAGTATGTTCTGGCTATTGAACTGGAGGCCAATCTGGTTGTGGAGATGGCAAAATCAATCATCTATCCAGCCGCAATCTCCTATCTCTCCGAGCTGGCAGCAGCCAATGTAAGTATGGCTGAGATGAGCATAGATCTGGATAGCTCTATTGCTAAAACAGTTGCTGCTGAAACCAATGCAATGATGGCTGCTGTTGCAAAACTCAGCGCAGCACTTGAACAGCACGATTTTGCATCGACTGAAGAACATATGCAGTTCCTTGCCAAAGATGTGCGCGCTCTGATGGATGAGGTGCGAGAGCACGCCGATACGCTCGAGGCTGAGGTCTCTGATGAGCTCTGGCCTCTGCCTAAATACCGCGAGATGCTGTTTATCAAATAATACTGATCAACAGGTGGATGGAAAAAGGCCGCTGGATAGCGGCCTTTTTTTATTTCGTTTCGCGGTGAATCCAGTCAGCGCCAAGCGTACCTTGCAGCCGTTGCAGATAGTCATCACTTGTCACCCTTTCAATCATGCGATCAGTCTTGCTGATACGTTCGGCAAGATGGGTGCGTCTCTCATGCTCATCTTCATCAAGCGCATTGATCTGACCATTGAGGTTCTCGCGGTGCTGCAGCCAAACCTGAGTGTCACGAGCCTGTTTGATATGCAGGCGCTCATTGTACCAGTCACTCTGCAGCAGCTCCTCGCGGCTGAACATCTGGCGGATGGATGGATCATGAATATCACGGCCCTGATAATGACCATGTGCCATGATATGCAGAAGCGCCTGAAGTGGCGGGCAGGCATTAACAATAGAGCCATCCTCGAAATAGGAGAGGGCAACACGCTGGTGGGCTTCGCAGATGTTATTGATGCCATCGACAAAGCTCTCTATATCCTGCGTTTCCGGTTTCAGCATTGCTTTATCAAATACGGCTACCGGCGTATCAAACACCTTGCCGAAATGGTTGCGTACGAAACGCTTGGTGATGCGGTAACCGAGTCGGCTGGCAAGCACGGTTTTGCCATTGTATTCAAAATCCTCCAGTTTTTTCAGATAACCCCATTTGATCATATAGGCGGGTTTCTGAACCTTGGCTGGAAGGCGGCACCAAATCTCAGGTATTAACATGCTTATATCGTGATCAATACGACGCTTTGAGCCGATAAAACCGGCAGCAGTGGAGAAGCCGTCATACCCACAGAGAATAAAGGAGACTATGGCCGTGTTAAGATCAGCTGTGGCAGTAAGTGGATTGAAGGGCCCCTTGGTGAGCGCACCCTCTGAACCGGCACCGGTGGTGGATGGTGATTTGCCTGTCAGGCTGCAGATGAAGTCCATAAACAGCTCCGGCAACTCCTGATAATGAATCGGGTTGTAGACTGCCAGTGGCCGGATGCCCGGCTCCGCAGGGTTATTTCGACGCCCGGTCAGTACTGCATTGACTGGGAAGTAGACCGGCTGTTCAGGCTTAAGCCCCCGGTGCAGATGGGTGCTGACTTTAGCCAAGTGTTTCGAGCGCGGGTCGGCTAGATCTGGGCGATCCTGCAGGTAGCGTACGTTTAGGCTTGGTTTACCATCCACAATTCTGGGGTGTGCTGAGGAGATGAAGTAGAGCGACTCATCCATCTCTGATGCGTTGCGGATCAGTGTCTGCATAGGCTCGCTGAACTCCTCAAACTGCATAACATTTTCCATCAGTTCACGGGCATCGCCCCGCTGCATGGGCTGAAAGTTGGAGATAAAACTGTTGCCGCTGGAGAGGTCGGACTCAGTCTGAGTGTCCGAACCGCGATTGACCGCTTCATCGGGGCGCTGGAAGAGTCTCTTTTCGCAGTTATCCACAAATTTGATGCAGGGGTGATCATACTCAGGGTTGAGCCCGCTCACATAGCTTGTAGGGATAACAATCGAGGCACTGATATCATCCTCCATCTGGATTTTATCCGATGCGATAAAGTCCTGCCTGAGCTTGAACAGGCGCCAGCTGCCATCATCGGCAAAACCGACACGCAGATAGCTGGCCATTAGTTTGCGGCCATTGTATCTCAGTTCATGGCCCGGGCTGCCATTGACTGTATCAACGGAGAAGTGCTCGTGCCAGTTCTCTCCCCATGCAGTTCTGTAAAAGCGCTTGATCATGAAAACCAGTGCGAGAATGTGGCTTGGAATGCTTTTCAGCCAGTGGTTGTACTCATCTGTGTAGTCGATAGCAGAAGGGGTTAACAGTTTGATCACGGAGCCTAGACTGCGCTCCTTGCTCAGCAGTGTTCGCGAATCATGCTTCTCAGATTCGGGATGGCGGAAGCGGTCGCTATAGTTGCGTTCAAAAATGGCCCGCACCTGTTTGAGGTCCTGTTCAAAGTTGTCTACATAGGTCGGCCCTGAAATGACTGCACCAGCAATAGATTTGGATATCTCCGATTTACCACCACCGGATACGGTGCTTGGCTTATGACAGAAGGTGCCCTCACCGATGGTGCCGATCAGTCGCCAGCTTGGCGAGTGGGCATGGCGGGCCATATGCACCCTGAAACCACTGGGGTAGATAAAGGTGTTAGAGGCCAGTAGTTTGATCTGCGATGGCCCGCTAGGCCCTTGCCAGCAAACCTGCAGGTCATGCATGCTGATCTGTGCATCTTCAGGCAGATAGATGATGTCGGGATAGACCCTGTCAATCGCATAACCTTCTGATTTGAGCTCTATCTTGTCAGCCAGTCGCTGGCAGAGGTCGGCAAAGGTGTGATTGTCGAGCATATCACTGGCACGTGGGATATAAACCTCACCGAGGTTGTAGCGTGGAAATGCCAGCGCACCGCCGGCATGCTCCTCTTCACAGCCTCCGAAGAGGTTGGCTGAATAACTGATCTGGGATTTAATCTCTTTCTTGCTGTAACCGAAATAGTTGTCGGCAATGATGGTGACGATGACACCGCGTTTGTCACGGCAGACCACTTTAAATGCCTGGCCATCATTATACAGATCATCTTCATGCTGCCAGCACATGCCGTCACGGCGCTGTCGATCACTGGCATCAGCAACATGCGGTAGACCCAGATCCTTCTTCTTCAGATTCACCAGATGCGGGGCGAGAATGATGCAGCCGCTTTGGCCGGTCCAGTGCTCGATATCGGCTGCGGCATCATTTTCAGTCAGAAACGGATCGCCGGCATTGCCGAAGATCGACTCTACGAAATCGAGATTAGAGACCAGACCGCCGGGGGCAAACATGCGCACCTCAAGACTCTTGTCAGACAGTAGTCCGGCAACACCGACAACACCGGGCACGCCCGGGCGCACCTTCGGACGCAGCAGCAGGGAGACCCAAACCTCTGCTTTTTTCTCTTCCTCACTGGTTGCAGGCAGTTCTAGCAGGGGGCGGGGGGGATTCAGTGCCTCTTTGAGCAGGGCGCCATAGGTGGCAACCGGCACCTCAAGTTTGTCTGCCGGTACTGGCAGTCCACCTGATGCAATGTGAAATACACCTTTGGTGGTGCGGCGGTCACTTTTCGGATTGTGCAGCACCCCCTGTAGTAGGCGGTAGGAGTCGACCAGATCGGAGTGAAAATGGGTGCCGTTGAGCGGCAGTGACACCTCGCGAGCCATGCCGGGACGATCAAGAACAAAGGTGGTGCCGGGCAGCTCTACCTGTTGCTCTACGCCATTCTCGGCCAGATAGGCATTGAGGAAGTTCTGAATACGCTGATCGGCAGGGCAGCGGTAGGCCGACAGGAGGCGGCGCTGGCGTGCGTAGTGTTTGAGTAAGCTGTCAGCGATGGTCAGGTAGGAGTGATCGCCTCCCTGCAGCTTGCAGGTCGGTTGACCAAGAGCGGCCAGCTTGAGATTGATATGCTGGTGCCAGACATGCGGTGGTGCCGCACTTTTGTCGTTGTCATTAATAGATACAGTCTCACTCATCAAACACATCCGGTACTATTCATGTTCTGATTCTTGCCGTCTTATTCTATCCACCTGAGAGTCCATATACCATCTACATTTTACCTGAATTGATGCTGTGTGATGGCGAATCTTTACTCTTCCTCACTGTAAAGAAGTTGCAACAGTGTAGTGAAAGTCGATAGGTGTTTCAGTCTGATTACAACGGATGAATTTTGAATGAATATGGCTTGCTGCTGATTACAACAGCAGTCAGTTGCATCAGCTCTTCGGGCTGTTTGTATAGGGCCATTTGGGTTTGTCTTTGTCCTCGATCTCTTTAAGCATATCGAGATAGAGATTCTCCACCTTGGTTCTTGCCCACGGATTTCTTCGCAGAAATTTTAGGCTGGATTTCACGGATGGGTCGTTGTTAAAACATTTGATCCTGACGTAGATGCCCAATTCACCCCAGCCATAGTGTTCAACCAGCGCATTGAGAATATTCTCCAGGGTTATGCCATGCATTGGGTTATTGGGTTGTTCATTCATAAACCGGACTCTCTCCTGCCATAGACGTTGCTGTTATCGTGGCTGCACTGGCTTGCATGCCAAGTATACGAACAAACAGCAGCAAGTCTTGTAATGCCAGAACTGGAAAGTCGCCATCTACCTTAACCCGGACGGATGCCGATCCAGATGGTGTGCTGTACGCCAGATTTTTCTGAGAGCGAGCGCACCTGCTTCTGATCCACCTTGAAACCAACCTTCATCATGCGCTGGGTAAATGCCTGATCTTTGGAGGCAGACCAGACAGTAAGCACACCACCGGGTTTAAGTGCATCATAGGCGTTGTTCAGTCCACGCAGGCCATACAGCGCATCATTATCATCACGGGTGAAGCCATCCGGGCCATTGTCGACATCGAGCATAATGGCATCGAAGCCATTTTTATTTTCTTTCATTACTTTTCCGACGTCCTGCTCCAGAATATGAACGCGTTCATCTTCAATCGGGCAGCCAGCAAGAATTCCCAGATACTCCCGGTTCCAGCGAACCACGGCCGACATCAGTTCAGAGACGGTGACCTGTGCACAGTCGGTAGTGTTGGCAAGTACCGCAGCCAGTGTGTAACCCATACCAAGGCCGCCCACCAGCATGTGCGGTTTTTTGCGTCCGGCAATCGCTTTGCAGGCCAGTTCTGCCAGCATATCTTCGGAGTAGTGCAGGCGGCTGTTCATCAGGTCACCGGCTTTATCCACGCGAATCGAATAATCGATACCACGCTTATACAAGCGCATGGTTGTACCGTGTTCGGTGGCTTCATCAATGAGTCTAAAGGGGATCATGGCTAACTTCCTTTCGTCAGCCTTAAATCTGCTGAATATATTTTTATATAGAGAACTCTGCCCTTAGAATCAGTAAAACAAAATAACGGCTATGTGGCGGTACAATGATAGACTTGGCCCCGGTATTCGGTTTCGTCTTAATGTGACGCTGGGTTTATTTCGGCAGCGACCACGGAGATCTCCACCAATAGCGCTTCCCGAGCCATACTGGCTGTGACACAGGCGCGAGCTGGCGCATGACCCTCTGGTACCCAGTTATCCCAAACTTCATTCATTTCGGCAAAATATTGCATATCCTTGATGTAGATCGTGGCAGAGAGAATATGCTCTCTGTCACTACCAGCCTGTTGCAGTA
This sequence comes from Mariprofundus aestuarium, assembly GCF_002795805.1. Taxonomy (NCBI): domain Bacteria; kingdom Pseudomonadati; phylum Pseudomonadota; class Candidatius Mariprofundia; order Mariprofundales; family Mariprofundaceae; genus Mariprofundus; species Mariprofundus aestuarium. The sequence goes on along the minus strand of NZ_CP018799.1, from coordinate 1,498,168 downwards.
GCTCATCGACCTTCTCCAGCATGGTCTCTGTCTGCTCTTTGATACCTTGCTCGGCATCCTTGCAGACCTGCCCACACAGGTAGATTGTGCCGTTGTGTTTGACGATCCTGCTCATCCTTTGTTTTGTTTCCATGCGTTCAATCATTGTCTACACCTTTAAATGTTAATTGTTCTTATGACTCCGACTCATTGAATCGGCGGATATCGAATGGTTCGATCGGCAGATCTGTTTTTCCATCGAGAATCAGTTCGCTCAAAATGCGGCCAACAATCGGCGAGAGCTGGAATCCATGCGCAGAAAAACCGAAAGCGTGAAAGATACCTGCTGCTTTCGAGCTGGCCCCTATCACAGGAATATTGTCGGGCATAAACCCTTCGATTCCAGCCCATGTGCGTACAATGCGAACCTGTGCCATATGAGGAAAGAAGCGGGTCACGGTTTGGGCGCTGGTTTTCAGCGTGGCAAAGTCGATCACTGACTGCTCACGCTCAAAATCGAGCTTCGCTAGGTGGGCACCGCCGATAATCACCGTACCGTTCTGCATCTGCTTGAAGGAGAGCTGGTAGCCCTCCGCCCCTACGGTCAGATCAAGAAATGGCGGTAGCCTCTCTGTTACCATCAACGTCGGCGCTTTCGGGGTGAGCGGCACCGACTCTCCCAGCATAGCGGCAAAACGGTTTGCCCATGCTCCGGCACAGTTCACTACGTTTGCAGCGCAGAACATCCCCTGATTGGTAGCAACCTTCCAGCCATCACTGATCTCTTCGATGCCCAGCACTTCAACACCGCTGTGGATGTCAGCACCCAGTGTGATCGCCTTGTGGCGAAACGCCGTGGCTGCATGGAAAGGCCTGGCAGAGCCGTCATCGGGATTGTAGAGCGCGCCGACACAACCGCCGACGAGTCTTGGCACAAGCCTGTAGAGCGTCTCGCTATCGATGATCTGCTCATGCTCATAACCCCGCGCCTTCAGTGCATCCACACGCGACTGTAGTTTCTGCAGTGTCGCATCCGTTTCGGCAATCCTGACCTGACCATTGAGCACTACATCACAATCATCATCCACCAATTCGCGGATGTTTCTCCAAATCTCTGCCGCAGCAACTGTAAGCGGAATCTCGGCCATGTGGCGATTAAGCTGGCGCAAGCCACCGGCATTGACCCCGGATGCGTGGCGGCCGGGGCTCTCCTTTTCGAGTACGATCGCTTTGATGCCGCGACGGCCAAGATGGAGGGCAGTGGAGAGGCCCTGCAATCCACCACCGATGATGATCACATCTGCTTTCGCCATCATTTAGGGTCTGCTCCCTCATTCAGTGCAGCAAGCTGCTCAATCGTTAACGGTCGAATCGGTGGGCGAATGCGATATCCGCCGGAAATCATCTTTTTATCACCCAGTTCACGGGCGACAATTTGGCTGACTGCATTATCGCACTGGCGACCCTGACAAGGCCCCATGCCACAGCGGGTTAGAAACTTGACCTGATTGGCATCCTTATGGCCTGCATGAATGGCCGTGCGGATGGCTCCGGCATTGATCTCTTCACAACGACAAACCACGGTTTCATCAGGCGGCGCACTCAATAACTCAGCCGGAGGATGGAAGCGGGCCTCTAAAAAGGGGCGTACACGCAGATCATCTCGCATCCAGCGCTGATCGTTTCTGGCTGCCTCATTTCTCTCCTGTTCACTGATGTAACCAAGGGCACGTGCTGCTTCAAAACCGGCAATGCGACCGGCATGTCGTGCAGCAACTGCACCACCGATGCCAGAGCCGTCACCAACAATAGCAATACCATCAACTGAACTGTTATCCCACTTGTCGGCCACAGGACGCCAGCAGAGCTGATTGGCATCCCAACTGTGATCGCAACCGGCACAACGGCTCAGATGGCTGTCAGGGATGACGCCAAAGTGGCTTAACAGCAGCTGGGAATCAATACGCTGCCTGCCGCCCCTATGGGTAAACTCAACCGCCTCCAGTGCATCGCCGCCAACTGCATGGAATTCAGTAACACCGTTGAAAAACTTCACCCCTGCAAGCTTGAGCTGCAACTGATATCGCAACCCTTTAAGGATGTAGTGGTGGGCAAGCAGTGCGCCTGGCAGATGTGGCAGAGCACGCCAGATATTACCGGCTGGAGACATATCCAGAATGGCGTGAATCTTCACACCCGCATGTAGGTATTGCCAGGCAAGCAGAAGAAGAAGGGGGCCTACACCTGCCAGAACCACACCCTGTGCGGGCACCAGCCCGGAGGATTTTAACAAGATCTGTCCTGCACCTGCACTCATCACACCCGGCAGTGTCCAGCCGGGGAAGGGGACCGGGCGCTCCATGGCACCGGTTGCAATAATAATGCGATCAGCAGAGATCAGTGAGGCCTTGCCATCGCGGAGGATGCCAATCTCCAGCTGGCTATTCAGGTTCCATAGTGTGGTGGAGGGCAGATAGCTGGCACTACTCTGGTTAAACTGATCAACCAGTTTCCGGCCATAGTTATAATCAGGGCCGAGCAGTGTGGCGCGCTGCTCAGGAATTGTTCCTACGGCGCGATAGATCTGGCCGCCGGGGTTGGCCTGTTCGTCTATAAGCAGGCATTCAATACCTGCATTTGCCGCAGTGGTTGCAGCAGCCAAACCAGCCGGGCCACCACCAATGACGACCAGCTCATGTTTTTCCATTAGCTGTAACCTTCAGAGGCGCCGATCTGGCGGCGAACCTGCATGCCTTCCTGCACAGTGATCTGGCAGGATTGCCGGTTTGGCACACCATCAATCTCCACCAGACACTCATAACAGACGCCCATCATGCAGAACGGGGCACGCGCTGCTCCCGATATGGGGGTGGTACGACAGGAGCGAAGCCCGGCAGCAAGCAGTGCGGCAGCCACCGAATCACCCTCACGGGCTTGTGTGGGCTGGCCATCAATATGGATCTCAACCCATCGACTCTCAGGCTCATCTAAACGACGGAAAACAGGCATCGAACTACAGGCGCACCTTGCTGGCGATATCTGCGTGCTCAAAAATCATCTCGTGCTGCAGCTCCAGTGAGATTCCTTCTCCCGCTTCCTTGGCACGCTTAAACATGGTTAGTGCAATGGCGACATCAAGGAATGAGAGTCCCACTGCATCGAAATATATGCGCTCATCATCTGACTCACGACCCGGTTTATCGCCCGATACCAGCTCATGCAGATCTGCATGAACATCGCGATCATCAATCAGTCCCTCTTTATACATCCGGCTCACTGTCTGCGTACGATGCTTTACCGTCTCCCAATCGTCGCAGACAATCTTGTCGCAGAGGGAGGCCACAGCATACTCATCCTCCCAGCCACCAACATGGCTGTAAAAGGCACCTGGCTTGACCCATTCAGCTTTAAGCAGTGGTGCCTGAGCACCTGTTGCCGTGACCAGAATATCGGCCCCTTCCATCGCTAAGCGGATATCACCGTTTGCAGCGATGAATTCCATATCGGGCAAAATCGGAGAGAGCTGATCGATAAATCCCTGCTCCTCAGCAGCGGTTAGTGCCGTAACACGGCAGACCTTCAGCGTAGGACGCACCACCTTCATCGCCAAAAGGTGCATCTTCGCCTGCTCTCCGGCACCGATAAAACCGATGGTTTCCGCATCCTTAATTGCAAGATGCTTCGCAGCAACTGCACCAACAGCGCCTACCCGCATATTGGAGGCGAGCGTTCCATCCATCACCGCGACAGGGAAACCGCGCTCAATCTCTGACAGCACAAAGATGGCGGAGAGATTCTGCACATCAAATTTACGTGGATTCTCAGGGAACACCGACACCCATTTTACACCGCATATCTTTTCATCAAGCATCGTTGCCGGCAGGCAGTTGATTCGGTTCTGAGTCTTCTCGTCGAAAATCTGTACAATTTTTTCAGGGAACATGATCGAACCCTTCTCAAAATCGAGCAGGGTTTTCTCCACCACCTCGATAATCAGGCGCATATCAAAACAGCCTGCATTAAGCAGATGCTCCTGAGAATAATAGTTAAAATCTACTTCGTGATGACTCATGACGTCCTTCTTTTGATGATCTCTATTTGATCCAAAACCCGGATTCTCCGGGAAGGTTTTGCGGCAAAAGATTATACATAAAACATGCCCTGAATTAAAGGTCGATAAGCCACCGGTTTGATGTTTTTTTAACAAAAAACAGATAATTATAGCCTGCTTAATTCCATCTCAAAGGGGGGCTTGGTCGGGCGCTCTTGAATATTGAATTTATCTATCCTCCCATAGGAAGTGGTGACGGTTATCAGGGGGTATGGTTCTTGTTTAAAGATTACGCGAATTTCGTCTGCTGGCTTCTGTGTTGCATCGGTTTTGTGGTACTTTTCGCACATGAAGAAAGATCAGCGTAAACGTATTGTCGATAAACATCGCGATAGCCTGACACGGCATGGTTATCACCCCAATGCACTTTACTGGAGCAGCAGGGAGATTCAGGAGGTTCGTTTTAAGGTGCTGGCAGAGATTGGCATCCAGTGCGGTGATTCGGTGCTTGATATCGGTTGTGGATTTGCTGATTTTAAAACTTGGATTGAGGGGCAGGGGATTCCGGTTCATTTTACCGGAATAGATATCTCTCCTGATTTGATCTACACGGCACGCGAGCGGCATCCTGATTGTGAGCTTCTATGTGGTGAGTTGAGCGATTTTGAACTGGAGGAGGGGGCGTTCAACTGGGTGGTTCTTTCAGGTGCGATGAATGAGCAGCTGCATGATGAGGGTGCCTATGCGCGAGGGCAGATTGCGAAGATGTACGCGCTGTGCAGTAAGGGTGTCGCTTTTAACATGCTGGATGCACGGCATCTCAAGGCCCATGATCTGCAGAGCGTTGATCCGTTTCAGATGCTGGAGTACTGCAAATCTCTCTGTCCCAATTGCGAGCTTCATGACGAATATCTCGCCAACGATTTTACGATATATATGCGCCGCTGACTGAGTGTTACGAGGCTGTGTTCACAAGCCCTGCGAAAGCTCCTCTTCGATGAAGGAGAAGAGGTGACCCGCTGCATCTTCACAGGCAATCAGTGATCCAACGCCCGGGATTCTCAGTATGGGGCGAATGATATGCCCGCCGGACGCAATGAATCGTGCTGCAATCTCGTCGATGGAGTTGACCTTGTTGACCTCTCCTTTATGTGAAGTGTGTACAAAGATGTAATCAAAAGGGGCATCCAACGAATCGATATCCCATCCTGAGTCCTGCACTGAGTGTCCAGGCTTGGGAAAGCGTCGTGTCCAATGGTTGCTAAGTTCAGATAAATGCATCTTCACCATATCAGCACCTCGAAAGTCACTTCATATGTATAGTATAGCAGAAAAAAGTCATAGGTAGTTCTTACCCAACAGACTCATGCTGCCCGGGCTGTTGGCGATCGATAAGAATTCTAATGTCGCGGGGACGTGGATTTAAAGCTCAAGCGTTGCGCCATTCACCTTCAGCCAGCTTTGTGCATTGCGATAGTCGGGCATGATTGATTCAACAAGATTCCAGTAGTTGCGGGAGTGGTTGTGGTGAATCAGATGGCAGAGCTCATGCAGTACGACATAATCAATCACCCAGGCAGGCGCCATGATCAGTCGCCAGTTAAAGAAGATGCGTCCATCAATATGGCAACTTCCCCAGCGGCTTTTGTAGCCCTTTACTCCGATATGGGTTGGTGATTTTCCGATAATCTCCGCCAGTTGCTTGCTTCGCTGATCCAGATGTATTTCAGCCTGATCGCGATACCATTTTTCAATCAGGCTGCGAATAATATCTGTTTTTTTATCATTTCTTGTGGATAGGGGAAGGGAAACGATTAATTTCTCACTATCGTTTTTAACGGCTCTTTTTCCCATGCGTATTTCAAGGATCAGCTCCGCTCCCATCAGCTGGAACAGTTCACCCGGCTTGAACGCTTTCGCCTTATGAGGTGACTTAATCTGGCTGTTGAAATGTAGCTTTTGCTTTATCCAGGCCGACTTACTGCTGACAAACTGGTCGACAAATGCAACTGGAGTTCTGGCGGGAACCAGGACATCGACATCGTTGTTGGAGCGAATGATTATGCTGAGTGTTTTCCGTTTTGGTCTACGGATAAGGTTATATGAAAAGTCGCTCTCCATCAGGCAGGCCTTGGTCAGTTCCCGGCCGCACCAATCTCAAGCTCGTAAACATTGTCGCAGTACTGGCAGGAGAGGGTGACTTTACCCTTTTCATCTGCCATCTGAAGTAGCTGCTCCGATGAGATTCCCTGCAGGGCTGCTTTCATCTTCTCCTGACTGCAACTGCAACGATAGGCGTAATGATCTGTACCAACCGCTTTACAGCTAAGCTCACTAAAGTAAGCAAGAATAGCTTCTTCTGAAGCAGATTCCAGTACACTGTTTGGAATCTTTGCCATGGCCTCCACAGCCTTAAACCAGTGCTCCTCTTCACAACCTGGCATCGCCTCAATCATGATGGCGAGATCGCCATGCAGAATGATATCAGCCCTGATCTGCACCGATTGATGCAGGTAGTGAATGATAAAGTCAGCTAGAAATTCCGAGTTATGCTCAATGGATGAAATATAGGGCTCACCTACGCCCATATCGCGAACAGTAGAGAGGCGGACAGGGCTACCCATCCAACTGCTTAGGCCTGCATGCTCTTCATAACGTAGGGCGGTCTGCTGCTCCTGCCAGTTCACATACCCTCGAACAGCTCCCGGCCGTGTTTCTGCCATCATGCGTTGCAGGGGGGCAAAGGAGCCTGTTGCCGCATCCAGCTGCAGCACCTGCCGCATGCCGCCCTTGCTGATGCTGAGTAGTAGAATAGAGGCCAGCAGCGTCTGCCCGAAAAGCGCTGCAACAGGGCCATTAAGGCCATGAATACGCTTCGCCTCTTTATTGATAGCGCTACCGCGAATGATGGCACCACGGGTAAATGCATCAGGTAGAAGAAAGCGGGTCAGTACGTCAGACTCTACAGCAGGGTTTGTCATATCTCTTTTATTAGCCATTGATGGATCTCACTTAATGAGTTGAAACATCGGCTTGCACCAGCTTCAGTTAGTTCGGCAATTGAGAAGGAATCGCACAGGCCAAGGCCACGGCTTCCTGCTCTCGACGCCGCCTTCATATCGGCGATACCATCACCAATCATGACGGACCTTTCCGGTTTTATCTTCAGCGCCTCACAGGCCAACAGAACAGGCGTTGGGTCCGGTTTTTCCGGGCGGCCATCTATCTTGCCGATGATTACTTCGACATGATGGCTCCAGCCCAGCGCTTCAAACTGTGCTTCAGCACGCGACTGACTTTTGCTGGTGACAATGGCGCATGGAATACCCTGTTCATTAAGCCACTGGAAGAGTGATTCGGCACCGGCCAAGGGGTTAATATGATCGAGGTAGTCCTCGTCGTGGATTTCAAGGAAACGTTTGCCGGCTTCTTCCCGCCTGTCACCAAAGAGTGAAATCATGCTGCAGTCGCCGCGGCCTGTGTGGCGCTTGACCTCCTGCGCCGTCATTTGAGGTAGTCCGTATTCGACAAATGTCTGGTTTAGTGCACGGATGATCGGAGGAAAGGCATCCACGATGGTGCCATCCATATCCAGCAGTACCGCTTCTATTTTGTTCACTGTTTCATTGCCTCGAATTCATCAATCATCCATTGGCGAAGGTTGCTGCTGATAGGACCAGCTGTGCCATCACCGATGGTTTTGTCGTTGATATGACTGACCGCAATTACAGCATTGGTGGTACTGCTCATCATACATTCAGTCAGTCCCGGTTCATCAAGCTTCCATGGACGTTCGGTAACCGTAATGCCATGCTGACGTGCGATTTTCAGCGTCAGGTGGCGAGTAATGCCGCCGAGAACCTGATGATCGAGCGGGTGGGTGACCAGTTCACCATCAATCACCGCAAAACAGTTGGTGGCACACCCTTCAAGAATATGCCCTTCGTTATCGAGCCAGAATGCTTCATCCACGCCTTTTCGGGCAGCCTCCTGTTTGCCGATAACGCTGGCCAACAGTGCGATCGACTTGATATCACAGCGCTGCCAGCGGATATCAGGGAGCGTGATGGCGGAGGCACCCATCGCCAGCTTATTAGCCGATGGAGTGGGGAGCTCACGTGAAGTAATGACTAGGGTTGGTACAATCTCCTGCTGCAAAAGGTGACTGCGTGGTGCCACACCACGGGTTGCCTGAATGTAGATCATGGCATGATCAAAGGGGTTGCGGCGGTAGGTCTCATGGATCAATTCAATAAGTTCCGGGCGCGACTTAAGCAGAGAGATGTTGATCGCCTCGCACGACTGCTCAAGGCGATCGAGATGCGCATCCAGTTCAAGGAATTTGCCACCAAAGCAGGCGATGACCTCATAAACGCCGTCAGCAAACTGAAAGCCGCGATCCTCAATGTGGACGGTTGCCTCTTCCAGTGGAAGAAAGCGGCCGTTAACCCAGGCCGTCAGCGACACAGTTACTGGCTTTCCGAAACGGAGCCTTCATCACTGCTGTCATCGCGCCACCATAAGCGGATACCATCCCACTGTCGGCTGACCCATGAGGCACGGTCAACCTGACGGGTGGAGACCATATCAACCGATTTAAGGACCTCGGCTGTTTCACGGCTGTCTCCGAACAGGGCTTCGATAGTTCCCAGTTTTTCGCCTTCACGAATCGGTGCTTTTAGCGGTGCATCGTAACGCAGGCGGAAGGAGAGAGCCGACTCATTGCCTTTAGGAACAGTAACCCAGATTGGGTCGGTCGGTTTCAGCCAGATTTGCCCTTCTGTACCCTCGAATACCTCGACCTGACGGCGGATTTCACGCTCCGATGGACGCATCGTTACAAAATTGCGGAAGCTGAATGTAAGCAGCGCTTTGGTCTGCTGGGCGCGTGAGCGATCCGAGCTGGCACCAAAAACGGAGGCAACAAAACGGGTGGTGTTCTTCTCGGCAGAGCCGACAAGGCAGTAACCCGCCTCTTCGGTATGGCCGGTTTTGATACCATCTGCATCTGGATAGCTCCAGAGGAGGCGGTTGCGATTGGGCTGAGTCCGGCCATCGAAGGTATAGCTCTTCTCGCCGAAGAGTTCGTACATATCCGGGAAGTCGCGCCATAGTGCTGCGCCAAGTTTGGCCATATCCATGGCTGAGCTGTAGTGCCCCTCCTGAGGAAAGCCGGTTGCGTTGGCGAAGTGGCTGTTCTCAAGGCCAAGCTGTTTAGCCTTAGCATTCATGCGCTGGGCAAATGCACCTTCAGAGCCATCAATATGCTCAGCCAGTGCGATGCAGGCATCATTGCCGGAGAGGGTGGCAATACCGTGCAGTATCTCCTTTACCGTTGGCTTTATGCGTGGCTCAAGGAACATCGTGCTGCCGCCGATTTTCCACGCTTTGTTACTCACTGTGACGCGCGCATTCAGGTCCAGACGTCCAAGTTTAATCTCTTCAAAGGCGAGATAGAGCGTCATCATTTTGGTCAGGCTGGCAGGAGGAAGTTCCTGGTCTGCATTATGCACGGCAACGACCTGCCCTGAGCGAGCATCAACTACGGCCCATGAAGTGGCATCGACATGCGGTGATTTTGGCCATGAAACCGCATTTGCATTAGCAGATGAGATTAATAGTAACGCTGCAGCGAATATGCCGAAAAGTTTGCGCACCCCTGTGCTGCGAAATATTTTGTTGTTTACCATTGCCAATTCTCCTCAGGTTGAGCTTCCCATTCTTTACCGGTGGTTAGAGCCGGTGTGTCCAGCCGTAAATATTGTGCATGCAACATTAGACGTGTGTGTGTCTTACCACCGTAGCGTGTGTCACCAAGAATGGGGCATCCTAATGACGAAAGGTGTACACGCAATTGGTGAGTTCTGCCTGTGTGGGGGATCATCTCCAGCAATGCCCGGTTGCCACGCCTCTCGATAACCCTCGCTTCGCTCTCGCAAGGGCGACCTGAGTCAGAGACGTGATAACAGCCTTTGCTATCCCGCGTTTTGTCTATTGCGAGGGTGATCATTTTTTTATCCCACTCAGGTGCCGGCTCGGTTACTGCAAGGTAACGTTTGAAAGCGGCCTGTTTCCAATGTGCCTGAATATGATTAAGCACTCGGGCATCGGAAGAAAAGAGCATCAGGCCGGAGGTGCCCCGGTCAAGGCGGTGAACGGGCCTTAAGCTTTCAGCCTGTTGCGGCAGTAGCTTGAGATGGCGGGCTAGTTCATCTGGCAGGGTGCCGCGGCTGCGGTGCAGCGCCTCCTGTGAATATTGTCCGCACCGTTTGTTGATCAGGTAGAGCGGTGGCTGCTGCCAGATCAGCTGGCTAGGATCAAAGGGCGTGAGCCTCTCATTCTCTAGCAAAACAAGGCGCAGGGTATCGCCAGTTTTCAGGATACGGCCGGCAGTGCGGCAGCGTTTGCGATTGAGGTAAACACCCCCCTCATCAATGGCTTTGCGTAGCCTGCGACGGGAGAGAGAGAAACATGAAGCCAGTGCCAGGTCCAGCCGCATGCCGTGGGATTCACCGGTTATGGTGCTGCGCAGGTCCTTGTAGTCAGATGGTTTCGGAATGCTCAATTGTGAACCTTTAGTGCTTGCAGCACATCCTCATGGTTGTGGCAGATTTGAATGGATTCAAAAGCACTGTCGGCTGAGAGAACCAGTTGTTCAGAAAGGGTTTCAATGACCGGCTCCCACATCTCTCCGTAGAGCAGCAGGGGGCGGGGTTCAAGTACACGGATGGCAAGCAGGTCCCAGGTCATGGCCACTTCAGCCAGCGTGCCGAGTCCGCCCGGTAGCACCAGCCAAGCCTGCGCCTCCTCAATCAGGGTTCCCATGCGGGTGAAAAAATCCCGTGACCGAATCTCTTCACTCAGGGTGTTGTTCGGAGGGGTGGGAAAGCGCTCGAGTGTGATGCCACGAATATGGCCGCCACCGGCATAAATACCCTCGGAAAAGGCTGCCATCATGCCCTGGTGGCCACCGGTCATGCCGTCCCAGCCCGCTTCGGCAATGGACTTGGAAAGGGCGAATACATCACCATATTCAGGCTTTTCAGGACCAAGCCTCGATGAACCAAATGCTGTCAGACGCGGGCGCTGGATATTGTTCACTTTATTCAATGACGACGACTGCCTGACGGTAGCCGTTTTTTTGCAGTGTTATCATCGTCTCTTCGATCTGTTGCATGTTTGTGAAGGGGCCGATGCGGACTCGGTAGAGCCTCTGGTCTGCCACCTGCTTGGGGTGCAAGGATACAGATGGATAATCTGCCAGTAGTGACAGGCGCATGCGATTGGCATTGGCCTCAGAACCGAAGGCGCCAAGCTGGACAAATATACCTGCAACAGCCTTATCTGTTTTGACAGCCGGAGTATGCGTGGATGGAGTGGGGGAAGGGGCGGCTACAGCTTCAATGATTGCAGGTGCAGGGGTGGTTGCAGCTTCAGCTATAACAGGCGCAGGTACGGCTTTCGCCTCTATTATAGGTTCCTGGTCCAGTGTCTGCACACGCACCCTTGCCGTGCCCTGATGCATGTAACCCAGTGCATTGGCAGCTGCATAGGAGAGGTCAATCAGGCGCTCTTTTACAAACGGACCGCGATCGTTAACCCGTACGATGACGCTGCGACCGTTGCTCAGGTTGGTAACTCTGACCAGCGTCGGCAGGGGCAGTGTTTTGTGGGCCGCTGAGAGCGTATACATATCATAACGTTCGCCATTGGCTGTGAGCTTGCCGTGGAAGGCATCCCCGTACCATGAGGCCATGCCGGTCTCGTCGTAGGCCGCCACGCTTTTCATGGGCGTATACCAGCGTCCTGACACCTTGTAGGGGTTGCCGGTTTTGTGCACGCCTCCTTTGCCGTCAGGCAGGCTGGGCATGCTGGTGCTGTTGGCGTTGTGCGAGTCAGGAGGGGTGTCAGCTGCTTTTTTCGAACAGCCCGAGAAACCCGCGACCAGCAAAAGCGACAGGGCAGTAATAGTTAATCGACGGCGAATGTCTTTCTCTCCAGCATGGCTGCAATTTCAGTGACTGCCATGGCATAATTGTAGGATGAATTGTAGCGCATGATGACCCGAAAATTATAATGCACCAGCGCAAACTGCTTACCGTTTTTCGTTTCCATTTCGATGATGCTGACTTTGTCTGCATTCTGCCATGGCCGAGGGATCGGGTTGAAAACGTTTGGCATGGATTGGCGCAGTTCGCCTAGTGTGACCCAGTGCTCCAGCTTTCCTGTAGCCCATTTGTTCCATTTGCTGTTTAGTTTAGTGCCAGCAGGCAGCCAGTAGGCGGATGGACGTCCATACTGCCATTCATGTTTCTGAAAATAATTGGCAACACTGGCAATAATATCCTGCTGCGAATTGAACACATCACGGATGCCGTCACCATCTTCATCAACTGCAAAGTCACGAAATGATGTTGGTATAAACTGAATGGCGCCAAAGGCACCGGCATATGATCCCTTTAGTTCATTCAGCCTGAGCTTGTCCTGGCGGCTGATTATAATGATTGCCCCCAGCTGTTTGCGAAAAAAATCTGCGCGTCGTGGAAAACCGGTCGAGAGCGTATAAAGTGAATCCAGAATAGGTTTGTTGCCATGTAGTTGACCGAACTTGGTCTCAATTCCGAGAATGGCGCCGACAATGGCCGAATCAACCCGGTATTTTTTCTCTATAGCGGAAAAGTCGCCCTGATTCTCTTTAAGATAGGCATCCCCCTTCTCCAGCATGCTCTGTTTTATAAAGAGCGGACGGTATTTCACGTAGGGTGCTGCTTCCCACTGCCCGTTCATCTGTTTGATGACTTTCGGGAGAAAAGTGGCTTTGTTCAGAATGGTGCGAATTTCAGTGGCGGCAATGCCGGTTTCTGTGGCCAGTTTGATGACCAGCTCTTCCCGGCTGATATACTGTGTGCCGTCTGGTTCATGGTTCGCTGCATTCACAGCTAGAGGAAGCAGGAGAGCCATGCCACAAAGAAGCAGGGCAGAGCAGGCCAAGCGCTGAAACAGCATTTTTAGTGGTTCTGGAGCAGGCAAGAGGGGGTTCATGCCTGAATGTTAGCGTTGAATGATGGCAACAGGTAGCGCTAATCCAGCTAGGCGATCATCCCGTAAAGGGGCTAAACCAGAGCGAAAACCGCTCGTAGTGCTAAAATTTCAAACAGTTGTTGGTAAAGTTTCGGTACTGTGTCGAGTTCTTACGCCCAGCTCAGATTTAGAAAACGAATTCACGTTTCTCCGGAACGCCTTCCATGTCCTGCAGCAGGGTTTCGAACATGGTGGTTTCCTGCCATGCATTGCCTACTTTGCGGCGGTGCACCAGTGATACAACAGGATTGCTTCCGACAAAGGCCATCATTTGGCCGTTGTCTGCCAGAAGCGCTTCAATATGAGCAGGGATTTTCTTAGCTGCAGCTGTCAGCACGATGGTGTCGAACGGCTGTTGCATGTCTGCAAGAGAGGCCATTGCGTCAGCATCCATCGCGTTCACTTGAAGTATGTTAACATTGTTGACACCGTGATTGCTGATGTTTTCACGGGAGAGATCAGCAAGTGTTGCGTGAACCTCACAGCCAACAACCTCAGCTGCCTGCATGGCCAGCATCGTGGTCAGGAAGCCGGTGCCTGTTCCAATTACGAGTACGCGTTCGCTACCATCAAGCATCAGCGTCTGCAGAATCATTGCCTCCTGCAGTGGTGTGAGCATCTCCTGATTGCAGGGTAGGGGGACGTGACCTTCCATATAGGCAAGGCTGCGCACATGCTCGGGCACGAAGTTTTCGCGAGGCATGGACTCAATAAGGTCAAGTGTTGTCGGATCCAGAACCTTGCAACAACGAATCTGGTACTCGACCATATTGTGTCGTGCGGACTGAAAGTTGATGGTGGTCATAAAAGCTCCCCTCGTAAGCGTTTATCAGAGGTCCAGCAATATGCAGCAGAGAGGTGAAAATGGCAAGGTTGTTTTGCCTGTTTATCGTCCTTTGATGGTGAATCGGTAGTCACGCAGAATCTTCTTTCCACTGCTGAGAGAGCCGGTTTCAGCGACTGTTTTTCCGTCTACTTTAATCTGTAGTGCAGGAGCATTGCCACAGGTGATCCATAGCGACTCCGATGCAACAGTTACAATGGCATAATGACCATCTTTTAGCAGCGCTTCTTTATGAAGCTTTCCTTTGCTCAGGCCGCTCCCATCAGCTACGTAAACCTGTAGCCATACATCGCCGCCTACGGCTTCAAAACGATAGGTGTGTGTCTTGGATGCTGGGGCAGACTGCTTCTTGCTCTCTCTTCCTGTCGATCTGTTTCCAGCAGTTTTTTCGACTTTTTCAGTCGAATTTACTGCCTCCTCTGTTTTAGCAGGATCAATCATGGGAGTGTCATCTGACATGCTCTCCGCGTCAGTCTGCTGAGGGGTTTCAATGGCATGATCCATGCCTAGCTCGGAGGAGGTCGGCGTGTCATTGGAGAATTCGTATTCGGTGTTGTTGCTGTTTAGAATGTTGAACAGAATCATAAGAAGGATGAATGCGAGGCCTGCAATCCACGCCCAGTTTCGTGAAGGGGCAACTGCTGGATCGGGAAAGGTAAGTGGTTTTGTCAGCTTATGTTGATCGCTTTTAAATAGCTCGAGTTCAGGGTCAATATCTATTTGCAGGTATTTACTATACTGGCGCAGGAAGCCAAGTGCATAGACCTCGTCGGGAAGTGCGTCCCAGTTGCCTGACTCTAGAGCCAGCAGGTTGGACTTGCTCAGCTTCAGCATTCGAGCCGGGCTATCAACGGTTTCACCGCGAAGTTCGCGTGCCTCACAAAGTTTTCTGCCAATCTCGTTGAGTAGAGCCTGTCGCTGAGATGTGCTGTTTTCTTCAGTGGGGGTTTCTGTCTTCTCCTCCATGATTAATTCAACCGTTCAAGTTCATCAATTGCCCACGCTTTGTCCAGTACGGAGTTGGCGCTCTGACTGAACTCCTGCAGTAGTTGGCGCGCATGCGCTGTGGCTCGCTGTTTTTTTAGAACCTCAACTAGGCCTTCGACAATAGAGCGGTTGCTATTGTTCTTGCTGTATAGAGCTTGATAAAGTAGGCGCGCTTCATTCAGACGGTTATCGCGGGCATAGGCGTTGGCCATCTTCATTTCGGGCAGCATGCTGTCTGGGCTGAAAACCTGAGCCTGACGATAGGCTTGAATAGCATCGGCACTCTTTTTCTGACCGAGCAATGCATCGCCAAGATTGATGAAAGCCAAATCCTGATTGGGGTAGCGTGGGTCATCAAGCGCACTGCGGGCCATCTTTTCAGCCTCCTCAAAGCGTTCAAGTTTATTCAGCAGGTTGGCATAGTTGTTTTTTGTGGCTGAAGCGGCGCCATATTTCAAGGCGCGTTTATAATATAACTCGGATTTATCCAGATTGCCGCGCAGCAACCAGGCATAAGCAAGTGCATCGAGAACCACAGGTTGATTCGGGCGGAGTTTGTTGGATTTCATCAGCTCCTCAAACGCCTTGGGCAGCATACCCTCCTTTTGAAGTGCATCCAGTCCAAGCCTGTAGTGGGTGTCGGCAAGTTTATGGTCTTGATCCCGTTGCTTCTGATTTCCGGCGCACCCTGTAAGAGCTATAACCAGAAGAATGAGCAGGGTGGTGGTGAACCCTTTGCGTATGTGCATGTAGCGGATCACAAAAGCCTCTCTACCAGTGCATGAATGGGCCTGAGGGCATCGTCGCTCTGTTTCTTAAGGTCAGCAAAAACGCCATTTTCAAGCGCAGTTGAGCAGCCACAGCTGCAGACGTGTTTATCTGAAGAGTCCTTGAAAAAGCACTGCAGCATGGCCTGTGCTTTAGCCACATTGCCATGCATGACTGCGACAATCGACTGTACGGAAACATCCTCTTCCTCTTCATGCCAGCAGTCGTAATCAGTGCTCATGGCAACTGTTGCGTAGCAAATCTCGGCTTCTCGGGCGAGTTTTGCTTCCGGCATGTTGGTCATGCCGATCACGTCCATGCCCCAGTTCCGGTAGAGTTCTGACTCAGCGCGGCTGGAGAATTGCGGCCCCTGCATCACCAGGTAGCTGCCCGAAGCATGAGTGGTGATGGACGCACCGCTACAGGCGGTTAATAGCTCTTTTTTCAGGCAGGAGCAGACCGGGTCGGCCATCGAGACATGGGCAACAATCGGGCCGTCAAAAAAAGTATTCTCTCTGCCATGGGTGCGGTCTACAAACTGATCGACAAGGACAAAGTGGCCCGGTTCGATCTCCTGACGCAGTGAGCCAACGGCAGAGATGGAGATAATACGATTCACACCGGCAAGTTTCATGGCATAGATATTGGCGCGATAATTAATCTTGTGAGGAGGAGTGCTGTGGTCGCGCCCATGGCGGGGGAGGAAAACAACCTCGTGGCCGTTGATAGTTGCCAGAAGCAGTTGATCAGAGGGCTTTCCGTATGGCGTTTCAATCTCAAGGGTGTCGATTACCTCGATTCCCTGAATGTCATATAACCCGCTGCCGCCGATAATGCCCGTGCGCGCTTGCATCTGATCTCCCATTACTCTACTGAGGTCTCCGCCTTCAGTTGTCCGCAGGCAGCCATAATATCCTGTCCGCGCGAGCGCCTCACAGTGGCACGAATTCCTTTTGAAATCAAGCGTTGCGCAAACTTGCTCATGTGTTCCTTTGAGCTTCCTTCGTAGGGGCTACCGGGGTAGGTGTTGAACTGGATGAGGTTGACGCGCTCACGCTCCGGGTTAACGAAATCAATCAGAGCCTGGAGATCCTCCTCCCTGTCATTGGTCTCTTTGAGTAATACATATTCAAGTGTGATGTGTCGCTGTTTGCCCAGGGAGTAGCGATTCAGGCAGTCGCGCAGCTGTTTCAGCGGGTGCTTCTTGTTAATCGGCACAAGCACATCGCGAAGCGTATCAATCGCCGAGTGCAGCGAAATGGCAAGGTTAACATTGAATGTTTCGCCAAGACGGTTGATCTGGGGTACCAGTCCGGAGGTCGATACGGTGATTCTGCGGCGTGAGAGTTTCAGCCCATCATCCGATAATAGCATGATCAGGCTCTCATGCAGCCCTGCCTCGTTGGCCAAGGGTTCGCCCATGCCCATGTAGACGATATGCGTGACCTCATTGTGTAGCTCACCCGTTAGCGGTTCGTTGCGCAGGTCTGCCTTGATCATCAGTACCTGGGCAATGATCTCACCCGCAGTCAGGTTTGCCTCGAAAGCCTGCGTGCCGGTGTGGCAGAAGGGGCAATCCAGTACGCAACCTACCTGTGACGAGATGCAGACGGTTCCCCGGCTCTCTTCGGGGATCAGTACGCTCTCAACCATCTTTCCGGCCATGCGCGGTCGATTAAGGGCAAAGACATATTTGCGTGTGCCATCACTGGAGCACTCGCGACGAACCAGTCGCAATGGCTGGCACAAAAGCTCTTCATTGAGGATAAGACGCAGTTCATTAGGGATATTTTTCATCTCATCAGGATTAAGGACGCCTTTGTTGCGCCAGTCGATTACCTGCTTGGCTCGAAAGGCGGGCTGACCTCGGTCCTTCATAAGTGACTGCAGAGCCGCGAGGCTGATGACTGGCAACTGCGGTTTGTCATTACTGTTCGTTGTCAAAGTAGAGGTAGGCATACGGCGCATTGTGACAGAGACCGTGTTTCTGAGATAGCATTGGGCAATGGCAATATCTCTGGCAAGTGAAACCCCCGTATCTATCCCATCGCATGATTTCAATATCATGCTCGACTTTGCGCGCACTGTGTTCAGCTTGAAGGATAACCAAACCTATCTCGATCTGCTGGAAGCTTATCTTCCGGATACCGCAAAGATAAAAACCCAGTGGCCTAGTGTGTTGATGGGTTTTGATTATCACCTGACCCCGGACGGGCCGAAATTAATCGAAATCAATAACAATGCTGGTGGCCTCTATGTTGGTGATAATCGCTGGTTGCCTCAACCTGCTATTGCTGAGCTTCCTGGGTCGCTTGAGCAACGGCTGACTGAAATGTTTCATGCTGATTGGGCGACCATTGCGATTATGGATGAGGATGTAACCAATCAGTATATGTATCCAGAGATGCTTGCTTATGCGTCACACCTTGAGCGGGACAGTCGCCATGTTGTCGTGGTGAGCCCTGAAGATCTTCAGCTGAGCGGTGATGGGCTCTATTTTGATGGAAGGAAGATAGATGCGATCTACAACCGGCATACCGATTTTTACCTGGAAGGAGCTGATCTCACTCATGTTCGCACCGCTTACGAACTAGGTCAGGTTGTCGTTAATCCGCATCCACGCAGTTACGCGCTAATCGGTGATAAATCGCGCATGGTAGACTGGTGGCGTGAAGGGTTGCTTGAGCAGTGTATCGAAATTGATGCTATTGACAGGATTCGTGCAGTAACACCGCAAACGCTTCAGTTTGCTGAGGTGGACTTGGACAAGGTTTGGACTGACCGTAAAAAGTGGGTTTTTAAACCTGCAGCAAGGCATGGTGGTAAAGGCGTTGTGCTCGGTAAAGGCATGAGTCGCAAACGATTTGAATCACTGGATAGCGGGGAGACGATTATTCAGCAGCTTGTTCCGGCTTCCCAAGTGGAAGTTGAAGGTCAAAATATGAAGCTTGATATTCGCTTGTACATGCATGGTGAAAAGCTGATCGCCCTGGCTGGTCGTGTCTGGCGTGGGCAGGTGACCAATTTTCGCGAGCCTGGCAGTGGTTGGGTGGCTTTGTCTATTGAGGGCTGATGAAGCCACGGTTGCAGCGGTTGTGCCCGTGTATAATGAGGCAAAAATTTTACCTGGAATGATCGCAAGATTGAGTGAATTAGGTTTTAATGAACTTGTTGTTGTCGACGGTGGATCTAGCGATGAAAGTGAGTTGATACTCATGGATTCTGGCCTGAAGTGGATAGCATCAGAGCAGGGAAGGGCAAGGCAGATGAATGTCGGAGCTTCAGAATGCGTATCCGATATTCTTATTTTTATTCACGCAGATACAATTTTTCACCCTGATTGTCTGAGGTCATTAAAGAGGGTGGTTGGGTCGCCTGAAGTGGTGGGTGGGCGCTTTGATCTGCGTCTATCAGGGGGCTCTTTATTTTATCGTCTGATTGAGGGATTTATCAACCTGCGTTCGCGCATTTCAAAAATCAGTACCGGCGATCAGTGTCTTTTTGTGCGCCGTGCCCTGTTTGAGAAGATGGGCGGATTTGCTGAATTGCCGTTGATGGAGGATATCGAATTCTCAAAGCGGCTGAAGCGGCAAGGGAGAGTTGTCTGTCTAAAAGAGCGGGTGGTTACAAGTAGTCGCCGCTGGGAGAAGAAAGGTGTTGTGAAAACGATACTGCTGATGTGGAAGCTGAGGTTTCTCTATTGGATCGGCATCTCTCCGGAGAGATTGGCTGAGTTGTACAGGCATGCCCGATGAGGCTGCATGTTATCATTATGTGTAAAGCGCCTATTCCAGGGGCTGTGAAGACTAGGCTTATTGGTCGCTACTCCCCCCATGAGGCAGCCTGTCTACATTCAAAAATGGCTACCGCTGTCATTCAGCGGGCACTCAGGCTGTTTGATGCTGTCTTTATTGCTGCTGACGATCCCGGACATTCGTTTTTTTCAGGCTTTAACGCTCCTACCCTTAGACAAGGTGAGGGTGACCTTGGCTCCCGAATGAATCGTTTGATGCTGTCGGCATTTGATGATGGCGCAGAGGCGGTGATGTTTCTCGGTACTGATTCACCCCATATGAAAGAAAGGCGATTGCTGGAGGCAGCCGGACTGCTGCACGAATATGAAGTTGTGCTTGGGCCGGTAGAGGATGGAGGCTATGACCTGATTGCCCTGGTTTCACCTCAGCCTGTTTTCAGTAATATAAGCTGGTCCACTGAGCGGGTTACTGAAGAAACAGTGGATAACATCAGAGGTTTGAACCTCTCTTATGCCATGCTCGATAAGGGTTTTGATATCGACCATGAAGAGGATCTTGAGCGGGCAGGCTGGGGCGGCGCTTAACGTTTGTTGCTTCCGATTTTGCAGCCAAGGCGATATCGTCTATAATGGATATATAGGCATAGATATTAACTGACGGGATAACCTTTTAAGGGTGGGTGTATGGTGAGCAGCGACGCTGGCGACTCCTTTTATGATGAAATGACAGGTCTGCCAAATAGGGTGCTTCTGATTGATCGTATCAAACACGAGATTCGAGTGGCAGAAAGAAACAGGACTTCGCTTGCCTTGCTTCACATTGATCCTTTTCCCTTCTCTGATATCAATAGCGCACTGGGATTCGATGTTGGTGATGAGTTGCTGGTTCAGTTTTCAGAACGACTGCAGGCCATTGTCAGGAGGGCAGATACCGTAGCCCACCTCTCCAGCGATGAGTTTGCGCTGTTAATGCCGACGGTCAGTGAAGAGTTGGTTCAGACGGTAACCGCAAAACTTTTAACCTGCTTTGAAGAGCCATTCAAGGTGAAGGGCGAATCAATCTTTCTTGGGTTGAATATGGGGATTGCTACCTATCCGCTAAACTGCGCGACTCCCGAAGAGATGATGCGTGGAGCCATGGTCGCAGTAAAAGATGCCAAGGCAAGAAAAGAGAATGTAGTCAACTATAGTGGCCATATGAACCAGCAGGCTAGTGAGAACCTCCAGATTTTCGGAGCCTTGCGAAAAGCGATTCATTCAGGATCACTTGAATTGAATTTCCAGCCCCAGATCGATATTAGATCAGAAAAAATGGTTGCTGTGGAAGCACTCGCCCGCTGGGGGCGTGCGAATATATCACCTTTAAAATTTATCCCAGTTGCTGAAACCACCGGCCTGATTTGTGATTTAACGGAGTGGATGCTGGATGCAAGCCTCAAACAGGCCGCTGATTGGAAGCGCAAGGGTGTGGAACATGGGCTGTCAGTGAATATCTCAACACGAGACCTGCTCAACCCGAAATTCGCCAGTTCCGTCCAGAAGAAGGTCGATGAGTACGGAGTCTCTGGCTATCCGCTTACCTTCGAAGTAACAGAAAACTCGGTGATGCAGCATGTTAATCATGCGGTAAAAACACTTCACCAGCTAAATCAAGCGGGATTCAGGATATCTATAGATAATTTTGGCACAGGCTATTCGTCGCTTGCCTACCTGAAGAATATCCCTGCAGATGAGTTGAAGATCGATCGTAGTTTTGTTATCGGGCTGTACAATAGTCCGGCTAACCAGAAGCTGGTACGTGCCATTACCAGTCTGGCCCATGAGTTTGAGCTCACAGTTGTGGCCGAAGGGGTGGAAACGCCTGAAGATCTCGAACTGCTAAAGCTGTATGAATGTGATGTTGCTCAGGGATTTCTGTTCGGCGAAGCAGTTGCTGGCGGTCAATTCTCCTGACCAGAAACAATGGGTAAGTAAGCTTATTGCCAATAATCTGATGCAGTTAAGAAAAAGATGTCTGTCACGGGCTCCATAAAGACAGCTTGCACCTTTTCCGACGGCTGATGCTGCGCTAGGGTTGGCGAATTGGCGGGTGAGTCATGAACTTACCCGTTTTCTGTGTCTGGAATTCAAGATTCCGATCGAGGAGAAACTACGCCGATGCCACGCTGTAATGATATTCAATCCATCATGATTCTGGGAGCAGGTCCGATTGTTATCGGTCAGGCTTGTGAGTTTGATTACTCTGGAGTTCAAGCCTGTAAGGCGCTCAAGGAAGAAGGGTTCCGGGTTATCCTGGTAAACTCCAATCCCGCCACGATCATGACCGATCCCGAGTTTGCCGATGCGACCTACATTGAGCCGGTTACCTGGGAAGTTGTAGCCAAGATTATTGAGAAGGAACGCCCTGATGCGATTCTGCCAACTATGGGCGGTCAGACAGCGCTGAACTGTGCTCTTTCCCTGAATAAACACGGCATCCTTGAGAAGTTCAATGTGAAGCTGATTGGTGCCCAACCTGATGCGATCGACAAGGCTGAAGATCGCGAACGGTTCAAACATGCAATGGACCATATTGGTCTGGAAATGGCGCGTGGTGGCTTTGCCCACTCGATGGAGGAGACCAGAGCACTGGCTGCCGAGATCGGTTATCCGATCATTATTCGTCCATCCTTCACGCTTGGCGGTTCCGGCGGCGGTATCGCCTACAACCCTGAAGAGCTGGAGCAGATTGCAGCTTCCGGCCTTGATGCTTCACCTACCGATGAGATTCTCGTTGAAGAGTCGATCATCGGCTGGAAAGAGTATGAGATGGAAGTGATGCGCGATCACGCTGATAACTGCGTCATCATCTGCTCGATTGAGAACTTCGATGCCATGGGTGTGCATACCGGTGACTCCATTACCGTGGCACCTGCCCAGACGCTGACGGATAAAGAGTATCAGAAGATGCGTGATGCTTCGATTGCCATTCTGCGTGAGATCGGCGTTGAAACGGGCGGCTCCAATGTACAGTTCGCGGTGAATCCAAAAGATGGCCGGCTGATTGTAATTGAGATGAATCCTCGCGTTTCCCGCTCCTCAGCCCTTGCTTCCAAGGCGACCGGCTTCCCGATTGCCAAGATTGCGGCCAAGCTGGCCGTTGGCTACACGCTGGATGAGATTCGCAATGATATTACCGGTGAAACGTGGGCGGCCTTTGAGCCGACCATCGATTACGTGGTCACCAAGCTGCCACGCTTTGCGTTTGAAAAGTTCCCGGGTGCCGATACACGCCTGACAACGCAGATGAAGTCTGTGGGTGAGGTGATGGCCATTGGTCGTTCCTTCACTGAGTCGCTGGGTAAAGCGATGCGCGGCCTTGAAACCGGCTCCTGTGGCTTCGATTACAACATACCTGATGATGTCGATGAGGATCGATTCTTGCAGGATAAACTTGCTGTTCCCAGGGCTGAGCGCCTCTGGTGGATCGGTGAGGCGCTGCGCGCTGGCTGGACTGAAGAGCGGGTGTTTGATGTGACGCATATCGATCCGTGGTTTATCCGTGAGATCACAGCTGTAATCCTGCTTGAAAAAAACCTTTGTGGCCGAGATGTGGGCGGGTTGACGCGAGAGCAGTGGCTTGAAGCTAAGCGTGAAGGCATTTCAGATATGCGCCTGGCACAGCTGCTGGCCAGTGATGAGCTGACTGTGCGCAAAGCTCGTCAGGCAGCCGGTGTGAATCCTGTGTTTAAACGTGTGGATACCTGTGCTGCCGAGTTTGAAGCGCATACCCCTTACCTCTACTCCACCTATGAAGATGAGTGTGAAGCGCGCCCGAGTAACAAGAAGAAGATCATGGTGCTTGGTGGTGGCCCCAACCGCATCGGTCAGGGTATTGAATTTGACTACTGCTGCGTACATGCTGCATTCGCTCTGTCGGAAGACGGATTTGAAACGATCATGGTCAACTGTAACCCTGAAACCGTTTCCACCGATTACGACACCTCCGACCGCCTTTATTTTGAGCCGGTGACCTACGAAGATGTGATGGCCATTGTTGATGTTGAGAAACCTGATGGTGTGATCGTCCAGTATGGTGGCCAGACGCCTCTGAAACTGGCTGAGTCGCTTGAGGCTGCCGGTGTTCCGATTATCGGCACCAGTCCAGATATGATCGATCTGGCAGAGGATCGTGAACGCTTCCAGAAACTGCTGCAAGATCTGGGGCTTAAACAGCCTGAGAACGGTACGGCCCGTTCCACTGAAGAGGCGATTGAGGTTGCTGCTGAAATCGGTTATCCGGTTGTGGTGCGTCCATCTTATGTTCTCGGTGGCCGTGCGATGCAGATTGTTCATGATCAGAAGGGGCTGCTCCGTTATATGAGTGAGGCGGTGCAGGCATCTCCGGATCATCCGGTGCTTTTGGACCGCTTCCTGAACGCTGCCATTGAACTGGATGTTGATGCGCTCGCTGATGGCAAGCGTGTCGTGATTGGCGGCATCATGGAACATATTGAGGAGGCTGGCGTTCATTCAGGTGATTCGGCCTGCTGCCTGCCACCGCATACCATTGCTGAAGATATTATTGCCGAAGTTCGTCGTCAGACTGAAATGCTTGGTCTGGCACTGAATGTGAAAGGCCTGCTGAATATCCAGTTCGCTATTCAGGGCGATACGATCTATGTGCTGGAAGTCAATCCGCGCGCATCACGTACCGTGCCTTTTGTATCCAAGGCGACCGGCAAGCCGCTGGCCAAGATTGCGGCACGTATCATGTCAGGGCAGTCGCTGGATGATCTCGGTATTGATGAAATCCCACAGCCAACCACATTCCGTTCGGTAAAAGAGGCAGTGTTCCCATTTGTGAAGTTCCGCGGTGTTGATCCGCTGCTGAGCCCCGAGATGAAATCGACAGGTGAGGTTATGGGTATTGCTACAACCTTCGCAGCAGCCTTCTCAAAGGCTCAGTTGGGTGGTGGGCTTCGCCTGCCTGAGTCCGGTCGGGCCTTTGTTTCGGTGCGTGATGCCGATAAGGGAGGAGCTGTGAAGTTGGGTAAATTACTTGTTGAGGCAGGCTTCGAACTGTTGGCAACCAGCGGCACCTATCAAGTACTTAGTGACGCAGGGATTGCAGTGGAGCAGGTCGCCAAGGTGACCGATGGTGTGCGTCCGCATATCGTGGATCGCCTGCTTAACGATGAGGTGAATCTGATAGTTAACACCACAGAAGGTCTGCAGACGATCAAGGATTCTAAATCGATTCGTCAGGCAACGCTGGAGCGTGGTATCGCCTATTTCACAACATTGGCTGGTGGCCTTGCTGCTGCAGAAGCCATTGCCGGCCATTCAGATGTAACAGAAGTAAAAAGTATTCAGGAATACCACAAGGGGTAACAGTAATTGGAACGTGTACCGATGACAAAACAGGGTGCTGAAGCACTGCGTGAAACTCTTGCTTTTCTAAAGGGGGAGAATCGTCACAGGATCGTGAGAACGATTGAAACGGCGCGTGCACACGGTGATCTCTCCGAAAATGCCGAGTATCACGCTGCCAAAGAAGAGCAGGGCATGAATGAAAGTCGCATCACCTCGATTGAAGACAAACTGGCGCGAGCTCATGTTATCGATCCATCTACCATCACAGCCGAGAAGATTGTTTTTGGTGCCTCTGTCGACTTGATCGACCTTGATGAGGGAACTGAGGTGACCTATCAGGTGGTGGGTGTTGATGAGGCTGATATTGAAAATGGTAAAGTATCCATTACCTCACCGATCGCACGTGCGATGATCGGCAAGGAGGAGGGCGATATAATCGCTGTTCAGGCTCCTTCTGGTGAACGCGAGTATGAGGTTCAGGAGATTCGCTACGAGTGAGGGCTTTATTGGTCGGCAGGTGCATGTCATGGTGAACGCAAAGTGCCTGCGCATAGGCACGCTTCGCCTCTGCCTTGCCCTGATGCTGGGTCTTCTGGCTGTCCCGGGTTATCTCGTCGCTCCGGTTCTGTTCGCCAAAGCAGGAGCTGTTTCGATGGCAGGTATGCTTGCAGGCGAAGTTTTCCATATGGCCAACATGGCTCTGATACTGCTTTCAGCGGTAGTCATTACACTCTGGCTTATGCGAAGCAGCGGCATGGAGGTTGGCCGGATGCGCTGGTCGCTTCTTCTTCTGTTGGCCGCCCTGATCGTAACCAATGAGTACGGCATCTCGCCGATTCTGGCCGATTTGAAAGCGCAGGTTGGGTCTATGGACCTGGTGGCCAAAGATGATCCGATTCGCCAGCAATTCGGGATCTGGCATGGAGTCAGTGCTGTGTTGCATCTGATTTCGGCAATTGCGGCAGCGGGAATGGTTGCTCTAGGGCCGACAGGGCGCGGAGAGTCATGTTCGTCTTAACCGACTGGCTGAAGAAGCGCCTGGCTGATACCGAACTGGTGATGTTGCTCTCATCACTGCTGGTTATCTTCCTGCTGTTGATCCTTCTGGTGCCGGTCCTGGCTCCGGTGCTTCTGGCCATTGCGCTGGCATATGTGCTCGATGGTGTAGTTGATCTCCTGGTGCGCTGCAAAACACCGCGCATGCTGGCGATCGCAATTGCGGGCGGAGGGGCACTTCTGCTGATTATGTTCGCCCTGCTGGCCGTTCTACCGCTATTAACTGAACAGGTGGGTCGGCTGGTTACGCATGCGCCGCAGTACGTGCAGTCGATCAGAGAGATGTTTTTGCAGTTGCAGAGCAATCATGCCGAGTGGATAAATCCGGACTTCCTGCAGAAGGTGATTGCAGCGATAGCCACCAAGCTTCAGGAGTGGGGCGGCGCTCTGCTTACCTTCTCCATAGCCTCCATTCCGGGCATGATTACCCTGCTGGTTTACGCTGTTCTTGTGCCGGTAATGGTGTTTTTCTTTCTCAAAGACAAACATCTCATTATTGACTGGATGCAGCAGTTTCTGCCCAAGGAGCGCTCACTGCTGCAGCGGGTATGGGCTGAGCTTGATACACAGATCGGTAATTACATCCGGGGTAAATTCTGGGAAGCATTCATTGTCGGTTTAGCCATGTGGCTGGTCTTCTGGTGGATGGGGCATGAATATGCGGTGCTGCTTGGTGTACTGACCGGCATATCGGTCTGGATCCCCTTTGTCGGTGCTGCTGTGGTGACCATTCCGGTTATTCTACTCTCCTTTTTTCAGTGGGGATGGACCGACACCATGGCTTACAGTGTAATGGCGTATGGAGTGGTGCAGGCGATCGATGCAAATGTGATAGTGCCATGGCTCTTCTCGGAGATCGTCAACCTGCACCCGATAGCTATTATTGTGGCGATACTGCTCTTTGGTAGCCTGTGGGGCATTGTTGGTGTAATGATTGCCATACCGATGGCGGCACTGGTGAAAAGTGTAGTCTCCATTGTGCTGGAGCGACGTCACGATTCTATGCAGGGCATTGAACCCTGACATTGACAGTAGCCGGGTGCCTTTTAGGGTGCAGCAGCTTTATATAACCGGATTGCCTCGATCAGGCCGGTTGTTCATTGATGTGAACGAGGATGAAAGAGATGAGTGATGACATACCAGTGAAGGATAATGACCTGGATGAATTGAAACGGGAAATGCGTTCTGCCCAGTGGATGGATTGGGTTGAGGCCAATAAAAACGGCCTGATGGGTGCCGCTGCAGCAGTATTGGTTGTGCTGATAGCTACCGGATTCTGGATTGAAAGTGATCGCTCCCAGCGTGCTACAGCAGCTACCATTTATCAGCAGGCGGTAAATGAAACCGATCTGGGTAAGAAAAAGGCTATGTTGCAGAATGTCAGCAGGGACTTTTCTGGCAGCAGTTATGGTGCGCTTGCCCTGATGCAACTGGCTGGTGTTGATCTTGAGAATTCAGAGGTTCACCTGAACGCATTGATCAGCCACAGTAAAGCAATGGAAGAGTGGGTATGGCAGGCTAGGCTAGATCTGGCCGCAATCAAAATTTCAGCTGGCGACAGTGCTGCTGCAAAATCCCTGCTCGATGAGCATGTTGGTACGCAGTATCAGCAGGTTCGTTATTTTATGCTCGCACAGATCTCAACCGATGAGAGTGAGAAGCAGCAGTACCTGCAGAAGGCTCTGGATGCGCCATCCGCAAACGATGCTGATCTTATTCGTAAAATCGAATCACAGATGAGCAAGAAAGTATCCTGATGCTCAGTCAACGTTTGAAGTTGCCATTTCTGATTGGCACGGCTCTTATCCTGTCGGCATGCTCGACAGGATTTTTTACATCTGAAGAGATTGAGGAAAAAGCCGTACTGACTGTCGATTCAGAGATCTCTGTTGCCTGGTCTATCGACCTGGACCAGAGGCGTCCGGCTTCGCCATCCGGCATGAGTAACCCTGCAGTGGTGCAGGGAGAACATGGCGAGGTGATTGTTGCTGGAGCCCAGGACAGAAGAGCAAGGGTGTTTAATACCAATGGTAGTGAGATTCAGCGCATTGCATTGAGCGCTCCCGGTGAATCTGGAGGTCTGCAGTTAGCTAATGGGCTGGTTGTCGTTGGTGATGTGGATGGCAAGCTGTTCGGCCTTGATATCAACACCGGGATTGTGGCCTGGCGTGTGGAGCTTCCATCTTCCGTTATGAGCAGGCCGGTTCCTGTTGGTGATGACTTTATCGTTCAAACCGAGAACAACCAGGTGTTCCGCTTTACTCCGAATGGAGTAAAAGTCTGGAGTTATTCCGGTCCACTGGGTGGCCTAGGCATGCAGATTCAGCCCTCTCCAGTGGTACACCGGGATCACGTTTATATTGCCATGAAGAATGGTGATGTCGTTGCATTGAAAGCTGATAATGGAAGCTTTCTATGGCAACGACAGTTGTTGCTGAATAACAATGCAACTGTTTTAAGTGAACTGAAGGTTCCGGCTGCAACCCCTGTGCTGATTTTGGCGGAACTCTCCGGAAGGCACGAGGACATGCTGGCTGTGCCGATTTTTCAGGGCGAGATTTTTTTCCTCTCACTGCTGGATGGGAGCACATTGATGAATCGTGTGATTTCCACGAAATCATCACCACTTCAGGTCGGGAAACAGATATACGTAGCCGATGCCAAGGGCGCACTGAGCATGCTGGATGCCTCTGGTGGTGAAACACTGTGGAAGCAGGAACTCTCAAATGGTGAGCTGGCAGGGCCTGTATTATGGCATAAAAATCTCTGGGTAGCAGACGAGTTTGGCAAGGTGTTCCGCCTGAGTCTGGACGGTAAACTACTTGGAATGGTGGAGCTAGCCGGTCGTATCGACTTGGCTCCTGTTGTTTCCTCTGACGGAGTGATGGTTAGAAATAACCTTGGAACTCTGTTTAAACTGCGCTGAGCGCGCCAAAACAGGTATCCCCTTGAATCAGAAATCTAATCACCCTCAGGTAGCCGGCCGATTGCCGGTGGTTGCCATTGTCGGACGCCCGAATGTGGGTAAATCAACCCTGTTCAACCGCCTGTTGGGCTCACGTAAAGCTATTGTCGGGGATCGTCCCGGTGTGACCGTCGACAGGCTGGAGAGCGAATGCCTGATCGGCACTCAGAATGTGGTGCTGGTAGATACCGGTGGTATCGGAGAGGGTACCTATGATGTGATGCAGCCAGCTATCGATATACAGGTGGAGGCTGCCCTTGAAATTGCCGATGTGGTCCTGTTTGTTGTTGACGGTCAGGCTGGAGCTACACCGGTAGATGCGGCTATTGCCTCAAAACTTCGCCGTCATCAGATTCCTGTTGCGCTGGTTGTCAATAAAGCTGAAAAGCCGGATAGTGAACTTGATTTTTTCAGCCTTGGCATGGGAGATCCTGTTGCGATATCTGCCTCCCATGGCAACGGCATTCGCGATTTTTCCGTGCAACTTGAGCGTATGCTTCCAGAGGTGGTTGAGTCCAGAGAAGAGGGGCAGGAGCCGGTTGCCAGCATAGCTGTCATAGGTCGCCCCAATGTAGGGAAATCGACCCTGATCAATGCATGGCTTGGCAAAGAGCGAATGGTGGTTAGTGATATTGCCGGAACCACACGCGATGCGATCGATAGTTTTCTTGATTACCGCAACGGTGTTGTCCGTCTGGTGGATACGGCAGGGCAACGCAAACATGGCCGAATCAGTGATATCATTGAGTTCGTTGCCCGTGTGAAAGCCGTGCAGGCATTTCGTCGTGCAGATGCAGCTGTCATGGTGCTTGATGGCCCTGAAGGTGTTGCTGAGCAGGACATGCGCCTGATGCAGCTGGCACAAGATGAAGGCTGTGCACTCATCGTAGCTGTTAATAAGCTTGACCTGATGACAGAGGCTGAGTGGAAACACTATGTCGAACGGCTCGATTTCCGCATGCGCGGATTATCCGACATTCTGGTTTGCAAAATCACTGCCAAGAGCGGGAAAGGGGTGAAAAAACTTCTTGATGAGGCAGTGAAGGCAGCCGGTCGTAATCGCTTTGAAGTGGGGACGGGTGAGCTTAACCGCTGGATGCAGGCTGCTCAGGAAGCACAGCATCCCCCAAGTGATCGTGGCGCGGCAGTGAAGCTTAAATATGCATCTCAGATTGCCACCTCACCACCAAGTATTAAAATATTCTGTAACCGCCCTCAGGCGTTGAAAACGAGTTACCGTCGTTATCTGGAGCAATCCTTTCGTAAGACATTCAACCTGACTGGTGTACCTGTTCGTTTAACCTTTGCAGGGGGTAATAACCCCTATGCTCCGGAGAAAAAGCGCTGATCCATGCGTAGTTTTGAAGAGACCCGGGTTATCGCTTGTTGTGCTGAAAAGATGTTCGATGTTGTTATGGATATCCAGGCATACCCGCAGTTTCTGCCGTGGGTGGCCGGTGCGACAGTGCTTACCCGTGAACAGGGAGAGCTGACGGCAGAGCTCGTAGCCGACCTAGCTGGCTCTAGGCACAGCTTTAAAACAGTAGATCGCTTTGTTGTAAACAAACTGATTGAAATTCGTCTTCTTGATGGGCCATTTCGTTTTCTGGAGAGTATCTGGACGTTTGAAGTGGTTGATGAAAACTCATGCAGAGTCCACTTTTCGATTGAATTTGAGTTTCGCAGTATGATGCTTGATATTGTGGCCAGTCCGATTTTCTCTACTGCCTGCAAATCAATGGTGCAGGCATTTGAGCAGCGGGCAATGGCTTTAAAGGGGCTCTGAATGCATGTCAGTGTGGTGTATGCGCTAGCGCATCAACAGTTTATTGAAGAGCTGGATGTTCCTGAAGGTACAACGGCTGAAGAGGCTGTTCGTAGCAGTGAACTGATGGATAAGTGCCCGGAAATTGATCTGGCAGTTCATAAGCTGGGGATATATGCCAAGCTTATTAAGGGAAGCCAGGCGTTGCGGGAGGGTGATCGTGTCGAGATCTACCGCTCACTGCCGCGCAAGCCGCGCAATGCCCATGCGGCAGATGATAAGAAAGCCCGAATCCGGGCCAAGAAAGAGAGAGTTTCAGAAGAGAAATAACAGCGCCCTATCAGAGAGATCATTAGTTCGAAAAAGGTTCGATGCGAACTGACACTGTTTGAGCTGCTTGTTGTTCACATTAAATAGTGCGCCTCAAGCATTCGTATATTAGACTTTACTTATTAATCATTCCGTGGCATAAATCGTGCATGCCTGAGAGGAAACTGCCTGCCAATCATGAGTTGGCTAAAAAAGTTCAGATTGCGATCGTCAAGATTGTACTCGGCATGATTGTAGTTATGGTGATTCCAGCTGTGGTAATGCTCAGCATGATTGTCAATAATGGTAAACCGATTCAGATAGGCAAAGAGGTTCCTGAATTTATTTTGCCGAATCAGCAT
Source organism: Mariprofundus aestuarium (assembly GCF_002795805.1). Lineage (NCBI taxonomy): Bacteria > Pseudomonadati > Pseudomonadota > Candidatius Mariprofundia > Mariprofundales > Mariprofundaceae > Mariprofundus > Mariprofundus aestuarium. Next base: position 1,466,892 of record NZ_CP018799.1, on the reverse strand, counting down.
AACACCAATGTTTCGGTGAAAGACTATCTTGGGCACTGGTGCCTAGTCTATTTCTACAATGAAGGCCGCCCAGAGAGCCTGATTCAGGCTAGGCGATTCAGGGATAACTACAGTAGTTTTCAGGATCTCGACCTGCAGTTGATAGGTATCAGCTACGACTCTGTTCCATCACACCGTGAGTTTTCCGAAAGGTTGAATATCACGCACTCCCTTCTTTCCGATCCCGAAGGGGATATTATTGAAGAGTATTCAGCCAACAGCTCGATGAACCATTTGGCGAGAAACCTCAGCTATCTGATTGACACTCGAGGTATCATCAAACAGGTATATGTGGATTTGCCTCCTGATGAGCATGTTCGCGCTATAGCCGAGGATGTTCACCGGTTCACGCACCTGTAAGCCTGTAAGCGTTCCCCCCCTCTTTTTTTACAGAAATGCTCATTTTTTTATGCCTCTACAGATATCTTCTCATGGTCATGAAAAGAAAAGCTGTTTATATTCATACGGAAATATGTAGTTTAATCTAATCTGTAGCAGGGGTTGTCGATGCGAATTGGAGTGCCCAAAGAGATAAAAAACCGTGAGCACAGGGTCGCGATTACGCCGGAAGGGGTTATGGCGTTGTCAGCTGCCGGACATGAGGTTGTTGTTGAGTCCTCGGCGGGTATCGATAGCTCATTCTCTGATCAGGCCTACCTAGCTGCCGGTGCGTCTGTCGTGGATTCTGCAGGTGAGGTTTGGGGCTGTGAGTTGATTGTAAAGGTCAAGGAGCCTCTACAATCGGAATTCCAACACTTCAGGCCTGACATGACACTGTTTACATTTCTTCATCTGGCGGCCGTGCCCGAACTGGCCAGGGCACTAATGGCAAGCGGTGTTTGTGCCATCGGTTATGAAACCGTCCAGCTTGAATCAGGCAAACTTCCGCTGCTTGCGCCAATGAGCCAGGTGGCAGGCAAGGTTGCTGCGCAACTGGGTGTTCAATATCTGCAAAAAGAAAATGGTACGATATTTCAGGGAGTGGGGCGCCTTCCTGGAGGGATGGGAAGCCTGCCAGCGGCGCGGGTAGTCATTCTTGGGGCAGGCAATGTCGGAATAAATGCTGCCGAGACAGTGGCGTGCCTGGGTGCTGAGGTACTGCTGTTTGAGGCCAATGATGAACGAATTCATAAGCTGCAGCAGACAACGCATAAGAATATTCAGGTGATTCACTACACGCATGAAAATTTACAGCAAATCCTGCCCTTATGTGACCTTCTGATCGGTGCGGCCCTTATTCCGGGTAAACATGCGCCTGTGTTGTTAAAACGTTCTGACGTTGCTCTGATGAAGCAGGGGAGCGTATTTATGGATGTTGCTATTGATCAGGGTGGCATGAGTGAAACAAGCAGGCCAACAAGCTATGAAGATCCGGTGTATGTGGAGGAGGGTGTGCTGCACTGCTGCCTGCCAAACCTGCCAGCAGCCGTTCCCCAGACCAGCACGGCTGCACTAACCCATGCAACACTTCCCTATGTGCGACTTATTGCTGACCTCGGTATTGAGGAGGCGGCAGGTGCAGACAGGGCTCTGAATCTGGGTATCAACATAAGGAATGGAAAAATCATCCACCAAGGTGTGAAAGCTGCGCTATCCCTGTTTAATGATTAGCTGCTCCTCGGCGTGAAGCTGTTACTCAACTTACTCACGGGGTGATAGCTGTAACCTTGTACTTTTGCAATGCACTGGGCACATACCACTTTTCACTGTTATAACCGATGCCTGCGGGTTCGGGCTTAATGCCATGAAAGCGCTTGTGCATGACAGGCAGCGAGTAGGGAGCAAAAAGAAACAGCATCGGCACATCGTTATAAATCTCTTCTTGCATGCGATCATAATGCATTTTTCGCTGATCTCGATCGAAAGTCCTGCGCGCTGAATCCAGGGCAGCATCTACATTGGCGTTGTTATAGGAGAGGAAGTTAAACTGACGCGGTCCTGTCTGTGATGAGTGCCAGATGGTGTATTGATCAGGATCGGGTGAGAGAGACCAACCGAGAATCACGGCATCAAAATTCCGTTTGTTGATAAAGTTCTGAATAAAGGCTGACCACTCAACCAAGCGTACATTCATGGCAATGCCGACCTTTTTCAGCCGCTGTTGCATGATGGCGGCTGCATCAGCGCGCTGTTTGTTGCCATTATTGGTAAGTACGGTGAAAGAGAGGGGCTTGCCGCCCTTGTCGACGATGCCATCGCCATCGGAATCCACCCAGCCGGCATCGACAAGCAGGGTACGGGCCTTCTCCGGATCAAAGGGGCGCGGCTTCAACTTTTCATTTACCCAGAAGGTTCCGGGTTTGTATGGGCTGGCAATCGTTTCCCCGAGCCCCAGTTGAACGCCATCGAGAATCTCCTGCCGGTCAACGGCATAGGCAATCGCCTGGCGTACCCGAATATCATCAAATGGTTCTCGTTTGAGGTTAAAACCGAGGTAGGTGTAAACGAAATCGAGATATTTGTAGCGATTGAAATTGGCTTTCAAGGATTCCCTGGTTTCAAACAGGCGCGAATACTGCATCGGACTCAAACCAACAGAGTCCAGCCTTCCTGACGAGAGTTCAAGGAACTGCGTGGCGCGATCAGGGATAATGCGGGTCAAACGTTCTGTAATCCAGACAGGGCCATCGAAGTAGTTTTCATTGGCGCGCATCAGGATCGACTGCTGGGATTGCCATTCCGCCAGCCTGTAAGGGCCGACGGTGGCTTTGGGCTTGCGTGATAGAGGCGTATCCATGATGTTTTCATGTTCGAATACGTGTTTGGGAAGGATCGCCAGTGACGACCATGATGAGAGTGCCGGAGAGAAGGTCTCATCGTAATGAACGATAAAGGTTTGTAGATCCGGTGCTTCGGCACGTTTGACCAGTATATAGTCCGCCTTGTAGGCACTCTGGGTGCTGTCCGCCTGAATGAGGTTCAGGGTGAACAGGCAGTCAGCCGATGTGAGCGGTTTGCCGTCACTCCAGTGCAGGTCGGGACGAAGGTGGAAGGTGATCGTTCGGTTATCCGCAGAAATTTTCCACGACTCTGCCAGTTGCCCGGTGAGATCAAGGTTTTTGTCATACTTCAGCAGGGAGAGGTAGAGCTGACCCGCGATGGCATGGCTTGAGGCATCGCCGGCAATCATGGGGATCAGATTGGTGGCATCACCAATAGATGCATCAACCAGGCGGTCACCATGTGCCGGTGTATCCTGATATTCAACAAGGGGTGCGCTGGTCGTGGCATCGTCTGATGGGGCTTCATTGCAGCTGGCGAGAAGCAGCAGCGAGAGAAGGACATACCATTTCATGTCAGTCAGCCTGGACGAACTTGAGCCAGAACCCATAACGTGTCACCGGCATGAATATAACTTTTTCGTGAAAGGTTGTTGACCTTGGCTATGGCCTTGACGGTTGTGCCGAATCGGTTGGCTATGCGCCATAGGGAGTCGCCTGCGCGTACACGATAGCGAATGCGGCGATTGGAGGGGATGAGCGGATTGATATTAGCGCTTGCTTTGGCCAGCTGATTAGCAGGGATTTTCAGTTTTTGTCCGATTTTCAGTACGCTGCTGCGCTGATTGAGCTGTTTAACTGATTTGACATCGGTATGGTGGGTTCGTGCAATGCTCCACATGGAGTCGCCTTTTTTTACCGTGGCATATACAAACCTGGGGCCAGCCTGGGAGATGTTATTCTGTATCTTCTCATGCAGCGTTTCAGGCACATGGATGGTGACCGACCTGTTCAGGTATTGCGCCTGATTCAGTGATGGATTGAAGTGGAATATCTCTTCCTTCTCCATGCCACTCAGATTTGCGAGCAGGTGGATATCAACAGGTGGATTGAGAAGTAGAGGTTGAGTTTTAATGGGTTCAGGGAATGTGAGAAATCCATCCTCAAGAAGTCCAGCCAGGCCAATGATGTGTATGACATAATTTTTGGTCACATCAGGCACCGGCAGGGCATCAAGGCCGTCACCAATATCCCACTGCTTATTTCGCAATCGTGCGGCCACGGCATTGGGGCCAAAATTGTAGGCGGCAATGGCAAGTGGCCAGTTATCAAAACGGTCATAAAGCTCTAACAGATATTGTGAGGCTACGTTTGTTGAGCTTTCAATGGCGCGCCTGCCATCAATTTTTTTATCTGGTTTGATCCCAAGCCCTCTGGCTGTTTCTGGCATCAGTTGCCACAGGCCTAGCGCACCGGAGTGGGAAAGGGCATAGGGGTTGTAGGTGGACTCAACGACTGGAATAACCTGTAGTGAAAGTGGCGCCGTCTGCTGTTTAAGACTCTCAACAAGGCGATGGCGAACAAAACGGGAGCGTTTTGAGACCAGATCCCAGCGTTTGGCGTAGTGCTGTTCAGCCACCCTTTTGGCCTCTTTGAGGTCGCTTTCACTGATGCCGTATAACAGTGGTTTGGGAGCAGTGACATACGTTGCAGCCAGATCATTCGAAAGAGCGGCCAGTTGTAACGGCTCGTCTGCTGCCCAGGCAGAGTCTGAAAACAGTAGGCAGACCCCTGCGACCATAAGAGAGCGAAAAAAGTTATTACGCTCACACCTGTTATGGATGAAAAGATTCTTCAAAGATCGCAGATCAAGAAATGAGGGGCAGAGTAGAATAGATCAACCCAGCTCTACTCTTCGCTCTTAAATCCGAAGTGTCGGATGCTCTTAACACGCCATGCATCATCATAGGTGATCTCGGCACCACGCTTGAGCAGGTCGCCACTCTCTTCATCTTCAAACTCTTCGTAGTACATTACACGGCTGGGGTGTAGTGAATGATCGAGCACGGGACTGCCCAACGTCTGTTCTACCTGGAATTTTGTATCACCTACGTTAATACGGAGGATTTTGCCTATTTCCAGCCTGTTACCCTGGTGAATGGGTTCGTGCAGGCAGCCAGAAAGCATAAGGGCGCACAGAGCAAGGATTGAGATAAGGGGTTTCATCAGGCTGTCTCCGCCGGGCCGCGATGGCCATTTTCAAGTAGTGAAATATAGTCTTTCATGCCTCTTTCCAGAGTCCATTCCGGCTTCCAGTTCAGCAACAACTCACTTTCGCTCAGGTCCGCTTCCGTATGCTCCTGATAGAATGAAAACGGGTTGTCAAAATATTCGACATCAAGTTTCAAACCGAGCAACTCTGAGAGATTGGAGACAATATCGTTAAAGCTGCGCGCCTCACCGGAGCCCACATTACATACGCCTGAACGTGGTGCATCTAGGGCGGCAAGGTTGGCTGAAACAACATCGCGGATATAAACAAAGTCACGTTTCTGCTCGCCATATTTAAAGAGGCGGAGCTGTTTGCCCGCTTTTACCTGTTCGTAGAGTTGCAGGATCATCGAGGCGGTTTTATTGCCTTCCCTCTCATTCTTGTGGGTTTCACCTGGGCCGAAAACATTAAAGTAACGCAGGCCGATAATTGGAGCAGAGTGCCGGTCGTACCAGCGACAGGCAATCCGGTCCATGGCAAGTTTAGAGAAGCCGTAAATGTTTTCAGGCTCTTCGCCATGGCCGATGCGGTTGGGGGCAGGTGAGTTACCATAGGTGCCAGCTGAAGAGGCATAGGTTACCCGAGTGCCGGAGAGGCTGCTGGCTTCAAGAATGGAGGCGAATGCATTGGTGTTGACCTCAACCATTAGTCGCTGATCCATTACTGTTGTGTCGGTAATCGCGGCCTGATGATAAATGGCGGAAAAGGCGCCATCGGCTATCTCTTCAAGCAGGAACGGATCATCACAATCGGCAGCACGCACTTCACAATCGACATGGATCAGGTTACGCCAGTCACCGGAAGAGAAGTCATCAACGACGACCACATCGGTTCCCGGTCGCTTAAGCAGCGCCGCAGTAATGTTTGATCCAATGTATCCGGATCCGCCGGTAACCAGAATTCGTTCACTCATGTCTTTCGTCCGTTATCCCTTTGCTTCCGCGCCTTTCCATTGCAATTGCAGCAATGCAAGAGCGCGTGTTGTGGCCTCATTACAGATTTTGTACCCAACCTTGGTGTTAACACGTTCGGTGATCTCTTCAGCGGGTAACTCCCTGATATCGACTTCATTCAAGCCGGCTTCGGCAAAAATACGTGAAATCCAGGAACCGATTCCGGTAAGCTGATTGATTCGTACAATACGAATCAATTCGGCGCAGCGAGCTGGTGTTACCTGATTGCCAGTGGCAACAGAGAGCTCTTCAGGTTTGTCCTCTGAAATAGAGTCGATAGGCCTGCACAGCAGCTTGAAAATGACCCATTCGCTTTCAGCAAGAAAGTTGCGATCTTCGTGCAGTGGGAATGTGCCGGGAAATGCTTTTACATTGCTCATATCGTTACTTTACATCCTTCGGGTGGCTCTGTTTGTTGATTGAAATAGTGAATTTCTTCAGGTGGTGGATGTTACGTTACCAGCCTTTCAGTGCAAGCCATGCTTTGGCGTGAAGTCGTGAGCGCTCCTTTCACTGTAATAATGGAGCGTTATGGCTAGACTATGAACAGCTTATTCACAATAAGGAGGCGGGTCTATGCGCTGGTCTGATATTAACAGTTTGGAAATGTCTGCATTTCATCGGAAAAAGATCACGGTTGTTGGTGCAGGCCATGTTGGTGCGACAGCTGCATTCCTGGCTGCTCAGAAGGAGTTGGCCGACATCGTCCTTATTGATGTTGTTGAGGGAGTGCCACAGGGGAAAGCCCTGGATATGTTCGAATCATCTCCGATTCTGGGGTTTGATGCATCGGTGATCGGTACCAATGACTATGCAGATACGGCCAATTCAGACCTGGTCATCATTACGGCAGGAATAGCCAGAAAACCGGGTATGAGTCGTGATGACCTTCTTTTGATCAATGCCAAAATCATCGCCGATGTAACTCAGAATATCGTTAAATACTCTCCCAGTTGTATTATTCTGGTTGTGACCAACCCGCTGGATGCGATGGTCTATACCGCACTGAAGGTGTCCGGATTCCCCAAGCATCGTGTGATCGGTATGGCAGGTGTTCTTGATTCGGCTCGTATGCGTGCATTTATTGCACAGGAACTAAATGTTTCGATCAATAATGTGACCGCTTTTGTGCTTGGTGGACATGGCGATACGATGGTGCCATTGGCACGATATTCTACGGTTGCCGGCATTCCGATCACTGAGCTTCTGGAGAAGGAGCGGGTGGACGCTATTAGCCAGCGAACGGCTGACGGAGGTGCAGAGATCGTCAACCTGTTGAAGACCGGCTCGGCATTTTACGCCCCGGGAGCATCGGTGGTGCAGATGGCAGAGGCGATCATCCGGGATAATAAAAGGATATTGCCGTGCTGTGCCTACCTTGAGGGTGAATATGGCGTAAATGGTTATTATCTTGGTGTGCCCTGCAAGCTTGGAGCCGGTGGCCTTGAAGCGATTGTAGAGCTTGATCTCTCCCCAGAGGAGTCTGCCGGGCTTGATCACTCCATGCAGGCTGTTGCTGAGCTTGTGAAGACGGTGGACGGTTTCGGTCTCTATTGAAGATTCACTGATTGACCTTCATCATTTGCCACTATCAATTGACTCAGTACCTGATGCAGTACTAACGGTGTGCTGAGTCTGTGCTCCTTGGGAGGAGATACCTTTGAATATTCATGAATATCAGGCTAAAGCCATTCTCAATGAATTTGGGGTGCCGGTTCCGCGTGGAAAGCTTGCGCTTAGCGTTGATGAGGCAGTTGCAGCCATGGATCAGCTTGGCGGAAAGATTTGGGTGGTGAAGGCCCAGATTCATGCCGGTGGGCGGGGTAAGGCCGGTGGTGTTCGCCTCTGCCGATCTGCAGCTGAAGTAAAAGCTGCAGCAGAGGATCTGCTGGGGTCGGTATTGGTGACTAAACAGACAGGTGAGGCTGGAAAACAGGTTAATCGCCTCTACGTTGAAGAGGGGTTGGATATCGAGTCTGAATTTTATCTGAGCCTGCTTGTGGATCGTGAAACAGAAAAGGTCGCATTTGTTGTCAGTCCTGCCGGTGGTATGGATATCGAAGAGGTGGCGGCAACAACACCTGAAAAAATTCTCACGCTAGCTGTAGCTGGTGATCAGGTCTCTGAAAGTGAAAGCCGAACAATAGCAACATTTCTCGGTCTGGAAGGAATGCAGGTTGAAGCCTGTGCGACGCTTCTGGCAAAACTGCACCGTACATTTTGTGACAAAGATGGTTCCATGCTGGAGCTGAATCCTTTAATCGTGACAGGTGATGGTGACCTGGTGGCTCTGGATGCCAAGTTTGTTGCTGATAGTAATGCACTCTACCGGCATCCGGAGATCGTGGACTTGCGTGACCTAGATGAGGAGGACCCGCGTGAAATCGAGGCCTCTCAGTTCGGCCTGAACTATATTGCGCTGGATGGACATATCGGCTGCATGGTTAATGGTGCCGGGCTTGCTATGGCAACGATGGATATTATCCAGCTTAAAGGTGATAAGCCCGCCAACTTTCTTGATGTCGGTGGTGGCGTCACGGTCGATGCAGTCTGCGAGGCATTTAAGTTGCTGTTCAGCGACAACCATGTGAAAGCGGTGCTGGTGAATATTTTCGGCGGCATCGTGCGTTGTGATGTGATCGCTCAGGGTCTGCTTGAAGCCATTGAAACCCACCCGATGAATGTGCCGGTGGTGATGCGTCTGGTTGGCACCAATGAGGAAGAGGGGCGTAAGCTGGTGAAAGACGCAGGGCTGGATGTGCGCTGGGCCAACGATCTTGATCAGGCTGCTGAATTTGCAGTAGCTGCTGCGAAGGGGTTATAAAATGGGCGTGCTTCTAGATAAACATACACGTGTGATCTGTCAGGGTTTTACAGGTAAACAGGGGAGCTTTCACTCCAGTCAGATGATCGACTACGGCACCTTCTTTGTCGGTGGTGTGACACCGGGTAAAGGCGGCCAGACTCATCTGGATCGGCCTGTTTTTAACTCTGTAGCCGATGCGGTTGAGCAGGAGGGGGCTGAGGCCACCGTTATCTTTGTGCCGCCCCGTTTTGCCGCCGATGCGATCATCGAAGCTGCCAATGCAGGCATCAAACTGATCTGTTGTATCACGGAGGGTATCCCCGTGCTCGATATGCTGCGGGTGAAGCGAGAGATATCCAACAAACCCTGCACACTTATCGGGCCAAACTGTCCGGGTATTATCACGCCGGGAGAGGCGAAAATCGGTATTATGCCGGGGCATATTCATCTGCCGGGCAGGGTGGGCGTGATTTCTCGGTCCGGTACGTTGACCTATGAGGCTGTTGCGCAATTGACAGAGACAGGGCTGGGGCAGAGTACCTGCATCGGCATGGGCGGTGACCCTATTCACGGTCTTGATTTCATCGATGCTCTGAAGTTGTTCGAGGCCGATGAGAAGAGTGAGGGTGTAATCATGATCGGTGAAATTGGCGGTTCAGATGAAGAGCATGCCGCCGAATATATTCGCGACGCTATCAGCAAGCCTGTCGTGGCCTTTATTGCCGGTGCAACCGCACCGAAGGGCAAACGCATGGGCCATGCCGGGGCCATTATATCCGGAGGCAAGGGGACTGCTGAGGCCAAGTTTGCAGCACTTGATGCGGCTGGAGTAACCGTTGAACGCAACCCGACACTGCTGGGCAGGCGTATGCTGGAACTGTTATCCTGACTCTATAAAAGTCACCTGAATACAAACAGTTATCATTTTATGCTACACTAGAATCAGAGGTGGCAGAGATGGATGGTGCGAAATCAATCTTTCCAAAGGGCGATGCGATGCGGCTGGCTATTCGCTGGATTTCGGAAATGCACCAATACGATGTTGAGGCCATTGAAGAGGCGTGTCGCCGCTACGATCTTTCTCCCATTGAGGAGGAGTTCCTGCTTAAATATTTTTTGAATGCTGATCATAAAATTAAAATAGTGAAGGGGACATAATAGTTCCTCTACTCTGTCATCCTCTGCGTTACCTGAAAGAGATGTTTTCTTATTGCTTATCCACCGTTGTGGGTCAGCTTGTTTACAAGACTGATTAAGTCGGCTGTTTTGAAAGGCTTGTTTAGCAACAGGCTCGTCTCATTATCTAGAATTTCACTGGTTTTATCTTTCGGGGCATCATAGCCAGTAATGAAAATAACAGGTAGTTCTGGATAGCTTTTTCGCATCTCAAGTACGCTGTCCACGCCATCCATCTTGGGCATGACTATGTCGCTGATTACCAGTGAGATATCGTGCTGGTGGGCATGGAACTTCTCAAGTGCGTCAATGCCGTCGGTGGCCTGAATCACCATGTGGCCGAAGCTTTCAAGCAAGGATGCAACCGTTTGGCGCACTTCTTCTGCATCATCGGCTACCAGAATCGCACCTGTATAGTTTGCTGTGCTTCGACTCTCAGCTTCCAGCTTCTCTTCTTCCTTTGAGGGTTGGGAAAGTGGCAGGCATATCTTGAATGTTGTTCCTTTGGAGAAGGTGCTGCTTACATGAATGGAGCCGTTATGCGAGTTGATTATCCCATGCGCGGTAGATAAGCCGAGCCCTGTCCCCTGTCCCACCTCCTTGGTGGTAAAAAAGGGCTCGAATATCTTATCCAGATCGCTTGAGTTGATACCTGTTCCCGTATCACGAATTTCCAGGCAGGCGATTTTATTACAGTGGATATGACAAGAGCCATGATCATTGCAGCTCTCAGGGCTGCTCGGGTAGAGGCTAATATTGATAACCTTGGTTTCACTGCTGTTTACGGCATCACGGGCATTGTTGATCAGGTTGATGATAGCCTGTTTGATGTGCGTCTGATCTGCAAATACGGTCATTGGCTCGCTGGAGAGGTCAAGATTGACCTCCACATCCTCGGGAATACCAATCTGGGCTGTGGCTACTGCGTCCTTAACCGCAGAAACTAAATGAATTTTTTCCTTCTCATGTTGGGACTCCCTTGAAAAGGCGAGCAGCTGCTTGACCAAGTGGGCCGCATCGAACGAGAGGGTTTGTATATCATTCAGGTTATCAGTGACTGCAGTCGGTGCATTGCTTTTCTTTGCCTTCATCTGGGCTAAATAGGCCTTCCCAGATATGGCAGCCAGCAGGTTATTGAAATTGTGGGCAACGCCACCGACCAGGGTACCAATTGCCTCCAGTTTTTGTGTTTGCAGCAGGGCGCTCTCCACCCGTTTTTGTTCGGTCAGGTCTGAGAAGACGCCAACAAGAAATTTTGTAGTGCCGTCTTCACCAGGTATAGCTCTGACATCCAGTGCCTCAGGATAGAGCTCGCCGTTTTTTCGTCTATTCCACAGCTCGCCCTTCCACTGACCTCTGCTCTGGATCGAGCCCCACATTCGCCTATAAAAGTTAGCATCCTGTTTTCCGGACTGCAGTATGTTCGGGTTTTTTCCGATCGCTTCATCATGCGAATAGCCGGTGATATCGGAAAACGCCTGATTCACATAGATAATCTCTCCATTCGGGCGGGTGATGATGACGCTCTCGCCAGCTCCCTGCAGGGCTTCGGCAAGCATCTCGATCTTCTGCTGGTCTTTCCTGAAGCGCTTCAGGATCGGTAGGTAGACGAAACGGAAGAGTGGGTAGACCGATAATAAAATGAGCAGGAGGCCATCCAGGATTGCCTCAGTAAGAGGGTGGAGGGTGCCGTGGATGGTGGCTTCGAAAATCATCATGTCGACCACTTCCGCGACCAGGATGATAGCTGTCAGCCGGAGGACACAGTTGAGATAAAAATAACCTTCCTTCTGACTCATGAATCACCGCTCCATATTTTATTGATACCGAATCTACATTCTATCGCGCCAATTCCAAAGAATATTAGGGGGGAAACTCTGCTATACTTGTTTTAGCACTTTGTAATGAACAGGAGGTCATCATGAAAAAGGTATTGATTGGTGTGGTGGGCATCGCCCTGATTGTTGTTGGTGGGCTAGCGTTTCTCTGGTCCAATCTGGATAGCATTGTGAAAGATGCCATTCAGACCTACGGCTCTGAAGCCACGAAAACGGCAGTTCGCGTAGCAGAAGTGAAGATTAAACTGGAGTCGGGTTCAGGTAGTATTAAAGGCCTTACTGTCGGCAACCCCGCCGGTTTTGCAAACCCAAACGTGTTTGAACTTGGTATGATCAGCACTAAAATCGACACATCCACGGTGACAAAAAATCCGGTTATTATCGATGAAATAATTATCTCTTCGCCTGCGGTTGTCTATGAAATCAACAAATCAGGTGTGTCCAACGTTGACGTGCTGAAAAAGAATCTCGGGCAGAGCGCTGGCGGATCGAGCGAGTTCTCGGCAAGCAAAGGAGGCGATGAACTGAAGCTTATCATTCGCAAGCTGGTGGTTGAGGGCGGACAGGCCACGGTGCGTATCGCATCTCTTGGTGACAAGGATCAGATAGTGAAATTGCCGAGGATTCAACTGACTGATGTCGGCAAAAAGAGCGGAGGAGCAACAGCAGCAGAGGTAGCCCAGATTCTCTCTTCGAAGATGCTGAAAAATGTGCAGGACTCAGTTGTCAAAATCGGGGTGAGCCAATATCTCGGTAAATCGGCCGATGCATTGAAGAGTGGCGCAATCGACAAAGCCAAAGGAAGTATTGGCGGGGCAACCGGAGGTGCTGGTGCACTAAAGGGGCTGCTCGGAAATTAGTGTTAAAAGGCCACGTTTTTACTCCATGTCATTGAGATGGTTGTTCCATATGTATACGGCATAGTAGATCGGGGCGTGATCGTTCAGGTAGTCGACAGGGATGGCACTCAAGTTGCCATGACTCCAGCTATTCAGGACCTCGCCTAGATAGCCCAAGTGACCTGTGATGCGGCTCTTCATGGTGATCCAGCGTGTCGGGTTGTCGTGGATATGCCCTGTGTCATCAATATATTTTAGCAGACCGACATGCTGGTAGCTGATCGCTGGCGGAACCATTGTCACGATATCGTTGTTGTTTACAAAGCGGTATGCAGTTGTCTCAAACTTCCAGGCGAATTCGCGATCGCCGACGCGGGGGGAGCCGAAGGTGTAAAGCCCCTGAGCTTCGGGGAAACGATCTGCTGCTAGAGTGGCAAGTGCAGCACCCAGACTGTGACCTGTAAACCATATTTTCAGCTCCGAATTGGCTTCAGTGATAGTGTTAATATGTTCGAGTAAATTATGGCTGTTGCAATCCCCCCTGTTCCATACCTGATCCAGCGCATTTTTGAACCCGGAGTGGACCTGGCCTCTCTCATCGTTGTTTGTTAGCGGTAGATTCAGGTCGGTGAGAATATCCTGAACTTCACCGACCTCAGTGCCGCGAAAGCAGACGATGGCAAAGTTATCGTTATGCGCCACAAAACATTGGGTGCCGTTATTCTCGAAGAAGCGGGTCTGAGGCAGTCCGGCACTGGCCAGAGCCTGCGATACAAAAGCGTGATCGCGGACATAAGCAAGCAGTGAGCATTCCGCCAGCCACCAGGCATTGACCGACTGGAATTTATTGCTGTTATGTCTGAACGACTGGCTTTCAGCATCTTTGAAATAATGATACGTGCTGTTCGGCGCAAAAAGGCCATGGAAAGAAAGATCGGTCGGTAACGGTTTTGCTTTAAGGCTGCCCATTTATACCTCAGGAAACGTTAGAACTATCTCTTATCATAGATGCCTGTTTGGAAACTGCCAAATCGTCATCAATTTCAACTCGAGATGTAAAGGCTGTGCGTTTATCATTGCCGTGATCGTGTTACAGTTTCGCCAGATGATGAAAGGGAGATCGAATGACTGAACAGAACGGGCCGAGCAGGGAGCAGCTCAGGGCACATCGGCAAATTTTCTGGGATGCATGGCATAAGGCGCAGGCTGACCTGCCACTTAATGCACTTGAAGTGCGCATCGCACGTGTGATTCAGATGCACCCTGAACACCATCACTTCTTTGATGATATGGAAGATTTTCTCGAACGCGACTTTCAGGTTGATGATGGCATGAATCCATACCTGCACCTCTCCCTGCATCTGGCCATTGAGGAGCAGCTGGCGACCAAACATCCGCCGGAAGCAGCCAATGCCATGGTACATATGATGACGGTGAAAAAGATGGATCGCCACGATGCCCTGCACAAGCTTCTAGAGATTCTTGCTGAAACCGTTTACTACGCCCAGCGTGCTGGTCGTGAGCCGGATGTGGAAGCTTATGCCCGGCGTATGAAGGAGCTTGCTGCCTGATGTTTAGAAACCTGCTTGTTTCGATCGTCTTTTTTATCGGTCCCGCACTGCTGCTGTTTATCGCACGCAATATGGTGCTGATAGGGCTGTTGTGGTTGAAGAATCGTCACAAGAGAGAGCTTGAGCACAAGATCATTGATGTCACCCCGATTCATAATCACATTCATCCGAACTGGTTTGTCATTATTGTTGTAATCATCAGTCTGACGTGTGCGGTAACTGTGTTTATCGAGCTGCAGAAGACGGATGATGTTGATCCGCAGCAGTATGTGCCGGCCTACACCGATGATTCGGGCAAGATTATTCCGGGCCACTGGGAACCGAAAGCGCCGAAAGCTGATTGACCGGCTTTAAGTAGATGCAGCCCTCCCTTTTTGACGTAACTCCGCCGATTGGTGAAATTGCAGCTGCCGATGTCACTGCGGCTCTGGAAAAGGGAGCACTGCTGCTGACCGCCTCTGCTACACATGCCATTGATTGGAAACGTCGCATCACCACTGCCTCAGTATCGCCTGTTAGCCCAACGCCGTGCGTAAGCAGCTGGCAGGAGTGGATATCTGAACTGGTTGAAAGTGATACATCGCTGCCTGTAACACTGAACAGGATGCAGGAGATGCAACTCTGGGAGCAGGTGATTCGCGCCGATCTCTCCGATGGCTCCCAGTCTCTCTCCTCCATTCGCGGGCTTGCCCGCCATGCCCGTGAAGCATGGGCAATCATGCAGCAGTACCGGATCCCTCTGTCTGAACTTGAGCATGCCGGAGAAGAGGCGGAGTCACTGCTCCGTTGGGTAAGAGAGATGAAAACCTCACTGCAGGAAGAGCGCCTGAACGGCCGTCTTCTTGCTGCCGATCAGGTCGAACTGCTGCTTCCCAGGATTCATCAGCTGATCGATTTTAAAATGATCCTGCTCGATGGCTTTGAAGCCTTTTCGCCGCAGCAGGATGCAATCATGCAGGCGTTCCTACGGGCTGGCGTGCGCTTGCAAAAGGTCAGACCGGAGCCTCCTAGTGACGTGGTTCCCGCAGTTATATCCTGTCCGGACGAGCTTGCAGAGCTAAACCACATCAGTGGCCGCATAACCGATATCCTTAGCCAGTCGCCGCAGGCACGCATTGCGCTGCTCACCAGTGATGCCATCAGCGACCTATCGCCACTGAAACGCAAGCTCACCGAAGCCCTGATTCCTGAGGATGTTGATAACCCTGCAATTGCTCTTCAGGCGGTGACCATGCCGGGTGAGCGCCTGACCGAGGGAGCGATGATCAAGCAACTTCTGTTTGTGCTGGGACTGGCAGGAGAGAGTAACATCAGCTTCAGTGATTTCTCGCGC
This sequence comes from Mariprofundus aestuarium, assembly GCF_002795805.1. Taxonomy (NCBI): domain Bacteria; kingdom Pseudomonadati; phylum Pseudomonadota; class Candidatius Mariprofundia; order Mariprofundales; family Mariprofundaceae; genus Mariprofundus; species Mariprofundus aestuarium. The sequence continues at coordinate 1,451,345 of NZ_CP018799.1, read as the reverse complement.
CTGCTGTTTTTGCCATGGCTCAAGGGTTATGAGTCCGAACGTTTTGCAAGGGCAGAGCTCGACAGGGTGCTGCGTCAGCAGAATCGACACCATATTTCGCTCTCATCCCTGCTTGAGTCGCAACTGCTGGATAATTTGCCCGAGCTGGCTGCTGCGTTGACGTCATTGATACAGTGGAAAGCGTCTCGCCAGCGTCCAAGTGAGTGGGTTAAGCGGGTACATAAACTGCTACAGGATACCGGTTTTGTCCCTTCCGGGTTCGGGGAGGTGCTGCGCAGTAATGATGAGATTCGCCTAATCAATAGCTTTCGTGATGCCCTTGGCTCGCTGGTCTCTCTTGATGCGGTCAACGAAACGATGAGCTGGTCGCGCTTGCTCTCCATGCTGCGTTCAGCCGATGCAAAGGTTCGGGCTGAGGTCTGCCACCCTAATGTGGTGGTGATGCCGCTGGATCAGGTTGTGGGGCTGAGGTTTGATTATATCTTTGTAGCAGGGCTGGAGGAGCAGGTCTTTCCGATGAATGCGCGCACGCTCGCGTTGCTGCCACTGCCCGTGCAACAAAAGTATGCGATTAGCATGAGTCAGGCGACACTGGCATTTGAGAGCTCCCGTTTTATCTGGCAGCAGCTATTGGCTGCTGCTCCCCACATCGAGATCAGTTATGCGCTACAGCGGGGAGAGCAGGAGAGCAGGCTTTCACCATTTGCACGCGGCGCTGTCGAGCGTGAATGCGAATCGGAAGCGGTCAGTCAAAGAGACAGGCTGGAACTGGAGTTCTATGAGGATGCACCGGCGCTGCCGTTGCAGGATCAGGAGCAGCGAGGTGGTGGCACGGCGCTGATCAAGGATCAGTCGGCCTGCCCGTTCAAGGCATTTGCCCGCCATCGACTAATGATTCGTGAGCTCGGCGATTCCAGCCCCGGCATTGAGCCGAGCACCAAAGGCTCGCTTTTGCACCTGGCACTTGAGTTCATCTGGACACGGTTGCAGACGGCGGAGCGGCTGCAGGTGCTGGACGAGGAGAGTCGGCGGGATCTGATTGATGAGGCAATCACCTCTGCCTGGCAGCAGAACAGGGCAAGCGTTCCTGCCTCACTGCGCGAGATTGAGGTGCGCCGTATGCAGTCCGTGCTGTTTGAGTGGCTGGAGTTAGAAAGCAGTCGCCCACCATTCCAGCTTCTCTCTATAGAGAAACCTTACCGTTTACTGTTGCCGGAGCAGGGGAGTAGACAGTTTCCCATCTCCATCAAGGCTGACCGAATCGACCGTGATGCGCATGGACGAAGAATATTGATCGATTATAAAACCGGTGCCAAACAGAGTGTGAGCAAGTGGGTTGGTGAGCGTATCGAGGAGCCGCAACTGCCGCTCTATGCCATGGCTGCCGATCTGGGTGAGGATGACGCGGTCAGTTATGCGCGGGTACGCAGTGGCGAAATGGGGTTTGAAGGTTTGGCCGCTGAGGATATCGGTATCAGGGGCATTACTCCGTGTGATGGCAAGCGCAACAGCCCCGATGATTGGAGCTTACTGCTGCAGTCGTGGCGGGAGAATATTAATGCCCTGGCGGAGGAGTTTGCGCAGGGGCGCTGTGATGTGTCACCGCGTGATGAACAGGCGTGTAACTATTGTGGTCTTGAGGCGGTGTGCAGGATCGAGGAGACCGGTTTTGACAGGGATGCAGGGGATGAGTCATGAGTGAGCAGGCGCGGCTGAAGGCGCGCAATCCACAGCTCTCATCGCTGGTGCAGGCACCGGCAGGCTCGGGCAAAACCGAGCTGTTAACCCAACGCATCCTGGCGCTGCTGGCACTTGTTGATGAGCCTGAGGAGATACTGGCCCTCACATTCACCCGCAAGGCTGCTGCAGAGATGCGCAGTCGCGTTATCGAGGCGCTCTCCATGGCACGCCCCGATGCAGCGCAGGCACATAAGATGGAGACATGGGAGCTTGCTCAGGCGGCCCTGAAACGTTCAGAAGAGCGCGGTTGGCACATCAGTGAGCATGCCGGACGCTTCAGGCTGATGACACTCGACAGCCTAACTCATTCACTGGCTTCCCAATTGCCACTGCTCTCGGGATTAGGCGAGATGCCAAGGCCGGGTGACTACCTGTATCCTGCCTACCGGCAGGCGGCCGAGACCGCGCTGAACCAGCTGCTGCGTAGTGATACCGAGGCGGCTGAACTGCTACTGCTGCATCTGGATCATCAGGCGGTGGTGTTGATTGACTTGGTGGCTGACATGCTTGCCAAGCGCGAGCAGTGGCTGGAGATCGTCATATCCCATGCCCGTGATATGGATGGGCTGCGGGCCATGCTGGAGTCCGGTCTTGGCGATATCATGGAGGAGCCGCTTCGGCTGTGTGCCGAATTGATCCCCATCGGTATCCGTGAAGCCTTGCCGGGACTGCTTGCCTTTGCTGGAGAGCAACGGGGTGAGCCGCAACTGCAGGCCTTGAACGGCTGGCCGGATGCTGAGCTCAATCAGCTGCAGCAATGGCAGTTGATTGCGGGAGAGCTGCTGACCAAGGACGGTCTCAGGAAACCGGGCGGCATCAATGCCCGACGTGGTTTCCCGGCCGGAAAAGAGCATGCGGATCAGAAGCTGAAGTTTCAGGAGATTTTGTCGCAGTTGGCGGAGATAAGGGGCTTGGAGGTCGAGATGCTGGCGCTGCAGAAGCTGCCTGCTGAACCGGGGTACTCCGAGCAGCAGTGGCTGTTGATGCAGGCGCTTTTCTCGCTGCTGATTCTCTCTGCCGGACAGTTGCAGCAAGGATTCGCGCAGAATGGCGAGGCGGACTTTACCGAGGTCGCACTGCGCGCCCTGAAAGCCCTTGAAGGGGAACAGGGAACCCCCTCGGATCTGCTGCTAAAACTCGATTACCGTATTCACCATATCCTCGTGGATGAGTTTCAGGACACCTCTCTGTTGCAGATGCGCCTGTTGCAGAACCTAACAGCCGGCTGGCAGGCCGGTGATGGCAGGCATCGTACGCTGTTTATGGTGGGTGATCCGATGCAGTCGATCTACCGTTTCAGAAAGGCGGAGGTAGGGCTCTTTCTGCAGGCGGCAGCCAATCAGGTCGGACTGCCAGTGGTTGAGCCCCTGCAGCTTGAACGTAATTTCCGTTCATCCCCAACCATTGTGGATTGGGTGAACCGGGCCTTCGCAGCGATCTTTCCAGATCAGCAGGATACCGTTCGCGGTGCAGTTGCCCATGCACCGGCCACGCCTGCACTTAATCATGCCGGTATCATTCAACTGCATATTCAGCAACTGGGGCGCGATGATCTTCAGGAGGCTGAGGCGGTTGTTGAGCTGGTTCGCCGCGAACGGGATATCACGAAAGCAGATGGGAGGCCGCAATCAATCGCGCTGCTGGCCCGCTCACGCAAACATCTGCATGCCATCATGCCGGCCCTGCAGGAGGCCGGTATTCCGTTTCGCGCCACCAAACTTTTGCCGCTGCACACGCGTCCGGAGATTCGTCTGCTGCGTGCGCTGCTGCGTGCGCTGCTGCATCCGGCGGATCGTGAATCATGGGCCGCGCTGTTGCGCTCAAACTACTGTGGCCTGAATACAGTTGATCTCTTCGCACTGCTTGGTGCCAGCGAAAAACCGGTTTGGCAGCTGATCAATGATGAGCCACTGTTGGCACTTATGGAGCATGGAGCCGCAGAGAGGGTGGTTGCACTGCAACGGGCACTTGCTCCATGCATGGAGCAGGCAGGGCGGGTGCCGGTGCGGCAGCTGCTGGAGAGCGCCTGGCATCGACTGGCCATGTTTGAGTTGCTTGATCAGAGCGGTTGCAGGAATGTCGATGTGGCACTTGATCTGATCGCCTCACTCGATGAGGGAGGGCGGATTGATCTGAGCCTTTTTGATGAGCGGCTAGAGAAGCTCTATGCCGCACCAGACTCATCACCGGAAGCCGCGCAGGTGGAGCTGATGACCATGCATGGCGCCAAGGGGTTGCAGTGGGATGTGGTGATCCTTCCGGGGCTGGGTAAACGGGGAAATAGCAGTGATTCACCGCTGCTGGCATATACCGATGTGCCTGTGCATGGCGAGGTGCATCCGCTACTGGCTGTGCGCGCCGCCACGCGTGGCGGGGATGCTCTCTTTTCACTGGTTAACGGGGTTGAAAAGTCCAAATACGATTATGAGCTGGCGCGTCTTCTTTATGTGGCCTGCACCCGTGCAGAGACCTCGCTACATATGCTGGGTTACGTCTCTGAAACCAATGGCAGTGCTATGTCGGGCTCGTTGCTGAATCTGTTGATTCCCGGCGGTATCGAGGGCGGCTGTTTCGGTGCGGAGCTAGTGGACCTGGTGAGTCAGGCAGGTCTCCATGCAGTGCCACAGTTGCCTTTGCAACGCATCAGGCAGTTGCCGGTCGCTAGGTTCATTGAGAAGCAGGAGGGGGAGTCCGAGGCGGAATACCTCTGGGCAGGGCCTGAAGCGGCACCTGTGGGTAATGCTGTGCATGCAGCGCTGCAACACATTGGCGATGTCGGTGTGGAGCGGTGGGGTGCAGATCAGAAGATAATGGGTCAGCTGCGCACCCGGCGTATACTGCTGGCTGAAGGGCTTTCCGGAGCCATGCTCCAGCAGGCAGAGAAACGTGCAGAGAACGCTTTGGATCGAACGCTGAACAGTGAGACGGGACGCTGGATACTCTCAGGCAACCATGAAAGTGCCCACTGTGAATGGGCACTGAGCACACAGAGCGCAGGTTTTGTCTCCCATCATATCATCGACCGCAGTTTTATTGATGAAAAAGGGGTGCGCTGGATCATCGACTACAAAACTGCGGCACACGAGGGCAGCGATCTCGAAGGCTTCCTTGCGGAGGAGGCCAAACGTCATGAATCACAGTTGTCCCGTTACGCCTTGATTCTGCAGTCGCTGGAGCCAAGCCGTGAGATTAGAACTGCACTCTATTTTCCGATGCTCGATGTCTTGAAAGAGGTGTGTCGCGATGCTTAAGGATTATCCCTTGTTGCAGTGTTTCAGCATCCCTTTGACGAATACACGGGCCAGTAGGAACTCACCCAAATAGCTCAATACCTTGTTGATGCGGCGAACAATATAGGCCGGACGCAGGTGATAGGTGAGCATGTTGTAGCGGTGAATCGCCGCTTTGGTGTGTTCGGCCTCTTCAGGGGATACCTCAAGTGATTTCTCTTCCACCTTGCGGAACAGCATGTGAATATCTGGATGGTTTTCATCAGTGAACTGGCTGACAAGCTCAAAGCCGCACTTCTTCGCTAGCGCGATCAGGGTTGCAGGTGTGAAATTATAGATGTGCGCGTAGTGGAAGAGGCGATCGTAGGTGGCGAATGGGGCTGCAATATTCGGGCACTCAACATAGAAGTAACCATCTTCATTGATCAGGCTGTGGATATGGTTCAGAGCACGAGTTGGACTTGAGAAGTGCTCAATCACATGGATCAGCAGAACCACATCATAAGTGGGTTCAGCAGGAAGGTCGTAGAGATTACAGTTCTCTACCGATGCTTTGAGCTGCTCGCGGGTGAATGCATTGAAATCCTTGTTCGGCTCGATACCGCTGGCATTAAATCCCTGCAGCTCGAATGATTTAACCGTGCAGCCAATGCCTGCACCGACTTCGAATACCTTAGCTCCTTTATCAAGGCGTGAGAAAAGCTGTTTAAGGATGCGGTCGCCATTTCTCCAGGCGCGCATGATGCGGCGTGTGGATGGGGTGCTCTCTCCGTGATAATCGCGGCGATACTGCTCGGCATAGTAGGCTGAAACCTCTTCTTCGCTGGGCACGGGCATATGCGCTACTAGACCGCAGCCGGTGCAGATGCCGGTGTGCAGTTCATCACCGCGTCGATCGCGGTTGCCTATCTCTTCGAATGTCGAGCCTCCGCAAAGGTCGCACTGATTTTCCGGATGCTGAGTCTGTTCACTATTCAAAATGGGGCCCCTAATCTGAATTGGTGCGAATGTTATTCTATTTCACATCTGATTTCATTGATCTGTGTGATGTGGAAGTTATTTCCTTTGTTTGCGACCATCTTCCATGAATACCTTTCAATGTTGTGGGGATCCATTGAGTTGGCCAGATAGTTCCTTTGCCTGATTCCACAGGCGACGCTAGTGTGCGCGACCGTTTGATCTCAATGGGATCGGATGACTTTTCGGAGGTGGAAATCATGCTACCACGCACATATTGCGGAGATTTCACAGTAATGCATATCGGTCAGACTGTTCGTCTGAACGGTTGGACTCAGACCAATCGTGACCATGGCGGCGTGGTTTTCCTTGATGTACGTGACCGCTCAGGTCTGGTGCAGGTGGTGGTACATCCTGATACCCCTGAGATGCATAAACTTGCCCATGCGATGCGTCAGCAGGACGTGATCGAAGTGGTTGGCGAAGTGATTGCCCGTTCCGAGGCAACCGTCAATGGCAATATCCCGACCGGCGAGATTGAGGTGAAGGCTACCGATATCGTTGTGCTGAACGGCTCAGAGACCCCCCCGTTTATGGTCGATGATGATTGCGATACTTCCGAACAGGTTCGGCTTGAATACCGTTATCTCGATCTCCGTCGTCCGAAAATGCAGCGTTTTATGGAGTTGCGTCACCGCGTTACCCACGCTGCGCGAAACTATCTCGACAGCCAGAAGTTTCTTGAGATCGAGACCCCGATTCTAAATAAATCAACGCCTGAAGGTGCGCGAGATTATCTTGTCCCTTCAAGGGTTTACCCTGGTTCATTTTATGCGCTGCCACAAAGTCCGCAGATCTTTAAACAGCTGCTGATGGTGGCGGGTATGGATCGCTATTATCAGATTGCCCGCTGCTTCCGCGATGAAGATCTGCGTGCTGATCGTCAGCCTGAATTTACTCAGGTGGATATTGAACTCTCCTTTGTCGATCAGGATGAAGTAATGGCTGTGGCTGAAGGGCTGCTGCGTTCAATGTTTGATGCTGGTGTTGGCATTCGCCTGCCTGAAGAGTTCCCACGCATCACTTATAATGAGGCGATGGAGAGGTTTGGCCTGGACCGCCCTGATATCCGTTTCGGACTTGAGCATGTTAATGTCACTGAGCTGATGAAAAAGGTGGAGTTCAAGGTGTTCCGCGAGCCAGCCGACAACGGTGGTCTGATCAAGGTCATGCGTGTTCCTGATGGTGCGGCACAGCTGTCGCGCAAACAGATCGATGATTATACCAAGTTTGTATCAATCTACGGTGCCCGCGGTCTTGCCTGGATCAAAGTGAATGACAAATCCGATCTTCCGGGTGGCCTGCAGTCACCGATTGTGAAATTCCTGCCTGAAGATGTGCTGGCTGAACTGCTGGAAGCCAGTGGTGCTGAGAATGGTGACCTGCTCTTCTTTGGTGCTGGCGACACCCAGGTCGTCAATGATGCCCTGGGGCATCTGCGTGTGAAGATGGGCCATGATCTGAACCTGATTGCCGAGAATGATCACCGCTTTGTCTGGGTGGTCGACTTCCCAATGTTTGCATGGAATGCAGATGAAAAGCGTCCTGAGGCGCTGCATCATCCGTTCACCGCACCTCGCGAAGATGAACTGCACAAGCTGGAGACAGATCCGCTGAATATCTGTTCGCAGGCCTATGATCTGGTCTGGAACGGTACCGAGATTGGCGGTGGCTCTATTCGTATCCATAAACCGGAAGTGCAGGCGCGGGTATTTAAAACGCTCTGCATCTCTGATGAAGAGGCTGATGAGAAGTTCGGCTTCCTGGTCAAGGCATTGAAATATGGTGCACCACCGCACGGTGGACTGGCATTTGGTCTTGATCGAGTGCTGGCTCTGATGGCCGGTGTTGATTCGATTCGTGATGTTATCGCATTTCCTAAAACGCAAAAGGCAGCTGATCCAATGTCTGATGCGCCGAGTGAAGTCGCTGATGCACAGTGGAAAGAGCTGGGGCTGCGTAAACGGCCAACTATTAAAGAGAGCTGATCAGGATTTGTTATGAATGGCCGTCCAGTTGGGCGGCCATTTTAGTGCTATCTGCCTCTCTCCCGACTCATCCGGAGTGCTCCACTTCGCACCGCACCCTTTAAGACAACCCTTATGTTGGGGGCTGCATTGACATCGGATTCGAATAAGCTAATCATTACAACGTATGAAACGCAGCCTGTTTATCCTGATTATGTTGCTCTCTGCCTGTGCTGTAAAACCGCCGGTGCAGGAGATGTCCAATGCGCGCTCTGCAATCAAGGCAGCGCAGGATCTTCCGGGTAGTACCCAACAATCCGAGAATTATCTGAAGTCCGCCGAAACAGCAATGGAAGAAGCCGCCGAAGCCATCCGGCAGGAGCGCTACGAAAAAGCACGCGGCAAGGCGCTGGAAGCCAAACGCGATGCGCAGGTGGCTGCTCGCATTAAACAGTCCAACCAACAGTAATTATTGTTTATACCTAGTGAGGTAAACCATGGCCTTTGACAAAATCTGTGTGCCGGAGAACGGCGAAAAAATCACGATGGGTAAGGAAGGCAAGCTGAATGTGCCGGATCAACCGATTGTGACCTTTATCGAAGGTGATGGCACCGGACGTGACATCTGGCGCGCATCACAGCGTGTTCTGGATGCTGCAGTCGAAAAGGCTTATGCAGGGAGACGCAAGATCGCCTGGATGGAGGTCTTTGCGGGTGAGAAGTCGTGGAATATGTATGGTCAGGATGATGATGCCTGGCTGCCTCAGGAGACTTTGGATGCATTCTCCGAGTATCTGATCGGTATCAAGGGCCCTCTGACTACCCCAATCGGTGGCGGCATCAGCTCGTTGAATGTGGCACTACGCCAGAAACTGGATCTCTACACATGTCTGCGTCCTGTGAAATACTTTGAGGGTGTGCCCTCGCCTGTGAAGCGTCCAGAAGATGTGGATATGGTGATCTTCCGTGAGAACTCCGAGGATATCTATGCGGGCATTGAGTGGGCGGCTGGCTCCGATGAAGTGAAGAAGGTGATCGCCTTTTTGCAGGATGAGATGGGTGTGACCAAAATTCGCTTCCCGGAGAGCAGTGGTATCGGCGTGAAGCCGGTTTCGCAGGAGGGTACGGCACGCCTGGTACGTGCGGCCATCCAGTATGCAATTGATAACAATCGTGATTCGGTGACACTGGTACATAAAGGCAACATCATGAAATTCACCGAGGGAGGCTTCCGAAACTGGGGTTATGAGGTGGCCAAGAATGAGTTCGGTGCGGTTGAGATAGATGGTGGTCCATGGTGCCAGCTTCCCAACGGCATAGTGGTCAAGGATGCAATTGCCGATATCGCGCTACAGCAGGTGCTGACCCGTGCAACCGAGTTTGATGTGATTGCCACCCTGAACCTCAATGGTGATTACCTTTCCGATGCACTTGCTGCTCAGGTGGGCGGTATCGGTATCGCACCGGGCGCGAATATTAACTACACAAGTGGTCACGCCATTTTTGAAGCGACACACGGCACTGCACCGAAGTATGCCGACAAGGATATGGTGAATCCGTCATCTGTTCTGCTCTCAGGCGAGATGATGCTGCGCTATATGGGTTGGAGTGAAGCGGCAGATCTTATTCTGCAGGGAATTAATGGTGCCATCGTCGCCAAAACTGTGACCTACGACTTCCATCGTTTGATGGAAGGGGCTACCAAGCTCTCTACATCTGAATTTGGCGATGCCGTGATCTCCCATATGGGTGCAAGTTCTGAAAAGGCGAAACCTGAAGACCAGTACGATGAACTGGCCGAACGTTTTAAGGAATTGTTCGAGGCGGGGGCTGAGAAGAGCAGTGAGTTTGCTCAAATTGCGATGGAAAAAGCGCGACAGCAGTTGACCGCTGCCGGAGCATTCAGTGAGGAGCAGGGTAAAAATCTAAAACGATTCCTGGAGCGTGATTTCACTCAGATGGCCAATGTCATGAGGGATGAGGCGAAAGAGAAGTTTAATCCATCACGCGTAGGTGCTGGAGCAATGTCTTCGCTGTCCACATTGCTGAATATGGCTGGTAGTGCACTCTCATCGATCGCTGAGCGTACTCAGAAGGCCATCAGTTGTCGTTCAGGTGAGATTACGAGTGCAGGCACACTGACCTGCAATGCATGTGGACATGACCTGCATTTCAAGAAGACAGGGCGTGTACCTCCATGTCCGACATGTCATGCAACGGAGTTCCGTAAGAGTTACTAGTGACTGTATGCTGTAACAAAAAAAAGGCCGGATCATATGATCCGGCCTTTTTATTATCTTCGACAGCAACAATTAGAAGCGGAAGAATGCTCCTGCGTACGGGCCACTGAAGGTGGTGTTAACGTAAACATTGTTGGTGTCGACCTTCAGTTTCAGCTGACGGTAACCGGCGTAGATGCCGAGCATTGGCAGTGGTGAAAACTCAACCTGGGCATCTGCATCCAGGATGCTGTTGCCGGAATAACCGAGGTAACCAACACGGCCGGTAAGGCCGACGAAGTCAGCCAGAGCAACACGGGCGCGCACACCGACGGTTGGGATCGGAACGGTCACGTTTTTACTTGTTGTTACGCCAGCGCTGGTGATCGAGGTTTTAGCGGTAACGGTTTTTACTGCGGTCTCGATGCCGAGCTGGAAACGGGATGGCAGGTCATCCATGTTGACGATGTAATAGGTATAACCGATATCGATCATATCCGCTTTAAATTCGCTGGCGATGGTTGAGCCGGCAGTATAGGTCTGGTTGTTATAGGTGATGGGGCGGGCGAGTACGCTGGTTCCGCTGAAGGTCATGGGAACAAAACCGAGTGAGATGGCCGAATCGCCCAGGTTTACGATGATTTCACCGGTTGGCTGGCTGCTGTTTTTTAAGCCCAGATCGGTATTCATATCTACGCGGGTTCCGACATTGCCAACGGTTGCAGCAAACTGGCCGGATGGAGAGAGAACCATGTAACCGACTTTGACGGCAACAGTTTCATCGGCGCTGGCAAGGCCTGCGTAGCCGAACATCATGGCTGAGAGAGCAGCTAAAATTTTCAATTTCATAATAAGCTCCAATAAGAGATTAGATTTTTATCCATAAACCTAGCGGCAGCATACTCGTTTGCCGTCTGCAGGGATCAGTGATCTGCATCACCCGTCTGGATGAAGAGCTGCTCCATGAGCGCTGCTTTCTTTGCCAGCGTTAGTCATTACGAATTCTGACAGCTACAATGCTGCCATGTTTTTAGGGGTAGATACAGGCGGAACCTTTACTGACTTTGTGCTGTTTGACAGCTCGGGTCTGCGTTTCCACAAAGAGCTCTCCACACCAGAAGATCCATCGCGCGCCATAGAGCTTGGTATCGTAAACCTGGGGCTGAATGCAGGTGATCTTCACCTCATTCACGGCTCAACCGTGGCTACCAATGCGATTCTTGAGCGCAAGGGTGTAAATACTCTTTTTATCACCAATAGAGGGCTCGAGGATGTGCTGACTATCGGTCGCCAGACGCGAGAAGAGCTCTATACGCTTACCCCTGCGGCAAAGGCTGACTGGATAGCACGACGGGACTGTCTGGGTCTGTCAGGGCGAATGGATGCAAATGGGTTTGAGATTGAACCGGTTGATATACAGGATATTGAAGGGCTTGCCGAAATCATCGTTCAGGGTGGTTACAGGGCCGTTGCTGTCTGTCAGCTCTTCTCATTCCTCAATGAGTTCCATGAACAGCAAATTGCCAAGGCTCTTCCGGAGGATGTTTTTATCTCTCTGTCGCATCAGGTGTTAGCGGAATACCGCGAGTATGAGCGGGGAGCGACCACTTATCTCAATGCCTATGTGGGGCCGTTGGTGCAGAGGTATCTCAAACGCCTTGCTTATACATTGCGTCCGAAACATCTGTTTGTGATGCACTCAGCCGGGGGTGTGATGGCTGCCGATTCAGCCGGTGCCCAGGCTGTAAAACTTGCGCTCTCAGGGCCTGCAGGCGGCCTCGTGGCTGCAGAAGCGATTGGCAGGCAGCTTGGTGAGCCCAACCTGCTTACCTTCGACATGGGGGGGACCAGCACCGATGTGGCGCTGATTCAGGGCAAGGCGGCAATGACTACCGAGTCGGAGATAGCCGGTATCCCGATTGGATTGCCGATGCTCGATATTCACACCATTGGAGCGGGCGGGGGATCACTTGTCTGGATTGATGAAGCAGGGCTTCCACAGGTGGGTCCTGAGTCAGCAGGAGCGAGCCCAGGCCCGGTCTGTTATGGACAGGGTGGCACTACACCTGCTGTGACAGATGCCAATCTGGTACTTGGACGTATTCCGCCAATGGCACGAATGGCCGGTAGAATGGAGCTTGATCGTGAAGCAGCCCTTGCTGCATTTGACGCTTATGGAGAACCACTCGGATTGAGTTCTGAAGAGGCAGCCCATGCCGTAATCCGTATCGCTGAAGAGCACATGGTCGGAGCCTTGCGAGTGGTATCGGTGCAACGGGGGCACAACCCTGAGGATTTCTCGCTGTTAAGTTTTGGTGGAGCCGGTGGCCTGCATGCCTGTGCCTTGGCTGAAAAGCTTGGCATGTCGAAGGTGATCTTCCCGCTTGCCAGCGGTGCCTTTTCTGCACTGGGGATGCTGGCTGGAAGGCAGCAGAGCGAGTTTTCCAGAAGCAGGCGTATTGCTATCGATGATGTTGATGCACCAAGCCTGTTACAGGCGATGTTTGCTGAACTTGAACAGGAGGCGGCTTCTGGCATGCAGGGGCTGAACCTCTCATACGAGCGGCGTCTGGATCTGCGTTATGTCGGGCAGGGATTTCATCTGACTGTAGCAATGCAGGATGAGATGAGCGGTTTAATCGAGAGTTTTAAAACGGCCCACCGCTGTGCTTACGGCCATGATCTGGGTCGCCCCATTGAGATTATGACCGCAAGGGTGACTGCATTTGTCGATCGCCCTGAGCTTGAATTTCCGCAGCTATCATCATCTGACAAAGAGATTGAACCAAGTGGCTACTCTGCAGTTTACGGGGCAGGGGAGGTGCCGCACCTGCAGCGTTCCGATTTAAGGCCCGGTTGTGCGTTTTCGGGGCCTGCCCTGATTCTTGAGGATACCTCAACGCTATGGCTGCCAGATGGATGGCGGATGCAAGCCTCAGTTCACGGGCACCTTTTACTGGAGCGCTACGATGAGCATTGATGCAGTTGAGATAAGCCTGTTTGCACACCGGTTGGCGGCGATCTGCGAAGAGATGGGTGCAGTGCTTAAGCGCAGTGCCATCTCTCCCAATATTCGTGATCGCGAGGATTTTTCCTGTGCTCTGTTTGATGAAAAGGGGGAGTTGATTTCACAAGCGGCCCATATTCCGGTTCATCTGGGTTCAATGGCTTTTGCGATGTCAGGCGTGATCCCTCTGTTTGAATGGAAGCCCGGTGATGTGGTGGTGTTCAATGATCCATTTCTCGGTGGCACCCACCTTCCTGATATTACCGTTGTAGCTCCGGTCTTTATCGATGGAGAGCTTGTCGCTTTCTCTGCTGCACGGGCACACCATGCCGATATCGGTGGTGTTTCCCCCGGCTCGATGGGGGTGGAGATACGGCTGGAGGATGAGGGGGTGATCATCTCTCCCTGCTACTGGTTCGAAGCCGGCATTGAGGATATGAAGTTGCCTCACCTGTTTTATGAGTCAGTGCGTGCGCCTGCCGAGCGCATGGGGGATCTCTCAGCACAGAGGGCTGCAGCTCTGCGCGGTGGCGAGCGGCTGAATGACTATAAAGCGGAGAAGTTGCGAGAGATGTTCGCAGCCCTTATTTCCGTATCCGAAGGTTACGGTCGGGCTGCACTCTCTTCGATCCCGGATGGTAACTATGCCTTTGAAGATTTTCTGGAGGATGATGGCTTTGGTTCGGGACCATTGGTCATTCGAGCCGATGTTCAGGTAAGGGGTGAATCTGCCATTGTCGACTTCACTGGCACGGTCTTACAGAGCAAAGGGCCGGTTAACTGCCCGTTAGCAGTCACGGCTGCCAGTGTCTTTTATGTCTTTCGCTGCCTGATGCCGGAGCATACCCCGCAGACAGCAGCAGTATTTCATCCGATTTCGATTCGTGCGCCCCAAGGGTGTCTGGTGAATGCCGGAAGAGGAGCTCCGGTTGCTGCGGGAAATGTGGAGACAAGCCAGCGCATTGTCGATGTTCTGCTTGGCGCACTTGCCAAGGCAATTCCTGATCGTGTCCCTGCTGCGGCGCAGGGGACGATGAACAACGTGATATTTGGTGGCACAACGAACGGCGAAGCCTGGGTATATTACGAAACACTGGCCGGAGGCATGGGGGCGTTTAATGGTGGGGAAGGCCTCTCCGCAGTCCAGTGTCATATGACCAACACCAAAAACTCGTCGATCGAGGTACTGGAGATGCACTATCCGCTGCGCATCTCCACCTATGCCGTGCGCGATGGATCTGGTGGCAAAGGAGCTTTTGACGGAGGAGACGGGCTGGTGCGTGAATGGTCTGTTTTGAAGGATTGCAACCTGTCACTTTTGACTGAAAGGAGAAGCAGCCAGCCCTACGGGCTTGCCGGTGGAAAAGTTGGCAAGCGTGGTGTGAACAGCCTTTGGCGAAATGGAGAGTGGCGCGCACTTGCTGCCAAAGGCAGCTTTGAGCTCAAGCGCGGTGACCGGATTAAAATCGAGACACCGGGTGGTGGCGGCTTTGGCAGCGCGTAATTGAAGGGGTGGTGATGAAGATACTGGGTATTGAAACCTCTTGTGATGAGACAGCAGTAGCGATCTATGAGGGTGACACAGCAACCGGTTTGGGTGTGCTGCTGGCTGAACAGGTTGCCTCGCAAATCGAAACACATGCTCGCTTTGGCGGTGTGGTGCCAGAGGTTGCATCACGTGAGCATCTGGTAGCGCTGCCTCCGATGGTGGAATCGATATTGGCTGAGGCCGAACTTACGTGGGCGCAGATTGATGAGATAGCGGTGACGGCTGGCCCCGGTCTGATGGGCGCACTGCTGGTCGGCACCTCCTATGCAAGGGCTGCAGGGATGGTGCACAATATTCCTGTTTCACCTGTTCATCACATGGAGGGGCATTTGCTGGCACCGGGGCTGGCCGGTGTGCTGCCCGAGTTCCCGTTTATTACGCTGCTGGTCTCCGGTGGACATACGATGTTGGTGCGTGTGGATGCCATCGGAAAATACAGTGTGATCGGACAGACCCTGGATGATGCGGCTGGGGAGTGTTTCGATAAGTCGGCAAGGCTGTTGGGGCTTCCTTACCCGGGAGGTCCGGAGATAGCCATGCTGGCCAAAGGTGGAGATGCCAAGCGTTTCAAATTGCCTCGCCCGATGCTGAATAAGGACAACCTCGATTTCAGCTTTTCAGGTTTGAAAACGGCAGTGATGTATGCCGTAAAAGCTGCTGGTGGCGTCGAATCATTCGATTTGCAGACGATGAAAGATATGGCAGCTGGAATCGAAACAGCGACCTGCGAGGTGCTGGTGAAGAAGAGTATCCGCGCTTGTCTTCGCGAAGATGCCCCAAGACTGGTGATAGCCGGTGGGGTGGCTGCTAATGAGACCCTGAGGAATATGCTGTTCAAGCTGGCGGAGGCAAAAGGTGTTGAGGTGCATCTTCCACACCCCAAACACTGTACTGATAATGCAGCCATGATCGCCTATGCCGGATTCCAGCATCAATGCGCTGGTCTTGCCGCACCGGATGAGTGGGATGCAACGCCCAGGTGGACATTGCATTCGTAATTACTCTTATCGACCTAGCGTTGCTGGTATGAAGCAGTAATCATTAAATCTATTTCTGATACATGGCCCATGATGACAAATCATTACCCGTAGTTGCTGCCGGTATATCAGCAGCGGTAAAGTTGCCGGTGATGGTTTTTTTACGATTGTTGCCGTCTTCAAGATCCACAGCTATAACGGTTGTACTGGCATCGTGTTTGCCGCCGATAACAATGGTTTGTTTGCTGGCGTCAACATTAGCTGCAACCTTAACATCAAGACTCAGGCTTCTTATTTCAAACAGTGCGACACTGCTGTCTGCAAGTGTGACATTTTTGCTGATCAGTCCATCTGCCTGTTTATCAGTAACACTAATCGGTACAAAAGTTTTGTTATCATTGAAGAATTGATTTTCAAAGAGATTGATGTGAAACACATCTGCGACCGTTTGGGCATTGTATGCCTTTTGTCTGTAGCTGTTGTAAGAGGGGATAGCGATGCTTGCCAGAATACCAATAATGGCAACGACGATCATAAGTTCAATTAAAGAGAACCCTGAATCTCTTTTCGGCATAATTCCTCCCTTTGCAGCTTTCTGATGCGCCGGACAATACCCTGCTGGTACTTTTCTGGCACAGAGTCCAGACGACTATTCAGAAAGGCTAGTGCAGCCCTACAACCACTCTGCCCTTGAATGATATTGCTTGTAAAGCCTATTACAAGCGGGCTGCTATCGGGTTGATTAGCAGCTCGCTTGGCCAGTGAGAGTGCTAACTGATCATTCTTAAGTTCCTGATGGGCAATAAAGGCGGCAACAAGCAATGGATCAGAGCTGTTCAGGTAAGGTTCACTCATGCCGAGGATTTCAATGGCTTCCCGCATCTCCTGGGCTTCATAGGCCAGGAGGCCTTCTGTCAGGCGATAGATATCCCTGAAGTAGGGATCCATACTCTGGCCAAGGCGCAGCTGGTATTTTAACGCTGACCACCACGGCGCCCTGTTTTCGGCAGGTGTTGCCGTAGCCTGAGCATAAATATTGAAGATGTTCAGGACTGCCATGTCCGCAGAAAAAGCAGGCACAGGGCCAGCCCATGCGCGGCTCCACAGCGCATGGTTTTCTGACCATGGGGATGTTGTTAGTGGTAAGAGTTCCTGCTGCGAAGGTGTGTTTGAGCGTCCCCAGCCGATGGCAGCAATCAATGCGGCAATGAGCGCCAGGCGGATGATCATGTCAGCTAAGGTCTCGCCGTTTGAAAACCGCTGAAGCAGCTATAATGGCAAGTGCGGCATAAGTAGTGTGCTGGATACAGTAAGCAAAAACCGACGCTGGATTCAAAGGCAATTGGTGTGCCAGCTTGAGCGAAATCTGGCTGCTTGAAAGATCAGGCAGGAGCTGGTTAATTCCGTATAGCAGCATGCCTGTCCATGCCGGCGTACTTTCGGCTACTTCAATATTCTGCAATGCATCAAGAACAGGTGGAAGAGCCCAGCAGATCAACCATACAGAGAGCAGAAACAGCGTGATTTCGGCTGATCCGCTAGCGCCTGCAGCAATCAGGAACAGAACGGCAGCCAGTGCCAGATAAGGCAAGAGAATCAGTATGCTGCCATAACTGAATGAAAGTCCTGAATCTGCCAAAACATAGCTGGGCCAGCTGTTCTCAGCCCAAAAAAATGCAACAACTGCCGAAATGATGTAGCAAAGAAGCAGAGGGAGAATACTGAAAAGGATGCCAATAAAACGTCCCCACAGGTACTTTTCACGAGACATTGGAAGGGTGAGGAATATGCTGCAAACACCCTGCTCTATATCCCTGACCAACAGTGGTACGGCGAGAAAGAAAAGGTAGGCAGTCAGCCACGCATGCTGGGTTGTAAACAACATGTCCATGAATACCTTGCCCATATCAAGCAGAAACAGTGAGGTTGGAATCAGAAGCAACCATGGAATGATGATCAGCGTAACTAATAATATTTTATAAATGCGTTGATAGGCAACCTCTTTGAGTGTGAACCATGTCAATGTAATCAGTTGATTCATGTTGTTGTCCATAGGGCAAGTTTGCCTTCAAGTGCCATTGCCTCTTCCAGTGAGTGTTCTTGTATTAGGACATCTTCACATATTCTGCCATGTGCCATGATCAATACCCGGTCACAAAGCTGAACCATGTCGGGAACAATATGGCTGGACATCAGAAATGCCGCGCCCTGTTTCTTCTTCTCTTTCAGTAGGTTCAGTATTTCCACCCGTCCCAGTGCATCAAGACCTGACATCGGTTCATCAAGGCAAACCAGCATCGGGTTACCGCACAAGGTGAGCGCCAGTGCAGTTCGCTGCCGCATGCCTTTGGAGTACTGCTTGATTGGCTGCTTGTACGCTTTTTTCGACAGGTTTACTTCCATTAAGCATTCCTCTGCCAGTGCAGAATCCAGCCCCAAAGCTGAACACTTGAAACGCAGCAGAGCCAGAGCGGAGAGGGACGTGGGCAGTTGAGGCAGTTCCGGGAGGTAGGCCGGTGATAACTCCGGGTGTATTATGGTGCCGCGGCTGGGGCGCACCAGTCCAAGAATAGATTTAATCATTGTGCTTTTACCCGCGCCGTTTGCACCTAACAGGCCAACGGCTTCACCTCGATGTAGTGAGTAACTGACGTCATCTACCACGAGATTATGATTGTACTGTTTACTTAGATTGGTGACGGTCAGGGCTGCGGGCATGCATCGGATTATTAACGAATATCGGGATGATTCAAGTTACTTATCATAAGAAAAAAAAAGAGGGCTAAATAGCCCTCTTTTTCGTTATCGGTATTTATTTTAATTATGGTGCGGCAGGTAGATCGCCAGCTGCCAATGCAGTACCAGCTGTACCAGTTGCTGAAACAATGGTAGGTGCTGCACTAGTGGTTTTATAAACTGTATCACC
The DNA here is from genome assembly GCF_002795805.1 of Mariprofundus aestuarium. NCBI lineage: Bacteria > Pseudomonadati > Pseudomonadota > Candidatius Mariprofundia > Mariprofundales > Mariprofundaceae > Mariprofundus > Mariprofundus aestuarium. Next base: position 1,432,713 of record NZ_CP018799.1, on the reverse strand, counting down.
AGCGAGGTGCTTGGTTGCAGCGCCATATGTCTGGTTACCAGTGCCAGCAGTGCTACCGAAGGATACGCTGCTAGAGAGGTTCATTGTTGCAGTGTTGGTGCCGTCAGTCAGGGTAAGCGGGCTTGTTGATGCTGCTGCATTGGCGTTGGGATATTTGTTGTTGTCGTTGAAGAAAACTTCAAACGTAGTCTGTGCAGAGTGCAGGTCAGCCTGTGCTGCTGAGTTGAATGCTTTAACACGGTAGGAAGCAAACTGCGGAATTGCGATTGCTGCCAGAATACCGATGATGGCTACTACGATCATCAGCTCGATCAGCGTGAAGCCCTTCTCTTTTTTAATTAGATTCATCATTTTGTTCTCCTTCATGAGTTTGGTGCCTTCTTTGGCATCGTATACTTAGTAGTACGCAATCTGGATGCCAAGAAATTTGGGCTTTTTTTGCGGGTTTTACGCTCTTTGTGACAAAAAGTGTCAGTCAGGAGTGACGAAACAGAGCGGTAGCGCTGATTTTAGCTGTTAATATTAAATGGTTCTGAGGCTTTTCTTTGGATGCCGCATGAGCATAGTGTTGAGTCATGGATATGAACAGTGGCTGTTAGACTCTTTAAGCTCAGCAATGTGCCTGATGATGAGGCGGAAGATGTACGCCTGCTCTTAAGCGAACATGAGGTTTCGTTTTATGAAACCCATGCCGGAGGTTTTGGTATCGGTACACCAGCGATCTGGCTGCATGATGATGAGCAGTTCGAACGGGCGAGTGCATTGATCGATAGCTATCAAAAGCAGCGTTATGAAGAGAAGCATGCTGAATACGAGAGTCTGAGAGAGGAGGGGCGGCATACCACATTTCTCGATATTTTTAAGCAGCACCCGGTTTTGGTGATCGTTTTCCTGTTAGTGTCGCTGTTTATCCTCTACGCAAGCCTGAGTCCCTTTCTGAACTTCGGAAAATAGCGCTGCTTGTCGCACGTTTTCCGCTTTCACAATTCCTGCCCATCTTCTACACTGGTGGTATGAGAGCTCTCTGTTGTCTGATTGCGATTTTTCTGGTGTCCCCATGTTTCGCTGCTGAAGAGGAGGCCGGTAAGGATCGAACCAGTTACATCCTGAATAAAGTTGATGATCTCTGGCGTGGTGAGTCCTCCTATGCCGTAGTGACCATGCAGGTGAAAACTGAGCACTATACCCGCACCATGCGTATGGAGGGGTGGTCCAAGGGTAAAGAGAAGACGCTGTTTCGCGTGCTGGAGCCACTACGCGAAAAGGGCACGATGACGCTTAAGTCTGATAATCATATCTATACCTACCTGCCCAAGACCGACCGCACCATTCGCCTGACTAGCGGTATGATGATGGGATCCTGGATGGGCAGCCATCTCACCAATGACGATCTCGTGAAAGAGGCTCGGCTTGAGGAGGACTACGAGGCAATAATCAGTTTCGAGGGTGAGCGCGACGGGCAAAATATTATTGAATTTACGTTAACGCCCAAGCCGGATGCGCCTGTTGTGTGGGGTAAGCTGATGCTGTCGATCCTGGCCGATGGTTACACGCCGCTGATGGAGCACTATTACGATGAGGATATGGTCTTGGCCCGTACCTTCACCTTTACCGATATGAAGATGCTGGGAGGGCGTGATCGTCCTGCTGTGCTGCGTGTAGTGCCTTCCGACAAACCTGATGAGTACACCGAGTTTATTTATGAGACGCTTGAACTGAACATACCTGTCAGTGATGTCATGTTCACCAAATCAAGCCTGAAGCGCCGTTGAAGTGATTTGATATGAGGATTCTGACGCTGGCATCGAGAAATGTGCGAAGGAACTGGCACCGCTCGCTGGTAACTATGCTGGCCATGGCATTTGCCTGCCTTATTATGATCTTTTTCGCCTCACTGATGGAGGGGATGATCCAAGGCAGTGAACGCAGTGTGGTATCGATGAATATGGGCGATATTCAGATTCATGCACATGGGTATCGTGATGACCCTGATCTCTACACCCAGATCAATGATGCGGACCTCTTGGTCAGAAATTTGCAGAAACAGGGGTTTCGGGCCACTAGTCGCATCTACGGTTACGGACTTCTGGCTGCCAGGATGGCTTCAAGCGGCGTGCATCTACGTGGGATTGATCTCAAGCAGGAGATAAAGGTCACCGAACTGCACAGGCATCTCAGTAGTGGTCAGTGGCTTGATGAAAGTGATGCAAATGGTGTGATTCTCGGCAAGAAGCTAGCTGGCACGCTTGGTGTAGAATTGGGCGATGAGCTTGTATTTGTCGGTCAGAGTTCGGACGGATACATGGCCAATGAGCTTTTCAGGGTAAGAGGCATTTTGAAATCAGTATCGGATGGCATCGATCGAATGGGAATGTTCATGCCGATGCAGACATTGAGAAATCTACTGGTGATCCCGGAGGGGGCGCATGAGATTGTGATCATTCGCCCGGATCGAACAACGGATCTGACCGTGGAAACTGCAAGGGTTGAGGCAATAGCGGAAGGTCTTGAGGTGAAAAACTGGAAACAGCTGATGCCGGTGATCGCGCGCATGATCGAAACGGCCGATGTGCAGATCATGATCATGCTGGTGATCTTCTATATTGCCGTAGCTACTGTGGTACTCAATGCGATGTTAATGAATGTGTTCGAACGGATACATGAGTTTGGCATCATGAAAGCGCTCGGCGTTTCTCCCTGGCAGCTTGTTGCCCTTGTGTTTGCAGAAACATTTATCCTTACACTGCTGGCCTCTATTGTTGGTCTTGCCGGTGGCTGGTGGGTATCAGATTACTACCGGATTCACGGTATCGATTTGTCATCAATGGCAGATTCGATCGCATATGGAGGCATTGCCTTTGATCCCCTCTGGTATGCGGCGATCACAACAGAGGCGCTGGTCTACCCGGTACTCTTCCTGTTCATTGTTGCAGCACTGGCGGTGATCTATCCGGCAGTCAAAGCTGCCATGTTAAGGCCGGTCAAGGCGATCTACTTCCGATGAATCTGAACCAGCTGGCATGGCGAAATATCTGGCGTAGAAAGCGGCGAACGCTGATTACGGCATTCTCTATCGGTTTCGGCGTGATGCTTGCGGTTACCTTCACCGGCTCGGGCGACTACACCTATACCAATATGATTGATACGGGTGCAAGTATGGGCATGGGTCATGTGACTGTGGAGCCGGTCGGATATCATCTTAAACCTACACTGGATAAAAGGCTTTCCGGTGTCGATGCACTACGTCAAAGAATCGTTGCTCTGGATGGTGTTTCGGATGCCACGGTTCGTATCACCGGACAGGCGATGTTTGCAAGTGCCCGCAAGAGTGTCGGAGGTGCCTTTATTGCGGTGGATCCCGATTTTGAAACAGCAGGCAACAATCTGCTGGTTCGCTCACTTGTTGAAGGGAAGCTTTTTAATGAACGCGGAGGTCGTGGTATTGTAATTGGTAGCAGGCTGGCTCAAAAGTTGCAGGTTAAAATTGGCAAAAAGGTGGTTTACACGACGACCGATGCGACCGGTGAGATTGTCAGTAACATTGCACGGGTAACTGGAATCTTTACTACTGGAGAAAGTACGATTGATGGAATTCTGGCGCTGTTGCCGATTGCAACAGTGCAGGAGACACTGAGCTATGCGCCTGACGAAGCCACGGTGGTTGCAGTGATCATTAAGGATCAGCGACATGCCGAGGCCATGCGTGACAGAATTGCAGCCCTTCCCGAAGCAGGTGGTGTCGCAGTGCTGACATGGAAAAAGTCGCAACCGGATCTTGCTGCGGTGATCGCCTTCGACAAGGCCGGTAACTATATCAGCCAGTTTCTTGTCGGGTTACTGATCGCCGTAGGTATTCTTAATACCATGTTGATGAGTGTGCTGGAGCGTACCCGAGAGTTTGGTGTGATGATGGCGGTTGGCATGTCACCCAAGGTGCTTTTCAAGCTGGTGATGGTGGAGTCGTTCTGGCTCTCCATAGTTGGGCTGATACTGGGGGTTATCATAACCGCGCCCTGGTACTATTTCCTGTATTATTACGGAATCGATTTTACCGGCGCCTTCGGAGACGACTTCAGCTATGGCGGAGTTCTGGTTGATCCAGTGTTCAAGGCGAGACTGTTTAAGGAGAGTGTGATGGCGATACTTGGCACACTCTTTATGCTGGCGCTGCTGGCTGGACTCTATCCGGCATGGAGAGCGGGGCGTGTACCACCTGTTGAGAGCCTGAAAACGATATGAGGTCGATGCTATGAGTGAAAGTGAACACATTGTCCGCATGCAGGATGTTGTCAAAACCTACCGGCAGGGAAAAGTGGATGTGCATGCCGTAAATGATGTTTCGCTTGCGATTGAGAATGGCGATTTTGCTGTGCTCTGTGGTCCGTCCGGTTCCGGTAAAACAAGTATTCTCAATCTAATCGGCGGGTTGGATATTCCAAGCTCAGGCAGGATCTGGGTGGATGAAATTGATCTTTCAACGCTGGGTAAAACCGAACTCTCTGAAATACGAAAAAACCGTATTGGATTTGTTTTCCAGGCCTATAACCTGATTCCTGTGATGACTGCTTATGAAAACGCAGAGTTTGTTCTGAACCTGCAGGGTGTCGGTGAAACAGAGTGCCGTGAGCGGGTGATGGCAACGCTTGCTGCCGTGGGGCTTGAAGGGCTGGAGGGGCGGCGCCCTGACGAAATGTCCGGTGGGCAGCAGCAGCGCGTGGCGATTGCACGTGCGATAGTCACTAATCCTGCCATTGTGCTGGCCGATGAGCCGACGGCCAATGTTGATTCGCATACAGCCGAATCACTTCTTGATCTGATGCAGAAGCTGAATCGGGAGCAGGGGATAACCTTTCTTTTTTCCACCCACGACCAGCATGTGATAGATCGTGCAAGGCGTATTATTAGCATCCATGATGGTAAGATCGAGTCGGATGAAGTCAGGGGTTAGCACCGTCCGAATTATACTTGTCACACTTGTTCTGGTTGTTTTTGCGCAACCGGCCCATGCCTTCTTCTCATGGCAGGGTGACGATAGCGCAATTGAAATGCGAGCCATGCTTGCTGGCTCAGGGCTCTGGTTAAACAATCCCGACAATCCACTCTATTATAATAAGCGATCCGTTGCGGGCGTGGCTGCTTCAGGCCGCCTCATGATTGATGCCAGTATTGGCGGAGCTTTCAGCTTTGAGATGCATGCGGTTCAGAACTATGTCCCTCTAGATTTGCAGAGCGGTGGCAGCAATATTGCCGTGCTGCGCGATGTTGAGCGCAGTGATTTGCTGGACTGGAGTTTCGACTCACGGCGCGCACATCTTCTGATTGATCGGTTGAATTTGCAGTATGCCTCCCAAAAGCTAAATCTGAAGGTCGGTCGTCAGCCGGTGAATCTTGCCGCGACCTTCTATTTTACCCCTAACGATTTTTTTGCGCCGTTTGCTGCTCAAACCTTTTTCCGCGCCTACAAACCGGGTGTTGATGCAGTGCGGGCAGATATTCAGCTGGCCGAGCTTTCACAACTGTCGCTGATCTCTGTGCTTGGTTACAGCGCTGACTCCTTCAGTGGCAATGGCTGGAGTAATTCTAATGCAGGTGCCCGGAACTCCTATCTGGCTCGCACCTCGGGCGTTATTGGTGATTTTGAGTTGGCACTTATAGTCGGTTCTGTGAAAGGGGATGTTGTGATTGGTACTGATTTTCAGGGAGAGCTTTTCGAATGGCTTGGCGTCAGGGGAGAGGGGCATGTGAATATTCCCGATCAGCCCGGGTTAAATAGGCGCATCGAGTTTGCTATCGGCCTTGAGCATCGCTGGGACAACAGTCTTGCCCTGCGCGCTGAACAGTTCTATCACGGTGGAGGCGTTTCGAGCAGTGCCGCTTATGCGACCCCTGTGGCTGCTCAAGGTTTTTATATGGCTCGAAACTACACTGCACTTGGAGCAAGTTACGAGTTTACACCACTGTTAAGCGGGGATATGACCGCGATCTATAACTGGATGGATAACTCATCTCTCGTTGCTGTTTATGCACTCTATTCGTTAAGTGATGAGTCGGAACTGGCAATCAGTGGCTCACTCTCACATGGGAAAAGGCCAGCTGGTGCGTCTATCAATAGTGAGTTTGGTCTCTACCCCAACTCAATTGGTTTTGAAGTGCGGAGCTATTTTTAGCCGTTAATGGCTGGCGCCTTCCCGATTTTCTCCTGCCAGTTTTACGTGGTGTTCGAATGATGCATAAAGATTCATGAATGTATGGAATATTTTTTCCGGCATCTCGCACACCAGTGCATGTTCTGTTGCCTTGATTTCAGCATCAAGGGGAAGTTCAATGAGGGGGCTTGCGGAGCCGAACATATCTCCGGTGGAGAGTAACAGTCCCTGTCCATCAGCTGTTTTCAACTCTGCCTCACCGGAAAGGATGATTTGACAGGCTGGTGCAGAGCGGTCACTAACTGAAATCAGGTCACCACTCTCATACTCATTAACCACGGACTCTTCAGCTGTCCACAGCTTGTCCTCTTCCGGTAACGCGGAAAATGCCGGGATGGTGTGGGTGGCAGCGTGTACCATGCGGGTCTGTACTGTTCGGATTAGGTAATCGCCAGCCAGAGGGAAGCTCTCAATCAACTGCGAAATCGATTCGCCGGAAAACTCAAGCAGCATGGTCGGGCTGCTGGCAGTAACGGTTGCCGAGCGTTTTAGCTTGTAAACGCAGGCAAACTCACCGAAGAAATCACCAGGATTCAGTGTTTTGAGCGTTGTCGGATCCCCATCAGGGAGGATCAGTCGTACATCGACATTTCCGTACAGGATCAGGTAAAAAGTCTCACTGGCCTCACCCTGCGTGACGATGTCCTCGCCGGGCTTTACCTTTATCAGATTTGCCTGGGCAATGAAGTCGAGCGCTTCTGAATCGGAGAGCTGATCAATCAAAGCAAAAAGCTTTTCGGAACCACTTTCACTCTCCGCCGTACCCGCATCTGTAATCCGTGCCATGTCGGAGAGTGCCTCGATCTCATCTACATTTGGGTGATTCAGCTGTTTGCAGATTGCAAGAAAGCCAAGAGCAAATCCCGCTTTGCCATTGGCAAGCATGTTTCTTGCAATGGAGAGCGCAAGGGAACGCGCCTCTGTGATGCGCTCTGTTTTTTGCAACATCTTAATCAGCGGACGCGCAATATGAAGGTCTTCAGGAAAGACATGGTGGAGCCGAAGGTAGCTGTGTAGCAGTTTTATTTCACTTAGAGCCATGGTGTTATCATAGCCGATGAAATTGGAATGTCATACATTGCTTGGGTATGGTCAGCGTTGCCGCTACCCTGTCGCCATGACTAAAGAACTCCTGATGTCCGGAGAGCCTAGTGGCACCATTCCATTCGCCCCAGAAGGGTGGCGTTTTATTGTTCCGACTGCAGTTCTGATGTTCATCACCTGGGCACTTGGTTGGGGGCTATCCTCAACGGTGCTGTTTGTACTGCTTCTGTTTCTGCTGAACTTTTTCAGGGATCCAGCGCGAGCCGTGCCACAGGGGGATGACCTGTTTGTCTCTCCTGCCGATGGTAAGGTGATTCGTGCTGAGATGACCGATCAGGGGCATCAGCGTGTTGATATCTTTATGAATGTATTCAATGTGCATGTAAACCGGGCACCCATGGCCGGCCGCATTACGCATATGCAGTACTTTCCGGGAAAGTTCGTAAATGCTAGTTTTGATCACGCCACTGAGGAAAATGAACGGAACCGTTTCGAAATGGCGTGCGATGATGGAGTCAATATCGCTTTCACCCAGATTTCAGGTCTGGTAGCGCGTCGTATCGTCTCCTATGTCGAGGTAGGTGACCGTGTCGAGGCAGGCCAGCGCATCGGTATGATCCGATTTGGTTCACGTGTAAACTGCGAGATTCCTGCCGGCTATGAGCTGAGTGTGAAAGTAGGTGAAATGGTTACAGCTGGGTTGACTGTGGTTGCACGCAAGACGAAAGAGAAGGGTGGAGAAATCAATGCCGATGCTTAAAGAGAAGGTTGCCCGCAGAGGCGTATATCTGCTGCCCAGCCTGTTTACCACGATGGGTCTGTTTGCAGGGTTTTATGCACTGATTGCAGCCTTTCAGGGGCGTTTCGAGCTTGCTGCCTGGGCGATTATGGCCGCTGCAGTATTCGATATGCTGGATGGGCGCGTAGCACGTTTGCTGCATGCTGAGAGTACATTCGGGGCGGAGTACGATTCGCTCTGCGATATGCTCTCTTTTGGTGTCGCACCTGCTGTGCTTCTTTATATGTGGGCACTGGTGAATCTTGGGCCCGATCTTCATAAGCTGGCTTGGTTGGGTGCCTTTTTCCTTGTTGCCGGTGCGGCTATCAGGCTGGCGCGTTTTAATGTGCAGCACGAGCATCAGGACAACCGCTATTTTCAGGGGCTGCCCACCCCAGGTACGGCGCTGCTGATTGCTACAGCCGTGCTTTACCATGTTGATGCACGCATTGAGCCGTTGCCGTGGCTCTGGTTTGTCCTGTCACTTTTCATGGCCTGGCTGATGGTCAGTAATGTGCGTTTTATTTCCGGAAAGGATGTTGACCTGAAAGAGCGTCGCTCTACCGGTGTGCTGGTTGGAATGATTCTGGTCATTGGGCTGATTGCCATAGACCCGTATCGCTTTCCATTTGGTGTTTTGTTTGTTTACTGCATGCATGGGCCACTGTTAAGTCTTTGGCAGAATCGGCGTTTAACCCAGTATCGCCAGCAACGTAAACTCAAGCGAAAACAGCAGCAGGGTGGCAGTGAAGGGGCAGATCAAAGCTGAGGGAATTGACCAAGCAGTTGCATGGTGCTTTAATCCGCTGCATGAACACACAGTTTTCTGCATCCACCACTGCAACGGAGTACCTACTACTTCGAATGGGTCTGTGCGTCTGCTGATTAGGTTCAGCTGATGATGTACAGGCCGCGGATTTCCGCGGCCTTTTTTGTTTGTGCTGATTTTTTTGGATGATGATAGGAGATAAAAATGTCTGATCGCTTGTATATATTTGATACAACGCTGCGAGATGGCGAGCAGTCACCGGGCTGTTCGATGAATATTGATGAGAAATTGCGCGTGGCGCATGCGCTGGCGACACTTGGCGTGGATATCATCGAGGCGGGGTTTCCCATCGCATCACCGGGAGATTTTGAGGCGGTTCATCGTATTGCCAGTGAAGTTCATGGTCCGAAAATTGCAGGCCTGGCAAGAGCGGCTCAGGGTGATATTGCCCGTGCAGCTGAGGCTGTTAAACCGGCTGGAGATAACGCCCGTATCCATACCTTTATCGCTACCAGTCCCATTCATATGGAGGCCAAGCTGCGTATGAGTCCGGACCAGGTGGTCGAACGTGCGGTGGCTGCTGTGAAGCAGGCGCGTTCGCTGGTGCCTGAGGTGGAATTTTCTGCTGAAGATGCGGGCCGTTCCGAAATCGATTTTCTCTGCCGGATCGTAGAGCAGGTGATTAAAGCAGGTGCGCGGGTGATCAATATTCCAGATACGGTCGGTTACATGACACCCGATGAGTTCGGTTACCGCATTCGGACCCTGATTGAAAATGTCCCCAACTCGGACCAGGCGATCTTCTCAGTCCATTGCCACAATGACCTGGGTCTTGCCGTTGCCAACTCACTGGCTGCCATTGAAAATGGCGCACGTCAGGTGGAGTGCACCATCAACGGCCTTGGTGAACGTGCCGGTAACGCTGCGTTGGAAGAGATCGTGATGATCATGAAGACCCGTTCAGATCGATACAATATTGATCTGGGTATCGATACTACGAAGATCGTTCCGACCTCAAAGCTGGTGAGCCAGATTACTGGTATGCCGATCCAGCCGAATAAGGCGATTGTTGGTGCCAATGCCTTTGCCCATGAGTCCGGCATCCATCAGGACGGCATGCTCAAGCACAAGAAAACCTATGAGATCATGACTCCGGAATCAGTCGGCTGGAGAGCCAATCGCATGGTGCTGGGCAAACACTCCGGTCGTGCAGCACTTAAGGCCCGTTATATTGAGTTGGGTGAAGTGCTTGATGACGAGCGTCTGGTGGCGGTGTTTGATCGTTTCAAGGTATTGGCAGATAAAAAGAAGGATATCTTTGATGAAGATCTGATGTCGATCCTCTCCGATGACTCAAATGTCGAAGCTGAGCGAGTGAAGTTGATCAGTTTGCATGCGGCATCAGGTACCAATGATGCTCCGGTGGCTGCAGTTGAGCTGGAGATTGAGGGTGTTCGACATAAGGCGACGGCAGAAGGGGATGGTCCTGTGGATGCTGCTTTCAAGGCGATTAAATCGATGGTCGAGCCCAACGGAAAACTGCTGCTCTATGCGGTGAATGCCATTACCGTCGGTACCGATGCACAGGGTGAGGTGACGGTGCGATTGCAGGATGGCGAGCGCATTGTGAACGGGCAGGGGGCAGATACCGACATTATTGTGGCATCGGCCAAGGCCTTGATCGCCGCGTTGAACAAGCTGCCGAACATGCACGCCAGAGAGGTGCATGCGCAGTATTCCGGCGTTTGATTAAGCGGTAAAAGGAGAAAACAAAAAGGCCGGGCAGTATGCCCGGCCTTTTTGTTGATTTAGATGCAAGTCCCCTTACAGGCTCATCTGTTTCAGCCACTTCTCCAGGAAGTGAATATTGAACTCACCCTTTTGGAATCCCGGATTGGCCAACAGGCGCTGATGCAGCTCCTGATTGGTGGTGACACCCAGAACGACCAGCTCATCAATCGCCCGCTGCATGCGACGGATGCACTTTTCACGATCGCGTGCATGGGTGATGATCTTACCGATCATTGAGTCATAGTGTGGTGGAATTTTATAACCTGTATAGAGGTGTGAATCGACACGTACACTACGTCCACCCGGTGCGTGATAGAGTTCTACAGTTCCCGGTGACGGTGTGAACTTGAACGGGTGTTCCGCATTGATGCGGCACTCAATGGCATGGCCCTTGATTTTGAGATCTTCCTGTTTGAAGGCGAGCTTTTCACCGTTGGCTACGCGGATCTGCCACTCAATCAGGTCTACACCGGTGATCCATTCAGTCACAGGGTGCTCAACCTGAATACGGGTATTCATTTCCATGAAATAGAATGAGTTATCCGCATTCATTAGGAACTCGATGGTGCCGGCACCGACATAATCCACTGCCTTGGCAGCTGCCAGGCCTGCTGCACAAATCTTCTCGCGGGTTTCCGCATCAAGTGACGGGCTTGGGGCCTCTTCAAGCACTTTCTGATTGTTGCGCTGCATGGAACATTCGCGTTCGTAAAGATGAACGATATTGCCATGCGTATCACCGAGCACCTGCACCTCGATATGCCGTGGCTCTACGAGGAACTTTTCAATAAAGACGGTATCATCACCGAATGCGGCACCGGCTTCCGCTTTGCACATGGAAAAAGCGTTTGAGAACGAAGCTTCAGAGTGTACCACCTTCATGCCTCGGCCGCCGCCGCCAGCTGATGCCTTGATAATCAACGGGAAACCGGACTGTTTGGCGATTGCTCTGGCTTCTTCGATGTCCTTTACTGCGCCATCGGAACCCGGAACCAGAGGTACGCCGGCCAGTGCCATCTTTTTCTTGGCAGTAACCTTGTCGCCCATGATGCGCATTGATTCAGGCGTGGGGCCTATCCATACGAGTCCGGATTCATTAACAATGTCGGCAAACTCGGCATTTTCTGCCAGAAAGCCGAAGCCAGGATGAATCGCCTGCGCATCGGTCAGCTCGGCTGCCGCCATGATGGCTGCAATATTTAGGTAGGAGAGGGTACTTGATGCAGGGCCGATACAGACTGACTCATCGGCAAGCCTTGTATGCATACAGTCGCGATCTGCTTCAGAATAGACGGCTACCGAACGGATTCCTAGCTCTTTACAAGCACGGATAATGCGTACGGCAATTTCGCCACGGTTGGCGATCAGGATTTTGTGAAACATGTATCCTCCGATCAGCCTAGTGGTGTGATAACGAAAATTGGCTGGCCGTATTCAACAGGCGTTGCATTTTCAGTAAGAACGGCCTCAACAACGCCGTCATACTCGGACTCGATCTCGTTCATCATCTTCATCGCTTCAATGATGCAGATGGTGTCACCTTTTTTAACCTTCTGGCCGACGCTGACAAACGGATCGGCATCAGGACTCGAGGATGCGTAGAATGTACCTACCATCGGTGATTTCACCTGATGGGCAGTGCTCTCAGCTGCAGGGCCTGCAACCTCTGCCGAAACTGGAGCAGCTGCAGCAGCTGCATAGACTGGCGCAGCCTGTGGCATAACGGCAACAGATCCCTGACGGGAAATACGCACAGTTTCAGTGCCTTCCGTGATCTCGATCTCGGTAACATCCGTGCTCTGAATCAGTTTAATAAGTTTGCGAATATGGGCAATATCCAAGTTAATCTCCTGTTTCTACTATTTAGATTTGACGTAAATGATCTTGCAGGCCACGCAGGGCCAGCAGGTATGAGGTTGCACCAAATCCAGCCACAATTCCGGTAGCTGCATCCGCCAGCATGGAGTGGTGTCGGAACTCTTCACGGCGGTGGATGTTAGAGAGGTGTACTTCAATAAACGGGATGCTGATAGCCAGTAAGGCATCACGAAGAGCGATGCTGGTGTGGGTGTAGGCTGCCGGGTTGATAATGATGCCATCAATATTGTCACTGGCAGCCTGATGGATGCGATCAACCAGTTCACCCTCATGGTTACTCTGGAATGTTGATATCTCGATGCCGAGGGTGTCACCCAGTTCAATCAGAGATTGGTTGATATCGGCAAGGGTGACATGACCGTAGTGGCCGGGTTCGCGGGTTCCGAGAAGGTTCAGGTTCGGCCCGTGCAGGACGAGGAAACGCAGGTTTTTCATGAATCGGACTCCTTATCCCAGTTGCTTTTGAGCACGACCAGTGACTGATCTTCGGGCTGACGAGTTATCAGGAGGGATAACATCTCCATGGCCAGCTCTTTTTCACCCTGCTTCCAGAGCAGCTGCGCAAGGGTTACAGATGCTGGAGCTTGAGGCTGCGGTCGTGGGATCTGCAGTTGCAAAGCACGGGTTGCGCTCTTAATGCCTGCTTCAACACGGCCGAGCTTTCTCTGAACCCGGGCCAGAAGTTTCCATGCAGGCGTTTCTGCAGGGGCGAACTCAAGCATCTCGGTTAGTATCTGTTCGGCCTGTTCAAGCGCACCACATGTAATAGCTTTCTTTGCCGCATCCATGCCGCCTGCAACCCCGTACCAATTATCTGGTGTAGGGGCAGACTTTGCTTTTTTCTGCAGGGTATTGGGTGTGCTGGCGCTTGCTGTTAGCATGTGCCTCACACTATGTGTTCGCACAAACCGGGTCAATCAGGTTGAGGGTGAAAACTGGTGAAAAATGCTCGATTCCGGCCATAAAGTGTTCATTCCGGTTGGTTTTTGTGAATTTCAGAGAGGGTTGTATGTCCGGTGAAATTACTATCCATATTAATGGAGAAGATCGTACTGTACGAGCGGGCACTTTGACGGAGCTGGTTGCAGAAATGGGGCTCGAGAAACGCATGATTGCCATCGAGTGCAACCTAGAGGTTGTTCCAAAGAGCCAATACGACAGTACTGCCCTGAAAGATGGGGATCGTATTGAGCTGGTTCACATGATTGGTGGCGGGTAATTGATTGAATAGTAAAAGCCCTGCGTGGCTTTTACTTGTTTTTGCAGTCGAAAAAATGTGGTTTTCGACTGTTTACACAATTCGGCAGGATAGTCGAAATAGCCGCACGTTCCGTGCGGGGGGAGTTTGGTTACATGTCTGACGATATTTTCAAGGTAGGCAGCTACGAATTCAAGTCGAGACTGATTGTTGGTTCCGGAAAGTATAAGGATTTCCAGACTACCAAGGATGCTACTGAAGCATCGGAAGCGGAGATGATTACTGTCGCAGTGCGCCGCGTGAATATTACTGATCCAGGCAAAGAGAACCTACTCGATTATATTGACCCGAAGAAGTACACCATCCTTCCTAATACGGCGGGTTGCTTTAATGCTGAAGATGCCGTGCGCACATTGCGTCTGGCACGTGAGGCTGGCGGTTGGAACCTCGTGAAGCTGGAGGTGCTGGGCGATACGCAAACGCTTTACCCCAATGTCGTGGAAACCATTAAGGCGGCCGAGATACTGGTGGCTGAGGGCTTTGAGGTGATGGTTTATACCAGTGATGATCCAATTGTGGCGACACGGCTGGAAGAGGTTGGCTGTGTGGCTGTGATGCCGCTGGGTAATCCGATCGGTTCAGGTCGCGGGCTTGCCAACCCATTTAATATCCGTGTGATCAAAGAGCGTGCGAATGTACCGATTGTAGTGGATGCCGGTATCGGCACTGCGTCTGATGCTGCTAAAGCATTGGAGTTGGGGGCTGATGCTGCCCTTATTAATACGGCGATTGCTGAGGCGAAGGACGAATGCCTGATGGCGCGTGCTATGCGTGATGCTGTAAGGGCCGGCCGCATGGCCTATCTGGCTGGACGCATGCCCAAGCGGGCATTTGCCAGTGCCTCTTCACCAACCGAAGGATATATCTGGGATTAAATAAATTAGACGCTGATTAACGCAGATAAATACAGATAGTGTGTTTTGATCAGTAAAAACGATAGAAATTGAGTGGGTAGATTAGGTAATGTTGGTTTTAGATAGCAATCTTGTTCATCAGCGATAATCTGCGTCCATCTGTCTCTTATTTAAAGGATTTTGAAATGACTGAATTGAAAAACGATCTATTTCTGCGGGCATGCCTGCGACAGGATGTTGAACGCACGCCGGTATGGATGATGCGCCAGGCTGGACGTTATCTGGCTGAATACAGGGCAACGAGAGCCCGCGCTGGCGGCTTTCTGAATCTCTGCCGCTCACCTGAGCTGTGCTCCGAAGTGACGTTGCAGCCGATTGATATTCTCGATGCTGATGCGGCGATTCTATTCTCCGATATTCTGGTTGTACCGGAAGCGATGGGTATGGAGCTTACATTTGGTGTGGGTGAGGGGCCTAAATTCCCCGATCCGATAACCTGCCGTGCTGATGTGGAAAAACTGCCTGTATTGAATGATCCGACCAAAGAACTTGGTTATGTCATGGATGCGGTGAGTACCATTCGCAGAGATTTGAATGGTCGTGTGCCGTTGATCGGCTTTGCCGGCAGCCCATGGACACTGGCGACCTACATGGTTGAAGGTGGTGGTTCCAAGAACTTCTCCAAGGTTAAGGCCATGATGTTCAATGAGCCGGAAACCATGCATCTGCTGCTTGAAAAGCTGGCTGATTCTGTTGCTGCTTACCTTAATGGCCAAATTGCCAGCGGTGCGCAGGCTGTACAGATCTTTGATACCTGGGGTGGCATCCTCAATACCCGCGACTACAAAGAGTTCTCCCTGCAATACATGCAGAGGATTGTTTCGCAGCTCACACGTGAAAATGATGGTCGTAAAGTACCTGTGATTCTCTACTCCAAGGGTGGCATGGGCTGGCTGGAAGCCATGGCTGATACTGGCTGTGATGTGCTTGGCCTGGACTGGTCAATCGATATTGATGAGGCGAAAGCACGCGTGGGTGACAGGGTGGCACTGCAGGGCAATATGGATCCGACTATGCTCTATGCCAAACCTGAGCGTATCCGTGCTGAGGTGAAGGATATTCTGGCCAAGTTCGGCCATGGCAACGGCCATGTGTTCAATCTCGGTCACGGCATAACACCTGATGTGCCGCCTGAGCACGCGATTGAATTCTTCAAGGCTGTTCGCGAAGAGTCCGTTCAGTATCACAGGTAACCAGTAACTGATTTATTAAAAAAGGCTGCTCATTGAGCGGCCTTTTTTGTTTGTTGAAAGGTGAAAAGTCAGGTTTCTTATTTCGTTCGCCTTTGAAAACAGTGAAAAGAAAGAACCGTATTTTGTTGAGCGCATTGCTATTGTTACTACATTCATGTTTCTGTGGGCGTTTCTGGATGAGATAAATGCGTGCCGATAAACAGGAAGCCCATATGTACAATTTTATCACGGGATAAGTTGAAATGACTTCGAGTTTTCCCCTACCTTTAGGTTGTTGAACGCTTGCATGATCAAGGGTCAGGTAAAATAAGGTTGAAATACTTTAGTCTCATTGTACGTTGACTTCGACCACCATGGAGGGGCGCCATGCAGATTCGGGAAATCATGACCACCAGTGCGATTACTGTTCATCCTGAAAGCAGTGTAGCTGAAGCTGTCGAGCTACTGAGCAGTCATCGTATCGGCTTTATTATTGTATCCAGTGACCACCAGCCGGAAGGCATTTTAACCGAGGGCGATATTGTGCGTATGGCCTCAGAAGGACTGGATATTCACCAAGAAAAGGTAGGCGAGCATATGAGTTCACCTGTGTTTTCGGTTAAAGAAGAAAGTAATGTTTTTCACGCCTACGATGAGCTTGTACAGAGAAAGTTGCGTCATCTTGCTGTAGTGAACGAAGCCAACCATTTGACTGGTGTTTTGACTATGTCGAATTTTATCTCTGGTATGGGCGTTGAGCACGTCACTGAGCTGCAGACCATTGGAGAGGTGATGCTCCCCAATCCAGTGACTGTAACCGAAGAGATGCCGCTGACCGATGTTGTGGCGTCCATGAGCAGGAATAAGCATGCGATGTTGGCATATTCTGAAAATGGTGTCTCTGGCATTTTAACATCCAGAGATATCACACGCTTGCAGCGAGAAAATATAGATTTTTCTGCAATGAAAATGACAGATGTGATGACTTCACCTGTTTATTCTATTGCCGCTACAGCATTTGTTCCCGAAGCCAGTGTGCTGATGCGCAGGCATAATCTTCGACATCTGGCTGTTACTGATGATCGTGGTCGTTTTGCAGGCCTGCTCACTATTTCGGATTTGGCGCGCTGCATTGAGAGAAAATATATCGACTTTCTGAGGTCAGTAGTACTTGATCTTGAAAAGAATTTCAAAACAAAACCCAGTGAACATATGGCTCTGTTTGAATACAATCCAAATGCAGTGCTCTCTTTTAACGAAGCTGGCCATGTTGCTGATGCGAATCCGGCCAGTATCCTTCTGACAGGTTACAGCAGGCAGGATCTGCTGAGGATGGGCCTCTCTGATCTGATTCCCGAATCGGAGATTGAGAAGATGTTAGATGCGTTCAAACAAGCTGAATCCGGTCAGCCTGGAAGCCTGCAGACACAACTCGCCTGTAAGTCCGGTCGCAAAGTCACGATATATCTAAGTCTGGTGCCTATTATCATTGATGGAAAGCAGTCTGGTACCTTTGCAGTGATGCACGATATTACCGAACGCTGTAAAACAGAGGCTAGGTTGCGCAAGCTCTCTCAGGCCTTGGAGCAGACGGCGGAGGCTATAATAATCACTGATACCTCAGCTAACATTGAGTTTGCAAATGAAGCGATGGGGCAACTCTATAACAGTAAGGCTGCAGAGCTGTGTGGTCGAAGCTTTGCAGCGTTAATATCAATGGGTGCCACTTTTGATGAGGAAGTCCTTGCTACGGTTTTGAGTGGAAATAAATGGAAGCAGGAGCTTAAGCTTTATCGCAGTGATGGTTCTGACCTGCCCGTCATACTTTCATGTGCACCAGTCTTCTCTTCAGGGGGGAAGGTTACTCATATTGTTGCTGCTTTTGAAGATCTGAGTGGCCGACGTGCCATGGAAGAAAAACTGCAATATTCCCAAAAGATGGAGGCAGTTGGCACCCTGGCCGGTGGTATTGCCCACGAATTCAACAACTATCTTGCATCGGTTACAGGTAATCTCTACCTGCTTAAAAAGAGGTTGCAGGAGGATGCTGATCTTATTCATAGAATCAGTTCTCTTGAAAAAGAGAGTTACAAAGCCGCATCGCTTATTCAGCAGCTACTGACGTTCTCCAGGCAGGATAGTGCTGAGAAGAAGGTGTTTTCGTTGCCTGATTTGATTTTCGAGACACAGAACCTGAGTCAGGTGGCTGTTTCAGAAAATATTTCTGTTAAATGGGATATTTCGTCTGAATACCTTCCCGTATATGGTAGTAAACACCAGATACATCAGATCCTCATTAACCTTCTTAACAATGCCAGAGATGCAGTAGAGCATCTTGAAGCCCCGGAAATTTCAGTAAGCTTGGGTTGTTTGGGCGATGATGATTCGCTGAGGCTTCGGCACCCGGAATTCGGGAGCGGGTCATATGCAAAATTGACCGTGGCGGATAACGGCTATGGCATTAAACCGGAGCATTTGAATAGTATCTTTGATCCTTTTTTTACAACTAAGCCCCTTAATCAAGGGACTGGTTTAGGACTTGCCATGGTATATGGAGCCATACACTCCCATGGTGGAATTATTGATGTTTCAAGCAGTCCGGGCCAGGGCAGTATGTTTTCAATCCTATTGCCTATGAATAAATCTATACCCGTTATGGAGAAGCAGTTTCAGGCTACCGTCGGTAAAGAGAAGAAGGCCGTCTGTGTGCTGCTCGCTGATGATGAGCTGACAGTACGTGAGGTTGCCAAAGAGTTGTTGGAAAACCTTGGTTATGAGGTGATTGAAGCTGAGAATGGTCACGCTGCAGTCGAGTTGTTCGAGCGCAATCGAGATAAGGTTAGCATTGCCATGCTCGATATGGTTATGCCTAAGATGAATGGAGTCCAAGCTGCTACACGGATGCGTGACCTGAATCCTGAGTTGCCTATTGTTTTTATTACTGGATATGACCGTGAGCGTGTGCTTGCCGATGTTGAGGGCTGGGAGGGCATAAAGATTATGAGCAAACCCTGTCATCCTGAAGATCTCAGTATGGCTATTCGTGGCTTGTTGAATTAAGCGTAAATCAACCTGCTTTGATGTTTGCACGACCTTCACTGGATCGCTACTTAAGGCCACTCAGAAATGCGATGGCCTAATCAGCCTTATGGAAGCAATCAGACGATTAAGAAGTGGGAGTCGAAGCATGGTTTTTTCCCCATATCTAGAAGAATGAAAATGCTTTCTTGGTTTATTCTTAGTGATTTAGGGCTACTTTATTCCCTTGTTATGCGGCAGGCATTAGTGGGGGGCAGAAGCTTTTGAATGGCGATGCTAAGATCCGGAATAGTGAATGGTTTTGAGATCACTGAAATTGATTGCATGTTCAACTCATCCGGGTTGACCTGCTGTTCACCGTAGCCAGTCATGAAAAGTAGCGGTAGGTCAGGTCTCAATTTTCGAATCGCCTTGGCAGCTTCCACGCCACCCAGCTTGGGCATTACAATATCAAGAATCACCAGCGAGAATGCATCAGGGCTCTCGAAGAATATCTTTACCGCTTCCTCTCCATCACAGGCTTCAACCACTGAATAGTTCAGGCTGCTTAATATTTCATATGTGATATCCCGGATACTCTTGTCATCATCAACATGTAATATTTTTTCGTGCTTGCCTTCAATCACTCTTCCGCGAGCAGCTTTTGCCTCTTCCTCCTCCTGGATCAGCGGAAAATAGATGTTGAAGCAGGTGGCTCCGGGGCTGCTTTCGACCTCTATAATGCCGTTGTGTTGCTGAACAGATCCGTAAACCATTGAGAGGCCAAGGCCAGTGCCTTGCCCTGCTAGTTTGGTGGTATAAAAGGGCTCAAATATTTTCGCAACGGTCTCTTTTGGAATGCCGCAGCCACTATCCCTTACCTGCAGCTGAGCAAAGTTCAAGGCAGTGGTGTGCGGGTGTTGCTCCCTGAAGGATGCATCTGCACTGAATGGTGCAAGGGAAACGGTGACAAGAGCCTTATCACCACATGCATCATGTGCGTTCTTAAGCAGGTTGATCAGGATCTGCTGAAGCTGGGTCGTATCGCCAAGTACAGTCAACTTCTCAGGAGAGAAGTATCCTTCAAGGGTTGTGCTTTCTGGAATCGCAACTCTGGAGATCTTGTAGGCCTCCTTGAGTAAAACGGAGAGGTTAACCGGTTTCATGCTCGCAGAGTCTTTGTGGGCGAAAGTAAGCAGCTGTTTGATCATTTGTGCAGCTTTCAGCGAAAGCTCCTCAGCTGCAGCAAGTTGTTCGGTGGCTTTCTCATTTAGAGGGGCCTTCCTCTTGATCAGGTAGAGGTTGCCCAGAATGCCCGCCAGCATATTGTTGAATTCATGGGCGATACCGCTGGTCAGCGTGCCGACTGCCTCCATCTTTTGGGACTGACGCATCTGCTGCTCCATCTGTTCCTGTTCGGAGATATCCTGTGAGATGCAAACATAACCTGTAATTTTATCAGATGAACTATCAAATACAGGTGAGATTGAGGTGAGCGCAGGAAATAGGCTGCCATCCTTACGCTTATTGATGATGCGCCCCTCCCAGCTGTTACCCATCGTAATGGTTTGCCACATCTTTTCGAAGAAAGCGTCATCGTGATGTGAACTGCGTAGAATTGAAGGTTTTTCTCCTACGGCCTCCAGCTTTGTAATACCGGTGATTTTTTCAAAGGCATCGTTCAGGTATTCGATCGTACCATCGGGAGAGGTGATCATCAGGATTTCGGATGCCTGCTGGACGGCTGCGTTCAGCTTGGTGAGTTCGCTGGTGCGTTTGGCGACTAGTTCTTCAAGTTCATCTTGAATCTGCTGCCTGAGCGCATCAGCCTGCTTTCTCTCAGTAATGTCGCGGGCAGTGATTGCATAACAGGGGTTACTTTCAAGTTCTAGGACACAAGCAGTGATTTCAAGAGGAACTGTGGAACCATCCTTCCTTCGGCCTTCGAATTCGTGGATAGGGTGCTCATTTTTCTTGGTAGAAATTTCGGCTTGGAGGCCTGGGATCAGCTGATCGATATTCAGGCTGGCCAGTTCCTCATCAGACATGGAGAAAAGTTCACAAGCTGTCGGGTTGGCCTCCCGGATATCACCGTTTATTGCAATGATAAGGATGGCGTCGAAGGCGTGCTGTATCAGGGCGTAGTAACGGCCACGACTCTCCATGAGCGCAAGCTGCGCGTCATTGAACTGCTGACGTATGCGTGCTGACTGTTGAAGAGCTTGCTCGAGAAGCTTTACCCGTTGCTTAAGCGCGCTGTTATCCTGCTCAAGGTCTGAACTCATACTCTCTTACCCCAACTCTGGATAAGAAATATCGGTGCCGCAGCGCAGTGTTCTCAGGTAGTTAAGTGCTGCCGGAACATCGTCATTGATAATGATGGAACCGTGCTGTGGCAGGATTGCATCGATCTCCAGATGGGCGATCTTATTGACGAAGCCGTTGGTAGCCACATTAGATGCCATGTAGTCGATATGGAAAAGGTCCATATTTAGAGCATGTTGTTCAAAGTCCTTGGTGACGAGGTCCCATTCGGTTGTCAGGGCTGCCCATATATCCCCTGAAAAAAGGAAGTGGGCGCTTTCGTCAAAGGTTACAAATGCTGCAGGGGAGTGAAGGAATGGTGCAGTGATAAAGCTCAGGACCCGGCGGGAGGGGAGTTCATAACGAGGATTCTCCTCAATATCAAAAGCAGTGAAATGACCTACTCCGTAGTGGGGAAGTAGTACCATTGTTCGAGGCGAGGTGAATACGGTGGTTTTTGGATTCAATGCGAGCCAGTCCACCATGGAGGCGGCAACATCCGGATCCTGATGGCAAAGAATCATGCCGGTTATCGATTCAGGATCCATGATCTGGGCGACACGTTTTTTTACTTGCTCAAAATGATTCCTGGAGCCGGGGTCTACAATGATCGCTTCTTCACCATCGACAATCAGGTATGCATTGCAGCGGAAGGCTGTATCGTCAGTGATCCCTAGCCAGTAGATGGCATGATCCTTCTGCTTGTAGAGCAGGGTGGGTTCTTTCATGTCAATCAGTACGTTGCCGAATAAGTCTTTTCCCATCTTCCCCTCTCTCCTGTCGCTCCTGACCCTTCTGCTACTGTCAGGAGTGGAGGTGTGTTGACCAACCTTTAATCTATCGCATTGACGGTAAAAAACTTAAGTCTCAAAGCGTGGTCCAAAAATAGAGGTTAGTTTTATTGTTGGAGGGGGACAACAGTATATCCGGCCACATGATTTCTGCTTGTAAGTTCTTCACTTAAGATTAAATGATCTATGGTGGCTTGATTCAAAATATGCATAAAAAAGGCGGCACTGAGGCCGCCTTAGATTGTAAGCTTGAATGTTATTTAAGGCCACTCAGGAATGCGATGACCTCATCAGCCTTGGCACCTGTTACTTTCTGTGAGCTCATCTTGCTCTTACCGCCGCCAGCTTTTGCCACCCCTTTGGAATCAGCAATCCATGCCCTCATGCTCTCTTCATTCCACACAAAATCCGCACCTGAGAGGTAGCTTCCATATTTGAAACCTTCAGAGGAGCCCGCTTTTTTACCCATGATACCGAACAGGTTAGGGCCGACTTTGCTGCTGCCTCCCTGTTCGAAGGTGTGGCACGCCTTACATTTGGATTCGGCTCCAGCAGCAGCCTCGCCGATGGCAAGGGCACTGCTGGAAATTGCTGCTGTTGTAATAATCATCATGGTCTTTTTCATAATCTTCTCCTGCAGTTAGAATTAGAGAAGAATAATATAATGAATTAATAATGGAAGGTGTAAATATTGCACGTTAACAAGGCGTAGGGCTGATGGATATCAATAGAAACAAAAAAAAGGGAGCCATAAGGCTCCCTTTGATCTTGAGTTGAATATCGCTTAGTTCTTGGTCTTGTCTACGATCTTGTTGATCCAAGGCATCATTGCACGAAGTTTGCTGCCGGTTACTTCGATCGGGTGCGCTGCGTTGTTACGACGCGCTGCAGTCATGGAAGCGTAATTGGTGGCGCCTTCCAGAATGAACTGCTTGGCATATTCACCAGTCTGGATGTTGTGCAGACACTCTTTCATCGCTTTCCGGGACTCTTCGTTGATGACGCGAGGGCCGGTTACATACTCACCATACTCAGCATTGTTAGAGATGGAGTAGTTCATATTGGCGATGCCACCTTCATACATCAGGTCAACAATCAGCTTGAGCTCGTGCAGGCATTCAAAATATGCCATCTCTGGAGCATAACCGGCTTCAGTCAGTGTTTCGAAGCCAGCTTTAACCAGCTCAACTGCGCCACCACAAAGAACGGCCTGCTCACCGAACAGATCGGTTTCAGTCTCATCTTTGAAGGTGGTTTCGATGATGCCGGTACGGCCGCCACCGATAGCAGATGCGTAAGAGAGGCAAACATCTTTAGCCGTTCCTGTTGCATCCTGATGGATGGCGATCAGATCCGGAATGCCGCCGCCTCTGACAAATTCAGAGCGAACGGTGTGCCCAGGTGCTTTAGGTGCAATCATGACAACGTCGAGATCGGCACGTGGTACAACCTGATTGTAATGAATCGCAAAACCGTGGGCGAATGCAAGTGTTGCACCCTGTTTCAGGTTTGGCTCAAGCTCATCACGATACAGTACAGACTGGAACTCATCAGGAGTCAGTACCATGACGATGTCAGCACCGGCAACAGCGTCGGCAACGTTGGTAACCTTCAGTCCATGAGCTTCTGCTTTAGCAACAGAAGCGGAACCAGCGCGCAGGCCGACAGTTACATCTACGCCGGAATCGTTCAGGTTGGTAGCATGAGCATGGCCCTGTGATCCATAACCAATAATCGCTACTTTTTTACTTTTGATGATCGAAAGATCTGCGTCTTTATCATAATAGACGTTTAGAGCCATGAGGGTTTCTCCTGTGCAATTGGTTGATATTAAAATTTAAAGGCGGCGCAGCATATACGTTTTGCCAGCAAAGTTCACTCACTTTTGATCAAGCTTAAGCGGGTGATATCACTCCTCGCTGAATACCGTGCCGACACCGTCATCAGTCAGGATTTCAAGCAGCAGGGCGTGGGGAACACGTCCATCAATAATATGCGCCTGTTTCACGCCTGCGGCCACTGCATCCAGACAGCAGGTGACCTTCGGAATCATGCCGCCAGCAATCGTACCGTCAGCAATTAGAGCCCTGGTTTCTGCTGGTGATAGTTTGGAGCAGAGTTCCTTGTCCTTGTCGAGTACGCCAGCAACATCAGTCAATAGAACCAGCTTGGCAGCGCCCAATGCCTGGGCAATGGCGCCAGCAACCAGGTCTGCATTGATGTTATAGCTTTGGCCTGCCTCTTTATGATAACCGACAGGCGCGATGACCGGGATGAATCGGTCCGTGTCGAGCAGGTTAAGGATTTCCGTATTGATCGAATGAACCTTTCCAACATGGCCGAGGTCGATGATCTCCGGCACATCCATCTCCGGCGCATTTCTTTCAAACTGCATCTTACGCGCACAGATCAGGCCGCCATCTTTGCCTGAGAGGCCAATGGCCTTGCCGCCGGCTTTATTGACGTTGCCGACAATCTCTTTGTTCACCAGGCCCGCCAGTACCATTTCGACGATATCCATGGTTTCACTGTCGGTAACCCGCATGCCATCAATGAATTTGGCTTCTTTACCGATCTTGGCCAGAAGCTTGCCGATCTGAGGGCCGCCACCATGGATGACAACCGGGTTGATGCCGACCTGTTTGAGCAGGGTAATGTCTGAGGCAAAGCTTGCTTTGAGTTCCTCTTCAACCATGGCGTTACCACCGTATTTGATGACGATGGTTTTATCGGCAAAGCGCTGCAGGTAAGGGAGCGCTTCAACCAGTGTTGCGGCGCGTGCTTCACTGTGTTTCATCATTGGCTCATCTCCTCAAGCGGCACGGTTTTCCTTGCATATTCGGGCTCACAGTCCAGTAGTTTCGACCAGAGCCAGATCAGGGCGCAGGCAATCGCTGTAATGCCGAGGCTCAGCATCAACCGTGAGTCAGTTGGATCCTGTAGCTGACGCCCTAGTGGGATCAGTACAATAATGGCTGTGGCAAGTGCCGCCAGCCGTGTCCAGACAACGGGCTGCCGGAAAAGTACACTTGCGGCACCGGGAATGGAGATCAGGGCGTAGAGGGTGACTACGATCCAGTGGTTTTCGATATTTACCTTGGAGAGGGCGTCCCAGATGCCTGCGCCGTCGCCGAGTTTCTGCTCAATGGCTGCACCGGCGACAAGAATTGCTGCCGCTGATATGACCCATAGTAACCATCCCATCCATGCATTTTTTCTGGCCAGATGGTTCATCCATACGCCGTTGCCGACAACAAGCATCAGTGCTGCAAATGCCATGCCCCATGGCGCAAAAGTGAAATCAATATTCATATCCCTACCTTTTACTCTCGTTAGTCAGCAAATCCTAACGGGTACGGCCAATTAAATCACCTGCACGTGATTAGGGGTAAGGCGTCAGTTTCCTCAAATGCCTAACAATAAGGCATTTGAGCCTAAAATATAAGCATGAGCGCATGGGCTGAAGTGGAGTGGGTGCCCATAAATCCTTTAAATACAACAAATTTCAATATTTTTGAGTCTTGGCATCGGGCCTGCTTAAAGATGGCATAAGCAGGTTGATCTGCATTTTTAACAAAGGAGAGTAATATGGAACTGAAGAAAACATATCTACCCATGATGATGGCTGGATTAATGACAACGGGTCTGGCTGCAACAACGGCTCAGGCGGAAGACTTGCCAATTTCAGGAGATATTGGGATATATAGCCAGTACATGTGGCGTGGTATGCAGGCATCGTCAAGTGCCTCTGTGCAGGGTGATTTAGGTGCCGAAACTGACTTTGGTCTTTCAGCGAATGTTTGGTTTGCAGCTCCGTTGGGAAATGCGCCAAATGGTAATAATACAACCGAGTTTGATTTTACTGTTGATTACTCTACCGAAATTGCGGGTGTGGGTGTTTCTGTTGGTTATATATACTACCTTTATCAGAATCAAACATCATGGAATACAGGCGAGCTATATGCTGGTTTGAGCTATGGTCCCGTATCTGTAACCTATTATAACGCGGTAAATTCAAATAAGGGTGGCTGGAAGAAAGATGCGTATGTCGATGTGGGGCTGGCTCAGTCATATGGTGGTTATGACTTTGGTGCAAACTTCGGATTTTATCTGCCATCAAATGATTTGAACAATCCAACTGCATTTCCTACTACGAAGAATGAGCTTGGCCACGTTGATCTCTCCCTGAGCAAAGATATGGAACTTGGGGCAGCCGTAACCATGACTCCATCAATGATGGTTTCAATTCCAACGTATACAGGCAAGCCAAAAGGCGCGAGCCAATTTGTGGCTGGAGTGAACTTCGCTTACTAATTTTCTAATCCTTATCCCTGATTAGAAAGTGGAAGGGGGACGGCTGCAACCGCCCCCCGAACCCAAAGTTTACCTGAGAGAGAAACTTAAGGAGATGCAATTATGAAAATGATCAGAGCCATTATCAAGCCGTTCAGGTTGGATGATGTAAAAGAGAAGCTGCTGGAGGTCGGAGTAACCGGCCTGACAGTAACGGAGGTCAGGGGTCATGGCCGCCAAAAAGGCCATACAGAACTCTACAGGGGTGCTGAGTACAGTGTCGATTTTGTACCGAAAACCGAACTCTCTGTTGTGGTGATGGCAGATATGGTTGATACGGTGGTTGATGCCATCGTTGAGGCGGCCAGAAGTGGCAAGGTTGGCGATGGCAAAATCTTCGTCAGCGATGTTGAAAAAGTAATTCGTATCCGCACCGGTGAAACCGATGTGGAAGCGCTAAGTTGATAGGAGGTAAGAGATGGAACCGACTGTAACAACTCAGTTAGCAGGGGATCTCCTGCAGACCAAATACGCACTCGACACCTTTTATTTCCTGGTGATGGGCGCATTCGTGATGTGGATGGCCGCTGGCTTCTCAATGTTGGAAGCTGGCCTTGTCCGCTCAAAGAACACGGCCGAGATTCTGACTAAGAATATCGTGCTCTATTCGATCGCATGTGTGATGTACATGCTGGTCGGTTACAACATCATGTATGGCGATTCAATCTCATCACTGATTCCGGGTTTCAGTTTCGGTCTCGGTGGGGACAATGAAGCAGCTGCAGTACTGGCTGGTGGTGAAGATGCACCTTACTACTCCAATCTGTCGGACTTCTTCTTCCAGGTTGTGTTCGTTGCTACTGCGATGTCGATCGTTTCCGGTGCTGTTGCCGAACGTATGAAGCTGTGGGCCTTCTTTGCCTTCGCTATCGTATTCACCGCTATCATCTATCCAACACAGGGTATGTGGAAGTGGGGTGGCGGTTTCCTTGATGAGGCTGGCTTCCTTGATTTCGCAGGCTCCGGTGTGGTTCACATGGCTGGTGCAGCTGCAGCCCTTGCAGGTGTTCTGCTATTGGGTGCTCGTAAGGGTAAATATGGCAAGGATGGCTCGATCAACGCTATTCCAGGCGCTAACCTACCCATGGCTACGCTTGGTACCTTCATCCTCTGGATGGGATGGTTCGGCTTTAACGGTGGTTCCGAGCTCAAGGTGTCTGATATTGCCGAGGCCAATGCAACAGCAATGGTGTTTGTGAATACCAACATGGCTGCTGCTGGTGGCTGTATCGCAGCGTTGCTGCTGGCACGTCTCTGGTTCGGTAAGGCTGACCTGACCATGGCACTTAATGGTGCATTGGCTGGCCTGGTGTCTATTACCGCAGAGCCGCTTACACCTTCACCAGAGCTGGCTACCCTTATTGGTGCCATCGGTGGTGCACTGGTTGTTGTCTCAATCATTACACTTGATACCAAATTCAAGATTGATGACCCGGTTGGTGCGATCTCAGTGCATGGCGTGGTGGGTATCTGGGGGTTGTTGGCGGTATGCCTCTCCAATCCGGATGCAACACTGGCTGCACAGCTGATGGGGATCGGTGTGATCTTCGCCTGGGTGTTCACCACAAGCCTGATTGTATGGTTGATCGTGAAGGCGGTGATGGGTATTCGTGTCTCTGAAGAGGAGGAGTATGAAGGTCTGGATGTGGGTGAGTGTGGTCTTGAAGCTTACCCTGAGTTTAATCAGACCAGAACGTAACAAGTTGCTGAAGGTGTATATATAATCACCCGCTACTGAGAAAGTACATCTTCCGCATATGAGTTGGGAGCGGATTTTTCCGCTCCCGATTCTCATTTTTGAAAGACCGGTGCAGGACGTGCTGGTTATTGTTTTTCAGGAGGTTTTACGTGAGCAGATCTTTATTACTGCACGCACTTTCATTAAATGACCGCATTCTGGAGCCTAACCAGCTGCCGGTTTCCGGCCATGTCTGGGGCTACGACAAGGAAGATATCAGTCGCGAAGAGTTTGTCGGTAACTGTATGAGCATGCTGTCGCTGCTCGTCATTCATGATGCAGAGATCAGTTGGGAAGAGGACATCATGGCATTCGATGTTACGCGTAAAGGGCAGCCGGTGACGGTCATTATCTCACTGCAGGATGACTCACTGACCTCGGAGTACTTCTATTTTCTGGGTATCTGGATTCGCCCACAATCGGGTGCTCCATCTGAAGTGGAGTTGTTGAGCAATATGATCGCATGGGAAGAGGAGGATCTTCTGCAGCCTGCGGTCTCCTATTCGATCCGTTTTGCAGCCGAACCGTTACAGATACCGGAGGTCAGGAAGATGATCGGCAACGATATCTTTGCTCAACGGCTGTATGGTGATGCCCTCTATCTCTGCGGGACGACTGAAGCATATCCGATTCCATCCGGGAAATTTGTTATCTGTCCGGCCAGTCAAACAGAGAATTATGTGCGCCATGAGATTCGGCATGCCCTCTATTCGCTGCGTAACCTGATGGGATTGATGAGCTGTGTTATGAATATCTATGACTCTGTTACGGAGAATGATGCCGGTAGAGAGCTGTGTCAGGAATTGATGGGTTTAATGGCCGCAGTCGAGCGGGAGTCACCAGCAGCAGCCGATTGGGACAGGCTTGTCAGGCAAAATGGAACAATAGCACTGCGTCTGGCCTCAGAGGGTAATGAGAGTCGGAAATTGCATGCGAAACTGAAGGGTGTAAGGCGCTTGTTTGATGTGATTTTGGCTGAGCTGGACGTCAGTGATATGCAGGGTATGCCGTCACTGTTCAATCGGATGCAGACACCGTTTGAACATGTGAAGGATAGTATTAATGATTTTGAAGAGATGCTGCTGCAGGCTGAAAAGCAGTCGCAGATTCTGCAGCCGTTGATGCACTCACGCATGCTGGCAGGTCAGCAGCAGTTACTGGAAAAACTTATCCACGCTAACCAGGGAAAATGAAGTGATTGAAGCGGGCATGTTATGTTGGCATTGGCGGCGATTCCGTGGTCTGCACGGAACCGCTGGGTAAATCAGCGGTTTATTTGTTAATAAGTAAGGGTAATAATTCGCATTATAATCAGGGAGTTGAATTTAAAATGAACACAGCAGGTTTTGATGTATTTTTTCTCACCATGGGTGCAGCCATGGTGCTGGCGATGCATGCAGGCTTCGCCTTTCTTGAGGCGGGTACGGTGCGCAAAAAAAATCAGGTGAATGCGCTGGTGCGTGTGATTACGGACTTCGGCCTCTCCACAGTTGCCTATTTCTTTATTGGTTTTGCAGTCGCATACGGGATTAACTTTTTTGCCCCGGTATCACAACTGAACAGTATTGGTGGCATCAGCAACGGTTACGAAATGGTGCACTTCTTCTTTCTTCTCACCTTTGCCGCCGCCATCCCGGCCATTATCTCAGGTGGTATCACTGAACGCGTCAGGTTCTGGCCTAACGCAATGGCAACAGTTGTGCTGGTGGCTCTGATTTATCCATTTTACGAAGGTATGATCTGGAATGGAAATTTCGGTTATCAGGCGTGGTTGGAGGCAAACTTTGGTGCTGCTTTTCATGATTTTGCAGGTTCTGTTGTGGTACACGCTATGGGTGGCTGCCTGGCCCTCGGTGCAGTTGTGATGCTTGGGGCCCGTAAAGGGCGTTATGGCCGGGATGGGCGTGTACAGGCAATTCTTCCGTCTAATATCCCGTTTCTGGCACTGGGTTCGTGGATACTCTGTGTCGGCTGGTTCGGTTTTAATGTGATGAGTGCGGGCAATGTCGAAGGCGTGTCAGGACTAGTGGCGATCAACTCACTACTGGCCATGGTTGGTGGTCTGCTTGCAGCACTGGTGGCAGGGAAAAATGACCCGGGTTTCGTTCATAATGGGGCGCTTGCTGGTCTGGTGGCGATCTGTGCCGGTTCCGATATCGTGCATCCGATCGGTGCACTGGTCATCGGTGTGGTGGCAGGCGCCGGATTCGTGATGGGATTCGAATTTATTCAGAATAAGCTGAAGGTTGATGATGTGCTGGGTGTAGTGCCGCTGCATGGCGGTGCTGGTGCCTGGGGTGGTGTGGCTGCAGGTGTCTTTGGATCGACCGCTCTGGGTGGTGCTGGTGGCGTGACATTCATGGCTCAGCTGGTGGGTACGCTGACCGGTGTGGCTATTGCACTGGCTGCCGGGTTTGTTGTCTATGGTGTCATTAAAAAGGTTGTTGGTATCAGGCTCTCCGAAGAGGATGAGTATATGGGCGCGGATCTTGCCATCCATAACATCAGTGCCAACCCTGAGCAGGATATGGTGAATCACTGATCGCAGGCTCTGAATAAGTCTGCTCCCTGATTTAATAGAAGCTGTTACGGGCCCGTCATTATGGCGGGCCCGGTTCACTTAAGGGCT
Source organism: Mariprofundus aestuarium (assembly GCF_002795805.1). Taxonomy (NCBI): domain Bacteria; kingdom Pseudomonadati; phylum Pseudomonadota; class Candidatius Mariprofundia; order Mariprofundales; family Mariprofundaceae; genus Mariprofundus; species Mariprofundus aestuarium. Next base: position 1,402,070 of record NZ_CP018799.1, on the reverse strand, counting down.
ATCATCCGTCTCTTGTTTTCAGTTGGTGCAAACGTTAGAAAGCAGGCATGCGTCTACCACTGTTTTTTCTATTCTTTTTCTCCTTCGCGTTTTCTCTTTCTGCTGCCGAGTTTGATATCTATCAGTCAGGTTACCGGCCACTTCAGGTGGGGCTGCTGGTTTCTGCAGAGGACGGTGGAAATGATCTTAAGCTCTTCAATGGCGTGGTCACGAATGATCTTCAGTCCAGCCAGTCATTCAAGGTAATCGACCCTCTGGCCTATCTGGCGACCTTCGAGGATAGCTGGACGAAGGTGGAGTACGGAGACTGGCGTATTGTTGGTGCGGATATCCTCGCGCTTTGCAACCTGCGCAGGGAAGGGGAACTATGGAAGGCGGAGGTCAGGGTTTATGACCTGTTCAGGGCCAAGCAGCTGGCTTCGGTAAATGTTGAGGGCGGGCTGACACAGGTTCGCAGGTTTGCTCATCGGGTGGCTGATCAGATTTACAGTGCCGCTCTTGGCATTCCCGGATATTTCACCAGTCATGTTCTCTATGTGGACAAGCGCGGCGAATCTTCCGATCTGATTTACATGGATCAGGATGGGGCCAACAGGCAGGTAGTTGGAAAAAACTTCACGCTGCTTCTTTCACCAGACTGGTCTCCGGATGGACAGAGGGTTGCTCTCAATACCTATGTGGGTAATCGTCCGCGGCTTGAGTTTTTCGACCTGAAGACCGGGTCCCGCACTGCTTTTGGTGAATTCAAAGGGTTGAATAGTACCCCTGAGTTTTCACACGATGGCCGCTATGTGGCTGCTACGTTGTCTCACAGTACAGGGAATACCGACATCCACATCTACGACATCAAGAAGGATACTTGGCGCCGCTTTACCCATCACGAGGGGATCGATACCACGCCAACCTGGTCACCGGATGGTAAATGGATTGCCTTTGTCAGCAATCGCAGTGGGCAGCCTCAGGTCTATCGTAAGGCGGTTAGTGGTGGCCCAGTGCAGCTGGTCAGTACTCAGGGTAGTTATAATACCTCGCCAGCCTGGTCGCCGAATGGGGATCGCATCGCAATGATTTCATTGAAGAACTGGTCCTATGCTGTAACAACGGTGCGTCCCGATGGTAGCGATATCCGCTATCTGGTAGCGGGTCAGAGGGTGGAGTCGCCTTCATGGTCCCCCAATGGGCAGATGATTCTCTTCTCAGCTGAGGAGCACAGGATTCGACGCGTTTACCGGGTGCCCAGCTGGGGTGGGCGGAGCGAGCCTATTACCTCGCCTGCAATTGATGCATCTGACCCAGCCTGGTCACGTCACTGATCGCGTATCTGGTTTTATTAATGCTGCTCTGCCATTGAGTGATTGGCAGGCATATGAAAATAAACCTCCCAGGGTTTGTGGCACATATCACATGTAGATGTTATAATCGCGGTATAGTTTCGCTTGTTGACTAGAAACAAGTGAATGTCACTATACGCTAATTAGAAGCGCTAAGGGAGAAAATTATGAATTTCAATCGCTCAAAAAAACAGTTGTTACTGATTGCTATCGCATCGGCTGGATTGCTCTTTGCCGGTTGTCAGAAGAAAGTTGAAGTTGCTCCACAGGAAAAACCAGCAGAGGTTGTACAGGAAGTGCAGCCGGTTGTGGAGACCGTAGCGAAGCCATCCAGCAATGCTGTTTACTTTGCATTTGACCAGTCCGACCTAGATGCCGCCGCAAGGGCGACACTGGATGCGAATGCTGCATGGCTGAATGCCAATGGTGCTGTGAATGCTACTGTTGAAGGTAACTGTGATGAGCGCGGTAGCCGCGAGTACAATCTGGCTCTGGGCCAGCGTCGTGCTGACAGTGTCCGTGATTTCCTGATCTCACGTGGTGTGGCTGCTGAACGCATCGATACAGTCTCCTTCGGTGAAGAGCGTCCTGCGTGCCAGGATACTGGCGAAGCTTGCTGGGCTCAGAACCGTCGTGGTGACATTGTCACCCGTTAATTCAATTAGCACTGGAGTAGAGAGGCGGCCATTGGTTTTACCAATGGCCGTTCTTTTGTTGTGTGCGCTAACATTGAGTTCGTGCGCAAAAGAGAAGCCCGGAATCACCTGGGAGCAGGAGAGGGAAGCCACTACCGCTTCCATCGAGGCGATCAAGGTTTCTCAGGATAGAGTTGATGCTGAAGTTCAGGCGAACACACTGAAGCTGGATGAGTTGGATGCCCTTAAGGTGAGCAAGCGGCTGAAGGACCTGGAAAAGGTTAACCGGACGCAACAGGCCCAGATAGATGCGCTGACTGCACGCATCGAAAAGTTTCACCGCAAGAGAAGAGTGATACCCAAGCCGGTAGTGAAGCCCGTTCCGGAGGCAGAGCAGGGTGTACCATCAATGCACAGGACCACGCCTGTTAAGGCGCCTGAAACACCACCAGTCACCACCAAGTCCGAACAGTTTACCGACAGGGGAGCACAGGCAGAGGCTGAAAAGAATGCCTATACCGCAGCCTATCTGGCTTTGAAGAGTGGTCGCTTCGATGAGGCTTCCAGAGGCTTTAATGAACAGCTGGATGTTTTTCCTGATGGTGAGTATGCAGACCAGGCATGGTTCTGGCTGGGGGAGACACGGATTTCGCAGCAGGCGCTCGAGAATGCACTGCATGCATTTAAATATGTGGCCGACCATTATCCGGATAGTGTTAAACATGCTGCCGCGCTACTGAAGCTTGGACAGCTATCCGAGATGTCGAACAGTAAAAAGGCCGCTGCAGGATACTATAGTCGTTTGATCAATGAACATCCCGAAAGCACTCTTGCTGAACAGGCTCAGGCTGCACTTGCTGATATCCAGAAGGTGGAAAGCGCACTCGAGAAGAAGCAGGATGAAAGTTCACCTGAGAAGAAGAGCGATAGCTCAGGTGAAAAGAGGCAGGGTAAAAACCCGTCTGTGGAGAAACCGCAATAATCACTTCAGTTTCACGCTTACGCATTCATGAAATTTACGACAGTGTACAGGGCGAAAGTACTCTGGCTGGCATGCCGTGCACCTTTATCCGGCTGGCTGGCTGCCCGCTACGCTGCCTCTACTGCGATACCACGCAGGCTATTCCTACAGATAGCGGCGCGTGGATGGATATCGATCAGATCATTGATGATGTGCAGCAGCGAGGGCGCCCGCTGGTACTTGTGACTGGAGGTGAGCCTCTTGCGCAGCGAAACTGTATAAAGCTTCTTGAACGGCTGCTGGCTCTCGGTGTCGAGGTGCAGCTTGAGACATCCGGTGCTTACTCTGTTGCCGGGGTGCCTGATGGTGTACGTCGGATTGTCGATATTAAAACCCCTGGCAGTGGTGAGGTTGAGAGGAACCAGCTGGATAACCTGAAGTTGCTCAGGGCAGGGGATGAGATTAAATTCGTTATCTGTAACCGTAGTGATTATGAGTGGTCTCGCGACTTTATCCGAAGCCATGAGCTGGGTGGTGATGATGTGCCGCCACTTCTTTCCACTTCGTGGGGTGAGGTCTCAGCCAGCGATCTGTGTGCATGGATACTTGAAGACCATCTGCCTGCGCGTATGCAGCTGCAGCTGCACAAGGTGATCTGGGGTGCGGAGGCTACCGGGGTATGAGTAAGGCTAAAGCCGTGGTTCTGTTATCGGGTGGGCTTGATTCTAGTACCGCACTGGCATGGGCGGTTAAAGAGATGGGCTGGCAGTGCCATACCGTCGCTTTTGACTATGGTCAGCGTCACCGCATCGAGCTTGCGGCATCGGAGCATGTCGCCCGCTTTTTTGGCGTCACGGATCACCGGACCATCTCTGTGGATATGCGAACGATTGGGCATTCTGCACTTACATCTGATATGCCTGTACCTAAGGATGAGGCGGGTGGAGCAGAGGTTCCCACAACTTATGTACCAGCCCGAAACCTGATTTTCCTCTCACTGGCAGCAGGGCTTGCCGAAACAGTGGGGGCAACCAAGCTGGTGATTGGAGCAAATGTGGTGGATTACTCGGGTTATCCCGACTGTCGGCCTGAGTTTCTAGAGGCATTTGCCCGCTGCGCCCGCATTGGCACCCAGATAGGTGCAGAGGGAGGGACGCTTGATATCGAAGCGCCACTGATCAACCTTGGTAAGTCCGAAATTATCAGTATGGGTCTCAAACTGGGTCTCGATTACGGGCTGACACGCTCCTGCTACGATCCGCTTTCCGATGGCATGCCTTGTGGTCACTGTGACTCCTGTCATTACCGAAAGATCGGTTTTGCCGAGCTCGGCATCTCTGATCCTCTACCATATCCCGATCACTGACGGCTTTATGGCGAGATATTTCATTGGTCTGTTATATCTAAGCCAGCTGTTTTTTAATCTTGGAAGTTGGCATGACCTCCTCTAGAGTGCCGCACCCCGCAGCGGGAAGCTGCAGGGTTATCAAGGGGGATTCCTTAAATGCCAGTTCAACGCACACTTTCAATTATCAAGCCGGATGCTGTAGGTAAGAACGTAATCGGTGATATTATCCGCCGTTTTGAAGAGAATGGACTCTCTGTTATTGCGGCTAAAATGGTGCACCTGAGTGCAGTCGAGGCCGGTGGTTTCTATGCCGTTCATGCTGCCCGCCCATTTTTTGCAGACCTTTGCGCATTCATTAGTTCAGGCCCGGTTCTGGTCCTGGTGCTGGAAGGTAAGAATGCAGTACCACTGAATCGTCAGCTGATGGGTGCAACTAACCCTAAAGAAGCTGAAGCCGGCACGATCCGTGCTGACCATGCTGACTCCATTGATTCCAATGCCGTTCATGGTTCCGACTCAGAAGAGAATGCTGCGATCGAGATCTCATACTTCTTTTCTGATCTGGATTTGCATAGCCGCGGATAAGATACTACATGAGCGACAACGTAGTGGAGCCGGGCACACAGAAGCCTCAGGCTACAGCACAAACCTCCGAGCAGATTCTGGTTCGCCGTGAAAAGCTGAAGCGTATACGCGAGGCTGGTGAAGCGTACCCGAACACGTGGCGAACCGATCACACAACCGCTGAAATTTTTGCGCGATTTGAAGATCAGGACACCTCTCATCTTGAAGAGGTCGGCCATCGTGTCTCTGTAGCCGGTCGTATTATGGCTCACCGCGTTATGGGCAAGTCCAGCTTTGTCCAGATTCAGGATGGTTCTGGCAGGATCCAGCTTTTCCTGAATCGTGACGAGCTTGGTGGCCCCGAAGTGTATAACCCGACCAGAAAATGGGATCTGGGTGATATCGTGGGTGCTGAGGGTGTTCTCTTCAGGACCAAGTCTGATGAGCTCTCTGTTCGCGTATCGCATATTGAGATGGTGTCAAAATGTTTGCGTCCGCTTCCGGAGAAGTGGCACGGACTCTCTGATATCGAAACCCGGTATCGCCAGCGTTATGTTGACCTGATGGTTACGCCTGAGTCGCGTGAAACATTCAGGACACGCTCTAAAGTGGTTTCTCTGTTGCGACAGGGGCTTGAGTCCCGCGACTTTATCGAGGTTGAAACACCAATGCTGCAGACGCAGCCCGGTGGTGCGGCAGCAAGGCCTTTTACCACGCATCACAATGCACTGGATATGGAGCTGTTTCTGCGTATTGCGCCTGAGCTCTACCTGAAGCGTTTGCTGGTTGGTGGTTTTGAGCGCGTCTTTGAGATCAACCGCAACTTTCGTAATGAAGGGCTGGATGCTACCCATAACCCGGAATTTACCATGGTGGAGTTCTACCAGGCGTACGCTGACTTCTCCGATGCCATGGATACAACCGAGGCGTTAATTCGCGGGATCGGTGATGGCCTTGGTGTGACACTGGTGGAGTGGGAAGGGGTGGATATCGACCTTTCCAAGCCGTTCAGACGTATTCGTCTTGATGAGTCTGTGTTTGAGAAGCTTCCAGAGGTGCGCGGCCACGCCAACGATAAGGCGCTGCTGGCCACGGTCTGCATGCGTGTTATTGAAAACTTCAAACCGCTGATCACATGGAAGGCGGGCCACTATCTGGTAGCTCTGTTTGAGGAGTTTGTTGAACCTGAACTGGATCAGCCGACATTTATCACTCATTACCCTGTTGATGTATCACCTTTGGCGCGCCGCAGCAATGATGAACCAACCGTAACGGATCGTTTTGAACTGTTTGTTGCAGGGCGTGAAATCGCTAACGGTTTCTCCGAGCTGAATGATCCTGATGATCAGCGTGGTCGTTTTGTAGCTCAGGCTCAGGCCAAGGCTGCTGGTGACCTTGAAGCTGCCGGAATTGATGAGGACTACCTTCGTGCGCTGGAGTTCGGTATGCCTCCTGCTGCAGGTGTAGGTATTGGCGTAGATCGACTGGTGATGATGTTGACCGGTCAGCACTCAATTCGTGATGTGCTTCTATTCCCTCATATGAGACCGGAGTAATTCTAGAAAAGGGCCTTCGGGCCCTTTTTTTGTTCATCGTGGAATTCTGGAATTATCATCATAGTAACTAACTGAGCTACAGCAAATCAAAGGGATTGTAAGTGAATCAACGTTCACTTGCCCTTTCTTTGATGGCAAAGAAAGAACGAAAGAAAACCACCCCGGAACCAGCCTGCCCTTCGGGTTCCCGATCCTGCATGTTAAAAATCGGCCACGGCTCTCCGCCGCTCTTCTCCGATTTTGAACATTTGTCCCGGCAGCCTGCTAGCGCCACTTGCTCATGTTGATCTCATATATCTGCTTGTATCTGCGCTGCATGTCCTGAAAGATTAGGGTTGTGCTAGATCTATTGTCAGTAGAAGGAGTGAGAGCTTGAAGCAGTGGTTGTTCAGACCGCATGAATGGATGTTGGCGCGCCGCTATTTGCGCTCTCGTCGCAGTGAGCGTTTTGTTTCGCTGATTAGTTGGAGTTCAGGTATTGGTATCGCCATTGGTGTGATGACCCTTATCGTGGTGCTCTCCGTGATGAATGGGGCAGCAAGCGAGATTCGCGACAAAATGCTCGGCTTCTCATCCCACATCGATGTGCAGGGTCCCGGTGATACCCTGGAAGGGTGGAGGGGATGGTTGAAAACGGTGGAGTCACTTCCCGATGTGGAACGTGCCGCGCCCTATGTGCAGGGCCAGGTGTTGGCATCCTACGGAGCACGTGCCTATGGTGCCCTGCTTAAAGGGGTGGATGTGGCCCGTAGTGACGATATCGCCCAGCACATTATCCGCGGCCGTTTTGTGAACTCCGAAGGTTCTCCGTTTCAGGTGGTGATGGGTAAAACACTGGTTAGAAAACTGGGTCTGGAGTTGGGTGACCAGGTGCGTTTGATGTCGCCTTCCGGAGGGATAAGCCCCTCGGGTGCTGCCCCCCGTATGCGTGGTTTTACACTGGTAGGTGTCTTCGACTCAGGGTTTCACGAGTATGATGTGGGCGTGATCCTTACGCCGATTCCCGCTATTCAGCGCCTGAACCGGATGGGTGATGCGGTGACAGGTCTTGAGCTTTTCCTGCATGATCGCGAACTTGCATCCCAGGTCGCCGGTCAGGTGAAATCGGCGCTGCCGTCTGGTGCATGGGTGATTGACTGGCAGCAACGCAATCGCGCATTTTTTAATGCACTTAAAACCGAACGTGTAGCCATGGGGGTGATCCTCTCACTGATCATTATGGTGGCCGTATTTAATATGGTGGCCTCGCTGGTGATGGTGGTGATGGAGCGGCGCAAGGAGATTGCGATTCTCAAAACGATCGGAGCATCACGCCTCTCTGTTATGCGGATCGTGATGCTGATGGGAACCATGCTTAGCGGGATTGGTACGCTGGTCGGCGCAATTCTGGGGCTGCTGCTGGCATGGAAGCTTGATGTGCTGCTGGCATGGATTGAGACCATTACCGGTGTCCAGTTTATGTCAGGAGAGGTCTATTTTATCGATCATATTCCATCGAAAATTGATCCCATGTCGGTCTCTGTGATTGTTATCATCAGTCTAATTATGGGCGTTTTGGCAACACTTTATCCTGCTTGGCGAGCCGCAAGCGTGCCGCCTGCCGAGGCATTAAGATATGAGTGATTCGTTACTGTTCAAGGTTACAGGCCTTTGCAAGGGGTTCGATGCCCCGGCCGGACGACTTGAGATATTGAAGGGGCTGGAGTTCAGCCTGAATGAGGGTGAGTTTCTTGCTGTGGTTGGAGCCTCAGGAAGTGGTAAGTCCACCATGCTGCAGATTCTCGGTACGCTTGAGTCACCTGATCAGGGTGAGATTTTCCTTGAGGGGGAGTCGCTGCTTGGTTTGGGGGAATCAGCCCAGGCTGAGGTGCGTAATCGCAAGATTGGTTTTGTTTATCAGGCCCATCACCTGATTCCCGAGCTTACGGCGCTTGAAAACGTTGCCCTGCCACTGCTTGTGCAGGGCATGAGTGTTTCTGATGCCCAGGCGCGTGGCATGGAGCTTCTTGAACGATTGATGCTTGGTGGGCGGGCACAGCATGTGCCGGCCAGACTTTCAGGTGGTGAGGCGCAGCGCGTGGCGGTGGCCAGGGGGCTGGCAGCACGGCCGCGCCTGATATTGGCTGATGAGCCGACAGGAAACCTTGATGAGCAGAGTGCTCAGGAGGTGTTTGATCTGCTACAGCAGCTTTGCAGGGAAGAGAGGGCTTCTGTTGTCATGGTTACCCATAGCAAGAGTCTGGCAAAGGCGTGCGATCGGATGCTCTCCCTGCATGATGGTGTATTGATTCCATCCTGATGATCTTCTGATTTATGAGATCAATAGCGCTCAGTACGCACTATTTAAACAACGAAAAGCTTTGACAGATCAAAGGCTTCTGCTAACGTTCATAAGTTAATTCTAGCGAGATACCTCTGTTTTCGCTGTAGCTTGAATGAGAGGGACGAGGGAACGTGACCAAAGCCGAGATTGCCAAAGCTATTCATGAACGGGTGGGGCTGACCAAGAAAGAGTCTTCCCAGATTGTTGAATCAGTGCTGAGTGAGATTCGCCAGTCTCTTGAGAAGGGCGAGAATGTGAAGCTTTCAGGTTTCGGTCATTTCATCGTTCGCAAGAAACATGCGCGACGCGGCAGGAATCCAAAAACCGGATCTGACATTACCATTGCACCACGTTCAGTCGTTACATTTCGCGCCAGCCCTCTGCTCAAGGGTAAGCTGATCGAGGGTGATAAATGAATCCTCAGCAGGCGCTTGCAAAGGCTGGGCTAGAGGTTCCAGAGCTTTCCGATAAACTCTTTTTTGCTATTCGTGAAGTCAGTGATATCTGCGGTGTTGAGCCGCATGTGCTGCGTTACTGGGAAACCGAGTTTAAACATATCAAACCTGTGAAGAAGAGCGGTAATCGACGTTTTTATCGTCATCGCGACATCTACGCAATTCTACAGATTAAACACCTTCTCTATGATCTGAATTTTACCATTCGGGGTGCCAAGAAGCGGCTGCTTAATGGTGATCTTGAAGATATCGTTGAACAGAAGGACAGCCAGACGATTCTGAAGCAGCTGAAGCAGGAGTTGTTGGAGATCAACGCACTGCTCGACTGATTAGCCCGCCCTTCGGGTTTCCGATCCTGCGCAATTAAAATCGGCCACGGCTCCGCCGCTCTTCTCCGATTTTGATTGTTTGTCTCGGCAGCCTGCTAGCGGGGAGCAAGCGGTGCTGTCCCGCCGCGCGATAGGTTCATATGGAAAAACAATCTTTGTATTTTTTATAGGCTCAGAGCGTCTTCAATTCAAATATGAAAAAGCGTATTCCAATCTTTGGCTGAAAAGTGCATTTAATCTTACAATGTTGCACAAAATAAGTATGCTTCACCGCCAACTAAACGGGACGTAGCGCAGTCTGGTAGCGCACACGGCTGGGGGCCGTGTGGTCGGAGGTTCGAATCCTCTCGTCCCGACCACTTCTTATGGGGTTTTGCATTGATGGAGTACAACTAGGTGACTTTGCATGCAAGCCTCTCTTATGAGCGTCCGCGCCAGCGAATGGTCACCGATCAGCTTGTGGCGCGCGGTATCGTTGATGCCCGGGTGCTGGCTGCCATGTCTTCGGTACCCAGGCATATGTTTGTTGATCCGGCACTGGTTTCCCGTGCCTACCATGACGCATCACTACCCATCGGTAGTGGCCAGACCATCTCCCAGCCCTATATGGTTGCCCGCATGACCCAGCTCCTGGCACTTAAGGGGCATGAACGTGTGCTGGAGATTGGCACAGGCTGTGGTTATCAGACGGCCGTGCTCTCACGCCTCTGTCGGCGCGTTTACAGCATCGAACGAATCTCTGCGCTGCATGAGCGGGCCCGCCAGAACCTCAGGGCGGCAAGACATGCCAATGTTATGCTCAAATGTGCGGACGGACGCCTTGGCTGGGAAGATTATGCTCCCTATGATGCGATTATTGTCACTGCAGGCGGTTTTGCATCCGATGTATGGTTGCAGCAGCTAAAAACCGGAGGGGTGCTGCTGTTGCCTGAAGGCGATGGTGGTGCGCACAGGCTGGTAAGGCGAACCAAAAACACCCATGGTTACAGCGAGGAGTATTTCGATGCATGTACATTTGTTCCGCTGCTTGAAGGGGTTGAGTCATCGCTGAACCGGTGACGATAGAACCTCGCCGTTCCATGTTTCGGCGCCTTTATGACTGGACGCTTGCTTGGGCCGAGCACCCCAAGGCTGGTGTTGCGCTATTCTGTATTGCGGTGATTGAGGCCAGCGTCTTTCCGATTCCGCCGGATGTGCTGCTGTTGCTGATGTCGATCTCCCGGCCCGAACATGCGTTCCGCTATGCCGCGATCACGACCGCTGGCTCATCCATTGGTGCCGTGATCGGTTATGCCATTGGCATGTTTCTCTTTGTTGCTGTTGCCCAGCCGGTGCTGGAGTTCTATCACGCCATGGAGACCTTCAATCAGGTGCAGGGTAAATTCAACGAGTGGGGCGTCTGGTTTGTTGTTCTGGCTGGTTTCTCTCCGATCCCGTTTAAGATCATTACCATCGCCGCTGGCGCGTTTAATCTCGCTTTTATTCCCTTTATCATTGCTGCAATTCTGGCGCGGGCAGCCCGCTTTTATCTGGAGGCGGCTATCATGCACTGGGGCGGGGAGCCCCTGCGCAGTTTTGTTGAAAAACATTTTCAGCTGTTAACGACCGTGGTTGCAATTGTAGTGATCGGAGGGTTTGCCCTGTTGTGGCTGTAGTCATACGGCTGCTCTGTTTTGTGCTGCTGCTCTCGCTGGCAGGCTGCTACAGCACCAAGCCCGTTACGGGCAAGCACATATCCAGAAGTAGTAAGCCGCAAGCCGTTGTCTATTTCGTTCGTCCCAAAGATACGCTCTATAGCATAGGCAAACGATTCGGGGTCGATTACCACCTTATCGCCAAGCGTAACTATATTCGTAAGCCCTACAGTATCTATGTGGGCCAGCGGCTCTCTATTGATCGCTGGGCACCCAGGCCGCAAGCCCTTCCCTCAGCAAGCATTAAGCGCGCCTACTCAACGCCTGCGAAGAAAAAATCTGTCAAAAAGAGTGCTCGAAACGGTTCGCATAAGTCCAAGGCTGCTGGTTACGAGAAAGGAAAGCTTCTCTGGCCAGTGCGCGCCAAGGTATCAAGTCGTTTCGGGCGCCGGGGAAGTCGCATGCATGATGGCATCGACATCCCGGCCAAGGAGGGGACGCCGGTGCTGGCAGCTGCCAGTGGCGTGGTGGTCTACTCCGATCAGCGGCTGAGTGGTTACGGCAAACTTGTCATTATTCGTCACGGTCGCAATCTTTTCACAGCCTACGCCCATAACCAACGCAACCTGGTGAAGAAGGGGGCAAAGGTGAAGGCGGGGGAGACGATTGCAAGGGTCGGCAGGACAGGGCGCGCCAGTGGCTCCCACCTCCATTTTGAGGTTCGCCAGGGCAGTACACCGGTCGATCCACTTGCCTATTTGCCGCGCCGGTGAGATAGTCGACCTATGTTTCGAGCCTCTGTTTTCGAAGGACAATTTACTTCTCTATTTCAAGCGGTTAGCGGCTGATGCCTAAACAGAAAAGTCTTGAGCCGATGGCCATGTATATGCGGGAGATATCCCGTTATGAGCTGCTGACTCCGGAAGAGGAGGTGGCTCTCTCCATGCGCATCTCCGCGGGCGATGAGGATGCGCGCCACTATATGATCAAAGCGAACCTGCGTCTGGTGGTCAAGATTGCCAGACGTTATATGAATCGCACCCTGGCACTGGGTGATCTGATCGAAGAGGGCAATATTGGACTGATGCGGGCGGTCGAGAAGTTCGATCCGGCTTACGGCTGCCGCTTTTCCACCTATGCCACCTGGTGGATTCGTCAGTCGGTGGAGCGGGCGATCATGAACCAGTCGCGTACCATTCGCCTGCCTGTGCATGTTGCCAAGGAGTACAACGGGGTGATGAGTAGTTTTAATCGCCTGCGTATTTCGCTTGGCCGCGAGCCGAATGAACTTGAAGTTGCCGAGGAGTTGCAGATTCCGCTGGAGCGGGTGCAGGACCTTCTCAGGAGTTCGCTGACCACCGAGAGTGCGGATGTGGTTCGACATGAGGATGGCGATTTTACGATTTACGACATTACGGCAGATGAAAGTGCCGCCTCTCCGAGTCAGGATATGGAGGAGAGGCGTCGTGATGAGATGCTGGCCTCGTGGATGAAACATCTGACACCCAAGGAGCAGGAGGTGGTTCGGCTGCGTTATGGGTTGGGGAGTAACGATGATGCCTGGACGCTTGAGGCCATTGGTGAGCACATCGGCGTAACACGCGAACGCATCCGCCAGATTCAGGTGGCTGCCCTGCAGAAGCTGCGGCGCATGGTGGATAGCGAGGACGTTGATTTTGAGGAGATTATTTGATGGAGCCTGATGAAATTTGCTGGCAGGCGTTGATTCGCGATGTGCCTGACTTTCCCAAACCGGGCATCGTATTCAAGGATATTACCCCGATGCTGGCCAATGGCCCTGCATTTTCAGCTGTCATATCCCAGATGGCGGAGCGGGTAGGCCCCGATGTCGATGCCATTGTTGGTGTGGAGTCGCGCGGCTTTATCTTTGGTGCCGCACTGGCATTTAAGCTCGGGCTCGGGCTGGTGACCGTGCGCAAACCGGGTAAGTTGCCTGCCGATATTCACAGCGTTGAGTATGAGCTGGAGTATGGCGTGGACCGGCTTGAGATCCATCGCGATGCCCTGAGCCGGGGACACAAGGTTGTCATCGTCGATGATCTGCTGGCGACCGGTGGAACTGCGGCTGCAACGGTGGAGCTGGTGCGTAAACTTGGCGCTGATGTGGAGAGCTGTCTCTTCGCTATTGAGCTCGCATTTCTTGATGGTCGAGGGGCCTTGGAAGATGTGAGGGTGGAGAGCCTGCTAAGCTTTAAATAGGACGCCCGACGTTGAAGTTAAAGGGCATGATTCATCGTGCATTCGGTTGTGAAGCCGTTATGATTCATCGCACGATTGGAATGAAAATATCATGCCCGTCAGCCCTCGTAGCTCAGATGGATAGAGCGGCCGCCTCCTAAGCGGCAGGCCACACGTTCGAATCGTGTCGAGGGCACCATTTATAATAGAGTGAAATGCTGAATATCGCAGCGCTTCACCGAAATAAGAAGATCAAGATATACCGAGGCTGAATGCATGGAACAGACAGTGAATCCTTTCGTACCCGTACTGATTGAAGATGAGATGAAACGCTCCTATCTCGATTACGCCATGAGCGTGATTGTCGGCCGTGCACTCCCTGATGCCAGAGACGGGCTGAAACCGGTTCATCGTCGTATCCTTTTTGCCATGCAGGATCTTGGATGCACCTACGACAAGCCGTATAAGAAATCGGCGCGTGTGGTTGGTGATGTGATCGGTAAATACCATCCGCACGGCGATACAGCAGTGTATGATGCGATGGTTCGTATGGCGCAGCCGTGGAGCATGCGTCATCTGCTGGTTGATGGTCAGGGTAACTTCGGTTCGGTTGATGGCGATTCACCTGCAGCGATGCGTTATACCGAAGCGCGCATGAGCAAGCTTGCTGCCGAGCTGCTTGCCGATATTGATAAAGACACCGTTGATTTCGCTCCCAACTATGATGAGTCGCTGAAAGAGCCGAAGGTGATGCCGGCGAGGTATCCTAATCTGCTGGTGAATGGTTCGCAGGGTATTGCCGTGGGTATGGCCACCAATATTCCGCCACACAACCTGGGTGAAACAATCAATGCCGCTGTGGCGCTGGTTGCCAATCCGGATATGGATGAAGATGAGCTGATGCAGATTATGCCGGGTCCGGATTTCCCGACCGGCGGTTTTATCTACGGGCGCAAAGGCATCCGTGATGCATTCACCACAGGTCGTGGATCGGTCACCATGCGTGCCAAGGCGATCGTGGAAGAGAACGCCAAAACCAAACGTCAGGCACTGATCATTACCGAGCTGCCATATCAGGTGAACAAAGCCAACCTGATTGAGAATATCGCCCATCTGGTGCGTGATAAGAAGATGGAGGGGATCTCTGATCTGCGCGATGAGTCCGATCGCGACGGCATGCGTATCTGCATTGAGCTTAAACGCAACGAGATACCAGAGGTTGTACTCAATAACCTCTACAAACATACGCAGCTGCAGTGCAACTTCGGTTGTAACCTGCTGGCACTGGTGGATGGACAGCCGAAACTGTGCGGCGTGCGTGAACTGCTGCTGCACTTCCTGGATCACCGTCGTCAGGTGGTTACCCGTCGATGCCTCTTCGACCTTGCGAAGGCTCAGGCACGTGCCCATATCCTTGAAGGGTTGTTGATTGCACTGGATAACATCGATGAGGTAATCAAGCTGATTCGGGCCAGTGCGACACCGGCTGAAGCGAAAGAGGGGCTGATGGCCCGTTTTGCGCTGTCAGACAAGCAGTCACAGGCGATTCTCGATATGCGCCTGCATCGCTTGACCGGCCTTGAGCGCGACAAGATCCAGGCTGAGTTTGATGAGCTGATGAAGCTGATTGCCCATCTGGAAGCGATCCTTGCTGATGAGAAGCTGCTGATGGGTGTGATTGTTGAAGAGCTGGAGATGGTTCGCGATAAGTATGCCGATCCGCGCCGCTCGATCATTATGGATGAGACCGCCGAGCTTTCAGTTGAGGATCTGATCACCGAAGAGGATATGGTCGTGACCATCTCCAACGAGGGTTATATCAAGCGTAATGCCGCTTCCCTCTACCGGGCTCAGCGTCGTGGTGGCAAGGGCAAGACAGCCATGACCACCAAGGATGAGGATTTCGTGGCCCAGTTGATGGTGGCATCAACGCATGACTACCTGCTCTTCTTCTCCGATCGTGGACGTGTGTTCCGCAAGAAGGTGTATGAGGTGCCGCAGGCAGGTCGTGCAACCCGTGGAAAGGCGCTGGTCAA
This sequence comes from Mariprofundus aestuarium, assembly GCF_002795805.1. Taxonomy (NCBI): domain Bacteria; kingdom Pseudomonadati; phylum Pseudomonadota; class Candidatius Mariprofundia; order Mariprofundales; family Mariprofundaceae; genus Mariprofundus; species Mariprofundus aestuarium. Next base: position 1,386,699 of record NZ_CP018799.1, on the reverse strand, counting down.
TCTGCTGCCTGTCGAGAAGGATGAGAAGATCTCCGCAACACTGGCGATCCGCGATTTCAATGGCGGCCACTATATTATCATGGCTACCAAGAATGGCGTGATCAAAAAGACGCTGCTCGCTGAGTACCAGAATATCCGTGCCAACGGCATTATTGCCATCAAGATCGATGATGATGATGGCCTGATTGGTGTAGTTGTCTCCAATGGTGATCAGGATGTGATGCTCTGCGCCAGTAACGGCAAGGCGATCCGTTTTGCAGAAAGTGATGCAAGGCCTATGGGACGCAGCACACGCGGTGTTACCGGTATGCGCATGGCATCTGGTGAGCACCTGATCTCCATGACGCTGGTGAACGACGATGCATCGCTGCTGGCGGTCTCCGAGAATGGTTACGGTAAACGTACCTCGATTGCCGAGTACAATGTGCAGAAACGTGGCGGACAGGGTGTCTTCACACTGAAAACAGGTGGCCGCAACGGTAACATGATCGGCGCACTGCTGGTGCTCGATGAGGACCAGGTGATGATGATGACCGACAGCGGTCGCCTGGTTCGCATCAAGATGGATGGCGTCTCCGTGATTGGTCGCAATACCCAGGGTGTGACACTGATCGGTTGTGATAAGAATGAGCGCGTGATTGGCGCGGTGCGTGTCGTGGACAGGCCGGACACCAGTGAAGAGGGCATCGAAGGCGATGAGCTTGAAGATGACGGCATCATTGATGTTGATGCAACTGAAGAGGGCGGAGCTGAAGCGTAATGATCGACAGACAGGCATTAAGGCGAGATTTTGAAGGGTTACAGGCTGCCATAGCCCGCCGTGGCGGCGATGTGGTTGCTCCGGGTTCCGCATGGGCGAAGGTTGCCGAGCTGGATGCCCGCCAGCGTGAGCTGAAAACCGAGTCAGAGACGCAGCAGGCTGAGCGTAACCGCGCTTCCAAGGCCATCGGCATGAAGAAGGGCAAAGGTGAAGATGCAAGCGCTGAGATCGCCGCGATGGGTGAGGTAAGCCGGCGTGTGAAGGAGCTCGATGCCCTGACCAAAGAGGCGGAAGCTGAATTTGCTGCAGCACTTCTGGAGATTCCCAATCCCCTGCATGACTCCGTTCCTGCCGGTGACTCCGAGGATGATAATGTAGAGCTGCGTAGCTGGGGTACTCCGCGCACGGATGAGGTTCCAGCCCACTGGGATATCGGCACCGATCTCGGCATTCTTGATTTTGAAGCAGGCGCAACACTGGCCGGCAGTCGCTTTACGGTGATTAAAGGTGCAGCAGCACGCATGGAGCGCGCTCTGATGCAGTTCATGCTCGATCTGCATGCTGATCGCCATGGTTATGAAGAGGTGTGGGTACCCGCGATTGCCAACACCAAGACCATGACAGGGACAGGGCAGCTGCCGAAGTTTGCCGATGATCTCTATAAGCTTGAGGGGGAGGATCAGTACCTGATCCCGACAGCCGAGGTGCCGGTTACCAATCTCTATCAGGATAAGATCCTCGATATTGCCGATCTTCCCAAGCGCCACTGCGCCTATACCCCATGTTTTAGGCGTGAGGCCGGTTCTGCAGGTAGGGACGAGCGCGGTATCATCCGCCAGCATCAGTTTGATAAGGTCGAGCTGGTACATATCACTACACCTGAGCGGGCACTGACTGACCTGGATGAGCTGGTGAGCCATGCCGAAGCGGTACTGGAAGCGTTAGAGCTGCCATATCGTACGGTGCAGTTATGCACCGCCGATATCGGTTTCTCCTCACAGCTCACCTTTGATCTTGAGGTGTGGCTACCATCTCAGAACTGCTATCGCGAGATCAGTTCATGTTCCTCCTTCGGTCAGTTCCAGGGGCGCAGGGCAGGGATTCGCTACCGCGATGAGAACGGCAAGAACCAACCTGCAGCAACCCTGAATGGTTCAGGTCTGGCCATCGGCCGTACGCTTGTAGCGATCCTTGAGAACTACTGGCAGGAAGATGGTTCGGTTCGTGTTCCGACCGTTCTGCAACCCTACATGGGCGGCATGCAGGTCATTAGTAATTAATAACTATTTCCTGTTCTTTAACAGGGTTTTATGATCGCAACCTCATCCGATAATTCACCCAGTCTGACCATCGTTTCCGGTGGTCAGACTGGTGTTGATCGCGCCGCTCTTGATGCAGCAATGACAGCAGGATTAGAAGTAGGGGGCTGGTGTCCAAAAGGACGAAGGGCCGAGGATGGCCCTATCCCTGACGGTTATCCGCTAATAGAAACCAAGTGTAATAAATATCGCACTCGCACCCGTTGGAACGTTAGAGACAGTGATGCCACGCTGATCCTCTGTGAAGGTGAACCGACAGGCGGCACATTGCTCACGGTTCAGTTTTGCAAACAACTCAATAAACCGTTTCTCATTGTTTCCCCGTACTCATCCGATTTTGAATCGGTTTTGGCTTGGTTAAGCGACCACAAGGGCAAAATCCTTAACATCGCCGGACCAATAGAGCGCGAAGACGTGCCGGCCTATCAGGCTGCCCACGAATGGCTGCTGCAACTTTTCTCCGCATTGATCACAAAACCCTGATCTAACGCCGAGGGTCAGGCCTATACCTTCTAGTTTTCACTGTCGACCTGTTCGGGTCAGAAGACCATGAGATTAAGGGAGTGCTACCCTTTACAGAGACCTTCCTCCGAATCTTCTGTAGAAAAGGTATCCTTCATCCAATCATAGAGCTTTTGGGCGGTTAGGCTTTTTATCGCGATACTCTCAAATTCATCACTGGGGTCTTCATCACGACGGCAGAACTGATAGCTGGCGATCTCCGGCTGGCTATCATGAACCATAAGCAGAATGCGCTTGCCACTCTTCAGGCAATCGATGGTCATCAAATCAGCCGGAATGCCGTGATTGCGCATCCGATTGATCAACCCGACGACGGGATTGATGTTATCGAAATCCTCTTGAATCTTCGCATGCGCCACTTCAACGGCGTCACAAATATGTTTAATGGGCATCCCTTCCAAATCCAGCTCCTGTGAGTCTGCAACCTTAGCAGGGCTTTTAAGCCGTGCACCCAGTTGTTTCAGTTGTGGGTGAGCGGCTAGGGTACGTCTATGACACGGAGAGAAATGATGCCAGAAAAAAGAACAACCTATTTCCTCTACTGCAAAGCCTGCGACTTTCAACAAGACGTGACGAAGATATTGCCGCGAACGCCGTTCAATACTGTTGATGAGCTGCGCAAAGAGGTGCATCGATTCCACTGCTCCGTATGCGGAGCAAAACATGTTGTCATAAGAGAGCAGTCTGAGAGCTGAACGGTCACCTCAGCGGTTTTGTCAGAGAGGGTCTATCAGGAGCGAGCGGTAGGGGCCTGAACCAGGGATAATTCCTCAAGGCGAATAGCTATGGCTTCAACAGAGACACGGAACTGATCTGCCAGTGAATAAACATTGCGTCCGCCATAACTTTTAGCGCTGGCAAGCAGTCGGGAGATATCCCGCCGCGTTTTGTATCTCTTCTTTACCTTGGCTAAAGAGTCGCAAGTCAGTGCAAAGGCGGCATCTTCTGTTAACGAGAAGTTTTCAGTGCCAAAGAGTTCAACGAAACGCGATTTGACCAGCTTGGCCGGCATAAGAAAAAAGGTGGCGAACTTGTCAGCTTCCCGCTCTATGGGGTCTCTTGCTATCGACTCTCCATTGACTGGCCTGTCGCGATGTATTGGTCCACTTATCTCATGCAACACTGCATGCCCCAGTTCATGTGCAGCGGTGAAGGAGACCACACTCATCGGAAATTTCTTTGAAACGTGAACTCTCCTGGTCTCTCTGTTTATTACGCCTGCAACCTGAACATGGCCCTGATCGGAGTCATATGTGGCCAGCTCCTCTTCGAGAAAGAAGTCAAAGCCTAACAGCTCCAGTCCTTTGGCCGGATCAATGACGATTGTCGGGTCAGTTGGACTCCAGCCCCACATCTGCTCCCTGTTTTGCCACAGCTCTCTAAGAATATTATTTGCCCGCATCTCAATCTGGCTATCGGAATAGCGCCGGGATGTGAGAGGTGTATCTGTTAATTCGGCGAACTCATCCTGAATGACTGCACTATATTCTGTGTTTTCCATATGATCCCTCCACACTCCCTAGTGATCGATGATGCTTGCCAGGAACAGGCTGAATTTACGTAATCTATCAAGTAGTTATAGGGTTTTGTTAATCCAGTAGAACACTATGAGTCAGCTTTCGCATTTCTGCAACAGTGAATATCTCTTCACTGCTGTTGAGGGGTGGTTTTCTTTCGTTCTTTCTTTGCCATCAAAGAAAGAACAAGTGAATTCATTCACTCAGATGATCTATGTTTGTCGTCAGCTCAGTGCCTTTGTCGATCAACCCCGCAATTGCGCGATGGACCATAAAAAGGCCACCCGGATGGGTGGCCTTTAAAGCTATCAGGATTTGCGGAAGCGATTAGCTACAGCAATCCTCATCGCCGCAGCAGCCTTCGTCATCACCATGTACATGGCCGTGCTCAAGCTCCTCTTCGGTAGCATCACGGATATCGGTGATCTCGACATCAAAGGTCAGGTTCTGGCCCGCCAGTGGGTGGTTGCCGTCAATCGTGACATTGTCGCCATCGATGGCGGTAATGCGTACAAACTCAACCTCACCATCGTCGGACTCGGTCTCGAACTCCATGCCGGCTTCAAGTGTTTCAATGCCCTCAAACAGATCCGCGGATACAACCTCGATAAGCGCTGGATCCAGCTCGCCATAGGCATCTGCAGCATCAAGGGAGACTTTCAGCTTGTCGCCAACGCTCTTGCCCTCCAGTGCCAGCTCAAGGCCAGGAACGATATTCTCCTCACCATGCAGGTAAGGTAGTGGCTCGCCACCAGTGGTTGTGTCGAGAACCTCTCTGGCATCGTTGGTCAGGGTGTAGTGAAATGAAACAACCTTATGGTCAGTGATCTGCATCTTTTTCTCCTAAATCGGTGATGCTCTGATCACCGGGCGCGGCACACTACTCGCGCCGGGCCGGAAAACAATTGCAGTGTTTATCCTTGGGCAAAGCATTGGTAACGTGCATTGCATTTGCGAATCGAAGCTGCAACATGTCTTCTGCCTGTTTGGCAGAGAGAGGGGAGAGTGGATGCTGCATCAGCGTATTGAGTATATGTGGTGGAACAGCAGGCGAAAACCTAATGTGCTGCTGGCTGCCTTCTCTGCGGTTTATGCACTGCTATCAAGATTTGATCAGCAGCAACGTTTGAAGCGCGTGGTTAAACCTTCCATTCCTATGATCTCGGTCGGCAACATTACCGTCGGTGGCAGTGGTAAAACACCTTTTGTGGTGTGGCTGGCAGCTGAGTTGAAAAACCGCGCTTTCACTCCTGTGCTGCTGTCGCGAGGCGACGGGGCAAACAATCAAACCCCGCATCTGGTTTCTCAATACTCCAAGGCCCATGAGGTCGGTGATGAGGCGCTGCTGCTCTATCGCCTGAGCGGTTGCCCGGTGATCGCTGGGCGCGACCGTGTTGCTGGTGCCCAGCTGGCAGCAGATTATGGGGATATTATTATTCTCGATGATGGTTTTCAGTATCGGCAGCTTGAACGCGCCTGCGATATTGTGCTGGTGCCAAGCGAAGGGATAGGCAACGGTGGGCTTCTTCCTGCAGGCCCCTTAAGAGAACCTCTATCCGCACTGGGTCGGGCCGACCTTATTGTGCGCAGTGGCTCCTCCGGGTTTAAGCCGATATCAGAACAGAAGGAGTGGGTCTGGTCGGCGAAAGCCGGCCTGCTTCGTGACTGGATGGGGCCGGGTGATATTCTGCTGGAGGCCTCCCGGCCGGTTCATCTAGTCACGGGCATTGCCAGGCCATGGCGTGTGTTAAAGGACCTGAAGGAGCTGGGTTATGAGGTTGCCGAGCATAGCAGCTTTGCCGATCACCACGCATATTCAACGCAGGATATTGAGGAGCTTTTACAGAGCCATAAGTCGATTGTGACAACAGCCAAAGACGCGGTGAAGCTTTTGCCGCTCTGGCCGGCAGATAAACCCCTATGGGTCCTGGAGCAGCAGGTGGAAGCGCAGCAAGGCCTTGCCGATTATTGTACAAGGAAAGTACAAGAGCACGCTTAGCGCCCATGGCACACATGGATGTGTGCCATGAAACGATCGTTGCTTCGCTATAAAGGTGGGTGGTAAATCGTGACTTGGATCAATTGCTTTATACAATCGGCGAGCGATGATTGCCCGAAGCGCGTGGCACAGGACTTCCCACCAACAACAGAGGTATAGCACAGTGGCTAAAAAGTTTTACGTAGTATGGCAGGGAAGGGAAACCGGTATTTTCACCGATTGGAATAGCTGCAAAAAGCAGATCGACAAGTTTGCCGGTGCCCGGTACAAGTCATTTCCGACACTGGCTGAGGCTGAAGCCGCCTTCCATGGTGAAGCTGCCAGATCGACTGGTAGTGCATCGAAAGCCGCTTCAGCCACAAAGAGAAGCGCAGCTCAAGCGGTTAAAACCTATGCGGCTGCAGAGATTGAAGCCATGAAGATCGATACAAAGATATTCACCGATGGCGGCTGTGAACCCAACCCCGGCAAAGCTGGTTCCGGCATTGCCCTCTATCGTGATGGTGTGGTTGCTGAGCTCTGGTACGGTCTCTATAACCCCAAGGGTACGAATAATACGGCTGAGTTAAATGCACTGCACCAGGCGCTGATCATGGCAAAGGACGAGATCAAGAAGAAGAGGTCTGTCGCCATCTTTTGTGACTCCAAATACGCCATTCAATGCGTGACCCAGTGGGCTGTGAACTGGCAGAAGAAGGGGTGGAAGAAGGCCGGTGGTGAAATCAAGAACCTTGAGCTTATCAAGGATATGTTTGCACTGCACCAGACGTTGAAAGAGAGCGTTCAGGTGTTGCATGTGAACGGCCATGTCGGTGTTGAAGGCAATGAACTGGCTGACCGGATGTCGATTCTGGCCATTGATTCACGCGATACCGGTTTTAAGCGTTACCGTGAAAAGCTCGATATCAAAGCTATTTTGGCCATGCGGGATGGGTAATAGTTAAAGGTTTTTGAGCCCCCGCTAGCAGACTGCCGAGACAAATGTTCAAAATCGGAGAAGAGCGGCGGAGCCGTGGCCGATTTTTAACATGCAGGATCGGGAACCCGAAAGGGCAGGCTGATCTCCGGGGCGTTTTTCTTGGTTCGTTCTTTGTGCGCACAAAGAATGAACAGGCAATCCCAGTGAATATGTACTACATACATCCTACAGTTCTGTTGTATGAAAAGAGTACTTCCTAGACTTCCTTATTAGTACCATAGACGTTACAGGTTCCATTCCTTTTTGATTCGGGTCGTCCATGACCCTGGTCCTGTGGGCAAGCTGTTTAGCTGGAAGGGCTAAAGCCCCCAGCGTTTCCTGCTTAAGCGGAAAAGGAGCTTGCGCCGCTCGCGCTCGTTCATGTTGCGAAGGGCGACCAGGTAGACAGCTTCATCCTCGGAGTGCGAGCCGCAGAGCTGAATAGCCTGCTGCTGCAGCTCAGAAGGCAGGTTGTTGAATATTTGCAGTGCATCAATACTCAGGTTCTCAGGATTCAAAGCTCCACCTCTGTTTCATTTCCTCGAACCCTTCAGTCTATTGGGCGGCTGGTCTACCCTTGTGATACCCTGCATGCAGGAGGTTATCTTCCTCTTCCTCTTCCTCTTCGGCGTCGGTTTGTGCTGCAAAAAGGTTGTGAAATAAGGTTTTTTTCTTCTATCCACAAAATCTGTGGATAACTTTGTGGATGGAAGCGGGTGAGGGCTGTCTCTTCAAGGTGTGTGACATGCAGTGGCTAAAATGACTAAAATTTAGGCATGGTTTAATTGCCTTTGAAAACAGTGATTTAGTTCTTTCAAGGTGTGATGTTATGGCTTGAACAGATAAGAGGTGCTCACTTTGTTACATCAGGTCACATATGGTGGATAAGAGAGGTCTCCCATGCTCCTGAATCCGATTTCTCACATTCATGAGTTCTGGTCTATACTGGTGTTAATGGTTGGGGAACCGGGGGTGGTGGCACTCAATATGGCTTGATGCTTCAGGTATGAGGAGTCGGATAAGAGAGCGGAACTGCGCAGCCGGCTGGAAAATGAGATCCTGAAACATCAGGGGAGTGAGGTCATGGTTGTCTCACACTCCATGGGAACGATTGTCGCTTATGATGTATTAAGGGCTATCGGCAAAAAACATCCTCAGTTAAAGGTGGCACGTTTTGTGACTATCGGCTCACCGTTAGGTCTTCCGCATGTGAAATATAAGATAGCAAAGGAGAACGATGCCGTTCGCACTCCAAGCGTGGTGCAGCAGTGGTCTAACTTTGCCGATAGACGGGATCCCGTTGCACTGGATGTCCATCTGGCTGATGACTACGCAGCCAACGCTGCCGGTGTTCAGGTGAGTGATGGCCTTGTCTCAAATGACTGGAGTGGCCTTCACCATAAATCCTAGGGTTACCTGAGGACACCGGAGGTATCGAATACCATCAAGAAATTTCTCCAATAAAACAGCCACATATAGGAGTTTGTTAAAGTTCAGGGTTTTCAGGTTCGAAGGCTGAAAGCTCAAATGCTGCACTGTAAATCCGCTGCTTTATGGGCAGTATATGCGATCTGTAAACTCTGGATGAAAGGGGTATCTGTTGATGATCGAGGTGCTGTTTCTGGCTGTGGCGCTTGCCATGGATGCGTTTGCCGTATCCATCGGGCTGGGCTCTAAAGAGGAGAGGGAGAATCTTGGAGGGCTGGCCCTTAAGGCGGGCATCTGGTTCGGCCTGTTTCAGGGACTGATGCCGTTGATCGGCTACCTTGGCGGCAGAGGGGTGCTGGGCTGGGTTGAAGGTTACGCGCCGTGGATCGCCTTCGGGCTGCTTGCTCTGATTGGTGGCAAGATGATCTACGAATCATTCTGCGAAGGGGTGGAGGCGGAGATTGCTGTTGTCACGCAGAGGGTGATGCTGATGCTCGCCATCGCTACCAGTATCGATGCCATGGCGGCTGGATTCTCGTTGACGCTGCTTGAGGTTAATGCGCTACTGGCCTGTGTGATTATTGCTGTCACCACCTTTGTCTTCAGCTGGCTTGGTGTTTATGTCGGATTTCGCAGTGGAACCTGGCTGGAGAGCAGGGCAGAGCTGTTTGGCGGCATAGTGCTGATCCTGATCGGTTTTAAGGTGCTGCTCTTCTAACGCTACGATCAATCTGAGGGCGAGAACTGGTGATCTGTTTTTAAAAGGCTTTTATTTTATTGCTTTTTATCTCCCCGTCCCTATCCTTCGCTGCGTTGAAAGTGAGCCGCGGCTCGCTTTTTTTGTTTCTTGAAGGTGGGTATAGAGTTGGAAGAAGTGATTCGTTCGTTGCTTGAACCGATTACCGAAGAGTTGGGCGTAGAGATTATCAAGATAACCCTTGGTAGTGGCCGCAACCAGCTTCTGCGTGTAATGATAGACCAGAAGGGGGGTGTAGACTCCGATATTCTGGCTCGGGTGAGCAGGGGGCTTGCATTGCAGCTTGATGCAGAGGATCTGATCCCGAATGCATACCGCCTTGAAGTATCATCTCCGGGGCTGGATTATGCCTTTGAGACGACTGCCGATTTTGAGCGTTACAGCGGTGAATGGGTGAAAGCCTTCTTTGTCGATGGCAGGACGGTTGAGGGCAGGAATCTCGGTCCTCTGGAGAGTGGTGATGCCTTTACTCTGCAGGTTGAGGGGAAGCGCCCATCAGATACACAGGAAGAGGTGATCTCGTTAAATGAGGTGACCAAGGTTGTTCGGGCGATTAACTGGAAAGAGGTTTCCCGTTCAAGAAAGTAAAGATTAACAAAGACTGAATTGAGTGAGTGAGTGAGATGCAGGCATGAATGTAGAAATATTGGCAGTTGCGGATGCAGTCGCACGTGAAAAATCAGTAGAGCGTGAGCTCGTTCTTGAAGCGATGGAACAGGCGCTCAAGACCGCTGCGCGCAGAACCTATCCGGGCAAAGAAGTGGTGGCGGAAATTGACCGCCTGACAGGCGAGATTCGCCTGTTCCACGTGCGCACCGTTGTGATAGATGAAGAGTTTGAAGAAGAGGAGAATCACCTGACGCTTGAGCAGGGTAAAGAGCTGGATGCGGAAGCCGAGATCGGCACCGAATTCCGCACTTCATTGCCGCCGATTGAGCTGGGACGTATTGCAGCCCAGACCGCCAAACAGGTGATTAACCAGAAGATTCGTGAGGCAGAGCGCGATCGCGTGATTGCTGAGTACGAACCACGCGTGGGTGAGCTGATTACCGGTATCGTTAAACGCGTTGAACGTGGTAATGTGTATGTTGATCTGGGTCGCGGCGAAGCTGTGATGTATCGCGAAGATCTGCTGCCGCGTGAAACCTTCCGTCAGGGCGACCGCATTCGCGCCTACCTGCGTGAAGTACGCAACCAGACCAAAGGCCCGCTGGTATTTGTTTCCCGTTCTGATGCAGGCATGGTACTGCGTCTGTTCGAGCAGGAAGTGCCTGAGATTGAAGATGGCGTAGTTGCGATCCAGGCGATTGCCCGTGATCCGGGTTCACGCAGTAAGATTGCTGTGATCTCCACCGATGCTGCTGTTGATCCTGTTGGTGCCTGTGTAGGTATGCGTGGTGCACGCGTTCAGGCTGTAGTGAATGAGTTGCACGGCGAGAAGATCGATATTATTGAATGGACTGAAGATCCTGCTGTATTCGTTGTGAATGCACTGGCACCGGCTGAAATCGAGCGTGTACTGGTTGATGAAGCGACCAACACCATCGAGGTGGCAGTTGCCGAAGAGAACCTTGCCATTGCGATCGGCCGTCGTGGCCAAAACGTACGCCTGGCATCTGAGCTGACCGGCTGGAATATCGAGCTGATGAGTGCAGGCGAAGAGAAAGAGCGTCGTTCTGAAGAGATTGCCGCTGCCAAGGTTGTTTTCCAAGAAGGACTCGATGTCGATGAAGATTTCGCTGCCGTACTGGTGGACGAAGGCTTCTTCAGCCTTGAAGATCTGGCCTACTGTGCGATTGAAGATATCTCAGGTATCGGTGGTCTTGACGCTGAGGTGGCTCAGGAGCTGCAGAAGCGTGCACGTAATGTACTTCTGGATCAGGCGCTGCAGGTTGGTGCAGAAGAGGGTGAGGCTACTGTCTCACTGCTGGATCTTCCCGGTATGACACGCGAGATTGCCGAGCAATTGGCAGCCCGTGATATGGTAAGTGTAGAAGCGCTGGCTGATGCGGCTGGTGATGAGATTGAAGATATTGAAGGGCTGAGCCGTGAAGAGGCTGATGCGCTGATTATCGCGGCACGTGAAGCATCAGGCTGGTTTGACGAGTAAGTGAAAACCGGCTCTGGCAGCGACAGGCGTTGTGTCGCCTGCAGGAAGAGCGCATCCAAGCAGGAGATGCTCAGGTTAATCGTCGATGACGAAGGCCAGTTATGGCCGGATCTGCTGCAGAAACTGCCTGGAAGGGGTGTCTACCTCTGCATGCAGGCAGAGTGCCTTAATGGCATGAGTGACAGACGACTGCAGCCGCTGAAGGCAAAGTTCAAGGTGGACTTTCCCCAGTGGGAGAAGGTGAAGGAGCGTTTGGTCTCTATCCTGCACAAGCAGTTACTGCAGATGTTTACGCGTCTGCGTGTAAAAACAGAGATAGGCAGGGATGCAGTGATGCATCGACTGTGGAATAATGCGCCGGTGCTGTTGCTGATCGCAACAGATGCAGGTGATGCAGTGGTTCGTCAGATTGAGGACGCTGTAGAGAAGAGAGAACAGGCAGGACATAAATCACGGACTCTAAGCGTTGAATCCAAGCAGTGGCTTGGAGAGATGCTGGGTCGGGATAGTGTCGCAGTTGCAGCACTGGGAACTTCCGGCATGATGGCGACGAACGTCAGGAAGCTGAACCAGTATTGTGGCTGGTACGGACAACTAAAGGTAATAGGGTAAGTAGTAAACATGGCAAAACGTATTCTGGATCTGGCAAAAGAACTCGGCGTGGAAGCGTCCGATATTCAACGAGTTGCCGTGCAGTGCAATATCGTGGTGAGTGGACCAACAAGTTCACTGGATGCCGATGATCAAGGGAAAATTCGAGCTGCCATTAAATCAGCCGCTAAACCCGAAGCGAAAAAGAGTGGTGGCACGACACTTACCCTGAATCGGCCGATGGTTGCCGGTCAGGCTAGAGGTAGCGCTCAGGTTGAGGGGCGCGGCCGCAAAGTCGAAGTCGCCGTCCGTCGTCGCCATACCCCGGTCTCTAAAATGGGCGTTACCTCAAGGGTAACCCCGGAAGAGGAACCGGTAGCTGCAGCGCCAGTAGCGCCAGTAGCACCAGCAGCTCCGGTAAGTCCGCAGAAACCTCTGGCTCCAGCCCAGCGTGCAGCTGCGGCTGTTGAGAAGAAGAAACTAGAAGAGGCGAAGAAAATTCAGGAGAAGGCCGCCTCGGCACAGGCTGCTGCAAAAGCAAAAGAGTCAGCTGCTGCTGAAATACCTGCCGCACCACGCCCAACTGCGCCTGTGGCTCCACGTCCAGCCGTGACAACAACAGCCCCACGGCCAACCACAACAGTGGTTAAGAAAGCCGGCCCAACACCTGCACAACGTGCAGCGGCAGCAACAGCGGCTATTAAACAGGCTGCTCCGACGGTTAGCCGTCCAACGGCTCGCCCAGCTGGTGCATCACGCCCGGCAGCTCGTCCAGGTGAGCGTCCTCAGGGCCGTGCAGGCGGGCTTCCACAGAACCGTCCAGCCGCTCGTCCAGGTGAACGCCCACAGAACCGTCCAGGTGCTCGTCCAGGTGAGCGCCCACAGAACCGTCCGGGTGCACGCCCAACTGAGTCGACACATAAGGGGCCACGCACGACCATTCGCCGTGGTTTGACTCCGGCCCAGATTGCCGCATCAAAAGCACCAAGTTCATCGGTTAAACAGATTGAGAAGAAAATCTCTGAAGATCGTGCAAGCCAGCGCAGAGCGGCACAGCCGCAGCGTCAGGCACGTCCGGGTGGCCCAGGTGCACCGGGTGCGCCACAACAGGGTGCTATGCGCCGTACACCATCGGTTGCAGTCTCCCCTGATGCGACAGCTCCGCCACCACCAGGTGCTCAGCGCCGCCGTGGTGGTCCGGGTGGCGCAAGGCCACAGCGCAGGCTATCACCTGCTGAGAAGGCAGCGCGCAGGGATTATGCTTCCAAACGTCATGAGGTTCTGACCCCTGAACAGCAGGATCGTCAGGCGCGTCTGGCACGTGGTTCCAGAAAACGTGACTTTGGTGTCAACAAGGATGATGAAGCCTTTGTTGTGCGTACCGTTGAAGTTACCGATCCGATCATGGTATCGGAACTGGCCAGTCGTATGGCATTCAAGAGTGCTCAGGTTGTACGCAAGCTATTTGAGATGGGCATGACAACCACCATCAATGAAGCGATTGATGCAGAAACTGCCGTACTGATTGTTGAAGAGTTTGGCCATAAGGCGAAGATTATCAATGCAGCAGCAGTTGAAGATGTTCTGGTAGAGGACACCTCTGAAGATAACGAGGAAGATCTGGTACCACGTCCACCCGTTGTTGTAGTGATGGGTCATGTGGATCATGGTAAAACCTCGATTCTCGATGCCCTGCGCAAAGCGCATGTGGCAGATGGCGAGGCCGGTGGCATCACCCAGCATATCGGTGCCTATATGGTGAAACTGGAGAGTGGCGAGAAGGTTGTGTTTATCGATACACCTGGTCACGAAGCATTTACCAGCCTGCGTTCACGTGGTGCAAGCATGACTGACGTGGCAGTACTGGTTGTTGCCGCTGATGATGGTGTGATGCCGCAGACCGTTGAGGCGCTGAACCATGCACGTGCAGCTGGCGTGCCAATCATCGTGGCAGTGAACAAGATGGATAAAGAGGGGGCAGACCCTGAGAAGGTGATGCGTCAATTGGCAGAGCATGAGTTGCTGTCTGAGGAGTGGGGCGGCGATACTATGTTCGTACCGGTCTCCGCACATAGCGGCCAGGGGCTGGATGAGCTTCTCGAGATGCTGGCACTGCAAACTGAAATTCTGGAGCTTAAGGCTAATCCGGCGCGTCGTGGTAAGGGTATCGTGGTTGAATCACGCCTTGATCGTGGTCGCGGACCAGTAGCGACTGTTCTGGTTCAGAATGGTACCTTCAATCAGGGCGATACTGTGGTTGTAGGTTCTGCAACTGGCCGACTGCGTGCGATTGTCGATGAGAATTCGGTACAGCATCGTACGGCTGGCCCATCTATTCCGTTCGAACTGCTGGGTCTGGATATGGTTCCGGAAGCTGGTCAGGAGATCTTCGCGGTAGAGAATGAGAAACAGGCACGTGACATTGTGCGTTACCGTAAAGACAGAGACCGTGAGATGGGCGCAGAGGCCAAGAAACGGGCGAGTCTCGATGAGCTGTTTGCTGATCTGCAGAGCGGCATCAAGGAAGTACCTGTACTGATAAAGGGTGATGTGACCGGTTCGGTAGAAGCGATGGCGGAATCACTGGCCAAGGCCGGCACCGAAGAAGTGAAGGTTAAGGTTGTTCACAAGGGTATCGGCGGCATAACCGAATCAGATGTGATGCTCGCATCTGCTGCCAACGCAATCATTATCGGCTTTAATGTCCGCCCTGAAACAAAGGCCAAGAAAGTAGCTGAAGTTGAAGGCGTAGATATCCGTTTCTACAAGATTATTTATGAAGCAATTGATGAGATCAAGGCTGCAATGGCCGGTGTTCTTTCACCGAATAAGGTGGAGAAAGTGACCGGTGAGGCTGAAGTCCGCGATGTGTTCCAGTCTCCGAAGATCGGTGCTGTTGCCGGTTGCTACATGACCGAAGGTACTGTTACCCGCGACGCCCATGTACGTGTGCTGCGTGATGGTGTGATGATCTACGATGGAGTTCTAGCTTCATTGCGTCGTTTCAAAGACGATGTGAAAGAAGTTAAGACCGGTTACGAGTGTGGTATGAGCATTGAGAAGTTCAATGACGTGAAGGTCGGAGATCGTTTCGAGTTTTATATCATTGAGGAAGTTGCGGCGACACTCTGAAGACTATGAGACGTCAAACACCTGCTCAGCAGCGGTTTCTTACTGATATCCACCGCTTGCTCTCCACACTGCTGCTTCGTGATGTCGCTGACCCACGCCTTTTCAACATTTCGATTACGCGTGTCGAATCTCCTGGCAGCCAGATGGTGGACGTCTGGGTGTATCGGGCTAACGAAGAGGATCAGAAGGGGTGCATTCAGTCACTTGAGCGCATCACCCCGTTTCTCGAGCATGCACTCAGGCGCGCGCTACCAAAACGGCGGCTGCCTAAACTCAGATTCAAGTGGGATAGCGCATTTGAAAAGAGTGGCGATGTACTCATGTTGTTGAAAAAGCTGGAGGAGTCGTAATGACTCGTAAGCTCCAGTCGTTATTTTCCGATATCGACTGGCAGCCGGTCATTGGTGAGATCGAGAAGGCTGAATCGATTACCCTGACAACCCACTGCAACCCGGATGGCGATGGCATCGGCTCTGAACTTGCGCTTTTCGATGCACTAACCCGCATGGGGAAGAAGGTGCGTCTGTTCAATCGTGACGGTATTCCGCGCATCTACACTTTTCTCGAACATGCATGGAATGTCGAGCGGGGCGACCCGCACTGCGAAAGCCATCATGCCGATCTGATCATCAGCCTGGACAGTGGTTCGCGGCCGCGCCTAGGGCTCTCAGATGCCTTTTTTGAAGGTAGTGTGCTGGTCAACATTGATCATCACGCCAGCAACAAAAAATTCGGCGACTACAATATTGTTGATAGTCGTTACTGCGCCACAGGTGCGATGGTTTTCGACCTGATGATTGCCATGAATATCCCCCTTACTGTGGCCAGCGCCAGTGCAATCTACACCGCTGTGTTGACTGATACTGCAAGTTTCCGACTCTCCACTACTACCGCTGCAGTTTATCGTATGGTTGCAGATCTGGTTGACGCCGGTGCCAAGCCGTGGCCGATCAGCATGGGGGTTTATGAGAGCCGGCCGCTGGCAGGTCTGCATATCCTTTCCGCAGCTTTAGAAACACTGGAGATCTGTGATGAGGGGCGTTCTGCCTGGATGCATATCTCCAGAGAGATGTATGATGCTACCGGTGCCGATGTCGAGGACTCTGAAGGGTTGATCGATTATGGCCGTTCTATCAACGGTATTGAAATAGCGGTGCTTATTCGCAGTGATGAGAACAGTGAAAATTGCTGGAAGGTGAATTTCAGGGCTAAAACCGTTGCTGATGTTGGCGCGCTTGCCAGCTCACTCGGTGGTGGCGGCCATCACTACGCTGCAGGCTGTATGATGCGTGGTAGCTTTGAAGAGGTTCGCGCAACCGTTCAAAAAGCTGTATCAGATTCTCTCGTTTAGGATATCATTATTTCCACTCCACCTGTTTCAGGCGTCATCTTTCTCGATAAACCACTGGGCTGGACTTCACGTAAGGCAGTGAATGAGATGGTGCGGCTTTTTTCCGAGCCTGGTAAGAAACGAATTAAGGCAGGCCATGGCGGCACACTGGACCCGCTGGCTACCGGTATGTTGCCGATTCTTCTCGGTGAGGCGACCCGTTATGCGGAACTTGGTCTGAATGCCGAGAAGGCATACAGGGTAACCTTTGACCTCAGTTACCAGACAGACACCCTGGACAGGGAAGGGGAAGTGACAGTCCGCTTTGATGGCGATGTCACAACTGAAACACTACAGGCTCTCCTGCCCGCATTCATCGGTGAGCTGGATCAGGTGCCACCAGTCTATTCGGCGATCCGTATCGACGGTAAACGCGCCCATGATATGGCCCGCAAGGGTGAAATTGTGGAGATGAAGTCGCGTAAAATAACTATCCAGACACTGACGCTGGTTTCATTTGAATATCCGCTGGTGACACTGGAGGTGAGTTGCAGCAAGGGTACCTACATTCGCTCACTGGCTCGGGATATTGGTAAGAGCCTTGGCCTGGGCGGCTGTGTGACTGAACTAAGGCGTCTCTCCACCGGCGGCTGGCCACAACAGATGATGGTGACGATCGAGCAGCTGCATGAGCAAAAAGAGGGCTGTCTCTTGCCTTTGGCTTCGTGGTTGCGCAACCTTTCCCGCCTTGAGATCTCGATAGATGAGGCGAAACGCTTCCTGAATGGGCAGCGGCTACAGCTTAAATCCACATCCGATGATGAGAGTGAGCGGGATGTCGCTGTTTTTGAGGGGCAAACACTGCTCGGTACAGGAACAGTGAAGGCAGGCCTGAAACATATGGTGCTGCATCCGGTCCGGATACTGCCCTCCGCACAGGAGATCTACCGGTGAGTGAGATCCAGAAGCGAATGAAAAAGAGAAGTTTGTATATCATAACGGGGCTGGCCTTTGCGGGACTGGTTTATATCAATCAGCTCGATGTGGCTCAGAGCCAGAACATAGAGGAGAACAGAGTGGGAATTTTCACAACAGCACCAAAAGCAGGCGATAAGGATATTCCGGAAGGCAATCACATTAAGATTGAGACTGAGAAGGGTGATATCCTGATCGAGCTTTATCCGGACACAGCACCGAACACCGTAGCCAACTTCAAGGCTCTGGCAGGCAAGAACTACTACGACGGCCTGACATTCCATCGTGTGATTGCAGGCTTTATGGCACAGGGCGGCGATCCTGATGGCACTGGTATGGGCGGCCCCGGTTACTCGGTCAAAGCTGAGTTCAACGAGCGAAAACATGTGCGCGGTACCCTCGCCATGGCGCGTTCAGCCAACCCTGATTCAGCAGGCAGCCAGTTCTATATCTGCTTTGGTGACACACCGCATCTGGATGGTCAGTACACCATCTTCGGGCAGGTCATCGAAGGCATGCAGGCCGTTGATGACATTCGTCAGGGTGATGTAATGACGAAGGTTTCCGTCCTTCCTTAAGGATTACAATTGTGACTTATTAAAGTGGGCGGGTGTAAACCTGCCCATTTTTTTTGTCTGCCGAATTGTTAAGAAGGGCTATCGCGCGGCGGGCGAGTGCTGCTTGTGCCTATTTTTTTGCGGTGAGAACGGCTCGGATCGGGGCAGGGTAGCCTTCGATGGTCAGGCTGGAATCGTTCGGATCGAGGAAGTCGGGTAGCGATTCGAATGTCATCCACTCCGTTCCACGCTGCTCATCCACCGTGGTCGGGCAGATATCGACCACTGAAATATCCTTGAATCCGGCACGTTTGAGCCATATTTCCAGCATCGCCACACTGGGTATAAACCAGACATTGCGCATCTTGGCATAACGCCCGTGTGGCATCAGGCAGTTATGCTCATCGCCTTCGACTACCAGTGTATCAATCACCAGCTCTCCACCTTCACACAGCAGGCCTTTCAAATCGAGAAGGTGGTCAATCGGCGACTTGCGGTGGTAGAGAATGCCCATTGAAAAGATCGTGTCGAAGCAGCCCATGTCGGCGGGCATATGTTCAATACCGACGGGCAGAATAAAGGCCGGGGCATTCGGGCTGTAGCGTTTGATCGTAGCGAAATGCATCGAGAAGAGTGGGGTGGGGTCGATACCAACTACCAGTTTTGCACCGGCAGCAAGCATACGCCAGAGGTGGTAGCCCGAGCCGCATCCAACATCGAGGATGGTGCGCCCTTCAAGTGGGGAGATGGCCTCGGCCAGTCGATCCCACTTCCAGTCTGAACGCCATTCGGTGTCGATATGAACACCGAAGATCTCAAATGGCCCCTTGCGCCATGGGTGCATCTGTTTCAGTGCCGTTTCGATCTGCTCATGGGTTAGATCGGTATCTTCAGGTAGCCCGATTTTTAGCGCTGAGCGGTTGAAGTCGACAACGGAGGGGGTGAGGTCGGGTAACGCATCAAAACCGCTTTGCCAGCGCCCCAGGTCGCCGTGCTTGAGGATTTTATGCCACCCCTGTTCATAAAGTGGCATCAGGTCATCGGAAAAATCGGACAATATGGAATTTTCCATCTGCGCTTTGAGAATGGCCGCTTCTCTCTCTTTGTACTCTTTCATTTGAAGGCAATCATCGAGGCGAAATTGAAACACTGGAACCATGTATTGGAAGCAGAGAATCCGGCCTGTTTCAGACGGTGATGGTGGACATCCAGTGGTTCCGGAACCAGTACATTCTCCAGTGCCGAACGCTTGCGGCTTATCTCAAGCTCAGAATAACCCTGCGCCCGCTTAAAAGCTTCATGCAGTTCGATCTGTCGACGGCTCTCCGCCTCATCAACAAAAGCGATCTTCTCAGAGATTATCAGCACACCACCGGGCCTTAAACCCTGTTGAATCTTTTTCAGCAGTTGCAGACGCTCTTCACGCTCTATGAACTGCAGCACGAAGTTCAGAACAACCACCGATGCGTTTTCAATCGCGGTATCGAGAATGTCCTGACAGAGGATCTCAACCGGTTCATCCTTTAACATCCCTTTACAGCGTTCGACCATGGCAGGGGAGTTGTCGATGCCGATCACCCTGCAGTCTTTGCCTGCACTGCCTCGGGAAAGTGCCATCGTAGCCGCACCGAGTGAGCAGCCGAGGTCGTAGAGGTTGCTCTCTGCTTGCGCAAACTGATGGGCCAGCAGCTCAACCATCTGCAGTGTCTGGCCGTAACCCGGTACGGAGCGGCCAATCATGTCGGCAAAAACGGAGGCAACCTTGTCATCAAAGACAAAACCATTGCTGTGAATTTCGGAGGTGTAGATGACGTCTCGGCTCATGCGGCGAAATCTGACGCAAAACCCTTCCGGTTTAACCCTTTTTTTTCGTCCCCTGTTTCTGATGCTGTCGAAGGCGCAGCGAATATCATCAAAACAGGGAGGATCCATGCGTTGAATCCATCCGGTAAGGAAATAATCATCTATAATAGCAATGTGTCCGATCACTTGTGTAAGGCTCTGCTGTAAGAGGTGACTCGATGGAAGGTCTCTATTTTCTTGCTCCGACGCTACTGGCTATTCTTGTTTCCATGCTCTTTGTGCGTGCCGGTGCGATCATGCTTGTGCTGACCGGCATGCGCTATGAGCAGGCGAAATTTCAAGCGCTTTCGGCCTTTACTGCCACAGGCTTTACAACTCGGGAGGCCGAGCGCGTCGTCAATCACCCGATTCGCCGCAAAATCATAAGCATCTTGATGATTGGCGGCTATGCAGGTGTGGCAACAGTCATCGTCGGCGCGACAACTACCTTTGCTACGACCTCAAGTCAGACGCTGCCCAAGGCCGCACTGATCCTGGTCGTGGGAATCATTGTCATCTACCTGATCGCCCGCAGCTCAGGTCTGATGGGGCACTGGGAGGCGTTAATAGAGAGACTGTTAAGGCAAAAGCTTTTTTTTGAATTCGAGCCGGTTGAGGAGCTGCTTCACCTTGCTGACGGATACGGCCTGGTTAAGCTGGAGGTTGGTGCTGAATCGCCCCTGCTGGGCCAGTCGATTATAGAGATAGGATCGGCGCGCAAAGGAGTTCTGATTCTCGGTATCGAACGCGACCACTCCTGGCTGCCTGCCCGTCAGATGCGGGAGCCGCTTCAGGAGGGGGATGAACTGGTCATCTATGGCCACCTTCAGAAGATGAAAGGGGAGTTTGAAAGCGCTAATACGCCCGACTGAAACAGAGGGTAATACCCTTTTATTTACAAGCGTTTATTGATCTCACTTAAGATGGCGTTTGAGATGTCCTCATCGCCGAACATGCCAACCCTGATCGAGATGTGTGTTGTGCGCTCGGTTGCCTTTTTCAGCATGATATCGATTTTTTTGTCGCTGGCTGTACGGGCGATGATATGGCTCGAGTAGGCATCGGTTGCCTCGCTGATCTTGGCATATCTCAGGCTTCTCACTGCCCGGTTTGTGGCGGCAACCGATCGATTCAATGATGCCTCAAGATTGGCATTGAGGTCGCCCTTGATATAGGCAACAGAGCCGGCGCCGGCACCACCGGCAACCAGCAGCATGCAGCCACTGACTAAGGGCAGAAATATCAATAGTGAAAGGGTAAATATAAAGCTTCTGTTCATAACTTCCTCCTGCCAATGCATTGGTCTGAATGCTCTTTGATATTATAGCCGATGAATTAACATGTTGCTTTGCATAGGCAGAAGAAGAGACAATATGGCTGAATATAGAACTGATAGAGATGGCCTGCCCTGAAAGCTTTAGTGAACGAATAGTGCTGGGCCATTGTTGCAATAAAAAACGAAAAGGGTGTATGATCGACCCATGAACTGTCCTCGGCACATTTCTGCTGCAGCGACTCTGATCATTGCTGCTATGTTTGCCTTTATCGGCAGCATCCCCGTTCTACAGGCTGAAGAGGGCTTGATAGAGAAGATTGAACAAGAACAGCTAGAGCAATACCCCGAAACCATTGCCGTGTTGCAGACTCTTTATGGCAATGAGGTGCGTGCGCGTCACCGCTATCAACTTTTTTCCGATACGGCCAAGGCTGACGGGCATACCAATATCGCTCATCTGTTCAAGTCGATAGCCGCGTCAGAAGCGGTGCATGAAAGAAACTTCAGTCTGATTCTGGTGGGTCTCGGTGCCAAGGTGCCAGAGGTTGATGTCAGCACAATTAAGGCTTCGACCACTCAGGATAACCTGAAATATGCGACCAATGTGGAACTCTCCGAGATCGATAAGGAGTATCCTCAATATATTAGCCGTGTCGCTCCAGAGAAGCACAAGGAAGCAATGGAGTATATCAATTATGCATGGGAGGCGGAGCGGCAGCACCGTGAACTGATCAAGGAGATCAAGAGCGGAACAGGCTTCTTTTTCAGTATTCTGCTAGAGAGGTTTCGCGAAAACAAGAGCACTTACTATGTGAATCAGAACTGTGGCGCTACCGTGATGGAGCTTCCGAAAGATGCATGCCCGATCTGTCACAAGCC
The DNA here is from genome assembly GCF_002795805.1 of Mariprofundus aestuarium. Lineage (NCBI taxonomy): Bacteria > Pseudomonadati > Pseudomonadota > Candidatius Mariprofundia > Mariprofundales > Mariprofundaceae > Mariprofundus > Mariprofundus aestuarium. The sequence continues at coordinate 1,364,747 of NZ_CP018799.1, read as the reverse complement.
ACTGGATACCTATAAGGAAGTTCCCGCACCCTGATTGTGCTACCCCTTCTATCAACTAGCAGACGAATTCAGGCGGGTTATGACCTCTGATGTCAGGCGACGGCTGTAGCTGTTGATCTTCCAGTGGCCGGGCATCCAGCCAGCGAGGAAACGGTTAAAGTCGACCCAGGCGATCGGAAAGAGGGCGCGCCACTCTAATTCCAGTGCTTTCCAATCTGTAGATTTGCCTTGCATATCAATAGCTTGCTTCAGTTCATTAAAGTAGAAATCAAGAAGTTCGTGCTCCCAGGCTTCACATAAATATTCATCAAGGCAGCTGCCAAGGAGGTAGATGACATCCTTCATGCCGCAGCCACCACCGACATACTGGAAGTCAACAGCAGCGACCTGTTTGCTGTCAGCTGAGAAGCAGAAGTTGGCGATTTTGGCATCGCCATGAACGAATGTTTTAAACCGGCAGTTGTTCAGTTCGGCATCAATGGCAGCCGCTGCCTGTTTCAGGGCGGGATCATCAGTGGCTTCCAGTTCATCAGGACGGGTGGCCAGGTGCCAGTAGGTGCCGGTTTCCCAAAGCAGCCTCGGTGTTTCACCCATAAAGGTGGCGTGGAAGTTGGCCAGCCACTTCAGGCAGAGTTCCACAGCAGGCCGATCCATCTCATGCCTGCGTAGTGGATAACCGGAAGCATCTAGGTCTTCAAGTACCATCACATGCTCGTCATCAGCCAGTGTTGCCGCAAAATAACAGTGTGGAACAGGGAAGCCATCACTACAGCGGCTGCTCCACTGGTCATACCAGGCCATCTCGACATCATAGGATTTTACCTTGCGCGCATGCGAGAGGTCTGAGTGCCAGCCACGGGGATGATCCGCCTCGGTAGGGAAGCGCACATGTTTAAGCACAACGCTCTGCACAGGTGCGCCTTTTAGCTGAATACGCACAATCTCCCCGTAACCACTCCAGAGAGACTGGATAATCTCCCCCTGAGTCGCATCAGATGCGCCTGTAGCCTGTTTAACAATATCGAGAAGGTTCTGGTTCATTTCCGAAAACTGAATGAAAAAAGGGGCAGTGGAAACCGATATGGCCTTATCAGGTGATGGGGGTTGTACCGGACAGGCTTTCTACTTCAGAAGGTTCAAGTTCGGACTGGAATACGTCCACTGCTTCAGATGCATTTCCTGTGTTGCGGAAACGAGCTAGGTGAACAAGCGCATCACCTTCATGCACAAGAGGAAGGTTGGTGCGACCAATGATGATGCCGGTATTGGGGGCGATGATCTGCGTCTGGTTTTCGCCATAGGGATCAGATACATAACCCAGAATATCATCTCTGTTGACGCAGGCGCCCAATTTTACTGTGAGGCGTAAAATGCCACTCTGTGGTGCGCGAATCCAAGCATTGGATTTAACGATACGGGGAAGAAATGTTTTTTTACTTTGCTGCTTGGGAAGCATCTCTATTGCACGCATGACATTAACAATGCCGCGAACCCCGGCGCGAATGCTTACCTCATCAAAGCGAAGAGCTTCACCTGCTTCGTATACTAGCCATGGAATGCCTCTGGCTACTGCCGCTTCTCGAATCGTACCCGGCCGCAGGGCAGCATCAATAATTAGGGGCGCGCGAAATGCCTCTGCGAGAGCCAGTGTTTCCTCAGACTCGAGACTGGCTCTAATCTGAGGGAAATTATCCCGGTGAATGGCTGCCGTGTGCAGATCGATGCCATGCGTCGCCTTTGAGACAATCTCCTGCATGAACAGGTTGGCCAGACGTGCGGCAAGCGAGCCCTTTTCCGATCCTGGAAACGAGCGGTTAAGGTCGCGCCGATCTGGCAGATAACGGCTCATATGGATAAAGCCGTAGACATTCACAATCGGAATAGCGATGAGTGTGCCACGCAGATTTGCGATCGTTTTCAGCCCAACAAGGCGGCGAATGATCTCAATACCATTGATCTCATCACCATGTAGTGCGGCACATACCAGCAGGCAAGGCCCGCTTTTCTTGCCGCGAATTACATGGATCGGCATCTCGAGATCGGAGTGGGTTGAAAGGGGTGGCAGCGGAAACTCTATAATTTCCCGGCTACCCGGTTTGACCTCCTGACCGGCTATCAGAAAAGGTTCGCTCACCCTTTACCCCGTGTGCTTGTTTTACCGACTTTGGCATTTTTTTCTATGCATCCGATAATCATGCCTGCGACATCTTTGCCGGTTGCCCGCTCAATACCTTCCAGGCCGGGGGAAGAGTTCACCTCCATTACCACCGGTCCGTGATTGGAGCGCAGCAGGTCGACACCCGCCACATTCAGTCCCATGATGGCTGCTGCACGCACTGCGGTAGAGCGCTCTTCAGGTGTGATGCGTACTACCTCGGCACTGCCGCCACGATGCAGGTTGGAGCGGAATTCACCCTCTTTACCCTGTCGTTTCATCGCTGCAACCACTTTACCATCAACAACAAGGCAGCGGATATCGGCACCACCTGCCTCTTCAATAAACTCCTGCACCAGAATATTGGCATTCAGGCCGAAGAAGGCCTCAATCACACTTTCAGCAGCTTTCTTGTTTTCTGCCAGCACCACGCCGATACCCTGTGTGCCCTCCAGCAGCTTGATGACAAATTTGCTGCCACCGACAGAGTTAAGCAGATCATCGATATCATCGGGATTACGGGCAAAGCCGGTTACAGGCAGACCTATGCCTTTACGGGCAAGCAATTGCACCGAACGCAGCTTGTCGCGAGAGCGGGAGATGGCGACGGACTCATTCAGAGGGTAGACACCCATCATCTCAAACTGCCTGAGCACTGCTGTACCATAAAAGGTTACCGAGGCGCCAATACGGGGAATCACGGCATCAAAGCCTTCCAGTTTCGCACCCTTATAGTGGATCGATGGACGCATTGAGGTGATATTCATGTAGCAGCGAAGATGATCAAACACCTGTACCTCATGGCCACGCTCTATGGCAGCTTCAACCAGGCGTCGGGTTGAGTAGAGCTTTGGATTGCGTGACAGGATAGCTATTTTCATAAGTTTCTTCCTTTTATTGTTGTATGGCTTCAGCACTGCCTAACAGGTAGGAGTGCTCCGGATCAATGAGGAAATCGCCAACCATGGCTGTACGCCCCAGCAACATTCTGAATTTCATGTTTTCACGGTTGGTCAGGGTGATCTCTATCTTTTTCCTGACGCCACCAAGCAACAGCTGCGTTGAAATGACAGGGCGCAGCTCGGTGTGACCGCCAGAGTCGGTAACATTACGTTCATCAAGCAGTTCTGCAACGCATGTTTTCACGATGGTCGTATCATGCTGGTATGGGTGGATACTGAAACGCACCTTGGCAATGCCACCTTCACTGAACGTTTCCAGTTCAAAGGTGTGCAGCGCAGAACTTCGGGCGCCGGAATCCACCTTTGCCTTGACTGCATCAATGCCGAGCTCAGGCAGTGAGACCCACTCGCGCCAGCCAAGTAATACCTTATTCATCTATTCTCTCCTGTTTAGGCGCATGCGGTATGCGTTCATCCTTGATGTGAATATCACGTTGTGGGTAAGGGATCGTGATGCCCGCCTTTTTGAAGGCACGCCAGATTGCTAGGTTCACCTCGGAACGCACTCCGCCAAGGCCGTTTTCCGGATCAAGAATCCAGATGCGTAGTTCCAGAAGGATGCCGTTGTCACCAAACTCCATGAGACGAGTCAGCGGAACAGGGTCATCCTGCACACGAGGCGAAGCCTTGGCGCACTCCAGCATTAGCCTCATCGCCTCTTCTGGATCATCGTTGTAACTGATCTGCACAGGCAGTTTCATGCGAATGTCCGGATCGGTATAACTCCAGTTGATCACTTCCGATGTTACCAGATTCTCATTCGGAATAAGTGTTTCCACACCATCACGGTCACGCACAACAATATAGCGGGCCCTGAGCTCCTGAACCCAGCCAAACTTATCGCGAACGGTGATCACGTCCCCGGGTTTAATGGAGCGGTCAAAGAGCAGAATAAAACCACTGATAAAGTTACTGGAGATGCGCTGCAGGCCAAAACCGATGCCGACCCCCACAGCACCGCTGAAGACAGTCAGTGCAGTCAAATCCACACCTGCAGCATCAAGGCCGACAAAGATGGCGATGGCAATCAGCAGGAATTTACTGGTTTTGGCCAGTGCCACCCTGGCGCTGAGACTGAAGTGCTCGAAATTACTGAGCCTCTGCTCTATGAAGTTGGCCAGCCAGAGCGCTACGATCCAGAAGAATACAATGGTGATAATCAGTTTAAGTGCCAGCAATAAGGAGATCCGGGCGTCACCGAGACTGAATGCAAGTCCATCGAGTGCGGCCAGAACATCAGGAAGCCAGCCAAGCAGGTGCAGCGCGACGATTATCCAGATGGATGAACTGATGATGTTTTCCCAGGCCTTAACCAGCGGGCTGGGAGCGAACCCCTTGCGCAGTATGAAGATCAGAAAACGGATAGCAGCCAGAGAGATAAGAAGGGGTGTAGCCAAGGCTAAAAGCGGCGTATTAAAACCAAGGTTGATCAGTATGGACTGCCCGATCAATGTGACTATCAGCATTGAAAACGGAAATTGGATTCTTTCAACGCCTTTAATTGAAAGTTTACGCAGGTGGCTGGGGCCTTCGCCTTTCAATTGTCCCGCGATCCGGTTCATCAGCCGCTGTACATACAGTGCTGAAATTATTGCTAGGCAGAGTACCGCAAACTGCCACCAGAAGTCAGCTGTCGTGAGATGGCTTAGCCATGTCTCATAGTTGTTTTGAAAACTATCTAGCATACAACTCTCCTAATTGGGGGCGACTCTGTACGTTCAGAAGTGTAACCGGAAGAAGGTCAATATATCATCCAATATCTACTACCCATCTTTTCTCTCCTGCCTCTGGGTCTGATGCAGCATGTGGCCACGCAGCAACCAGCCTATGGCCGTGCCGATAAGCACGAGAAGTATAAACATCAGTGCACGCGACATGGCTATTTTGTTGGGGGTGGCCCTGACTGCAACCAGTATCGCCATTACCGCTGACGTCTTGCGCGAACTGGGTAAACTGCAATCTGAAACTGCCAAGGCCATTATTGGTGCGGCAATCCTTGATGATATTCTTGCACTGCTGGCTCTTTCGGTTGCCATTCAACTGGCAGAAGGCTCTTTTACTGTTTCAATGATTATGCAATCCGTCTTTGCTGCTGTGCTATTTCTTGTTGTTGGCGCAGCCATGGGGGTGTTCGTTTTTGGCCGATTAATCATTCGAGTAGATGAGACCGATTTCGCCAGACGTTATCCGGATTTTGTGTTTGCGGCAGTGATGATGATCGCCTTTCTTTATGCCATGGTCGCTGAAATGATCGGCCTCTCCGCCATTGTCGGTGCATTTGTTGCAGGCGTATCGCTGGAGGCTATCAAACTGCGCCATAGCCGCTCTTTCAGGGAGGGGGCTGAGTATCTGCGCATTGTATTCGGTTCGATATTCTTTATTTCTCTAGGCGTGCTTGCTGATATACGCGCTTTCGATACAGAACTGGTCTGGTTTACACTGGCTCTTACCAGCATGGCAATTATTTCCAAACTCATCGGCTGCGGAGTCCCTGCCTGGTTGATGGGTATTAAAATCAGGGAGTCTCTTATTATCGGGGTTGGCATGATGCCAAGGGGTGAGGTGGCAATGGTTGTTGCGCTGCTGGCACTGCAGAGTGGAGTGATAGCGCAGCCGGCGTATGTAGCCATTGTTCTTATGAGTTTGCTGACTACGCTTGTTGTTCCAATACTTCTGCGTAACTGGCTGTACCGGGAGGGCAAATAGCATGCATATGGATCCGGCATTGCCAGCGTTAGTGGTCGTGCTTCTGGTGATCTTTCTGCTTGGTCTGACCCTGCGATTGTTGAATCAGCCTCACGTGGTGGGTTACCTGCTGGCTGGTGTCTGTCTGGGGCCTGAACTGCTCGGCCTAATCACTGATAAGGTGTTACTTGAAAGGCTCGGTGCCTTTGGTGTAGTGCTGCTGCTGTTCTTTGTCGGCATGGAGGTCTCTCCGCAGCGACTGATCAGCAACTGGCGTGTCGCCCTACTGGGAACCCTGTTGCAGATTGTTATCAGTGTTGGCGTAATCTGGCTATTGGGGGAATGGTTTGGCTGGAGTATGGGAAAAACAGTACTGTTCGGCTTTGTAATCAGCCTGAGCAGCACAGCAGTTGTGCTGAAATTGTTACAGGATTGGGGTGAGATGGAGACCCCAGTTGGGCAAAATTCACTGGGTATTCTGCTGACTCAGGACTTGGCCATTATTCCGATGCTGATTGTTGTGAGCCTGATTGGTGGAAAAGAGATCGAAGCAGGAGAGTTTACCATGCAGCTGGTCGGCGGTGTCGCCATGATTAGCCTGTTTTCCTGGATCGTTTATCATGGGAAGATTCAATTGCCGCTGGCTCGATGGATTAAGGGTGACCACGAACTACAGGTTTTTGCAGCCATGATCACCTGCCTGGGACTTGGTATGCTTACCGGCATGTTTAGTCTATCCACGGCATTGGGGGCCTTTATTGGCGGCATGATTATTGGTGCCGCAAGAGAGACACAGTGGGTTCATCACAGCCTTGAGCCTTTCAGGGTGATCTTTGTGGCACTGTTTTTTGTCTCCGTAGGCATGCTAGTGGATATTTCCCTTATTCTGCAAAACTGGCTACAGATTTCCCTGCTGGTGCTTGCTGTATTTGTTACCAATATGGCAATCAACGCTCTGATATTGAAGGGCCTTGGTAGCTGCTGGGGGGATAGTATCTATGCCGGTGCACTACTTGCACAGATTGGTGAGTTTGCTTTCGTGCTGGCGGCGGTCGGCATGCATGCAGGGGTGATTGTGGAGGCATCCTATCAGCTTATTATAGCTGTGATCTCCTTAACGCTGCTTCTGAGCCCTGCTTGGGTAACATTGACCCGATACATGCTAAACAAGAACGGTATTTATCTCTCCCAAAAATAATAGATGAGTATAAAAAAAAAGGCCGCATATAGCGGCCCTTCGTTTCAGGTTGGTATGCCCTAATTTAGTGGGGCAGGGTGGTTGAACCCATCAGGAACTCATCCACAGCACGTGCGCACTGACGGCCTTCACGGATGGCCCAGACAACCAGTGACTGACCACGACGCATGTCACCGGCAGCAAACACCTTATCAAGGCTGGTTGCATAGTCAGTGTCAGAGGCAACCACGTTACCTCGACCATCTTTTTCAACACCCAGTTCTTCCAGCATGCCTTCATGAACAGGATGCACAAAACCCATGGCCAATGTAACCAGCTGTGCAGGCAGTTCGAATTCAGAGCCTTCGATCTCGTTCAGCTTCCACTGGCCATTTTCCTGTGTCCATTCAACACGAACGCATTCAACAGCCTGCAGATTGCCATCAGCATCGCCGATGAAACGTTTAGTGGAAACTTCCCAGTCACGCTCGCAACCCTCTTCCTGAGATGTGGAGGTGCGAAGTTTCATCGGCCAGTTTGGCCATGTGACGAGCTTGTTCGGAACAGCTTCTGGTTTCGGCAGAATTTCAATCTGGGTAACAGATTCAGCGCCGTGACGGACAGAGGTTCCAATGCAGTCAGAACCGGTATCACCACCACCGATAACAACGACGTGTTTACCGGCTGCAGAGATAAATTCATCTTCAGGGATATCATCACCGAGAACGCGTTTGGTGTTCTTGGTCAGGAACTCCATGGCGAAATGAACGCCATTGAGTTCACGGCCAGGAACCGGCAGGTCACGTGGCTTCTCGGAACCGCCGGAGAGAACGACAGCATCGAAATCGTTAACCAGATCCTTGGCTGATACATTATCACCCACAGCAGAGTTCACACGGAACTCCACGCCTTCTGCTCGCATCTGACCCATGCGACGATCAATCACGGACTTTTCGAACTTGAAGTTCGGGATGCCATAACGCATCAGGCCACCAATACGGTCATTCTTCTCAAATACAACCACTTCATGTCCTACACGGGCAAGCTGCTGAGCCGCTGCCATGCCCGCAGGACCTGATCCGACGATGGCGACACGCTTGCCTGTTTTAACTGCCGCAATCTGCGGTGTGATCCAGCCTTCTTTCCACCCTTTTTCAACAATGGAGAGCTCGATGTTTTTGATCGAAACTGAATCACCGATCAGGCCAACAGTACACGCCTCTTCACATGGAGCAGGGCAGATGCGGCCGGTAAATTCAGGGAAGTTGTTGGTGGAGTGCAGTACATCCAGCGCTTCACGCCAGTTGCCATGATAAACCGCATCATTCCAGTCCGGGATGATGTTGTTGATAGGGCAGCCGTTATGGCAGAAGGGGATGCCGCAATCCATGCAGCGGGCACCCTGTGTTGCCATATCTTCAGGCAGCTTGGAAAATTCTTTGAAGTGTACAATACGGTCTGCGACCGGTGCGTAGCTCAGGTTTTCGCGAGCGAATTCTTTAAATCCGGTTGCCTTACCCATTGATAGTCTCCTTTGCAGCTGCTGCTTTTTCCGCTTCCATGTCGGCCAGTGCACGGCGGTAATCCACCGGGATCACTTTAACAAACTGGCCAAGGTAATCGTTCCAGTTTTCAAGAATGCGCTTACCAACGGCAGAGTTGGTGTAGTGCACATGACGCTGAATCAGTGTGCGCAGAATCTTCTGGTCATTCTGAGAGAGCGTGTGTTTGATGTTCACACGGCCGTGTGTTTCCAGATCAGGGCCCTGATGGTCCAGTTCTTCCAGAGCATCGGCTTCTGAAGCAATAGGTTCCAGTGCAACCTGAGCCATGTTACAACGGCTCTCGAATGTATTGTCGGCATCCAGTACATAAGCGATACCGCCGGACATGCCTGCAGCAAAGTTGCGACCTGTATCACCGAGAACCACGATGGTGCCACCGGTCATATATTCACAACCGTGGTCACCAACACCTTCAACAACGGCAACTGCGCCTGAGTTACGTACGGCAAAGCGTTCGCCGCCGACACCGTTGAAATAACATTCACCTTCAGTAGCACCGAAGAGCACGGTATTACCGACAATGATGTTCTCCTCGGCAATCAGCTTGGACTCGGCAGGCGGGTAGATGGCGATGCGTCCTCCAGAGAGGCCTTTACCAACATAGTCGTTGCCTTCACCGGCCAGGTCGATCGATACACCACGGGTCAGCCAAGCACCGAGTGACTGGCCTGCAGTACCCTTGGCCTTGATGACGATTGTGTCTTCAGCCAGACCTTCATGACCATAACGCTTGGCTACTTCACCTGAAAGCATGGTAGCGAAGCTGCGATCAACATTGCAGATTGGTGTTTCAATCACGACTGGTGTTCTGTTCTCCAGGGCCTCTTTCGCCTGTTCGATCAGTTTATTGTCGATCAACTTCTCGAGACCATGGTCCTGGGTGTCGGTGTGAGAGACGGAAGTACCGTTAGCATCGACCAGATGCAGAATGGGGGAGAGATCCAGTCCTTCCGACTTCCAGTGCCTGACTGCATCGTTGGTATCGAGCATGTCAGCACGGCCAATCATCTCAGCAAAGGTACGGAAGCCAAGCTCAGCCATGATTTCACGAGCCTCTTCAGCCAGGTAGAGGAAGAAGTTAACCACATCTTCAGGTTTACCTACAAACTTCTTGCGCAGCTCAGGATCCTGTGTGGCAACACCGACAGGGCAGGTGTTGAGGTGACACTTGCGCATCATGATGCAGCCTTCGGCAATCAGTGCGATGGTGCCGAATGCAACCTCATCCGCGCCAAGCAGGGCAGCAATGACAACATCGCGACCTGTACGCATCTGGCCGTCAGCCTGCAGGATGGTACGGCCACGCAGGCGGTTAAGCACCAGCGTCTGCTGTGTTTCAGCCAGTCCCAGCTCCCATGCAGAACCTGCATGTTTAATCGAGGTCAGTGGGGAGGCGCCTGTGCCGCCATCATGGCCTGCGATCACCACGTGATCAGCATGTGCTTTGACCACGCCGGCAGCAACCGTACCGACCCCGATCTCTGATACCAATTTCACCGAGATGTCAGCACGCGGGTTGGTATTCTTCAGATCGAAGATCAGCTGTGCCAGATCCTCAATAGAGTAGATATCATGGTGCGGAGGCGGGGAGATAAGGCCTACGCCAGGTGTGGAGTGGCGTACGCGGCCGATACGCTGATCAACCTTATGGCCAGGCAACTGTCCACCTTCACCCGGTTTTGCACCCTGGGCCATCTTGATCTGAATCTGATCGGAGTTGGCCAGGTATTCTGTGGTTACGCCAAAACGGCCCGATGCAACCTGCTTAATGGCAGAGCGCATGGAGTCACCATTTGCCATCGGTTTGAAACGCTCTGGCTCTTCACCACCTTCGCCGGTATTGGATTTGCCGCCAAGACGGTTCATAGCAATCGCCAGTGTGCTGTGCGCTTCATGCGAGATGGAGCCAAAGCTCATCGCACCGGTAGCGAAACGTTTTACAATGCTTGTTGCAGGTTCGACCTCTTCAAGAGGGATGGCACTGCCACCTTTGAATTTGAATAGGCCGCGAAGTGTTTTCAGCTTGCCTGCCTGATCATTTATTTCATCGGCATATTCTTTATATAATGAATAGTTAGATGTTCTTACGGCATGTTGTACTTTAGCAATAACGCCAGGGGTAAGGGTATGTGCATCACCACGTGCACGCCATGCGTATTCGCCGCCGACATCCAGTGCGTCTTTGTAGATCATAACACCACGGAAGGCGTCGATATGACGCTGGGTGGCTTCCTGAGCGATCTCTGTAAGGCCTGCGCCCTCAATCTGAGTGGCTGTGCCAGTGAAGTATTTCGCCACGAAGTCGGAGGCCAGCCCCACAGCTTCGAAAATCTGAGCGCCACAGTAGGACTGATAGGTGGAGATGCCCATCTTGGACATCACCTTGAACAGTCCTTTGCCAATGGCTTTGATGTAACGCTTTTCAGCTTCCTCAGAGCTCAGGTCATTCGGCAACTGCCCTTGACGTTTCATATCCACCAATGTTTCAAACGCAAGATACGGATTGACTGCTTCAGCACCAAAACCTGCCAGGCAGGCGAAGTGATGCACTTCACGGGCAGAGCCTGTTTCAACAACGAGGCCAGTTTCGGTACGCAGCCCCTCACGGATCAGGTGATGATGTACTGCCGATGTGGCCAGCAGTGCAGGGATGGCAATATGCTGAGCATCCATCTTGCGATCAGAGAGGATAATGATGTTGAAGCGATCACGAACTGCCTCTTCCGCCTGCTTGCAGAGGTTTTCAATGGCAGCTTCCATACCCGAAGCACCCTGATCAATGGCATAACAGGATGAGAGTGTGATGGTGCGGAAGCGGTTGTCAGTGTACTGATCAATGTGGCGAATTTTCTCCACATCCACATTAGAGAGGATCGGCTGAAGCACTTCCAGGCGTAGCTGCGGCTCGCTCTCTTCAAGGCCAAGCAGGTTAGGGCGGGGGCCGATGATGGAGGTCAGGCTCATCACCATCTCTTCACGAATTGGGTCGATGGGTGGATTGGTTACCTGTGCGAAGAGCTGGCGGAAATAGCTATACAGAGGTTTGGCACGGTTGGAGAGGACAGCCAGTGGACTGTCATTACCCATGGATCCTGTGCCCTCCTGACCGGAAACAGCCATTGGCGTCATCAGGAACTTGATATCCTCCTGGGTGTAACCAAAGGACTGCTGGCGATGCAGCATGGTGTCGTGATCCGGAGTCTGAGGCGCAATCTCTTCCGGCAGGTTTTCCAACTGAATCTGGGTTTTAGCCAGCCACTCTTTGTACGGCTTGGCTGAAGCCAGCTGCTGTTTAATCTCGGCATCATCAATGATGCGCCCTTCTTCAAGGTCGATGAGCAGCATTTTACCCGGCTGCAGGCGCCATTTCTTGATGATTTTCTCTTCAGGGATATCCAGTACACCCATCTCAGATGCACCGAGTACCAAGCCATCTTCGGTAACCAGGTAGCGGGTAGGGCGCAGGCCGTTACGGTCGAGTGTCGCACCAATCTGGCGGCCATCGGTAAATGCTACGGCAGCAGGGCCATCCCATGGCTCCATCAGGGCAGCGTTATGCTCATAGAATGCCTTGCGCTGCTCATCCATCTGTTTGTTTCCAGCCCACGCTTCAGGAATCATCAACATGGCTGCGTGCGCCAGTGAATAACCACCAGCTACCAGCAATTCCAGTGCATTATCAAAACATGCTGTATCTGATTGGCCCTCTTTACTGATTGGCCAGAGCTTGGTCAGATCATCGCCCAGCAGTTCAGACTGCATGGACTGACGGCGCGCATTCATCCAGTTGATATTACCACGTACGGTATTGATCTCGCCGTTATGCGCCATCATGCGGAATGGGTGAGCCAGTTCCCAGGATGGGAAGGTGTTGGTAGAGAAACGCTGATGTACCAGTGCCAGTGCAGAGGTCATACGTGCATCACGCAGATCCTCATAGTAAGGCGATACCTGGTGGGAGTGGAACATGCCCTTATAAACAATAGTGCGGCTGGAGAGCGATGCAGTATAGAAGTTGGCAGCGTCATCCAGACCCAGTGCGGATACAGCATTGCTCGCCACTTTTCGAATCACAAACAGTTTGCGCTCAAATTCATCCTGATCAGTGCAGCTTTCACCTTGAGCGATAAACAGCTGGCGAATGAACGGCTCACAGGCAGTGACACTCTCAGGAAGATCTGCACTGACGGCATCCACTGGCACATCACGCCAGCCGAGAACCTTCTGGCCCTCATCGCTTACAGCTTTTTCAAAGATCTCCTGGCAGGAGGCGCGGTAAGCTGCATCCTGTGGCAAGAAGACCATGCCAACACCGTAGTGACCTGCAGGGGGCAGATCAAAATCAAGATCAGCGGTGACCGCCTCAAAAAACTGGTGGGGAATCTGCAGTAGAATGCCTGCGCCATCACCTTCGCGAGGGTCGGCTCCGGCAGCACCACGGTGGGTCAGGCGCTCAAGGATTTCCAGGCCTTTCTCAACGATATCATGGCTTTTTTCGTTTTTGATCTGGGCAACAAAACCAACGCCACATGCATCATGTTCGTTCCTAGGATCGTACAGGCCCTGCTTAACTGGTTTTCTGTTCACACTTGGATGTGAATTGCTCATTCTTGTAACCTCACAGATTTAGACTCAAAACAATCGGCAGAACCAGTTGCGCGACATGTATGAATCTGAATACATCACTCAAACTTGTATCACTCCCCCCGGAGCGCAAAAAGGGGGCGCAATCTAGCGAAAGTAGAGAGAATTCTCCACCCTAATTGCAACCTTGAAATCCTCAGAGAAAAAATGGCTGCCATCAGGGTCGTAAATGCCCCTCCATGATTTTTATGGCCATTGAACGTGGTGTTATTTTTTGCAATAAAAACAGTAGTTTATGGCGCCATCCCGGCACGCAGAAGCCGCCGCCTTGTTCAAGCGTTTTAAGTGAGGCGTCAACAATCAGCGGGATCGGGGTTCGAAAGAAGCTTCCCGGTCCTGAAGGCATTCCGGAAACATCACGGAATCCTGTCGGCGATGGACCCGGTGCAAGGGTTACAATCCGCAGTTTGCCTGCCAGCTCGGCACGCAGCGATTCGCTCCAGTAGGTCAGGCCAGTTTTGGCGGCAGCATAGGTGCTCATGTAAGGAAGGGGTGCTTCGCCAGCCAGTGACGACACATTGATCACAAAGCCGCTGTTTCTAAGCAGACAGGGAAGCAGCGCATGGGTGATTGCGATTGGCGCATTCAGGTCGGTTTTGATCACATCGATCTGTGGCACGATACCGGTCCGCTCGAAGGAACCCCAGATGCCGAAACCTGCATTATTAACCAGCCCGACCAGCTGCTCATCGGCAAGCTCTTGAAGCAGAGTGGCGACACCTGTTTTGGCAGTCATATCCGCCTGCAGGAGCCTGTGGCGCTCTGGATATTTAAGGCTGTCCAGGGTCATCTGCAGGCGGGGGAGATCGCGCCCATGAAGGATCAGGCGGTAACCTTGCGGTTCTATCTGTTTCGCAAACTCAAGTCCGAAGCCGCCGGATGCTCCGGTTATAAGTACAGAAAGCTGTTTCTCCATCTATGCGGTACGCTGAATGGGTATCATGGTACGTTGCCTCTTTTTGAAGCTGGCGACTTCGGTAACACCGAATGATTCAAGCTGTGCAAGGCAGTCATCCATAGCGTGCCCGACTTCGACAGGAGAGTGGGCATCGGAGCCGAATGAGAAGGTTATACCGAGCTCTGCTGCCCGTTTTACAATTCTAGTTTGTGGATAAATCTCGCCTACAGGTTTGCGAAGTCCGGCTGAGCTGATCTCAAGCGTCACATCCGCTTTTTTCACCGCCTGCAACATCATTTCAATGGCGTCATTAACGGCTTTTGAATCGGATGGAGGGCGATGACCGAATTTCTTAATCAGGTCGGGGTGACCGATAATGTTGAAGAGGCCTGATTCGGCTGACTGCTGCACCAGTTTGAAATAGGCGCAATATGCATCCTCGATTTTCCAGGTATCCCATATCTGGATCGTATCCGGATTGTCGAAGCCCCAGTCGCCAATATAGTGCACGGAGCCGATCACATAGTCCCATGGGTGGGTTTCAATCATCTCCATGACGTAGGTTTCCGTGCCGGGGTGAAAATCAGCCTCAATCCCCAACCGAATAGTGAGCTGGTCCGCATACTTTTCACGGGCGTGTTCCACTTCGCGGATATAGTCATTCAACTCATGGTGCCCCATGCGCCACGCTTTATCGTAATCACCGGGCATCGGTGAGTGGTCGGACATGCCGAGCTCAGTTAGCCCTGCCTTCACTGCTGCATCAGCATATTCGGTGACGCAGCCAGTAGCGTGGTTACAGCGCGGTGTATGCATATGATAGTCGGGAACAGGACGGTAGCTCATGCGGCTATTGTAAAGCAGCAGCAGGATGCCGCAACGGGCAAAGAGAAAGGGGGCGATTGCTCGCCCCCTCTAATAAATGGGTTATTCATGGATTGTCATCATTCCGGTCATCTGCCGGATATATCAGTCATCTAATCACGAGGTACTCTTATATGAAAGATGAAACAACTCCGAAAATGGTAATTAGCGCCACAATTGCAATTAAAATAGCACGATCCTCTGTGCGAGGGGAGTGATCATGTGTTATTGGCATAGCGACCTCCGTGAGCCTGATATTGAACATATGAGTGTGTTTCTATCATGCACTTTGGCGGTAGATGTGATGCGGATCACAAATGATATGCATTGCTGTTACTTGGTTAATAAAGCTTATGGAAAGGCAAATTAGAGAAGAAAAAGAAAAGGGGTCTCGATCTCTCGAAGCCCCTCGTTAGGTTCTGTACCGCAATCGCCGCACCTTGGCTCTAGACATCAACCAGATAGAGCAGGACTTTGATGAGCTTGAGGCTAGATACCGCAAGAAGCATCTCATTAGACAAGCAAACGATACCGCCAGCCCATTGATCAATGCCCTCTACCCTAACGTACTGCAAGATCTCGAAAGGATCAGAGACCATGCCAATAACATCGCCGAGCAGGCTCTCAAGGGCAACTGATAGGTCGCTGTGTTATTTGCTTTGTACCAGAGGCATTCAGGGCCAGTTTGATAGTTCAATTCACTGGAGTATCCGAAGGCAGCTTAACTTAATAAGGCCGAGTGGCCGTGCAATCAGGGGCAATTTTTGGTCGACTATTGCCTGTGGCGCGACCGGCAAGGTGCGGCCAACTCCGGTTACTCGTTCGAGGCTCCCCGTGCCGGACAAAACAGGACACCATTGGAATGAGGAGGCTGTCTTCACCGAAAAGCTCTTTGGCAGGGGTTTTAAATGAGGGGATAAAGAATCCTAAACTCTGATTTTACTTATTGCTTCCCCTTCTGTTACTCATAGGGACATGCACTGTGTGCAAGCCCTAGATATCAGTCATGCAAGGGTGAAGGTGTATGCTATAATAATTATATGAATGGTCAAAAGTAGAAAGGCACTCTGTTCTGTTGTGCTCAAGCAGGGAGGCCTTGAGGGTTTGCTATGGAATCTGTTAAACGAGTAGTTCTGGATGTACTAAAGCCCCATCAACCCGATGCACTGGAGTTTTCCAAGGCCATCGCTGAAGTGGGCAGTGATTACCATGTAACTCTGACCGTGGTCGAGGTGGATAAAAACACCGAAACTCTTCAAGTTGAAATTGTGGGTAGTGCTATCGACTTTGAAGCGGTTCAGGCCGCTATTGCCACTCTGGGAGGTGCACTGCACAGCATCGATGAGGTGGAAGTGCAGAGTGAAAATGACACAGGGTAAATTCTTGTGATAGTTCTCGATCAGGTGAAGTTTCTTCTTCGAATCACCCGAACACGCGATATTGTGCGGCGCTATTTTGTGGTTAACGGCTTTGATGGTGCGCTCACGATGCTTGGGCTCATTGTAGGCTTCCTGATCAGCGCTTCCGAAAATCTGAGTATTATGATTAATGCATGCCTAGGGGCGGCCATTGCGCTTGGTATGAGTGGTATGAGTAGCGCCTATATGAGCGAAGCGGCAGAGCGAAAGAGGGCACTTGATAAACTTGAGGAGGCGATGGTCAGCGATCTCCAGGAGAGTTCTCATGGCAAGGCAGCACACTGGGTTCCACTGCTGGTTGCGCTTGTTAATGGCTCATCTCCGTTGTTGATCTCGCTGCTAATCCTCACACCACTATGGCTAGCGAATGCCGGCATAGAGTTGCCGCTATCACCGCTCCATCTAGCCATCATCGTAGCGTTGCTGCTGATCTTCCTGCTCGGCGTATTCCTTGGCCGCATTGCTGGCATCTCTTGGCTGCGTAGCGGCATCCAAACCCTGCTGGTTGCGCTGGTCACTGTGCTGCTGATCTATCTTATTGAAGGGGATTAGATTGGCGAAGACTTTCTGGCATGCCCTTGAGGCAGAGCAGGCACTGGCCAAGCTAGAATCCTTTCCGAATGGGCTAACATCGGAGGAGGTGCAGAAACGGCGGGCCCTGCATGGCCCCAACAGGTTGCCGGAGGCGCGTCACCGTACTTTGCTGGCCATACTGCTAGCGCAATTTTCCGATTTTATGATCGTGGTGCTTCTGGCTGCTGCAGTGATCTCAGGGTTTGTCGGCGAACCACAGGACACAATTGCCATCCTCGTCATCATCATACTCAATGCTATCATTGGTACGGTGCAGGAGTTCCGCGCTGAGAAGGCGGTAGTGGCACTGCGTGAGATGGCAGCTCCAGAGACGCAAGCTTTCCGCGATGGCAAGGCGGTTACGCTTGCCTCCTCAGACCTGGTTCCGGGCGACGTGGTACTGCTGGAGGCGGGCAACATCGTGCCGGCAGATCTCAGGCTGCTGGAGAGTGAAGAGCTGCAGACAGATGAGTCGGCGCTGACCGGCGAGTCGCATCCGGTCAGTAAACAGGTCAGTTCTCTGAAAAAGGGTGACCTGCCACTAGGGGATCGCCATAACACCGCCTTCAAGAGCACCCTGATTACTCGGGGGCGCGGCAGAGGCCTAGTTGTCGCAATCGGCCTGCAAACGGAGATCGGCCGTATCGCCGAACTGCTGCATCTCGAAAAAGGGGTCAAGACGCCCCTCCAGGAGCGGCTGGCCCGTTTTGGACGTTATCTGGCGCTGGGTGTGCTGGCGATCTGCGCAATTGTCTTTGTCGCAGGCATTTTGCAGGGGCAGCCTGCAATGTTGATGTTTCTCACTGCTGTGAGTCTTGCGGTGGCAGCGATTCCTGAAGCACTGCCGGCGGTCGTAACGATCTCACTGGCGCTTGGCGCGCGCAAACTTATCCGTCACAACGCGCTGGTGCGCAATCTACCGGCCGTGGAAACCCTCGGTTCTGTCACCTATATCTGCGCTGACAAGACCGGCACGCTGACTCAAAACCATATGAGTGCGGAGCTATTTCTTTGCGCCACAGAACGTCTTGAGGGCTTGCCAGGAAAAGCTTTCGGACGTGTATGGGGGGATCTGGGGGAGGCGCTGGCTCTCAATAACGACGTGGTCGAGAAGGATGGGGTGCCAGCAGGCGAGCCGACCGAACTAGCTCTGTTTGAAGCGGCACTTAAGGGCGGCTTCGACAAGTTCACGCTGGAAGTTGAGGTGCCCCGCCTCGCAGCAATTGCCTTTGACAGCAAACGCAAACAGATGACAACACTGCACCGCAGAGGTGGAGAAGGGGTCATCGCCTACATGAAAGGTGCACCCGAGCGGATTCTAGCCCAGTGTAGCAGGGCTGATGAGGGAGTTGAATTCGATGTCGGTACTCTGCTGGCCGATGCGGATCAACTGGCCGGCGAAGGATACCGGGTGCTTGCCTTTGCAAAGCGTGAGTTTAAAGCCCTACCGGAGCCGCTGGATGCCGAATCGATTGAAAAGGAGCTGGTGTTTCTGGGGCTCGTGGCGTTGATCGATCCGCCACGACCAGAGGTGCAGCAGGCCGTGGCTGACTGTCTGACAGCAGGCATCACCCCCGTAATGATCACTGGTGATCATCCCAGCACCGCCATGACTATTGCTCGACGTATGGGCATTACAGATGACAGGCAGGCCATCCTCAGCGGTGACAGCTTGGCCAGCATGGACGATGACGCCTTCGCCCGTGCTGTGGAGTCTGTGCGGGTCTATGCGCGGGTGTCTCCGGAGCAGAAGCTGCGTATTGTCAGGGCGCTTCAGGCCAATGGTGAGTTCGTCGCCATGACCGGAGATGGCGTCAATGATGCACCGGCGCTCAAGCGCGCCGGCATCGGCGTGTCAATGGGGAAAAAGGGGACCGATGTGGCGCGAGAGGCATCGGACATGGTGCTGCTTGACGACGATTTCGCCACGATCGTCACGGCGGTCAAGGCCGGGCGGCGCATCTTCGACAACATCCGCAAGTTCATCAAGGACACCATGAGCTCCAACTCTGGGGAGATCTGGACACTTTTCCTTGCCCCATTCCTTGGCCTGCCGATTCCGTTGCTGCCGATCCATATCCTCTGGATCAATCTCGTTACCGACGGGCTGCCTGGGCTTGCATTCACTGCCGAGCCTGCGGAGCGAGGTATTATGCAGCGCCCACCCCGTCCGCCGACTGAGAACATCTTCGCTCACGGCATGTGGCAGCATATCATTTGGGTAGGGTTGTTTGTCGGTGGCATCTCGATTGCCTCTCAGGCGTGGGCCATCGCGCGCGGTGTGGATTACTGGCAAACAGTGATCTTTACAGTACTCACCGTATCACAGCTTTTCCACTCGCTGGCCGTGCGTAGCGAGCGCGAGTCGATCTTCACTATCGGCTTGTTCAGCAACCTGCCGATGCTGGGGGCTGTGCTGCTAACGCTGCTGCTGCAGCTGGCTGTGATCTACACACCGGCCTTGAATGCTATTTTCCATACACAACCGCTGCCTCTGTTCGATCTGATTTTCTGCCTAGCTCTCTCATCACTGGTGCTGCTGGCGGTTGAGATTGAGAAGTGGCTAATTCGTCGAGGTCTGATCTATAGAAGCAAATAGTTGATATGCGGCTATATGTGGCGCAGATGCCGTTAGAGGGCTGAGCGGACCATCCCATTAGAATAGGCCGAAGCAGCTCGGAGTTCGTGCGATCTGGATGGGGTAGGGGGCCATCAGCTTTTTTTTAGTGTTGGTCGCTGCATATACAGCATAAAAAAAGGCACCTACGTTTCCGTAAGTGCCTGATTTATATGGTGCGCCCACTTGGACTCGAACCAAGGGCCCACGGATTAAAAGTCCGCTACTCTACCAACTGAGCTATAGGCGCATTGCTTGTCAGCGGCGCGAAGTGTGCGAATTTCAGCGGGCGTGTCAAACCCTTTTCTGCATCATTTGTCTGTATCGGGAGAAGAACCTCTCCAGATGCAACGCAAGCGAAGATGAGATGGCTATATCACTCCAATAGTGGCTGATCCGATATGAAAAAGCATAGAGCGCCACATTGGGAGAAACATGATGCCAGTAGCAATTGAGCAGATGGAGACCTTCACAGCTGTCGACCAACTGGCCGCCTGTTTGAATCAATATGTTCTGGATCACATTATTTCAGGCTCAATTCGGCAGTATCTGCGCAAAATCAGTAATCCTGCGGGAGAAGGTATTAAATGAGCGACAAGAATCATTCAGCAACGGAAGTTCAGCATAGTGGTGCAAACCTTCAGGAGCAATTGCACGCCATCATTAATCATGAGATGGAGGCTTTTGCCGATGTCGATAAGGTTGCCGAGGTAAGCGAGCTGCAGGCACAGGTTCGTCACTTTATGGATAACCTGCAGCAGAGTTTCGATAGCTATATCCTTGAGATCGAGAGGGAGAATGCACAGCAGGGTGAAGAACCTGTAGCAACGCAAGAGCGCGACCTTAGCGGTTTCGATGAATTGAATGTTGAGAAAAACACGAATGTGATGAATTTAGAAGAAGAGTTCCACACCTATGGCATCGAAAAGGCCAACGGCATTACTAATACCAAGCGCCCTGCCTCTTACACTGTGATTCAGAGCCTTATCGGATCTGCTATTGCAGTTTCATTGATGTGGGTGTTCTGGCCTGCAGCCGATCAGCAGGCCGTGGAAACAACCATGGTAAGTCAGGAGAAAAGGGTTGAGGCGATTCAGCCTGTTAAAGTCGGGAAAGCCACGGAGACATTGGCTAATGAACAAAAGGCCAAGACTGAGGCTGTTGCAGAAGCCAAGCCTGAGGCCGTTGCAGAAGCCAAGCCTGAGGCCGTTGCAGAAGCCAAACCTGAGGCTGTTGTAGAAGCCAAGCCTGAGGCTGTTGTAGAAGCCAAGCCTGAGGCCGTTGTAGAAGCCAAGCCTGAGACTGTTGTAGAAGCCAAGCCTGAGACTGTTGTAGAAGCCAAGCCTGAGACTGTTGTAGAAGCCAAGCCTGAGACTGTTGTAGAAGCCAAGCCTGAGACTGTTGTAGAGTCAGTAGTGCCAAAGGTTAAAGGCGAAAAAATCAAGGTAACTGCCCATTTCGGTAACGTAAGGAGTGCGCCAGATAACAGTGGCAAGGTGGTCTCCCGCCTCAAAAAGGGCGAGGTGGTTTACAAGCTGAAAGAGAGCGATGGTTGGTATCAGGTCAGGCTGGATGGAGAGGCAACCGCATGGGTACATAAATCCCTGTTTTCACCACGGCTGCAGGTGGGCGTAGATGTCGGAAACATTCGTAAGAACCCAACCGAGAAGGGAGAGATCGTTATCCGCCTGAAGAAGGGTGACTACGTGACCAAAGTGGGAGAAAAGAAGGACTGGTATCAAGTTAAGCTGGACACGGGTCTGACTGCATGGGCGCATCAATCAATTTTCTGATCCTGTTTCAGCCACAACCTGGATGTAAAAAGCCGCTCTTCATGGGCGGCTTTTTTTGTTCCGGTGTTTCAGGATGTTGAAAGGTTTGAACTAGAGGTTAGCTATATATGTTTCAGCCTTACTGTAATTAGGGAGCTTGTGAATGATTCGCGCCTGCCTGATGGCCGTGGAGTACATCCCTCGATTAAGCAGGTCACGAATTGTATCATCATGATCAAAGGGGCCTCTCATTGTTTTTTCACTGATTCTGTTTGTTGCACTTATCAGATTATCATAATCCATGTCATCGCGGAGATAGTAGGGGGTAAAAGGGCAGCGCTCCATCTGAGTGAATCAATGCAAGCCTGTAGCGCCTGCTGTCTGGCGCGATGCCTGAGTCAGCCTGCAGAAATGGCCTTTCGATACTTGAGAAGGGGATAACGCCGCCACGGCGGCGGCCCAACAGCCCCTGTTGCGACCAGAGTAGTTCCTGCTTATCAAAATCAAACTGCCAGCGGGACTTCACTGAGACTTGATTGGCGATGTAGAGCAGTAAGCCAGATATAAGCAGGAGGATAATGATTAGCATGGCTTGATTGGGCTGGTTGATAAGAAGACGAAGTAACAACAGTAGAGAAAACAGTCCGGCCACCCAGAGCAGTGAGATCATATCCCACTGAATATCTTCGATCGTCAGGCTCTGATCTGATTCGGAAACTTCCATTGCACCTCCGAAAATCCTCTACCTGCACTTAATATAGAACAAAATCGGCCACCCAGACAGGTGGGTTTTACCTGATTATTTAAGAGGGCGGAAGCGGAGTTTGTTATGTCGGAAATACTCGAACTGCTGTTTGGGGATCTGGAAAGGTGCAGCGGCCTGAATGGCACGGATCAGTGAAGCATCCATCATCTCATTACCAGAACTCTCAGCAATTTTTACTGAGACAACATCACCGTTGCGGGCAAGCTCCATTTCAACCAGCGGGTCATTCAATTTGCTGCTGCTGACAGGAACCTTCCACTGCTCCTGTACCGCCGCCTGCATCAGTGCGATATAGCGCTCGATCTCATTTTTCGAGAGTTGCTGGCCTGCGATATTGGCGATATCAGGGCGGGAAGTGGAGGCCTGATTGGTCGAGGCTGTTCTGTCGGTTGTTGAGCCGATCGGGGCGAAGGGGTCGAAATCTTTCTCTACCTTTTTCGCTACAGCTTTTTCAGCAGGTTTTGCTCTTTCCACAGGTTTCGGCTCAATCTTCTCTTTGGGTTTCGGTTTCTCGACCAGCTTCAGCACCGGAGCCTTCTTAATATCCACTTTCGGTTTTTCAGCAGCTTTTGGTTTGGGCGCCTGTTGTTTTACCGGGCGTGCCTTGCGTCGAGCCATCTGCTCTATCTCAGAAAGCTGTTTGGCCGAGATCATCATCACTTCTATTCGCTGAAGAGGCTCCTCTTGCTTCTGTCCATGCCAAAATGAGAGGACGACAATGATAATCAGGACAAGCAGATGCAGAAGCAGTGCATAAAGCAGATCCAGCCGGGTGAGATCTGCAGAGTGGTTGTCGGAGAGGCCTCTTTTAGCGGTGTGGCTCTGTAACAAGGCCAACCTTCCTGATGCCGGCAGTTTCCAGCAGGCTCATCACCTCGGCAACGCGACCATAGGGTGTTTTTGCATCCCCCCGGATGAATACCGGTAGTCCCGGCTTCTGCTCTCGCATAGCCTTAATGCGCGGTGCTAACTGCTTGATATCAACAGCTGTTTTCTGCATAAAAATATCACCATTGGCGCGAATAGTCACAACCAGTGGCTGGATGTTCTGCTGCATGGCAGGTGCATCGGCATCGGGAAGATCGACATTCACACCCTGCGTAAGCAGGGGTGCGGTTACCATGAAGATGATGAGAAGTACCAGCATTACGTCGACCAGTGGCGTGACATTGATCTCGCCCATCGGTTCGGAATCCTTACTCCATTTGCTCTGTCCGGCCCACATAACTCTTAGCCTTTCATGTGGCGTGAGATGATATTGAGAAACTCGGAGCTGAACTGCTCCATGTTTGCAGCCATGCGTTTAAGGTCTGCGGTAAACTTGTTGTAGGCAACCACCGCAGGGATGGCTGCAATCAGGCCGAACGCAGTCGCCACAAGTGCTTCAGCAATACCGGGAGCAACAGCGATCAGCGAGGTGTTTTTGGTAAGTGCTATGCTCTGGAATGCATTAACGATGCCCCAAACTGTGCCGAACAGGCCGATAAACGGGGATGTGGAGCCAACGGTCGCCAGAAAGGCAAGGTTGCGGGAGAGCTTTTCCATTTCACGAGAGAAGGCCGCATCAAGTGCGCGACGGATGCCATCCATGCCACCTGCAGCAACGATTTTACCCGCTTGCTCATGACTGGCATCGCGGTTCGCGCGCATGAACTCACGATAACCCGCCTGAAAGATGTTCGGCAGTGGCGAGTCGGCGTACTGCTGTGGAATGCCGGAGAGAATGGTATCCATATCAGTCCCGCCCCAGAAGTTTTGCGAAAACTGTTCTGCTTCATTGCGGGATTTGCGATAGAAGCGCCACTTATTGAAGATGATCGCCCAGGAAACGAACGAGAGCAGCATAAGCAGTAGAAGCACGCCCTGAACTACAAAGCCGGCATCCAGGATGAGGGTAAGAATCGACAGATCCTGATTCATGAGATCTCCTTTGGGGTTAAATGGTTGCGAAGAGGATATACAACAGGGGCAGGGATGCGTGCTGCTTTACCTTCGCGGCTGATACAGGCAAGGCTAATATCACCTGAGGTGAGCAGTGTTCTGTCACTTTTCCTGTAAATCTTCTGGTTGAAAGCAATGCGAGCACCGCGTATCAAAGTGAGGCTGCTTTCCACAGTCAACATATCGTTAAATAGCGCCGGCGCATGGTAGAGAAGGTGCGCCTCGGTAACGGCAAACATCACACCGAAATCTGCTTCAATGGTATCGAGCTCAAGGCCGGCAGAACGCAGGAACTCACTGCGCGCGCGCTCCATGAATTTAAGGTAATTGGCATAGTAGACAACACCTCCGTGATCGGTGTCCTCATAATAGACACGGATATCCATGCTTTCGGTGAAAGAGGTCACAGTAATGACTCCTGCTTGGCACTTCCGGGCAACTCGCGCTTGAGATGTGCGTAGGCAAGCGGTGTGGCTGTACGGCCGCGCGGGGTGCGGGCGATGAGTCCTTCCTGTAAAAGGTAGGGCTCTAGTACATCCTCGATGGTGTCGCGTTCCTCGGATATTGAGGCAGCCAGTGTATCCAGGCCAACCGGGCCACCGTTGTATTTATCAATAATCACAAACAGCAGGCGTCGATCCTGATGATCCAGCCCCAGATGGTCGACCTCCAGCCGCTTCAGTGATGAATCAGCGACAGCCTGATCGATGAGCCCCTGATGTTCGATTTCGGCAAAATCTCGAACGCGGCGCAGCAGGCGGTTGGCGATGCGTGGTGTGCCACGCGAACGTTTGGCAATCTCCATCGAGCCAACAGCGGCGGTATGAATTTTCAACAGGCTTGCTGAGCGGCTGACAATGCGTGCCAGCTGTTCATGTGTATAGAACTCAAGTCGTTCAATTACACCGAAACGATCGCGCAGTGGGTTGGTCAGAAGTCCTGCGCGGGTCGTGGCGCCAATCAAGGTGAAGCGGGGGATATCCATCTTGATCGAGCGGGCGGCTGGGCCCTGACCAATCACAATATCAAGCTGGAAATCCTCCATGGCCGGATAGAGAATCTCCTCCACCTGCGGGCTTAAACGATGAATTTCATCAATAAAAAGTACATCACCCTCTTCGATATTGGTCAGCATGGCGGCAAGGTCACCCGGCCGCTCAATGACCGGTCCGGAGGTGGCGCGGATGTTCACGCCCATCTCAGTGGCTATGATATTGGCCAGTGTGGTTTTACCCAGTCCCGGAGGCCCGTAGAGCAGCACATGATCCAGTGATTCGTTGCGTGCCTTGGCAGCTTGAATATAGATCTTCAGGTTGGCACGGATTTTTTCCTGACCTACATATTCGTCGAGGCTTTTGGGGCGCAGCGCTGCATCCCAGTTGTCAGTGGTGGTGGGAGCCCCATCAATCAGGCGCTCTTCGGAAACATTTTCCATATCGACCACCCTTAAGCCAGTGCCTTCAGCGTGTTGCGGAACATGGTTTCAAAATCGGCCGGTTCCACCCTTTTCAGGGCGGCATCGATCTGGGCCGGTTTATAGCCGAGATTCGCAAGAGCTGAGCGAACATCGGCATTGCTATTGCTGACGGTTGAGCCACTGGCGGTAACAACGCCGGCATCAAGTTTGCCCTGCAGCTCCAGAATCAACCGCTGAGCGGTTTTTTTACCGATGCCGGGTGTTCTGGCAATGGCGATATCATCGGCATTCTCGATGGCGCACACCAGCTCTTCTGTGCTCATGCCGCTCATCAGGTTAAGGCCCATTCTGGCACCTATACCGGATACACTGGTCAGCTTGCGGAACAGGGTGCGCTCAGCGCCATTGGCAAAACCGAACAGGGTGATCTGATCTTCGCGAACATAGGTGTGAATGGAGAGCTCTGCCTTTTCTCCCTGTTTAAGTTTGCACAGGGTCTGAAGGCTAAGCGCGACCTCATAACCGATACCACCGGTTTCCACGATGACGAGACCTGCCGGATCGAGTTCTCGAACTGTGCCAGACAACCAACCGATCATATTTTCCCCACTATCTTCTGCATGGGTGAATGATGCGCATGGCAGATGGCTACGGCAAGGGCATCTGCAGCATCTTCGGGGCATGGCTCAGGGGGATGCAGCAGCATGCGAATCATATGGCCAACCTGATCCTTGTCCGCACGACCGAAACCGACCACAGACTGTTTAACCATGGTGGGGGAGTAGGGTGCAACACGCAGCCCATGGTAACCACAGGCGGCGACTAAAGCGCCACGAGCCTGACCAAGTTTAAGGGCTGAGCTGACATTCTTGGAGACAAAGACATCCTCAATGGCAGCGCTATCGGGCTTGAAGTGGCTGATAATCTCTGACAGGCCGGAAAATAGGATATGCAGGCGTTCATCAAAATCGCCTTTGCCGGTACGGATCATTGCATGGTGGACATGGCGCAGATGGTTACCCTGCACATCAATGATGCCTACACCTGTTTTTACTGATCCTGGATCAACGCCGATGATTCTCACCGGCTGATCAACTTCATCACCGTATCAGAAGTGCCATAACCAGCACCTGTCGCTGCATTCTCATGCTTGATACTGGAGCGTCTGCTATGTCCTGACATGAAGCCTGCACCTCTCAATAAAATCGATTCAAACCATAGCAGCGTAGCTCAGCACCGTCATGGCTGATTATTTTTCAGGTATCAGTAAAAGTCAGATCTTTTCAGCGATAGTAGTCATAATCTTTGAGGTCAGTTTCATCACCTGCTTGGCAGGTTTGGGCAGTTCGGCTGCACCGAGATCTTCAGCCAGTTCCGCATGGCCCTGCTCATCGATTTTCATCTGCTCCACGATGGCTCTGCTGCGTGTGTCGTTTTCAGGCAGACTTGCCAGATGGCTGTCGAGATGGCGGACGACCTGATGTTCAGTTTCAGCGAGAAAACCGAGGTTCCAGCGATCACCAGCAATGCCTGCTGCCATGCCGATGGCAAATGAGCCCGCATACCAGAGCGGGTCAAACAGGGAAGGGCGCTCACCAAGTTCTTCAAGCCTGTTTCTGCACCAGTTCAGGTGGTCGCTTTCCTCAATGGATGCGTGTTTGAGTTTCTCAACCAGTTTGGGGTCTCGTGCCGTCAGGCTCTGCCCCTGATAGAGCGCCTGTGCAGCCATTTCACCTGAGTGATTTACGCGCATTAGACCAGCCGCATGTCGTTTCTGCTCAGTACTCATGGGGGTTGGCTCTTCAGGAGCCTGTGATGCAGGGTATAAACGCGATGTTGGCTGCTTGCAGAAGATGTTGTTCAGCGCTCTGTCAATTTCGCCGATAACATTGTCTGCAAGGGTTGGGTTACGAAACGGTTTGCTCATAAGCTCTAATCATAAAACCCATTTCCCATAGCGCAAGAATGGATGTTTTCAGCCTTAAATGGAGCTTATTGAAAGGCTTGTGGTGATATCCACAGAAACTGTGGATAACTTTGTGGATGAAAGGTGCTTGCCGTTACCTGTTACCATCGCAGTGAGGGGTTGAGTAATGTGCATAAAAAATATGCATATTGTAATAGTTCATTCAAAACAGCACTTTACGTAGATTGCGTTGAGTTATTTTGAGCTGAGTAAGCTAAATTTCAATAAATAGGGTTATGGATCTATGGGAGTGGATAAAAGCGTTAAAGAAGGCTGTTTACGCATTGATTTGCAGCTTTTTCACCGCGACGAACAGCCATTTCAATGGTTGCAGGCAATTCACCGGGAGCAGGGCGCTCGGAGGCATCAATGAGCCAGGCCGGAAGTTTCTGCTGAGTGTGAGGCCGAACAAGAACTGTTGCCCGCTTTTCACGGACAAGGCGATGATGAACCGGAGAAACAGGTCTGCCGCATATCTGTTCGATCTCATGACTCAAGGTTTGCAGAAGCTCTGCCTCTGATATCTTGATCCGATCGGCACTGATTACAACGCAGAGATGCTGTAGCGGGCCACTTTCACGCATCTGGCTGGAAACATCGAAGAACCACTCCCCAGCAGTGCCAATACCACCAATGAAGGGGCCATTGAAAGAGATCGGCTGGTCCAGCCAGAGATGCAGGTTGGTGATCATCTCCGTAGGAGATTGTGTGTCACGATTCAGAACTCTATCCGTGGCGTAAGCTGGCAGCGCAAGAATGACCCGCTTAAAAGTTTCGCCATCGATAGAAGCTTCACTGCCATCGGTTTCGATACGCCGGATTCGGCATGAAGTATTAATTTTTACGCCAAGACTTTCGGCATGTTTGACCAGTGGGTCTATCAGAGCTTCATCCAGTGATGCGTTAAACCAGCCAAGTCGCGCAGATTTGTGCGTTGCAAAACTCTCTTTCAGAACCTGGAGAAAAGAGGCTGCAGAAGCAGTGTCGATCTGCTCATTCATTGCTCCCAGGCAGAGCGGTTCGATCATATCGCGAATCATGGCCTTTGGGACACCGAGCTTCTTCATCCATTCTGAGACAGAACTCCCAGTCTCTACTGGAGAAGAGGTGGAGAGGCCGATCCTTAGCATCGCCAAAGCTGAGTTCAAACCATGCCCCGGCATCCTGGAAACTGCCAGTGGCAGGGCCAATGGCAGGGGAAGCCAGCGGCTCGGCGTTAATGAGAAGGAGCCGCGCTCTTTCTCCCAGCAGGGCAGTTGCAGTGATCTCTGCCAGTTAATGGCATGTGATGCTCCGCAATCATTTAGCAGTCGTTCCGTAGAAGTGTAGGCGCCAACCAGTAGGTGAGGTCCGTTATCACACAGCTCGGATACCGTTGAATCTAAAAAGGAGCGGGTTCGGCCACCTAATTTAGGGGCAGCCTCAAACAGGATGACGGGAACACCTAACTCAGCCAGACGAATGGCAGCTGTCAGGCCGCAGAGTCCACCACCGACTACTGCTACTGAAGAGATGTTAGAACTCCAGCCGCAGTGGCATATTTTTCTTCGCAGCGTTGGATTCATAACGCCACGTTTTCCATGCCGTCCAGATCTTGCGCAGGGGAAGAACATGCACCGGCTTCTGCCAGACATCGAAATCCACTTCACGCAAGCGTTGCAGGTAGGTGTAATAGATCGTACCCATCAAAATGGAGGGGCGAAGGCTTTCTCTATCCTCATCGGTGAGGTTTTCAAGTGCTTTACGGTAAGCACCTTCAGCCCTGTCGGCATAATCATGCAGCAGGTTGCGCATGCCTTCGCTCATATTGCCATCCTTGAAATCCTGGTCACTGACGCGGTGGCGAATGCGCTCTTCCTGCGGGAAGTAGATGCGGCCAATTTTGGCATCTGTTGCCACATCCCTGAGAATATTGGTCAGCTGCAGCGCTTCGCCAAGCGAGGTGGCAAAATCACGACTTTTCCGACTCTGATAGCCAAACACCTCAATGGTCAGCAGCCCCACAGCCCCGGCAACCCGGTAAGCATAAAGCGACAGATCTGCATGTTTGAGGATCGGCTGCCGCCTTACGTCCATCAGCATGCCATCGATAACCTCAACCAGCAGCTCCTCATCAATCGGAAAGTGCTGAGAAGCCCATGCAAGCTCCCTGCCGACCGGATGCTGTGGTTTGCCATTGAATGCGCATGAAACCTCTTCACGCCAGAAAGCTAACTTGGAGAGGGCAACCTCCTGCTCCTTTACCTCATCAGCGATGTCGTCCACCTCTCGGCAGAAGGCGTAGAGCGCCATCATGGCCCGGCGCTGTTCCTCGCCCAGAAACAGGAATGCATAGAAGAAGGAGGAGCCGGAGCCACGGGTTTTGTTGCGACAGTACTGTTCGGGGGTCATGCAGGTTTCCTTTTGATTGCGAATGCAGGGAAAAGCGTATCCTTTAACACGGGTAACAGCAGGGTTTTCCATTCACCGCTGGAGAGTGAGGCGCGTTCCTCCATGGGCTGAGTCACCTTCTCAATCTTGCCCAGCATGCGGCGCCCACCATGGATGGTGGCAGCAATCTGAAGGCGAAGGCGGAAAGGCAGCATAGGCAGCAGGGCTACACCATCCTCAAGAAGGTCTGAGGTGGTTTGCAGCGCATGCTTCAAAACCGGCTGCAGTTTTTCTAAGCTGATATTTCCACCCAGCATATCCTGACTGTTTAGCCCTGACTCCTGCAGCCATGTTTGAGGCAGGTAGCAGCGACCTCTGGGCAGGTCGACACTCAGATCCTGCCAGAAGTTAATCAACTGTAGTGCAGTGCAGATACTATCTGAACAGCGAACCGCTTCAGAACTGTCAACACCATGCAGCGCAAGCATCAGACGCCCGACCGGATTGGCTGAGTGTTTGCAGTAAAAGCGTAGTTCATCAAAGCTTGAGTATGCATGGATCGTAACATCCATGCGAAATGCGATGAGCAGGTTGTGCAGCTCCTCAATGGGAAGCTGATGTTTTCTTACCGCATCACCGAGCGCCATGAAGACAGGGTGATCAATGGTTTCATCTGACTCACAGCGCTCCAGCAGGGTTTCCCATGCATCGAGCTGCTTGATTCTGGTTTCACCCGTTGCATCCCCCTCATCGGCCAAATCATCGGCGTGACGGGCAAATGCATAAATCGCAGCAACAGCAGGGCGCAGGTCAGCGCGCAGCAATTTGGATGCTGTCGGGAAGTTCTCATAGTGGTTTCGTGCGATACCCAGACAATGTTGATAAGCTTGCGCTAGCTGCATCGGCTGGCCTATAGAGGCTTGCATGGCGGCATGGTGGCAATGCAACACAGATTCCGCAAGTCCATTAGAACGATTTATCCGGGGAGAGTTTCGTGGCCAGTTTTAAACAGGGTAGTGGTAAACGTGTAGCTGTGGTTGGTGGTGGCGTTATTGGCTGCCTGACCGCGCTCTATCTGCATCGCCTTGGCGCTAAGCCCATCATACTCGAAAAAGGCAATGCGGGCCGTGAATCAAGCTGGGCCGGTGCCGGTATTCTCTGTCCGATTCACCCATGGCTCTACCCAGACAGCTTTACGCATCTTGTGGATACCAGCCTCTCCATGTTTCCTGAAATGAATGCTATGCTGGAAGAGCAGAGTGGGCTGAAAACTGAGTGGCAATCGTGTGGCCTGATGATTCCAATGTTCGCAGATGATCGCATTCACCATCGTGAGGATGCACTGGCCTGGTCGGAACGATTCGGCTGGAAGGTTGAAGAGCTGGATTCCAGGCAGACATGTGAATTTGAGTCGACCATGAGCAGTCAGGTTGAAGGCTCACTGCTATGGCCGGAAGTAGGGCAGGTACGTAATCCGCGCCTGCTGGCCGCGGTTAAACAGGCTCTGGCAAACGCTCAGGTTCCGATCCGCGAACAGGCCGAGGTGATCGCTGTCGGTAAAAACGGGATGGGTGATGTCTCAAGTGTAGAGCTTGCGGGTGGTGAAACCATTGAAGTGGATGCCGTGTTGCTCGCAGCTGGCAGCTGGAGCGGGGAATTTGCCCGCCAGATCGGCCTTGAGCTGCCGGTGGAACCTGTGAAAGGGCAGGTCGTGCTGCTCAAAGATGAACCGGGTAAAGTGAAACACATCATCAAACATGACGATGTCTATCTGGTTCCCCGTATTGACGGCCATATTCTCGTTGGTGCCAGCATGGAGCGAGTCGGCTTCCAACCAGGCACTACTGAATCAGTCGTGAACAACCTGCTGGAAGCCACGTATCGCATTACACCGGGGTTGAAAGATGCTGAGGTTATCGAGCAGTGGATGGGGTTCCGTCCGGGCAGTCCCGACGGCATGCCTTATCTCGGCCCTGTAGATGGCCATCCCGGCCTGTTTGTAGCCACCGGCCACTACCGCAATGGCGTAGCCCTTGCCCCCGGCACTGCCGATATCATGAGCCGCTGGATCTTGGGTGAAGCCCCCTCAATTGATCTCTCCGATTTCCGGGTAAACCGCCCCGTAGTTAGTCTTGATAAGGTAGGTTTTCCCGCCGGAGCGTAATGCGAACAGTTCGGATGCATTAATCAGTCAAATGATGTGATCTTGTCGGTTGCCGGCACTCACGAATGTCGTAGGACGGCCGACTGCTGCCGATCACGACAGGCGACTCACGGCCAAAAGCGGACATTCACTGAAATGATTTTACCGAGTGTTTCTTGAAGATAGGAACTATCTATCTGCTTTTCCAGCCCGAAGTGACTGGTTCCCCAACACCACCCTGAACTTCAAACCAGTCATCCGGCATGATGAAGCTGTAAACCAATCTGAAGGTTTGATGTTTCTTTTCCTTATTAGTGCCCTCATCAGAGCTGACAGAATAGACCATATTATCTTTATACAATATTTCGCTGTTGCTGAATGATGGATGCCATCCACTCATGGTCGTGGGGCATGCCCCGTTGGTATTGCAAAGTTTATTAATTTGCGTACCGGCTTCGATGATTTTTGCTTTGCCACCCGTGTAGAATTTCACAAAATTGTGGCCTACAAAAACATAGAGTATTAAAAGTATTGAGCCAATGATCAGGGAATTCAAAACAGTTTTTATATTCAAGGTCGCACAGCCCGCACACCAAATCCATCGCAGAAGCTTCTGGCAAGCCTCCCAACTGTATTGCTTCTGAAGTCCAGAAAAGAGGCACAACAATCTCCTGAAAATTCAGATGACCAGTACCGGTAGCCTCCTCCTTGCTCAAACACAGCAGGGAGGTGAAGGGGAGAGCCATTAAAATCCATTGCATGGATTCCCTCAGAGTCATCGTAAATGCTTTGAAGCTCTTTAATGCTGGGTGGACGCCAGTCTTGATGGCCACCTGTTATCAGATCCCGGGCATAAGTCTGCGCTGCATCCATCCATATACATGTTCCGGTAGCAGCATAACTATCCTTTTTAGCCCACATGAGACCAGTTTGTATATCACTGATCGTTCCATCGCCATTATCGACAAACCGTCCTTCTGCTGTTTTCAGTGCTTTTTGTTCTTCGACCTTATTGCTGACCAGAAACTCCAGTCGATAAATCTGTTTACGAACTGTAGCCGCATCTTTGGCATCAGGGCTTAGCCGTAGATATTTCTCCAGTGCTTTTTTCGCTTTGGCATAGTCAGTAGTTTTTTCATAAACGAGCCCAAGGTTATAATAGGCATCAGCGCAGCCGGGGGCTTTTTCGGTAGCTTTCTCAAACAGACGCGCAGCCTTTTGGAAACCACCGTCATTTCTAGCTACTTCAACAGCCGTCTGGCCCTGAACCATCTCACGTTCAACACTGGAACATGAATCGGCATATGCCACGCTTTGTACTATGAAAAGCATCCCAAAGAACAGTGCCATCAAATTCAGAATCTTTTTCATACTCACCTCCGATCAGGTCACAGTAAACATCAGTCTTTACGCCTAAGAGATGTTGTACCGGTTGCCTTTTGGCTGCCGCTTTTAATGTCGCTAGTTCCCTCTGATTTAATTTCTATGATTGATCCTCGCCCTAAGAGGCTTCCAATAAAAGTGCCGGTAACGATAGAGCTAGCGACAGCAAATGGAGCGCAACTTTTTGTCCACTCTGAAATACTCTCATAACTACCTCTCATCGATCCGTTATCATTAATTGTGCCGACCCATTGATCCGTTATTATCCGCCTACACTGATATCCAGTGTTATAATTATTATCAACGAACTTAATTTTTATATTACTTCCTGATACTTTGACATCGAAAGGCGTTAGATCACCCCTCCAATATTGCGTTGTAAGTTGCCCTTCGCATTGCCCTGTTGTCCTGCACCATTTTCCGGAAAGATGCTCCCATTTACCTTTCGGAGGTAATGCAGCCTTTTGTGCCCGGTATTCCAGTTCGTAGGTTTTCTCTCGGACACTTTCTGCATCCGCTGCATTGGGAGCAAGAGAGAGGTATTGTTGAAGCGAGTTTAGGGCTTTTTTGTATTCTCCGGCTTTTTCATAAACTAGGCCAAGATTAAAGTGGGCCTCTGCACAGCCGTGTGCTTTTTTGACAGCAGCTTCATACTGTTTGGCAGATTCGATGTAACCCTGCTTATCTTTGGCGGCTTCCAACGCAACGCGTCCATAAGTCATCTCGCGTTTTACTGATGAACAAGAATCAGCATAAGAGGTTCCGGCAAATCCCAGAACGAAAGTTGCTGTCAGCATGGATATGATAAACTTCATTTCTTCCCTCCTTGATCGGCCAGAAAATCCCAATAGGCGAAGACACCGCGCAAATAGTATTCCGCATCGGCTGCAACGATGATCTCCCTGTCGGATCGTAAGATTTTGTAACTCTTTTCCAGATCACCGGGCGCAGCTTTCAGCGCAGTGAGCAGTTTATTGGCACGTTTGACTCGCCAGTCATCAGGGTTCAAAGGTTTGGCAGCCGGGTTCGGGTTTGTTGGCCCCGGCCATTTGCGCACCCCAGATGCAGCCAAGATCGCCTGCAACAAGGCTTTCGACTCCACGGTCACCTGTTGCCCTTGTTTCCTGGACTTCTTGCGGTATTCGGCTCCGACAGCGATATAAGAGGTGCGCAGGCCTTCCAGATAACCCAATGCGCTGGATGCAGCTCGATGGCTACCGTGGCGAATGATCTGCCCATCCAGATAACCAATGGCCTTATCAAGGTCGCCCTTACCCATCTCCAGCGCATCCAGAATCAGGTTCGCCCGATCTGATTTCACATAACGCAACCATGTGCCTTTCGGTGCTTGCATGGGATTGGGCACATAGCGGATGTGCAGTCGTGCCTTGGGTCGAGTAAAGAATGATGGATCAGCTACTGCATTTTCAGGATTTTTAAGCTTTACTGCGCTCGGGCTTTTGAGGTGAAGTTGTCCGTCAGGGTTACCCTTGATGCTAAAGGTTGGGGTGCCTGATTTCAGCTTAAGCGTTGATACAGGGTCTTTGGAGCTGCTACTCGACGATGAGCCTTTGAGCGTTCTCAGGGTATCGCTCTTGGCTTTGTCGAAGGCACGTTGCTCCCTGGCTTTTCTCTCACGTTCCGCCTGACGTCGTGCTTCTTCCTGACGGCGGCTCTCTTCAGCCATTCGCTGCTGGGCTCCGTAGTCAGGCTGTGAAGGGGTATAACTACCGCCTCTGTTTTCAATATTGGTTTGTGGCGAAGATGGTGGTTTAGATGGCTCATCACACCAGCCAACTCGGTCACAGGACATGGCAGAAACGGGACTCTTTACCTGATCGCGCGCGCTCTCACAGGCGGATTCAGAAGCATAACCGCCATGAGTGCCAGTAGTTTGGCCACCGATTTTAGCACAGTCGGAGCAATACCAGTCAAACTTCCATGTGCAGCCTGCATTAGCAGGCGATGCAAATAGAACAACACTGACTGTAGCCAGAAATACTATGTCACTTTGCCGCCATCGTCGTAGCTGCATGGTTTTATCTCCACTTTACCAAGTGAAGTCAGCATAGCTGAAAACTGGTACGTGCACCATAAATGAATGTCCGCTTCTGGCCGGATAACGACCAAATCTCCATGAGCCATAATTATGTTTCCACACCAACAAGGAGGAAACATAATATGAATGACAATGCTAATAGCACACAGCTAACAACCCCTCAGCAGACTTTCGCAAGAATAAGTCGATTAGTTGGCCCGAAGCCTCCTTTCAAGCTGAAAGAGATATGGGCAATTAGAATCCGACTCCAGTTGCAAGAACAAACAAGAGATCTTGCTCTGTTCGACCTTGCAATCGACAGCAAACTTCGGGGATGTGACCTTGTTAAGCTTCAGATTCACGACATCGCTCATAATGGGCGGGTTATGTCGAGAGCTACAGTCACTCAACAAAAGACCGGCCAGCCAGTTAGATTTGAATTAACCGAGCAAACTAGAGATGCTGTAGCGGCCTGGATTAACAAAGCTCATCTTTTTTCGGGTCATTATCTATTTCCAAGTAGAATACGTCAGTCTCCTCATCTTTCTACTCGTCAATATGCACGGATAGTCAAATCGTGGGCTGAACTGATTGGCCTAGACCCTATGGAGTATGGAACACACTCATTACGTCGAACAAAGGCAACTTTGATTTATAAGAGAACAAAGAATCTTCGAGCTGTTCAACTCCTTTTGGGACATACCAAGCTAGAAAGCACGGTCAGGTACCTTGGAATCGAAGTTGATGATGCTTTAGAGATGTCAGAGCAAACCGAAGCTTGATTGGTCACGGAAGTGGCCGCTGACAACGGTCACTTACCGGCCACAAGCGGACATTCGAAAATTTATCTGTAATTACACTTTGAGTATATTTATTGTCGTCATCTTCATAGAATCTAAATTTACTGATAAGAAGAGGTAGTATGTCTATCGAGTTAGAATTTAAATCCAATGGAGTGATTATCTGGCACAGCGGTGTTGTTACTGGAGAAGACCTGATTTTAGCAAACAAAGATGTATATTCATATAAATACGATGAAGGTCTTCTATTTCAGTTGGCTGACCTTTCTGATGTCGAAGACTTTGACGTTTCAAGTAACGATATGGCAACCCTTGCAGCAATGGATAAACAATTTATAAAGGGCATTAAGCAATTTGGCTGCACCGTAGCTCCAACGGATGTGCTGTTTGGAGCTTCTAGGCAGTGGAGCGCTCAAGCACAGAAAGATGGTTTTGATTCCCATGTTGTACGGAGCATGGATGAAGCTATTGCTTGGTTTAAATCAAAAGGGATTACCGTTACTCTCGAAAATAAGCTCGATGAGTAATCCCAACTTATCACCGCTTTCACTAATAATTTATTAAACAACAGTAATTTGGGTAATGGAATGGTGTTCAATCAGCAGTCGGAACAGTCTAAAGGGCAGCGCCAAACGTCCAAATATTCTGCAGAAATATTTCCCTGACACTGTTTAATGTTAGGCGAAACCTGCTTGTGGCATTTAGCTAGGGACAACGCGGTTTGTTCAATTACCTCGGGACGAAATGGCTTAGCAATATATTGACATGCTTGCTTATTTAAAACCTCGACTCCCATC
Source organism: Mariprofundus aestuarium (assembly GCF_002795805.1). Lineage (NCBI taxonomy): Bacteria > Pseudomonadati > Pseudomonadota > Candidatius Mariprofundia > Mariprofundales > Mariprofundaceae > Mariprofundus > Mariprofundus aestuarium. The sequence continues at coordinate 1,327,796 of NZ_CP018799.1, read as the reverse complement.
GAATAACCGGACATGACCACGAATTTCTGGTCAGGATGAAATTCCCGTATCCTTTCAATCATATCAAAGCCAGTCATTTTTGGCATGCGAACATCAGTAAAAATAGCAATAGGACGCTGGTAATCAGGGGTTTTCATATAATCTAGGTATTCAGCGGGACAAGAAAAGCCTTTGCTTTTAAAGCCAAGGGAGGAAATAAGTTCGGCTACAAACTCACTTATAAAGGTCTCATCATCGACTATATGGAATATACCCATAACAATTGCACCAACCCATCAAAAAAGACCGTATATTATATATGGCTTTTATTGTTATGTCTAGATGCATAAAAATATAATGATGGTTGATTAAGTATTGATTATTAGGGAACACACTCTAATTCATCCACATTGCTGCACACGGATGTGCTTACGGATGGCTGACATGAGTTTTATAACTACCCTCGACAAAGAAAAAAAGCTGCTCGCTATTAAATCGAAAGGCGAGATTGATATTCAGCGTATTGATTCAATTCGTACTGAGATTAAGTCTCTTCTAGATGGAACTGAAGGATGGGATTTACTTATTAATCACTCAGAAAGCACAATGAAAAACCTTGATTATCACCAAATGAATTCTGTTACGAATAAATCCAAAGTCGCACTTGATGCTTTAAAACTTAGAAGGTTTGTACTTGTAGTTAATACAAATGATTACGGACATGGAAGAATGTGGGAGATATTAATGTCAGATAAAATGTCTGCTGATACTCATGCTTTCAAGACAATTGAACAAGCAAATCAGTTTCTGGAAGAGTCTGAATAATTCAATTCTAATTTTCTGACACACCTAGTCATAGTGGGTTAATTCTGAATGTCCGCTTGTGGCCGGAAGCAGTCATTCGGCGGAGTGGAAGTTTCAATTGGAATACGCACTTTAGTAGCTATTTGTATAAAATGGGCATCCATGCTCTATGCCAAAGCCACATCGCTTTGACTTCAAACAGGCAGGCACTGGTGGATTGCTCTGTTCGCACTCCATCAACGACTGTAACAAACTGAATAACTGTTTAGGTTGGTACGGTTTAGCTAAGCCAAGGCAGATATGCTTGTTCGCATGAATATTTGCAGCGATTTCAATGGTCCCAGATACGATAACCGCTTTAAGAAAAGGGATGCGCTTGCGCACTTCTTTTATTACTTTGAACCCATTCTTACCTGGCATGTCAAAATCAGTAATCAAGGCAACTGGAGGGAGATAACTGTCTGTATGGAAATATCGCAGATATGCATCCCCAGACTCAAACCCAATCACCTCATAACCAGCTGTAGTGATAAAATCCTTGGTGACTTTAAGCAGGTATGGTTCATCTTCAATAACATGAAACATGGAGTGACTCCGTCATACTATTATAGCACAAAATAAGCCCCACCATTCAGGCAGGGCTTTGCTATGAAATTTCGCTTTGAGCGAACGGATGCTTTTGGCCGTGAGTCGCCTGTCGTGATCGGCAGAAGTCGGCCAAACTCGGTCATTCCACATCACCAGAGAATTAAATTTTCACACAACGTGAACCCCTAACTGCCTAAAATTTCTATTGTTAGCACATTTAGTCTATAATCTAAGCTGGATGGTTATTATAGACTCATGCGATATTTATTTTACTGATCATATGTAGCGTGATCGCAATGAGCCAAATATTTCTTTCAAGGAAGAAACATGGTTTGTAGGGGATTTATAGCATCTTTAAATCAGGGGAGGAGCTGGATAGTTCTGCCCCTCCTCTTGTTGTGTCTATTCTCACTCACCACCTGCTCAAGAGATGGTCTGAATAGTACTCCGATCACAATTGGGATAAACAGTTGGGCTGGTTACGATCCTTTCATTCTGGCGGATAAGCTTGATCTGTTTAATAAGAACAATGTGCAGGTAGAAATCAGAAGATTTGCATCTACAACTGAACAGGCGCAGGCAATGAGAGACGGGGAAATCCAGGGAGCAGGCTTAACACTCGATGAGGTATTTTCGCTAGTCGGAGCAGGATTTAAGGGCAAAGTTGTCCTGATCGTAGATTACTCGATGGGCGGTGATATGGTCATCGGTCAAAAAGAGATTAAAAGCATCGCGGAGCTAAAGGGCAAGACGATCGGCTATGAAGGCAGTGTTGTAGGGGGGTTCCTGCTTGATCGAGCACTGTATAAATATAATCTAAAAAGGTCAGCTGTTAAATTAATTGATGTCCAGGCAGATAAGTGGCATGACTCTTTCGTAGAAAAAAACGTGGATGCACTGGTATGCTTCAATCCTGTTGCTACAGAATTATTGAATGAGCATGAGGGCAATCTATTGTTCAGTTCAGCCGACATACCATTCGAAATTATTGATGTGCTTCTCTTTTCTGAATCATTCTATCACGATAACAAACCTGCCATTACGAAAATCCTCAGAGCCTGGTTTGAAACGCTGAGCTATATCGATACAAACCTGGATAAAGCTGCCGAAATCATATCAGCGGTCAAAAACACTACTCCTGACAATTATAAACAAGGCCTGAACAGTCTGGTGGCACCTGACCTTACAGCAAATAGGGCTGTTTTTGATCCCACATCAGATAAGAATATTTATAAATATTCTCAGGCGATTGTTGATTTTATGATGTCCAAGAACATGCTTTCAAAGAGAATTCATACAGCTGGCCTTTTTGAATCGGAAGTCTTACTCGAGATTCAAAACCCGGCTGTCTACAGCAGATGAAACAGTGAATATATTTTCATTTAAACGCATCAGAACACGATTAATCGTCTGGTTTCTCTTGATTTCGTTAACACCGTTACTCCTAGCAATACTCATTACATATGATCAAAGGGTAAGTGTTATTGAAACTAGGACATTGGATAAGCTCACTGCAATTCGTGACTTGAAAGTAGAGCGATTACAGGGCTGGTTGCAGGAGAGGTCTAGTGATTTAGAAGTAATGTCTTCAGATGCTGAATTGTCTTCCCTGAAAAACATCATAAGTAAAGACAATTCGAACCCCGACAGGCTGGAAGAGTTTGAAATCATAAGGAAATTTATACAGCACTATTTAGAAAGTTACTCGGATTATAGTGAAATATTTATTATTCATCCACTCACCGGAAAAGTGCTCATTTCTACCAATCCGAAGATGGAGGGTAAAGACAAGTCTGATTATGATTACTTCATCAAACCGCAACAATCCGGAAAATTATTTATCCAGGATATCTATCATTCAAAAACATTATTAAGTCATGCAATGGCTTTCTCAGCCCCTATTTTTTATTCTCTCGCTATTCGGGAACACCTGATAGGAGTCCTGGTTGCACGTGTTGATCTGGATCACGTACTCTATCCCATGTTGCTGGATAAGATTGGGTTGGGAGAAACAGGTGAAACCCTTATTGTGAACAGCGATATCATTGCCCTGAACGCATTGCGCTGGCATGAAAATGCGCCTCTAAAGCTTCAAATAAAAGCGCTGCCAGCTGTTTATGCTTCACAGGGAATGACCGGAACAGCAACCGTTAAAGATTACCGAGGTGAAGAAGTTCTGGCTGCTTATACCTACATACCCGAAACAGGCTGGGGTTTTGTTAGTAAACAGGATGTGTCCGAATTAAGGGCACCCATTCGTGAGATGATTGGGAACACTCTAATCCTATTTATTGCATCTTTAATTATCATTGTTCTGCTTGCGTTTCGACTCAGTACAACTTTTTCAAAACCTGTTATTGGAATGGATGCTTTAGCGAAAAAAATTACAGATGGTGATTATACCGTTCGAAATGTAATCAATTCTCAAGATGAACTCGGTTCACTTGCTAAATCTATCAATGACATGATTGAAGAGATACAGGAGTGGTCCAGCGAGTTAAATGTAAAGGTGAAGGAGCGCACAGAGGAGCTTGAAACGAAAAATGCCGAATTGGAACGTTTCACCTATACCGTTTCACACGACCTGAAAAGTCCACTGGTCACCATTAAAGGGTTTATCGGCCTGCTGGAAAAGGATTCCATGGAAGGCAATCAAAAGCGTATGTCTGGTGATATCAAACGCATCAATGAAGCGGCCAATATCATGGCGGCTCTGCTCGATGAGTTGTTGGAGTTTTCACGGATTGGTCGCCTGGATAATCCGCATGAAGAGATATCCATGTTTGAGATGGTAAATGAAACCGTTGAACTGCTCTCAGGGCGAATCGTGGAGGCCAAGATAAAGGTCGATATTCAGCCTGACTTGCCCTCGGCGTTTGCTGATCGGCCCCGAATCAGGGAAGTTATACAAAACCTTATTGAGAATGCCGCGAAGTTTATGGGTGAGCAACCAGCTCCCCATATTGAGGTAGGTTCAGATAACCGGGGTGGCGAAGTTGTTTATTATGTGAGGGATAATGGGATTGGTATTGATAAGGCATACCATGAAAAGGTTTTTGGCATGTTTGAACGCCTGGATACAACGATAGATGGAACAGGTATGGGACTGGCGCTGGTCAAGCGTATTATTGAAGTGCACGGCGGTCGCATCTGGGTGGAATCTGCGGGGGTGGGTTCGGGCTGTACATTCTGTTTCACACTGCCTCAAAAGGAAATTGAGCTTGATAACAAAGCAGGTGCAACATGAACAGGAAAACAGGGCAGGTTAGCCTCCTCCAGCAAGGTGTTTCTCTCATGCCTCTTTGTTTTGCTGCTTTGTCAGTAGTGCTGAGCATTGTGGTCCTCGTGGGTTGGCATACTCACAATGTGAGCCTGATTCAGATCAATCCTGCATTTGTTCCCATGCAATATAACACCGCATTAGGTTTTGGCTTGGCAGGAGCCGGTTTATTCGCTGTGTTAGCGTCAAATATGCTTTTGAGAACATGCATTGGAATGACTTTAATCGTGTTGGGTTCACTAACGCTTGCTGAATATGTTTTCTTGATTGATTTACAAATTGATCAGATTTTTATGAATCACTATGTAGACGTAAATACTTCCCATCCCGGACGCATGGCGCCTAATACCGCACTCTGTTTTCTTCTGGTTGGTCTGGGTATTTTAAGTGGATTGATTAAAGTTATTAGGTTGCAACTGCTGTGGACATGTCTTCTGGGGGTTATCACTGTTGCCTTGGCCATAGTCGCCTTGGGCGGCTATATGTCCGGTGTGGAGGCTGGTTATGGTTGGGGGCAATTAACAAGAATGGCTCTCCACACAGCAATTGGTTTCTTGCTTCTGGGCTCAGCCCTGTCCATTTACGCATGGCTTCAATCTAAAGAGTACCAGAAAGATATGCAGGGGTTTCTTCCCATATTTGCAGGCATAGGCAGTCTGTTTATCACCACTTTATGGTGGCAAGCCGTAGAAGCACATGAGGCTGAGATGGTTGCCAAATTAGGGCCTGAAGCTTCAAGTCATGCCGATGAAAGCATCCTGATCTTCGGTGCCTTGCTGACCATTGCGCTAGTGATGGCAATCAGGTTTTTTCAAGCATTGGATGAGAAGTCCGAAGCACTGCTCAAGGCTAAAGATGCACAGTATAATAATGCTCTGTTCAATGCTCCTCTTCCCATCATGATACATGCCGAAGATATGGAAGTCGTCATGATTAATGCTGCATGGGAAAAGATTAGCGGTTACACCCATGCTGATATTCCCACCATCGCCGATTGGACTGAGAAAGCATATGGAGAGCGCAAGGATTTGGTGCAGGCGGAGATTAATAGTCTGTACGGGTTAACCGGAAACATTTATGAAGGTGAGTTTGAAATAAGAATCAAAGACGGTGATAAACGAATATGGGATTTCATGTCGACACCATTAGGGGCTTCCCGTGATGGCAGACGTTTGGTAACCAGTATGGCTTTGGATGTCACCGAGCGCAAGCTGATCGAAGAAGAGCGTGAGTTACTAATTGCAAGCCTTGAGGAGAAAAATGCCGAGATTGAGAATTTCACCTATACCGTTTCCCATGACCTGAAGAGTCCATTGGTCAGTATTCAGGGCTTTGTCGGCATGCTTAAGAAGGATGCCATGGCCGGTGATGAGCAGAGAGTTGATGAAGATGTTGAGCAGATTAAATCAGCAGCTATAACAATGGATACCTTGCTCAATGAGTTACTGGAGTTTTCGCGGGTTGGACGGCTGGATAATCCATATGAAGATATTGCTATGAATGCACTTGTGGATGAGGTGATTGATCTGCTTTCAGGGAGCATCCCGAATAATTTCAAAATTGATATTCAGCCAGAGCTTCCGGTGATATCTGCAGACCGTCCGCGCATCAAGGCGCTGTTGCAAAATCTGATTGAGAATGCAGTGAAGTTCATGGGTGATCAACCTAATCCCTGCATCAAGATTGCCTCTTACAACAAAGACCATGAAATAGTCTATACTATTAAGGACAACGGTATCGGTATTAATCGAGACTATCAGGAGAAGGTTTTTGGCATGTTTGAATACCTGAATCCCGAGATAAAGGGAACAGGCATGGGACTGGCACTGGTCAAACGCATTGTCGAGATACATGGCGGTCGCAGCTGGCTGGAATCGGATGGTGAGGGCTGTGGAACCACGTTGTTTTTTACATTGTCTAAACAGGGAGAGGAATCATGAAAGGGGAAGCACTAAATATTCTATTGGTTGAAGATAATGAGGCTCATGCTGAACTGGTGATGCGTAGCTTTGAGGATCATGCACTCGCTAATAAGATTCACCATGTAAAGGATGGAGAAGAGGCCCTGGATTATGTGTTTAATCGTGGTCTGTATGCCGATGCGGAAACTTATTCTTTGCCCCATGTAATTCTGCTGGATCTTCGCCTGCCCAAAATTGATGGGCTGGAAGTATTGAGGCAGATACGAGAGTCGGATGTTACGAAAAGCCTGCCTGTCGTGGTGCTGACAACATCAGCAGCGGAAACAGATGCGGCCAAGGCCTATGAATACCACGCCAACAGTTACCTTGTGAAACCGCTGGATTTTGATCAGTTCAGCAAGCTGATGAAAGACCTCGGTTATTACTGGTTGGCCTGGAACCATTACCCATGGTCATGAAAACCGGACTGAGCGACTGATGAGTGAGCAGCAGAAAACTATCCTGCTTGTTGAGGATGAAGAGGCACATGCGGCATTGATAACCCGTGCCTTTGAAGATCACCATGCATCATGGCAGCTACAGCATGTCAAAACACTGAAAGAGGCGAAATCGATACTGGCCGGGCAGCAACCGGATTTGATGCTGCTTGATAACCGATTGCCTGACGGTGAAGGGCTCGAGTTGCTGCCCGGAACTGTAGAGAATCGGATATTCCCCATTATCATGATGACAGCGTACGGCGACGAAAAAGTAGCCGTAAACGCCCTGAAATTCGGGGCGCTGGATTACGTGGTCAAAAGTGATTCTATGTTTGCAGAGATGCCGCATATGGCAGAGCGAGCCCTGCGAGAGTGGGAGTATGTCACCCAGAACAGGCATGCAGAGATGATCATTCAGATGGAGAGAAAGCAGGCTCAGACATACCTTGATATTGCAGGTGTCATGTTTTGTGTGTTGGATTCGAAGGGTGATATCAAGCTCATGAATAGGAAAGGGGCTGAGATACTTTGCTGTGATGAAAATGAAACTATAGGTAAGAACTGGTTTGAGCTCTTCATTAGTGATGACATTCGAGAAGAAATTAAGGGTGTGTTTGATCAGTTAATGAATGGAGAGATTGACCCTGTTGAATATTATGAAAACGAAGTTATTACAAAAACTGGCAAGCGAAGAATAATTGCCTTCCATAACACTATACTCAGAGATGAGCAGGGCAAACCTTCAGGCGTTTTGTTTTCCGGCGAAGATATTACCGAGCAGAAAGAGGCTGAGGCGGCGCTCCGTCAGTTCGAGCATATTGTTTCGTCTTCCACAGATATGATGGCGATGCTGGATAGTGGTTTCACTTACCTTTCTGCTAATCCGGCATATATGAAGGCATTTAATAAAACACAAGATGAGATGATTGGGCATACAGTGGCCGAGCTATTTGGGGAACAGTTCTTTAATGAAATAATAAGACCCAAAGTCGAGCGCTGTTTAGCCGGGGAAGAAGTCAATTATCAGACGTGGTTCGATTTTCCAAATTCTAAGACGCTATACATGGATATACATTATTACCCATATCTTGTTGCTGAAAACAAGGTGGCTGGATATATCGCGAATGCGCGGGATATCACTGATCAAAAACGATCTGAGCAACGGACACTTCGCCAGGAGGTCCAGGCAAAACGGATTCTCGAGACGGCACTCGATGCCTTTATCCAAATTGATGCGGATGGACTCATAAGAGAATGGAATCCGCATGCGGAACTAATATTTGGCTGGAAAAAGGAAGAGGTTCTGGGCCATGCCTTAACTGAATCAATCATACCGCAGGGCAATAGGCAGCAGCATGAAGAGGGAATCAAACACTTTCTGGCCACTGGTGAAGGGGCTGTCCTGAACAAGGTGATAGAAATTGAAGCGCTCCACAGTGATGGGCACCTGCTGCCGATAGAGCTGTCGATTGTTGTGGAGAAGGATAACGGTGACACTTATTTCAATGCCTTCCTGCGTGATATCACTGACAAAAACAGAGCCTGCGATGAGCTTCTCAAGAGTCATTTCGACCTTAAAGATAGTCTGGCTGGTACTGTGGGAGCCATATCCAAGGCTGTTGAGGCCAGAGATCCGTACACCGCAGGCCACCAGCAGCGGGTAGCTGAAATTGCTTGTGCCATTGCAGAAGAGATGGGGCTGGATGAAGGCCAGATCGAAGGCATCAGGATGGGGGCATCCATCCATGATATCGGGAAAATCCAGACACCTGCTGAGCTCCTCTCTAAACCTACGCAATTGACGAAATTTGAATTTCAACTGATCAAAGAGCATACAACCATTGGTTACGATATTCTTAAAGATATCAAATTCCCATGGCCTGTTGCTGATATAGCCCATCAGCATCATGAACGGGTGGATGGATCGGGCTACCCACAGGGGCTCAAAGGGGACGAAATATGTCTGGAGGCGCGCATTGTAGCGGTCGCCGATGTGGTAGAAGCGATAAGCTCACATCGCCCTTATCGAGCTGCACTGGGTATTGATTTTGCACTGGATGAAATCAAGGCCAAGCGCGGGATATTTTATGATCCTGAGGCTGTGGATGCCTGTTTAAAAGCGTATGAAGATAAAAGGTTCAGCGTATAATTATCAACCTGCAGGTAAACGTTTAGTTATTTACAAGAAGATGACAGCAACGCTGGATAGAGTGCATGCATCTTTTTGCGCAGTCGCGAATGACCGCGTTTGGCCGAACCTCGACGGTCGCATAACGGCAAAAGCGGACATTTAGAAAGCCATCAGTACCGGCCATCGTAATTGTCGCTATGCGGCCAAGTTAATTGACGCTGTATAGTTTGGCATAGTGATCCACTCATAGCTGGAATAAAGAGACTATTATCCTATGCAGATTTAACGGATGACCCTGAAATTATTCGGAGAGTTATTTTGGTCTTTGATCAACTACTAAAAATTGGCATTCACAATTTAGACAAATTGTTTGAGGCGTAGACATTAGTAAAGCTTTGGGCATCTGCTACCTTATAGCGTTTCAGACGTCTTATTAAGTTCTTCGTCTCTGAAAACAGGGGTTAACTATGCAGATCACTAACCATAAAGTTGTTTCATTTCACTACACCCTGACCAATGATCAAGGCACCATCATCGACACATCACTGGTGGCGAGCCGATGCCTTATCTGCATGGCGAAGAGAATATCGTTCCCGGGCTGGAACTAGCGCTGGAAGGCAAGAGCTTTGGCGATAAGTTGAAAGTCTCTCTTGAACCTGCCGATGCTTACGGTGAATTCGATCCAGACATCATTAAACATTGCCTGGTCTCCACTGGCTAAAAGAACGCAGGGGAGACCAGCAGGCTAGCTCTTTAATACCGCTTGAATTCCCTGACTTAATTCAGCCACCTTGAATGGCTTGGATATAAGCTTGGCTGAGATATTCTCTGCATCGTTTAATTGTTGATCAGAATCATAACCTGTCACAAAGATAAGTTTTGCATCTTTATTAAGATCACGGATGACCTTGGCTGCCTCAACGCCACCCATTTCAGGCATGACCAAATCGAGAAGAATCAGGTTAATGCTATTGCCTTGAGCTTTATATACTTCAACTGCATCCAAGCCATTTAGAGCAGTAATAACCTTATAACCAATGCTTTCAAGAATATCGCGCCCTATCTGAATCACGTCATGATTATCATCTACAAGCAGGATGGTTTCACCATGGCCCTGAATAATTTCGTCTTCAGATTTATCAACACTCAGACTCCCGGTTTCTTTCAGAAGAGGTAGATAGACCTTGAATGTTGCACCTTTACCATACGCACTATCAAGCATGATAACCCCGCCATGAGATTGAACTGTTCCATATGCCATAGACAATCCAAGCCCTGTGCCTTTACCAACCTCCTTGGTTGTGAAGAAAGGCTCGAAGAGATGTTCAAGGTCTGCTTCTTTAACTCCGACACCATTATCAATCACGCTGATACATGCAAACTCATCGCCTTCTGCTTCCGGGTAGCTTTTTTTGAACTGACTGTCTGCAACGTATTTTTCAAGCTGGAGCGTGATTTCAGGTTTCTGAACATCGCATACTGCATCACGAGCGTTGTTCAGAAGATTAACAATCACTTGCTGGATCTGGTTAATATCCGCGTAAATCTCCATGTCACTGGGTTCAATAGCTTGAATAAGCTTGATGTTCTCAGGAATGGCAACTCTGTGTATTTTAATAATCTCTTTGAGAAAAGAGGAGATGGTGACCGGCTTCTTGTTGAATGTCCCTTTTCTAGAAAAAGAGAGCAACTGCTGGATCATACCTGCAGCTTTAAATGAGAGATCCTCAATAGTTTCAAGTCGCTTGAATGTTTCGGAGTTATCTTTACTTCCCTTTTTAGCCAAATAGAGATTCCCTGTAATTCCTGCCAGTGTATTATTAAAGTCATGGGCAATACCACCCACCAGGGTACCGATAGCCTCCATCTTCTGGGACTGGATGAGCTGTTCTTCAAGATCTTTGCGCTCAGTAATATCGTGCATCGTCACTACTGCACCGAAAGTCTGACCTGATGAATCAACCAGAGGTTGACCATTGGCTACCAGAAAACGAGGAGAGCTGTTTTTGGGAGCCACCACCATCTCAACATTTTGGACATGCTCGCCCTGAAGCGCTCGGAACAGTGGTATCTCTTCTCTGCGTAACAGGGTGCATCCGTCAGGTTGATACAAATCATAGTACTCAGCCCACTGTTCGGTTGGAATGGGCTTCGCAGGCAGCCCATGTAATTGCATGGCAGCCTGATTGAATTGCACCAAGTTCCCCTGAGCATCGCAGGAGACCATTGCCTCCCCGATGTTATCCAGCAAAGCAGAGAGAAAAATGCTTGCCTCTTTCTGCTCAGTGATGTCGACATGGGTTCCGACCAGACGAATCGGCTTGCCATCGGACTCCCGGACCACCTTGATGGAACGTGTGAGTACGATCACATCATGACCATCCCGATGCTTCATGCGCATCTCCATCTCCATCTTGTCGACACGCTCTTCAAGATAATCCTGTGCGTGTTGCAGAAACCTCTCCTTGTCATCTGGATGCGCCAGCCTACTCCAGGTGTCGAGAACGGCTGGAAAGGCATCGGGCTCATAGCCGAGCATGGTAAACCAGCGCGGCGAGTAGTAGACCTCATCGGTCAGCAGATTCCAGTCCCACAGTCCATCATTGGCTCCGCGCATAGCCAGCGAGAACCTCTCTTCACTCTGCTTTAGTTCCTCCCCTCGCTTCTGGATTGCATCGCTCATGTTGTTAAATGCACTGGCCAGATATCCGAACTCATCTTTTTCATTAAGCCCTTCGATGCGATTAAAGCTTCCCATACTCAATGATTCGACACCGGAAGTTAATCTGCTAATCGGGAGTGAAATATTCCTATTGAGCAAATAGATCCCAAATGGGGCCAAAATAAAGCCAAAAAGCAGTACAAGCAGTGCGGCATTTCTCACTTGCTCCATATCCAATTGCAGCTGCTGTTTTGAAACATTAAAGATAAAGGCTACGCTCTGACCATTGGCAAGCTGTTGATTGCTAATTCCCATGAAATGTTCAACGTCTTCTACCCATGTGTGTTGATAAACTCCGGGTAGCTCCATCTGCACGGTTTCACTGGCTAAAAATGGGTTCAGATCATCTATGCCCTGAATGTTTCCGAACTGTCTGGATTCTGAAAGCCAGATGGAGAACTCCAGTGCTGCACTCTTTGAGACTTTAACAGCGAATGCTTTATCCATCACCTTCGCAAGCCTCAGGAAACCAACCTCTCTTCTCTCTCCGGCAGGAAGAGAGCGCCAGATTGGCTGCAGCATCTCAAGAACCAGCCCTTCACCGCCATCGTAGATTCTTGTTAAGGGCTCTTTGACTGGCACCTGCAGCAGCTTCGCGGTAAAAAAGTCCGGCAACTCTCTGGATTCAATAAATGGCTCATGGATGGTGCTGGAGATAAAAACCTTTGCGCTTCCCTGATCATAAGAGAGATAACCGACATATTTTACTTCATCAGGGCGTTGGTGGGGGAGAGTAGCAAAACTTTCAGAATGGGTCTGTTCTTGGTCATCATCATGGATGAAAAAGGAGCTCAACCGGGAGTTGCCATCATAGAGCGCAATCACATCGATATCGGAGGCACTTGCCAGTGATGAGAGAATAGAGGCCAACTTTCTCTTCTCAACATCAAAAATTAGCGGCTGATAGCTATTTATATCCTGATAACTGCTGATCATACTGATCCCTGCGACTACTTGCCTATCTTCGGAGAGTATCTTGGCATTCGCCTTCAGCGTATTCAGTTCTAGGTGAATGGTACGATCCAGCTCATTAAATCCGTGTTGAATCCTCTCCTTTGCCTCAAGCTGATGATAATTCCATGAGAAGTAAGCCGTCACACTTGCCATCAGAAGTAGCATCACCACAAGAGAGAGAAGCCAGATTAGAATCAGTTTAACCTTTACTTTCATAAATCCTCAGAAGATCGGAGCGAGCTGCTCAACATTCTCTATGGTGATCATCTGCGATGGAATGTCGACATACTTAGGGGTCTGCTCGCCCTTTAGGATTTTCAAAATATACTCCTCAGCCTCGGGGCCACAGGTAGGATAGATAAATGTAGCATCCTGTTCTCCACTTCGGATTGCCTCTCTCGCCTCTGAGATATAATCGATACCGACAATGGGAATGCTTTTCGGATTTATACCATTTTTTTTAAGGGCCAGACGGATACCCACGGCCATGCTGTCACTCTGTGCGTAGATCGCATCAAACATAACCCCCTCATTCAGCAGTTCATCCATAGCCATAATGGCGTTGCCCCGCAAATAGTTTCCATTTCTTTTCGCCACTACCTTGATCTCTGGATAGGCCTTCAACGCCTCAAAAAAACCTTCTGTGCGTTTGATAGCGGTGGTCGCCGTTGGAACGCCTGTCACCATCACTACACGCCCTTTTTTATGCAGCCTCTCAGCGATCCTCTCTGCCACCTGAGCACCTATCTTATGGTCATCGGCGCCGAGGAAAATGGTGAAGTCATCACTCTCAATCTGCCGGGTCAAAAGCATTACGGGAATTCTCTTCTTATAAACGCTGGATATCACCGGAGTCATCGACTTACCGTCTCTGGGGCTGGTAATGAGTAGATCAATGCCTTGTTCTACCAGATTTTCAATATCGAGAACCTGTTGTGCAGTACTGCCTTTTGCATCGGTATAAACAAATCGGATGTAGGGGTATTTAGCCAGAGCCTCTTTAACAGCGTTGACCTGTGATGCACGCCAATCATTAGACATCGTGTCTTGGGCAAAGCCGACCACGAACGTTCTACCCCCAGCCCACGACGGCTGCAACTCTTCTGCCGATAAAGCAGAGGAGAAGAGAAGAGGGGCAGTTAAAACAGCAATAAAGCAAGCTGCCTTCAGCTTATAAGTTACAGGTTTCAAAAAAGCTCCAGTTAGCAATGCTTTTTCCCATCTTGTAACAAGTATAGTACAATCAGATTGTTTATCTATATTCTGAAATGCCACTGGTTTTCTAGACGCATAGGAGTGTAACGAATGACCGCGTTTGGCCGTGAGTTGCCTGTCGCGATCGGCAGAAGTCGTTCAATAACAGACTTTCTTCAATAGTGTATGGAAAGAAGTGGCAATACACACTAAACATGGTGAACTTGGCTAGAGTCAGAAACACGCCTGACAAATGGACAAATCAGTATCGTGAAATAATAATATTTGGATCAACCCAACCATGAGGGGATAGGTGTTACAAACATGATAAAACCACTTTTGATAGCCCTGCTGTCACTAGTAATATCCGGCTGCACTAGTACTTCTCCAATAAAAGGTTTGCAAAAGGCCATTCCCGAGACAGACGGGGCAGACTGGGGAGTTATGCCGATGTCGATTGTCAACTCCACCGACAATACATATTTTGCAGATGGTAAGTGGAAATCAACAATGGGAGCTATGAGTACCAAGCGCTTTGGGCTTGCGTGTGACAACACTGAAGAAGATATGAGACTCCATCAGGGTGATTACCGCCATTGGTTCGTGGCGCCAAGCGATTCAACTAAGTTGCAGGGGATGAAGAAATGTTCAAAAGATTCCCGATCAGAACCAAGCTGTATCGAAAACTGGAACCTATGCGGTAGAAAAGTACGGGTGACATGCTTGGATGATGAATTTTGTGCTCAAAGCGGCGAATCATCTCTGGTCGCGCAAATCAATAATAACAACCCGCCCACCAATAATTACTTGCCAGGCGTTATAGTTAAAGAGCTGACTCAAAGACTGGGAAAAAGTCCAAAGGTGGCGAAATCAGTCGTGCTTTACATAACAGACTTTTGTCCTGCAGAGCATTCGAACAATAAAAAAAGTAAGCAATGCCAGGGGCCACAGGTTGATGTTTCAACCTCGGCCTTTCTAATGATGGGGAAAACGAATCCGCAAGGCTATATCAACACAAACGTGGATGTTTCTGTGGAGTTGCTAGACTCGAAAGATCCGACGCCTGTTGGTCCGGAATACTAAATTTGTTTTGACGATTTGAGTCGATACTAAGTCAGCGGGCAGCTCTGAGTGTCATTCTTTGGGCGACTCCTGCTGCTTGGCTGGTAGGTGTGGATGATCAGGGCTGATTGCGCATGAAGTCGGCGATGCCGTGTAGGGCGGCGTAGAGTTCGTCAGAGAGGGTCTTATCTGCTACCACGTCAGCCAGTGCATGTTTCATGCAGAGCATCCATTGATCGCGCTCTGACTCGCCGATTTTGAAGGTGATGTGGCGCATGCGTAGGCGAGGGTGGCCGAACTTCTCAATGAACAGTGATGGGCCACCCATCCAGCCGGATAGGAACATGAATAGTTTATCCTCGGCTGATTGCAGGTTGTCCGCATGCATCCAGCGGATGGTCTCTGCTTCCTTCAGCTTATCCATATGAAAATAGAAGCGCTGTACCAGTTGGCGCAGGGGCTCTTCACCACCAATGCGTTCGTAGAAGGTGCGGCTATCGCTCTGGATTTGCATAGGTATTCCTTTTTTCGTTCATGGACGGGGAAGATAACAATAAAAAAGGCCGGGGATAAACCCGGCCCTTATAAGGTCTTCAGTTCAATCAGATGGTTTTGGAGAAGCTTGAACCCTCTTTTTTCTTCTGCAGGTACTCATCGAATACCATCGCGACGTTGCGGATCAGCAGGCGCCCTGCAGGCAGCACAGTCAGGCCGTCTTCGCGCAGCTCTACCAGGTTGTCCTTGGCCATCTCATCAAGGTCGGCAATGCCATCGGCAAAGTGTTCCTTGAAGTTGATGCCGAACTCGCCCTCAAACTGCGTGTAGTCGAGTGCGAAATCACACATCAGGCGCATGATTACCTGGCGACGCAGGTGATCTTCATCAGAGAGGATATAACCGCGGAATACCGCGAAATCACCGTTATCAATGGCCTCTGCATAAGGGTCCATCTCTTTGGCATTCTGGAAGAAACCACCGCCGACATATCCGATAGAGGTGACACCTAGGCCAATCAGATCACAGTCTGCCTGTGTGCTGTAACCCTGGAAGTTGCGATAGAGCTTGCCGTTCTTCTGGGCAATGGTGAGTTCATCTTCCGGCTTGGCAAAATGATCCATACCGATAAACACATAACCGGCGTCCAGCAGCTTGTTGATGCTGTGCTCGAGGATATTCAACTTATCCTGTGCTGACGGCAGTGATGCCTCATCAATACGACGCTGAGGCATAAACATGTGCGGCAGATGTGCGTAGTTAAACAGTGCAATGCGATCAGGATTGAATTCGATGATTGTATTCAAGGTGGCATCGAATGTTTCAACCGTCTGGTGTGGCAGGCCATACATCAGGTCGATGTTCATCGATTCAAAGCCGTGCTGGCGTGCTTCATTCAGTACACGCAGCGTCTCTTCCTTGGACTGAATACGGTTGACGGCCTTCTGCACAATCGGATCGAAATCCTGTACGCCCATGCTCATGCGATTCAGGCCGATCTCCTGCAATACACGAACCGTGTCTTCATCGCATTCACGCGGATCAATTTCGATGCTGAATTCACCCTCATCCTTGCCGACGAAGTTAAACCGCTCACGCAGTCGAGTCATGATGGCGCGCATCTGGTCGTTGCTCATGAATGTTGGGGTGCCGCCACCGAAGTGAAGCTGGGTTACCGGGCGGCGTGTGTTACCCATAGCGTCAGCAACCCGGTCAATCTCTTTGAGCAGAAGTTCAAGGTAAGGCGCTGCACGGTCATACTTCTTGGTTACGATTTTACTGCAGCCGCAGTAGTAGCAGACGGTGTTGCAGAACGGGATGTGGATATAGAGTGACAACGGTGCATCGCTATCAGCAACATCACTGAGCGTTTGCGAATACTCTTTGGCACTGATGCCGGTGTGAAACATCGGAGCGGTGGGGTAGGAGGTGTAACGCGGCCCGGCCTTGTCGTATTTCTTGATAACTTCCAGATCAAAAAGATCAGCGCCCCCCAGTTGGGAGGCGCCTTTATCGGAGTGTAACGTCATTATTTTGTACTCTTCCTCATGTGCGCGATGATGTCCTGTGTATCATCAGCGGAAAGGTGGGCAATGTGCTTGCCGGCACGATCCACATGACGACCATGACGGATACGCAGATCAATCAGGCGATCAGAAAGGTCTGCTAGCGTACGCTTGGAGGCTGCATTGCCAGTCAGTTTGATAGCTGAAGGTGTGGCGTGACAGGAGGCGCAGTTCTTAGCATAGAGCTTTTGACCATTGGCTAGGTCGGCTTTATAACGAAGCGAGTATGCGTAGTTGGCAACATCAGAAATATCAGCGTTGGTCAACTGATGACGTTTGCTGGTCATCTTGGTGCCCGGACGACCATAACGCATGGTGTGGGCCATCTCCTGCAGGCTCAGTGTTGAATAAACGAGGTTCTTGGCGCCCATGCCTGTCTTGGCGCGACCATCCATTCCGTGGCAACTTGCGCAGACTGCCTCAAAACGAGCTTTACCGTTGACCAGGTTGGGTTTGTAGCTGAATGTCTCCATATAATCGATCACAGCTTCGATCTGCAAGCCGTCGAGATCATACTTTTTCGGTGTCATCTCAGTACCATTGATACCGTAGTTGATAATGCGGCGCAGCTCATCGCGCTCTACCAGGCCAACAACAGCCTGATGGTTGCGAGCTGGGAATGGTTTTAGTGATTTACCAAACTCTGTTGGAATGCCGTCACTCCCATGACAGGCGGCACAGTTTGCCTGGTATAACGCCTTGCCATCTAGGCTATCGTCTGCCGTAGCAGAGAAAGGCATGATCAGAAGGGCTAATGCAACCCCTGTGAGTCGTTTGAAATCCATAAGTAATCTCCTCCCGTGTGAAGTGCTAACTATTTACCACACGGATTCTTAGCGCAAGGGTTTGGTGCTGTGGATTCAGGGGAATTGTCAACTCTGAACGAATTGATACCAGATAACCTTAGATTGAGTAAAGAAAAGCCCCGAACAGGTCGGGGCTTTATCTCTCTTTACTGCTGGTTGCTTTTAATGAAAGCGACCAGTGCATCAATCTCTTCACCACTGAATTTCTTGCCGTACGAAGGCATCATCTTGCGACCATCTGTGATCGTGGCCTTTAGTGCTGCCTCATCCGTATTCATTGCGTTTACTGCAGGGCCAACTTTTTTTACATCAATCTTGTGGCACATCTTGCATTTCTTATCGAACAGCTTGGCGCCATCAATGTCGGAGGCCAATGCAGACTGGGCGCTAAGGCCGAAGAATGCTGCAGCAATCATCATCGCAATTGTTTTTTTCATGGTGTTTCTCCTTGTTTCTCCACTATGGGAGGATTTTACTTTCGTTCTGCAACTGTTGTGAGCGCAATGTTTGCGCGTCATGCATCAAACATTACACCGTTTACATTTCAATGGGTTCCACTTTCGGCTTGTAGAGCCACATCTGATAGAGTGAGACCAGAATCTGGATGGTGAGTGAGATACCCATCAGTCCACCTGCTATCACAACAACAAAGGCAAAGCCGGGAATGAACTTTGTGATGTACCAGGAGAGGATGTCGATAAGAATCGCCAGGAAAGGAACTGCAACCGTAATGCGCTTGGTCATTACCGGCATTTCACAGAGAATGAATATCCGGCCGACGAAAAAGAGGATAAAGGCGATACCGAAAAGGTGGATATGAGATACGCGAACCAGGCTCTGAACTGAGGCGCCGGTATCAGCATGGGTCAGTTTTATGACCTCATCGTAGGAGGTTAGTGGAGGAAGCCCCATTTCAGCCTGAACAGAGTGGCAGGCAATACAGTTGCTGTTCAGAATAGGAGCGACATTGACCTCAAACTCAGTCTTGCCAGTACCCCTCTCGATCCAGTCAACGATAACCTGCTTCTGCTCTTCGCTCTCGAGGTTGCCGGCCATCGGTCCGTTAAGTGCGGCGCCAAGGCGGGTCTGCTGATGCTGACCATAGTAGGCGATTTTCACATCTTCGACGGAGAGGCCTGCCTTTCCGTCACGTCCTTCATGTGAAAAAAAGGTGTGGCCGAGGGCAAACAGGTAACCAAGCCCGATCGTAATGAGAAACATGGTGTCGAGGATTTTTTCACTGACTGATGCATCTGAAAAACGCCGATAGTGGGGCATGGAAACTCCTAAATTGATTGCAACGGCAGTATAGCGGCAATAATTAAAACGTCAATGAAACACCAATGAAATCAAATGGTTGACTATTGCCCTAGGTTATTGGCTCCAAGGCCTGAAGTCATTGTACCATTGAACAGCTGAATGCTTGTCAGAAATAGTGCCATCAAGCTGTGCCTGATATGCCTTGCTGATGATTTCTCCCATGCCGGGGCCCGGTTTTTCACCGAGATCAAGAAGCATTTGACCGGTTAGTAGTGGTTCAGGCCTGTTGTGCTGATGCTTCAGTTCTTCGGCAAGCTTCAGCCAGCCAAGCGCCGGGCGTGACGCTGGTGCAGGGTGGCGACCCGAGGCATCCGCCTCAACCAGCATTTCCCATAGCTCAATATTGGCCGGGGTCAATCGATCTGCAAGCCTGCGTACAGCACGTTCTGTCGGTTCTCCGTGCAGATGGGTGATATGTTCTTTGACCAAAGGAAGGATCATATCAGTGAGTCGGAGTGGTGCTGCAATTCTTTTCAGGAACGACCTGGAAATATCGACGCCAACCTCTGCATGACCGGGTGAGCAGATGCGTCCCTGATCATTCACGAAGGAGGTATCCGGCTTGCCGACATCGTGGCAGAGCGAGGAGAGCACAAGCAACATTCGCGTCTCATCATTCAACTCTTTTCTTGTGCAGAGGTTCGCGGCCTGATCACAAACCTGCAGTGTATGCTTCCAGACATCACCCTCCGGATGCCAGTGAGGCTCCTGTTCACAGCCCATCATGGGCTCCAGTTCCGGATAGCGTACCAGCCAGCCGGACTCAGCAAGTGCAGACAGTCCATAGGAGGGGTGTTGGGAGAGCGCCCATTTTTTCCATTCATCCCAGATGCGGGACGGGGGGAGCTTGTCGGCTTCAGCAAGCAGAGACCTGCATAGATCTGCTGTATCCTTCTCCAGAGTTAACTTAAAGCGCGCGGCAAACTGCACGGCACGCAATGGGCGTAGTGGGTCCTCGGCAAAGGCGCTGCTGACATGCCTGAGGATTCCGGCTTTCAGGTCGCGTTGCCCGTTATGAAAATCGAGCAGGGAACAGGTGAGCGGATCAAACATCATCGCATTGATGCTAAAGTCGCGACGCAGACACGCTTTTTCAGGAGAGAGATAGGGGTCAGTATGTATGGCAAAACCGCAGTGACCGCTGGCGGTTTTGCGCTCGGTGCGCGGAAGGGCAACATCAATTTCTAGTCCACCCGTCCATAGCTTCAAGATGCCGAACTGTCTGCCGACAGCCTCTGTTCGCCCCATTGTCTTTAACAGGGTCTCAAGTGCTTTGGCTTCAATCCCATAAACCTCCAGATCGAAATCCTTTGGGGGGTGACCCAGCAACATGTCGCGAACACTGCCGCCAACAAGCCAGCCGCGACCACCGGTCTGAGCAATTTGATTGCAGAGAGTCATGAGCCTAGCTGGCAGGGAGGTGCTGCTTAACAGGCCGACTTTACTGGTTTGATCCGTCATGGCTCTATTCCACGTTCGATAATCGGCAATGGCAAGAACTCATCACCAAGGATCCGGGCATAATGCTCGAATCCTTGGTTTGCATTATCGGATAATATACATTAATAAAGTGATGTTAACTTGTTTATAACTAAAGGTTATTCAGAACGAAATTCCAGTTTACAAGTTTCCAGAATGCCTGAAGATAAGCAGGGCGGGCATTACGGTAATCGATGTAATAGGCGTGCTCCCAGACATCACATGTTAGCAGTGGTTTCAGGCCATCTGTCATCGGGTTGCCTGCATTGCTGGTGTTGACGATCTCCAGTTCGCCATCTTCATTTTTCACCAGCCATGTCCAGCCGCTGCCGAAGTTGGTTGCGGCCGACTTGGAGAACTGCTCTTTAAATGCCTCAAAGGAACCGAATGCTTCGTTGATGGCATCACCGAGCGCATCGGCAGGATCGCCGCCGCCTTCAGGTGAGAGGCAGTTCCAGTAGAAGGTGTGATTCCATACTTGAGCCGCATTATTAAACAGCCCACCGGTAGATGTGAGGATGATCTCTTCCAGGGAGTTATCCTCAAGCTCGGTTCCGGCAATAAGATTGTTCAAATTGGTAAGGTATGTGTTGTGATGTTTACCGTAATGGTAGTTCAGTGTCTCCTCGGAGATATGAGGTGCCAGTGCATCTCTGGCATAGGGCAGGGCAGGCAGTTTAAATGGCATGGTTAACTCCTGTTCGTACATTCATTCAGGGCCAAAACCCCGTTGTCTAATATTGTAGTGCAATATCACGGTTACGGCCAACTCCGGAAATTAACAGGGTTCTAGCCTTTATTTTCGATCCGGATAAATCACTCATCGGCCGAACTTTTACCATCATTCGACAATGGTTGAATTGTTGCGCATATTTTGAATGATTAAGTAATTGAATAACTAACTACAGCTATAAGAGGGGGATTAGTGTCCGGACACCATCACCATAGCCATCACGGGCATTCACATCACCATCTGGATATGGCGCTGGCATTAACGGCTCTATTTGCCATTGTGGAGTTTGCTGGTGGCTGGATCTCTAACTCGCTGGCCCTGCTGGCTGATGCTGTACATATGAGTTCAGATGTTGTGGCGCTTGGCGTTGCTGCTTTTGCAGGGCGACTGGCTATGAAACCCGCCCATGACGGCATGACCTATGGCTATGGTCGGGCAAGGGTGCTTGCGGCTCAGGCCAATGGTGTGGCTCTCTGGTTTTTGAGTGGTTGGATCGTCTGGGAGGCGTTTGGGCGACTGGTTGAACCTCCCGAGGTACAGGGCTTGATTGTGATTGTAGTCGGCTTTGTGGGGCTTGCGGTGAACCTGGTGATTCTAAAGTGGCTTCACGGAGCACATGATATCAATACACGAGCGGCGTACTGGCATGTGCTTGGCGATACGCTGGGTTCAGTCGCGGCCATCGTTGCGGGTGCGGTGATATTTTTCACCGGCTGGATGCCGATTGACCCGATCCTCTCGTTTCTTGTGGCGGGTATTCTTGCCTGGGGAGGATGGAGCCTCTTACGCGAGACTACTGGCGAGTTGATGGCGGCGACACCTTCCGATGTCGATCTATTGATGCTGGAGAAGGCCATGTGTGGTGTGAAAGGGGTAAAGGAAACCCACCATATCCATATCTGGAAAATGCCGGATGGTGGGCGGGCACTTTCAGCACATGTTGTTGTCGAAAACCTGTCTCATTGGGATCGAACACTTGCCGCACTACAGCACAGCTTGCGAGAAGCTGGGGTGGAGCATGCCACGCTACAGCCTGAATCGGATTCGGAGGGGTGCAGTCACCACTGTTGCGAGCCCTGCAATCACTAGGTTTTAAAATGGGTCCCGGTTTGTCTGCAGAGCTAAATAGTTTTATTCGACAGGAAGGGCTGCCGAAAAGTTACATGGCGATCGTGAATAATTACCTTGTACCACTGGCTGGCTGGGTCGCATCACGCAAGCAGGGTAAACCACTTGTGATCGGCATTAACGGCGCGCAGGGCAGTGGTAAATCGACCATTACCGCAGTATTGGCAATAATACTTAAACAAAACTTTGGATATAATGTCGCTACGCTCTCCATCGATGACCTCTACCTGACTCGAAGTGATCGGCTTAAGCTCGCTGAAGCGATACATCCACTTTTCAAAACCCGGGGTGTACCGGGCACCCATGATATAGGGCTGGGTATTGAGACGATCCATAAACTAATTGCGGAGGATGGTGAGGTCTCACTATCAAGATTCGATAAAAGCATTGATGACCGTCTTCCCGAGAAGCTATGGCCACGATGTAATGCGCCGGTTGATGTTGTGCTTTTTGAGGGGTGGTGTGTCGCCACACCAGCGCAGTCGAAGGATGATCTGCTAACAGCGACGAATGAACTAGAGGCCATAGAAGATAGAGAAGGGGTATGGAGAGCTTATGTGAACCAGGTTCTGGCAGGCAGCTATCGCCAACTGTTCAGTATGATCGATGCAGTGGTTTTCCTGAAGGCGCCGGGGTTTGATTCTGTATTGCAGTGGCGAAGCAGGCAGGAAGCTAAAACATTCAGAACACATCAAGAGGAGGGGATGAATAGTCAGCAGTTAAAGCGTTTTATCCAACATTATGAGCGGCTGACGCGTGTAAGCCTGGATAATCTTCCCGAACTTGCTGATGTGGTACTTGAGCTGGATGATGCGCAAAGAATAGTCCGATCAGAATATAAATCTTAATGATGAAAAAAGAGGTGCATATTTTGGTTGACGGGATAAAACCGTTCGTTAATCTTCGCCGCGTCCAACAGGTCCCCATCGTCTAGTCGGCCTAGGACACCGCCCTTTCACGGCGGCAACAGGGGTTCGAATCCCCTTGGGGACGCCAGGTAACCCCAGTTATGGTTTTCCATAGCTGGGGTTTTTTTGTGCCTGCTTGTTTCATTGTCATATAACTATGTCGATGAATTAATTTATTATTCTCCGGTAATTCGACCCCTTCAGTTCTTACACTGAAATTAATAGCACAGTGATGTTGTCCGACCCGCCATTGTCCAAAGCTGACTGAATTAAAGAATCCACCTTCTTCTGTTCGCTCATCTCTTGCCCCAGTATGGATGCTATCTGAACATCACTGAGTTCATCGGTAAGGCCATCACTACAAAGCATGACCTGGTTTTCATGGGAAAGGTGTCCAGATATTGTTTCAGGTGATACATCTTGGGTTCTTAACGTTCCTAATGCCTGTGTCAGGAAGCTTCGCTCAGGATGTCTTTGTGCTTCTTCAGCCTCAAGTTCGCCATCGTCAACCAAGCGTTGCACATAGGTATGGTCACTTGTTAGCTGATGTAATTTCTGATCCCACAGATAGGCGCGACTATCGCCTATCCAGCCCACTTCGTACTGATTGCCATTCAGTTTTAGGGCTACTGCGGTTGCCGCCATTCCGGTAGAGCCTTTGCCTTTGCTTCTGGCTTTCAGTATCGCCTTGTGGGCGACTGCTAGCGCATCAACAAGGCCCAACCCTTTCTGTACGGACTTAGCAATGGATTCGACAACAATGGCACTAGCCACATCACCACTTTCATGACCACCTAGCCCGTCAGATACGATCCAAAGCCCTGTGCTTGTATCGACAAGATAACTATCATCGTTTTGCTTACTAACATGACCAACATGCGTTGCGTGGCCATAATTGATGTCATCCATGATCATGGCTTGGCAGCCCTTGGTTTCCGCACATTCTTAAGTACTGACAGCAAATTAATCAAGCCATCCTCGTCCTTGTCGGTATTCACAAAATACCAGTTATCAGTCAGGCCTGTATCCTCAATGAACTTCCTTTCGCACCAAAGCAATTGATCCTCTATCCAAATAAAGTCTTTCTCGTTTGGCAGCGCTTCTGTCTTCAACGTTTTAAATGACGTGGGTTTTATCTTGCCAATCAGGTCAAGCTGATCTGCTGAGAAAAATGGGGTTAGGTATCTTATTACAGTTTCAACATTCCCCTGACAGTGTGTAGTTAGCCAGTAGCAGTCGAAATTCGCTGTAACAAATTCAAGGAAAGGGGTGACGCCTCTTGCGACAACAGGTCGGCTATTGTGTTTGCCAATAAGTACCCCATCAATATCCAAGAACAGCTTCAAAATACCCTCCAAAAAACAATTGTTCAGTATGACAAGAGCAACTGAGCCTGTGTGCTATTTGCTGGCGTGAATATCCGCCCTAGGAATGGGCGATGCAACCTTCATGGTGGTTATCGACAGGGCCAAAGGCAAACGCAAAAGAGACAGAGCATGAGCCTTTGCGTTGCCTTATTGAAAAATGTAACCGAAGGGTCAGATGCATTGCCTCACATTTGAAACAGTAGATGCAGTGCCAATTCGAATTACCGGAGTTGGCCTACTTCTGCCGATCACGACAGGCGACTTACGGCCCAGGCTGTGTGAAAACTAAAGATTATTTTTGAAAGTGGCAAATGACCTCTGATACTCCCGAAATAATTTGGAAAAGTGGGTTTTGCTGCCTAGAAGTTGATGCAACAGCACATGATTTTGGGGGTGAATTCTCGGCCAGCTGAAATATTTCGTGTTTTCACACAGCTTGGGCCAAAATCGGACGTTCGGCATAGTCCTGCAGGGCCATTTTTTATTACTCGGTTTAATTTCAAAAGAATTTTTCTTGAATTAGCCGACCATCAATCCCTTAAGTTATTCTTAGTGAATAGTCTTTTTTTAGGAATTCAAGTTCTTCTCTGCCCAATCATTCATGACCCACAAGACAGATTCGAGAGAGCGTCCTTTGTCAGTTAATGAATATTCCGTTCGTGGCGGAACCTCGGCAAAAACCTTGCGGTGAATAATTCCATCACTTTCAAGTTCGCGCAGGTGTTTCGTAAGCATACGCTGAGAAGCCTCTGGAATCAGTTTTCGCAACTCATTAAAGCGTTTGGTTCCATCAATTAGATGGTGAATGATCGGACACTTCCATCGCCCACCAATCACACTAATTGTCATCTCTACCGGACATCGATGGCGTTCTTCCAACTGAATCGTTTGCTTGCGGGTCATATCTTCAGCCTCTTGTTCTTATAGTTACTAAAATGTGCCTACTTGCGATATTGAATCTTGGATTCAAAGTTGTCACAGAAATTACTGATAGTGAAGCATCAAAATGTCTGCTCACTCTGTAAGTATTTGTTTAAGGGAGATAGAGATCAATGACCCGAGTAATTCACCGAAATGACTTGCCACTTGGTGGCTTTGCAGGAATCGTGGAAACCCAAATGGTCATGAGTCCGCTGATCTGGCCTAATGCATCGAGTCGTAATGACATCAGCCATGGGCTAGGCGACTTCCTCTATTTGTCTAACGGTTATTTTAAACCCAATGATGGAGCCCCAATCCATCCCCACAACGATGTTGACATTGTGACTGTTGTGTTAAGCGGCGCAGTGGGACATAAAGGAACGCTGGGAGATGGTTCGGTTATCGAAGCCCCCGGTGTCCAGGTTCAACGTGCCGGGTCAGGCATGCAGCACTCGGAGTTTAGTCTCAATAGCAGTCAGGCTGACTTCATCCAAATTTGGTTTCGCCCTCCCGAAACCGGGCTTACACCTAGTTATCAGAACTTTCAACTAAAGGAGGGTGAGTTAACCACCGTCCTAGGTAGCACTGATGGCGACAATTTTCACAGCAACATGCTTTGCAGTGTTGGATATATACCCAAGGGCCAGGCGATTCAAACCGACCACTCATTTGTTGCCATGATCTTTCAAGGTTCGGCTACTGCAAATGGCATCGCTGTGAAAGCGGGCGACCTCATAGAAGGAGAATCGTTAAATCTCATCACCCATGAAACTGCGGGTTTAGTGCTGATAAAAAATCAATCAACCAGCGCATGAAACAGAGCTATAAATCAGGAGACATAAAATGAAAGTAATTGCCTTTGGCGCAAGCAATAGTAAGAAATCAATCAATAAATTGATGGCTTCCTATGCGGCCAATTTGATTGAAGGTGTACAAGTAGAGCTACTGGATCTGAATGACTTTGAAGTACCCTTGTTTAGTGAAGACAGGGAGGCGGAGATAGGGCAACCACAACCAGCAAAAGATTTTCTGGCCAAACTTGAATCCGCAGATGCCATTGTCATCTCTTTTGCAGAACACAATGGCTCCTATACCGCAGCTTATAAAAGCCTTTTTGATTGGTGTAGTCGTATCAATCAGAAAGTATTCCAGCAAAAACCTGCAATTTTCCTTTCCACCTCACCGGGGCCAGGTGGAGCGGCAAGTGTGCTGGCTTCGGCATTAAACTCTGCCCCATTTTTCGGCGCAGATGTAAAGGGGAGCCTCTCTATTCCCAGTTTTTATGAGAACTTTGACGTAGTCAATCATGAGTTGATTGACCAGAGCATCAAAATGCAACTGGTTGATACTGTAGAAAGCTTATTTTAAATAGTAATCAAACAAGGAGTCATTAAATGAAAGATTCAGTATTATTAAAATCTTCATCAGTTTTATGGGTTGTTTGGGGATTGGTCCATATATTATTTGGGGTAATGATTATCGGCGGTGATGCTGGCTCTGGGATACAAGCTATTGGAAATGGAGTTGATCTAGCCAAGATGAATTATCCTGATGTGTTGGGTGCCATTATGAACCAGCATGGATGGAACCTGATTTGGTTCGGTGTAGCGACAACTGTTGGAGCCGTTTTTATATGGAAAGGTAGTCTTACAGCTATTTGGGTTAGTGCCATGGTTGGCGGCTTGGCTGATTTAGGTTACTTCATCTTTCTTGATCTTGGTGGTTATGTAAAATTTATTCCTGGCACTGTGATGACAATTGTTTCGTTTTCAGCAATTCTATTAAGTGCAGGAGCTTACTTTAAAAGTAGATCAAACAGCTAACAAACACTTCGGCAGTAGCTAAGCACGCACTGAGTTCAATCCTTATAATCTCAAAAGAAACCTGAATGTCCGGGTTTGGCCGTAAATGACTGCTGCGCATCATAGCGCGACCAAGAGAGCCTGGCTCTCCACTCTGTCTGACTAATGCGTGCAGCGAGCCAGCTTAATCAGCTCGACTGCGGAAAGGAGCGTGACCCACCACGAGAGACAAAACCGAGTCGAACTCGGCATATTTTAGATGCTTGACTGAATGGCTCGATTAAAGGAGCGGACATTAAACAAGCCTCTAGATTTATTACCTGCTCAAACACAAAGTAATTCGGCTATAATAATAACACTGGGTATCTCTTAAGGAGCGTAATTATGGTTGTCTCTAGTTTTCTGAGCAAAGCTGCAACCCTGTTAGCTTTGCTGGCAACCAGCTTTATCCCGGAAGCATTAGCAGCAGACACCTATGAGAAATCAACAAACATTCCTGTTAATCCTGTGAGCATTGCCCAGCGCTTAACGCTGCAAGCAGATGAAAAAGCATGGCTTGCCAACAGTCCGACTGTTCGTATCCGGGTTGGGCCAACTCCTCCGCTGCATAGCTGGGAGGATGGTGAGGCAAAAGGTATTTCCGTTGATTACATGCGAACGATCTGCAAAGGCTTTGGGTTGGATTGTCTATTCTTTACTGGGCTTCCCTGGAGCGAGGCGATTGAGAACATTGGGACTGGCAGGGATGGCGATCTGATTCTGACCATTAAGCGTACGCCTGAACGAGAACCGCTTATCAACTTTACACAGGACTATCTCCACCTTCCATGGGTAATATTTACCAGAACAGACAGTGCATTTGTTAGCGACATTGAGAACCTGATTGGTAAAACGGTCTCCGTGGAAAATGGCTTTGTCATGCAGGGATTACTGGAAAAGCATTATCCGGGCATCCAGTTGCACATAGCCACAACGATAAAGGGCGCTATTGAGGCTCTCGCTACCGGACAGGTAGACGCTTACGTCGGAGATTTAACGGTTGGCACCTACATGATCAGTCGCTGGGGCTTAAGCAACGTTAAAGTTGCAGCTCCAACTCCCTTTGGCTATCACACTCAGGCCATGGGCGTACGCAAAGACTGGCCTGAACTGGTAAGTTTGATAAATAAGTTTCTTACAGCGATGACCCCTCAGGAACACTCAGCAATTCAAAGTGGCTGGCTATCCATTAAATATGAACATGGAATCGACTGGGCTTTTGTCTGGAAACTGATTGGAACTATTGTTTGCATTGCCACAATTATCTTCGTTGTCATATTGCTCTGGAATCGTCGCCTGCAGCGAGAGATCGAGCTTCGCAAGCAGCTTGAATCTGCGCTACGTCACGGAGAGGCGCGTCTCGCTGCTGCACAGCACATTTCCCATATTGGAAGCTGGGAGCTGGATCTTATAAACAACAGGCTGTCATGGTCCGATGAGGTTTTTCACATTTTTGGTGTGACGCCCCAAGAGTTTGAGGCCACATATGAGGCCTTCTTGGGATTCGTTCATCCGGATGATAAAGCCGCTGTTGAACAAGCTGTTAATGATGCCATAGAAAAGGGAACGCCGTACAATATCGAACATAGAGTCACAAGAGCAGATGGAAGTGAAAGAGTTGTACATGAAATATGTAAGATACAATACGATGCCTTGAAAACTCCCACTCACATGATTGGTACGGTTCACGATATCACCCAACAGCGACAACTGGAACAGCAACTGCAGCACTCCAGCAAAATGGAAGCGCTCGGGACACTCATTGGAGGTGTCGCCCATGATTTCAATAACAAATTGGGGGCAATCACCGGAAATACCTATCTGGCAAAAAAGGAGGCTTCAGGGCTCCCTGAGCTCACCGATAAACTGAAAACCATTGAATCACTTTCATTTGAGATGTCTGAAATGGTTAAACAGTTGATAACGTTTACAAAGGGAGATCTCATTCAGAAAGAGGCAATTGATCTTAATGCATGTTTAAAAGAGGCAGTAGAGGGTTATAGTCTACCTGATGACATCTCTTTCCATGCTGATCTGCCAGAAAGTGAGTTCACCATAAAAGGTGCAAGCCAACAGATTCAGCAGATTATTTTGAGAGTGTTGGACAATGCAGTCGATGCAGTAGCAGAGACTCCCCATCCGTTGATACAAATCAGCAGTGAAGCGATAGAGGCCACTCAAGGATTCAGGAACAAGCATATAGCACTTAAAGGAACCCGTTTTGCTCATCTGGAGATAAAAGACAACGGTTCAGGCATAGCTTCTGAGAACATGGATCATATTTTTGACCCATTTTTTACCACCAAGGATAAAATTAGAGGCCAAGGTCTCGGGCTCTCCATTGCCTATGGCTTGATTCAGCACCACAATGGTACAATCGATATTGATAGCTCTATAGGGCTTGGAACTTTAGTACATATTTATTTGCCTCTAGTTGAAGAGGAATAGTTTTTTCTGATTTTAAATGTCTATAGAGCACAATAATATTCTACTCGAATGACCGGATTTGGCCGCGAGTCGCCTGTCGTGATCGGCAGAATGCAGTCACTTTAGGTTAAATGCCTCATTTTCACTGCAAATAAGGCCCGGCGAGCCTCATTAATGCTAGAATAAAGAGCGTACCCTTTGTATTACATCAAGGGATTTGACCTTTTTGGTTGAGTCCATGTGTTGAATATACATATCTATACCGTCGACATTCTTGTCTGCCAACCGGAACGGGGCCGGTTTAGACAGACGGTCATATGTGTTTTTTGAGATGCAGATGCTATCCGTCATACCGTGTTTCTGGAAATGTCCGGCAACATCAATGACATGATCACACAGGGCCTCCAGAGGCGCACCTTCATCATAAGGGACCTTGCCTGAGTTGCAGCCACAACGAATGGAGAAATCACGCTTAATAAACTTTTTGGTCATGTTGAACTGAACCATCGCATCAATGATCTCTCTGGCTGCGCTGACAGCCGCATCGGCGGTGGCAAAACAGCACATCACGCCATCTGGTGTCCAGGCAGCTTTAAGGTATCCGTGGCGATCAAATGCAGCTTCTATAAGTTTATTGTATTGACTAAAATCAGCCTCAACAGTAACCGACTCCTCACCCTCTTTCATGCCTGTGGAATCAACCACATCAATGGAGAGGAAGGTAAGATCGACTTTCATCTCTTCCAGATTACTGCGGACCTCCTGATAAAGCTCAAGCATCTCCTTTCTTCCTCCCTCGCCTTTTTGAATGGCAGGAGAGTCACTAACAACTTCTTCAATCGTACTTTCAAGTTGCTTTAGCTCCTCAGGTGCCTTGCTTGAGATTGGAGCTGTATCAAGTTGATCGATAGTTACCCTGAGAACAACGTGTTTTGCGTATTTCCGGATGCGACGCAGGGCCCAACTTATAATCATGCATACAACAAATATGGTTCCGATGAAGATAACGCCTGGAATTTGAATTCCGCCAATCACCGGCAGGTGCAGCTGATTCAGATAGGGAAAAACACTCAGGACCACCTCCTCAAGGTTGGTGAGGAAGGGCATATCACTATTGTGGGATACAAGGATCAGTCCAAAATACAGTAACAAGGAGAAGCCAATGATTAAGAGTGCAAATCTTAGCAACTTGCCAACATAGTATACGAAATTAAGAACGGGCAAGGTCATTCGGGCATAGTAGTAGCGCGAACCCTTGTTCATTGGTTTGTTAATTGCGGCCATGATTACTCTCTCCATCCCGTATACCCTCTTCAGCCAGTGCAATGAAGAGCATCACACTCCCTCTTTTTGTACCACGGGAGGATAGATACATGTCGACCAACTATTCGTGGTTTTCACTATAGCTGAATATACCTGGATTGCACTTATATGTGTTAATTGAGCCTTAAGCTGCCGATACTGTCCTTGGTTTGCACTCCGTGGAGGACAAAACATGGCACTATTGGAATGAGACTATCTTTATCACTTAATATTGCCTGCCATTCGCGGCAAAATTGCATGCGCAGCAAAAAAAATACGCTCAATTCATGACGTTGTTAGTTGCCCTTTCCATGGCTGTGGTGGATTTGAGCCTCCGCTTCTAACCAATCGTGTAGCTGACAGTCTCCTTCGAAGCCGCGTTTTTCAGAAAGGAAATAAGCAGCATTAGAGATTTTTTCCCTGATCTGTTCGGGATTTTTTTTAGCACTCCGATTTGAGGTCTTTATTTTTATGGTCATTTGTGACTCCATCTAGATCAGGCTGAAATTCTGACCAAGATATCCAAACTATACCTAAGCATGGCGATAGATATAAATTAAATCGCCACTGATTTACTCAGATACCTCTGAGTGTCCGTTGTTGGCCGCAATAAAATAAAGGGGTTGCAGAAATGCAGCTCCTTTTTTATGGCGAATTTGTACAGGTGGTTCACCTAGGCAGGGGGGGGGTGGACTAATCCAGATATCTTAGTGAATTTCTCTTTGTGTCTGCACCACCCTTGATAATTTGTTACGGCAAACCATAGTTTCACCACACTTGATATTTCACTTTGCGGTGGGTTCTATGGATTTTACAGCGACACTTGATGAAGAAAACAAACGAATAGTCGTTAAGTCAAAATGCATCCTTGATTTGCAGGTCATTAACTCAATCCGTACGGAGATAGTATCTCATTTGGAGGGGCGTGAAGGTTGGGATGTGCTTGTTGATCACTCGGAAAGCACACTAGGAGATCTTCGTTATCCTGAAATGAGTAACGTCGCACAAGAAACGATATCTAAGTTTGTTCCCTTAGGCGTTAGAAGATTTGCTCTGGTGGTTAATGTGGATGATTACGGAATGGGAAGAATGTGGGAGTTGCTAACCGCTGACAAAAGTTCAATTTCCACTCACGCTTTCAAAACAGTTGGGCAAGCAATTCAGTACTTAGATGAATCTGAGTAGTTCAACGCTATCTGCTGAAAGCTCTTATTGACCGAATGGTTTCTCATGACCGAAACCAATATTATAATACCACAATGGGTTCCTAGGTATATGCACTAGTCTAAATCTGGCCGAAATTGTGATGCCCTGCTATGTTGCAGGGATGCTTTCACCATTCTTTTTTGCTTCCACCCCGCATATCCATTTTGGCGCTGGAACGCGCTTTAAACTTGCTGAAATCGCACTCTCGTTCGGTTCGCGCCTGTTGCTTGTAACCGGAGGAAGGTCATTTGATGAATCCTCACTATGCAGTGAACTGTGGCATGAGCTTCAATCGGAATTTGAGTTGCGGCGCATCACAGTCAGTGGCGAGCCTTCGCCGCAACTTGTTGATGATACTGTTGCCGAACAGCGGAACTGGGCTCCTGATGTGGTTGTGGCTATTGGCGGTGGCAGCGCTGTAGATGCTGCCAAGGCCATAGCCGGATTGCTGCCTTCAGGTGACTCGGTGATGGAGTATCTGGAGGGGGTAGGGCGCGGAAAAGTATACAAGGGGCCTTCGACCCCATTTGTTGCTTTGCCAACAACTGCCGGAACCGGGGGTGAAACTAGTAAAAATGCCGTGTTGTCGGTGATTGGTGTAGACGGTTATAAAAAGTCATTTCGTGATGATGAGCTGGTTGCCAGACATATTATTCTTGATCCGGAACTGACGCTGAGCTGCCCTAAGGCTGTTACGTCATCCTGTGGCATGGATGCGTTTACACAGCTGCTTGAATCGTACGTTTCAACAAAGGCGTCACCGATGAGTGATGCGCTGGCTCTAAGTGGCCTGGAGAGGATCAGGGATTCGCTGGCTGTGGCTGTCATGGACGGCAGCAATCTTGATGCGCGTTCCGGCATGCTCTATGCCTCATCAATTTCAGGGTTAACGCTGGCCAATGCAGGGCTTGGATCGGTACATGGGCTCGCTTCACCGCTGGGCGCTTTCTATCCGATTCCGCATGGTGTGGTGTGCGGAACGCTGCTTTTTGAGGCTGTACGCATCAATATTGAGGCTATGCGGGAGCGAGAGCCAGAGAACCCCGGGCTGTTTAAGTATGCGGAAGCGGGGCGGCTACTCTGCAATCAGGATGAGCTTGGCGACAGAGACGCGCGGGATGCTTTGCTGAAGTTGTTAAAATTATGGACAGAGGAGCTGGAGATGCCGCGACTCACCGCTTTTGGTGTTAGTGAGGCTGATTTTCCGAACATTATTGCCAATATCAGTGGTGGTAGCATGGCCACCAACCCGATTAAACTGAATCAATCAGAGATTACGGAGCTTCTTCGTTCTCGACTTTAGGCTCTGCCGGATCATCCTGAGTCATCAATTCCGGCCACGCGCTTTTAATATAGTCATAACCGGACCAGAGAGTGAGTGCGGCGGCAACCCATAACAGGGTCAGGCCAATATCATGCATCGATATGCCAAGAATTTCGACATGCAGTAGAAGGGCGGAGATAGCGACCATCTGAAGGGCTGTTTTCCATTTTGCAATCAGGGATACATGAACCACGGTTGAACGCTCTGCCAGCCATTCGCGTAGGGCACCGATGGCGATTTCACGTCCTATGATGATCACAGCAAGAACGGCAGGGGCCATATCCGCCGAAACAACCAGAACAAGGGCAGCAGCCACAAGAAGCTTGTCTGCTACAGGGTCAAGGAAGCGGCCAAATGCGGTGACTTCACCACGACTGCGTGCCAGGTATCCATCAAGCCAGTCTGTAAACGACGCAAGAACAAACAGCAGTGAGGAGAGCCAGTAGCCAAGATCACCCGGTAGATAAAAAACTGCTATGAATACCGGGATGATGGCAACCCGGCCGAAGGTAAGTTGATTGGAGATAGTCCACTGCATAGGTTAAGTATTACCGTTATTGCCTTGACGTAAAGGGTTGTTCTAAATCATTGAAAATAAAAGTGTTTATTTCAAGTGGGTTTGTGTTGATTACACCACGTGTCTGCAGTCCGGGTTCGGAACCGGGGACCTTGTTGCAACCTTCATTCATTATAAGTTCCTAATTTGTAATGCCTTTTGCTGTTTTATACAGCTCTTCCTGCTGGTCCAGATCGAGATCACCAAGAGAAATCTCTTTTTCGTCAGCCAATCGTTCCATCATCCTGAAGCGATTCGCAAACTTCCGGTTTGTGCTCATCAGGCATAACTCGGCATCAAGGCTCAGCTTGCGGGCGAGATTGGTCAACGTAAATAGCACATCACCAAATTCATCCTCTATACGCTTCAGGTCGCCACCATTGGTCACTTCATGCTCAAGTTCATCAAGTTCCTCGCGCATTTTCACAATGACATCGCTTGCCCTAGTCCAGTCGAATCCGACGCGAGCGGCGCGCTGTTGCTGTTTCTGGGCGTATTTGAGTGCTGGAAGAGGTGGTATTTCATCCATGAGGCTTTTACGACCGGTATGCTCAGCATCCTTGAGCTTGTTCCATTGCTCGGTGAGATCCTTCGGATTGGCGTTGTCAAAAATGTGCGGGTGGCGATAGATCATTTTATCGATCAGGGCATCAATCACATCAGCCAGATCAAACTTGCCGGCTTCCTCAGCAATCCTTGAATAGAACAGCACCTGAATGAGAAGGTCACCGAGTTCAGATTTAAGAGGCTCCCAGTTGTCGTCACTGTCAGCGATGTCGATGGCTTCCAAGACTTCGTGAACTTCCTCGAGTGTATAGCGACGTAATGAGAGGAGGGTTTGCTCTTTGTCCCACGGACATTCCTCACGAAGTACCTTCATGAGTGCATATAACTTCTCGTAATGATTGTCTTTACCTTTAATCCTATCAGGCACCACATCTCCCTATGACTTTACATAATATCCATTATGCGACGTTATAAAAAGGAGCCACAAATGAACATAAAACTAAATCAATCTAAATTCGTTGATATTGAAGGCTTAACGGAAGCTGCCGCCCTATCCACTGATTCGGAATTAAAGACAATCATAAATTATGCTGAACTTGCTGCAAGCCATAATCCGGAAGCAAATCGTTATGAAGATGATTCGATGCATCCGCTTCATCAGCTACGTGAAGCATGTTTTCACGAACTGTGTCGTCGTCATGGTGACGATTACATGCTCCCAGAATCGACGCTAAGCGATTTCCGGATAGCTGCATGAGTCATCCATCATTTAAACCAAATCTAAACGCCTGTAGCGCGAGCACCGCCCGCCCCAATGGACGGACGGAGCGCAGCCGAAGGCGTAGCAAGGGTACTATAGTAACACCCGTAAACACTGACACCTGTGACACTATTCAGGCCCTTTTTAGCTTTTTTGGGTCACTACTAAATCGGACTGACAAGGAGGAGTACAGATGGTTAATAAGCGCATCAAAGTAACTTTGAGTGATGATGCAGCCGCATCTATTCGTCGTTTGTCTCAGGTGTCCGGTGAATGTATGTCATCCATTCTTTCAAGTCTGTTTGAGACCAATTTAGACCATATTGATCAAATTTCTGACCTTCTTGAACAATCTGCTGATATTCGGTCTCAATTACCTAACAAAGGCAGTAAGGTATTACAGTCTGTATTCGATCATATTCAACATGAAATTCAGGACACAGTGCCGATTTGCGACCCTGAAAATATAGTCTATAATCAGAATAATGAAGAAATATTACCTATTCGATCTATTGGTGGCCGCAGTTCTAGTGATGGCCATATATCTAATGATTCCGGTAATTTAGGCGCTTCCTGTAACGCTAAACCTGATCTATATACAACAAAACAGGGTAATCATTTAACCGAACCATTTCCGGGGTTTTATGATGAATAATTTGTCTTTATCCCTTAGTGGAAATCAATCGTTTTTGATGGTGAATCCCTCCTTTAATGACCATCAGAAGAGCGAGTGTTTAGTGCTTGGCCATCCACGGAGTTGTGCCCACGTTCGTCCACGGTGCTGTCCACAACACGAAGCCGCAGTGTCTACAGATGCGGCGCGAAGTGTTGTGTGTCAGGACGGTGGGCGACCTCGAGTGGGTGCAGGTCGGTGGGTGGCCCCTCCTCCATTAATATTGACTGGAAAAGCTTCTTATGATGTTTAAAGCCCCCCTATCAATGAACCGTCTAGCTATGCGCCTGGACAACACGAAGATTTATGAGATCCGGTTTCGTGTTCCACTCTGGATGAAGGAAGACTTGCAGAGTTATTGCGAGTCACATGATGTGCCCGTTTCACATGTTTTGCGGCAGGAAATCCGCAGAATATTACTTAACAGTCAGGAGCCTGTGAAATGAATCGCTTGTTTCTGTCGCGAAATCGTCGCTACACTTATACACGACCTGTGGAGAGTTGTGCCGGCTTATTTCCGATTTCTGAATATCCATTATGCGACGTTGTGTAATCTATTTATATAAGGCCGAAGGTATCAACTTGTTAGGCACTTCTTAAGCCCCCTCTCGACGGATGTGAAAACAATAACAGGTGCCATGCCTGGAAAACAGAAACCTTGAATAAAATCTAGAAACAACAACTTGGAACTGGGCAGCAGCACCCTGAAATATTCTCATTACTAATTCACGTGAATGGCAGAGTAAGCCCCTTGTGATATGATTCGTTCGTTCTAATAAACATATTGAGAGGAACTATGAGGCCATTACTGATTGCACTGCTGCTTTTTCTAACTGGATGTGGTGTAAGCATTAGCCCTGTTCCAGGTGTGAGCATCTATATTCCTGTTCCTGATCCTCAGAAAAACGATCATCGTGAACATGATAGTGACTATCAGGAAGAACAGGCCAATCAGCCAGACTGAGAATCCATCTCCATCTCCCCAGTTAAGTTTTCTTCGGGCCGCTTAACGCCTGGTGTCCACATGCGGCCAAGAGCTGAATCGAGCCCGGTCTGCGTTAAATAGATGCCCCATAGAGGTCCAGTTTTTAGCTGCACGACCTGTTGTTCGTGTAACCATGCAATATCGGTGCGCAACCTGTCAAAAGAGATCCTGTGTCCCCGTGAATCGAGCTCCTGCAGCAGTACATCTTCACTGGTTGCATATGCATTTGAATCGGCAAGCACTTGAAGAATGCACAGGCGGCGCCCTTCAATGATGCTCTGCTCTCTATGAGTCAATATTTCGGGGCGTCGCCCCCTGTTCTGAATTGGTTGGCGCTCCTGGGTGCCTTGGGAATCAGGAGGCTGAGTAGCTGTCCGCTGCTCCATCCGTTCCTGTTTTTTTATCTCGCCCGGATCAATGTTTTGCGCCAGTAGCGCCTTAGCTGCATCACGTTTCTCGCGAGCTTGCTCTATGCTAACCGATGGGTAGACACCCAATGCCAATGATTTTTGCTTGCCGTCAAAACGATACGCAAGCTTCCAGTACCTGCCCGATGACTTCACCAGCAAATAGAGTCCACCACCATCGCTGACCTTAAACTGGTTTCTGCCATGTGGCACTTTAGTAGCGCTGATATCTGACTCAGATAAAGCCATGTAGAGCTCCATTGTTGGTTCTTTTTGTGCGAGAAAACCACCCAAAAGAACCAACAAGACGGCACCCCTCTTGGTGTTGGTTCTTCGTGTTGGTCTATGGTATTTATATATGTCCAGATGGCAAGGCGAATCTTCTTTGTTAAATAAACAATGGTCTATAGGTGGCCCTTGTAGTGGAATGTGTTGGATTGCCCCAGTCGCTCCATATGTTGGTTCTTTGCGGGGTTCTAAATGAACCAACATTATAGGGTCTGCCTAATGGCACACAGCATTCATCTCTAATGAGCTGATTGAGGGGGCTGCCACAAGGCACGATCGAATCATTTTTGAGAGGGTAGGAGTCCCCTACCCTGATCACATATTTTCAAAATCATGTAGCTGTTTGAGTGTTACGGTTCCTGGTTATCGGGATAACTAACTTGAAGCTTTCAGGCTCACAAAGCATCTAACCAACCGCACCGCCTTTCGACCCTTTCAGGTCATTGCATCCTGCTGCGAACTCCTGGCACTTTACCTTAACTGAAGGCGCAATCCTCGCTCTTCTCACCAGCTACTATGAGTACTCAACAAATATCCTATCCCCTGCAGAGATCAGAATTTATAGACCGCCGAAAACTTCGCCCGCTGTAATTTTGCTTTCTCGCCGTTCTCCATCTTCGAGGTCGCATGAATGTACTCAAGACCCATACTAGTATTCATCAGTGGTGCCCAGAGCAGGTTTGCATGGTAGGACTGGATATAGCGGAAGGCTGTTGCTGGCACGACAGTGATGTCGTTATTGACCTGTGAGCGCGTAAAGACAAATGAGGAGTGCCAGTTGTCATCCCACCAGTGTTGGTAGGCGCCAAAGCCGGCCATTGCCCGCTGCAGATGGATGTTGCCTGCCGCATCGATCGCCGCATCGTTAAAGCTGTTATAGGAGACATAACGGCCAAGGGCGTTGCCATAAACATAACCCAGGCGAAGGTTGTCCGCCCCCCACAGGTTGATACGCGCTGAAGCGAAGAGTGCACCGCCGACCGCCTGATCCGTAACTCCGGCAGGCACAGCCCCAAGTGCTGCGCCACCGGTATCAATACGAAGCTGGCGCAGAAGACCGGAAACCGACACCTGCCCCCAGCTTGGCCGCCAGGTCAGTTTGGCCGCTAGGTCAGGGAGACGGTCATCATCAGGTACAACCTGAGTAGCCGTAGAGTCCAGCAGTGTCGTTTCAGGCTGTTCAAATGACACTTGGAAGTCGCCGCTATCAAATGGATGGGAATAACGGATAAGCGGCTGACGAACAAAGACATCTGCCGTCGAATC
Organism: Mariprofundus aestuarium; assembly: GCF_002795805.1. NCBI lineage: Bacteria > Pseudomonadati > Pseudomonadota > Candidatius Mariprofundia > Mariprofundales > Mariprofundaceae > Mariprofundus > Mariprofundus aestuarium. The sequence continues at coordinate 1,288,417 of NZ_CP018799.1, read as the reverse complement.
GTTGATCAGGTCTGGTGTGGTGCCGGAGTGCATGAAGGTCGAGTTCGTCTGGCCGATGGTAAAGCCTGCATACTCGGCATAAGCATGCCTGAGCCTGATATTGTGTGAATTGCTTACCCGCTCGTTGCCCGCTGAGCCCCAGAAGTCGATCTCGATCAGGGTTCGAAGGGCATCTCCATTTATAGGTGTATGCGTTTTAAACCAGAAGCGGCTATCTTGGGCTTGCGCGGAGAGGTGCCCCCTCTCGCCCCGTGCCGCAGTTAAAGATGGAATTCCAGAGGCACTCATGCCGAAGTTTGAGCTGCCGGCAGGATTGTTATAAGCGGTATTTAGCCTAATCTGACCACCGACGGTCAAGGTCGAACCGGCAGTAGTTATCTCAACTTCACCCTTCTCTTTTGGTGGCCCTTCCTCAGTGAAATCGGCAACCTCACTCACCTCTTCCTCCTCTATGACCTGCTCGGAAGCCTGGGCAGCGACTGTCTTCTCTGGCTGCTGCTGTTGGTTAAGTAAACGCTCCAGATCGGCAATCCGCTGCTTGAGCATCTCGAGCTCTTGTCGAACCATCTGGTTGTCGAGCTCCTCGGCAGCAGCGGTAATTGGAGCCAATAGTGCAAAACAGCCTACCGCAATTATGGTAAGGGATAATCGGGAGATGTTACGGTTTAGTCTCAGTTGACTCACTTCACACCCCCCGGCATGACCCGGAAGTTGTCATGGCAACTGTTACATGTGCCTATCATCTGATTCATTTTATTTCGAAGCGCTCTGTCCTTGCCTGAATCCGCCAGCACTTTAATCTCACCTGCCTGACTACTAAGTTTGTCGGCAAATCCCAGAAATTTTACTCGTTCGCTCTGATTAAGAGGCTGTTGCACCCCAAGAAAAGCAACCGATTTCGCTGATCTTCCGACCTCTTCGGCGATATCGGCAATCTCCCGAAAATATTTGGCCTGCTCTTTTTCGCTCTCAAGCGCTGAATCGTATCGGTTATAGGTCTGCGCTTTCAGGTTCTGCATGAGTACTTTGATCCGCTCATCTGAAACGGCATGAATATCGGCTTCGCCGGTGTTCTTAAGTTCTGCTCTGCCTGATGACGGGTCGGAAGCACATGATTGAGTTAGAAGTGTAATAAACAGGAGGCCTGCGAATACGCTTAGCTTACGCATAAAACCTGACCTCCATAAACACGCGTTTGAACTTCATATGTGCCTCCCATACGTCTGCGATATAGGTTTATCCTCTGATTAACGTTTCAATCAATCTTGCCATGGGTTATGTCGGCCAACAAGCATGCAAGCCTCTTCCCTCATCCACACAAACAAATTGGCAACCAGACCGACCACCCCATTGCTCCCTACATCCCATTAAAGTTTTTTGTAGCATAAATTTAGTATGTCTGTGCTATCAAAGTACAAATACATCCTGAGTTATAAGCATCGAGCTTGATATGATGTGTTTTCGGGAAGACCTGATCTGCGCTGGCCTGCATAACCTGTGCGCCCTGGCTGGGGCTAAGAAAAAAGCACCCACGATTGCTCGTAAGTGCTTTATTTTATTGGTACTCCCAAGGGGAATCGAACCCCTGTTTCCGGCGTGAGAGGCCAGCGTCCTAACCGCTAGACGATGGGAGCCTTTTGCGGAGGCCGGTTTCTAATGTTATCGATCCCCATCGTCAATGCCGAGATTGCCCCTGACTGTCTATTTATGTCTGTTCATCTGTTCTTTTTTGGTGCGCCTTCGCTATAGTCACGCTGTGACCCAATACCTTCTTAAACGACTTGCCGGCATGATCCCCCTTCTCTTCGGGATCACGATTATCTCCTTCGGCATGATGCATCTTGCCCCCGGCGAGCCAGTCGTGGTTGGCCAGGAATTTAACCCCAAGGTCTCCGCTCAGGATATCGAGCGCCTGCGCGCCTATTATGGGCTGGATAAGCCGCTGCATGAGCAGTACCTGAACTGGCTTAACCGGCTTGTTGTACTTGATTTCGGCAAATCATTCTCTGCCGATGGCCGGGATGTGATCGACAAAATATCCGAGCGGATCCCTGTGACCCTCTGGATCAACATCCTTGCCATGCTTCTGATTATCATCATCGCTATTCCGATTGGCATAATTAGTGCAGTTAAACGTGACTCATGGCTTGATAAGTGCATGACAATATTCGTTTTTATCGGTTTTGCTATCCCCTCTTTCTGGCTTGGTTTGCTGCTGATGATCAGTCTTGGCGTTAATATGAATCTACTGCCGATTTCCGGCCTGCACGATTACAACTGGCAGCAGATGGGCTTCTGGCAACAACAGGCAGACCTGATGAGCCATCTGCTACTGCCGATTTTCGTATCCGCGATCGGTGGCCTTGCCGGTATGAGCCGCTTTATGCGTTCCGGCATGCTTGAGGTCATCAGTTCCGACTATATCACCACAGCCCGTGCCATGGGTGTTCCTGAGCAGAGTATTCGCTACCGACTGGCACTTAAAAATGCACTGTTACCGATTATTACGCTGCTTGGCCTCTCTATTCCCGGGTTGATTGGTGGTTCCGTCATTGTAGAGCAGCTCTTCTCACTGCCGGGCATGGGACTACTCTTCTTTGAAGCGGTTATGTCGCGCGATTATCCGCTGGTGATGGGTATTACCGTTATTGGTGCGGTACTCACGCTTCTCGGCAACCTGATTGCCGATATCTCCTATGCGTGGGCTGACCCTCGAATCCGCCACGGGAGAAACGGATGATTGCATTTGCCAAATCATCTCCGCTTATGTTTGTCGGCGGCATTATTGTTGCCTGCGTAACGGTACTGGCGCTACTGGCACCGTGGATCGCCCCTTTCGATCCGAGTGAAATCAATGTCAAAGTGATCCTGCTCCCTCCCTCATGGGAGCACTGGTGCGGCACTGACACGCTTGGACGCGATGTTTTTTCCCGGATGCTCTATGGTGCACGAGTTTCACTGGCAGTCGGCTTTGTTGCTGTCGGCATCTCTCTGCTCATCGGGCTGGTGCTTGGTGCTGTTGCTGGCTATAGCGGCGGAAGGGTTGATGCGATGATGATGCGCCTGACCGATATGGTGCTCTGCTTCCCTACTTTCTTTCTTATTCTCGCCGTGATTGCCTTTCTGGAGCCATCGATCTGGAATATTATGATTGTAATCGGCCTGACCTCCTGGATGGGCGTCACTCGTTTGGTTCGGGCAGAGTTTCTCTCACTGCGAAATCGTGAGTTTGTCATGGCTGCTCAGGGGCTGGGTGTCTCCTCAATTCGGATGATGTGGCGATATCTACTGCCCAACGCTATGGGCCCTGTACTGGTCTCGGCAGTGCTGGGTATTGCCGGTGCTGTACTGGTCGAGTCCGGCCTCTCTTTTCTGGGGCTTGGCGTGCAACCACCCGATGCCTCATGGGGCAATATCCTGACTGAGGGCAAAGATAATATTCAGATTGCCTGGTGGCTCTCGATGTTCCCCGGCCTTGCCATCCTGATCACGGTATTGGGGTATAACCTGCTTGGTGAAGGGTTAAGGGATTACTTCGATCCTAAGCTAAAGCAGTGATGAAAGACGACAAATACTACATGAATATAGCGCTGCAACAGGCTGAAATCGCAGCGGAAAATGGAGAAGTTCCAGTCGGGTCCCTGCTGCTTCTTGAAGATGGCACGGAACTAATTTCCAGCAATGCACCGATATCCCTGCATGATGCTTCGGCGCATGCAGAGATGCGCGTGATCCGCCAAGCCTGCACTGTTACCAACAACTACCGCCTTAACGGCAGTACGCTCTATGTAACGCTGGAGCCCTGTACAATGTGCGCCGGTGCGATCGTGCATGCGCGCATTAAACGTGTCGTCTACGGAGCCAGTGACCCCAAAACGGGCGCTGTGGAGTCCCTCTACCAGATACTTTCAGATGATAGGCTGAATCATCAGCCGGAGATCTCAGGCGGTGTTATGGCAGAGCAGTGCGGTGATTTGCTTAAACGTTTCTTCCGCAGTAGACGCAAGAAGCGTTAAATCCAAATAAAACAGATCACTCGCCCTTAAAGTCGAGCCCGAGCAGGAAAAATTCCGGTGAGGTCTTGCGGCTGGCGGCCGGCTTGATGTTTTTGATGCGTTTGAATGATTGACCCAGTTCACGCCGGAACGTGTCATAACCTTCACCCATAAAGGTTTTCATCAGGATATCGCCACCGGGCTTCAAATACTGGCGGGCAAAGTGAAGCGTCATCTCATTCAGGCCAATCATGCGCATCTGGTCCACCAGCTTATTGCCGCTCATCTCTGGCGCCATATCGGAAACAACAACATCAACCTGACGTCCGTTCAAAGCATTTTTCAGGGCAGCCTGTCCTTCAGGGCTATCGAAATCGCCTTTTATCAGGGTTACGCCTGTAATCTGGTTAAGCTCAAGCAGGTCAATACCGATCACCAACCCATCCGGGCCAACCTTTTTGGCTAGCTCGACACTCCATGAGCCAGGTGCACAACCGAGGTCAACAACCACGGCATTCTTCTTGATCTCAAGCTTATGCTGATCAAGGATTTCAGTCAGTTTAAAGGCGGCACGCGAACGTTTCCCCTCTTTCTGGGCCTGTTTTACATGCGGATCATTGGCATGGCGCTGATACCATGCTGAGGTTTTCCGCGCGGCTTTGCTCTTAGAACTGAAACTCATTTATTCCTTCATCCTCCAGCCGCTGTACCATAAATACCAGCAGCACAGAACCGTAACTACTACCGAGCCAATAACAATAGAAATCGATGCAAAGGGATCTGTATCACCGATGCCGAGGAAACCGTAACGGAATCCATCGGTCAGATAGAAAAATGGATTGGCATAATTAAATTGCTGCCAAATCTCCGGCAGCTGTTTTACTGAGTAGAAAACGCCGGAGAGAAAGGTCAGTGGCAAAATTACGAAATTTGTCACCATCGCCACATTATCGAAATCCTTGGCCCACATACCAGCGATCAATCCCAGCCCGCCCATGATGATGCTGGCACTGATACCGTAGAGCAGAATGATGCCTAGATGCAGGAGTGTGATATCGACAAAAGGAAACAGCACGGCAAGAAATACAGTGGCCACAACCAACGCACGCACTACCGCAGCAGCCAGAAATGCAAACACCACCTCGACTGCTGAGAGCGGTGCCATCAGCAGGTAGATATGCATACCCATCACTTTACCCATAATCATCGAACTTGAGGTGTTGGCAAAGGCATTTTGCATCATCGCCATCATTGCCAAACCTGGCACCAGAAAGGTGAAATAATCCACCTCCAGTCCCGGCACATGCCGGTCCCCCATTGCATAACGGAATATCACCAGATAGAGCATCGCCGTCAGAGCAGGCGTGAAAATGGTCTGCATCTTCACCTTCAGGAAACGGCGAATTTCGCGTAGAAAGAGCGTCCATGTGCCGCGCGGGTTGATTGGCCTCATGCCCTGCCCCCAGCTTCCTTCGCTGTCAGGCGCAGGAATACATCTTCAAGATCTTCAGAGCGCACACCGGCATCAATGGGTGGCCCAAAACGGGAAACAGCCGCTTCGTATGCCTCATGAAAGGTCGAGCCGCCTTCAAAGTGACCCAGTTTCAGGCAGACCCCCTCGTCATTCGCCCTCGGATCAAATGCTGCCAATGCACTGTTATCCTCTGCAGTCAGCGTGACTGGCTTGCCATAGTTAAGCCAGAGGTGTGATGAAGCAATTTCAGACATCATCTCCTTCATTGGGCGTGCAGTCAGTAGGTTGCCCTGATCGATAATTGCAACTTGATCGCAAAGCTCCTCCGCTTCATCGAGATAATGGGTGGTCAGCAAAATCGTAATGCCTTTGGCATTGAGCTCCCGCATGAAAGACCAGAGTCGCCTGCGAAGCTCCACATCCACACCCGCGGTTGGTTCATCGAGAATAACCAGTTCGGGCCGGTGCACGAGCGCCTGTGCCACCAATAGTCTTCGCCGCATGCCACCGGAGAGCTGACGGGTATTTTTATTGCAGTGCTGGGTTAACTCCAGTCGATCGAACAGTTCATCAATCCAAGCTTCATCTGGTTTGCAGCCGAACAACCCTGAGGTGAAGCGCAGTACTTCGCGCGGTGTAAAGAAAGGGTCAAAGGCGATCTCCTGAGGAACAACACCTATGCGCCTTTTGCACCATGCACGATCACTGAACAGCTCTCTTCCGAAAAGAGTTACCTCTCCTGAAGATGGCCTCACTGTATCGGCAAGCATATTGATCAGGGTGCTTTTGCCTGCGCCATTCGGGCCCAGTAGCGCGAAAAAGCTTCCCTGCGGTACAGTCAGCGTCACATTGTTCAATGCGGTTTTGCCGTTGCCGTAGGTTTTGGTCAGTCCGTTGATTTCAAGCGCATTCATGTTGCCAACCCTACTCCCAATTGCACAAACAAAAAACGGAGCCAAATGGCTCCGTTTTAATCTGTAGTGCGATGATATCAGTAGCCAGAGTTATTGGCACAGCCAGTGCCGGACTCCGATGGCGTAAAGGATTTACCACAGCCACATGTAGATGAGGCGTTGGGATTGCGGATCACAAAGGATTCGCCCTGAATTGAGGTCTGATAATCGATCTCAGCGCCGTTAAGCAGGTCAAAACTGGACTGATCCACCAGCAGTTTGACGCCATGATTCTCAACCAGCGTGTCGTTATCATTAATCTGGTCATCAAATGTGAAACCGTACTGAAAGCCGGAGCAGCCCCCACCGGAGACAAAAACACGCAAATTCAGCTCTGCATTATTTTCACGCTCAAGCAGCCCCTGTACTTTTTCAGCTGCAGCCTCGGTCAGTGTTACTGTCATATAAAATCACCTCGAAAAAAGGGTCAGGAAGTCCCCTGTCTAAATACCTGAGCGGAATTCTCAGGTAATTTAATCAAAATATCAAACCCAGAAGAATTATTGTTTTCTTGCAAGCGATCTGATTGAGACAACAATGGCGCAATGTTGCGCCTGTTTACCTCCATGATTGTGATAGCGCTCGCCGCCTGCTCCGCACCCTCAGATATCCGCGACAGCCGCTTTATTATGGGGACGCTGGTGGAGTTCACTGTTGTAGGCGTTGATGACGAGGTAGCCAATACGGCAATTTCGACCGCCGCCAATGAGATGCAGCGTATTGAGGATCTCTTCACCGTTTATGGTGAACACGATAACAGTGTAAAGCAGTTCAACCGTGCACCAGTTGGGACCCCCGTCAGGTTGCCTGATGAGGTCAGCCGACTTCTTGAGGCTGCAGAAACAATCAAAATAGATAGTCATGGTGCATTTGATCCATCACTGGGGGGACTGAACCTGCTCTGGGGCTTTTCTCTACATGATAAACCAACAGCTCCCCCTCCCCAGAAGAAGATTGAACAGGCAACGCCTCCAGCCTTTTGTGTCGAAAAACAGGGGGATGCATGGATGCGATTGAATAAACGCTGTCAGCTTGATTTTGGGGCCATTGCCAAGGGGTATGCGATCGATCGAGGTATCGAAATACTGAAGTCACATGGCATTGAGCACGCTATCATCAATGCCGGTGGCGATTTACGTCTGATCGGACGCCACGGGGATCGGCCATGGCGAATCGGCATCCGCCACCCACGGCTTGCGGGCGAGGTGATTGAATCACTGGAGCTGGAGGGTGATGTGGCTGTTGTGACCTCAGGTGATTATGAGCGCTACTATCTTTTTGAGGGAAGGCGCTATCACCATATCCTTGACCCTAAAACAGGTTGGCCTGCTGCAGGCAGCCAGAGTGCAACCGTTGTCGCTGACAGCGCCATGCTGGCAGATGCCTGGAGCACAGCACTGTTCATCCTTGGGAATCAACCATTTCCTACTCCAAACAACTTGAATATGCGGCTTTTAATTGTTGATAATAAAGGTGATATTACAGCTAATACACTTTGATATTCAAATAGGAAATCATTATTTCGCCGCTATTGAATAATGGATTAAGGTACACGGGCGTAGAAAAAGCAGGACTCAGTTTCATTGGATATTGGTTGGTTGAACCATAGTTTTTCGAACTCTTTGAATCGCACGAAACCGCTGCCAGCGTTTAATATTGTAGTGTTTATAGAGCCATAAACAACCCACATCGAAGGCAAAATAGAACCCACCAATTCCACTGGGTGGGTTGGCACTGGGTATCCACGAAAGTTTATCAAACCATATTTCGGGCCATACCCAGCATTGATAATAGGTGCCAACGAGCTCTAAATAGATAACCATAAAGAACATGAGTAAAAAAAATAGCTTGCTCGATGGTTGGCGGTGTAAAAGCCACATAGTTACTATCATACAAATAAAACCAAACAGGTCTTTGGCCAAGAGTAACCAGAGGGATGAATAGATAATCATTATAGGAAAAAGAACATTATAAATACGTTGTTTATGCTTTAATACGAGGGGCTCTCTAGCGATATAGTAGATGCTCGCATAGACAATAGAATGTCCAAAAGGTACATAGATTGGAACATTGTCTAAGCGATAGGTGTACATGCCTAATACAAGCGAGAAGAGAACCTCTCCAAAAATGGCAACAAGTAGACCAAAGAGCATCAGTTGTTTGATTACTTTTGATACACGACTATAGATCCAGATATAACTTATAAAGACTAGGGTGTTGGTTAGCCATTGGTTGTAGGTAATCTGTTTAGCCAGCGTGGTGCTATCAAGAAAAAAGCTTAGCCATAAGACAACAAAAACAGGTAAATATATGTGCTTGTATTTGAGCCGTTTAATATTTTTGTACATTGCACACATATCCAAAATTCTTACGGTTTTTATCTAAACAACAAGTGTTCATATCTTTCTCAGGATGATGTTTTGATAGCGGCGTTTTGTTGTTGGATGCAGTAAGCGCATATAGATCCAAAAAACAATTATATTAATAATTAAATAAAACACTGCAATACCACTGGGAGGATTGCCGCTAGCTAGCCATGAGGACACATTAAATGCTGTCTCAGGCCAATCCCAGCAGCCTGTGGCCGCACCAATAAGTTCAATATAGCAGACAACAGTGAACATAATTAACAAGAATAGTCGCATTTTTTTCGCAAAATATACGATAGCCATAAAAGCAATCGCAGATAAGAAACCAAACCAATCATTTGCCCAAATCAACCAGAATACACTATAGAGTACCGCAAAACACAGCAGCGTTTTTTGGATGACAATTGTTCTTTTGATGGCCCATTGTTTTCGAGATAATCGAAACACTAGTGCGAAAATAAACCCATGCCCAAAAAGCAACCAAAGAGGGACATTATCGAGGCGGTAATGATACATGCCTAAGCCAAGAGAGAGAAATAGCTCAATAGCCATACCAACGAACATAGTAATTACCATCACATGTCTTATGCGTGCTGGATACGCGTGATATGCAATGATGAAGGTAGAAAAGGCAATCAGGGTTGCTAGCTCTTGTCCATAACCTAGAAGAAAGTTGTCTCCATATTGGCTATCAATTAGCAGGAATGTAGGTATGCCTAATAATGCTAGAATGATAAGTCGACAGTTCTTTAAATTAATTTCTCCCTCCCCCCCCCAAAAAAATTGATTCGTTTGTCGTTATCATTTTCGGCAATCATACAGCGAATATTTTGCTTTGATAGATTCAGAAATAATTATGTGGGAGCTCCTCCCACCAGTAAGATGATCGCTGTCTCGACAACTTCAAATATACCATTAATCTTAGGAATTCAGGTTGCTTTATCCCCGCAAAATTCTTAACCGGACAGTAGTGAATGACTAACGAGATTTCAGCATTAACATTATGGAGTAATTATGGATTTTGATGTTGTGATTATTGGCTCTGGCCCCGCCGGTGGCATGGCTGCTATTCAATGTGCTGAGGCTGGCTTGAAAACAGCCTTGTTTGAAAAAGTAAATCTACCTCGAAGAAAGGTGTGTGCTGGCGGCGTGGTTAAACGAGCCATTAAACTTTTGCCGAAGGATCTTGAATATCCAATTGAAAGCATATGCGACACGGTGGAGTTGCGTCTTCATGATCCTGAAAAGTCATTTCAAGAGCATCGAAAAGACTTGGTTACTATGGTCAATAGGGTCGATTTCGATTATGCCATTATTAAACACGCAGAAAAAAAAGGTGCGCAAATTTTAGATGGCGTTGAAGTGAAGTCTGTTATCCCTTGTGAAGAGCATGTTGATATTATAACTGCAAATAAACGTTATTCTGCTGCATATCTAATTATTGCTGAAGGAGCTAATTCTCGGATTGCCAATAACTTTTGGGATGATGACCGGGTCTTGGCGCCGGCCCTAGAGTCTGAGATTATGCTTCCTCCTGAGAAACTGAGTGAATTTCAAGGTGTTGCGCGTTTTGATTTTGATATCATTACTTCAGGTTATGCGTGGGTCTTTCCTAAAAAAGACCACATATCTGTTGGTATTTGTAGCTTTTCAAGCAAAAAACCTAATTTAAATAAGCTGTTCGATGACTATAAATTAAAAATAGGATTAACTGGACAGCATGAAGAGAGAAACAGACAGGGTTTTATAATTCCTGTTAAGCCTCGCCAGCAAACTTATATGAAGCAGCGAATGATACTTGTAGGAGATGCTGCCGGATTTGCAGATCCAATTACTGCTGAAGGGTTCACCTATGCTTTTAAAAGCGGTATTGAAGCAGGGCAAGCAATTGTAAAAGGGGCAAACCCTGAAGAGGTACACCAGCTTTACCATAAGGGAATTAATGAAGCTATCGTACAGGAGCTAAACATTGTATCTAAGTTATCGAAACCCTTTTATTTTTCGCAAAGAATGAGAAAAACTCTATTTAAACGATACGGCGCACGCTTGTGTCGTGGCATGGCTGATTTGATCGAGGGGAAACAGAGCTATCATAAGGCTTTAGCCAAACGTGCTTTTATTGCTCGCTTGATAATAAACACGAAGTAGCTTACCCCTTAATATACTGTTTTGGATTTGGATCTATTAGTCATATGAATACCTTGAGAGAGAAATGAGCACCCTATCTTTGAGACTCCTGAGAGCTTTTTGCGTCCTGTTTATCGGTGGTGCAGCTATAGGCATGCTTCATGAATATGACTCTGCAGTTGCAGCCGTTCTTCTCGCAATCCTTGCTCTGTTTTTCTGGCGAACATACCAGAGTAACCCCTCCACTCATCGGGCAGTGATTCTTATTGCTGGTGGACTGTTTACAGGTTTTTTTGGTGTGCAGGCGGAACTCTGGGGGATCAGTAACGGCTACTGGGTATATCACGACCTGTCTGATTCCCGGACTTTCGCAAGGTGGCTTCCTTTTGCATGGACACTTGCATTTGTTTTTCTCTATCGCATTGAAGATTTTTTATTTAACCACCTGAATCTCTACTCCCTAAAATCAAAGCTGCTTCTTGTCGCGCCCCTGTCAGGATTGCTGCCAGCATGGGGAGAGATGGTTGCGATTAATTTTGGTGCATGGAGTTACTCATGGGGCTATCAGATCTTTGGGGTCCCCATATTATCAGTTCTGTTGCTAACGGTTTTTCATGTTTGCGTTTTCCTAACGCTTACGTTTATTTGTCGAAAGTATCAGATCAACGACGGGGTCTATGGAAGTCACATCGGCCGATAGGCGACTGTCATGCTTGATAACCGGAATCAGTGACTGCCTGACTATTCCTTTAATATCACTTGGAGAAAAGTGTGAAACTGTAACCAAAGGATAGGGTCATTACCCTGGCACGAAAGTTTCCATTTACTGCCCCCATATAGCCATATTGTGCGCTCAAGCTAAGATCATCGGTAAACTGATAACCAAGACCTGCATTGCCCTGCCATACTAGGCCGCCACCCATAGCCAAACCACCACCACCTGCAGCACCAATCAAAGCCTCACCTTCAACGAACAACGGGCTACCAAATAGAGGCAGGTGTACTCCAGCACCGACAAGACCTGTCATGTAGGCTCCTGCCATGCCTTTATAAGCCGCAATCCCCTGCCCTGTCAGGAAGAGATACTGATATGGGAAATAGTCGATCTGGATGCCGAGAAGATCGACATTCAGGTTGGGGTGGTGTGTTCTCCAGTTTGCAGCTGCTTTTTTATAACTCTGATGTGTTGCCCGAACCCGGAAATGAGACGGATTAAAGCCGGCAAGATCACTCAGTGATACCTCCTCTTCATCCCGAATATTCGGAGTGTAGAAGTGATAACCCAACTTGCCCGCAACACTTACGGCCCTGAATGAGGCCCCCGGTGCCTTTACATAACCGCCTGATACCTCAGCGAACAGATGATCACCCAGTCTCTGCTGGAGAGAGAGATCCGCATTGACAAGGAAACCACCGCCAGTTGCCACGTTTCCGCCACCAGCAACGCCAAGGGATGAAGAGGCCTTCAGCCATGTTCCATCAAAAATCTCCATGCGGTACCCCAGACCAAGGAATATCTGCATGTAACCCGTGCTTTTTCCACCCATTGCACCTTCTGACTCGATTTTCAGGAACAGGTTATCATCAAAATAACGATTCCATTGCGCCCCTAAGAGTCGCATGCTCTTATGCTGAGTTCCTCCGTTATCAGCCTTTACACCTGCAGGAATTGAATAGGAGCGGTAAACTGCCATGAACTCCTGTTCAGCCTGATTACCTCTTCCGAAGGATGCTCCCTCCCACTCAGGAAGCTCCGTTTTTCCGGAAGCGATCAGCGTATAAAATGGATACTCGTAGGAGATATAGGGCTGGGTGCTGTGAATAGCCCCATCAGGGAAGTCGATATAACTCACGCCTGCCCCCAAATTACCCCAGTCATCTGATTTTAATTGGGCACCAACATGATAGCGCAGCATCAGACCACCGCCTGAGAGCTGATAGCCACCGCGCCCGCCACCAGCGCCTACGAAGAGGCCTGCATTGATCTCGCTGTACCTGTTGAGCTCCTTCTTCAGCTCAGTTGCCAGCCCAAGGGTGATAAACCCGCCTCGTTGCCCTGCTAGTGCCCCATACGATGAGGCTCCGAGGGAAAACCAGTCATTCACATCATAGAGGAATGAGCCTCCGAGGAAGCCCATTTTTTCGTTGGCAGGAAGGGTTACACTTTCGTAGGTGAGGCGAAATTTTGCAGGTGTGGGCTTAATACTCTGACCATTCACTTCTTCTGCAAAGGGTACGATGGGAAACAGAAGAGTAATGAGGCAGAGCGCCATGCAGATAACGGAGCTTTTTGTGAGGTTTTTCATTAAGAATCGAGCGATAAAATCGGTAGCATGTAAAGAGTGGAGGTGCATGCGGTGATATTGCCTATATTCACTATTAGCGTCCAATGGTATCAGGAGGCAACGGGCTTTAAATGCTTTTCAAGATGATAAAGCAGAGTATCACAATCATACCCGATGCCATGGGCCAATTATGGGTTGCCTTCCTTCTATCTTCCATGGGCGCGCCTTCGGATACACCTCTTCTAACAACCAATTTAATCGTAATGAACAGAGGGATAGCGCCTAGACAGGCCAGCTTTGCTGCGATTGAAGCATGTTCAGGAATTTCAATTGCCGGTAGTACCACGAAAGGAATAAACCATGAGATGAAAATCAGCAATATCTCAAAGCTGGATGTCAAAAACACTGTCTTGCGCTGTTTGAATTTGATTTTCAAAGCTGACCAGATCGCAATGAAAGTCAGAAACACCACGGCATACAGTGTCAAATCGAAATGCCCGTATGAGGAGATACCCCAGGTGTAGGTGATGAAATATGCGCAGAGATAGAAAAGACCACAGATAACAGGCAGGTGTTTTGCTTCATTTCTCCACGGAAATGCCAATGCGACAAAGAGGACCAGTGCAAAACTCGGCATTGTCATTTCCGGTGGTATGTCTGTGGTGAACAGAAGCGGCAGAGAAAGCCCCGCAAGAAGAACATATGGAAAAAAACCTACACTTCTTCCAAGAAAAACTACCAAATCGTGACGTAAAACTTCAGTTTCTTTATTTGCCCTCGAAATAGTTGCAAACGATATCTGATGATGCTCACAAAGCATCAAAACGACATAGAAAACCACCACCAATGCCAACCCGTTTGCAAGCTGCCAGTATTCCGGCAGATCCTTTACAAAAAGTGCCAGAAGGCCGAAAGCAATCATGCCAACGTAGATTATGGAAACCACTGCAGCATGTGAAAGCCCTATGGCCAGCAGGCGATGGTGAAGGTGTGTTTTATCCGGATGAAATGGACTTTTTCTTTTCATTATCCGGTGTGACATAACAAGGATCGTATCAACAACCGGTATAGCCAAAACCATTGCAACGGTGATCGGGGCCACTCCACCACTCTCCCCGGTTACACAAAGCATGATGCTCACGCTGGCAAGCGAAAATCCGAGCATGAGACTTCCAGTGTCACCCATAAACAGTTTTGCAGGGTGCGTGTTGAACTTCAGGAACCCGAGAACACCGCCAAATATTGCAGTCACCAGAATAAACACATCCCAGTTATTGGTACCCAAAGCAAAAGCCCCAAAGAAGAAGCAGGAGATCGCGGCCATGCCACCGGAGAGACCATCCAGGCCATCGGAAAGATTCATTGCGTTAATGACGCCAAGCAGACAGATCAGTGTAACTATATATCCCAAAATACCTGGGAAACTAATTTCACCGAAAGCGAACAGATTACCGAAAGAGTCCATCTGCAGGCCGGACAACTCTATGAAGACAATAGAGGCAATGATCTGGCCTGCGAATTTGACCCGGTGGGATGCTGCCCAAATATCATCAGCCATACCTGTGAGTGTGACAATTAGCAGCCCTGCCAAAAAGCCAAGAAGTGCAGGGTTAACGTCGGTGAATAGCGGTAGTGCAACAAGCAGGGCCAGCGCCATACCCAGACCGCCCATGCGCGGCATGACGGTCGTGTGGACACTTCTATCAACGGGGTGGTCAACAGCGCCGACAAAAGCGGCGAAGTGTGCGGAAACAGGTGTAAGCAGTAGTGACAGTATAAGAACTGTAAAAAACAGAAGCCCCAAGTCTTCCAATGACATTTAATAAATCCTTTTAGTCATAATCAGTGCTATATCTTTATAGATGGCAATGTGATGTTTGTCAAAGCCAACCAGCTTGGCAACCCTATCAGAATTTCACGTCCCCAAGCGAGCATCAAATGTTCATCTTTTTTACTGCTTTCCGACCTGAGCGCCTCACAAGCCCTGTTTTTTCTGTAAAATACTTGATATATCTCTGCCCACAATAACTTCACTTATCGTGGCTCAGGATGCGGAGCAGAGTCATTGCCATCAGGATCGCCGATTAGAGCCTCAATGCCTCAATATATATCTACCCCAACTGTCTCGCCATCGCTCGTGACCTCTTGGAACAGGGGAGACTTAATCAGTTGGAGTTATCATTCATCATTATTCCTCACAATATCTACCAGACCCAACAACAGCGGCCTGATCTCTTCAACTGTTTCATGCAGAGTCGCTTTTGCACTGCTCCCAACTGCGGCTCGCCTGACAAATGCAGCCCACTGCTTCTGCTTCATATCATCCCTTGAAAACTCACTGGTCAAAGCCACTGGTACATCCGAAGGAAGCGCAGTTCCACGCCGTCTGAATGTGTTGGCAATCGCCTTGGCAATCAGGTCGTGATCCGGCTTCATAAATCTCAACAAGGCCCAGATGTCATAGAAATCTTTCATCCGGCTATTGGCAAATCCGAGATAAACCATGGCCTCGAATTTTTCTGCGATGACTGTTTCTACAGGGTAAGCTTTGAGTTTAGGTGACGGTAAATCCAACAGGACTGGATACTCGATGTCCTGTGCCGCCGGAGTAATTACATCACCGATACCAATATCTGCCTGCATCGAGACACGAGCACCAGAAAGCGTTGCTTTCAAGGTGACCCGAATACCTCCGTAGGAATCTTCTTCTCTGATCTCCTCAGCCTTTACCGATGCTGGATCAAAAATCAACCCATCATCAGGCACGACATCTTGATAACTTAGGTCTATAAACACCTGCTTAAGATAAGCAATCGAGGCATCTCCGGATTTCAGGAAATCGATATCCTTGGTGGCTCGGTAAACATCACCGCTCCAGTAAGAGAAAAGCATCGCACCCTTTAGGACGAACTCATCTCGATACTTCGAAGCCGACAACCGGAAAAGTAATCGCTGCAATCCATAGTCGGTCAGGATGCGATTAAAATCGACCTTCTGTTCGCGTGCAATATTCAGCAGACGCTGGCGAATAGATGCCGCTGTATTTACACCTTTGCCAGTCATCCTATGAGAGTCTCAAGGTATGGCTGCATGACATTCTGAACCCTGCAAACACCAGCATACTTCCGGATGTCATCCATAGAAAACTTCTTGGCCCTCCAACCACCTTTCAGGGCTTCAATTGCCACATCCAGTCCAATCTTGTTTCTGTATTTAAAGCAGTCGACAACCGTCTTGGCTGGGTTATAGACAGGCACGGTAACGCCATCGATCACTCGATGTTCAATGCCGCTCTTCAGGGCATCGCCAGAAAAACGGACGATTCGGACAGGCAGGTCGCTTATCTGTGGTAGCCAATCTTTTCGATCAATCGCCAGCCAGACTTCAAAGGGTGCCTGCGTGGTCATCTCATGAACCGCCAGTGCAGTAAGCAGGCATACCGTTCCCTTGGGGATTCGCTTGCTGGCCTCTACGATAGTCTGCATCTCTGAAAGCTCGGCATAGGCCGCCATGTATATGCCACGAGAAGAGCGAAGGATGATTCCCCGCTCGTAAAGGCGACTCAGATATCGACGTGGAATATTATACTCATCAAGGTCACGAGGGCGAATAACACCGCGTTCTTTTAGAAGCGATAGAATTCGTTCTGTAGCTGTCTGATTATTATATGAATGTCTCATAGTCTTGGCCTTTGAAGATAAGTGCCTATACATTAGGACAAAAGTAGCAAGATGACAACCACTGATCATCATCTATTTTACCCCCCCTCACATTGAAAAACGCATCGATCAAAATAAGGTGCATTATCGCGCTCTAGAGGCAACCGATTACTTAATCGGCGTGACACAATGCTTGCTACTGCTTAGGCAGAGTCCTCTCCACTTGTCCGAATCGGCACTCGTAGTTGCCTTCGGATTTTCCATCCATGAAATATTAAATCCTGTGTTAAATTGACACAGGAATGTTCAAGTTTCACCACTACAAACTTGAACCATGAAAGTTAGAGGCCATCTAACTTTCATCGATACTTGATCATATACATGTCTATTTATCCATTAATTACAAACACTTATGATCTTTGTTGATCGTTTTGAACAATAAAACTTGAAGACAACATGAAAGTTTATCTTTAACTATCTGTTTTTAAAGGTCTTTATTGACTTTTAACAATGTGAAAAGATCATTGTCGACATGAATAACGCATTCAAAGACATCAGCCCCAAACTCAAAATTTCCGGGGAATATAAATGGATTGATGTAAGGACCATTAGCAAGCTATATGACCCAGGATTATTCCTTTTTTCTGAAGGAAAAAAGGAAGTGGATGATATGTTGACCCCAATTTTATGGTCAAGTGGTGATGGACAATTCGAATGCATGGGAGGTGTTGAGTATTGGCGGAATTTCATACACATCTACAGGGCATCTCACATACGATGTTTTGTCTTTCATCCAGAGAAACACTCAGAAAAAGAAATTCAGGAAATCAAGAGTATCTGTGAGTATTACTTGCCCGCACGCTATGATGCGAATGCTGCTGAGGTGATGATTGAAAAATATTACACCATTCCATCATTCAAGTTGATTATTGAAGAGAACTTTCGAAATCCCGATAAAAAGCAATTCACGACAGCTTGTCTTCATAAACTTCTTCCTGCATGGGGTCGTAGCCTTGAAGCACTCCAGGATCGAAAGAAAAAATATGGAGCAGTACAGAGCCGAAATAGTAAAATTCTGAATGGGCAAGCTATACAATTAGCGGCTGCAGCTATTGAGGAAAAATGGAATTCATTTGCCAGTGATAATAACGCCCCATCATATGATGAGGTAATGGGTGTTCTGCAAGACCCCGAAAGAATTCAAAAATTCAATTGCGTGGTAAATAGTGGAAAGCTAGACGTGGCATTATACCGTCTAAATCTCACTCTAGACGACACGAGCCTAAATCAAAATGCCAAACAATAAGCCAAAGGAAAAGGCACCCGCCACCCTACCTGATCAGGCAGTTGCTGATCTTATGGAATGCATGGATGACAGCGCCTCGGACGAGATAAAAGGCTTAAGTCTGGCTTTGGTGTTTCAGATACCAGTTCCTGCATCGTATATACCGTTCCTATGCAAGCGTTTAATAGAAATGGATATCACTCCTTCAGGGATTTCTGTTGAAGAGTTGAAAGAACTTAAACGGCACTGGTCCACCCAAAACTCTGCCAAACGTATTCGCAATAGCGATCAAATGGGTCAGCGCTATCCTCTCCTGTATGGAATCAATAAATTCCACAGGAAATGGAGGAAGTCCGGCTCGAAGGTAAAAAAACAGGCGTATACAGAAGCCTGTAAGCTATTCATTGCCACTTGTTCTGTCTCACATGACGAAGAGATCAAGGAGAGTCAGCTATATGAACAAACACATATATTTAGAGATGTTCTTATTAAGAAGAGTTGCGAGGCACTTGATCCTTCACAGAACGAAACTGTTGATTCGTATCGCCAGCGAACCATTCAGTTCATATCCAAATTAGAAACATCGGATAATATGGAGCTAGCTATATCACTCCTGGATGGCGGTCGTCCCTATGGCTCTTATATCCGAAAGGTTGATAAGGGGTATGGTTCTTTCACAACAGATATTGAAAACCATGTAGATTCGAATGATGCCCCCTCCTCTACCCCATACATTACAACTGAGACATCTGATCCATACGATGAAGGAAATCCCAAATCAACATATCAGAGAGTCGCAGGAAAGAACGGCTCCAGAATCACTCGAAAGGATGATCAACGGGCCTTGTATTATCGATATCAGGCTGTAGGTGCCCGTAACAATATTGCAATCACTGACGTTCACCGGTTAACACTCATTGGCGTTGCAGGATTTTTCGAACACTTGCATAAGCACGGGAACAAGCTCGAAATCGCCTATGAATTCATTCTTGCCACATGTGGGGCTTCTGAAAAGAGCCTGGAAGAAATGATCTCTACAGACCAGGAACTGCCGTTTGAAAAAGGACTCATTTACTTCAGGCGCGATTCTGGAATTCTGTTCGTATCCTTAAACAATGGAAATGCCACGTGGCCGGACTTTGATGGGAATCATGAACAACAATTTATGGAGATTCTGCTACCTAAGGAAATAGGTTTAATTATTAACAGATCAAACGATGAACGGCCATTTAGAGGCATCATCAGTTGTGTTGATAATCAGGCACAACAATTTGGAGTGCACAACGCGGGACTTACCCCTACAGCTAGACGCATAAAGAGTTCCTTTCGTACACTTTGCGCACCGGCTTGCTTCAAGGATCAGTTTGAGGCCTCCTTTGTTACCGGGAGCATGCCAGCTCAATATGGTGCGAAAGCTCATTATTGCCGGTTTGATATGGCTGAATTGAATGAAAAATATCAACAGGGAGTCGAAAGTTTCGTTGATCGCCTGATCAAATTTGGGAAGATGTCAAAAGAATTGGAGACATTTCTACACGCATGCTGCCAGTTCGATCTCGCGTATTTACCCACTGGCTATATCGGCAGCAGGCTGACTGCAGACAGGAATGAGTATCTTGAATTCCTTAAGCATGTGAGAATAGCATTTAACAGAAAGAACAAGAGCCTCAGGTGGCTAAGCGGTCAGGATCAAATACATTGTGCTCTGTCTCTTCTTCAGCATCAGCATCTATATCTATACCTGCTGATCCAGTTACTTGACGCCCTCAGACCTCCCGGAGACAAAACATCCTTTGCAGCCAGTGACCACTACAAACTGGCAATCAGCAAAACAAAGGATTCAGCGGATTATTCTGAGTTAAACCTTGCGCCAGCACACTCAATCTTGCTGGCTCAGCTCCAGCAAACTGAAACGGACTTGGATCTTTTCACAATAATGATGGTGAAACATGGGGTTCCTTTCATAAACTATGAACAGGATGGGAATTACACCCCCCTTTCCTTAACCACCCGGAAGAAATCGGGCGTGGTTGTCGCTCACCGCCTGACAGCATCCAAGGCAAGATCCCTGATTTCCGATCTGATCGTAGAATTCAATGCGTCACTGCAGCTACCATTCAAAGCAAATAACCTGTTTCGGCACCTGAACGCAACCATGCTCTTTAAAGATGTTCCAGAACCCCTATTGGACGAATACATGGGTCATGGCCGTGAAGGGCTCGAGATATTTGACGAGTGGTCAACCTCTTCCTTCACATGTTACCCGCTTCTCGAGAAAGCAGTAGAGAAACTGGCAGAGGGCATCGCAAAAAAACCGCTGGAGGTTCATTACCATATTTAACCTATTAGCTAGCGAAATCATCAACTGTAACCCTCGCTTCTGGTCACCGAACAGGAGTTTATACCTAGGTATATGCCTTAGGCATATCAATGAAAACCCCCACATTGATGCTGAGCGCCTATCGTTCATTCAAAATGAAATTTCCAGCATGAAAGAAATCAGGCATAGCAAACGTAAAGTAGATAACTACCTCCATGATGTCTTAAATCGACTCAATGAAATGGGGATATCCGATGCTGCCCTGCCAATCATTCCCAATAAGAAGCCACGAAAGTTAGTCCTAACCAAGAAAGAGAATGAATTCATTATGTCCGGATCCGTCACAGAACTGCGAAGGTATTTCTGGGACTATTGGCTTAAGTCAGCAATAACTGCAGACCATGACCAGGAACAACTGTTTGCATTTGCCGTAGCCTTCTCATCTTCATGTGAGGCATCATTTGGCAAGCCCATCATTTATTCCATGCTTGCGGAGTTAAAACCAAGTGACTTGATGACCAACTTCTCGTTCCGAACCAGGGTTCATCCAAAAGACACGTCCGATAATTACAGTATCCTGTATTTACCCCGTTCAACCCAGCTCCTGTTTGCCTCGTTTCTGCTAAAAATGGCCGGCTGGATGAAGCAGCCCTTTCTTTTTTTTCCAGACAGGGAAAGAAAGAGGCGCAGTCATGCATTTCAACAGATCAAAGAGATGTATAAGAAGTTCAAGGATGATTTTAAAAGAAACAAGCCCGGCATTATCATTCCGGAAACCTGGGAGAGTTTTGGAAAAGTTGCACCATTAAATGCGGTGTTGAATAGGCGTATTGGCCTGGAGCCATACATTTGGAAAGTCCAGTCAGGACACACCTTACCCACAGCGCACCCTAGGGAATCGTCCTACGCACTTACAAGAGATGAAGGAAGGATCTCTCATGGCCTTTTTCAAAGGCAAGTAATGCAGCTTCCTCATAGTGGCAAAACGCTTTCCACCGTGGAAATAAAAGAGCTACCCGTGGAAAAGGTTGATGACATTGACTGGTCAGGAAGAAGCAAGCTGGTCATTAAGACCGTATGCAACGAGGTGAAAAGCGTTGTAAAGGAGCATCAGGCAATAAATTCGTATGGAGTCAAAGCCAAGTTCCATGCAATCATTGAAAATGCCCTACAGAAGGCTGACGCTATAACAGAAAACCAGAAAAGCGCACTCCACCTAGCCCTTAACTGGATTAGAGCCAAAGTGGATGAAAAAGGAATTGCTGGATCAACCGTTTGCGACTACCTCAATCGCGTCTTTTACAATGGCATTCTCAATGACCCGGATAGCATCAATATTGACGAATGGGAGTCTGAAGACCATGAACTTCTATTTGAGGATACCCTTTCACGGGACAGCATCAAATCAGAAAAAACCCGACGATCGATAGCTACGCCCTATACCCAGGCTTATGGATACGGCCTTGAGCATGGATATTTCAGCGATGTGAATTTGAAATACATTGAGGAGGAATGGGGCGGAGGTACACCGAGGAACGAATTGATCGGATTAAGCGAGTTCGACTCATATATTAGGATCGTGATGGAAATGGACGATCCATCCCATTTCTTACACATGCTAGTAGTAGTTAACCTGATGGCATTTTATGGATGCCTGAGATCAGGTGAGATAAGTCGCCTTACGCTCAAGGATTTAGAGATAAGCAGACAGTTTCTTTGGATCAATATTCTGAAAGGAAAATCGGCATCTGCTCGCAGAAGAGCCCCTTTCCATCTTACTGCGCCAGAATACGCACTGAAAATTGTTTCAGAATATTATGACTACAGGCGCAAGCAGTTTTCCGATGATGCCAACTTGAAAGAGATCGCCCTCTTTGGTCCACATAAAGTTAGAAACAGGTTTACAAGGTCCGCTTTATCCGGAGAGGCGATTAAACTACTTCAGTCATATTTCGGAAAATCCATGGTCCTTCACTCACTTCGTCATAGTGGATGCTCGTGGCTGCTTCTTCGAATGTATAGCGCCGGCTACCCAGATCTGATTGAGTCGTTAACAGATGAACATCATGAATTATTCAACGCACGGAGCATCAGGAATGCCGCATACCTGTTCTCGGGTGAACTAGAGGAACTTATTCCAAACTACTGTGGTTCTTCGCTCATCAGGCTTAGCAAGCTGATGGGGCATCTAGGTCAACAAACCACCTTTAGGACTTACATTCATACATTTCATGTTATTCAATCCCATGCTATGAAAAGGGTCTCAAGTGTTTTTGGAGAAGAAGAATTAACTGGCGCCACAATTAATGCCCTACTTCCAGGTAAGAAGTCGGCAACTACACGTGCGAGCATGAAGGACAAATCTATTAACGCCTGCCTTCATGATACTTATCAGAGAATCAGTAAAACCAAGTGGCTTGGCAAAGCCTTTAAAGGGATTGTGCTGTCAACAAACCTATAAGTTTAAATATAACCTAATTATTTTGCTTGGCGGTCGAGGTGAAGAATCACACCAGGGTTAACTAGTGGGTCGCCGAGAAATTCTATGCCATGACTTTCAAATAAATTGATTATTGCTTTAAGAACACTCGGATTAGCTTTCTTTAAACCATTTTCCTGTTCGTATCTGCGAATTGTAGCCAAACCGACTGAACAAAATTCAGCGAGATCTTTTCCACTCCACCCTAGCAGTGCTCTAGCAGCCCTAATTTGAGATGAAGAAACACCTATTGACTCTTGTGAGCTTTTATGTATCATAAGATCTATTGGATCTCCCATAAGAGGTAACATATCATGATCGACAGTGATGTAAAACAGTTGGCTGAGAGCAACACTAATGCGACAAATATAACAGAAGGACTATTCACAGTCTGTGACAGTGAATTTCGGACATCCATGAATCAAGGGGATTACATAAGGTTATCCCTTGAGAATGCATACAAACGTGTGGTCTGTAATTGTTGGATGAACAATTATTCAGGACCCTTGAGATTTAACGCCAATGAAGTTGTAATGATTACCGGAAAGGAAAAGAAATTGAACTCCCCCAATGAGACCGTAGATGTCTATTCAGCGGATGTAGTTACTCCTACACGAAAAGATGCCCTTACAACGATTCCTGAATCCTTGGTTGGCCACTCCGAAGACCTTCATAGACTAATTGATCTTGTAGAGTCTATCTGTTCAGACGAATTAAGAGGTTTCATATATGAAGTATTTTCAAGCAGAGAGTTCGCCCTGCCATTTTGTACGATAGCTGCCACTCATAATCCCCATCACTCAATAGAAGGCGGGTTATTAAAACATAGTCTTGAATGTGCAGAAATAGTCGCTGACTGCCCATATCTGGACATTATTGACCGAGATATTGGCACGGTCGCCGCCCTGTTTCATGACGCTGGAATAATACTACCAAGGAAGATGGGGCGAAATGCCTGCCACATAAAGATGATTGATACGCTTAAAGTGTTGCACTGGCCACTATTAGGCTTAGATCATGACTGTCCAAATTTCGGCAAGGCGTTGCGTGATATTTGGAGTTTGAATAAGCCTATTAAGCATTGGGGATATAAGGAAAAGATGCCTATAGCAACTGTGGTGCAAATGGCAAACCGGATTAGTACTGAACTAGATATGCAAAAACAGCTTTTTTCGGCAGTTGAACCCTGGCGAAACAATGTGAAGCACCCCATAACCGACCAACGGTTTTGGCGGCAATCAGGAATATCTACATCAAATAGTGAACCTGAAATTGAGCAAGCATGCTTAATGGAGTTACAAAATGATCGATGAAATCTTGAAGAAGTTTGATGGAGCCTTTGCGGAAAATACAATGCGGGCTTACAGATCAGACTTCATTCAGTTTGAATTGTGGAGCAGGAGTAAGGGAAAAGAGCCAATCCCAACGGATGCTGAAACACTTGCCCAATACGTCGATGAAATGTCACTGACCTTAAGGAGCGCCACTATACGTCGGCGAATCGCTAGCTTGTGCTCCATATTTAAGCTCTCAAGGAATCCTGATCCAACTAATGACCCCGAGGTCATTCTCGCACTGAAAAGGATGCACAGAAGGATTGGAAGGGCTCAGGAGCAGGCTGCTCCCCTCACCCGAGATATTCTTGAACAGATGTTGGCCACATGTGATGGCAGCCTTATCGGGCAGCGCAACCGCGTCATGCTTCTTCTTGGCTATGAAACGATGAGAAGGCGCTCAGAGATTTGCGACTTTAAATTTGAGGACGCCATTACCCTGCCAAACAAGCAGACCGCGATTCGGCTCAACTTCTCCAAAACAGACCAGTACGGCGAAGGAAAAGTAATCCCAATCAGCAGAGAGCTTTATGATACGATCTTAAACTGGAAAGAAAGTATTGCTGCAACGGGTGGCTATATTCTGAGACGCATCAACCGGCATGGACAGGCTGGAGATCACTTATCCCCCTCATCAATCAGCAAACTGTTGAAGGAGATTCAGCAGCATGCCTTTCAAAATATTGAGAGGGAATTGAGCGGCCACTCATTCCGTGTGGGAGCTGCGCTCGACCTGCTTAACGATGGATATGGTCTAGAGAAGATTATGTTGAGAGGCGGTTGGCGTACCGAATCAACTGCACTGAGGTACTTGAGGACATGGTCAGAAATCTAACGCGCTCAAACAAGCGGTCAGAGATGAAGACCCTATCTATAGCACCCTTGGGCAACTATTCTCTATTCAATTTCAGGTTCGCCCGTAGATGTCCTCAAAGCGTTCGATATCATCTTCTCCAAGATAATCGCCCACCTGCACCTCGATCAGGTGCAACGGTATCTTGCCTCGATTTTCAAGACGATGGGTCTCACCAATGCTGATATAGGCACTTTCGTTCTTGGCAACCGTTTTGACCAGCTCACCACAGGTCACGGTGGCAGTACCCGCTACGACCACCCAGTGCTCCGAGCGGTGCTGGTGCGCCTGCATACTCAGGCGTGCTCCAGGCTGTACTTCAAGGCGTTTGATCTGGTATCCGTCAGCACGGCCTTCAAGCACCGTATAACTGCCCCATGGCCGGCGTACGGTGACATGCTCAAGGTGATATCGTTCCTTTCCAAGTTTCAGGGAATCAACAATCTCCCTGACCCGCTGGCTCTCACCCGCTCTGCAGAGAAGGATGGCATCGGGTGTTTCAACGGCAATGATGTCGTCAATGCCAATGGCAGCGATCAGGCTGCGTTCACTGCGCAGCAATGTGTTATGACAGTCAATGGCCAGCACATTACCGCTGATATCGTTACCATTCACGTCATGCTCGGCAATCTCGTGGACGGCATCCCAACTACCAACATCGGACCAGCCGATATCTGCGGGCACCAGTGAAACACGCTGTGATTTCTCCATGATGCCGTAATCGATAGAAACATCCGGCATCTTATCAAAGGAGTCGCGCACTACCTCCTGCCACAACTCTCCGCCGTTCCAGCGCGCTCTCATACCATTCAAAAGCGCAGTCATTTCTGGGATATACTTTTCCACCTCTTCAAGAATTACTGAGGCCTTCCAGACAAACATGCCCGAGTTCCAGTAGTAGTTGCCGTCATCCAGCATGCGTTGGGCATTTTCAAGGTCAGGTTTCTCAACAAAACGCAGTACATTCTGGATATCGCCTTGACCGGATGCTTCGGCCTGAATATACCCGAAACCTGTTTCAGGCTGGGTTGGAACAATTCCAAACGTCACCAGTCTGTCGCCCTGGGCAACCTCTACGGCCTTGTTCAGGCACGCCTGAAAAGCATCCTTGTCAGCCACAATATGATCAGCGGGCAGAACCACCATAATCGGATCATCTCCACTGAGGTCCTGCATCAGGGCAGCAGCCACAGCAATTGCAGGCGCCGTATTACGGCCACAGGGTTCCATAATCTGATTCAAGCCTTCAAGCTCCGAGAACGCCTCACCTGTCGCATGGGACTCACCTGTCACCACCCAGACATCATCCTTCGCCACTAACGGAGAAAGGCGTCCTATCGTAGCGCTGAGCATACTGGCTGCACCACTTAGCTTCAGAAACTGTTTGGGCAACTGCTGTCTGGAGAGAGGCCACAAGCGGCTTCCTGACCCACCTGCCAAAATTATTCCCTTAATGGATATGCTCATAACTGAAATTTCACCCTTTATTAATATTCTTTTACGTCACCAATTAGTACCAAACTAATAAGGTTAAACTAAGCGCCGCTTCGGTCTTATTGAGGCAACCAAGATTTAAATCATTAAACAATACTGACTTGGCGATAGATTCTCATTCTGTGTTGAGTCGGCATTACACTCGAAGGTTTCGAAAGTTCACCTGCTATTGTCGTGCAGTACCCTGAGTCGCTAAGAACCACTGGTAGGCATCCGCCAGCCCCTCTCTCAATCCGATGGCAGAAGACCAACCCATATTGGCCAGACGGGAGCTATCCATCAATTTGCGCGGTGTGCCGTCAGGTTTGGTCGAATCGAAACGAATCTCACCTTTAAAGCCAGTAACCTCTCCTACCAAATGGGCTAACTCTGCAATGCTTACTTCCTGGCCACTACCCACATTAATATGGGAGAGCATCGGCTGCGTATTCGCCTGATAAATATCGGATGGCAGATCGAGTACAAACAGTGATGCAGCGGCCATGTCATCTACATGCAGAAATTCACGGAATGGTGTGCCGCTACCCCATATCACAACTTCAGAAGTATCGGTTTGCACTGCCTCGTGGAAGCGCCGGATCAATGCCGGCACCACATGTGAGTTCTCCGGGTGAAAGTTGTCACCAGGTCCGTAAAGGTTCGTTGGCATGACGGAGCGATAATCAACGCCATACTGGCGGTTATAGCTTTCGCAGAGCTTGATGCCGGCAATCTTGGCAACAGCATATGGTTCATTGGTCGATTCCAGCGTACCCGTAAGCAGAGCATCTTCGCGCATAGGTTGCTCTGCCATACGCGGATAGATACAGGAGCTACCAAGAAACAGAAGTTTTTGTACACCTGCTGACCAAGCCTGATGAATAAGATTGCACTCGATCATCAGGTTGTCGTAGATGAATTCAGCCGGATAGGTGTTGTTGGCATGAATCCCCCCTACTTTGGCGGCCGCAACAATTACCATATCCGGACGTTCTGCCGCTAGAAATTCACGCACGGTGGCTTGCTCGGTCAGATCCAATTCTGCATGCGTGCGCGTCAGAATTTCGAGTTTTTCACCTGCGTCTTTGCGTGCTTCAATTTGGCGTATAATTGCTGCGCCCACCATGCCACGGTGGCCTGCTACATAGATTTTCATTTGCTTACCTATCAGTTTTCAACAGCGACAGGAACATCATGGCCATGCGCTTTCAATAGTGCATGGCGTTGAGCTGATTTAAGGTCTTCTGCTACCATTTCAGCGCACATCTCCTGCACGGTGATTTCAGGGGTCCAGCCTAGCTTCTCTTTTGCTTTACTCGGGTCGCCCAGCAGTGTTTCTACTTCAGCAGGACGGAAATAACGAGGGTCAACTTGAACAACGACATCACCGACCTTAAGAGCTGGTGCTTTATCCCCTTCGATATGTGTTACCACCCCTCTCTCTTCAACGCCTGAACCTTCAAAGCGTAATGTGACCCCAAGTTCCAGGGCTGACCACTCTATGAACTGACGAACAGAGTATTGCACCCCTGTGGCTATGACGAAGTCCTCTGGCTTATCCTGCTGCAGCATCATCCACTGCATACGCACATAGTCCCTGGCATGGCCCCAGTCACGCAATGCATCCATGTTACCCATGTAGAGGCAGGGCTCGAGCCCCTGAGCGATATTGGAGAGTCCGCGCGTGATTTTGCGCGTCACAAAGGTCTCGCCACGGCGCGGTGACTCGTGGTTAAATAGAATGCCATTGCAGGCATACATACCGTAGGATTCACGGTAGTTCACCACGATCCAGTAGGCATACATCTTGGCTACTGCATAAGGGGAACGTGGATAAAAGGGGGTAGTCTCTTTCTGCGGAATCTCCTGCACTTCTCCAAATAACTCGGATGTCGATGCCTGGTAGAATTTCACCCTCTTTTCCATGCCCAATAGCCTGATTGCTTCCAGGAGTCGAAGGGTACCGATTCCATCTACATCGGCTGTATATTCAGGGGACTCAAAACTCACTGCCACATGTGACTGCGCACCCAGATTGTAAACCTCGTCCGGCTGCACCTCCTGCAGGATACGTGTCAGGTTTGATGTGTCAGTCAGGTCGCCGTAATGCAGAACAAAGCGTTTATTCTCCACATGTGGATCTTGATAAATTTGATCCACTCGCTGTGTATTAAATGAAGAAGCACGACGTTTGATGCCATGCACTTCATATCCTTTTTCCAGTAGAAGTTCCGCAAGATAAGACCCATCCTGCCCAGTCACGCCGGTGATCAATGCCCTTTTCATAGTTTAATTTCCTGTTTTAAAGATAATATATTATTTGACTACTACACACCCTTGACCGTATAAGCTTGGACAAGTTTATGATCAAGTGTAACTAATATATGCAAAGCTAACTTCGCGTATTGGTAAAAGGAAGTTCTAGTATGATCTATAGCATCACCCCCTTCAAACCAAATAAATTCGTTTTTCTATATTTAGCAGCGATATTTTATTGTTTCATGCACTCTAGCTCTGCTTATTCGCTAGATATCCCATTGCCTGTAAAAATATATGATCTTAATGAAGGTGTCACAAGAATAAGTGGAAATTCGCAACTCAACCTGCCTGAGAGCATCTCGATCAAGTACGGGGCATTCATTAATGAAATTCGTCAATCAATTTCCAAACTGCCAATAAATACAAAACCAACAACAATCAATGTCATGCTCATCAATAACAAAAGCTCTCTTCCAGATAGGGTTCGCAAAGCCCTCGAAGGACAAAGGGAGGGATTCTGGATGAAAACGGACCATAACAATGTCCAAATCCTAGTCACAGATGAGTATGGCGCATTGCATGCCCTGTCTATTTTGGAAGAAACTATAAACAGGAGCGAAGGGGTTATACTTGATAGTGAAATTATTGATTGGCCAGCACTAAAATTTCGTGGTTTTTTGATTACACCCGGCCCAGGAGTCACAGCATCTGATATAAAGGCAGCAATATCTACTGCACGGAAAGCTCGAATGAATGCTGTGTTCCTTTATATCAACAAACGCATCGCATTTGAAACATTAAAAGGAGTAACTCCTTCAGATGCAATTTCAATATCTGAAATTAAAGAGATTATTACCTATTCGAACGAGAGTGGTTTGGAAGTTATTCCAGTCGTTAACCTGCTCACACGTCAGTCGCATGGTGGACTCATGCTTCATGCTCAACGCCTTGGAATACCACATACGATGTACAACAAAGACACATACAATCCTAATGATCCACAAAACTACCAGTTTGTCTTTTCGTTTCTTGAGGAAATCATCGACGTATTCCAGCCAAACAAACTTCATATTGGTCATAGTGAAGTCTCTGGCTGTTATCCTAAACAGGCCAAGAAAATGGAACACTCAAATCAAGCAATACTACCTGCAGATTTATTTCTAAAAGATGTTTTAACAATTTACCGTCACTTGAAAAACAAAGGTATTGAGACGTGGATGTGGGGAGATATGTTAGTTTCTCACTCAGAGCACCCAAACATGCGCATAATAGGGTTGAATGGCAACATTCCTGATTATGGCAAGCCTTTGAGGCAGGAAATCCCAAAAGATATTGTGATAGCAGATTGGCACTATAAAGATAAGCAGGTTGAATTCCCATCCTCAAAATCTTTTGCCAGCGAAGGATTTCAAGTTGTAGGAACAACATGGAATAAGGCTTCTACTATTAGTAATTTCACAAAATATATGTCTAATAATGTCGGGGCAAATGGAAGAGGTATGATCGCTGGAATTTGGGGGTTTTGGAAAATGTCCCCAGAAGCTAGAAATGCGGCAATCTATACCTCCGGGAATACTTACTGGGCAGGTGAATGAAAGATGCACCTTTCTTTCAAAGGTAAAGATAGCATGATTTTCATGTGGAAATCGAGGTCATCAATTTGGCTCAGCATAGCCCCCCCCATGCATGACAAAATAGAAAACCATGGGAATGAAAAAGCCTACGTATTCTAGCCAAAAATTATTAGGTGCCCCCATAAATTGACCTGAATGTCATTCTTCACGTTGATCTCATCTCTGCGTCAGGGGCATACTTTGAAGCGGACAGTAAAACCACCTGCGTATTTTCTGACTAATAATTACGTGATATGCATTGCTTCACCACAGCAATAAGGAATCTTGGAGCGGAAATGAACGTCCTTCGCCATAGCCTTTTCGGTTCCTGTAACAATCGAGGCAACCATTCAAGTCCAATTTTCTGAAAAACCGGATGTGAACGCTTTACATTACCTATATAGAAGTCAAACACCGCACCAATAGCTACAATAACTGATGCATTCAGCCTCGCCCTGTTCTCGAAAATCCATTTTTCCTGCTTAGGAGCACTCATGCCAACCCACAATATATCAGGAGATGTTGCGTTTACGGCGGCAATCATTTGCTCATTATCCACATCATCAAAGGCAGATTTATAAGGAGGTGAATAGGTGCCCTCCAAGCGCACGTGTGGATATTGCTTCTGAAATTTATCCGAGATTTTACCTAGACTCTCCTCTGTAGAGCCGAGAAAGAAACAGCTTCGCCCTTCTAGCTTATTCATTTCAGAACTAAGCCCATAGAAAATATCCGACCCGGTTATACGTTCCCTTATACCACCACCCAACATGCGTGATGCCAGAATGATTCCTGACCCATCAGGAACTAAAATATCTGCATGGATCAGTGCCTCATGAAAGTCTAGGTCACTTTCGGCGACAGCAAGTGAATGAGGATTGGCACAGGCAAGATACTTTCCTTTTTTCCCTTTCAAAACCCATTGCCGCAACAGGCCGATGCATGATGCTGAATTGTCTTGGATGATCGGATATCCAAGAATCGATTCAGTGTTCATTTCACCTCCTACCTCACCAGTCATTATTTTTTTCATAGCCCATACGAATTAACATATAGCCGGACATATCCTTGAACGCCTGTTTATGCGCTTCATTGAAATGATTTCTCCACTCTCCCACCTGGCCTTTACGGAATGTTCTTGATGAGGTGGAAAAAAGGGATGAGCGTATGTGTTCAAACTGTTCAGCATCGAGATCCGTACCGATATGCGAGGCGATTTTACGAATCGTTTTCTCCTGAAGGTTGTCATCTCCACCACCCATGGCGCCAATAAGATCTTCGAACCTCACTAACAAGTTGTCCGGATCATCCACCCAGGGAAGGAAGGATTTGTATGAATCATTCTCCCACATTGGTGGAATTTGGCCGCCTGGATAATGTTCTGCCGCAACACCTTTAATCATTGCCATCAAGCGTTCGTCATCATTTGGCAGGGAATTAAGGTAATCGTGCAGTGGATGGGAGCGATCCATGTGTGTAACGTAATAGGCGCCGGATACCGCCACGTCCCGCATGTCACGAACGATGAGTAGTTTGCGAAACTCCAAATGTTCCAATTCTTGTAAAAGAGATGGTGACCAAGGAAGATGTGCTGTAATGACCTGCCCCTTTCTGCCAGAAGACAATTGGTGGCTATAACCCGGAATCGTTTCATCTATATGATAGGTCCACCACGGCACGACATTCGGCATCAGCTTCAAAAGTCGGCTCAACAAATTTGTTCCTGCTTTCGGAATACTGTTAGCAAAGATTCTATTCGAGTGTGATGCAATCACACGCTCTGTATCTGTGATCGGAAAGACATGTCGCATAGCTGCATATTGCAACTCCTTCCTAAGCCTACGGCGCAGCATGAGCATGTTGGATACGATAGACATGGATTATCCTTTCGAGCCATCACAGTTTGTTGAAGCTTCCGCCAATACATGGAGTGAGTCGGGAATCGCCATGGCATCAGGAGGCAAACTGCTGCCCGGAGTAATCATACAAATCACCTGATTGCCACCACAGCCAGGAATCCATGAGAATAAATACCCAGATAAGGCTGCTGCAGTGCGGATCATCGACTTGGAATGAGCATTGAATCTGTTGCTCATCCAGCCAATACCCATCTTCAAGGAGTAGCCTGATTCCAAATAGTAGCTGTTCAAAACTTGCTCCAGCATTCTACGGTCCCAACGGAACACATAGTTATCCCTTGAATCGATATTCATGGATTCGTCACGCTCATAAATAGAGCGTAAGCCCATACCATCAAACAGGCGGCTCACCTGTGTTTCGTAAGGTTCGATAAAAGCTACGCATCTTTTGCACACGCGGAGCATCTCGTATAGCCCAAGCACCGGACGCGCAAAGTGGTGTAGCCCTGATTTACAAAACACGAGATCATAAGATTGATTTTCGTAGGATAGCGCCTCTCCATTTTGACGTTCATAACGCATCCGGGGATCGGCATCGATAAATTTTGATAACGAAGCATCCTGATCGTGAAGACCTGTCAGAGTGATCGAATCAAAGGCGTAACGGCCGAAGTTAGAGGCCTCTCGTTCCGTAGCACAAATGGCAAGAACTCTACCTAATGAAGCACCCGCAGCTTTACACTCAGCCTCATACTGTTCTAGTGCCTTGTGGATTAGGAAGTCACTGAAGTCTTCCTGTGTCTGAATTGCAAGCAGTTCAGATGGTGTGAAACGATGCTGATTAATACTATTCATTTGTTCAAAATCCTTGAATTTTTGTTGCGGACTCTGTATTCGAGAAACATTTGCCCAAGTCCAACTCTGGAGATTGGCCGCAGCAGTGAAACCATCTCCCATGATTGCGTGCTATCGACGTAAGCAATTACCTTTGCCTGTCGAACCTGCACTAACCGACATAAGCTACGGGCAGCAACACCGATGGATGCAATCTTACTCCAAAGTGTGGGCGGCCGAGGCAATGTTTCACATACAGTGGCAACTTCGTTGCGATAGCCATCCGAGTCGAGCGAGGATTTTTGCACTCCAGGTCGTTTACGAAATGCAGCCAGCGGCGTTGTGATCTGCACCAATTCTGCATGCTTCGCAAATTCGGTCCAGAGTTTGAAATCAGCAGCAAGATCTAGTGACAAGTCAAGACCTGAGGTCTTTTCCCACAAGCTCCGCCGCCAGAACATGCTCTCCTGCTGAAGGTATCCAGCCAGATGCTCCTGATACCAGCCATTACAAATATAATGCTGTGGATAGGCTGCAGCACTTGCATGAACGCCAGTGTATTGCCCCTGTTCATTCATGAAGCCAGGAAGTCCCGTAATCCATTGCACTTCAGGATATTTCTCGAAAATTTCAGCCACAACAGAAAAAGTCCACGGCATATAAATGTCGTCCGCATTAAGCCATGCCATGATTTCACCGCTTGCCCTGTCTAAGCCCTTCTGAATAGCATGATATTGTCCTTCATCTGGTTCACTGACACAGTAGGCAATTCCATCCGAACACTTCTCAACAACTTGGAATGTGGCATCCTTTGAAGCTCCATCAATCACAATGTATTCGAGATCGGAGTAATGCTGTGACAGCACAGAATCCAAAGCTGCTTCGACGTGGGCCTCAGCATTATAACTGGCTGTAACAATGGATATTTTCATGCCGTACTCACAGGATATTTTGATTGTCTCTGAAATAGGACCTTGAAGTTAATCGACAATATATCATTCGGACTAAGCATATCCATTCCTCAATACAGGCTCCCTGCCACTTTTTCCTAAACCCAAGAACATCAAACTCATAAACAATGGATACAGAAGGAAATACTCCCCATTTAGTGCTAACAGGACAACAAATACAATTAACGATGTTTTGCCTTTTGCCTGCCTGCATGATCGAAACCCCAGCCAGGATGCATACAAAAACACACCCATTCCAAGTAGTCCCATTTGTCGTACAAAACCGGTCATTCCATTGCCAAGAGCAAATCGATCCATATCTTCATTCAACTGAAACTGGGTCTCCATGTTTTGCCCCCAACCAGTTAAAGGGTGAACCTGAATATATGCAGCATCGAAAATCATCGCCCCAAATCGGCTAGCTTGCCATCCGGCATCTTGATTCACTCCCATTGAGTAAAGGCGGACAATTTTCTCCCCTACAAAATCAAGCTTTGAAGCTGAAATAGCGAACGCTATTAAGAGAAATCCGGCAGTCAAAATGACAATCATGGAGTTTCTTTTAGAAATGGGAGTGGAAAACCTTAATTCTATGAATAGAAGCAACGCAAATGGTAACACAACTATTCCCATAGTTGATTGCGTAGTTAGCAATGCGATTGTAAATAAAGACAAAAAGCTCTTGGTAACAACACTTGTAAACCTCTCTTTACAAATGGAGAGAAAAACAACTGCCAGAATCAAGTATCCCGCAAATGCTCCCGGCTCCCAGAAAAACGCAGCATTTCTTGATGCATTTTCACCGGTCTGAAAATTGTATATACCAATATGAATTCGTTCATTAGCTCCTGATACTGTAACATTCATGAATTCACTTAACGGCAAGAACAGATGTCTGGGGTCTACATTGAAAAGGCTTAATATACGTTCTGGTATATAGAACAGAAAGCTGACCACTGACACAAAGGCCATTACATAAACAAATGTTTTCGGAAAATCAGCAACTAGGCGCAATACTCCATAAGCGATAACCAACTTCATGAAAAAACCGGCAATTGTGATTACAGGTATCAATGATAATGAAATGGCCTGACCGACAAAGATTATTGTAAAAACAATAGCAACCAAGAGAAATCTTTTATGAATCGTTGATGAACGAAGAGCTATAGCCAGCATAAGCATTAGTGCAAAAACAGTATATAAAATAGCATCACGCCCATCGGCCAGAAAGAACATGTTCCCGGAGAGACAGACCAAAATAAAGACCAATGCAAAATCATTTAATCCTGCTGAAGACACCTTCAAACACGATTTAAATGACATCGCTCCTGAGGTTTTATCTGGTTTGTATTCACCCATAGTAGTCATCAACTCAATAGGAAGGGTATATCTTGTTGAAATCGGGAAGGAGCGCTGCTTTTTCTTTTAAGCTTCTTGGGCTAAGAAAAGGTAATAGAGTCCCATAGGTAATACGGACAACATCTGATACCAAAAAGCGAGATGACATCGGTACAGCATTTAGTTCTGCGATCATATCATCCATATCATATCCAATAGCCAGCCAACGGTCTCGTCCTATCCTCTCTAAATACTTTCGACACCATCGTCTTCGAAGCCGATTGCAAATCACCTCTTTCCATTTTCCCAGTGGTTCCGCACTCACCTGTGAGTATAGCTTAGTCCCGGTGGGATCTCCCATTTTTCCTGATAACTGCGAACTAGAAAGGTCCATATGACTATGATCCTCCAGTTCTAAATATTCATTAATTCGTTTCAACTCCTCTTCCGGCGACTTAATTAATGCCTCGAAGTGAACCGAAAGCGAAGAGGATCGATAGTTTTCATATGTATGAATAATATTTTCCAGACCAGTAAAAAGATCAATATTGTAGTAGTAAAGATTCCATTTACCGTCAGCAAAGCTTTGCATGATCGATGCAATGACTGATAACGGATTACGCCAGAGAAATATGAGTTTGGCGTCTGGGAAGAGTTCACAAACCTCGTCAGAGATAAGGTGGTACCGCGGAGTCTTATCCAAGAAGTAGCTTGCGCCATCGTCCGATGCCTTGGTGTATAGTTGCAATGCTAACTGGCGCATAGCCTCCTGATAATCTGCTTTACCGTTCGGAAGCCTTTCCATAAAATCATTGAGTGCCAGCACCGATGTTTTCTGCCAATACTCGGTATAGATACCTTGTGTGCGTAGGGAATAGAGCAGCGGCAGTAGCAGCCAGGTTTCCGATGCTGTTGAAACCTGATTATGCGATGCCAACAATCGTTGCAGTAACGTTGAACCTGAACGCGGTAACGAAAAAATAAAAACTGGCATGACTGTATTGTCCAATACTTTCAAGCTCTTCCCCCTTTATCTAGGTGCTGCAGAATCAAATGTAGCCCCAACGCTGCAATATTGGAGTTAGTTCTTGTTCCGTCTGGTTAATGATCTCATTTGGTAGTTCTTCTCTCCAGGAGTCGACCTGCCCTTTTCTGAAAGTACCTCTACCGGGGCCAAAAAGCTGTTTGGCAACGATTTCCGCTCGTTCTTGAGGAAGTTCAAGGGCCTGACAGAGCCTCTGCAGCGTCTGCATCTGGACCGTATCATCGCCCCCTCCTCTTGAACCTACAATATCCTCAAAGCGAACTTTCATGACAGCATTGTGCGTATACCATGGGTCCAAGGCATTACATCTAGCAAGCATGGATGCAAGCTCTACCGATCCGAAGCGCCCTCCATGAAGAGCTGCCTGATATCGCTCCTCTTGTGACATGTTAATAAATGCCTCATTCAAAGCATGAGGCTTGTAGCTAACAACAAATGGAATAAAAGATGCCAGAACGGCCCGTGGGTCGCGAATAACGAGTACGGGCACGTAGTCCATTTCTAATATCTTTAGCAGCAGTTCATCGCTATACCCTAAATGGGATGAGAGAAAGCCATTTTCGTCTACATTCCCGAGAATTCTGTGGATAGCACTTTTGGGTAAAAGCACCGGAGAGTCGATACCTACGATATAGGAGTCATTAGGATTCCTCCAAAGAAAGCGTCTAACCCTCCCTTTAAAAGTTGTGTTCGAAACAAGAAAACTTCCAATTGCTCCCTGCTCTCGGTACCCCATCAACCTCAGACTCTTGGCCAATAGATTAGTTCCGGACTTCGGTAAGGCATTGACAATAACTTTTTTCACCAACTATTCTCCTTTATACGAATTTCATCGGCAAAAACTTCGTTGATGCGGGCTATTTGCTCTGAGGAAAGAATCTCTTCGTAGCTACGCCGATCCTTTCGAGCTTCACCTTTAGCGGACTCTCTAAGCCTCCCAGAATATGGAATGCCAAGCTTGGAAAACACACAGCCAAGTTCAGCATTCAAGTCCTCGTATCGAAGGATATGGTCGACTATGACATCACCTCTACTATTGGTGTACTGAGGTTTATTTAGACAGAACCTTCCTCTCTTGAAATACTCTTCAAGAGTTAACTTCCCGCCACTCCGAGTCTTCAACATATAATAATGCGAAAGCGTTTTATCAAAAGGATCGCGCTCTACACAGAACTTATAATAACTATTCCATATCCCATCTGGAATCCTGTTTTGAACCAGTGATGCAGGTATATGATGATAGAATCGCTGCCTATGGATCAACTCTTCTGCTATCCGAAGCCATCTACCAAACCCATAATGGAGAAAATCCGGCAGTGGATTGAAATACCCCTTATAATTTCTTGGCACATGTCCTTCAATGGCAGGGTAGATTGGAGTCACTATGGCATCAGGCCCACACAGCTTGGACAGATAAACCTCAATACTGGTACCTGCTGTTTTTTTAGTTTTGATGAAAATGAACTTATACTTGTGGGATATTATCACTTGTCACTTGCCTTCTTGTTATGCAGGAATTTTTCTCGTAGGTACGCTGTGCTCGCAAAAGTGGAAACTCCCATCCTCTGTTTAACCAGTATTGCCTGTGTCAGGTTCTGCAGGGCAGTTCCTGCAGAAAATGCTATAGCCACCCCAAGACTCCCGTATTTTTCCACTAATAATAGAGCGACAACAATCGACATCGTTACAAACAAAATTGAAGTCAGCATCAATGCCTTTTGATGCCCCCCTAACATCAAGCACTGACCGCATGAACCAGAAAAGACAGCAATTGTACGGCCAGCACAAAGGATAGTAAAAATCAGTGCTCCACCAGCATATTGTTCACCAAAAACAAACGCTAGCATTTCATCTCCTGCCAAGATAACAGCAATTAACAGAAGAATTGATGGTACAAGTGTCGCTGTGGCTGTGGCACCTAATAAACGTTGAAGACTTTGTTTTTCACCCTTTGTGTAAAGCTCAACAATCATCGGTTGAATTACCGAGTTTACAATAAGCGGAGCTATCGTTATTAACAGCACTGTTCGTAATGCCGCACCATAAAGCGCGACTTCATCTTTCGAGGCAAGCATGCCCAAGATCCACAAATCCGCCTGGTTTGAAACGAAAACACTCACGCTCGCAATAAAAATTGGCCATGCAACAGGCCATAACTTACTTTGTGGTACCAAATCAATACTGCCGATCAGAGAGAACCTTCGGTGTAATAGTCCTGATGCAATTATCGCAATTATCAAGGTTGCAAATAGTGTTGTCTGGACGGCTATATATAAATCTATTTGCTTACCCAAAAAATAATAACACCCAAATATCGTGACAGTAATGATACTGGTCGCTGTCCCTTGAAAAAGACTGGCTCTAAAAAAACTTTGCTCCCCCCTAAATACATCAGAGAAGTACTGGATAAAGCCCAGCAATACAAACCAAGATGCGCTCCACCAACCCAAACTGGCCATCTGATCGGAATGAAATGCTTTTAAGGAAACAAAGTCGTTTAATACCAAACCCCACAAAACAGCTGTGCACATAGCAACTAAAATAATGCTGCTAAACGTAGCTCTGAATACATGACCTGCACGTTCAGGGTTGGCGTGAGCAAGTGATTCTGCAACCAGTTTAAGGGCAACTTTGCCCATCCCTGCCTGTACAACTATAGCCATAAAAGTGATCAAGCTGATTATCAACAAGTATGTTCCAAAATCTTCTACTGTAAGGAGCCTCGCAAGCAGGGCGTATACAGATAAACCAAGCACAGCGCCTGCACCTTTGAGAGCAACAGACCAAATGGCACCAGATACAAATCGCTTCTTTAATCCCACAGCACTTTCCCTATGCATACTCTAGATGTCAGCAGCACCTTTGAGAGCAATATTCGAAATAGACCGAGTGGCTTTATCGTGGTTTTTTTGAAAAACAAAACAACCCCATCTCACATTAAACCTTCAAACAATCTGGAGGCGAAATGTGCTCCAAAGATACTCAAATGATTATCATCTCGGTAAAGCAAACCACCCTCTGACTCAACCAAGCATTGCCCTGTAGGACAAAAGAGAGGTGAAACGTCGATCGTCTGAAATTGCATATTCCTATACATACCTAGAGCATCATTCACTGGGCTTTGTCGAGCCTGATATTCTTCAAGAAGAGGAGGAGTATATGGTGGGTTTCGCTCAAACAGTTTAGACCTAAGCAGAATAGATGGAACATCCCAACCTATCGCCGGAACATCTGAAACAAAATATGTTTTAATATTGCGACTTTCCAAAAATGAAAGTGTGTCCTCTAAGCCCTTTTGAAATATTTTTTCGTTATACTTTACTCCATCAGCAGTGAGAACTACAGGGGGCTTTTTCTCGCCTGAAAGTCTAGTG
This sequence comes from Mariprofundus aestuarium, assembly GCF_002795805.1. NCBI lineage: Bacteria > Pseudomonadati > Pseudomonadota > Candidatius Mariprofundia > Mariprofundales > Mariprofundaceae > Mariprofundus > Mariprofundus aestuarium. Next base: position 1,248,539 of record NZ_CP018799.1, on the reverse strand, counting down.
CCGTTAGCATATACTCCCCAGCGAGCAACCAGAAACACCGTGCGGATTTCTGGATTATTCTCGATAAAGTTGACTACAGCAACATTCGAATCAGCACACGCATTTTTAATCGCACCAGACTCAAACAGGTTAACTCCTAATAATGAAGGGCAGCCATTATGGCTTATAAGCCAACCAGCCTTCTTTTCTTTCTTGCCAACTTCGTCTAGTGCGGGGCCAAGGGCCCAAGCATGTGAGTCTCCCCATACAAGATAGGAGGGGGAAATATGGTCAAAATCACCAAGAGCAAATATTTTACCACCATTAGCTTGAATCTTTTTGTCTTCCAAACTGCGAAGCGGATAAGGCTTGTGTACAGTTTCAGCAAGCTTCTCTACTTCTTCTGGCATCCTTTGAGAAAAACCATAAGTGAAATGACCAGCCAATCCCGCAGCAATAAAAACCACCATCAATGCAGCTGAAACTTTGAATAGCCTAGGCGTGGTCAGAAGGCCACTCTTTCCACGAAATGGACGTTCTATGTAGCGCCATGAAAATAGAGCCAATAAAATAGAGATAATTAAAACGGTCAACTGCTCAACAGGAATTAACTCCCTCATCAAGTAGTACTTGGTGAAAACAATTAAAGGCCAGTGCCATAGATAAAGTGAATATGAAATCAGGCCAGTCATCACAAAAGGTCGCCAACCTAATAGTTTTCCTACTATAGACGGATGTCCTCCATTACCTGCATATATGATAAGAGCTGCACCAAGACATGGGTATACTGCATTTACTCCGGGAAAAAGTGACTCTTCTGACAGGACAAAAACAGCATACAGAATCAGAGAGAAACCAAGTAATGAGAGTAAGTGTCGTTGATAATTTGTTTGTGGTGAAGGAATAAAGTTCAGAGCTATCAGTGCCCCAAGTAACAACTCCCACGCTCGAAATATAGGGAGATAAAACGCGCTATCTTGACTGTAATACACGATCGTGATACTGCTAACAAATGAAACCAGCATAATAAGAATGAGTACTGCGCTGAGGTGCTTGGGCAAGAAGCGAATCAGTAATAAAAGTATAACGGGATATCCAATATAGAACTGCTCTTCGACAGATAGCGACCATGTATGCAATAGCGGTTTCATTGCTGCTGAGGCATCAAAGTACCCGGATTGATCCCAGAACAACAGGTTGGCTGAAAAAGCAGTTGCAGCCACTATACTTTGCGATAAAGAGCGGAAATCTCCCGGCACAAAGAGAAATGCACCTGCAATGACAACAACAATAACTACAAAAAACAAAGCTGGGAAAAGCCTACGGATTCGGCGCTCGTAGAACTGTGCAAATGAAAAGTGGCCTTGTTCCATCTCTTGAAAAATAATTGATGTGATAAGAAAACCCGATATCACAAAAAAGATGTCCACCCCTACAAATCCACCGCTAAAAGCTGAGGCCCCCAAGTGAAACAGTACGACCGGGATTATTGCAATAGCCCTAAGCCCGTCGATATCAGATCTATAATGCATTGAACCCAAAAAAACTCCGTAAACCAATTCTATCAAACATATTGGATGTCTAGAAAACAGATGCCGACTAAATAAAGTTAGTCGTTACAGCCCTCCCAACACTATATTGCTGTTTTGATTAATGTCGCTTAAACAATGACCTCAGAAAGGAGATTACTCATTCCGTTGGCGATGTAGACCTTCCCGCACCAAAGTAACTACCACCATTAATAGCCCCACTACAATTGCCACAAGCACAACGATTAATGAACGCTTTGGTTTGATTTTCTCATCCGGTGGGGCTGCTGCGTCCAGAACCTGAAATGCAAAATGTTTTTGCGTATTAGCCAGCATTGCCTTCTTCTGCTCTTGGCCAATGAGTTCAAACAGAGTACGACGCATATCCTCAATATGGGTTCTTTCCAGCTCGTCTTTCAGATATTTCAAGGTTCCCTGGCTTCGTTCTATTGCTTGCTGGCGGAGATGGTTATTCAATCGGACTATCAGCAAATTTGCCCAAGCAGCAGCTAGATTTTCATCTTTCCATTCAACAGATACTTTGACCAACCCTGTGTCTTTATCTGACAAAACAAGTAATAATCCCTTTTCGGTAAATAGTCGATAGGCATCCCAAAGGCTCGGCTGTTTTTCTGGGTCACTCTCTACCCACCTGTTACTATCAGCGTCCCAATCACTTTCGAACAAAATTGGCATCAGCTTTTCATCTTTGAAAAACTTCCAAAGAAATTCACGTGACTTTAATACAGCAAGGTTTTCCTCTACGCTGCCACCGCCTCCCAGAGAAATGCCTGCAAGCGATGCCAGTCCGCCAAAGCTATTTGCCAGCGATGATAGCCCTCCACTCTTACTCTCCTCTGCTTTCACCGGCGCCAGTAATACTTCAGCTCGATAATAGTTGGGCATCAGTAGTGAAATCCCTGCAGCAATTACTGCCGCAGCAAATGCAACTGAGATTATCTGTTTTCTCTTTCCCCATATAACACGCCAGTACTCGAGCAAATCAATTTCATCTTCCTGCGGCATACCATACATGGCGGCCATCATGCGGGGATCATATGGGGGTAATTGCGGCTGATTTTCTGGGTGAGTCTCTTTTTTCTTATCAGACATCAGAGAATACCCACTGTAACCATGGATGCGGTAAAGATACCGATCTGCATCAGCACCTTAGACCAGTCGAGTGTCGTATCGAGCAGGTTAAATACATCTAGCCTTTGAGGAACGATAATCGTATCTCCTGGATAGATTTTGTAATTGCTGCTCCATCCACTTCCTGATTCCACATAGCCGTTCGCCCTGACAATATAGATACTATCTTTGTCAGCCATTTTCGTTGTACCACCTGCCATATCGATAAAGTCATCCCGATCCAGACCCTTGTGGTAAAGTATGGCGTTCTGGTTGTACACCTCGCCCATTACAAGCACCTGATCAGGCCTCTTAGGCACATAAAGGGTGTCTCCATCTGTAAGTTTCAAGGTTGAATCGCCTTTCAGCTTACCATCGCTTCCAAGCTCAACAAGCAATCGTCCAGACGGTTTCATTTCACGCAACGTCGTTAATGCTCTGGAAGCAGCGATTAGACCCTTCTGTTTATCAGCCAATACCTCAGGGTTGTTGATTGAAGTATTTGTGATCTCGGCCTGAGCAATATCCTTTTCCAGTCGATCGATTGAATCATTGAGGTTCTTTTGTTGTTGTGCCCGAATTGACTCTCTTGAAAACACGGCTGCTGGGGCAAAGGCATCTTCTGTAAGGCCTCCGGCACGCTCTATGACCTGCTCAAGCGTTTCACCCTCTTCAACAGTGTAGGTACCAGGAAATCTAAACTCCCCCTTCAAGGTGACCTGCTCAATTGAACGCCAGTTACTGATGGTGCGGACCATCAGTACATCATAAGGCTGAAGTAGCAGATTTGCCTGCTCCTTACCCTGAAGGGCATCGCGAAGGGCAACGGAAATGTGGGATGTTTGTCGTTTTTCTCCGTCAACAACCTCATATCTGGTGATTTCAGCTCTATGCATATAAGCCTGTTCGGTCACGCTTCCTGCAGCAAAGATCAGATCAGAGACGCGCATTTCCGAACCTGCAAATTGGAATTCTCCTGGGTTGTTTACCGCCCCATGAATTCGAACAGTATGTCTCTGTTTGTCTTCCCACACAGAGTGGACAACCACCTTATCCAGATCTTGCAACAGGATGTTTGTATCTGCTTGACCATCAAGAGCGGCAGCAAGCGAAAAGCGGGAGATAGATACCTCTTTGGTCTCAGGGTCTGTACGGTAGAGTTCTGCGTCATCAAAAGAGCTGCTGCGGTTGGTTCCACCCGCTGCCAGGATCAGATCCAGTATGCGCATACTCTTCTTCAGTGCATATGAGCCGGGTGATTTTACACTTCCTGCAATATTAACCTTGGGAGCTTCGCGAAAATGTTCTCGATGAAAAACATAAACCTTATCGCGTGGTTTTAACTGAACGTCCACCCGATCCTTCTTAGCAGAAGCAAACAGAGAACTTAACTTGAAGCGAACGACCTCAGGCTCGCGGTTCCCTGCAGCTTCACGCTCTATGACGCCATATTCCATATAGGTTTCAGGAAGTAGCGTCTCTTGATTCGGCAATAACTTGGCAAGCGTTAACCCCTTGGACCATGCATATTTTCCAGGCCGCTTCACATTGCCAATCAATAGCACAGGGTTCTCTTCATAATCCAGTGCAGAGAAAACTTTGATTACATCGCCATTCTTGATGCGTGTTTTGCCACCCTGGCCTTTAAGATTAATGTTGATAACTGATCGTTCACCAGATGCATTAATGCGCTCAACCAGAGCTTTTTCGCGATAGGCCTTGGGAAGGAAGCCGCCAGCCAGCTTGAGAATATCTCCGACATCGCTTCTCTTACCCACCTCATAAATTGCCGGACGCAGTACTTCACCAGCAATGCCTACTGTGGTTCCAATTGGAGGCACGAAAACGACATCACCGGGCAGCAGGCGAACATCAGCGCTGGTGTCGCCACTGAGCAGGAAACGGTACAGGTCGATTGCGGCAACGACTTCGCCATTCCGTTTTAATTGGATATTTCTAAGGGAACCGATCTTCTTGACTCCTCCGGAAACAAGCAGTGCATGCGACAGTGTCGCAAGTCCACTCACCACATATGAGCCTGGCTGAGATACTTCGCCAAGGGCAAACACGCGAATGGATCGTAATTTACCCATGTTGATGCTGGCAGTAACCCCTATCATCTTTTCACCAATCTGTTGCGCCAGCTGCGCCTTGGCGTCCGCATAACTCATGCCTGCCAGGGTGACAGGGCCCACTTCAGGAAATGCAACAACACCTTCTCGGTCCACAACAAGGGTGAACTGCTCGCTTTTTGCACCAAAAAGCTGTACTTCAAGTTCATCACCTGGGCCTAGTACATACTCAGGCGGAACAGGGATATCAGTGGCTGGTGCAAAGGTGGTTGGTGAACCGGCAAACAGGTCGTAGCCGAACTGTTTGAGATTGCTGGCATCAACGGTAAGGGGCTTTGATTCACTGACAAAATTGGCAAACGCACGTTTGGTTTCGGCAATGTCCGCGCCTGCAGTGCCGGAAACCTTCTCCACTGGCAGGTCAACTTTCGCAGAGCTGGAAACTTCAGCGTCCTGCTGTTTCATGTCGACGGTGTTGTTTCCAACTTGATTTTCAATAGGGCCACTACCAGTGGCTCGCGAGCCCATTACCTGAGGTGAATTAATACCCTGAACTTTCGAAGAGCCTCCAGCCGAAATACCAGCCTGTTTAGCTAAAGCTGAGCGCTCTTCGGGTGACAACTGCTGAAGCTGCTTCATCTGCTCCGGCGTAAGGGTGATTGCACCAGCATGAAGTGGTAGAAGCAGCACCCAAGAAATCATCAACACTTGTAACCAAAAACGCATATTTTCTCCGTAATACTTAAGCGTAAACTCGCGCCAACCATGAGGCGCAAAACAATTTTTGGAATGGTAATAGGTTGTAGCAACAAATAAAACAGCTGTCAGTTACTTACATAGTGATTAACTGTGGCGTTAAAATGCCCACATTCCTGTCTGCTGTAATGTACAGGCACCAGATCGGACACTCTCTCACACCCCAAACCCGACCACGACTGCTTGGTGGGTCACAAGCCAGAAGATCTATAAAAATGGAACTCAATCAGCCGTTTTCCTTTCATTTTCTGAAAGCTGTTTTTATCCAAATGGCACTCTTAAGATGTAAAACGTTCCAATATGGCATAGCCAACTGGCTGATATTAAAGGTCTTTCTAAGTTTCGATAATTGCTTATTATCAAATCTATGCCCTGAGTCCTTTTTTAATAAGAATCAAGCCACCCACATCATTTTGCTTTCCAATTTTGCAACTTTGCCACGCACATTCAGCAAAATCGAGTGAAGGAACTCTAAAGCCTTCAACTTAATAACTCAGAGCAAACCTAATCACTTCCAAACAGGTCGCGTGTGTAGACCTTGCTCTCCACATCCATCAGATCATCGGACATGCGGTTGGCCACTATCAGATCGGAGCGCTGTTTGAACTCCTCCAACCCACTAATCACGCGAGAGTTAAAAAAGCTTTTCTCACCCAGACTGGGTTCATAAATGATGACCTCGACACCCTTGGCCTTGATCCGTTTCATGATGCCCTGAATGCTGGAAGCACGGAAGTTATCAGACCCACTCTTCATAATCAGGCGGTGTATTCCTACAACCTTGGGTTTGCGCCTAAGGATGCTGTCTGCGATAAAATCCTTTCGCGTGGTGTTTGCCTCAACGATGGCGTTAATCAGGTTCTGCGGCACATCCTGGTAGTTGGCCAGCAGCTGCTTGGTATCCTTGGGCAGGCAATAACCGCCGTAACCAAATGAAGGGTTGTTGTAAAAGTCACCAATGCGGGGATCGAGGCAGACTCCCTGAATGATCTGCCTGGAGTCCATGCCGTGCGTAGCTGCATAACTGTCCAATTCATTGAAATAGGCAACCCGCATCGCCAGATAGGTATTGGCGAAAAGCTTGATCGCCTCGGCCTCAGTAGAGTCTGTGAACAGCGTATCAACGTCCTGCTTGATTGCCCCCTGCTCCAGGAGTCTGGCAAATATTTCTGCACGCTCGGAGCGCTCACCTACAACAATGCGTGAGGGATAGAGGTTGTCGTGAAGCGCCCTGCCTTCACGCAGGAATTCGGGCGAAAAAATAAGGTTGTCGCAATTGAACTTGGCTCGGCTCTTGGCGGTATAACCTACTGGAACCGTGGATTTGATAATCATCACTGCATCGCGATTAAAACTCAGGACATCCCGGATTACCGACTCCACGGAGTTGGTGTTAAAGCAGTTGGTCTCGGGATCGTAATCGGTGGGAGTTGCAATGATGACGTAATCGGCATCAGCGTAGGCTTCCTGTTTGTTCAGCGTAGCACGGAAGTTCAGATCCCTGCTCTGAAGGTACTCTTCAATCTCGGCATCCTCAATTGGCGAATGTTTGCGATTAAGCAGCTCAACCTTCTGGCTGTCGATATCAAGCGCCACCACTTCATTATGCTGAGCGAGCAGCATGGCGTTGGAGAGGCCTACATATCCAGTTCCCGCAATAGCAATCTTCATCGTTTTAATTCACACATCCTCGGTTCATAGCAACTTCAGCGATAGTGGTTTACAAGCAAGCACGCTACCGCAATTCAGGTGCATTCGCAGCTGAATTGGGTTTGAATAAAAAAGCGTTCGAATGTATCGAGCGCGCATGTCATGAAGGTGACACGACTCAAAAAACATCCGTCATCAACAGTGCCGACAGGGAAAGCACCAGCCAGCCCCATAAACAAAGACTGCAACGCACTTAATGCATTGCAGTCAATCAAAACAAACAGAGAGAAACCGTTCAAATGATTCTTGCCTGATGGCAACGAAACCTATCCTTCCCCCCGTGGAAATCTACAAGATAAGCTCCCCAAAATTTAGTTGTACAGGTTATAGACCATATAATTGGACTTGCAAGGTAATCCCTAAAATAATTCAACTAGCCGAGGAAAGATTATCGAGGCTGGTTTCCAAACGCATTTTCTTTTGCATCCAGTCTAACAGCACCAGCGCCCTATCCTCGCCCCGCATCTCTATAAACACGCCTTCCAGCCCTTTTAACGAACTATCTTGCAGGCGCACCTTTTCGCCAGATGTAAACGGGGACTCATTACTTTTTCCAACTGTGATATATCCACCCTCATCATGGCTCGATTGAAGCATCTCAATCGCCTTGTCAGGCAATGGCGGATAGAAACTACCGAATGAGACCGGAGCCAGCACACCAACAGTGCTGCGAATCGCGGTCCAGCGCTGCTCATCCCTGCTCAGATGCACGAAGAGGTAACCGGCGAAAAACGGGCGCGGCTGCCAACTCACCTTACGGGCATGGGTGATGCGCGTATTCACCAGAGGCAGGTATACCTTGAACCCCTGATTTTCCAGCTGATCCTTGGCGACGATCTCTTTCTTTGGCTTGGTGCGCACGGCAAACCACTGTTTTGCCACTGATCTCCTCCTCGGGCATCATTGATATAATAGATTACATCAGTGCAACAAACTATTGATATTCTAATAAAATTTAAATAGCAAGACGCTGTGAATCATTCGAGTGATAAAGGTGCTCTGAGGTCTCGATAGGGGGTCGCCTTAACGCCCGCGTTGTTAGTTATAATACTCCAGATACCAATCAACAAAGTTTTTTACCCCTTGCTCAATAGAGGTGTCGGGCTTGAAACCCACATCGTGCATCAATGCATCAACATTTGCAGCTGTCGCGGGAACGTCACCTGGCTGCATGGGCAGGAAATTTTTCTTTGCTTCTATGCCAAGCGCATTTTCAATGGCCCCGATAAAATCCATCAATGCAACAGGTGTAGAGTTACCTATATTATAAACACGCCATGGAGCCCTGCTCGTTGCCGAATCTGGCTTCATTCCGTCCCAATCGGGGTTGGCTTCAGCAACATGGTCCAGAGTACGTACAACACCTTCAACAATATCATCAATATATGTGAAATCCCTCTTCATCTTCCCATGGTTGAACACATTGATCGGTTTGCCTTCCAGTATCGCCCTGGTGAACAGGATCGGGGCCATATCAGGCCTGCCCCATGGGCCATAGACAGTAAAGAAACGCAGCCCGGTGGTAGGAATCCTGTAGAGGTGTGAATAGGTGTGTGCCATCAGCTCGTTCGCTTTTTTGCTGGCGGCATATAGGGAGAGTGGATGATCGACATTGTCATGCACCGAGAACGGCATCGTTTCGTTGGCGCCATAGACTGATGATGATGACGCATAAACCAGATGTTTTATCTGGTTGTGGCGGCAGCCTTCGAGAACATTGGTGAAGCCGACGATATTACTGTCGATATAGGCATGTGGATTCTCAAGCGAATAACGAACACCAGCCTGCGCAGCAAGGTTCACCACCTTGTCGAACTTCTCTTCCGCAAACAGAGCTTCCATGCCTTCACGATCGGAGATATCCATCTTCACTAAACGGAAATTTACGTGATTAGAAAAACGCGCCAGCCGTGCATCTTTCAGACTGACCTCATAATAGTCATTGAGGTTATCCAGTCCGACCACCTTGTCGCCTCTCTCAAGCAGGCGAATAGCTAAATGCGACCCGATGAACCCGGCAGCACCTGTAACAAGAATTTTGGCCACGTTTACTTCGTGCTCATTGAGATGATTTTTCTACTCACCAGTTCGGCGACCACCTGATCGACACAGACTTCCAAGTCAAGGCTTCCGGTATCAGCAATGATTTCAGGATGCTCCGGCTCCTCATAAGGCGATGAGATGCCGGTAAATGCAGGAATCTCCCCTGCCCTAGCTTTGGCATAGAGTCCCTTTACATCGCGCGACTCACAAACCTCCAGCGATGTTCGGCAGTAGACCTCAATAAAGTCACCCTCAGCAAGCAGAGCTCGCACTTTTTCACGATCGGAGCGGAATGGAGAGATGAATGCAGTCAGGGTAAGTGTACCCGACTCAACGAACAGCTTGGCAACCTCACCAACACGACGGATGTTTTCTACCCGATCAACATCGGAGAAGCTGAGGTCGCCACAGAGGCCGTGGCGGACATTGTCACCATCAATGACAAAGGTTTTCGCACCCATCTCATGCAACCGCTCTTCTACTGCATGGGCCAGTGTTGATTTCCCGGCTCCGGAAAGACCGGTAAACCATAACACGGCGCTGCGATGACCATTGGCCTGCTCACGTTTTTGCCGGGTGATTTCCGCCTGATGCCAGACGACGTTACTGCTTTTGGATGTTGGTTGAGAGCTCATGGGCACAAACCTACCAACGGATTTGAAAATCGAAACAACGAAAACACAAAACATCTGTTTTTCAACATTTATCCAAACTCTTCTTACTGATAGCGTGCGCCCCCATGAATAGAGCCCTCCTTTTAAAAAAGCAGATGGAAAAACAGATTCTGATTCTGGACGGTGCCATGGGCACCATGATCCAGTCCTACGGACTACAGGAAGCCGACTATCGCGGCGAGCGTTTTGCCGACTGGCCAAGCGAACTTAAAGGCAATAACGACCTGCTCTCACTCACCCAGCCGCATATCATCAGGGAAATTCACACCAAGTATCTGGAAGCAGGCTCTGACATCCTGGAAACCAACACATTCAATGCTAACTCCGCATCGATGGCCGATTATGGCATGGAGTCACTGGTTTATGAGCTGAATGTTGCCGGCGCTAAGGTTGCGCGCGAAGCTTGTGATGCTATTGCCACTGAAGACAAACCCCGTTTTGTCGCAGGTGTCTTAGGCCCCACTTCCCGCACCTGCTCAATCTCTCCTGATGTAAACGATCCGGGCTACCGCAACGTCACCTTTGACGAACTGGTTGAGACCTATACCGATGCAACGCGAGGCCTGATCGATGGCGGCGCTGACATCCTGCTGATCGAAACAGTGTTCGACACGCTCAACGCCAAAGCTGCTGTATTTGCCGTGAAGAAGTATTTCGAGGACGCAAATATTGAGTTGCCGATCATGATCTCCGGCACCATTACCGACGCCTCCGGTCGCACCCTTTCCGGCCAAACTGCCACCGCATTCTACAACTCACTGGCGCACGCCAAACCTATCTCCATCGGACTTAATTGTGCCTTAGGTGCCGGTGAGTTACGTCAATACGTTGAAGAACTTTCCAACACAGTTTCTTGCGGCATCAACGCCCACCCCAATGCCGGACTTCCCAATGCCATGGGCGGTTATGATGAAACGCCGGAAGAGATGGCGGCCGAAATCAAAGAGTGGGCTGAATCGGGATTCCTCAACGTTATCGGTGGCTGTTGCGGCACCGGCCCTGAGCATATCCGCGCTATGGCCAATGCTGTGGCAGGTATTGCACCACGCCCTGCCCCACAGCGTGAAATCTTCTGCCGACTCTCCGGCCTTGAGCCACTGCATATCGATAAGAATTCGCTCTTTGTGAATGTCGGTGAACGCGCCAATGTCACAGGCTCAGCCATGTTCAAGCGTCTGATTCTTGAAGGCGATTATAACAAAGCACTGGATGTCTGCCGCGACCAAGTGGAAAACGGCGCCCAGATCATCGATATCAACATGGATGAGGCAATGCTGGACGGCAAACAGGCGATGGTCACCTTCCTTAACCTGATCGCCTCCGAACCGGATATCTCACGCGTTCCGGTGATGATTGATTCCTCCAAATGGGAGATTATCGAAGCGGGCCTGAAGTGCGTTCAGGGCAAGGGCATCGTCAATTCCATCTCGATGAAAGAGGGTAAAGAAGCGTTCGTCCACCATGCCAAACTGCTAGCCAAATATGGTGCAGCCGTTGTGGTGATGGCCTTTGATGAAGATGGCCAGGCCGACACATTCGAGCGCAAGATTGAGATCTGCGAAAACTCCTACCGTATCCTGGTGGACGAATGTGGATTCCCGCCTGAAGATATTATCTTCGATCCGAACATCTTTGCCATTGCCACCGGTATTGAAGAGCACAACAACTACGCGGTTGATTTCATTGAAGCGACAGGCTGGATCAAGAAGAACCTGCCACATGCGATGATCTCCGGCGGTGTATCCAACGTCTCCTTCTCCTTCCGTGGAAATAACCCGGTTCGTGAAGCGATCCATTCGGTATTCCTCTACCACGCTATCAAACAGGGCATGGATATGGGCATCGTGAATGCCGGCATGCTTGAAGTATATGAAGAGCTACCGAAGGAGCTGCGTGATGCTGTGGAGGATGTGGTACTCAACCGCAACCCGGATGCCACCGACCACCTGCTCTCGATTGCCGACAACTATCGTGGTGATGGCACGATTGCAAAAAAAGCCGATGAAGAGTGGCGCAAGCTACCTGTCGCCAAGCGCCTTGAGCATGCGCTGGTTAAGGGTATTGATGCCCATGTCGATGAAGATACCGAAGAGGCTCGCCTGCTGTTTGATCGCCCCATCGAGGTGATTGAAGGACCGCTGATGGATGGCATGAACGTCGTTGGAGACCTGTTTGGCGAAGGCAAGATGTTCCTGCCGCAGGTGGTCAAATCAGCCCGTGTGATGAAAAAGGCCGTGGCCTGGCTGATGCCCTATATCGAAGCGGAAAAAGCGGATGGCGTCTCCTCCTCTAACGGCAAGGTGCTGATGGCAACCGTAAAAGGCGATGTTCATGATATCGGCAAAAATATTGTTGGTGTGGTACTGCAGTGCAATAACTTCGAGGTGATCGACCTTGGAGTGATGGTGCCTGCCGCCAAAATCCTTGAAGAGGCTAAGAAACATGATGTGGATATCATCGGGCTTTCCGGCCTGATCACCCCGTCACTTGATGAGATGGTGCATCTTGCCAAGGAGATGAAGCGCCTTGGTTTCACCAAGCCTGTAATGCTCGGAGGCGCAACCACTTCCAAGGCTCATACAGCCGTAAAGATCATGCCGGAGTATGATGAGCCGGTGATCTGGGTGAAAGACGCCTCACGCGCCGTAGGTGTGGCTCAGAACCTGATTTCTGATGCCTATCGCGCTGAGTTTGTGCGTAAAACCCGCGAAGAGTACGAGGCGGTTCGTGAGCGCTACCTGGGCCGCCAGAGCCAGACCGACTGGCTCAAGCTTGCCGATGCCCGCGCCAATCCAACAGTACTGAACGCAGAGACCATCGCAGCAGCTCCGGTCAGGATTGGTGTACAGGTTCTGGAGAACATCTCCATTGCCGATATTCGCAACTATATCGACTGGACACCGTTCTTCTCAGCCTGGGAGCTTAACGGTGCCTACCCGCGTATTCTCAATGACCCGCACAAAGGCAAAGAAGCCAAGAAGCTCTTTGATGAGGCACAGGTGTGGCTTGATAAAATCATTGCTGAAAACTGGTTCACAGCCAAGGCTGTCTTTGGACTCTTCCCTGCCACATCCACCGATGACGACAGCGTTATAGTCTACAGCGATGAGTCTCGGTCCAAAGAGGTCACCCGCTTCCACTTCGTGCGCCAGCAACTGGACAAGAAGGATTCGCGCTCAAACCTATGCCTCTCTGACTTCGTAGCCACAGAGAACGACCATATCGGCGGCTTTGCCGTAGGCATCTTCGGCGCTGAAGAGCAGGCCAAGGCTTACGAAGCCAAACATGACGATTACGCCGCCATTATGATCAAGGTGCTGGCCGATCGACTGGCTGAGGCACTGGCTGAGATGCTGCATAAAGATGTACGGACCAAATACTGGGCCTATGCCAGCGATGAATCGCTCAGCACCGAAGAGATTATTCGCGAGAAGTATCAGGGCATCCGCCCTGCTGCCGGTTACCCTGCATGCCCGGAACATACCGAGAAAGGCACACTGTGGCAGCTTCTCGATGTTGAAAACAACATCGGCATGAGGCTGACAGAGTCCTATGCCATGCTGCCAACAGCTGCAGTCTCAGGCCTCTACTTTGCCAACCCCGAAGCGCACTACTTTACCGTAGGCAAAATCAATAAAGACCAGGTAGAGGATTACGCCAGGCGTAAAGGTTTGAATTTGGAAGAAGCCGAAAAGTGGCTGGCACCAAATTTAGGGTACTAATCAGCGTCACAGATAAACAGAACAACATTAAAATAGAAAGATGAGGAGCTTTTATGTCAGACCTTGAAAATTCAGCCACTGAAAAAAACATGCCAGCATTCAGCGTACAAAAAATATACGTGAAGGATATCTCATTTGAGAATCCAAATGCGCCGGGAGTGTTTGCCGCACCTACCGATCAGCCAAAGATCGAGATGAACCTGAGTACTCTAAACAGGCAGGTCAATGCTGATCATTGGGAAGTATCCATAAAAATCTCATCTGTAGCACGCGATAGTGAAAGCGATAAGGTGCTTTTTGAGGTTGAAGTGGAACATGCTGGACTATTTTATTTGAAGAATATTCCTGAAGAGCATATGGCTACACTTATTGGTGTTGATTGCCCTACTATCATCTTCCCATATACCCGCCAGTTAATCAGCCAGTTGACGGTAGATGGCGGTTTCATGCCGCTCCTGCTTGAGCCTGTAAATTTTGCGGCAGCGTTTCAAAATAGCCAGCAACAGCAGGCCGAAGAACAGCCAGTAATCAACTAAAGACTCAGAGAGAAAACAATAAAGGGCGAGGTAAATACCTCGCCCTTTATTGTTTCAGGCGTTAAATAAATACGGGCTTACCCTTACTTACTTATATAACATCAGATGGGCGCCATGTTTAATGTACAGCTCGGTAAGCTCGCGTGTCATCGAGCCGTAAAAAGCAAAATAATAAGGATAATCCCAGTCAGAATCCTTCAGATTGGGATCGGCTCCTGCTTCTAGTAGAATACGGATGGCATCAATATTTTTTTCAGTCAGGTGCAGCGGGGTTGAGAGCTTTTCATTGGCTGCATTCAAATCCGCACCATTCTCAATGAGAAAATGCATCACAGTGAGATGGGCATGTTTTGCCGCATAATGCAAAGCAGTGGATTTTGTTGCATCGGTTGCGTTGACATCAAACCCAAGCTTCAACAGCTCTCTTAAAGCTTTTTCATCACCACGAGCAGCGGCATTAAACCACGCTTTTTCATGTGCCATCTCTTCATCCGTAAGCGGTTTATTACTATCCATCCTTGAATTATTGAGCCATCTGGCATCGGAATCAAGGTTTGAAGAGCCTGAGGTATCACTGCCAGGTTAAGCGACGCCCTGAGACTTCAGGTACTCTTCATACGTGCCGTGGTAATCCACGATACCTTCCGGCGTAAGCTCAATAATGCGTGTGGCTACTGAGGAGATCAGTTCGCGATCATGGCTGACAAAGATCAGGGTGCCCGGATAGTTTTCCAGAGCCGTATTCAGCGACTCAATGAACTCCATATCCATATGGTTGGTAGGCTCATCAAGCAGCATCACATTGGGATTGAGGAACATGAACTTACCAAAGAGCATGCGCCCCTTCTCACCACCGGAGAGCGCTTTGACAGACTTCTTGATCTCGTTCTGGGAGAAGAGCATGCGTCCTAAATTACCGCGAACCTCCTGCTCTCCGTGCTCCTTGATTTTCCACTGCGCCATCCAGTCAAAAACACTTATATCCTCAGCGAAATCTGCTGAATGATCCTGTGCATAATAACCGATCTTCACATTCTCCGACCATTTGATCTCGCCGGAGGTTGGCTCAAGATCACCTGCCAGACACCGCAGCAGTGTGGTTTTACCAATTCCGTTGGGGCCAATGACGGCAACACGTTCACCCACAGGCACGGTCAAATCGAAGTTTTCAAACAACAGGCTTTCATCAAAACCCTTACTCAGCTTTTTAAGATTAAGCGCGATGCGGAAGAGCTTTTTATCCTGCGTAAAGCGCATGAATGGGCTCACACGGCTTGATGGCTTTACTTCATCAAGCTTGATTTTATCAAGTTTTTTGGCGCGCGATTGTGCCTGGGTGGCTTTGGATGCATTGGCAGAGAAGCGACGCACGAAGGCCTGAAGCTCCTGAATCTCCTCTGCCTTCTTGGCGTTCTTAGTGAGCAACTGCTCCTGAACCAGAGCTGCTGCTTCCATGTAATCATCATAGTTACCCGGATAAACACGCAACTCGCCATAATCTAGGTCGGCCATATGGGTGCAGACACTGTTGAGGAAGTGGCGGTCATGGGAGATGATGATCATGGTTCCTTTCTGTGCATTGATCACGCTTTCAAGCCAGCGGATTGCATTGAGATCCAGGTTGTTGGTCGGCTCATCCAGAAGAATGATCTCCGGCTCGCCAAACAGTGCCTGTGCCAGCAGCACACGCAGCTTCAAACCCGGGGCAATGGATTTCATCAGGTCATAATGATCCTCTACCGGAATGCCCATACTGATCAGCAGTTCGCCCGCATTGGGCTCTGCGCTGTAACCATCCAGATCGGCAAATTCGCTTTCCAGATCACCGGCACGCATACCATCCTCTTCACTCAGTTCATCCTGAGAATAGAGGAAATCACGCTCCTGTTTGATCTTCCACAGCTCTTCATGACCCATCATCACGGTGTCTAGTACTGTAAACTCTTCAAAGGCGAAGTGATCCTGACGCAGCTTGCCCAGCCGCTCATGCTTATCCAGAATAACATTGCCAGCCGTTGGAACCAGGTCTCCACCAAGGATTTTCATTAGTGTGGACTTACCGCAACCATTGGCGCCGATCAGGCCATAGCGATTGCCATCTCCAAATTTGGTTGAGATGTTTTCAAAAAGGGGTTTGTCCCCAAACTGCATTGTAATACCGGATGTAGAAATCAAAACATTGTTCCATTGAAAAGGGATTAACCCTTCAAACCGATGCCAGAAGGGTCGCGCAGCCTAGTGCTGACCATGATATATACAAGCACGGGCACTATTTTGCCATGTTGATGGCCAGATGATTTTGCAGCGACCAATAGAATCATAACTACTCAATATGGCTCATGCTGTTAAACTTGGAGCCATCAAATTCACGTATGCGGCATCACCGCATCAACACATAGGATAAAGCATGACAACCAAGACACCCACCATCATCTATACCAAAACGGATGAAGCACCGGCTCTGGCCACCTATTCCCTCCTTCCTGTTGTGCAGGCCTTCACCAAGGCTGCGAACGTATGTGTTGAAACCAAAGACATCTCCCTTGCGGGCAGAATTATCGCCAACTTCCCGGAGAAACTGAATGAGAACCAGAAGCTGCCGGATGCCTTGACCGAACTGGGGGAGCTGGCAAAAACGCCCGATGCCAACATCATCAAACTGCCGAATATCAGCGCCTCGATCCCTCAGTTGATTGCAGCTATCAAAGAACTGCAGGCGCACGGATTCGATATCCCCGACTACCCTGAAGATGCACAGAGCAGTGCGGAGCAGGCCATCAAGTCCCGCTACGCCAAGGTGCTCGGCAGTGCGGTGAACCCTGTGCTGCGTGAAGGTAACTCCGATCGCCGTGTGGCTGATGCCGTAAAACAGTTTGCCAAAGACAACCCGCACTCCATGGGTGCCTGGAGCAGCAATTCAAAATCTCATGTAGCACACATGTCAGAGGGCGATTTCTATGGCAGTGAAAAGTCACTCATCATTAAACATGCCTGCAACTACAGCATCAACCTGACCGATGCGAAGGGAAACAACACCACATTGAAAGAGAGCGCACCACTTCAGGCCGGAGAGGTGATTGATGCGGCAGTGATGAGCCGCCGCGCCCTGCGTGACTTCTATGCTGCTGAAATCGATGATGCGAAAAGAAGCGGCATCCTCCTCTCACTGCACCTGAAGGCGACGATGATGAAAGTCTCCGACCCGATCATGTTTGGCCATGCTGTTACGGTTTATTACAAGGATGTGTTTGAAAAGCATGCAGCGCTGTTTAACAGGCTGGGTGTCGATGCCACTAACGGGCTCGGTGATGTTTACGCAAAAATCGCCAGTTTGCCTGAAGCAGAGAGACTGGAAATTGAAGCGGACATTCAGGCTGCTTATGAGAACCGCCCTGCCCTTGCGATGGTGGATTCCGACAAAGGGATCACCAACCTGCATGTCCCGAGTAATGTAATCATTGATGCATCCATGCCTGCAGCCATTCGCTCATCCGGACAGATGTGGGGTCCTGATGGCAAACTTCACGACACCAAAGCCATGATTCCCGATCGCTGTTATGCCGGTGTATATCAGCAGACCATCCAGTTCTGCAAAGAGCATGGCGCATTTGACCCGACCACCATGGGCAATGTTGCCAATGTCGGCCTGATGGCGCAGAAGGCTGAGGAGTACGGCTCCCATGACAAAACATTCAACATCCCTGCCGACGGAACGGTTCGCGTTGTTGATGATGCTGGCAAAGTTCTGCTTGAGCATGCTGTTGAAGCCGGTGATATCTGGCGCATGTGTCAGACCAAGGACGCTCCGATCCGTGACTGGGTCAAGCTGGCCGTGAATCGTGCCCGGGCAACCGGTAACCCAGCTGTTTTCTGGCTGGACAGTCACCGCGCTCACGATGCCAACCTGATTGAGAAGGTGACCCGCTATCTGAAGGATCATGATACAACAGGGCTGGATATCCAGATTATGTCACCGGAGGAAGCGGCATCCCACGCACTGGCGCGTGTGAAAGCTGGCTTGGATACCATCTCTGTCACCGGCAACGTATTGCGTGACTACCTCACCGACCTGTTTCCTATCCTTGAGCTTGGCACCAGCGCAAAAATGCTCTCTATCGTGCCACTGCTGGCTGGTGGCGGCCTGTTTGAGACAGGTGCCGGCGGCTCCGCACCCAAACATGTCCAGCAGTTTGTCCGGGAGGGTCACCTGCGCTGGGACTCCCTCGGCGAGTTTCTGGCACTGGCTGTATCCCTTGAAGATATGGCAGCAAAAACTGGCAATGCCAAAGCGCAGGTTCTTGCTGATGCACTGAACAAGGCGAATGGAAAATTCCTAGCCAATAACAAGTCACCATCACGCCGGGTGAATGAACTGGACAACCGTGGCAGCCACTACTACCTCGCCCTCTACTGGGCTCAGGCACTGGCTGACCAGAGCAGTGACGTGGAACTTCAATCGAGGTTTAAACCATTGGCAGACCAGCTTGCAGAGGCCGAAAGCAGCATTTTAGATGAGCTCAATGCCGCACAAGGAAAAGCTGTTGATCTGGATGGTTACTACCACGTAGACCCTGTGAAGGCGGCACAAGCGATGCGCCCAAGTGCCTCATTTAATGCTATACTGGAAGAGATAGCATAATTAAGAAGGGACAAAAATGAATAAGAAGCTGAAAATGTTCATGCGCGGCAAAGGGGTTTCGATGCTGCAGGAGCTGTTGCAGCGCATGGGTTACCCTATGAACGATCAGCCCGGAATATTCGGGGTGTCGACCCGCGATGCAGTCAAGGATTTCCAGTCAAAGAAGGGATTAAAAACCACAGGCATCGTGGATGAAGAACTGCTAAATATGATTCGCCAGAATTGTGGTATTCAGGCCGACACGAAGAGAGCCGTCAGTGAATCGGTGCCCCTCCCTGCTCTGGGCCCAGTCGATCAGAAGCAACTGGAGGTCATCACCCGCCTGCTGATCAAGAAGGGCATCTTCAGTGAAGATGAACTGCGTGATGAGATGTCACGACCGCAACCCGTGCGGATAACCCAGGCTCCGCTGGTTTAACGGGTGTCACGATGGATTCAAGCCGCTCACACTGCTTGAGGCCTGAGTTCACTTACTCTCTGGCGGACCGGCTTATCTGTGGCGAATCCATCAATCTGATCAGCCCGCATGGGCAAGGGCGAAGACGCACACTAGAGGATCTTTGCAGCTTCCTTCCCGGCTCAACCATGACTATTCAGATTAACATGCGATTCTATTGCCATGATTTAAAAGGTTTTTTAAAAGCCATAGGGACTTACTTCAATCACCCTGGCGATCATATAAGCAGCCTTGGAGTACTCTTTGACCAGCTGGAAAAAGAGAACCGAAGTGTGCTGCTGATTCTGCATAACTTTGATGAACTCTGGAGCGAAAAAACTCTCAAGGATGGCTATAACGCCGGCTTTATCGATGACCTGAACAGGTTGCGGGAAAGAGAGATTACCCTGCTCTGCGTTACCGAGCAGCGTGACACCCCGTTGCAGGCGGGCGGATCAAAACTTGATGCAACACCCCTGCCCCTTCCTGAAGTCACCAAACCGCAGCTTCTGGCTGAGTTGCAACGCCGCCCCCTGCCCGTCGCAACATCTGAGTTGCCAGCGCTTGCAGAGTGGCTGCTAAAGCAAAAGGCTCCCTACAGCCAACTCGATGCGTTTGATGCGGAGTGGTACTCCCTTCGAATGTGGCAGGAATAATAATTTCCAGCCAAAACAGAAGCACTGGAGAGTGCTTAAGAAATTCACTTAGGGCCAATGTCATCATTGGCCCTAAGTTGTTCACAGGTGAATAATGTGGTTGCGATCAGGGCCTGTGGAAAGCATGGTCACAGGGCAGTCGCACACCTCCTCAATACGCCTGAGCAGCGCGACTGCATTGGCAGGCAGCTGATCAAGTGAAGTGGCACCAAAGGTGTTTTCTGACCAACCCGGCAATGATTCATATACCGGAACAGCCTTCTCCAGCTGACTGCAGCAGGAAGGCATGGACTCCAGGCGTTCGCCATCAAGTTCATAACCAACACACAGCTTCACCTCGGCAAGGCCATCAAGCACATCCATTTTGGTAATCGCCAGACCGGTTACGCCATTGATGCGTACAGCATGCTGAACCACGGCACCATCAAACCAGCCGGTGCGGCGCGGGCGGCCGGTGGTTGCGCCGAACTCATGCCCCTTCTCTGCCATATGTTTACCGGCATTGTCGGCATCACACATGCCTTCTGCATTGTACAGCTCTGTAGGGAATGGGCCTGCACCAACACGGGTCGTATAGGCTTTGCAGATACCGAGTACGGCATCCACCTGACCAGGACCGACACCGAGCCCTGCAAGGGCGGCACCGGCAACGGTATTGGATGAGGTTACAAACGGGTAAGTGCCGTGATCTACATCCAGCATCGATCCCTGCGCGCCCTCATAAAGAATCTGGTCTCCAGCCTTGATGCGCTTCTGCAGAATCAGTGGTACATCGGCAGCCAGTGGCAGCAGCCGGGCCTTGGCCAGGTCCAGTGCTTCATCCACATCAGCCCGGTTCACAGGTGCAGCTTTCAGGTATTGGGTCAGCATGAAATTCACATATTCAAGATTGGCATCAATACGTGCATCGAGATCAGGGGATGTCAGGTCAACGAGCCTGATACCACGACGTGCTGTTTTATCTTCATAACATGGACCAATGCCCTTGCCTGTTGTACCAATCTTACCTTCGCCCTTGGCCGCTTCGCGTGCAGCATCAAGGGTACGGTGATATGGCAGAATCAGCTGACAGCGATCAGAGATCTTCAAGCGCTCTGCAACCGGAATACCGGCAGCCAGCAGCATGTCCATCTCTTCAACAAGCCGGAACGGATCAACGACCGTGCCGTTACCGATCAGGCAAAGCGTATCATCATGCAGGACACCGGATGGAATATGGTTCAGTACAGTCTTTTTATCGCCAAGCACCAGTGTGTGGCCAGCATTGGGACCGCCCTGAAAGCGGGCTACTACATCCACATGAGGAGCCATAAGATCAACGATCTTACCCTTTCCTTCATCGCCCCACTGGATTCCAATTGCAACTGTATTTGTCATGTTATCCCTCTTATCTCATACACCATCTTACGATGGATCATACCCACGGATTGGGTTATCTCAAACTGCGTCCAGCAGTGTCCATAAATCACACGAGAAGCCAGTTGCGGGCATGTCTCGACCATGTGCCTTCATCATCGCATCATAGCGTCCGCCATAGAGCAGTGCCTGAGACACGCCTTCGGCAAAACCGGCGAACAGGATACCGCTATGATAGAGAAAGCGCGGCATTACTGCCGCATCAGCATAAACACGCACATCACCTTCAACCCGGTCACCCACTTCATTCACAAGATCAAGCAACTCATTGGCAGCAATGTCAAAATCAGCGCCGAACTTGCCAATGCTATCGGCAATCCACTGCTGATCGCCCTTGCCTTTTGCCAGTGCTAGCAGCGCATTAACACGATCCTGTGGTATCGATTCCCGGTTGGCTGCCTCAAAAATGTCGTCAGGTGAACGGCGCGCCAGCAATGCGGTCCACGTCTCCAGTGGAGTTTTGGCTCCGACCACCAGCGCCTTAAGCAGGCCAATGTGGCCTACCTGCAACACAGGTTTTCTAAAGCCGGCAACCAGCATGGAGCGGGCAGCCAGATGCATCACCTCAATATCCCCTGCCGCGCCTGCCACACCCAGGCACTCTACACCTGTCTGCCACTGCTGGCGGGAGCCACCACGCACATCAGGGCGTGCCAGCATCACTGTACCGGAATAACTGAGCTTCAACACATCTTCAGACTGCAGGCGAGTGGCAGCAATACGGGCAATCTGCGGAGTCATATCAGAGCGGATCGCAAGCGTTCCCGCCCCTGCGGGATCAGAGAACACCACGGTCTGGTCAGCAAGAAAACGACCAGCGCCCGACTTCAGGGCATCCGGACGTTCCAGGATAGGTGGAATCACCTCTTCATAGCCAGCCGCATCAAATAGTTCGAGAATTTTCCCCTGCATCGTGCGTAGTGCTTTTGCGCGTGAGCCGAATGCATCATCCAACCCTATGATTGGTTTATGTTTCACATCGCCCCCAGTTCTGCATAGCGAACGGTCTGTACATGCTCCAGTTCAGCCATCTGATCGAGAATATCCTGACCCGGTGCTGTATCAACCTGAATCAGGGCAACAGCACTGCCCGTATCCTCGCGACGACCAAGACGGAAATCGCCGATATTGATACCGGCATCAGCCAGCACGGCGCCAATGGCAGCAATCACGCCCGGTTTATCCTCGTTCTGGAAGAAGATCAGGTTGCCCTCAGGTGCAATCTCCACCTCACAGGTGTCGATACTCACCAGACGCGGACGGGATTCATCAAACAGTGTGCCGGAAACCGTACGCACGCCCTCATCCCCTTCCACCTCAAGCTTGAGAAGCGTGGAAAAGTGATCGGATGATTCGCAGCCCGACTCCATCAGCTCGATACCGCGATCCTTGGCAAGCATGCCGGCATTCACTGCATTGACCTCCTCCATGCTCTGGGAAAGAAGCCCCTGCAGCATCACATTGATCAGAGGTTTGCGGTTAATGGTGGAAGCCTTGCCTTCAAAGCAGACGCTCACCTTGGAGTAACCCGGTTTCATGGTCTGGCCGATAAAGCGGCCCATGCGCTCTGCCAGCAGCAGGTATGGTGCAAGCAGACGCTGCTCCTCTTCGGTCAGCGAAGGTACATTCACCGCGTTGGAGACCACGCCGGAAAGCAGGTAGTCGGCCATCTGTTCAGCCACCTGAACTGCCACATTTTCCTGCGCCTCATTGGTGGAGGCACCGATATGCGGTGTAAAACTGATGTTATCGAGTTCAAACAGGCGATTCTCGCGCGCCGGCTCTTGCTCATACACATCCAGTGCAGCAGCGCGCAGGTGCCCTGACTTGCAGGCATCATAGAGTGCGGCCTCATCAACAATGCCGCCACGGGCACAGTTAACGATGATCGAACCCTTTTTCATGCGAGCAATGATATCGGCATTGATCAGGTTACGTGTTGCAGCCAGAAGTGGCACATGAATGGTCAGCACATCCACGATTTCAGCCAGTTCAGCCACCGTTTCCACCTTGGTCACACCCATGGCAGATGCACGTTCATCAGAGATAAACGGATCGTAAACAAACACGGACATGTGCAGCCCTTTAAGGCGGTCACAGACGATGGCACCGATATTACCCGCACCGATCACACCGGCCTTCTTGCCGGTCAGCTCCATACCCATGAAACGGGACTTTTCCCACTTGCCGGCTTTGGTGGATTCTGATGCCTGCGGAATCATACGCGCCGCAGCTACAATATGGGCTACAGCCAGCTCTGCGGTGGTGATGGTGTTACCAAATGGCGTATTCATCACCACGATACCGCGACGAGAACAGCCCTCAACATCGACATTGTCCACACCGATACCGGCGCGTCCTATCACCTTCACCCGCTTGGCAGCCTCAAGAAGCTCACCCTTCAGTGTGGTCGAAGAACGCACTGCAATGGCATCATAATCACCTGCAATGGCCAGCTTCTCCTCATCAGAAAGGCCTGGTTTGTAATCAACTTCGATACCGCGTGCTTTAAATACCTCTATCGCACGGGCAGACATTTTGTCAGCAATCCAGACCTTGGGCACTGTTAAACTCCTATGCAGAAAAGCATCATACTGTTTCCTGCCTCTTCTTTTGCACGTCAGTGGGTCGAATGGGTGAGAGGCCCGTTTTCGGGCTATCAAGACGAATGTGAACCGGAGTGCGTGGGCACTCTATAGCGGAAGGCAAAAGGGTCAACTTTCAAAGCTGAATATGGTACTGGCACCTGCCTGCTTCGAATGAACCACGGAAGTACCATTTAGATACTGTTTTTATGAAAAACACGGGCTAGGCTGCTGCCATGTCCGAATCAACCTTTCAATTCATCAATACCCCATCTCAGCTTGAGAAAGCCTGCATCGAGATCAGCAAATGCCGGGTGCTCTGCATTGACACTGAGTTCCATCGTGAATCGACCTATTATGCCGAGTTCGCTCTGCTGCAGGTCTACGGTAACAACCAGTGCTGGATTATCGATCCAATCGAGCTACCTGACCTCGCCCCCTTCTGGGATATCATGGCAAACCCGGATATTCTGAAGGTATTCCATGCCGGGCGACAGGATGTAGAGATTGTCGTTAAAGAGTCGGGAATCATGCCGCTGCCCATTTTCGACACCCAGGTTGCAGCCGCCCTGCTCGGTTATGGGCAGCAGGTTGGTTTTGGCAACCTCGTCCAGCGCATCACCAAGCGGGAGCTGGCCAAGGGCGAGTCGTTCAGCGACTGGAAAGCGCGACCCCTTCGAGCCAAGCAGCTAGAATATGCCGCTGATGATGTCATCTGGCTGATGCCGATTTACCAGCACCTGAAAGAGCGCCTTGAGGCACTGGGTCGACTGAAGTGGCTGGATGAGGAGCAGGCCACGCTCTGTGATCCCTCCACCTACGAGATTGATGAAGATAATGTGTTCTGGCGTGTTAAAGGTTCCAATCGTCTCAAAGGCAGGCAGCTGGCAGTCCTGAGAAGCCTTTCGGCATGGCGGGAGCAGCAGGCTCAACGCAACAATATTCCACGCCGCCGCATGATTGGCGATGAACAGCTTCTCGAGATAGCGCGCCGGGACAAGCTTACCCTCGATGGCATGAGCAGAATGCGCGGTGTAAACCCCGGTTTCGTTAAGCGCCATGGTGAAACCATTCTCAATGTATGGCAGGCAGGCGTGGATGCGCCTGAAGAGAGCTGGCCAAAACTGCCCTCTCGCCGGCACAACACCAAGGGCACCGAGCTCAGGCTTGAGATGCTCGACACTCTGGTGCGCCTGAAGGCTGAAGAGGGTGAAATCGCTTCGACCATCCTGGCAAGCAAATCGGACCTTTCCGAACTCGCCTCATGGGGTTACCGCTGCAAGGGCGAACCACCCGAGGTGGCCTGCCTGCACGGCTGGCGCCATGAACTGGTCGGCCACGACCTGCTGCGTCTGCTGCGTGGTGAAATCTGCCTGCACCTCAATCCAAACACAGGCCTGCCTGTGATTACTGACTTCTCGGCTAACGAAGCATCATGAAACTCTGCTTCTCCATTGATGCCCTCTCCGCCTCCGGTGCCAGGGCGTGGCGACTGCTGGAGAACCAGCGCTGGCGTGAATGCATCTACAGCGAACCGTTAAAGGATGGAGATGCACGCGTCACGGATAAAAAAACAGCCGAGGATTGGAGCGGCCGCCGCCTGGAGAGGGACAAGGAGCTGGTTCTAGTTCCGAAGAAAAAAGCCGGCACATTCGATTTCCTCATGCGCGGCACCTTTGCCCATGCCGTACTGCACCGCGACTCCTCTGCCCCGCTTCCTGACAAGACGCAGATGCTGGAGTGCATCGCAGCACTCAACCCCGGCACACCATGGCTGCTCTACCTCACGGTCGCCGGCCACTTCACCGCACTGGATTCGAGCAGTACCCCGATGATCTCCAACCTCGATATTGCCGTACGCGGCGAGATCGCCTCCAGTGGCGACTATATCGGCCCACGGGCGAGCCGCGATGAGAAGATGATGGATGAACTCTACCGGCAGTTTCTCGCCGGCTGGCTGGATCATCTCAACTCATCGAACATGAATGTCTTTGTTCCCGATGCTGAGAAGCTGAAAGATGAAGCTGACTACATTGAAGCCATCCGAAACTGGCAGTGCGAATCGGCCGCTTAACCTTCCTGCTCACGCTACTGCTTTCAGGCTGCACCGGCCTGCCCGAAGGCATCACCCCTGTATCAGGGTTCGACAGCGACCGTTATCTTGGTAAGTGGTATGAAATTGCCAGGCTCGACCACTCCTTCGAGCGTGGGCTGGAACAGATTACTGCGGAATACAGCAAACGGGATGATGGCGGCCTCAAAGTCATCAACCGCGGCTTCTCCCCTGAAAACAGTGCGTGGAGTGAGGCGGTTGGCAAAGCCTTCTTTGTCCGCTCTGCCAGTGAAGGTTACCTGAAGGTCTCCTTCTTCGGCCCCTTTTACGGCTCCTATATCGTTTTCGAGCTGGATAGGGATTACCGCTATGCATTCGTCTCGGGACCGGACCTCTCCTATCTCTGGCTACTGGCCAGAACGCCCACCGTTTCAAGAGAGGTAGTTAACAGCTTCATTGAAAAGTCGAAATCACTAGGTTTTGCGACCGATCAACTCATCTTCCCGAAACAGCGATAACCTTAGAAAAAAGCCATAGTCAGAAACTGTCTGGAGGGTTATGCGTGGCTATCAACAATTAATCTTCAGGTTCGCGAAACCCCAAACTCAAATAACAAACACCTGAAACCGCCATAAGTTGCAGAAATAGTGTATGATGTCCGGCTGATGAGCGCTTCAAGTTGCTTGTCTCCTCTTTTTTGTGCCCTCTATCCAGTGAGATATGGGTGCGAGGGTAATACGATTTAGCCGGGTTGGTTCCTGGCAACAATGGAGCAGCAGATGGCATACGCAGAAGACCAGCTAATATTACGGAACGGGCAGACCCTGGCCGGCAAGGTTCTTAAAAATGATTTCAAAATCAAAACGTCACATGGCGTTCTCCTGGTAAAAAAAGAGAACATTGCCCATATACTATTTGCGCGCTCAGATGAAACAGGCTTCCCGGCCACCGATGAGATCAAGACCATTCATGGCGATGATATCAAAGGCAAACTTGTTCAGACCCTGACGATCTCATTTGTACTGGCCGCGAACAACCAAACTGCCAGAATCGCCAGCGACAAGATTCACTCCATCATACTTCTCGGCGAGCTGGACACTGATCCTGAAGGTTACCCGGAACTGTAGACTCCTGCTTCGAGGGCAGGAGCTCCCTGCCCTGAGGCAAACCAGCAAATCATTTCCCCGTTGATCTCCACAATCCGGTTTGGCAACACTGGTGCATGCAGCACCCTTCCTTCTAACTAACGCTCAAACATATTCAGACTCGAAACCAGAGTCTGAATACAGGTGGTATCATGGTTCATCCTCTAGTCGCCGAAATCGGTTCGCCAAGCAAATTTGACCGCATCGTAGCGGAGTTGACAGAAACAGGGCTTTCAATCTGTGATGACTTCATCTCACCACTGCTGGTCAACAGCATGGCCCATGAGGCCAGATCCCTGTGGCAGCAGGGTGCGTTTCGCCATGCCCGTGTCGGCAGAGGCAGTTCACTTCAGGTTCGGCCCGAGATACGTAATGACAACATCTGCTGGCTTGATCCGGAGAACCTGACGGCCATACAGCGCCCCTACTTCAATGATCTTGAGATATTAAGGCACCACATTAACAGCAAGCTGTTTCTGGGCCTGTTTGAATTTGAGGGCCATTTCGCCCTCTATCCACAGGGTAGTTTCTACAACATCCATTACGACCGTTTTATCGGTGCCCTTGAGCGAATGGTCACCTGCATTATCTACCTTAATCACGAATGGACGGCTGAAGACGGTGGCGCACTGCAGCTGCATGAAGGTACAGCGGCCTCTTCTCTGTCACTGCCTATGCAGGTGTTACCGCAGGGTGGACGACTGGTCTGTTTTCTAAGCGAAGCCTTCCCGCATGAGGTTCTGGCCGCCAACCGCGACCGCTTGAGCCTGACCGGCTGGTTTCGCATCCGCCCCTGAGACCCCGGCCTCGCCGGCTATCTATTATTAAGTAAATGAAAGAGGATGATGCGCATATGATTATCAGCATTGTGAATATAGAGCCCATTCAAGTGGCAGCATTGGCTCATCTGGATGAGCCGAAAACAGTGGAGCACTCCATTGAAGCATTCAGGGCCTGGCGACAGGAGAGCGGCTGCTCACCCGTCACTGAAAAGCGATCATTTGGCGTTGCTCACAGCAATCCGGAAGCAAGGGTTGCTGAAAAGTTTCGCTTCGATATTTGTGGCGAAGTAGATGATGATATTCCCGACAATGCCTATGGCGTGATAAACAGTGAAATTCCTGCCGGTCGCTATGCCAGGCTGCGCCATAAGGGGTCGCTTGAAACCATCAACCTGAAAGTGAATGCCCTCTATCGGAACTGGCTACCCACGACGCAAGAGTCCAGGCGCGAGTCCCCCATCTTTTTTGAATACCTGAATGTCAGCCCTGCAGTTCCGGATAGTGAACTGATGACAGACATCTATTTCCCTCTGAGATAGCTCACCACTGTTCACGGCATTGCTTATTGGCAACACCGACTGGCTCCCGTTTATTGCATCAAGCGACGCAATAACACATGCCTGCTTTCAATCCCCTATGAAAGCAGGCCCCTAAACTACCATCCCGTTCACAGCAGCCATCGGCAGCCCCCTCGGTGCTTTCGCCCTGGCAATGAGATAGACCTCCTCCAGCTCCTCCGTGTCGATGGTCGTGGCACGTTTCTCTGTACCTACCCTTACCCCCTCTTTCAGCGTCACCGGAGCAACATCCCGCAAGCCCTTTGATCCCCTTTTCAAGGATATCGCAGTGACCCCCTTACCTTTAGCGAGCAGAGGGAACTCATCTTTTGCAATGACCCCTAGGCGCCCTTCGCAATCGATGAAAGCGAACGCATCATGTGAATCATCGATCTCACGGATAGAGAGCAGCTTCGAGCCGGCAGGGAAGTTGATGAAGGCCTTACCCTTCTTGTTGGCCGATAGCATCGACTCGCCTTTGGCGCGGAAGGCGTGGCCTGCCGTGGTGGCGATCAGATATTCAGCGTCGGCTTTCACCATCACCATGCGCGTCGGTGCTTCATTGATACTGAACATGAACGATTTAGAGATCGGTTCTCCGTTACCTCGCCCGCCTGCAAGATCGGCTGCAAGCATACTGAATGCCCGCCCCTTGCGTCCGATAAGCACAAGCATGTCCGTGGTATGGCCTGCTGCCGCATCGAGAAGCCTGTCCCCTTCCCTGAATTTTAGCCCCTCCAGATCAACATTGGCGCTACGCATACCCTTCAGCCATCCCTGTCTCGAAAGAATCGCCGTGATCGGTTCACGGTTTACGGTCTGCTGTTTACTCATGGTGCGCGCCTTGGGTGCCTCGGCATCGACCACGGTTCGACGTTCATCACCGAATTTGGCCAGCGCATCCTTGAGTTCACCTGTGATGTGGCGCCAGCGGTGAGCATGATCATCGACGATCAGTTCCAGTTCTGCTTTCTCTTCCAGCAACTTTGCATGCTCATTTTGCAGTTTCATCTCATCGAGCTTGCGCAGCTGTGCCAGGCGCAGGTCGAGAATGGCAACCACCTGCTCCTCATTGAAGCCGTATTTCGCCATCAGGATCGGTTTCGGTTTATCGTTGTCATAGATGGTTTTCACAATCTCCATGACATTCGGATAGACAACAAACAGACCTTCAAGGATGTTAGCGCGCCTGTTGATCTCACCAAGGCGCACCGCTGCCCTGCGCATCACCAGCTCCTCCCTGTTAGCCAGGAAGGAGTTGAGCATCGCATCGAGCGAGAAAAGACTTGGCAGGCGATAGCGATCGCCACCGGGTGCATCAATCCACTTCTCCAGTGCATAGGTGGCATACTGGATGGTGACCTGCAGATTGGTGGCCGAGAATAGGTGCAGCATGATCTGTTCGGCATCGAGATTTTTTGATTTTGGCTCGATGATAATGCGGATTCCTTCTGCTGATGATTCATCGCGAAGATCCGAGATCATCGGCAGCTGGCGTGATTCGGCAATCGTCTTGTCCGAAATGCGCGCGCCCATCTCAATAAGCAGTGGTGACTTCTCAATACCGTACGGGATCTCTGTGACAACGATCTGCCACATGCCTTTGCCCAGCTCCTCTTTGTGCCACTTGGAGCGCAGCAGCATTTTTCCGTAACCGCTGGCATACATCTTCTCCAGCTCCTCTTCACTGCTGGTGATAATACCGCCACCGGGAAAATCGGGCGCTGTGATATGCTTGCGAACAAGGGCAAAGTCTTTGTTCGATGGCCCTGAGCCAGTCCTGCTTCTGCGCTTGGCCAGCGCAATGCATGCGCCAAGTAGTTCAGAGAGATTATGCGACGGGATTTCAGTCTTGAAACCAACAGCCGGATTGCCTGTGCTTGAGTTCATCAGAATCCACGGGAACGGCGCAGGCAGCAGCATCGGCTCCTTGTCCTGATCATCGTAGTTGGGTTGATAAGGGGTAATCCCCTCCTTCAGGTCGCTGCCCAGCATCGCCTCTGCAATCGGCGTCAGTCTGGCTTCGGTGTAACGCATGGCGGCTGCGGAGTCACCATCAATGGAACCGAAGTTACCCTGCCCATCCACGAGTGGATAACGCATCGCCCAGGGCTGTGCCATTCGCACCATCGCCCCGTAAACAGCCGAATCACCATGCGGGTGGTATTTACCGATCACGTCACCGACAACGCGTGCGGATTTCTTCGTTTTGGTGTTCGATTTTAGTCCGAGTTTTTCCATCGCATAGAGAATGCGGCGATGAACCGGTTTCAGGCCATCACGCACATCAGGGATGGCTCGATCACCGACCACTTTAAGGCCGTAACTGCGGTAGAGTTCGCGGAAGACCGTTTCAAATGGAGCGATGGAGTTATTGCCCGAATCGTAGGGGGTGAAGAAAGGCTTCAGGTCATCAAGATCATCGGTCACATCACACGGGTCATCGACCTTGTCATCGACCGGATCATTAAGGAACTCTCTGAGTGGGCCCTTGAGATATTTGGCATCCTCAATCTCCTTGCCCATCAGCAGGTCACGGCGCTGGCCTGCATCATCACCCATCAGTTTCGTCACCAGCGCATCCATACGCTGCGCATCTTCAGGGCTGACCTGTACCAGCACACGGTTTTCAACATCCATACAGGTCTCTTTCAATTCCGGTGGATTCATCTCACCAAGACCTTTGAAGCGGATGTATTCGATCTTCTTCTTCTCTGCCAATGCCATTGCCCTGAGGCCATCGAGCTCCTCTTCATCCTGGGCATAGTGTTTCTGCTTGCCTACGGTGACACCGTAAAGCGGCGGCTGAACAATATAGACACGTCCCGCCTCCACCATTGGCCGCATCTGTCGCCAGAAGAAGGTGAACAACAGCGTCTGGATGTGGCTGCCGTCGATATCCGCATCGGTCATCACCACTATTTTTCCGTAGCGGCGCTTCTCAATATCGCACTCATCGCCGATGCCCGTTCCAATGGCGGTGATCAGGTCGGCTACTGCTTCGCTGTTACCGGCATCGGTGGATGTGACCCCTTCACAGTTGAGTATTTTACCTTTCAGGGGAAATACAGCCTGCAAGTCGCGATCATTGGCCTGCTTTGCAGAACCGCCTGCCGAGTCACCCTCCACCAGGTACAGCTCTGTCTCTTCAATATCATTGCTGCGGCAATCGAGCAGCTTGCCCGGCAACGGCGTCCTTCCGGTAAAGGATTTTCGATCCACCTTTTTGGCCTTGCCACTCTCAGCAGCAGTGCGCGTTGTTGCCCGCTCAATAATGAGCTTCATCCAGGCATCGGAGATCTCACCGTCACGATTCAGCCACAGTGCTGCTGAATCATTAATCACACCACCGACAAACTTGGTGGCTTCGGCAGAGGTAAGCTTCTGCTTGGTCTGTCCTTCAAATGAGATATCCTGGATGTAAACCGAAAGGCCAAGCTGGCTGTTGGTCATCACATCCGATGCTGCGATCCTGGTTTTTTTGCCGAGCAGTTTTTTAAGCTCCGGGCGCATGTCGATGTATTCACGCACAGCCTTGAGCAGGCCCGACTCAAAACCCTTTTCATGGGTGCCGCCGCGCGGGGTTGGAACGGTATTTACATAGGATTTGGTATAGATCGGGGTGGTCTCAGCAAAGGATGCGAAATACCAGTGCACCTTCTCCATATCCCCGAGCTGACCTGAGAACTCGAACATCGGAGACTCTTCCATGCGTGAGGTCATGAACTCGGAGAGACCGTTCTTGAAGCAGAAGATCTCATCCGCCTGACCGGGTGCTTTGAACACCACCTCCAGGCCCGGAATAAGGATCGCCTTATCCATCGCCTGCTGGCGCAACTGCTGCACGCGGAACTTGGCACGCTCATAATATTTGGGATTGGGAGAGAACCGGATTTTTGTGCCATGCGTACGCGGGCCGCACTCAGCGACCTTTCTGAGCTTCTCGACTGTGCGCCCGTTTTCAAGGCGAATGAACCACTCACCCCCATCGCGTTTTACAGTCGCTTCAAGCCATGATGAGAGCGCGTTGGTAACGGTAATACCTACCCCGTGCAGGCCACCTGATACCTTATAGGCATCATGATCGAACTTGCCTCCGGCTTTGTCCTTGGTAAGCACCAGTTCAACACCGGACATACCATCCTGATTCTGCTTAACAGGAATACCGCGCCCGTTATCACTGATGCTGACCACATTCTCTGATTCAAGCTCTACGATAATGCGGGAACAGTAACCGCCGATTGCCTCATCGCCGCAGTTATCGAGCACTTCCTGGGCTATATGGTGGCATCCGAGTTCCGTGCCTGTATCGGTGTACATATTCGGCCTCAGCTGGATATGAGAAATCCCATCGAGGTCTTTAATTGAATCGATATCGTAATCTGCACTCATGTTAAACAAGTCCTTTGCTTTGAATATGCTATGCCGATGCTCCGTCAAGGCAGACGGGACAGTTATGGCACTACTCTACACATGCATTGCGGGTAAAATAACAGGGCTGAAAAAGATGCATGGTTCTCAACAGCGACCATACAACAGAGTGGCCACCTAATGCAAAAGAGTTCAGAGGATTTTCGGTCCTGCATTAAACAATTAGCCCCGTTTACCCACACCGACTCCTTAAAAATCATCTATTGTTGTTAGACCTCTTCGTATAAAGTCCGGCGCATTAGTTTTCATACTGCTTCTCCAAAACAGTAAAGCGACACCCTCATCCCTTTCCAACAAGGCATACAACACATGAACGATAAAATCATAGCAACGCACAACGGTAATTTTCATGCCGATGATGTTTTCACTGTAGCTGCACTTAAGATCATTTTCCCCTCCCTTAAGCTTATCCGCACACGTGATGCAGAGCTTATCGACGAAGCCGATATTGTGGTTGATGTAGGCGGTGAATATGACCCGGAGAGAGACCGTTTTGATCATCATCAGCGTGGTGGTGCCGGTGAGCGCGAAAATGGCATCCCCTACTCCTCGTTTGGTCTGATCTGGCAGAAATATGGCGTAGTAATTTGCCAGGGCAATCAGGATGTAGCCAATGCTGTTGATGCTGGTCTGGTATCCAACATTGATGCCATCGATTGTGGTCATGTCGAAGGTGTCATGAAAGGCATTACCCTTAGCCAGACGATAGGTATGTTTAACCCGACCTGGGAAGAAGATAGTCACTGTGATGATTATTTTGATGAAGCGGTCGATTTTGCATCGCGCGTTTTAACACGATTCATTGCAGCTGCCTCCGGTGGCATCAGTGCCAAGGCCATTGTAGCCAAAGCGATTGATGATGCAGAAGACTCAAGGGTGGTTGTCTTAGAGCAGTATACCCCATGGAAAAAAACTGTTTTCAATTTATCTGAAGAGGCGTTGTATGTGGTCTATCCATCCCAGACTGGCGAGTGGAGAATTCAAACCGTACCTGCTGAACTCGGTTCATTCGAAGACAGAAAATCGCTGCCTAAAGCATGGGCTGGTCTCTCCGGTGAAGCGCTGCAAGCGGTGACAGGTATTGACGATGCTATGTTCTGCCATAATGGTCTGTTTATTGCAGGTGCAGAATCATTTGCAAGCACCATGAAGATGGCTGCTTTAGCGCTGGAAGAAATATAAAAGAGGACAAAGGATTCCCTACCATGAGTCAAGGCTTTGAAATCCAAATTTTTAACCGTCATAAAAATAGGATGGAGATTGAAAAAGTTTATGGTGATAACATGGTTAAGTTTGCCTATGGCAACCCCATTGGGCGGCTCCTAGGACCTGTGATTGCAAGTAAAACCCTTAGTCAACTGTACGGGAAATCACAGGATAGTTTAAAGTCAGCGCAAAAAGTCGCACCTTTTCTCAAAAACTTTAATATTGATATTGATCAGTATCAAAAAGGATCTTTCAAAGATAATCCTATTGAAACATCTTACAAATCATTCAATGAATTCTTTATTCGAGAGTTTCAGGAAGGTCAAAGAGCGTTTACCCAAAAGGATGATGAAATGGGTGCCTTTGCTGAGGCACGATACTTTGGCCATGAAAGCATGAGCGATGATCTCACTATCCCCGTTAAGGGATCGATGTTACGCGCTGTTGATCTGATTGGTGATTCTGAACTGGCCAAAGCGTTTATCGGAGGCCCGCTGATGATCGCACGGTTATGCCCTGTTGATTATCATCGCTACCACTATCCAGATCATGGCAAAACCCTTCAATCTTTCACTGTCCCCGGCGATCTACACTCTGTTAATCCATTGGCCCTGAAATACAGGCATGATATTTTTATAAAAAATGAGCGCCGTGTTTCGATTTTGGAAACTGAACATTTTGGCAAGCTGGCCTATATTGAAGTTGGCGCCACCTGTGTGGGTAAAATCGTGCAATCCTTTGATGAATCTCAACCTTTTAAAAAAGGCGATGAAAAAGGCTACTTTCTCTTTGGCGGAAGCACCGTTGTTCTGTGTGGAGAAAAAGGAAACTGGGCTCCCTCCAGCGATATGTTAGAGAACACCAAGGCAGGCATTGAGACCTATATCCAACTTGGTGATGTCGTTGCTCAAACCAACTAATAACTATTAAGGCACCGAGAAAATTCAGAGGTCAGGCTTCCATATCTTGATGACCTGATAGTGATTCTTCCTGATACACTCGTTACGGTTTTCCTATTCACGATTCATCTGTTTCTTGGTTTTGCTGGTGGCCTGTGCTGTGAATGGATCGTCTGGCCAGTAGTGGCGTTTGTATTTGCCACGCAGCTCTTTTTTTACTTCGTGATACGTGGTTCTCCAGAAGCTGTTCAGGTCCTGTGTGACCTGCATCGGTTTGCGTGCTGGTGAGAGTAGATGCATCATCACTTTGCACTGCCCGTTTAACAGCGTTGGCGTATCAAACAGACCAAACAACTCCTGCAGTCTGACGGCAAGCACCGGTTGCTCCGGGTCGCTGTAATCAATGCTCACAGAGGAGCCGCTGGGAACACTGATGCGCTCCGGAGCTAACTGCTTGATCAGTTGCTGCTGCTCCCAACTGAGCCGGTTTAAAAGCAGGTTATACAGATCCAGCTTGAGACACTGCTTGAGGCTATTCAAGCTGTTTAAGTGAGGTTGCAACCACTCTTCCAGGGTATCGCTCAGGGCCTGATCTGAAAAGTCCGGCAAAGGCCGGTCAGCAAACTGTTTGTTCACAGCCGGATTGTTATCAAGGTGGTGGTTAATAAATTGCGCGCGCTGTTTCAGGCTCTCTGCCTTGGCACTCCAGTTCAGGCACCCTACTCCTTTGCTTCTGATTGCCTGCATCAGACAGCCTTGTATCGCATCCTGAGTCTCTCTGTTTCTTAGGTCGTGCAGGATGGACTCTTCAAGCGTGATTTTACCTATGCGGCTGATCTGTTTCGCTTCGACGCGTTGTGCGCTCTCGTTCCATTCCACGCGTTCTTCCTGCTGAATATTATCAACAAAAAACTCCTGCAACTGTTCAGCGCTGATATCTGCCGCCAGATAGATGCAGGCTTCGCCCTCTCTGGCATCAAGGTTGGCGATCACAAGATACTCATGCAGGTGATGCTGTAGAAAGGGAGGAATAACCGCGCCTTTACCGTTACTGAGCAGATAACGCGGCTGATTGGGGTTACGTCGCTTGGCGATTCTGTCGGGATAGGCGTAGGCCAGAAGCACACCGCTATAGTGATTGTCCGGCCTCTCTCTATTTACTCTCGAATTACTGCACTGTTGAACGCGCCTGAAAAAATCATCTGCTGTTTGCATGATGCGTTTACATTGCTGGCTATCGATGCCGTGCTGGTTGGATCTTCCATGTAGAAGAACATTAAGCCTGTCATGAATGTCAGCACTTTTATCTGCGTTAGACAGAAATATATCTCTCTCGCTGAGCAGGCTGGCAATCAGGCAGGCGTGATAAGCCTGATCCAGTTGAACTGCTGCCAGCATCATATGCGCCAAGCGTGGATGGGCACCCAGTTTCAGCATATCACGACCGTGGGCCGTAATGTTGCCCCGCTCATCTATGGCGCTGAGTTGTTGCAGCAGAGCCTTTGCCTGTTCGGTGGCACCGTGAGGAGGTCTGTCCATCCACTGCAATTCATCAACGTCAGTCACGCCCCAGTTGGCCAGCTCCAGCACCAACGATGAGAGATCGCTGTGTAAAATTTCAGGCGATGCATGTTTGAGCAGGCGTGACTGCTGCTCAGCTGCCCACATACGGTAACAGACACCGGCTGATAACCTTCCGGCGCGGCCACTGCGTTGCACGGCTGAGTCTTGTGAAATGGATTGGGTTGTAAGCCTGTTCATGCCCGAGGCCGGACTGTAATCCAGCACTCGCTCCAGTCCCGAATCAATCACACAACTGATGCCTTCAATGGTGATACTGGTTTCTGCGATATTGGTGGCCAGAACAATTTTACGCATGGCCTTATCAGCGGGTGCTGCGATAGCCAGATCCTGTTGCTGTTTGCTTAAACTTCCATGTAGCGGTGCAATCACAATGTTGTTGATCGATTCGTTATCAAGGAGCTGTTTAATCTGTCTGGCCAGCTGGTTGACCTCTTTGACGCCGGGTAGAAATACCAGACAGTTGCCCTCGTGTTCATGAATGAATGTTTTGACGGTGTTGGTCAGGTTGATCATCAACTGCTGCTGTGGATTTATGTTGTGCTGCCGGTTTACCTTATCAAGATATCTGTTCTCGACAGGATAGCTGCGCCCTTCGCTCTCAATGATCGGTGCGTTATCCAGCAGAGTCGCAACAGCATCCGTATGCAGTGTTGCCGACATCACCAGAATTTTCAGATCTTCGCGTAGAATCTGCTGGCTCTGCAGAGAGAGTGCCAGTGAGAGATCGGCATGCAGGCTGCGTTCGTGAAATTCATCAAAAATAACCAGTGCCGTGTTTTTCAGCTCTGGGTCAGCCTGTAACTTTCGCGTTAATATGCCTTCAGTGACCACCAGCAACTTTGTTCTGTCGCACAAGCAGCTGTCCTGACGAATCTGGTAACCGATGGTTTCACCGACTTTTTCACCGAGTAGAAATGCCATGCGCGCCGCCGCATTGCGTGCCGCCAGCCTGCGAGGTTCGAGCATAATGATCTGTTTATCACCCAACCAACTCTGGTCGAGCAAGGCGATGGGTACGGCGGTGGTTTTTCCTGCGCCCGGAGGGGCTTGCAGTACAAGACGATTATGCGCGGTTAATGTCTCTTTGATCTCTGGCAGAACATCATCGATTGGCAGGCTTGGCATGGGGCGATGATAGCTGAAGGTATATGCGGGGGCAGCAGCGAGTCAGCCACCTTTTACCGCGCCCATGGATCAATCTTCTTTTTAGAGGGCTTCTTGCCCCACTGCTCTCGCTCAGATGACCTATTTGCACGCTTTTCACGCAACCTCTCAGCTGATTTGGTTGCACGTTTTTCGCGCAAGCGCTCTGCATCTTCTAAACTCAGCTCTTTAGGCTCACCCGGCGCCTGATCCTCTGGAATAACCCGTTCCCTTGGAGGCAGTGAAAACTGATCATAAGATGCTCTGGGCAGGTTTTTATATTCATACAGATAGAAGGCTTCAACTTTTTCACGCGCCCAATCCGTCTTCTTTAAAAATTTAACACTGGAATCAATGCTTGGATTGGTTTTGAAACAATTGATATTCAGATAGGCAAAGAGTATCTCAAAACCATAGTGATCCACTATTTCAACCAGCAGGTTTTTCAAACCAAGGCCGTGCAGGGGGTTGTTACTATAATTGATCTCATTGTTCATGAATGTCATCCCAAAGTGAGTAAGTAACGATATTGTACCCGTAACAGCATAGATAAAATATAGAGCTACAGAATATTGGGCAGTGTCAATCATCTTACCTGCCCCATAACTCCAAGCCCACTAAGCTTCTATTAGTTCTGCATCCTTAAGTGCATCACTGACAACTGTAAAGAGTCATCAAAGATCAGCCCGCTGAAAAATGCCCTCACCGCGATTCTTGCTGACGTCATCCCAGCGGAAGATGTGCCCATTCATCACCACAAAGACACCGGCACCCAGTAGCTGCACAGCGGTAACCGCACAGCCGAGGTTGAAGGTCGCATCGGAGTTGCTGATCGAATAAGGGATCATCGCCCCAACCAGCACTACCGTTTTGTTCTCCAGCTGCGGCCCCAGCACCCGCGCGGTATCAACCATCGTGTCGGTGCCATGGGAGATGATGATCTTTGACTCTTCACAAGCGCTACAACTGGCGAGAATGGTTTCCCGATCCTCATCATTCATCTCCAGGCTATCCTTGAGCATCAGCTGCTCGGTGCTGTAGTCCAGTTTGCACCTGCCCAGCTCCAGCATTCCAGGAATAAACGAATCACGGAACTCAAGTGCGCCGCTGATCTCATTATAGCGCTTACAGATCGTTCCACCGGTGATAAAAAATTTCACTTTCAAAAGTGCTGGCTCCTGTGGGAATATAATTCAGGCTTTTACGCTAAGCTTTAGAGTGAAGTACGGGGGCATATATTCATTGATCAGTAGTGGTAGCGGCAGGAGATGATGGTTAATCGGTTATCATCAACGGCATAAACCAGGCGATTAGATTCATCAATCCGACGAGACCAGAAACCAGAGAGGTTTTCACGCAGTGCTTCCGGCTTTCCAATACCTTCAAAAGGAGAGCGCATTGAATCCTGAATCAGGCGGTTGATTCGCTTCAGGGTTTTGCGATCCTGACTCTGCCACCAGAGATAGTCAGCCCATGCCTCATCTGTCCAGCATAGTAATTCAGGCATCAATCAACGGCTTTTCAGAAGCTTTCCCCTGATTATACTGGGAGATTGATTTTTCCAGATGGGCAACATTGGCAGAAGAACGTAGCAGGTGAACTGTTTCCATCAAACTGTTGAATGAATCCAGAGACATCACAACCGTATCGGCTGCATCTCGTCGATTAATAACTGTGTAATCGGCATCCTCAACAACCTCATCCAATACGCGTTTCAGATTGTTTCTGGCTTCTGAAAAATTGACAACTTGCATATTCAACCTCACAACATGTACTGTTTATTGCACAAGTATAGCTCGCAATGAAAACATGTACAATATACTGACCAAGTCAGACCTAATGCTCTTACTTTAACAGATTATAATCACTCAAGAGTGAGGCAAAGGTCTCGCCTTAACGGATTCCCTTTATTCAGATGGTTTGATCTCGTTGACGCGCAGCTTGCGGCCAGCGAATTCAGAGCCGTTAAGTGACCTGATTGCAGCATTCCCTTCGCTCTCATCAGGCATCACGACAAAACCAAAACCGCGGCTGCGATTGGTATTACTATCTGTGACCACTTCTACACTCGCAACAGTGCCGAATGCAGAGAAAAGATCGCGCAACTCTTCATCGTTGGTGCTAAAAGACATATTTCCAACATTAATTTTCATACTTAGTTCCTCAAAATATCTGACCCTACACAACGGGATCAGGCTTTTACTGTTTGGCTTTGGGCGCACATCCCCCACCCTCATAGGTTACAGGGTCGGAGCAAGCTAACCAGGTTCTACAATTTACTACAGGGCAACCTATTCACTCTTCAGCATTCACATTGAAACAGAACCTGTTTCCTGAGCTTAGAAGCTCATTTCACATGCCAACAAAGGACTATTAAGCTGCAAGTGCAGGAAACAGTTCTTTGAGGCCATTGGCCATAATTTCGATGGCAATGGCAGCCAGAATGAGGCCGAACAGGCGGTTGATGATTTTCAGCCCTGTATGCCCGAGGACCCTTCCTATGGTTGCCGCCATGCGCAGAGTAATCCAGAGCAACAGGCAGACCAGCCCGATTACGAGCACGACAGGCAGAGCATGCAGTTGGGCATCGGAGCGGTGCATTTCGATAATCACGGTGCTGATCGCCCCCGGTCCGGCTAGTAGCGGGATAGCCAGAGGCACTACGCCAATACTACTTTTCTCTTCGGCTTCAGCCTCCTCCGACGGGGTGCTTCGCAACGCACCTGTCTCTGCCTGAAGCATGGATAGCGCCATAAGCAGCAGCACAATACCACCACCAACACGAAACGATGCCAGGCTGGTGCCCATGGCCTGCAGCATCGATTCACCCAACAGCAATGAGACAACCAAAACAAGAAAAACCGTTGCTGACGCAACATTTACAGCCCTTCTCCTTTCGTAATTTGTAAACTTTATAGTTAGCGCCAGCAGGATAGGCACGGCACCAAAAGGATCCAAAATAACAAACAACGCGGTAAACAGACGTGTATATTCTGTCCAGTGCTCCATCAGAGAATCTCTTAAACAGCGACCTGATCAGCCACAGCATCTACAACATGGGCATGGGGATAGTGCGACTCACGATTTTGAAACGAAAGGATCAAGGGATTCTGAATCACACCGCTATCAATGTTGATGGCCTGCCGAATGGTCTCACTGTTCTGCCAGCCACCGCGCCCTGCCAGCACACTCGGCAAATAGACAATCAGTGCGGCAGAGATTGAGCGCGTTGCACTCTCCCAGAGATAGCTGGGGGTATGGTCTACGGCGTAGTAATCGATGGTTTCAAACTTAAACATCGGTTTTTTGAATGTGGTGGGTTTGGCAAAAAAGAATCCCATGCCCTCATCACAACTGACATCAATAATCAGGCTGTTGGGCTTGAGGCACTCACTTTCCGATTCAAGAACAAAGTCGGTAGGGCTCTCTGTCTCCTGAAAGATGCCGTTAACGATGATATCGGATTCACGGATCAGCTCGGTTAGCGGTCGCATGCTGCCATCGTGTTCAACCACGACCATGCGCGACTCACCCTCAACGCCTTTCCTGACCTTGACGTAGTGACAATCAAGAACCTCTTCACGCACCTCATGATCAGGGCGCTGGGTGCAGATGGTGATATCCCTGAAACCATGCGCCTTGAGCGCGTAGATCGCGCCACGACTGACCGCGCCAAAGCTGAAGATAATCACCTTTCGCTGGTTGCCGTAGTGGCCATCAATGCCTTTAAGTTGCAGCGCATGGATAACGGCACAATAACCGGCCATTTCGTTGTTTTTATAGAATGTGTGACGCCCCATATGACCGTTGGGTGCCCAGACAAACATATCCTCAAAAGCAATGAGCGTCTGCTTGCGATCAAGGGCTTCCTGAGTGATGTCACTTTGCTGGACGCAATGGACATAACCCCAAAGGGTGCCCCCTTCTTTTAGTTCCTGCAGATCGGCCAGTACCGGCTTGGCAACAATCACTGAACCGATGTCGGCCAACAGTTCGTGGCGTGTGGCCAAACCACCGCACTGGGCAGCAATCTCCGCATCTGAAATGCCCAGTGGTGCGCCGTAGCCCTCTTCAAATATCAGCTGGCTGCGCAGCTCCTCAGGAATACGTGAGAGATGCTCAGGATGGATCGGCAGGCGTCGCTCATCCGTTTTTTTTGAAGTCCCAATGACTCCCATTGATAATTTATTCATGCTCTTTCCTCTTTTGTATAATCAATACCTGGAATTTCATGAACGAATGATCAGTGCCGCAAATGAGCTTGCTTGTAGGTGTTCTGCTCTGTCGCAAGCGCTCCAGAGTTTCAAGAAAGTGATGCTGTTTAAATGAGTGGAAAACAGGATGGAAGGCTTAATCAGGAGTATTTTCGAAGAAGCTTTCAGTCTCTTTATGAAACGATAGTAACAGAAAATGACCGGTTCTCCTAACCGGCGGTCACGATGAACGTTTACAAAACAGATTAAATATCACCTCAAGCCTTGCCTATTCGCCTTCAGTTCCCGGCTGGTCACTGCGTGAGAGCTCCGGGAACACAGTTTATGTATGGAAATAATTTATTATTTTCTCCCCGGAACTTCTCAATGTTCGAAGAAGAGATGCTCCGTACCCTCGTGACCGTATCAATCGCCGTTTTTTGTCATTCTCCGGAATGCCGCCTATAGTAAAAACAGATATGGGAGATGCTTTTGAAAGCAGTTCTTTTTAGCGAATACGGATCGCCGGACGTTCTTCGGCTGGATGAGCTGGAGAAACCGATACCGAACGATAATGAGGTGCTGGTCAAGGTGCATGCAGTCTCCGTCAACTCGTGGGACTGGGAGCTTCTCAGGGGAACACCGTTCATCAACCGCGTCATGTTCGGAATTTTCAGGCCCACAAAAATTCGTGCACTCGGTTGTGACATCGCCGGATGCGTTGCAGCCGTCGGCAGCCAGGTGACGCAGTTCAAGCCGGGCGATGCGGTGTTCGGAGATCTCTCAGGCGGCGGCTGGGGCGGCTTTGCCGAATTTACCTGTGCCAAAGAGTCCGAGCTGACGCTGAAACCTGAAAGAATGAGCTTTGAGAACGCGGCAGCGATGCCCCAGGCCGGTCTCCTCGCCCTGCAAGGGCTCACCTACAAAAAGCATGGCAGGAATGAGCAGAAGGTGCTGGTCAATGGCGGAGGCGGCGGTGCCGGAACCTTCGCTATCCAGATCGCCAAATCGTTCGGAGCTGAAGTTACCGCAGTCGATAGTGCGGAGAAGCTGGAGACGATGCGGCAGTGTGGAGCCGACCATGTCATCGATTACGCGCAAGAGGATTACATCAACAACGATGAACAGTACGACCGCATCTTCGATTGCGTAGCGCGACACTCCATTTTCGATTACCGGCGTGCGCTGACGCGTGGCGGGGTTTATGCCATGATCGGCGGCGACTCGGAAACAAGTGTTTTGCAGATCATGCTGCTGGGTCCGATCCTCTCCATATTCGGCAATAAAAAGTTCGGCATCGTCATGCACAGGGCTAACAAGGGGATGCAGGAACTGATCGATCTGTTTGAGGCTGGTAAGGCAGTGCCTGTCATCGAAAAAACATATTCCCTGAGCGAAGTTCCAGATGCGCTCCGCTATTTCGATGCGCGGCACGTTAAAGGCAAGATCATCATCATGCCGCAGGAGTCATCATGAAAGCTGTCGTGTTCGATGCCTATGGGCCACCTGAGGTTCTTCATGTCGGCGAGGTGGCAAAACCGGCGCCCAAAAATGATGAGCTGCTGATCCGCGTACATGCAGCTGAGGCCACCAAGGCCGACTGCGAATTCCGCAGGAGCAGGTTCGCCGTCAAATGGCTATGGCCTACGACGCGCCTTTTTACGGGCATCACCAAACCCAGACTCCGTGTGCTGGGGTGGTATTTTGCCGGCACGATCGAGTCGGTTGGAAGCTCCGTCACCCGCCTGCAACCAGGCGATGAGGTGTTCGGCTGCACCAAGCTCCGCATGGGCGCATACGGCGAGTTCGTCAGCCTGCCGGAGAGTTACAGCATTGTACCCAAGCCTGCGAACATCAGTTTCGAAGAGGCTGCCGCCGTACCGCTCGGCGGACTCAATGCCCTTCACTTTATGACCCTCGCCAGCATCAAGCCGGGTGGAAGCGTGCTCATCAACGGTGCGGGTGGAAGCATCGGCAGCTTCGCCATCATGATCGCCAAAACAATGGGGACTGAGGTTACCGCCGTCGACCGCACTGAGAAGCAGGAGATGCTACGCTCCCTCGGGGCCGATCATGTGATCGACTATACGCGTGAGGATGTAACGAAAAGCGGTAAGCGTTTTGACGTGATCATGACGATGGTCGCCCAAAGCCCCTACTCCGGCTTTGTCGGCATGCTCAAGCCCGGTGGCCGTTACCTGATCGTAAACCCCAGACTCTCCGACATGGTTCGCTCGTTCATCACCAGCAG
Source organism: Mariprofundus aestuarium (assembly GCF_002795805.1). Classification (NCBI taxonomy): domain Bacteria; kingdom Pseudomonadati; phylum Pseudomonadota; class Candidatius Mariprofundia; order Mariprofundales; family Mariprofundaceae; genus Mariprofundus; species Mariprofundus aestuarium. Next base: position 1,204,411 of record NZ_CP018799.1, on the reverse strand, counting down.
GTTCAGCGACAAAACGGCGACCTTCGCCTTTGCCGGAGAGAAGCCGGAGGAGCTGCTACAGCTCAAGGAGATGATCGAGGCGGGCAAGATAAGGCCGGTACTCGATCGCGTTTTTCCGATGGATCAGGCCGCCGAAGCGCATCACATGGTTGAAACCGAACAGCGCCTTGGAACCATTGTCATCAGGATCGGTGATGCATGAACACGGATGTGTATCCGGGGAAGATTTTGCATGCAATATCCAAGCACCTCACCCACTACAGAGTGAATGTGACTTATAAGTTGGATTAAATAAATATATGAAAAACAAAGAAAACACCCTTCCAATCAGAATCAGAAGAGGGCTTTGATCTATCGATTAGCTGCTGTTAACCCTGTGGTTGCTTTCAAGCAACTCCTTGAGGCAACCAGTTCTCATCCACGCCCTCTTCCAGATTTTGCCCCGCCACTCTAGGCTGTCGTTATGTTGAACGGCAGCAGCACCCAAATATCTATACACGCTTCAACGACGATCATAATCGTCGCCATGCTTCTCTCATTGGTGGCAAGTGGATGCACAACATCTTCGTCGCAAGCGTTACGGTACTCACAATCAGAGGTTGAGCGAATTCCCCTGACAGCCATGCGGAAACTCCTGTTATCGGGATCGGACAGCGTTAGCATCGTCGTCAAGGCGCCCCCGTACCCTGGACCATTGACCGTTCAACGGTCGGACGGCGATGAACACGTGGTCGTCGCCAATGCAAAAGGAGCGGTGAGCCGGCTGCCAATTGGGGAAATCAGTGAGGTTTACCATGTGTATCATCTCAAGCAACAAACTGTACAAAGTGCCCCAAGCAACACAGCGGAAGCAGTCGGTGAAACGCTGATATATGCCCCCTTGATTCCAGTTGCAGTCGTCACTTGGCCCGTGCTCAGTTCGATGGGACTCGACGAGCACAGAAATTCCGAAGACCGAGAAAAGGCTCTTCTTCTTTACCAGGGCATGACGAGATCTGAGTTGGAGGCAGTTCAGGGAAAACCTGTTGAGAAATATAATTGCTTGAGACAAAGTGGCAAAGGCACACCTTACGAACTGTGGGGCTACGACAAGGAGAAGGTTATTCGAGCAGCACGCTATCTTTTTATCAACCTGGATGATGGCAAGGTCGGTTTTGCCTCTTTCCGCATGCCCGGCTGGCTGGAGTGCTCTCCCATAAAGTAAGTAGCACGGGTGGGAATCGAAAAAGCCCCCTGCTTTCACAGAGGGCTATGTATCGAGTGAGTGTAGCCTTGATTGCTTTCAAGCTCCTTCAGACAAGCAGCACGCTACTTCTTCACTTTAACAGGTGATAATCACTCAAGCGGAACCATTTGCGTGAAAAGATAAACCCGGTCACCGGTTCCGGGGAGAGGCTGGTGACCTCTTCAGACATATTCTTTCTGTAAAAGGCGGTAGTCGTGGCATTCTGCCAGACCGTCTTCTGCATCTTTGCTCTCATTCCAGCGACATACTGATCCTGAAGATCTTGTTTAGGCTCGATCGCCTTAATGCTCGCATCCTGTTTTACCGCACTGATCGCCTGCACGATATAATCGGTAGCCACCTGCATATAGGACATCTGAGAGCTATGGCCTGAGCCGGTGTTAGGGCCGTTCACTTTGAAATAATTGGGATAACCGGAAACGGTTATGCCTTTATAAGAGGCAATCTCTGTTTCCCATTCACTGTTGAGGTTGCGGCCACCCTTACCATTGACCTGAAAGGTCAGCGCCCGCTTCATATCCGAATAGGCATAATATCCTGTGGCATAGACGATGATATCCAGATCGATCTCTTTGCCATCCTTTGTTCTGATGCCTGCAGGTGTAATGCAATCAATGCCGCTGATATCCACATCGACATTATCCCGAGCCAGTGCTGGCAGATAACTGTTGGTCGGGATCACGCGCCGACTACCCAACTCGTAATCGGGCATCATATGCTGGCGCAACTTCTCATCCTTTATATACTTATCAAGATGCTTTTCCAGCCTTCTGCGGTAGTGGGCTTTCATATACGGCGCAAGCCTTGATATCAGCGGATAGCGGCGAAAGGCAACAAAACGGATATCATAAAAGATAAATACGAATAAACGGATAAGGTGGCGAATACCCGGCAGCGTTCGAATATAAGCCTCAAGAGCACTGTAATCGCGATCAGAACGAGGCAGAATCCACTGCGCTTTGCCCATAAAAAGGGTTAAGCGGCCTACATTCTCAGCCATGGCCGGAACAATCTGCGCCCCTGAACATCCCGAGCCGATCACCGCGACACGTTTGCCCTTATAAGTGACAGAGTGATCCCAGTGGCCTGCGTGGAACTGCGCACCCTTAAAGCTCTCTGCACCATCAATCTTGGGCGTATGCGGGTTGGCCAGCACACCGCTGGTGTCGATCACAAATCGGGCGGAATACCTATCACCCGACTCGGTCTCAACATGCCATATGCATACGCTCTCATCGAAGGTGAGGCTTGAAACTGTACAGTTCGTTTTCGCCTTTTTTCTCAGGCCGAACTTCTCGATGATATGGTTCGTGTAGGCGAGCAGTTCGCTTTGCGGGGCAAAGGTCTTCCTGAACGGAAAGGGAACAAAGGAGATGGAGTACAAGCTGGTTGGGATATCCACCTCGGCTCCCGGGTAGGAGTTGATCTGCCAGGTTCCGCCTAACTCAGGGCTTCTTTCCAGCAGGAGAAAATCATTAAATCCCTTTTTCTGCAAACGCAGAGCAGCAAGCAGCCCTGAAAATCCTGTACCGATGATCACGGTCTCAAAGTATTGAGTCTCCTTCTCTTCCTCCCTGGTGCCCTGTGCTGTCTCTTTTGCTACTAATGGCTCTGCTGCGAATTCATTTGGACCTTCAATTGGCATAACTCATCCTTGAGGTGTAACACCATTTAGCCCCCTGCTTTCGCAGAGGGCTTTGATTTCTCGATCAGCGGGGTTTGATTTAGCCCTGCTTGCTGGCGAACTCCTGCATGAATGCCACCAGCGCATCCACGCCCTCTTCCGGCATGGCGTTGTAGATACTGGCACGCATACCACCGACTGAGCGATGGCCCTTCAGGGTTACTAGGCCGCGCTCCGCAGCGCCTTTAAGGAATTCCGCATCCAGACCGGCATCAGCCAGTGTGAATGGTACGTTCATCCATGAACGACCATTGATTGCCACAGGGCTACCGTAGAAGTCAGTGGCGTCGATGGCGGCGTAGAGTTTGTCAGCCTTGCGCTTGTTCACCTCGGCCATGCCTTCAAGACCGCCCTGCTCCTTGATCCACTCAAAGACCAGACCGGCCATATACCAGCTGTAGGTCGCAGGTGTGTTGTACATTGAGTCGTTCTCAGCGTGAGTGCTGTAGTTGAACATGGTCGGACAGCTCGCCGATGCCGTGCCCAGCAGGTCATCGCGGATAATCACGATAGTGAGCCCCGCAGGACCGATATTCTTCTGTGCACCGGCATAGATCATGCCGAATTTGGAGACATCAATCGGACGTGAAAGAATCGTTGAGGACATGTCTGCAATCAGAGGCACGCCATTGGTCTCGGGAATATAATCGAACTCAACGCCGCCGATGGTCTCATTCGGCGTATAGTGTACATAAGCCGCGTCAGAATTGAGTTTCAGCTCTGCCTGCGTCGGCACTGAGGTAAAGCCACCCTCAGAAGTATCAGCCGCAATATTTACCGTGATATAGCGTTTTGCCTCGGCAATCGCCTTCTTCGACCACATGCCTGTATTGATGTAGTCGGCGCTCGTTTTATCGCCCATCAGATTCAGCGGAATCATGGCGAACTGGGAAGAGGCACCGCCCTGAAGAAAGAGCACCTTGTAATTATCAGGGATCGCCATCACCTCGCGCAGATCTTTCTCTGCTTTTGCAGCAATGGACATGTACTCCTTGCCGCGGTGACTCATCTCCATCACGGACATGCCTGAGTCGTTCCAATCCAGCATCTCCTGCTGCGCGCGCTCGATAACGGCAGTCGGCAACATTGCCGGGCCTGCACTGAAATTAAACTTTCTTGCCATGGTTTCGCTTCCTTTTGTTAGGTTGTCCGAGGAAAGATGAACTGTTTCCCCTCCGGTTTTGTTAACGCCAAGAGGCTAGCTCGGTCATTGCGATTCCTCAATGCGCGAAAAAGAGAAAACGGCGGATGCGTTAAAGGATATTGAAAACCAGCAAAAGAACTGAAGCTGATTACAACCGGCAAAAAAGTTATCTCAAAAAAAAGCTAAAGACTCATGCAGATTTACCGATATATATTTAATAATTCCCCACATACACGGTGAAACCAGGAGGTGTTCCGTGAACCAAATCAGGAGCGCAGAGGATCTGCAAAAACTTGCTGAATCGCTGGCAAGCGTCTGCCACAACTCGAAAAAAGCTGATGTTCTTATATTCGGTGCCGGTACCGGTGGCCTTGCGATGCTCGAGGCACTGAAGGATTATAACGGTATCAATATCACCGCCATCGTCGATATTACTGAGAATGCTCCTGCATTCGCACTTGCCCGGCATTTGGGCATCAAAACCTCCACGCAGTGCGATGAGGTACTGGCGTCATTCAGGGAGGGCATCGTCATCGATGTCACCGGCGACCCCGAACTTTATAAAAAACTCGACGCCTTCAGTGCGCCTCACCATATCGAATTGATCTCAGCCAAATCAGCCAAACTGCTCTTTGACCTTGCCAACCACCAGCTTCACGATGAGCAGACTATCCAGAGCCAGTCTGCCCGCATGGGCCTGCTTGATAGCATGCTGGAGGTAACGCTGCTACTGGAGAGTAGGCCTCCACTCAACGATATAACCTGCAGATCATTTGAGGATATCCACGGCCACATTCAAGCAACAAAAGGGCTGGCTGTGATGTTTGATAAAGCGGATGGAGCCGTGGAGTTTATTGGCGCAATAGGTGACAAAAAACCCGCCTGCGAAGGTTCCACCTGCGACTTCTCTGCCTGCAGTGCCATACGTAAGGTCTGCAGCGCAGTAAACAAAGTGGACCGCTTCAAAAAAATCACCCCTCCGATTCGACTGGGCTGCTCTGAACTGGATACCGAATACAATATCATCCTGCCGGTATGGCAGGATGCACATCTGGCGGGCGCACTGCTGTTCGATATTCAGGGAGAGTTGAGCAAGGAGCAGGTAAGCTCGCTGGAGATGGCCTCTGCCCACCTGAATATGACATTCAAGACTCTGGACCACCTGCACAAGCTGGAGGAGATGGCGATCTTCGATGCGCTAACCGGCGTGTTTAACCGCCGCAAATTTGACATGCAACTGCACCACGAAGTCAGTCGAATCAAACGCACCCGCAACGGCACCCTATCCTGTGGTTTTATAGACCTGGATGACTTTAAACAGATCAACGACACCTATGGCCATGGCGTCGGTGATCTGGTGCTCACACATATCGCGCAATGTATTGAGAGCAGCCTCCGTGATTACGATATCTGTGCCCGCTACGGTGGCGATGAATTTGTCATCCTCATCCCTGCCGACGATGCGATTGAAGGTGATGGACTGGAGCTTATCGGCATGCGAATACTGGAGAAGGTATCCAGATTCCGCCTTGAAAAACATCCTGAAATCAGGGCCAGTGTCTCGATTGGAATCTGTACCCAATCAAGCGAGACTGTCGATGCGGTGTCACTGATGAAGCTGGCAGACGATGCCCTCTATCAGGCAAAAAAGAGTGGCAAAGGTTGCCTGCGTATTAAAGCCGACGAACAGTTCCACTACAGGGAGAGTAAAAAGCAGAGCAGTACTTATTCGGCCTGAGCAACGATGGCCCACTTACCTCTCGGCTTCAATCTGGCCAAGGTCAGCTCTTCACCCCATACGCAGCCTGAATCCAGCCCCAGCACATGCGGCTGATCTTTGACAAGCCCCATGGCTGCCCAGTGCCCGTATACGACGCTGCAGTCCCTCTTCCAGGCTATCCGCTTATGTGCAAACCAAGGCCTGTCTCTGGTGTCGCGACTCTCACCAGACCGAGTGTCCCAGTTAAAACGCCCGTCACTGGTGCAGTAGCGGACGCGTGTCAGAACGGCAGTTGAAAACAGGCGCCTGTCGGGGCACCCTTTTTTGGGTTCACGGCGCGGGAACTGCCTGTGATGAAGTTGCCTACAGAAATCCTGCCACTCGTCACCCTGCAACATCACCTCGATTTTCCGTGCCCGTTTTTTTGCTTTCTTGAGTGTCCAGTCGGGGTGCAGGCCCGCATGTACCATGCACCAGTGAAGCTCACTATCATGATGCAACAGGGGGCGATGCCGCAGCCAGTCAATCAGTTCAGCGCAATCTGGCGCATTTATCACCTGATCCAGCGTATCACGGCGGTATGATCCACCTCCGGCAACCAGTTCAAGCAGGTGAAGGTCATGGTTGCCCAGCACACAGACAGCCGAATCGCCAAGGCTTTTGAGAAAGCGTAAGGTTTTAAGCGAATCAGGCCCACGGTTAACCAGATCACCGGCGCACCAGAGCACATCTTTTACAGGATCGAACCCCACCTTCTTCAGGAGAACTCTCAGCTGTTTGTAACAGCCCTGAATGTCACCAACTGCATATGTTGCCATACCGGAAGCCTACTCGTTTGAATTAAGTGCAGCCAACAGGGCCGGGATAAACTCAGTCAGTTCAGAGGTCATAATGACAAAGTCGGCATCAAAGCGGCTCGCCTCATCATCGCCTCCATCTGCTTCATCCAGCACTGCCGAATCAAAGCGCATGCGATGCACGGAGAGATCCTCATGCAGCACAAAACTCAAACGCTCCTGCCAGTTCATCGCCATGCGCCGAACCCGGCAACCGGTCGATATATGGGCACGAACTTCATCACGGGCAATATCAATTTTACTGCAACGGATCACACCGCCTGCCTCGGTCGCAACATGCATCTCACAGGCATCCTCGAGGGTAAAACCCTGCGGTAGGTTCGAATCATTGAGCAGCCAGCGGGTCATCGCGCCTTCAGGCGATTCCGAGGTGGATGGCAGCACAACATTAAGCGTGCCCAGTGTCTTCCTCAGCGTTTCGATCAGTTCTTCGCTCTTTTTGGCACTGGCCGCATTGACGATCAGCCAGCCCGATTCAGGCAGAATACAGGCGAATGTCTGGCTGGAGCGCACCATCGCTCTGGGCATCAACTCCTGCAGCACGAGATCCTTGAGGTCACGGCGCTCCTTGCGACCGACCGGACGTCCCGCTTCAGCTTCGATAGCCAGCGCCCGCTCTTCAACCTGTTCACGCACCAGCGAGGCGGGCAGCACCTTATCTTCACGGCGCAGGCAGAGCATCAGGTTGGCACCACTCTGAAACACCAGCATCTCACTGCCCTGGCCCAATGGCGGGCACCACCCTTGGGTATCCATCTCCATATGACCACAACGGCGCGCCTTGCGCGTCAGCAGCGACTCGTGAAGCTGCTCGGCGGTCATCTTGAATGGCGCCTCGAATCGATAAAAGTGCATGTTTTTAAACCACATAGAAGGCCCATCCTGTCTGCGGAAGCAGCTCTCTGCTGCCACGGTATTTGCGTGCGGAGCGCAATGTACCAAAGGCTTCAAACATCACAACATATCTCTTCCCTGTTCCTTTAAATCTTCATAGAACCCCTTTCATGCGCTATACTGAATGCATGCAAGACACTGTTGAGAACATTCCCTTCAACAGCTCCCGCCTTGGCACGCTGGGTGTCGAGATGGAGTGGATGTGTGTGGATGCAGATTCGGGCGAACAGGTGCCTGCTGCACCGCATGTTTTCTCTGCCCTCGGAATCACGCCACGCATCAAGCCGGAACTCTTTACCTCAATCGTAGAGACCAATACCGACATCCAGAACAAAACACCCGATGCCATGTCACAGCTGGCCGACCTCTACATTCAGGTTGCCAGTGTTCTAAAAGATCACAATGCCGCCCTGCTCTCCTCCGGTACGCATCCTGTCTCCCACTGGCGCGACCAGGTGATCAGCGACGATGAGCGCTACCATAAGCTACTCAAACGGCTGCAGTGGGTGGCGCGCCGTTTCAATATCTGCGGCATCCATGTCCATGTCGGCATGCCTGATGGCGACAGCTGCATCCGGGCCATGAACAACCTGCTGCCGATCATGCCGGTCTTTCTCGCCATCTCGGCCAACTCCCCCTTCTGGCACGGGGAAAAGACAGGCCTTGCCGCCAGCCGCATCAAGGTCTTCGAGGGTTTAAGTCAGGGCGGCATGCCCTTCTATTTCGCCGACTGGAAGGATTTCGAATACTGTACCGCGAAGCTCACCACCACAGGCAGTATCGAGTCGGTTCGTGACATCTGGTGGGAGATGCGCCCCCACCCAGATTTCGGTACACTGGAGGTGCGTGTTGGCGACATGCCGGCCCGATTTTCAGACAGTGCCGCCTACATTGCCTATGTGCGTGCCGAGGCGATGGCAGCCGCAATGGATATAGAACGACCCAAGGTTCATCCCTCGCTGATCCGAGAAAACCGTTGGCGGGCCTGCCGTTACGGAATTCATGCGACAATTATTGACCCCTTCAACGAGCAGCTTTCCCCGGTGCTGGAGTGGCTGGAGAAACGACTGGACCAGCTTGCCGCTCAAGGCATTGCCGGCAGTGAGCTTGAACTCGTATCAGGGCAGATCTGCCACTGGCGAGCACATGGCGGTGGGGCTGAATCGCAACGAAAACTGTTTGATGCAAGCAACGATTTTTCCGCCATGATACGTTCCATGCGCAACCTGGACGGATGGAGTAAACTGAGACGATGAGTGTGACCCGCGATCAACTGAGCAGGAGTGTTGAGTCCGTGATAGCGGAGACCATCCGCATCCGCCGCTATCTGCATGAACACCCTGAACTCTCGGGAGCGGAGCAGCAGACCGCCCTTCTGGTAGCCGGCGAGTGCCGCAAACTGGGGCTTGAGGTGAAAGAAGGCATCGGTGGCTTTGGCCTGCTAGCCACACTGAACATCGGTGCAGAGAAACCATGGCTGGCTTTCCGTGCAGACATGGATGCCCTGCCAATAAAAGATGGAAAACAACTCCCCTACAGCTCCCGCGTCGAAGGCGTTTCACACAGCTGTGGCCATGATGCGCATACCGCCGTACTGCTCGGTGCCGCAAAGGTGATCTGCAGCCTAAAAGAACATCTGAATTACAATATCGCCTTTGTTTTCCAGCCTGCCGAGGAGACCTGCGAAGGCGCCGCGGCGATGCTGCGCGAGCATCTTTTTGGGACGCTCAATCCTCAACAGATCTACGCTATGCATGTCTTCCCCTACCTGCCGGCCGGCTCCATCGGCATGAGGCGGGGTGCGATGTGTGCGGCGGCTGACATGTTTGATGTCGAAATCATGGGGCGCGGCGGACACGCGGCACGGCCGCATGAGTGTATCGACGTGATTCTGATTGCTAGCCATGTGATCCAGGCGCTGCACCATATCGTCAGCCGCAAGGTTAATCCGCTGCATCCGGCTGTACTGACCATCGGCCAGATTCAGGGTGGTTATGCAGGCAATGTAATTCCGGACAGGGTTCAGTTTACAGGCACTATTCGCAGCCTGCATCCGGAGTCGCACGAGGAGATTCGCGCCATGATGGATCGCATCATCCGCCAGACCTCGGATGCCTGGGGAGCGACAGCTCGATTCACCCTAAAACAGGCCACGCCTGTTTTAATCAATGACTCGAGTCTTCTTGCACAAGCCGTTGATATTATTACTGAATCAACATCTGGAATTGATCTAATTGACCTTCCAGACCCATCGATGGGTGGTGAGGATTTTGCAGAGTTCATGCGCGATATTCCGGGCTGCCTTTTCCGCCTAGGCACCGGTGGCGGGCCTGAAACACGCTACCCCCTGCACCACCCCAGTTTCGATATTGATGAGTCATCGATGCGCTCCGGCATCGCCGCCTTCGCCGCCTTGGCCCTGAATCAGTAAAGCTCTTCCCCTGTCGTTAGCCCTTCAAACATCAATACAACAGGGTTCGCCGTGGTGCCAATGAAATAGGGTTCAATGCCGAGTCGCTTAAAACCATCCCTTTCATAGAGGCGGATAGCACCATTGTTCTTCTCCCAGACACGAAGCCAGAGCCCTTTAAACCCGGCAGCAAGTGCTTGCTGCTTCACTGCTTTAAGCAACCCGTTACCGATACCCATGCCATAGTTTTCGGGTCTCACATAGAGGCGAATCAACTCGATTACCCTCTTATCCGCGAGTTGATCAGGTCTTTCTGTTTCGGCCAGTTTTGCGTAGCCCACAACACCCTGCTCAGTTTCTGTAATAAAATAGGTCGCGGCTTTGGCAAGGATTTCCGACTTCAGTAGCTCAGGATCAAAAAACTTCGCCAGATAGGAGTCCATATCGCTCGGCAGAACGATATCCCCGTAAGCTAGTGCAAATGTCCTGCGCCCTAATTCAACAATAGCAGCCACATCCTCTGGCCTCGCCAATCGGGTTTCAAAATCCATAGTTCTTTCTCTTACTTCCTCTTTACTGACAGGTTGGTGATATTATTCCACATTATAGCTGCCCGCCTAAGCTGTACCAGCCCGTCTTAACGCTACTCCCCCTGCTTCGTTGCTTTGATCCTCTGAATCCCTGAGTCTTGCGGCAATCCATATCTGTTCAGTAAACTGAGGCACCATGAAGTTTGATCAATATTACATCTCCCAAGACATCAAAAAGAACCTGAAGAAACTCGGGTTTATACGCCCGACTGATATCCAGTATAAAGCGATCCCCTCGATTCAGAATGGTGAAGATGTGCTGGCCATTGCCCAGACAGGCACAGGTAAAACAGCCGCGTTTGCCATTCCGGTGATTGATAAAATTCACCGCGCAAAAACCAGCAAGCGAACCCGTGGCATCAGCTGCGTGGTTATGGCGCCAACGCGTGAACTCACCATGCAGATCGGCAAGGTCTTTGACACCCTCTCCGCCCACACCAAGGTGAAAACCTTTGCCCTCTACGGCGGAGTTGAGCAGGAGCGCCAGATCGCCAAACTTCAGGATGGCATAGATATTCTGGTTACTACGCCGGGACGAATGTTCGACCTAATCAATCAGAAAGTGATTAACCTGAACATCGTCAACACTCTCGTCCTTGATGAAGCCGACCACATGCTTGATCTCGGCTTTATTGAAGATATCAAATACGTTAAAAAAATGCTTCCACGCCACCATCAGACCCTCTTCTTCTCGGCCACCATTAACGATGAGATCAGGAAGCTTGCCTACTCGCAGGTGAAGAGTGAGGCAATCCGCATTCAGGTTTCACCTCAGGACAAGGTCTCTAAAAACATCGCCCACTCCGTGATGTTTGTCGATCAGGATGACAAGCGCTTTTTCCTTGAGCGTTTCATCAATGAGAACCCTGAGAGCAAGATAATTGTCTTCGTACGCACCAAAGTGCGTGCTGAGCGCGTTGTAAAGGCCATGGGCCGCGTTGGCATCGATGCGATAAACATCCATGGCGATAAGGATCAAAAAGAGCGTACAGAGGCAATGCGTCAATTCCGGGAGGGTGAATGCCGCATCATGGTAGCCACCGATGTCAGCGCCCGCGGTATCGACATCGCTGATGTCACTCATGTGATCAATTACGATCTGCCGGAAAAGGTGGAGAACTACGTGCACCGCGTTGGCCGCACAGGACGTGGCATGAACAAGGGTATCGCCATCTCATTCTGTAGCCTGGAAGAGCGGCCGCTTCTTGAAGAGATTCAGGCGTTTCTCAACAAATCGATCGAAATACTCAACATCAACAAAGAGGATTATGCAGCCACCCTCGCCCTCTCACCTGAAGCCGTTGACCTTAAATCACTGGTCAACGAACACGATGCCTGGCTGAACCAAAAGAAACCGAAGAAACGAAAAAAGAAGTAACTCAACACCTGCTGTCAACGCCCTCGCGCTGATCAGAATCACACCGAATCCAATAAAGGATAAAGGGTCACATTCCCTTTAGCCGTGAGAACAGAGCGGAGTTGAAGAATGTCATACGTTAAACCGGAAGATGTTGTAGAGAGTATGTTGCAGGCAGGAGCCAAGAAAGCTGGCTTGCCGGTAAAGTATATGCTGATACGTGGCATCCTGTCAGGTGTGTTTCTGGGTTACGCCACAACCATGGCGGCAACTGCTTCGACACAGACCGGGGTTGATATTCTGGGTGCGGTCCTTTTCCCTGTTGGCTTTGTGATGATCATTCTGCTTGGCCTTGAATTGGGAACGAGCAACTTTGCCCTGTTGCCGATTGCCATCAAAGATGGCCGGGCCTCACTTGCTCAACTGGCTTATAACTGGACATGGGTACTCATGGGCAACCTGCTCGGCAGCCTTTTCTACGCTGTTCTTTATTACATCGTCATTACCAAGATGGGCCATGTTGACCCCGCAACCATTGCGGCAGCGCAAAAGATCATAGCCATTGCTGAGCATAAAACTATTGCATACGCCCCTTATGGTTTTGATGGCACGATCTCCGCATTTACCAGCGGCATACTCTGTAACTGGATGGTGACACTTGGCACCGTCATGGCATTAACCGCAACAACAACCATTGGCAAAATTGCAGCCATGTGGCTGCCGATCATGACTTTCTTTTCCCTGGGTTTTGAGCATGCCATCGTCAATATGTTTGTGATTCCTGCCGGAATCATGCTGGGTGCCGATGTCACCATTTCTGATTGGTGGCTGTTGAATGAAATCCCGGTTCTATTGGGCAATATTCTTGGCGGCATGATACTTACAGGGTTTGCTCTCTATTTCACAGCAAGAAGAAAAACAGTTCTAGCTGCTGAATCACCATCAAGCTGACGCAACGCCCGCTTTCAGGGGGCATATCCGGCTCCGTCAGGGGTGAAATTATTGAATGGTGGTGAAGCTTTGAGACTCATAGTAATGCACTGTGCCTCTAAAAGAGTTGTCTTTAAGTAGTTTTTCCAGATCCAGTTTGGCATCGAAATACTGAATCTTTCCATCCTTCGTACTGAGCTGGTTAATAACACAGCCTTGCCCCATAAACAGAGCAACGTACCCATTAATGCGCTGGAACACATTGACCTCCTCGTTTAATGCCGTAGCCATTCTGCTGAATTCTTTGATAATCATACCGCCCCCTGTAACCCAAATAAAAACACACTATAACAGGTTGTTTAGGTTTTAGATCGGGCGGTATCAGTTATTGGAATGGTGCAGACGTGATCAATGGCATCCTGAGGGAATTGGCAAGAAAGTGTAGGCTGTTAATGCCTTTTCTTATGCTTTGTTTTGGAGAAAACAGGACGTCTGGAACCCCTTCCCTTTTTAAGCTTCTCGGCATGAGCCTTCTCATAGGATTCTGACTCTTCTTTTATTTTCAAGTAGTTAGTATAGTGATCCTGATCAAGTTTCTTGCTGGCTAGTGCCTCTAAAATTGCACAACCGGGTTCATTGCTATGACCACAATCATTGAATCGACAGGTTTCTCCAAGCGCCACTATATCGGAGAAGCGCTCATCAATACCCTCTCGCCCACTCATTACGCCCAACTCCCGAACACCCGGCATATCAATCAACATTGCACCGTTATCGAGCATCATGAGCCTGCGACGAACCGTGGTGTGCCTGCCTGCACCGGAGACACTCACGGATTTTGTTTTAAAGCTGGTGCTGGCAATGTGATTCATCAGCGAGGTTTTACCGGCTCCAGAGGAACCAAGCAGGCAGCAGGTTTTTCCCGCAACGAGCCTCTTACGAACCAGACCCAAGCCTTCACCGGTCACATTACTTAGTGTGATGATATCATGATCAATGCCTGCCTTGCGAATCCTGGCAATCACCTGCGTCAATTCTTCAGGCGTGACTAGATCGGTTTTAGTCAGCAGCAGAACCGGCTCAATACGATCCTGATTGACCATCACCAGATAGCGTTCAAGGCGGCGGATATTGAAATCGAGGTGGCATGATTGGGCGATTAAGGCTGTATCAATGTTTGCCGCCAGCATCTGGAACTCAATCTCAGTGCCTGCCATCTTGCGACGCAACAGTGTTTTTCTTGGCAGTACGGTATTGATGCTGGTGAAATCATCCGCCTCATGGTGCTCAATAGAGACCCAGTCCCCCACTACCGGAAAGTCAGCAGGTGATTCAGTGGCTTGGACAAACTTGCGTGTCAGCACAGCATAGATTTCAGACTCACCGTCATGAACGACAAAGCGTTCCCGGTCGACCGCGATCACCCGGGCAAGTTCATATTCTGAACCACACAGATCACTGGCACGCTCCTCAAACCAACTGTCCAAACCAAAGTCGATTTTACTCATGCAGGGACACGACTCTGTAATATTGCCTAAGGTAAATTTGATTAATTTCTAGAATTTTCCCATCTCCTGATTTCCCACAACGCCTAGAGGATCAAACCTATCCACTGTGGCGCTAAAAATGAAGGAGTGCCTATATCAGCGCGATGCGCGCTGTATGCTCTTAGCAGGCTGTCAGACCATGGTTACGGAACTGATCAATGACGCGCTTCAATAGTTCAGTGGTAGGTGTTTGAACATCTTTCAAATGGTATTTAAAACCCAGCTCTTCCCACTTATGCTCACCCATCTTGTGAAATGGCAGCACTTCTACGCGTTCAACGCCCTGTAGCGTCGAAATAAACGCAGCCAGTTTTTCCACGTCATCGAAATCATCGGTGTAACCCGGCACCAGCACATAACGTATGCGCATTTTCTTACCCATATCAGAGAGGCGCCGGGCAAAATCTAGCGTCGGCTGCAGCGGCTTGGAGGTTAATGCCAGGTATTTATCCGGATCAATATGCTTGATATCAAGCAGTACCAGATCGATATCATCAAAATATTCGTCTTCAAGGTGAGCGGCCAGAAAACCCTGAGTATCGAGTGCTGTGTGCAGATTATAATCGTGCTTGGCGAGATAAAAGATCTCGCGGACAAAATCCGCCTGCATCAGCGGCTCGCCTCCAGAGATCGTCAAGCCACCTGCAAAGCGCAGGAACGAGGCGAATTCGGCTATCTCTTCGATGATATGATCCACCGTCATGACCGTGCCATTATGTATTTTTATGGTATCTGGATTGTGGCAATAGAGACAACGAAACTGACAGCCGGAAACAAACACCACAAAACGCATGCCGGGGCCATCAACAGCACTCCCCATCTCAAAGGAGTGCACAAACCCTGAAAGCCTGCCCTGTTCATCGACACAGGCAGGCGTAATAGAGCCCGGGGGTTTAACCTCGTTGTTCTGATTCATGTCTGTGAGTCTGCCCTATAGATGGCTGCCTTGCCAAAATGGCAAGGCAGCGTCGTTGTATTACAACTGCTCTAAAAACTGAGGTGGAAGGTACGATTGATCACGTCCAACTGCTGCTCCCGGGTCAGTTTGATGAAATTCACCGCATAACCGGAAACGCGCAGTGTGAGCTGAGGATAGTTCTCAGGGTGCTCCATCGCATCAAGCAATGTATCCCGATTCAGCACATTCACATTCACGTGAAAACCGCTGGCGTTACAGAACACGTCAACACAGTTGCTCAGGTTGTTGACCCGATCCGTGAGAGTCTGCCCCAATGCGCCTTCTGTGCACGTTGCCGTCCATGAAATACCGTCGAGTGCTGCATCATATGGCAGTTTGGCAACCGAAGCTCCGGAAGCGATAAAGCCTTTGGTGTCGCGTCCGTTCATCGCATTTGCACCGGGTGCAAATGGCTCACCGGCACGGCGACCATCAGGTGTGTTGCCGGTCTTCATGCCGTAGACCACATTAGAGGTGATAGTCAGAACAGACTGGGTAGGCACACTGTCGCGGTAGGTCTTGTGTTTACGGATCTTCTCCATGAACGTCTCAACCAGCCATACGGCAATGTTATCCACCCGGTCATCGTTGTTACCATATGCCGGGAACTCACCTTCAATGGCAAAGTCGGTGGCTAAACCCTTCTCATCGCGGATCACACGTACCTTGGCGAATTTGATGGCAGAGAGTGAGTCGGCAGTCACGGAGAGACCGGCAATACCGCATGCCATGGTGCGCAGGATATCGCGGTCATGCAGCGCCATCTCAATACGCTCATAATGGTATTTATCATGCATGAAGTGGATGGCGTTGAGTGCCTTGATATAGGTCGTGGCAAGCCAATCCATCATCTTCTCGAATTTCGCAACAACCTCATCATAATCGAGGTATTCGGCAGTGATCGGCTCAAAACCGTCGACAACCTTCACGCCGCTCTTTTCGTCTACCCCACCATTGATCGCATAGAGCATGGTTTTCGCCAAGTTGCAGCGAGCGCCGAAGAACTGCATCTGCTTGCCGATACGCATGGCTGAAACACAGCAGGCAATAGCGTAATCATCGCCCCAATGCTGACGCATCAGGTCATCAGATTCATACTGGATAGCACTGGTCTCAATAGAAACACGGGAGCAGAAATCCTTAAACCCCTTAGGCATCGCATTCGACCAGAGTACGGTGAGATTAGGCTCAGGTGCAGGACCGAGGTTGTAGAGGGTATGCAGGAATCTATAACTGTTTCTGGTTACCAACGTGCGTCCATCTTCGCCCATACCACCGATGGTTTCAGTCACCCAAGCCGGGTCACCCGAGAAGAGCTGATCATATTCAGGGGTACGCAAGAAACGCACGATACGCAGCTTGATCACCAGATCATCAATCAACTCCTGTGCGCCTGACTCATCGAGAAGGCCCGCATCAATATCGCGCTGGATGTAGATATCCAGAAATGTTGAGATTCGGCCAATCGACATGGCCGCGCCATTCTGCTCCTTGATCGCAGCCAGGTAGCCAAAGTATGTCCATTGCACGGCCTCTTGTGCCGTGGTTGCCGCGCGACCGATATCAAAACCGTAGCTGGCAGCCATCTGCTTGAGCTCTTCCAGTGCCCTGATCTGTTCAGACATCTCTTCGCGGCTGCGCAGTACCTCTTCGCTGAATGCGACATCATTGAGCTCAGCCTTTTCGCGCCCCTTCTCAGTCGCCAGGAAATCGACGCCATAAAGTGCCACGCGGCGATAATCACCTACGATGCGGCCACGGCCATAGGCATCAGGCAGACCAGTGATAATACCGGAGCGGCGGCAGGCAAGGATATCGGGGCTATAGACATCAAACACGCCCTGGTTGTGGTCTTTACGGTAACGCTGAAAGGCCTCTTTAACGGATGCATCAAGCTCATAGCCATAAGCCTGAAGACCGGCTTCCACCATACGCAGGCCGCCGTTGGGTATGATGGCACGCTTAAGCGGTGCATCGGTTTGCAACCCTACGATCAGCTCCATCTTCTTATTGATGTAACCCGGTTTATGGGCTGTAATGGAAGAGCCGATATCACTGGACACATCCAAGACACCCTTGAGTCGTTCCTGCTCGATCAGAACTGAAATCTCCACCCACAGCTGTTTGGTGCGCTCAGTAGCAGGAGCCAGAAAGCTGTCATCGCCTTCAAATGGCAAATAGTTTTGCTGAATGAAATCGCGGACATCAATCCGTTCTTTCCATTCACTGCCCTTAAAGTTGAGCCATGGTTTCAGATCTAAAGTTGCTTCTGGTGAATTCACGATAATTCCTTTGTTTGTGGGTGAGCTTCAACTGCCACAGGCAGCGAGCTATTGCGGCAAAGCCGCTTTAACAGGTATTCATGGAGGATGGAAAAGCCCATCGGGCTTTCAAGTCGACAATCAGGATTGAGAGGGACAGGGACAGGGACAGGACTCGAGAAAAAAGGCCTCAACCAGCGCCCTTGGCGGGCGGTGAGAGACGACCCTGATACTCAGACTCATCTTTAAAACTTGGCGGCATACTTGCGCGGAAGACATCTATTTTTCACTCTCTTGTTGGAGCACGTAGTAACTTGAAGCGCATACTAAAGATGAACCGTGCACGGTCAACATATAAACAGCCAATTATTTTTGAGTGGCAACATCAAAAGTGATAAAAAAATTCGTCCCGGAAAAGTACAGGGAACCATCGTTATTTCTGACTCTACCCTGACTGATATCTACGACTTCAGTGGGAGTACAACTTTCAGGCTGGCATCAACAACATCGGCATCAAGACTTACACCACGCTGTCTCCGAACTTCATCCAAAGCCGCATCCATACCCTTACCCGGACGATAGGGACGGTCTGAAGACATCGCCTCTAAAATATCGGCCACAGCCACAATCCTTGCCTCCAGATCAATCTCATCACCCTTTAGCCCCTGGGGGTACCCCAGCCCATCTACCCGCTCATGATGCTGCAGAACAATGTTTTTCACTGTAACAGGGAAATCAATATCTTCGATAATATCAAAACCGCTTTGAGGATGGCTTTGAATCAGAGTGTACTCGTGCTCCGTAAGACGGGTCGGCTTGGATAATATTTCGACAGGCACCCTGATTTTGCCAATATCATGAATGGAGGCACCCAGATAGATCATATCAACACGCTCTTTTTCAAGCCCCATCTCTTGGGCAATCAGAACGGAGAGCTCGGCAACACGCTGCTGGTGACCGGCGGTATAAGGATCGCGTGCCTCAACTGTTTTTTCAACCGCCTGAATGCTGTTGGTTAAAGCCCGGTTCAATTGATCTCGACTTTCTCGTAACAGGCGTGCGGTATTGTCGAGTTCAACGGTATGGCCCTGCACGGTTCTTACACTGAAGACCAATCCTATTAAGCCAATAAACCATATCAGACCATGGGAAAAAACCATCGTAGCGACAACAGGTTCTGCCGAACCTATGAGTGGAGCCATGGGTAGCGATACGCTGATACCGCCGCGAACCTGCCCCTCCTCGTATCCTTGTTGCGCATGACATTTAAGGCAGGGCTTTTCCACATACAGGGGGCGCATCACACGCATGTAATCCTCTCCATCGATGTTATTAAGTTCGGCTCTCTCTTTTTCACCGCGCTCAAATGCTTTCAATGCCTCAGTCTCCCAGGCATCGGCAGCATTTTCAGGGCGAAGTGGCTTGAGGCTGGTCAAATGGCCCCGAACATTCAGGACCCTATCCTCCAATTCAAACAGTTGCCTGGTCATGTAAGACGGATTCATCAGTGTCAGCTTCTTGCCGCCCGGTGTTTCGATATCCCGATCCGGAATCATGGATAAATGTGGATTGGGTGGGGTGCGCTTTGTTGCCGGCACATAAACGCCTCCATGCTCAGCGGCCCACTTTCGAAATGATATGGTCTTCTCAATATGAACATCCGCATCATGAAGTGCATGTTCTCTTACTGTTTCGCCCTCCAAGAAGAGACTCCACCCAAGTGAGGATAGAACAGCCAGGGACCAGCCGGCGAGCAATATCCAGAACCATGTTCTGGGAGGGAATTCGCCCCTTCTTGGCCCAGTCCTGCGTTCAATAAGGTCTGATTGTTTATCCATTTTCATAAGAGTATCAACCAGTCTAAATTATTTGAATGTTGCAATACTATATTAGCAGAGATGAATCGAATGTGCTTCATGCTTCCCTGCCAGCACGCTCAATTAAGCTTGCCTCTTGAACTCGCGTCGCCCTGCCCCTATACATAGCCTATGCTAAGATTTGTATTTCTATTATTTATCACTGTTCCGCTGCTGGAACTGTGGCTGCTGATTGAGGTTGGCAGTGGCATTGGCGGACTATCCACCATTGCACTCTGCCTGCTTACTGCGGCACTCGGCGGATGGTTGATCCGCGTTCAGGGTATCAGCACGCTCCTTAAGGCACAGCAGCGCATGGCGCATGGCGAACTGCCTGCCGATCATGGATTCCACGGATTGATGCTGGCTGTTTCCGGACTGATGCTGTTCACACCGGGATTTATTACCGACAGCATCGGGTTTCTGCTGCTAATCCCTCAGCTTCGTCAGTTGATCATCAATAAGCTGATGCCGATTCAGCAGATCGGCACTCCTCATGGAGGCGCATCTCACGGGGCCAGCCGCAAGGAGAGTCCGCATATCATCGATGCCGAGGTGATTTCGGAAGAGAAGTTTCATCCCTAACGCGCTTGACCCGTTTATTCTAAGCCCTACATTACGTTTCTTATTTCGGAGGTATCAATGAATTCAGCAACAATCGCATCATCCGCACATCTGGCTGACGCACGCATCAGCTTCCTGGGCAAAACCTATGGCATGCTGGCTCTCTGCATCGCTGCAGGCAGTGTTGGCGCTTACATGTCACTCGGCATGGCATTCCCTTATGAACATCCATGGATGATGCTCTTTATCATGATCGGTGGCATTTTCGCCGTACAGAAGGTTCGCCACGTTCCAGGCCTGAACTTTGTTGCATTGATTGTTTTTGGCGCCATCACAGGCATGGCCATTGCACCGCTGGTTGGCATGGTTGCAGCTAAATCAGGTTCACTGGTGATGCAGGCCTATATGACCACAGCAGTGGCTTTTGTTTCACTCACCGCCTACACCTTTATCTCCAAACGCGACTTCTCATTCCTGAAGGGTTTTGTCTGGACTGGCCTGATCGCCATGATCGTGCTCGGACTCTCTAACTACTTCTTCTTTGAATCGCCAATGCTTGCACTCACCCTCTCTGGTGTGGGAGTACTGCTCTTCTCGGCATTTATCCTCTATGACACATCAAACATCCTGCGTGATTATCCGAATGATGAGTATATCTCAGCAGCATTGACGCTCTATCTGGACGTCTTCCTGCTCTTTCAGCACCTGCTTGCCATGTTCGGCATGCTCGGTGACGAATAACTGTAGTAATTTAGCGGATGAGCTGACTTTTCAGGGCATCCTTTAAACGATTAACAATGCGGCCTGTTTTCAGGCCGCATTTTCGTTATGATACCGCCTTTGGCTTTGTAACCGTATCGATGGAGTGAACAATGTTGGATAAAGCACTGATGGAAATTCTCGCCTGCCCGAAATGCAAGGGCGATATCCGCTACAACGACAGTAAAAATGGACTGGTGTGCGACGCGTGCAAACTGGAGTACCCGATCCGCGATGACATCCCCGTCATGCTGATCGAAGAGGCAAAAGAACTTACTGACTGATCTGAAGCCTTATTGGATCACCACATTGGTCTTTCTCATCAAAACCCTCTTTTTTCTGGTGCAGTTGCTACCGGTACGCCTTCTCGGCGCAGTGGGTGCGGGGTTTGGTCGGCTTTTCTACCTGATCGATAGTCGCCACCGCCATATTGCCCTGCGAAACCTGAATCGAATCTACCCCGAAAAAGACGATGCCTGGAAAATACGCATGGCCCATGAATCCTTTGCCGAACTGGGACGCACCATGCTCGAGATTCCGCATGTATTCATACGTTCCCGAGAGTTTCTGCTTTCGCGCATAGAGATCGAGGGTGAAGAGGAATTCAGGGCAGCTGTAGAAAAAGGCGACGGTGTAATCCTGACCGCCATGCATCACAGCAACTGGGAGCTCGGTGGCCTCGCTATCTCAATGCTCGGCTACGAATCGGATATCATTTACCGCCCTCTCAGGCAGGCATCGGCAGACCGGTTCATCCAGAGTGCACGCGGGCGTTTCGGGGCACACCTTCAATCAAGGTTCGAAGGGTTACGCTGGCTTCCCCGGGCACTGAAAAACGGGCACACTATCGCTGTCATGATCGACCAGCACCTCTCCAACGGAACACCCGTTCCATTTCTTGGACAGATGGCCAATACGACCACCCTGCCAGCTACCTTCGCCTCCAAGTATAACACCCCGCTATTCGGCGTTCGGCTTGATCGAATCGGCAGATCATTTCGTTTTAAACTGCGTTTTTGGCCTATTGAGCCCCCTGCAGCTTCAGATGGAGAGAAACGCAATGAGGTCGCAACCATGCAGGCCATATGTGATTCGTTTACACCGACTATCCATCATCGCCCTGAGCTGTGGCTCTGGATTCACCGCCGCTGGCTCTATCTCGATGAGCTTGAGCAGAACAGCGAGCAGGCATCATGAGCAAACATAAGCCGATCTCCCGTAATCGCTGGAATAACTCCCAAAACAAAACCATTGAGCGGTGGAAAAAACACAGCCCCAATGTCGATCGGGATGAGCAGGAGCGCAATCTGCTGCCCATCCTTCAGCGTTATGCTGCACAGTACCCTGAGGAGGGCTCGATTCTTGAGATCGGCTGCGGGCCGATCTGCCTGAGCCAATACCTGCCTCAGAAGAACAAGACCTACCTCGACCCCCTGATCGATGATTTTCGTCGCCAGTTTCCAGGGATGCTTCCGGATGGCGAGATGATTGCTTCGACAGCTGAGCGCATCAACAAACCTGCTGAAAGTTTCGATATGGTAATCTGCCTGAATACGATCTCATTCTCCCTGAACCCTGAACTGATCATGCATGAGATAGAGCGCATACTGAAACCTAGTGGCACGCTAATTGTCGATATGCGAACCCATAGCCCACTTGAGGCGCGACTGCACTACCTAGCGGAGCAGATCTCCCCCTACCTGTGTGGAAAGACACGCCCCTATTACTATTCTCTCACGGGTATCCGGCGCACACTATCCCGCCATTTCAGGATCAAAGAGGAGATCAAGCAGCGAAAGCTGAAAATCTGGATCCCTTTTTTCAAGCGTGAGCAGATGGTCTTTATCTGCAGCCGCAACGACGGACACAGGGATACGGTCACTCCTTCATGAGCAGTGACCACCACCTGCTGTTGATGCCACCGAACTGGATCGGCGATGTCATCATGGCCCAACCTGCCATGGCTGCCATTGCCAGCCACTACCGGAAACAGCATGAGAACTGCCAGATCACCCTGTGCGGACGCGGCTGGCTTAAGGAGCTTCTCCCTTGGCTGAACATCAAGGGTGCGGAATATGCCGATACCATTCCAGCTGCCGATACCGCTTACCTCTTCCCCAACAGCTTCAGGTCTGCCTGGCAGTGCAGGAAGTCAGGCGTTAAAACAATCATTGGCTATCGCGGCCAGTGGCGCAGCCTTTTGCTGAGTCATGCTCTGCCACACCGTATCGACATCAGCGTAGAGCACCATAGAGGTTTCCACCTCGACCTTGCAAAGCAGACAGGTATTGATTCTGACAATGATGAGGTTGAACTGAGTGTGCCCGAGGGTGATTTAGAGCGCGGTAAAATTCAGATGCAGGAGCATGGACTCGATCCGGAACGAACCATCTGCATTGCACCCGGCGCACAGTTCGGCGCTGCCAAGTGTTACCCTGCTGACGGGTTTGCTGCGGTCGTCACTGGACTGGCAAGTGATGGCTGGCAACCACTGATTCTCGGCATGAGTGAGGATCGCGCTGTTGCCGAAGAGATACTCAAAGGCATTGATATCCCCCTCTGGAATGCCGCAGGTGAGACGACACTGGCACAGGCGCTACAGTTGATTGCCGCCTCAAAGCTGATGCTCTGTAATGATTCCGGACTGATGCATGTGGCCGCAGGGCTAGGCATCCCCACCGTGGTGCCCTTTGGCGCAACTGACCCTGCCCGCACATCGCCCAGCGGGCCCAAGGTTACAATTATCTACCAACCGGCTGAGTGTAGCCCTTGCCTTCAACGCGAGTGCACGGTTCCCGGCCACCCCTGCATGGCCAACATTACGCCCCAGATGCTGACAAGCGCCTGCCTGACCATGCTCAATGGCTGACCAGGCATCATGAAGGTTCTGATTGTCCGTCTCTCCGCCTTTGGCGATATCATTCACTGCCTGCCGGCTCTGGATGATCTGCTTGCACGCCCCGAGGTGGAAGAGGTTCACTGGCTGGTTGATGAACGCTACCGCTTTGTTACCGACATCCTTCCAAAACAGGTACAGGTGCATGCAGTTGCCCTGAAGGGTGATCACCCCATTAGATCAGCATGGAAGGTCACACGTAAGCTGCGAGCTATCGGGTTTGATGCCATTCTCGACCTGCAGGGGTTGATGAAGTCAGCCCTTCTCTCACGGCTTTGCGGGAGCCCCGTGTTCGGTTTTGACAGGAATTTCCTGCGTGAGAAACCGGCCAGCCTGTTGATTTGCAATGTCAGTTTCCATAATGATGAACGCCATGTCGTACAGTACTATCGCCGCATTGCAGCAGCCCCTTTCATCAATGGCACAGCGGCAGAGTCGATCCCCTATGCACCACCTGCCATCAACATCGAAGAGAGCCGCTGTGTTGAAGAGAAAGGGCTGATCTCCCACCTTGGACTTGAGGAGAACAGCTATGTAATCCTGCACGCCGCTGGCGGCTGGGAGACAAAACAGCTTCCTTCAGCCACCTGGCTGGCTGTTGCCGAAGGGTTGAAGGCGCGAAATATCGTTCCACTTTTCAGCTGGGGCAATGAGCGTGAAAAGGTACAGGCGGAAAGTTACGCCTCGCGGAGCAACGGCTTCGCCTTACCTGAACGTTTAAACATGTCACAATTATCCACGTTGATCAGGCATGCCCGTGTTGCTGTTGGTGCAGATACGGGCCTGCTTCATCTGACTGCGGCATTAGGCAAGCCGACAATAACATTCTGGGGACCCTCGGCTTCATGGAGATCAGCCCCGCTGGAGTGCACAGAGAATGAACAGGATAAACGTTTACACTGGCATATCGAATCAAACCCGGCATGTGGCCCCTGCTTCAAACGCAAGTGCGACAACTTTATCTGTATGGATGCTATTCAGGCCAGCAGGATTCTCGACGCCATTGATATCATTTGAGCCTGAGTTGCCTGTCAGGGCTTTTTGTCAGGGGGTAAAACAGTGAACATTAAAACTCTTCTCATCTCCCTGATGGTAGGCTGTATCTCAGCCTTTACCGCCCATGCTGAACCCCTTGAGGTAAGAGCCCCCCACTGCATGCCCTATATCGGTGAGCATCTGGCATTTGATGTTAACTGGGAGTTCATCAATGCTGGCTCCGCCACCATGGATATAAAGCCCAAGGGCAACGGCTGGCAGATCAATACAGTTGCCAAAACCAATAAAGCACTCGACATCTTCAGAAAAGTGCGTGACTACATTACGGCCGAAGGGGTATGTGTAGATGGACGCATGCAGAGTACGCTGTTCAACGCTGACCTGCATGAACGCAAATACACGGCAAAAAAACGTACGGAGTTTCTCTGGAAAGAGAACAAGGTCTCCCACACCCAGAACAAGGTCACAGAGTTTTTCGATGTTGATGCAGGTCACCTGAGTGTTATCGATGCTTTTTTCGCCGTGCGCAATCTGAAGTTGATACCTGGACAAACGCTAAAGGTTCCCGTCTTCGATTCCCGAAAACGGTACGAAATTGAGGTGATAGTACTGAGTGAGAAAGAGACATTGAAGGCACCCTGGGGCGAAAAGGTGGAGTGCATCCTTGTTCGCCCGAAGTTGAAAACAGAAGGAATTTTCACCAACAAGGGGGAAATGACACTCTGGCTGAGCAACGACGAACGCCACATTCCAATCAAAATGGCTGCAAAAATTAAATTTGGCCGTATCTTTGCGCACCTGAACGCCTACCGAAAAGCAACGCCTACACCATAGGATCACATTTAATGAGCACTGACATCGCAGACAAATCCACCTGGCACCGCCTGGTAATCGAGCACCGCATCAAACTTACCTACGCATTTGCGGTTCTGGTTCTGGTTTTCATCCGCCCGAGTTTTGAGGCCATGTTGTGGGGACTCCCGTTTATCGTAGCCGGAGAACTGGTTCGCGTGTGGGCTTCCGGTCACATTCATAAGTTCAAAGAGGTCACGCAAACAGGCCCATATGCGCTCTGCCGGCATCCGCTATACCTAGGCCACTTCCTCATCATGATTGGTTACATGATTGCAGGCGCTGAGTTATGGGTGGCAGTTATGGGTATTGTAGTATTCTGGCTGATCTTCATACCGACCATGCAGAGAGAGGAAGCTCAGTTGAGCGAGATGTTTGGTGATGAGTATAAAACATACATGCAGACCACGCCTCGCATCATTCCCCGCTGGAGTGCAAAAGGAAGCGCAGGAAACTTCAACCCTGCCTTGGTAACCCAGCACCGTGAACTTAACAACATCCTGGGCCTCATTGCCGGACTTCTCATGTTCGCTACATTGGGCCTATTGCACGGCAGCTGGTAGTATCCGCTGGCACATAAATCATTGTGGTTTGAAGACCCCATTAATCGAGGAATGAACCGGTATGGCGCGATTATTTGATCACCCGCTGAAGCGGAAAGCTCGCTATGAAGCTGAGTATGCAGACAAAAAAGTGCTGGATGTTGCCTGCGGCTGCGTCAAGTTCAAGGGCGCTACGGGACTCGACTATAATGTCCGCTCCTACGAATCAAAGGAGTTACAGGCTGATGTCGTTTATAACCTGAACGAGTTCCCATACCCCTTTGAAGACAGCAGCTTTGACATGATCTGGTGTTTCCATTTCCTTGAGCATTTCCAGGACCTGCCCAAGATCATGGATGAATTTTACCGCCTGCTGAAACCGGGTGGAAAACTGATCATCAACACGCCTCACTTCTCAAGTGTTGAGGCTTACCGCCACTGGCAGCACTGCCACTTCTTCTCACGCGGATCATTTGACTACTTCTGTGAAGATTCGCATGAGTGGGAGTTTTACAACTGCCGTTTCAAGCTGACTGACAGTAAAATCTTCTTTGATGACCTTAGCACTGCCCTTGGTATCAGTCTGGTAGCCAATGCCTTCTCCTGGCAGTTTGAGCGCCGCCTCTCATGGGTTTTTCCTGCCTCCAGCGTCTACTTTGAACTGGAAGCGATCAAGGATTAATCTGAAGTGAACCACCCTTTCTCAGGCAGAGGACAATCATGATTGTACTTGGCATTAACGACATCTCCCATCACAACACCTCTGCCGCCCTGATCAGGGGTGGCGAAGTGATTGCTGCCATTGAAGAGGAGCGCCTGTCACGAGTCAAACTGGATAACAGCTACCCGCACGCTGCCATTAATGAGGTGCTCAAAATTGCCGGCGTCTCGGCAAACCAGATTGACCACGTAGCACTCTCGGGTCTTGATCATGCGCATCAGCGCCCTGCTCTGGATCGCCTGTATAAACATATTGCAGAACTGGCCAAGGAAGATGACGACATCCGAAGCTTCTACCGCAAACAGCAGTTAAACCGGTATACACGAGTGTTCCGGTCGCGTCCTAAAATGCCTGAGGCGTTCACCTCCAAACCCTTAAGCATTATTGAACATCATCAGGCACATGCTGCATCCGCCTATTTTTCATCACCATTTAAGGGTGAAAAGGTTGGTGTTATATCCATGGATGGATCAGGTGATTTCTCCTGGGGTTCAGCCTGGATCGGTGAGCATGGTAAAATGCAGCACGTTGAACATCTGCATGCCCTCAACAGCCTTGCCCTGCTCTACTCCGCCTTCACCATCTTCCTGGGCTTTAAAGCCACCCGCCATGAAGGCAAGGTGCTTGGATTGGCTGCCTTTGGTAAGCCTGATCCGCTCTATAGCCGCCTTATGGAGCTTGCGAACCCCGATGACTGGAACCACCTGCTTCATGCCAAGCTTGCCAAGTGCACACTCAGGCAGCATGGCGATATGGCGCAAAACAGTATTGCTGAACTCACTGAGGGCTTGAGCAAGGAAGACATTGCCGCTGGGCTTCAGGCTTTCACCGAAAAGCTGGTTTGCGACAAGGTAGCTGCCTATGCAGCTGAAATGGATGTCTCCTATCTGGCACTGGCTGGTGGCATCTTTGCCAATGTAAAACTGAATCAGCGTATTCTTGAGCTGCCGGGAATCGACAATATCTACATTCATCCCAACATGGGCGATGGTGGTCTTGCTGCCGGTGCCGCCCTGCAGGCCTATGCTGATCTCAACCCCGGTGAACTGCCGCGTTTCATGAACAATATTTACCTCGGAACTGCCATCACCGATGAGAGTGCTGAAGAGGCGCTGAATGAGGCTGGTATCAGCTATCAGCGACCTGAGAACATGGCAAAGGCTGCGGCCGAACTTCTGGCCAGTGGCAAGGTTGTAGCCCGCGCCTGTGGCGGCATGGAGTATGGACCGCGTGCGCTCGGCAATAGAACCGTCATGGCCCCCTGCTCTGACCCGGAGATCAACGACTGGCTGAACAAGAAGTTCCAGCGCACAGAGTTCATGCCGTTCGCACCGGTGATTCTGGAAGATTACTGCACGGACTATTTCCCTGGCTGGAAGCCTGATCATAAAGCAGCACGCTTTATGACACTTACCTACGATGCTGCGGATATCGCTAAAGAGAACATTCCGGCAGCTGTGCATGTCGATCAGACCGCCCGACCTCAGGTGATTCTGCGAGAAGATAATGAAGGCTATTATGATATCCTCAGAGAGTTCCATGCCCTGACCGGCGTGCCGAGTGTCATCAACACCAGTTTCAATATGCATGAAGAGCCCATCGTCTGCACAGCATCGGATGCCATTCGTGCATTTCTCGATGCAAAGCTCGATGCACTGATTCTCGGACCTTTCCTGATATATCTGCCTGAATGAGTCACTCCGGCAAGCTCCCCATCAGCGTCACTATCATTGCCTGCAATGAGGAGAAACGCATTGGAGAGTGCCTGAATAGCGTTCAGTGGGCGGACGACATCGTGGTAGTGGACTCCGGCAGCAGCGATAAAACGGTTGCGATCGCAGAAGCACATGGTGCAAGGGTCATTCATCATACCTGGCCGGGATATGGCGCACAGAAGCAGTTTGCAACGAGCCAGGCCAGGTACGACTGGATACTCAATCTCGATGCTGATGAGCATGTTACCGATCAACTGGCTACAAGCATTAGAAACACATTCCAAAACTTACCAGAATCCATTATTGCATTTGAATGTAACTTTGAGCATTTCCTGATGGGTCGCTGGCTGCGCCATGGCGAAGCCTACCCAGACCCGCATATTCGCCTGTTCAATCGACAGGCAGGCGACTGGAACAGCCGCCAGATCCACGAACATATCGAAATCAGTGGCTCTACCGGAAAACTTGAGGGCAGCATTCGGCACAAAACGGTTGAATCGCTTGCCGAGTACATTGAGAAAATCAATCGTTACACCGAGCTGCAGGCGGAGATCATCGTTGAATCAGGAAAACAGGTAACCTTCAGCCAACTCTTCTTCCGCTCGCTGTGGCGTTTCCTGCGCGGCTACATTTTCAGACTAGGCTTTCTCGACGGCATTGCGGGGCTGACACACAGCATGACATCCACGCTGACCTCCTACCTGAAATATGCCAAAGCCTACGAGCTACAGAAAAAAGATCAGGAATGAAGGTACTGCACATTGTTCGCCAGTACGGTCCTGTCGGCGGCATGGAACGTTATGCGTGGGAGGTAAGCCGGGCTCAGGCTGAACTCGGTGCAGATGTGCAGGTGCTTTGTGAGCATTGCCATCTGAATCCTTCTGAAAATATTCAGGTTCACTTGCTTGGTCAGGGGCTACGTAAACCGCGCTGGTTATCCGCCCTGCTCTTCTCCCGCAAGGTCACAGCCTGGATCAAGCAGCACCCGCAGAAGAACACGATCATTCACAGCCATGAAACTACCGGCGTACACCACATCACAACATTTCACGGACCACCCTTTGCCCGCATCCGTCAATCACCATGGTGGAAACGCGCCTCATTGCGAGTCTATGCAAACCTCTGGCTGGAAGAGCGTGAGTTATGCGGAGAGCAGGTACAGAGAGTCACACCCAACTCGGAGCTGATTGCCGGGGAGTTGATTGATGCCTATCCGGTTATTGCACCGCGCTTAACCCCTCCGGTGGTGCCGGGGGTGGAGTCTGGAGAAGTGCGTCCAAACCGGGATATCCCGGCCAAGGGTGGAGTCATCGGCTTCATCGGCAAAGAGTGGAAACGCAAAGGGCTTGATCGTGCGGCAAGCATCGTTGAACAACTGCGCCTGCAGCGACCCGACTGTGAACTATGGGTGCTGGGCCCGGATCCGGAAAAGGTTTCCCACCTCTTCAAGCATTGGCAGGGCGGCTATCGCCTGCTGGGGCTGGCCGAATCACGTGAAATTCTACCGCAGTTTGATCTGTTGCTACACCCGGCCCGGCGGGAGCCATTCGGCATGGTTATTACTGAAGCTCTAGCCACGCAGGTACCCGTCGTCATTTCCAACCAGTGCGGTGCAGCAACAGAGATTACAGAGGGCCTGGGTCGTGTATTGGATGAAAACAGTACAACGGATAACTGGGTTACAGCATGTGACGAGTTGCTAAACCGTACTTCACCACCGCCCATCTACAAGCATAGCTGGCAAGATGTAGCACGTGAATACCTTGATGTTTATGCTTCTATAACGTTGAAATAGTTAACCTTCAACCCTCTTTTTTCACCCAGCGATGGGCCACACGATGTATGAATGCCTGATGCAGAAGATAGATCCACTCACTCAACAGTGAGAATACCCTCGGCATGCGATCTGCCTCCACCCGTTTCCAGAGGAAAGCGCCAAGCGCCAGCATCGCAGCCTGTGCCGCCCACATCGTCCAGCCGGAAAAAGCTCCCTGACTGACTTGCCTGTGCAACAGCAACTGCACATTGTAGATCAGCACCAGCACTGCAATACCTGCAATCAGAGACCCCGCCTTACCTGAACGCTTCTGCGTCAGCGATAAAGGCAGGGCAAAGAAAAAGAGAATCAACACAGTCGAGGGCAATAATGCCCGTCGGTTCCATTCGGCAACAGCATCAGGTTTGGCTAAGGCTTGTACACTTTGCCACAGCTCGGACACGGTCATCATCGTCACATGGTCCGTTGATTTCCGCTCCCTCCACTTGCCCTCAGAGACAGGGATCGTTACCTGGTAGTGGTCAAAGGTCAGCATACGTTGATCCGCGCCCTTCCCTTCAAGGCGAACTCCACTGTTCATCTGCAGTTCCAGATAATCCCCGCTCATAATAAATTGAGCCGATTTGGCCGTGTAGATCACAGAAACACCATCACGGTGATCCTCAAGGATCACCCCATGGTAGATTCCCTCTTGATCCTCACCATCAACATAGACCGTGACACCATCAAAGCCCTGCGTAAAACGCTGGGGGGAAAAGGTGATCGCACCTTTCAAGGCATACACCTTGGCCAGAATATTATTAAAACCAAGCTGACCCTGCGGCAGTAGCACCATGGAGGTGAAGGTCAAGCCAAGCCAGAGCAGCGCAACCACCAGAAAGAAACTGCGAAACATGCGTGTGTAGGAAACGCCAGAGGCGCGCAGCGCGTCCATTTCGCTGCTCTGTTGAAGTGAAGCAATGGTATTCTGCATGGAGAGAAAAAAGGCCATCGGCACGGTAAGAAGCAGAAAATATGGCATGGTAAGTACCAGAAGCTCTCCAATCAGAAGCCACGCCTGCCCACTATCGCTGACAGTTCCCAGCAGCTTTAAGGCTCGTCCAAGCAACAAAACACTTAGCACAAGGATAAGACCACCCATAAATGGGCCCAGCCACAGGCGCAGGATGTAACGGTCAAGTATCATATCTATCCGTCATTGCTTTGGATTTGGAACATGTGCGATGATAGCATCCGCACCACATTTGATAAGAGTAACATTCAGTGCATAAAACTTCAGGGGTGAAAACAATTCTTAACGTAAAAGAACAATCGGCACTGGAAGCATCACTTGAGAACTTTCTCGAGCAACTCCCCATTGTCAGAATTGCTGAATCGGTAACTGTGCAGTCGGGCAAACCAGAATCCGAAGTGCTTAACTTGATTCAAACATTTGCCAATGAGAGTCGTGTAACCCTTAAACTGATCATCAAACAACTCGATCGTGAGCAACAGATACTTGAGGTCGGTGCCGGTCTCTGCCTTCTGAGCCTGTTTCTCAGACAAGAGGGCTTCAGGAATATTGCACTGGAGCCTGCGCTGGGGGGCTTCGGCCTGTTTGAGCAGCTAAAAACAGCGATACTGAAGCACTTTAGCCAGATTGACCTACCTGTGCTCGACAAACCAGCACAAGCACTGGACGCCTCAATAGACGGTCCCTTTGATCTCATCTTCAGCAACAATGTCATTGAGCACATTCCTCAGTGGCCTGTCGCGCTGGAGGCAATGACAGCGGTATTGAGCCTGAAGGGCTTGATGGTTCACGCCTGCCCCAACTATACGATCCCCTATGAACCGCATTATGGTGTGCCGGTCTTCCGTCATTTTCCAGAACTAAGCCGCAAACTGTTTTTGCCTGCTGGAAGCGATGCGGAAATCTGGGACTCTCTCAATTTCATCACCTGCAAAGAGATTAAAAATCACTGTAACAGAAGAACCCTAAATTGCCGATTTAGAAGTGAATTGCTTTACAGCGCAATCAAGCGAATCAATGATGATGAGGTATTCAAGAAACGCCATCAGGGTATGGTTGCGACACTTGCATCCTTCATCATGAAATCAGGGCTCGGGGCTCTAATCAGACGCATCCCGCCCACGCTTTCCACGCCGATGATTGTCGAAATCAGCCACGACAGAGGAAAGAACTGATGGCACAGATCGTAAGCGGCTTTCGCGCCGTCTTCTCACACCCCTCGATCTACAATCTGGCCCAGCGCCTGGTGGGCGCTGAAAAGGCACGCCGTGCACTGGTGCAGGACTATTTCCCCGAAACCGGCGGCTATCGCATGCTCGACATCGGCTGCGGAACGGCAGAGATCCTTCGCCACCTGCCTGATGACATTGATTATTTCGGCTTTGATGCATCCGACCCCTACATCGCCGAAGCGCGTAACAGGTTTTCAACACGCGGCACCTTCAAAGCGGAGTTAGTCAGGGAGGCTACCCTGGAAGATATGGAGCCATTTGATCTGGTGCTCGCCTTCGGCCTGCTGCATCATCTCGATGACGATGAAGGAAAAACATTGTTTGCACTGGCCCGAAAGGCCCTTAAGCCCGGTGGACTGGTGATTACGATCGATCCTGTTTATGTGCCCGAACAGTCGGCTTTGGCGCACTGGATGATCAGCAAGGATCGCGGGCAGAATATCCGTGTCCCCGAGGGGTATCGAGAGCTTGCCTCAGCACAGTTTACCGACATCACGGCAATCGTACGCCATGATATGCTACATATACCCTACTCCCACCTGATTATGACGTGCAAAAAACAGTGATATCTAATTCTTTTAGATATCAACAGCTCATGTGATAAGGTTGCTACATGGCTCATCTATCCATCGTTATCCCGGTCTATAAAGCTGAAGGCTGCTTGCACGAGTTATACAGCAGACTTGTCTCTTCACTTGAGAAAATCACCGCAGATTTTGAATGCATTCTGGTCGAAGACTGTGGTGGTGATCGCTCATGGGGGATTATTCAAGAACTTGCCGCATCTGACTCTCGCATCAAAGGCATGCAGTTCAGCCGAAATTTCGGTCAGCACTACGGCATTACAGCTGGGTTGGACCACTGCAGTGGGGACTGGGTAGTGGTGATGGACTGCGACCTCCAGGATGCTCCGGAAGAGATCCCCAACCTCTATGCCAAAGCGAATGAGGGTTTCGATGTCGTACTTGCTCAGCGCTTGAACCGCAAAGACGACTCAACAAAGACGCTCTCATCCAAACTGTTCTACAAGCTTTTCAATTATCTGACTGGCATGGATTACGACCCTTCGGTAGGCAACTTCCGCATCATGTCGGCCAAGGTAGTGGAGAACTGCAGGAATATGCGCGAGGGGCTTCGTTTTCTCCCCGGCATGATTGACTGGATGGGGTTTCCGGCGGCCAAGATTGAGGTTGAACACTGCAGCCGCTTTGCTGGCGAGTCCTCTTACACATTCCGCAAGCTACTGAGTCTGGCTACCGATACCATCATCGCCTACTCCGACAAACCGCTGCGCATGTCGGTCCGATTCGGATTCAGTATTGCCACCATCTCCATGATCGCGGGTCTCTCACTGCTAACCTATTCAATGTTCAACGATCTTGCGGTATCGGGCTGGAGCAGCCTGATTATATCACTCTACTTCCTGGGCGGCATTATCATCGCCAACCTCGGCATTATCGGCATTTATCTCGGCAAAACCTTTGATGAAACGAAGAAAAGGCCGCTCTATATCATCAATCACACCACCTTCAACAATGAATAATTCTGCTATACGCCCTACCCCCTGGGATACAGCAGCCTTTGGCATGAGCTGCTTTGATATTATTGAAGCCAGTGAGGCTGTTCTTGCGCATGCAGCAACCACTCCCGGTCACTACAGCGTCAAAGTCGATCCGCTTACCTCTAAGGCACTACTGCACAAATACGGCTTCTACTACACCGACACCCTGATTGAGCCATTCTGCAAGAGCAGTGATGTGGTTGAATTCAAAAACCCGGATATCACTATCAACAGCTCAGTGGATATCGACCTGTTGCTGCCTATGTGTGACGAAAGTTTTCTGCATGGCCGCTTTCACCGCGATTTCAATCTGACAAGTAGCAAAGCCGACCTGCGCTACAAGCAGTGGCTGAAACAGCTGTCAAGTGAATGTAACGTGCTGGGACTGTTTTATCGCGATGAATTGGCAGGTTTTATTGCCCATAACAAAGGCAGTTTGCTACTGCACGCCATTGATGCAAAGTTTCGTGGTCAGGGGCTTGCCAAATATTTCTGGTCAACGACCTGCAAAAAGCTGGCCGATGATGGTGTTCAGGAGATTCGAAGTTCGATATCAGCAGGTAACCTACCCGTTCTCAACCTCTACTGTTCACTGGGTTTTCGCTTCAGAAAAGCCGTGGACATCTATCACAGAGTGACCGAATAACTTCATATGTCCTTTTCTATCGAACCATCACTCAAACTTTATAAATTCCTGACGATTGTTGCAGGGCTACTCATGCTGTTGCCACTGCCGATTATGCAATACGTCGGTGAAGAGGGGCTGATGGCCATCAAGTCCTATGAGATGTTTGTGCGCGGTGACCTCATGCACCCCTCCATCCTAGGCATTATTTGGCCACACTCCCCGCTCTGGCACTGGCCGGTGATCGGCATCAGCACCCTGATCGGCTGGGAACATATCGATATCGCCATTCGGCTGGTCTCCGTTATCGCATCATGGCTAAGTGCATGTGTCGTTGCATTCAGTGCCAACTGGATTTTTAAGGACAAACCACAAGCTGGCTGGCTTGGAGCCCTGATCTACCTGAGCATGGGAGAGGTTGCATTCTGGTATGGCTGGCTGGGTTATCTCGATGCTACCTTCGGCCTGTTCCTCTTCTCCTCCATTATCATTCTCTGGAGAGCGATAGCCAATGAGAACCTGAAGTGGTTTTTCATCTCCCTGCTCTTTGTTTCCCTTGCATTTCTGACCAAAAACATTACTGCCTATGTTCTGTTCGGTCTGGTCGGATTTGTGGTGCTCTGGCGTCATAAATGCTGGCACATTCTGAAATCACCATTGTTTCTGCTGATGGGCATTACTGCACTATCACTGCCATTGCTCTGGCAAACGTTTGTAGTTCCCCCACAGGCAAATACAGCTACTACAACCGTAAATGATGTTCTTCGTAACTTTGTAGGTTATGGCATGCTCGACTACCTTAAGCACTGGACGACCTATCCATTGCTGTTTGCCTTACGGGCACTGCCGGTAAGCCTCTTTATTATCTGGTTATGGTTGCGTCGCAAACATCAGTTTCATCTTGATCATAATCTGACCACACTGATACTAATTATTCTCGTCTGCCTGCTTCCGTTCTGGATCTCAGCCCATGCAAGCCCCCGCTACCTCGTTCCCTTCTATGGCCTTATTGCCTTACTTCTGACAGGTCTTACGCTGCAATTAAACCCTCAGCATCTTCGTCAGGGCATCACCCTGATTGCGCTGTTTATTCTTCTTAAAATCCCCTACAGCGTTGTTGTCCTTCCCTATATCAAAGACTGGCGCCCGGAACGGGATGTTAAAGTCGTCGCTGAAGAGGTCATGAAACTCACCGAAAATGCGCCTCTGCGAAGCCAAAACGATGTATCAACAGGTCTGGCCATTGCCGCCTATATTGATATCTGGAGACAGGATCGACCACCGGTCACCTGGTACCGTAACAAAGAGCGCGGCGTCTATATCCTCACAGAGGTTGAAGCCCCCTCTCTCGGCCAGCTGATAAAAACATGGAGACTGCGCGGTGACTACGTCTACCTCTACTGGAAAGCGGATTAATAAATATGTGTGAAAACAAAGTGATTATTCCGTTTAACAAGCCATTTATGGCCGGTGACGAAGTTACCTATATTCTGGAAGCCCATAGCAATGGACAGCTGGCTGGAAACGGCCCGTTCACGCAGCGATGCCAAGGTTGGCTGGAACAAAAAACAGGCTGCAAAAAAGCACTGCTCACCCACTCCTGCACTGCAGCTCTTGAGATGGCTGCACTGCTCATCGACCTGAAACCCGGTGATGAAGTGATCATGCCCTCCTACACCTTCGTCTCTACCGCCAACGCATTCGTGCTTCGCGGTGCAGTTCCAGTATTTATCGATATTCGTGAGGATACGCTCAATATTGATGAAACCCTGATTGAGAATGCCATTACAGCGCACACTAAAGCCATCGCAGTGGTTCACTATGCCGGTGTAGCCTGTGAGATGGATGCCATTATGGCGCTTGCAGAAAAACACGGTCTTTTTGTCATTGAGGATGCAGCACAGGGAGTCATGTCTGAATACAAAGGAAGGCCATTGGGTGGCATTGGTCATCTGGCCGCCTACAGCTTCCATGAGACGAAAAATGTCATTTCAGGTGAAGGCGGCGCTCTGCTGGTGAATGACGATCGCTTTGCAGAACGCGCCGAGATCATCTGGGAGAAAGGAACCAACCGCAGCAGCTTTTTCAGAGGTGAGGTCGACAAGTACACATGGGTGGATGTCGGTTCTTCATTCCTACCGGGTGAACTGATCGCAGCATTCCTCTGGGCACAGCTGGAACATGCCGATGACATCACCGACCGCCGCCTGCAAATCTGGGAAACATACCACCATGCTTTTGCCGCCCTAGAGGCTGCAGGCATAGTGAGAAGACCGATCATTCCGGATGAATGCACACACAATGCGCATATGTACTATCTTCTGCTCGACTCAATTGAGGAGCGCTCTGAGCTCATCTCAAACCTGAAAAATGACGGTATCATGAGCGTGTTTCACTATGTACCCCTGCATATGGCTCCGGCTGGAGAAAAACATTGTCGTACTTCTGGTTCGATGTCAGTGACTGAGACACTGTCCGATCGCCTTCTCCGCTTGCCTCTCTGGCCCGGCATGGAAGAGCAGCAGAAGCACATCATTGACCGCGTCAGCTTCCACCTTGAGCGTTAAAACAACAACTTACGCAACTACCCAGCAGCTGCTAAAGCACCTATACTGGCGCTTACGTATTGAGTAAATAGGGTTAGGAGTAGCATT
Organism: Mariprofundus aestuarium; assembly: GCF_002795805.1. Taxonomy (NCBI): domain Bacteria; kingdom Pseudomonadati; phylum Pseudomonadota; class Candidatius Mariprofundia; order Mariprofundales; family Mariprofundaceae; genus Mariprofundus; species Mariprofundus aestuarium. The sequence continues at coordinate 1,167,051 of NZ_CP018799.1, read as the reverse complement.
TTGATTCTGGTTATCGGCGATATCATTGTTGATGAATTTATCTGGGGTGATGTATCACGCATCTCACCAGAAGCACCTGTTCCGGTAGTAAATGTAGATCGCATCGATCGACGCCTTGGCGGATCAGCAAACGTTGTACGCAACCTGCATTCTTTGAACACGCCATCTGCCATGCTTGGCCTGGTCGGCGATGATGAGGCTGGCTACTGGGTAAAGCTCCGGTTGGCAGAGCTGCATTCGGATAACAGCGGTGTCATCACAAAGAAACTTAATGATCGACCTACCGCCATCAAAACCCGCATTATTGCCCGCCACCAGCAGGTGGTGCGTTATGACCGTGAATGGACACAAGCTGCGCGGCCGGATAGCCAGCAGCGACTGCTGGATTCCCTGCAGAAGCTGCAGTCACAATCAACAGCAGCCATTCTCTCCGACTACGGTAAAGGCGTGCTCACCCCAGACTTTATCCGACAGCTGATTCAGCAGCTTCAAGGTAGCATTATCGGTGTCGATCCAAAGCCTGAGCATACCGACGCCTATCGCGGTGCAACCTTCATCACCCCGAACCTCTCCGAAGCCGCCGCCATGGCAGGCATGAAAGCAATCAACGAGGATGCCAACGCCGAGGCGATTGCAGAAAAGCTACATGCTGATCTTGACCTCGAATATGTACTGCTCACCCGTTCCGAGCGCGGCATGACCCTTTTTGATGGAAAACAGAATCACCATATCCCAACTGCAGCACGTGATGTGTTTGATGTAACCGGTGCAGGCGACACGGTCATTGCTGTGTTCACTGCATGCCTGGCCCGCGGCGATGATGCCCTGACAGCTGCGAAAATCGCCAACCGTGCCGCTGGAGTTGTGGTCGGCAAGGTCGGCACGGCAACGGCAGACTGGGCCGAAATCGAGACGCATTAATATGAAAATCGCCATTGGTATTCCCGCCCGCATGGGCTCCACCCGTTTCCCCGGAAAACCGCTGGCACAGCTTGCTGGAAAACCGATGATTCAGCATGTAATCGAAAAGGCTCTGGCTGCCGATCTTGGCCCTGTCTTTGTAGCCACTGATGATGATGCTATTGCAGAGGTTGCTCGAAACGCTGGTGTTATCGCCTGCATTACCAGTCCTGACCACCCTAACGGCAGCAACCGCCTTGCCGAAGCAGTTCGTGATATAGACTGTGATGTAGTCGTTAATGTTCAGGGAGATGAGCCGCTGATCGACCCGCTTGCCATTCGCGCTGTGATAGAACCATTTCATGATGATGCATATCTGCCCATGGCAACACTGGCTCACCCGGTCAGGGAAGAGACCGATCTGCATGATGCCAATGTGGTTAAAGTGGTATGTAATGCCAAAGGACGCGCCCTCTACTTCAGCCGCGCTCCGATCCCCTTCCCGCGTTCAGGAGCATCAAATGCATTGCAGCACGTTGGCCTCTATGCCTATCGCAAGGAGTTCCTGCTGATCTATCCATCGCTTGAAGCATGCGCGGCCGAAGAGAGTGAGCAGCTTGAGCAGCTACGTGTGCTTCACCACGGTTACGATATTGCCGTTACTGTTGGTGACTTTCACTGTATCGGTGTGGATACGCCCATGGATCTCATCAAGGCTGAAAAATTACTGCTAAAAGGCTGATATTCCTGAGAAGATTCCGAGATCTGGTGTGATTAATATCCGCATCTAATGTGAAAATTTCAACGATAAACATTGGTGAATATCTCTATAACCTATATCAAAAACAGCTACTGCTCAATTTCAGCGGTGCTTCACAATCATTCATCCGCTTTTTTTCAAGACGTAGATAATCACATCGCCATAAAACGGTATTTTATCCTGCATTTTACCTGGCAATGACTTCGTTACCCATGGGCGTACAAGCTCTTGAAACCAGAGCATCAATCCCTTGTCCCGGTTATTCGGAACAGTTTGAATATCAACGATTTCAAGCCCGGCACGTTTTGCTGCACCATGCATAAAAACCATGTCAACAGGCTGTAAATGCCCCGACGTTTTATTTTCCATATCAACCGGATTGAAGTATTTCGGGTATCCTTTCCAAATGGTGACGATGCGCGAACGAAAACTATCGACATTGGGGGTGCTTATAACGATGGTGCTGTTATTATCACGCAGGCAACGGGACATCTCCCGTAATAGATGGGAGCCATTTTCCACATGTTCTATACCCTCAATACTAACAATCAGGTCAAAAGTATTAGAGGCAACAGGTAAGGAGTCATTGGCGTCAGCAAGTACCCTCTTTTCCTTCGGGCCGCAATAGGGCTGAACATTCTCTATGTCGAACGCATAGACTTCAGCACCTCTATCTTGAAGTTGTTTGGAAAACAAGCCAGCTCCACAAGGCAGGTCGCAAACACGCTTACCTTTCAAGGAGGCAGTGTGCAGGTCAATGACCTTCATAACAGCATCATGTGTTCCTACTGCTGCAGCATGGGCAGGCCAAGATGTTGTTGATTGATCTTCCACTATATTATCACCATTTCCAAACCAATTTCAGAGTTCAATACATTGGTTACATGAGCAAAGTAGAAAATATTACTGTATAAAAAAGACTGCTCATTTTCACCACCCTGACTCAAACTCAATGAAAACATCGCAACTATAAATACATCCCCTACCGAAGCAATCCGACAAAGAAAAGTTTCTCGGATGATACTTCACACAGTTACAATACGCCTGTTCACTGGCTCCTGACATTACGCCATAAGATGTAATTTATAACACACCTTTTTCTCGCCTTGCCACTATACTCAGCTTTGTCTCATCCTGAGGAGGGCTTGAAATGAACCCACATCGTCGACTTTCATTGATTATAGCTATGGCTGCTGCACTGTTCCTGGGAGCCTGCGCAACATTGCAACAGGTCTCGGAGTTATCAAAGGTGAAGTTTACGCTTGATCGCGTATCCGCAGTCCGGGTTGCTGGTATCGACCTGATGAACATCGAAGCACTGGATCAACTCAACATGTTCCAGGTTGGTCGCGTAACGCTGGCCATGTCTCGAGAAAACCTTCCTCTCGACATCACCCTGCACATGAAAACCGAAAATCCGCTGGTCAACCAGGTTGCTGCAACGCTTATTCGCATGGAGTGGACGCTGATGCTAGATGGGCGCGAAACGGTAAGTGGTACGCTGGAAGAGGATGTCACCCTGCCTGCAGGCGAGGCGCGCGATATTCCACTCAAACTCAGCCTTAACATGTTCGAATTCTTCAATGAAAAAAATGCCATGGACATGCTCGATCTGGCGCTCGCCTTTGCAGGTGAAAATGGTGCTGTTCCAAAAGGCGTGGCGCTGAAGATCCGCCCTACTATCGATACGATTTTCGGGCCTATCACCTACGGCACACCGATCCTGATTGAACCCCGTCGGGAAGAGGAGAACCAGAGGCAGGCATTTTAATCTCATTTGAATAAAGCCAACTCCAGCCAATGCGTGCTGCTGCCCCCTCATCGGCCATATTAAGCATGGTGCCTGTAACAGTGCTAAACTTACCATATGAAGGTTCGAAGAATGGGATATATCAAGGCGGTGCTGTTCGATCTGGATGGCGTACTCTATGTAGGTGACCGAAAGATTGACGGAGCTGAGGAGTGCATACGTTCCATTCGCGCAACAGGCCTCGCTATTGCTGGAGTCACCAACACCACGACCCAGCCAAAACGTATCATCGCCGAAAAACTGGCCACCTTCGGCATCCCGATTTATGAATCCGAGATCTATACACCGACTGCGTTAGCCGTACAGGCCGTAGCCACAGGCAGTGCCAAACTTTATGTGCGGGAATCACTGCTTGAGGAGTTTCAGGGTATTCGAGTCTGTAATGCCAACCCTGACTATATTGTCATGGGCGATGTTGGCGGTGAAGGCTACTCCCCTGACTCACTGCTTGAGATATTTACCCACGTGATGAACGGTACAAAGGTTCTGGCACTGCACAAAAACCGATTCTGGCAGAAGCCGGACGGCCTGCACCTTGATATCGGACCATTTGTGGCTGCCATTGAATATGCGACCGGCAAGAATGCAGTGATTCTGGGTAAACCATCAAAGGACTTTTTTAACGGTGTCTGCCGATCACTGAGCATTGAACCTGAAAACGCCTTAATGATTGGTGATGATATCGAATCGGATATCGGCGGTGCACAGCAGGCCGGACTGAAAACCGCACTGGTACAGACAGGAAAATATCGGGCCGAATTCGTAAAAACCACTGGCATCAAGGCCGATCTTCTTCTTCCCTCAATTGCCGACCTGTATGATGGCCTGAAGCTTCTTTAGCTGCGTCTATTTTCCAACGCTACAAGTAACAGGCTCAGCGCAGCATTGACTGTACGCCACTGTATTTCGTGACGACTTCCGGAAAGGTTCAAAAGACGCGCCTCTGCGTTTTCTCCGGGTATGGCTACGGCAATCCACACCGTTCCGACCGGCTTATCATAAGAACCGCCACCAGGGCCTGCAATACCACTGACAGCGATGCAGGCGGAGTGTCCATCACACCCACCCTCGGCCATCGCCGAAACCACCTCTCTGCTCACAGCACCGAATGATTCGATGGTCTTGAACGCCACTCCAACCTCTTCCGATTTTGCCGCATTACTGTAAGTCACCCAAGACCTATCCAACACATCTGATGCTCCCGGCACCCGCCCTATTCGCCCGGCAATCGCACCTGCCGTACAGGACTCTACGGTCCGCAAGGTCAATCCACGATCGCGCAGCACTTCAACCACCTGCTCTTCGATCAGCATGCCGTTACCGTTTAATGCATGTCCGGGAAGCGACTCTCCTCTGGAAAGCAGCGATCCGCTTAAACCCGACTCCAACTCAAACGCTCCACTGTTATCGGGATAGATCGCGAGAGGAATCAGCGACTTTCCTCCATTAATTACATTAAGGTATAACCATCGTTGATAGGCTATATCACCTTGAGATATAAAGATTATTAATGAACCATCTTTCTGGAAACTCCAGCAGGTGCGCTGCGGATTATCGAGCATAAATCTGGAGGCGTCTGGAATCTCAAAGTGACCGGATTGATCGGATTCGGCCTTTAGCCCAAGCGCGACGGCAGCCTTTAACAGTTCGGATTCATCGGCAAAAAAGATGCGCCACTCGGCATCTTCATGTTGCCAGCCATGTGACTCCAGCAGATGAATCGAAACACTATCCGCCCCTGCCGAACGAACCCACGCCTTCAACCAGCCGGTCGATACACCTGCACCATTCAGGCTCTGCAGCCCCGCCTCACTGATGATCCACTGCGCCCGGATCACGACAGCCCCAGCAGCAGGCTGCCGCCGATTACTACGGCTGCTCCCATCAAGCCAGCAGCGATATCATCGGCCATGATTGACCACCAGGGAGGCCCCATCGTTTCAATTCGGGAGATCGGCCACGGCTTAAGGATGTCAAAGCCCCTGAAGCCAATAAATGAGAGAGCAATCGCAACCATTACTGAATCATCGAGAACAAGGAGGATCAGCCCCAGACAGAGCCACTGGCCTGCCCACTCATCGATCACGATCCATCCCGGGTCCTTATCTTTAAGCGTAGGAAGGACGACATAACAGTTCCAGCAGCCGATCAGCAGTAGCAGCAGCGATCCCAGCAGCAGGGCCAAAACACCGGCCTGTTCGATAATGAGCCACGCCGGCAGCAGTGAAGCGAGGCTTCCCCATGTGCCTGGGGCTTTAGGCAGCCAGCCACTTCCCAAACCGGCTGCCAGCCAGTGGTGGATGGTTCGTGTCTCAGCCAAAATGAAGAAACCCTTTACTCTCAACCTCGCAGAGCTTGCCGTTGCGATAGAGGTTCACCCCTTCACCCACGCGGCAACAGCCAATTTGCACTGCAAGGGCATTGGGAATCTTAATTTCAGCAGGTGCGGTAAAAAGTAGCGCGTAATCCTCTCCACCATGCAGGACTGCATCGAAAAAGTTCTCCGCTCCCACCGAACGACACATATGCAGCCAATTCGGCACATGTGTCACCTCGATATCGATTCCGATCCGCGACGCAACAGCCAGATGTCCGGCATCCTGTAGCAGGCCGTCACTGACATCGATGCAGCATTTAACGCCCATTTCTCGCAGGTGCATCCCTGCTGAAAGCAGAGGCGTAATTTCCTCCATGCAGTGGATATACTCTCCATCCCGCTGGTAACGCATCCACTGCTGCAACCCTAATGCATGGAACCCCAATCTTCCGGCAAGCCAGACATTGTCTGTTGATTTGGCCAGATCCCGGCGCATGGCGCTACCTTCCGGCAATTCACCTGCAACGGTGACAGCAAGTGCATTCACTGCAGATCGACAGGTATCACCGCCCACCAACTCCACATTATATCGCCTTAAGGCATTGCTCACCCCTTTGGCCATCTTCTTGACTGACTTCTCATCCCGGGCCATTACATTGGCCCAGACTGCAACAGGATTCGCCCCCATGGCTGCAAGATCGGAGAGTGCCGAACATATCGCCCGGTCCGCCGCCTTAACGCGTGAAAAATCATCAGGCCAGTGGACATTCTCCACTGATGTATCACTGCTGACGACCAGATCCATGCCGGTACGGGGGCAATGAATTGAAGCATCATCGCCGATGGCGAAACGGGTAAAGGTGCTTGAATGGCCACCTTTTCCCTTGAAGTAGTTATTGATTATCGAGAACTCATTCTCGCTCATGATCGTTTACACTCCGACTCTTGTTGGTCTTCTCTCACTTACCTATGCGGGCAAAGAAAAAGCCGTCATGATCCTCTGAGGGCAAAAGGCGCTGCCTGGACTTCAAACCGGGAGCTGAATCAACCACGCACTCATTCTCCTGCGCATGAATTGAACAGACGGCATAGACCATCTCACCATCTACCTTGAGCACCCTGAGTGCTTCGCCCAACAGTGCCTGCTGTAGTTCTGCCAGCTTTTCAACTTCCTGACTATCGTGCAGGAATTTGGCATCGGGATGGCGCCGCAATATGCCGGAGGCCGAACAGGGGGCATCAAGCATAATCGCATCAGCACTGCTCTTTTCCAGTGGCAGGTCAAGACCGTCAGCCTGAAGAATTGTGACATTCCCGCACCTCAAACGGCTCAGGTTTTCAGACAGGCGCGGAATACGCCGTGCATTGAACTCTACTGCAAGAATCCTCGCTTTAGGAAAACGGTGGGACAGCAGCGCCGTCTTGCCACCGGGGGCGGCGCAGAGATCAAGAATCAGACCATCGCTCTTTGTGGGCTCAAGTGCCCATACAGCTGCCTGTGCTGCCTGATCCATAACAGTGAACTGCCCTGCTTCAAAACCGGGCAGAGCCGTCACATCAGTTCCAGAATCCAGCAGCACGGCACAGGGCGAAAGCGCTCCGGGGATCGCTTCAACACCCATGGCGTGCGCTTCTTCAATCCAGCTATTGCGATCGACAAACAGAGCCAGCGCCAGTTTCGGTGGGCTTTTCAGCGTTTGGCAGAACTGGTGCACGACATCAGCACCAAAGGCATCGCGCCATGAGGCATAGATCCATTTCGGAAGCTCGGCGCGCTGATGCGGCTTTAATTTTTTAGGTGGCGCTCTCTCAGCCACCCTGCGCAGTACCGCATTGACAAAACCCACGGCTTTCGGGCTCAACTTATAAACTGCCGTAACCGTTTCTGAAACGGCGGCATGGGCTGGAACACGCATATGGCGTATCTGATAGGTCGCAATCAACAACGCTATATGTGCAACCGGATCAGGTTTGATCTTGCAGAAGCGGGAGAAATCGGCCTCCAGCGAATAGAAACGGCGCAACACACCATAAACTAATTCATGCAGCAATCTGCGATCACGATCGTCAAAGGAAGCGCTGGCAATTTCAAGTGCCTCACCTGCCTTGGCCTGTGTGGCAAAAACCTTGTTGAGAATTTCGATGGCAGCTTGGCGTACGGACATGATCGACAAGCTACATCCGGCAGCTGGATTTGCTACCTGAGAAGTCAAAGCATGCAATCAACCAGAGCAGCAACCACCCGGCTTTACCGCTTCAATATAAGCAGAGACCACGTACGCCTCCACTCCACGACCCGGTGCCCAGTCACGAATAAATTCCCGCGACTCATCCTTGGGTACAATGCGAATCATCTCAAAGCCAGCATCCACCATCATACCTTCGAGTTCATCAATCATAGATGCTCCGGCCATGCAGCCGGCATGCAGCATCGGATCATTTTTCATCTCCTCCGGCATCTCAGCTGTTGCCACCACATCAGAGATCGCCAGGCGGCCGCCCGGTTTAAGCACCCGGAAGGCATCGGCAAACACCAGCTCCTTATGCGGAGAGAGGTTGATCACGCAGTTGGAGATAATGATGTCGGCAGTGTTATCGGCAATGGGCAGAAACTCAATCTCACCAAGCCTGAACTCTACATTCGTGAATTCACCTTTCTCGGCATTTTGACGCGCTTTGGAGAGCATCGTGGGGGTCATATCTATCCCGATCACATGACCGCCCTCACCGACCTCGTGGGCGGCCAGAAAGGCATCAAATCCACCACCGCTCCCCAGGTCAACCACCACTTCACCCGCTTTAAGGCTGGCAATCGCTCGCGGGTTACCGCAACCTAATCCCATGTCAGCACCATCAGGAACCTTAGCCAGATCATCCTCGGAGTAACCAAGACGTGTTGAGATCAGCGTATTGATCGCTGCATCATCGGATACGCCGCAGCAGCTTGATGCTTCACCACAGCAACCGCCATCATTACTGGCTTCCGCCACCTCCGCATAGGATTTTCGAACATGCTGACGCACGCTATCGGCCTTTACACTCATTGAACTGTCTCCATTAATTTATTCATCCAACGCCCCGCCGCAGCTGGATCCCTGCCCAGCAGTACAGCCGTAGCAGTGGTCCATCACAACGATGGGAAGGCCGCTAATATCCTTCTGCATCAACTCGGAAAGGTGAGTTCGCTCTCCATCATTATCACGCATTGGCAGATCCAGCATCTGATTAAAATCGCAATCGTAAACATAACCCTGCCAGTCGATACTGACCAGACTTCTGCACATCACACCGGCAAGGTTATTTTCACTATAAGCCTCTTTAAGAATCTGCATGTAACTAGCGAATTTACCTTGAGAAATAAGTGTGCTTCCAAATCTATGAATCGGCATATTGGTGATCGTGAACAACTGGTTAAACAGTATGCCATAACGGATATGCAACTCGCGTTTGTAGGCTGCTTCAAGCTCAACTTGTGATGGCGGTAGGTTTGCCCCCTGCGGATTATAAACCAACGTTAAAGTCAGCCCCGAACCCTCGAAACCGTAACCCAGTTCATTGAGCCGTTTCAGCGCCCGGATACTTTTTTCAAATACACCCTTACCGCGCTGGGCATCGACATTGTCACTCAGGTAGCAGGGAAGAGATGCCACCACCTCAACCCCGTTATCAGCCAGGAACTCTCCCAGCCATGTGTACCCTTCCTCTTCGAGGATGGTCAGGTTGCAGCGATTGATAATCCGGACACTCAGCGCCCTCGCCTCATTAACAAGATGACGAAAGTGCTGATTCATCTCCGGTGCACCACCGGTAAGGTCGAGTGTTTTTATTTTATGTACTTTAAGGTAATCGAGCACGGTCTGCACCGTTGCCTCGTCCATCAGCTCCGTACGCTTTGGCCCAGCATTCACATGGCAGTGCAGGCAGGTCTGATTACAGAGATAGCCAAGGTTCACCTGCAGGGTTTCCACCCTGCCCCGGCTGAGCGCCGGAAAGTCGCTCTCTTTCAACAATGGCAGCGTTGCATGCATTCATTTCTTCCTTCGGCTTAATATCACGAACGGATCATAGGTCGAACTGAAATCGATTTCATTACAAACAAATGGTATTTATGTGGAATCACGCATACTCCCACTAAGAGCATCTTGAGAGATGCATGACTATTGAATTAAGGAATTGCTGCTCTCTCAGGCTTTAGCAATGGATGCGAGGAACTCCTCCGGTTGGATATAGTATGGGTTGCGCACTACTCGTCCCCGCACGACCATCATCGGATGCACCCTGAGCACATCCAGAATCATTGAGCCGTCAAACTTGCGTGCGTCGTATTGGCAGATCGCAATCACAGGGTGGGTCCGAAAGGCTATGTTTACCTTAGCCTCATACTCCATCAATCGATCGGAGCCTGGCACCCCTCTCAGCGCCCAACTCATCTCACCACTTACCCTTAGACCCGGATAACCATCGTCTTGTGATGAACTGTAACTGGTTTTTAGCGTATGAATCATATCATCCGGCTCGAATTCGCCTTTCGGGCAGTAGATATCCAGTGCCTTCGTGCAGATGAACTGGCCGCGCTTCTCCTGATCCTCCAGGTCCAGATCAATGCTTGCAAGCCACTCCCGCACCTCATCAGGAGTCATTTCATCGGCAAAATATCCGACCTGTTCACCGCCGGTCAGCCCACTGTCGAGAAACTGTGAAACCACCTCACGCCGCTCCTCTTCGCTACTATAGATCAGGCACATATGCGTTCCCGCAGGAAAGCCTTCACTTGTAAAGCCGAGATTAACCTTGAGTTGTTCGCCACACATCTGAACCCTCCTTCAAGCTAAGCTACCACTTGAATTATAGACCATTTTTACAGCTGTTGTTCTACCACTACATTAAACCGCCCCTTGCTCATTGATCCGTATCCGATTGCCGCTTTAGCCCTCTTTTTGTGAACGAGACAAACCACAAAAAGTGGGTCAATTTAAATGCCCATCCAGTTCTGTTCTCAGAGCAGCACTCAACGCCTCTACCTTGAACGGTTTGGAGATAATGGTTTCTGAACCTAGTCCATCTGATTTATGTATATTCTCACGGTCATAACCAGAACTAAATACTACTTTTAGTTCAGGTTTTAGTTCGCGGAGTTTCCGCACAGCCTCGACACCACCCATGACCGGCATAACCACGTCCATGAGAACCAGATCCACACTGTTCATATTGGCATTAAACAGGTCGATGGCCTCCTGGCCGTTTGATGCAGTCAAAACTTTGTAGTTAAGGCTCTCCAGAATAGCCTTTTCAGAAGAGAGAAGAGTGATGTTGTCATCAACCAGTAAAATGCGTTCGCCTTGACCCTGAGTGACTATGCTCGACTCACTACCAGCGCCTTCTTCAGCACTCACGTCAACAAGCGGCAGATAAATCCGAACAAGGCTTCCAACATCTTTCGCAGAGTCGATCTCTATGGCTCCCCCATGCGACTGCAGTGCGCCATACACCATGGATAAGCCGAGCCCCGCCCCCTGCTCCACCGTTTTGGTTGTATAGAATGGCTCGAAAATATGTGGAAGATCATCTGCTTTGATGCCAACACCATTGTCACGTATGGAGATAGATGCGTAATTGCCAGGCTTGCATTCAGGGTGAGCCACGCGGAAATCGCCATCGGCGGCAAAAACATCCAACTTTATAGAGATTGAAGGGTCATCAACCCCGTGCAGTGCATCGCATGCATTGTTGATGATATTCATCAGTGACTGCTGGAGAAGGTTCTGATCCCCATGAACCACCACCGAGGTTGCTTCAATATCCGTATTCAGCTTGATGTGTTCCGGCAGTGAAGCCTGATAAATTTTAATGACCTCTTTTAAAAGAGTGCTGAGCACAATGTCTGTTTTCTGAATGATCCCTTTGCGAGCAAAGGAGAGTAGGTTTTTGATTAGCTCGGCACTTCTGAATGAGAGTTTTTCCACTACCTCCAGCCTTGCAACCACCTCAGGGAGTTGTGATGCACCTTGTTTGGCTAGGTAAAGATTGCCGGTCATGCCTGCCAGTGAGTTATTAAATTCATGGGCAATACCTCCGACCAGTGTGCCCAGCGCCTCCATCTTCTGTGCTTGCCGAAACTGCTCTTCAAGATTTTCGTGTTCGCTCAGATCCTGCTGAACCGCAACATAGTTGATGAGGTCGCCGGCATCGTTTCTTATGGGTGATACGGTCAGCATGGATGGATAAGTGGAGCCATCCTTCTTCTCGTTAATGATCCGCCCATGCCAGGGATTGCCAAGTATCATTGAGCCCCACAGATCTCTACCGACCGGGTCATTGCTGTTTTTAAACCAGAGGGCTAAATTTCCTATCACTTCATCAATTGAGTATCCCGAAAGACGGCTGAATGCAGGATTCACATACTCTACGACCCCCTGAAAATCCATGATGACCATGGACTCTCCGGACTGCTCAACCCCTTGCGAGAGCTTGGTGAGCTTGGCTTCAGCTTCAGCCCAGCGCGATACCATCTGATCCATGGTCGATGCAACCTCTCCCAACTCATCGTTGCCAGAAATGCCTGTTCTGACGCTCAAATCACCCTCTGAAACCAAGCGGGCTGCCGATACTATTTTCCGAATTCTTTCGGTGACCTGAAAATGTAAAAACATGCAGAGAAAGACCGTCAGTAGAGCCAATACAAGGGAAAACTGGCTGATTTGACGGACTACATTTTGCAGTGCAACTGCTTTGAGCTTTGCCAGGCTACGCTGTGCATACAACAGACCGATGAGGGTAGGCCTCAACTCACCGACCTGACGTCCGGTAACCACAGGGTAGATACCAATCACCTTTTGATTTTCTCCTTCACCCTCCAAAAAAACCCTGCTACTTAAGGACTGCTTGACCTGCTGGAACTGCTCAAGCCTTATCCCGGAGCTGTTGCTGAGGTATTTGTCGATCATACCTTCGACTGAATTGCCGACAGAGGCGAAGAAAATGGAAGCGATGACAATATCGTGATGATCACTGAGAAAGGCGATTTCAACCTCCGGATTAACACCTAGGGTGCTGATCTCCTCCTGTACCGATGCCATCATCCCTTCCCTTAGTTCAAGTTCGATGTGCCGTTGCAGCTGGTCCATCTCCAGAGACATATGTAGGAGTTGATCTTGCTCCACCTCATCTTCTGCAATCTTACCATTGGTCTGGTAGCTCCATGCAGCCACAGCCACTGTAAAAGTGATGAGAACAAGGGGCAGAAGCCAGCGTAATGAGTAGCGCATCAGAACCAGTTATTGCTTTGGATTCTCTGCGCGTTTAAGTGGATCTGGGACAATCATTGACTCCAGATCTAGCTTGTTCTTTAGTAATTTCGACTCAAGCATCACCTCAGCCATACGCTCTGCAGTGCCCAACAGTAGTGCGTCAGGTCTACCCATCATCTTCATGTTGTCACTTATATCAGGGATGTGCAGTCCGTTAAAAGAATCCAGAACCTCGTCAACTGATATTTTCTGACGTCCAGCCATAACCCTGGCGGCCTTATCCGGTCTCACTTCGAAGTACCTGACAGCGTCAAACCACCCTTGCAGCAGTGAATCAATTTGAGTTTCATGTGATATCAAGGCCTCTTTATTAACCACCAGAACATCGACGACTTCACCCGGCATATCTTTGCTGGTGAAGATTTCATGATACCCCTTGCTCAGCAACCGGCTGCGAACCGGTTCAAATGTAATCAGTGCATCGACCTTGCCTGCATCGAATGCGCTGTCATGTTCATTGACTGGAAGAGAGACGATGGTGATATCAGAAATGTTCAGGCCGTTGAGTTGAAGCGCCCGCATGAGAACAAAAGCACCCAGGGCCGTGTTTTCAACGCCAATGCGTTTACCTTTAAGCGCAGCCATACTGGTGATCTCTTTTTTGGCCATAATTACATCAGCCCCTTCTGAGATATCAAAAACAAGAATGAGCTTAGGGTCGAGTCCATAATCCTTCAGCAAAAGCACCTCATCCAGCGTCAGTGCCGCTGCTAAAATCACTCGGTTGCGAAAGGCATGTACAACCTGGGTCGCTGATGCAAATTCAACCAGATGAATGCCCTTATTATCATAATAACCAAGCTCGCGGGCCAGATAGAGGGGTTCATAACCGGGCCAGATATTGGTTCCAATCGACAGCGGTGTTCTTTCTGCAGCTTTTTCCTTTTCAAGCATGTCTCCTGATAACAGTGCATAGGCTGCTATCACAAGCGCAACAACGAACAGACCAATCTGAACTGGTTTCATATTCATGGCATACCTCTAATTGCTCCCGATCATCAGGGGGCAAGCCAGCGATTAAGGCATTCTACGTTCCTTATACATTAGTATAGCAAAGTATGGTGCTAAATGTTCACTTTTAGCTGAAGGCAGGAATTCACACCACCAACATCACTGGGCACGCACAAATGTCCGCTGCTCGAGGTGATCACCCAAATTCATAGAAAGCAAAACCGCGCTGGGAGAGCCAATACCAGGATAGTGTTGGTGATCTACTCATCGGTATGTTCGATTGCTCTCATTTATGCCCTGAAGCCGGTAAAACCAGTGAATTAACAACTTATTATCCACCGACAGGATATTCTCATCAGTATTATTAGAAGGCATTGCGCCAACAAACCTTTTTCTCTCATGATCTTCATAAGACATTGAAATAAAACGATTTAATTAAGTGCGTAAAATTCAGGCACAAGGCGCACGGAAGCCATCATCATTGAAATACAGCACCATGCACTATTTCATCCACAAAGTTATCCACAGAAATTGTGGATAGCTACTACAATCCCTTCTGTTTCAACAGATACAGCAAAACAAGGGTGTGAATAAACCCGAATTCAGGACTACAGAAAAGATCTTAATCAGTTGATTCTGCGAAGGGTCGCCAGAAGCGTTGCATGGCTTCATCCGGGGTGAAATCGGGCAGGCTCTCATGCCACTGGCGAATCAGCACTGCATCTTCGGAGATATCCAGAAGACGGAAGCCGGCTTCACCGTGTTGGCGGGTACCAACTGCATCTCCACCACCACGAATAGCCAGGTCGGCCTCTGCCAGCTCCAGACCATCGTGGGTGTTCACCATCTTCTTCAATCGCACCATCGAGGCCTCGCTAGCCTTCTCCCCTGCAACCAGCATGCAGTAACCCTGCTTCTCAGAGCGCCCTACCCGCCCCCTGAGCTGATGCAGCTGCGCCAGTCCGTAGGATTCGGACTGCTCGATCACGATCAGGCGCGCTTCAGGCACATTCACACCCACCTCCACCACGGTGGTGGAGACAAGTATTTTGCATGCTCCCGAACTAAATGCATCCAGTGCACTGTTTTTATCTTTTGATTTCATCCGGCCATGCAAGCCGATTACATTGGCTGCGGGGAAATACCCTTTTAGCAGCTCAACACGCTGATCAACCGACACACCATCTTCATCTTCATCGATACGTGGTACAATCCAGTAGATGCGCCCCTCGACATCGAGAATGCGCTGCATGCCATCAGCCAGCGGCTTCATCTTCTCTGCTGAGATCACACGCGTCTCAACAGGAAGTCTGCCCGGCGGCATACCACGCATGATGGAGAGGTCCATATCGCCGTAGAGCGCCAATGCAAGGGAGCGTGGAATCGGTGTAGCAGTCATACCAAGCAGGTGAACTGCACCATTGTTCTCATTCTTCTTTTCGGTCAGAGCCCAACGCTGACGCACACCGAAGCGGTGCTGTTCATCCACCAGCGCCAGCGCCAGATGTTCAAACTGCACATCCTCAGTCAGCAGCGCATGGGTGCCGACAATCAGCTTCAGCTCTCCACTTGCCAGCCTCTTGAGCATCTCCCGGCGTGCTTTGGCTCTGGTGCTGCCGGTAAGCAGCGCGACCTCCAGCCCAAGCGGCTCAAACAGCTCCTGCAGCGTTTCGGCATGCTGATTGGCCAACACCTCAGTTGGGGCCAGAAGTGCAGCCTGTGCCCCGTTTCCTGCGGCCCTAGCCATGGCAAGTGCCGCAACCCAGGTCTTTCCCGACCCCACATCACCCTGCAACAGGCGGTGCATGCGGTTTCCAGACTCAAGATCGATAGCGATATCGTGGCAGGCGGAGGTTTGCGCATCGGTAAGCGGAAAAGGCAAAGCGTTCAGCAGCGCCCTGCTCTTATCCTCGTTGTCCAAGGCAACAGCCGGACAGACCGCAGCCTGTTTCTTCTGCCGCATCAGATGCAGGTAAACAATAATCTCTTCGCTCTTCAGCCGCCCCACCGCCTGCTCCAGGGCGTCGCGCCCGAGTTCGTCCGGATGGTGAATCTGCTTGAATACCTGCAAAAGTGAGGGGAGATGAAACTGCTCAGATAGAAGTCCATCAAGTGGACTGCATGCCGAAGCAGGCAATATCGAGAGCAGCTGCCGGATCATGGTGCCGAGCCGTTTGCCACCAAGTCCTGCAAGGCTCGCATAAACCGGCTGAAAGCCCGGATGAAATGATTCGCTCACACACCATTCGGGATGACTCATCTGCCAATAGCCATTCCAGCGCTCAGCCACACCGCGCACGGATATCTCACGCCCTTCAGAGAGGCGAGCATCGGTCATCATATAACCGGAATGGAAATAGTTCAGGGAAATCTGGCCGGATTCATCCGCCAGCCTGATGATTACCTGCCGGTTGCGACCAAACCCACGCGCCTGTTTACTGACAACACGACCGACAATTCGCGAACTCACCCCCTCCTGCAACTGGGCAATGAGAGCGACATGGCGATCATCGACATACTCCTTGGGCAGATGCAGTAGCAGATCGCCAAGACAGGTGATGCCACGAGCCATTAGGCGCTTTTCAAGTGTGGCACCTACACCATTGATGCGCGTCAGCGGCTGGGCCAGAATTTCGTACATGCCCTTATCTTGAACGATCAAAGAGGTTAGCTCAACCGGAAGGCTTCATTGAAAACAGTCACACTGCTGAAGGTGTTGGCACTCTTACGCCGACAGTCTCGCTTACGCTGTCGGTGTGCTATAGGATTGGCGTTCTGGACGGTAAATAGCGGGATATTTCAATGCTTTGAAAAAACTTCCATTTTTTACTTGAATGCCGGGATGCATTCACCTAAAGTGCGCCCCGTTTTCGGAGGTATTAGTTATGGCAAAGCGTTGTGAAGTATGTGGAAAAGGTCCAATGGCCGGCAATAATGTCAGTCATGCGCATAATGCGACTCGTCGTCGTTTTCTGCCTAACCTGATGCAGGTACGTGCTGTTGTAGAAGGTCAGCCCCGCAGGGTTAAGGTTTGCGCAAGCTGCCTGCGCTCCGGCAAGATCGAAAAAGCCGCCTGATTTACCACTCTTTCAATTATAAAAAGGGCGCCCGAATGGGCGCCCTTTTTGTTTTGTTATTGCGCGTTAAATCGGCAGATCCGGCTTCTCAACCGATTCTAGCAATCAGATCCATCTCCACTTTCGCCCCCAGCGGCAATGCAGCAACCGCCACAGTAGCCCGGGCCGGACGATGCTCACCAAGCCAAGCTGCATAAATCTCATTTACCCTCGGGAAATCTCCCATATCGGTAAGGAAGATATTCACCTTGAGAATATCACTGAGTGATGCTCCCGCCTCACTCAACACTGCAGACAGGTTTTTAGTTACCTGTCTCGCCTGTGACTCGACATCGTCACTCACCAGTTTTCCTGCCTCAGGATCAAGCCCGATCTGGCCTGATGCATAGAGCACCCCACCGAAGAGTACAGCCTGTGAATAAGGGCCCACTGCTTTTGGAGCGCTGTCCGATTGGATAATTTCGATTGAACTCATATCTAATTTTCCTTTTTATCTGTTTGTTGTAGATGATTTTCTGCTGAAGAAGTCACGCAGCGTTTCACCAAGGGCACGTGATGAACTCTTCTTATTTTCACCCAGCCCCACCTGATTGCGACGACTTACGCTAGCGACCCCTTCTATCGATCGGAGTGAGCGCAGCACTGCTGCCAGATGCTTACGGTCCTCCACCTCAACAAGAAGCAGGAGCTCCGTCATCTCACCGCCGCGCTGTTTCAACCTCATGTCTTCAATACCCGAGGAGGCATCAGCAATACTCTTGGTCACCATTGCCAGCATGCCGCGTTCATTATGGGCACGCACCTCTATGCCAGTCTGAAACAGCTGGCCCGGTTGTGCCGCCCACTCCACTTCGAGCCAGTCCTTGTTTTCCATATCGGAAACTTCAGTGCACTTCCGATGATGCAGAATCATACCTGAACCAGAGCTGAACTGCCCGAGTACCGGATCGCCTGGAATTGGATGACAGCATTCGGCAGGCTGCATCTGTGAACGCTTGAAGCCCTTCAACTTTAATGGAAGCTTGCGTTGCTCCTGATCCACTGCATCCAGCAGTGTATGAATCGGAATATCGCCACGGCCAAGATGAACTTTCAAGACCTCCATATCAGCACATTCCAGACGTTTCAGAACATCCTTGCCTAAATCTTTTTTGCCAATCGACTCCTTAAGAATCTTTTCGCCCATGCGGATGCAGGTTCCACGCTCCTGCCTTCTGAACCACTGCCGGATCGAATGGCGCGCACGTGGCGTTTTGACATACTGTAGCCACTGTCGGCTTGGAGTCTGGTCAGGGCTGGTCATAATCTCGATCGAATCGCCATTTCTAAGGCGGGTCGAGAAATCTGCCATTTCACCGTTAATGCGTACGCCGATGCAGTGGTGACCAATATCGGTATGTACCGAATAGGCGAAGTCGAGCGGCCTTGCCCCACGCGGCAACGGGAAGATATCGCCATCGCGACTGAATACGTACACCTCCTGCACAAACAGGTCGAGGCGCACATTCTCCAGAAATTCACTCGGGTTCTCAGCATCCTGCAACAGCTCGGTCAACTGCTTGAGCCACTTGAAGCTCTCGCCCTCTCCGCTTGCCTTATTAGCCCCCTCTTTATAGGCCCAGTGAGCGGCAACGCCATCCTCGGCATAGGAGTGCATCGCCTCGGTGCGAACCTGCACCTCAATACGAAAATTCTCAGGCCCGATCACGGTCGTATGCAGTGACTGATAACCATTGGGTTTGGGCAGAGCGATGTAATCCTTGAAGCGGCCCGGAACCGGGCGATAGAGGCTGTGCACAACGCCCAGCGCCTGATAACAGGTCTGCATATCATCCACAATGACGCGGAACGCCACCAGATCGAAAATCTCATCAAAATCAACATGCTTGCGCTGCATCTTCTCATAGATGCTGTAGAGATGTTTCATACGGCCCTGAACACGGGCTTTTAACCCCTGCCGTTGCAACGCCTCCTGAATAATGCTCTCAAGCCTTTCACGGGTATGGTTGAGTCCCTCAAGTCGCCCAGCCATCTCACCTAGCAGTGACTTATAGGCATCGCTCTCAAGGTAGGAGAAACCGAGGTCTTCCATCTCCTGCTTGATCCAGTGGATACCGAGACGGTGTGCCAGCGGCGCATAAATCTCGATCGTCTCCGCAGCAATCGCCTTGCGTTTCTCATCACGCATAAAGCCAAGCGTGCGCATGTTGTGCAACCGGTCGGCAAGCTTCACGATCAGCACACGTAGATCCTTGGCCGTAGCCAGGATCATTTTACGGAAATTTTCAGCCTGCTTGTGTTCCTTTGAGTTGAAGTGGATCTGGCCGATCTTGGTGACACCATCAACCAGCCGTGCCACATCCTCACCGAAATGATGTGCCACCTCCTCCAGCGATACACTGGTATCCTCGACGGTATCATGAAGCAGTGCTGTGATTATAGTCGATTCATCCATGCCAAGGCTGGCAAGAATATCGGCTACGGCAAGTGGGTGGACAATATATGGTTCACCGGAATTGCGCACCTGCCCGGCATGGGCATGGGCAGCAAAAACATAGGCGCGATTGATTAGATCAAGATCGGCCTTCGGAGCATACGATGCAACTTGTTCTGTAATTTCAAATATGCGACTCACAACTTAATGATGAAAAGAGTTCAGGAGATCGCAAACCGAAGCATAAATCAGCCTTCAACCTCTTCATCGTCAAACTGATCCAGACGACGACGTTCCACATCATCCTGTTCAAAGAGAACTTCCCAGGAGACATAACCATCACCCATCTCGCGCAGCGCCTGGACGGAAGGTTTGTCGTTCTCTTCAACCTCCAGCATTGAAGGCATACCGTTAAGCAACTGCCTTGCGCGCCTACCTGCAAGATGAACCATTTCAAAGCGATTCGGATAATAACGAATGCAATCTTCTACTGTTACGCGGGCCATACGGCTACCTCCAAACAAACAATGTCACAAACCTAGAAGTGACCGCACAAATTGCAACCATCGCGGTCTGTTTAAATTGAGACAGCTTTATGAATCCTTGACTAGTGTGATGCAATATTCCGCATGCAGTGCCGCTGACAGCAGTAATCAGTCCTGAAAAATTTCCTGCAAACGCTGCAACGAAAGGTCGAAATCATCATTGACGACCTGGAATTGCGCTTCTGGCGCATGCTCCATCTCCTCTTCTGCAGCTGCAATGCGGCGCTCTATGATTGCCATATCATCCTGCCCACGCGAGGTCAGGCGATTTCTCAGCGCCTCCAGAGAAGGTGGTAAAATAAACACGCGAATGGCGGAAGGTATCTTTTTGGCCACCTGTGCCGCCCCTTGCCAATCTATCTCAAGCAGCACATCACGACCTGCCTGCATGATGGCCTCAACATCGGACTGGCGAGTTCCGTACATATTGCCATGCACATTTGCCCACTCCAGGAATCCTTCCGCATCACACTGCACCTTAAACTCAGATGTGGAGAGGAAGTGGTATTCGCGTCCATTCTCTTCGCCCGGGCGCGGACTCCTTGTCGTGCAAGATATTGAGAGCTGGAGTTGCGGGCAGCGCTCCAGTAGAGCTGCGCAAAGGCTCGATTTTCCTGCACCCGATGGTCCCGAAACAATAAACAGACGGCCGCTCACGCACTCTCTCCGATCCATTTCTCGTATTTCACCTGCAAAGCCTCCTGTGATTCGACACGGTCCGGATCCTCTGGAATGCAGTCGACAGGACAGACGAGCTGGCACTGCGGCTCATTGAAATGGCCCACACACTCGGTGCAGCGATCCGGATCGATCTCGAAAATCTCCTCACCTTCAAAAATAGCCAGATTTGGGCACTCCGGCTCGCAAACCGCACAGTTGATACAGTCATCGGTAATCATCAGGGCCATGCAAATCCTCCACAGGCTCGTAACACTAATTATCCAGCCTCCCAAATGCGAAGCCTTTTCCTCAGATTTGTAATCCGGCCGTGATCTCATGAAAAATACGAGCTAGAATAAAGGCAGTTCAGGGAGTGTCAGCCAGAGATGTCTATCGATCAGAACAATCAACTCAACGCATATGCCGATCTGGTAAAACTCTACCCGGATAATGAGGCATATCTGAGGAAATATGCAGAACTGCTGCTTATAGAGAACAAGCAGACAACTGCTGCCGAGGTTCTACGCCACCTGCATACCCTTCTGGTTAACAGGGGGGAACACAAACAGGCCAACACCCTGGCCACTACATTCCCGCAAATCGGACGTATTCGCAACGGCATTGATCCTAATGATGACAGGATTGACAAACTGCTGCCGACCACGATGCAAAACAGCCTGTGGTTGCGCCTGCACCAGCACAAGGTCAAAGAGGGGCACCACCTGATTCAACGCGGAGAGCATGAGGAGACCATTTACCTCGTTTGTGAAGGCGAGCTTGCCGAGTTCATCTGGAGTAGCGATGGCAAACCCGTACTGCTGAATCTTATCACCTTAGGTAACGTGGTCGGTGAGAGCTATCTCTTCAATCCCGGGCCTCACAAGTCGGATATCGTTGCCAACAAGGACTCCATAGTTGCCAAGCTGCCGCGCAAAAAAATACTGGCCGCACTGGAGAAAAACCCGAGCCTGAAAATTGCCCTGCAGCAAAAGTCCGCTTCGCGCCTTATCAATGCCAGAATATCATCATCACCTCTGCTCCAGAATGTGCCGCTGAATATGCGCAAAGATCTGGCTGAACAGAGTCACACCCGGCAATACGCCGCTGGTGAGACGATTCACAAGGCGGGTGAAAAGCTTGATCACGTCGATCTCGTGGCAAAAGGGAGTGCCCATTTCCAGCTGCTGGGAAAGGGAATATTTAAGGAGTTGAAGACCTTGGGTCCGGGCTCCCTGATCGGCGAATCCGAAGCTGTCCATATACAGGGCTGCCCAGCCGACATGATTGCCAATAGCAACGTTACTGTCGTCAGAATCCCCTATAACGCATTCAGGAATGTTGTTGAGGCCCATCCCCCACTGCGCAACACCCTTATCGCCTATGCTGAGAAGAACCAGCTGCAGATCATGAGTAAACTAAACGAGTTATAGGTCTATCAATCAGGCATAGCCTTGTCGATGACAACACCAGCAGAGGTGGCACCCTCAACTCCGAACGAGGCGAACCACCAGCCATCCGATGGTAATGGCAATGAGACCTGTAACGCGAAGTGTACGCGGTGAGATCTCTGGAAGCCGGCGCATCATATCGATCATACCCTGAGGAAAGAGGGCGTAAAACGCCCCCTCTATCACCAGCACCAGACCTAAAGCGGCCCAGAGATCATCCATGAAGCAGGCTCCTGCTATCCGAATCTATTTACTGTCGTGACTGCTGGAAGAAGTTGAAGAACTCGGAGTCAGGTGAAATCACCAGACGCGTATTCTCATCAATGGAGTTGCGATACCCCTCAAGCGAACGGGTAAATGCGTAGAACTTAGGATCCCTGTTATAAGCCTTCGCATAGATCGCCGTAGTCAGAGCATCGGCTTTACCACGGAGAATTTCGGACTGCTTATAGGCCTCAGCCAGAATAGTCTTCTGAGTCTTTTCAGCCGTTGCACGAATCTCTTTGGCAGCCTCTTCACCCTCGGAGCGATACTCCTTGGCAATACGGTTACGCTCAGCCTTCATACGCTGGAATACAGCTTCCGAGTTCTCCTGCGGCAGATCAGCGCGTTTGATGCGCACATCGATAATGGTAATGCCGTAATCTTTCACGCCCTCATCGGCACGATCTCGAATCGACTGCATCAGCTCAACACGAAGGTTCTCTTTATCACCACCTGAAACAATCTCATGCAGCGTATGCTGGCCCAGCACCTCACGCACCTTACCACGAACCACGTCATCCATACGGGCAGCTACGCCTGTCTGGGTACGCGCTACCTGATAAACCTTCAGCGGATCGGTAATGCGCCAGCGGGCATAGTTATCCACTAGGATCGATTTCTTATCCTTGGTGATCACTTCGTTGGGCGGCACATCGCTTTCCAGCAGGCGGGAATCGAAAGTCTCCACACTCTGCCATGGCAGTTTGAAATGCAGGCCTGCTTCCTTCACAACATCCTTGGGGTTACCAAACTGCAGCACCAGCGCCTGTTCACGCTGATCCACAACAAATGCACTCATGCCGATGATGGTGGCCACTGCCACCGCTACAATTGCAATCAGGGTCTGTTTCGGGCTCATTTCTTCACCTCCACCTTGTTACTCACTCGGTCGAGTGGAAGATACGGCAACACCTTGCCTGCTACAGCGCCATCAATAATGATTTTGTCAGCACGGCTCAACACATCTTCCATGGTATCCATGTAGAGACGTTTGCGGGTCACTTCAGGTGCCAGCTTGTATGCAGTCAGGATGCTTTCAAAACGATCAGCTTCACCCTTGGCACGCTCAACCACAGCCTTGCCATAGGCTTCGGCATCAAGAACCATCTTCTTACCTTCACCACGGGCGTTAGGAATAATATCGTTGGCATAGGCCTGAGCCTCATTCTTGGCACGCTCGCGATCCTCACGTGCAGAAGCCACGTCCTTGAACTCTTTGATCACACGTTCAGGTGGCTGCACATCCTGCAGCTTCACTGTGCTAACCGAGATACCGGCCTGATAACCATCGAGAATCTGCTGAATCAGAGTCTGGGTCTCGACTTCAACTTCCGCTTTCTTGGTAGTCAGCACATCATCAATCAAGGTGCGACCGATCACTTCACGAATTGCGGACTCACCCACATCGCGCACAGTTTTGGTAGCGCTGTCGATATTGAAGAGGAAATCCTCAACACTCTTAATCTTATATTGAATAATGAAAGAGATATCGACGATGTTTTCGTCCTTGGTCAGCATCAGTGACTCATTGGCACGCTTGCGGATCGCGCCATCAGCGAACTGACGGAAACCGATCTCCAGACGCTGAACACGCGTCACCGGAAGTTTTTCAACGGTTTCAACCGGATATGGGATCGCCCAGTTCAGGCCAGGGCCTTTGGTCGCCACATGTTTACCAAAACGGAGAACTACGGCCTCCTCATCGGCAGCCACCATATAAAAACCGGTCAGCCCCCAGAACAGAAGAATTGCTGCCAGCACACCGGAGAGCATGCCTTTGCTTAGACCTGGACCAGCGGTTCCACCGGCTCCACCACTGCCACCACCGAAGAAGCCGCCAAAGCGCTCCTGCAGGCGACGAATCACCTCATCGAGATCGGGAGGGGTTTGGTTTCCACCTCCACCACCGGGACGCTGGCCCCACGGGTTCTGATTCTGATTATTATCGTTGTTGCTCCAGGGCATGCCTGACCTCCAAGGACGTAGAGCGCAGCAGTGTAGCCAACTGGTTCGGCCATTGCATCCCCTACGTTTTCCAGGTTTTTATCCGCGAATATAATTAGCCATGATAATTCATTAATAGATTCAGGCCTGATCTTGCATGAAGTGAACCGATAATCCGACCACAGCCGCTGGAATAACGGCCAGATTAAGAACTGGAACCATGATCATCACTGCAGCCAGGGCAGAAAAACCGAGAAAAAACCAGCGGTTTTCATTTAGTTTCTGTTTGCGCTGGCTGAAATTCCAGCCACGCCGTGATGCCGATGTATCAATCAGTTCAAACGTCAGAAAACGAATACTGCCGTACGTCCATATCGCTGCGGCAACTGGAGGCAACCAGAAGAAGAGCAGTGCCGCCCCACCCCACACCATCAAACCAAGTAGCGGGCGCAGTGAATGGGAGAGGCTCTGCAGTATCAGTGCCATCGATGACTGGGATGTAGGCTCAACAGACTTCCCAGAGAGGGTTTCCGCACGCTCTGCCAGCTGATCAAGCCATGGTGCCACAGCGGCTGAACCAAGCGCCACATAAGCAACTGCAGCCGTGATCAGCGCCAACAACAGCGCCAGCAGCCACACGATCCATGATACTATTTGCCAGTACCAGGCATCCCCTTCAGGAATCCAGAGAGCGGCAACATAATCAACGAGCCAGTAAGCAGCTGTGGAAAGAACAACCATCAGAAGCAGCAGCAGGCCAAGCATACGCCACAAAAGGCTGCGCAACTCAGTGCGGACAAACAGCAGCTTCAACCCCGCCAGAAACGCCAGTGCACCTTTAATCATCCCTCAAAGCTCCAAATCATTCAGAATCATTCTGGCAGCGGGGAGATCATCCTCATCAACGAGGATTCGTGAATCCATCAAACCCGGCAGCGGCATCAGCGCATGCATGCCGGCATTATCGACCCTGAAACGGATCGCCCTGGATTCCAGCGCATCGATAATCACCTGCAGCAGCACCAGATCGGAAATCTTTATCAACTCAACCATGCCAGCAACCTATGTGCATCATGCTCGTCCGTCACGCTTGACCAGATGCAAGCCAGCCATGACGATTGCCACCATGACCCTTAAACTGCCAGATACCCCCCCAGTTTCTATCGAAACCCTCCAGTCCGTGCTCTCGCACATGCTTCCTGCCGGTGCTGATGATGGTGACCTCTACCTTGAGCACAGCAGCATGGAGTCGATCGCCCTTGAAGAGGGTCGCGTCAAACATGTTTCCGCATCAACCCATCAGGGGCTTGGTGCGCGCGTTATCAAGGGGGAATCAGCTGGCCATGCCTTTACCGATCGGCTCGACACGGCATCCCTGATGCAGGCGGCTGGTTCAGCTCGGGCCATCGCCACTAGCCACCAAGATCGCCCCCCAGTCGCCATTCACAGCCAAGCCACTGCACCAACACTCTACAGTGGCAGCAACCCGGCCCTGGGACTGGATTTCACCATGCGTAAAGAGCTGCTTGAGCGACTAGACCGGCTTGCCCGCAGTCTTGATCCACGCGTCAAGCAGGTCTTTGCCAATGTATCATCCTCTTTCTCCGACATTCATATCGTACGCATGGATGGCGCTTTCATTCACGATGCCCGACCACTTGTCCGGCTGAATGTATCTGTGGTGGTCGAGCAAAATGGCAAACGCGAAACCGGCAGCGCCGGTGGTGGTGGCCGATTTTCGCTGCTCAGATTTGCTGAACAGGACAAGGCTGAGGAGCTGGTGCGCACAGCAGTCCGCCTCGCACTCTTAAATCTCGATGCCCATGATGCCCCGGCTGGCACCATGCCGGTTGTGCTTGGACCCGGCTGGCCCGGCATTCTACTGCACGAAGCGATTGGTCACGGGCTTGAAGGCGACTTCAACCGCAAGGGAACCTCTGTGTTTTCGAATAAACTGGGCGAACGGGTGGCTGCCAAGGGCATTACAGTGGTTGATGACGGCACCATCGCCGAGCGGCGCGGCTCACTTAATGTCGACGATGAAGGCATGGCAACCAAGCGCAATACAGTGATCGAAGACGGCATCCTCACCGGCTACCTGCTGGATCGCCAGAATGCCCGCTTGATGGGCAAGGAATCAACCGGAAACGGCAGGCGTGAGTCCTATGCCCATCAGGTTCTGCCTCGCATGACCAACACATTCATGCTACCGGGTAACGATTCGCCGGATGATATCCTCGCCTCTCTTGATCGCGGTATCTACGCAGTCAATTTTGGTGGCGGACAGGTCGATATCACCTCAGGCAAGTTTGTTTTCACTACCTCCGAAGCCTACTACGTGGAGAACGGTAAAATTCAGTATCCGGTCAAGGGAGCAACCCTGATCGGTGTGGGGCACGAGGTACTGCAGAAGGTATCGATGATCGGTAATGATCTTGAGCTTGACCCCGGTGTTGGCACCTGCGGCAAAGGCGGGCAGTCCGTGCCAGTCGGTGTCGGGTTACCCACCCTGCGCATTGATGAATTGACCGTCGGAGGAACCGAAGCATGAGCCACTCCAACATCAAACCACAAAAAGATAGTATCAGCGGCCATGCTGAACGGTTAATCGACTCTGCCAAAAAAGCCGGCGCGATCCATGTCGATGCGATGGCTATCAGCAATACCGGCGACTCAATCACTGTCCGTAACGGCGCCATTGAATCGGTTGAGCGCGAGGATGCGCAGGGAATGGGTCTGCGCGCTTTTTTCGATACCGGTCGCGGACTGGCCTTTGCCACCGCCTCTAGCTCCGATCTCTCTGAATCAGGGCTGAATCAGCTTGCCGCACAGGTCGTAGCCATGGCCAGAATATCGGAGCCCGATCCCGATGCCGTACCGCCAACAGGTGCAATACATCCGAGCAGCAATGAGCTGGCCGCATGGAATGCGCGTTATCCCGACCGGGATCATGGCTGGAACATCGAAAAAGCCCGTGATGCAGCGATGCAGTGCGAAGAGATTGCCCGCAACTATTCGCCTGAGATCAGCAACTCAGAGGGCGCAGATGCAAGCTTCGGCAGCAGCCATATTGCCTACGCTTCCAGTGATGGCTTCTCCGCTGAATATGCCAAATCATCAGCCTCGCTCAGTGTTTCAGTCATTGCCGGAACGGGTGAAGGTATGCAGCGCGATTACGCATGGCATCGTGCCTTTCACGCCTCCGACCTGAGAACACCAGAGACCATCGCTCATGAAGCAGCCAAGCGTGCCATAGCCATGCTCAATCCCGGCAGCATGGAGAGTGGACGGACCACGGTGGTTTTCGAACCGCGCACTGCCTCCTCTTTGCTAGGTCACCTGATCGGTGGCATTAATGGGCGTGCGGTACTGCAGGAGCGCACCTTTCTTGCCGACTCACTCAACGCGGAGATCTTCCCCGAGTTTATAACCATTGAGGATAATCCCGACCACCCCGACGGCATGGGCAATCGTCTGTTCGATGGAGAGGGCACCCGCTGCGTGGGTCGTAACATTATTGATAGCGGCAGGCTGAACTGCTTTTTAACCGACCGGTACACGGCCAAACGGTTGAAACAACCGGAGACCGGCAGTGCCGTGCGTGGCCTTACCGGGGATATCGGCATCGGCTCCTCCAACCTGATCTGGCATCCGGGATCTCAAACCCAGGAGAAGATGATCGCAGAGATCGGCAACGGCCTGCTGGTGACTGAGATGATCGGTTTTGGTGTCAACGGTGTTACCGGCGACTACTCGCGCGGCGCGGCCGGCTTCCTGATCAAGAACGGTAAAATTGTGCGTCCGGTGCAGGGCATCACCATTGCCGGCAACCTGAAAGAGATGTTCGCCAGCATTAAGATGGTCGGCTCCGACCTCACATGGTTTGGCTCCAGTGCCGTGCCAAGCATTGCCATCTCCGGCATGACGGTCGCCGGGCAATAGAGGGCATTTTTATTAATTCCATGAGGAGTGTTTCGTGCCGTATTCAATAATTTGGGAGTCTGAAGGTATATATAGAATATTCTCAGGCATGGTCAACGGAGAGGAAGTTTTGGAATCTAATATTGATTTGTATGATGATGTTCGCTTCAAAAGCGCCAGATATATTATTAATGATTTCACAGAAATATCAGGCCACGCAATAGAGGCCTCTCATTTGCCAATATTTGCATCAACAGATGAAATGATTTCTCAGCTGAAGCACGAATTTAAAATCGCCCTGATTGTACCTCAGGATGCCTATGTTGGCCTCGCAAACAGTCTATGTGAACTAACGAAAAACAAGTTGTTTGAATATGCCACCTTCCAGACAATTGATGGTGCTCGGAATTGGGTTGGCAGCAAAACCTGATTGTTTACTGAATGTCCACTTTTGCCGAAAGTATCATTCGTCTAAATCAATTCGAGTTGATATCGAGCCCTGCACAGGACTCGAACAAGTGCTCTGAAGGTAGTTGAGTCCGCTGGTATCAAATTTCTGAGAGAAGCCTGTCGACCATGGCTTCGGCCTGCGAGGCGTAACCGCCGCCGAAGAGGTTGGCGTGGTTGAGGATGTGATAGAGGTTGTAGAGTGTTTTGCGCACTGCGTAGCCACTATCCAAAGGCCATTCCTCGTTGTAGGCGTCGTAAAAATCGGCGCCAAAACCACCGAAGAGTTCGGTCATGGCGATATCGGCCTCGCGGTCACCGTAATAGACGGCCGGATCAAACATGACTGGCTGCCCCTTTTCATCAAAGGCGCAGTTGCCGCCCCATAGATCGCCATGCAACAGTGATGGCTGCGGTGTATAACCAACAAAAAAAGTGCCGAGGTCAGCAAGCAACCGCTCCCCCTTCTCCTGCAGTGAACCTCTGAATCCGTTGCTGGCAGCAAGATCGAGCTGAAATTTCAGCCGCTGATGTCGATAAAAATCGATCCAGTTTCCCGACCGCCTGTTGTGCTGAACCGTCGAACCGATGGTGTTATCGCGAAACCAGCCATAACTCTCTTCAGCTTGCCTGTGAAGTGCGGCCAGTTGCATGCCGAGCAGACGATCCGAATCGCCGCTTCCCCGTCCAAGATTGATATATTCTGTAACCAGCCACGCGTGCCCTGCCCCGCTTCCGGTGGTCACCGCTAACGGCACACGAATCGCATTGGCAGCGATCAGTTCATAAAGTCCATCACACTCGGCCTCAAACATCTCAAGGCCTGACTCCCTGTTAAGTTTGACAAAAAAGGAGACTTCGGATTCCGTGGTAACCCGGTAAGCCGAATTGATACTACCACCTGAAAGTGAGTGAGAAGTTGTGATTTTTCCGCAACCGACAGCACCGTCGAGTGATTTGGAGATCAGACTCCAGACCTCAGGTGAGCCGGTCACGCCGAATATGCCTTTTACGCCAGCGTTTGATCACCGTCCTTCGCCACAGAAGCTTAATGCCAATGTAGCCGAGTAGAGAGCTGGACACCCCGATAATAAAACAGCCGAGCAGGAAAGGCTCCCAGATCAGGGACATCTCGTGCTCAATCCACTCATAAGAGAGTTCCATCTCGAAGTGCTGTAGCTCTTCCCCGAGCACGAATGCACCCAGCTTGTAAGCGCCGTAGAACATCGGCGGCATGGTGAGCGGGTTGGTAAGCCAGACCAGCGCCACGGAGAGCGGCAGGTTGGCATTGAAAAGGATGGCACCGCCAGCAGCCAACACCATCTGGAATGGGACCGGAACCCAGGCAAAGAAGAGCCCGACGGCAAAAGCTTTGGCGACGGAGTCGTGATTCATGTGCCACAGGGCCCGGTTATGCAGAAGTGTACCGAAAAAACGTAGATGCTTATGATTTCGGATCGTATTGTGATCCGGCATAATCTTTTTCAGTAACCTTCTTGGCACCCTATCCTCCTTCGCCAATATTGGGGTTAAGGATGCTCTGAACAGGTCAGATTATCCATAAGAGCCCCTGCTTACTACTCCATGCGTGGAAAAATCGGAGTCGGCTTGGCACACTGATGTCCAGTCTTGAGCAGCCCCCAGCCGCCCTGTTCTGCATACAGGAAGTTTTCGGTGGCAACCTCTTGGTTATAAATCTGTGAGAGCATCTGCTGCATCTTGGTCGGCATGAAAGGCAGCAACTGCAGCGCCACCAGACGCAGCGTCTCCACAAGGTGATAGAGAACCGAGTTCAGACGCGCGTCATCACCCTGCTTGGCCAGTGCCCAGGGTGCGTTCTCTTCCACATAGCGGTTGCCATGCCGCACCACAACACTGATCCGCTCAATAGCCAGATGGAATGCCTGTCTATCCAGCGCTTCAGCCACCTCGGACTGCATCGCTTTTACGTCAGCAATCAGGGCGCGATCGGATTCCGTCTCCTCGCCCATTTCACCCAGCACACCGTCACGGTATTTGTTGAGCATCGCCAGCGAGCGGTTTAGCAGGTTGCCGACATCATTGGCCAGTTCAGAGTTGTAGCGCTGCTTAAGGGCAGTAAATGAGAAATCACCATCGTGACCAAAGGGTACTTCACGCAACAGGAAGTAGCGCAGCACATCAGCATCATACTCAGCCAGAAGATCGGCAGGACGCAGGGCATTGCCCTTGGACTTACTCATCTTCTCGCCTTCAACAGTCCACCAGCCATGTGCATAGATCCGTTTAGGCAGTGGCAGGTTGGCTGCCATCAGCATGGCAGGCCAGTAAACGGCATGGAAGCGGAGAATATCCTTACCAATCAGATGAACATCAGCAGGCCAATGCTCCGGCAGCTCCTGGTCAGGGAAGCCAAGGCCAGAGAGGTAGTTGGTCAATGCATCGATCCAGACATAGATCACATGCTTCTCATCACCCGGCACCGGTACACCCCATGAAAAGGTGGTACGGGAAACAGAGAGGTCTCTTAACCCACCCTCCACAAAACTCAGTACCTCATTACGGCGCGAGGCAGGCATGATGAAGTCGGGGTTGGCTTTGATATGTTCAGCCAGGAGATCCTGGAAGGCGCTCAGGCGGAAGAAATAGGACTCCTCCTGAATCTTCTCAACAGCACGTTTGCAGTCGGGACAATGTTTGTCATCCCAGCACTCTGCATCCTTCAGCTGCGTCTCAGTCCAGTAGCTTTCGCACGGTACGCAGTACCAATCTTCGTAGAAATCCTTGTAGATCGAACCTGCATTTTCCAAGCGGCGCCACATCGCCTGCACACCCTTCTTATGGCGCTCGGAACTGGTACGGATGAAATCATTATTGGAGATGGAGAGTTCAGGCCAGAGGCTCTCGTAACGCGCTACTACCTGGTTGGCCAGCTCGATCGGCTCTATACCACGTGCCTGTGCCGCCTGCTCTACCTTCTGACCATGTTCATCCACACCGGTCAAAAAGAAGACATCCTCACCGCAGAGCCGCTTATTACGGGCAAGCACATCGGCTGCAATCGTGGTATAGATATGGCCGAGATGCGGCTCATCATTCACATAATAGATCGGGGTGGTGACGTAGTATTTGCCCATACTGTGGATAGCTCTCCTGACTGGTTCAGCCGCACTCTAACTTGCTTGGCGGTGAATCCTAGTCCGTACTTTTCAGCGCTGTTCTGAGCTCGAGCACACAGGAGAGAAGCGTCGGTGATGCGCGCAGGCTCTGGCGTATCACTTCACCCGGCCAGCGCAGGCAATCCTTCACTGCTTTGTGTGTCGCCTCCAGAGCCTCAAAACCTGTTCCCTGATAATCTTGCAACCTTGGATAAACCGGCTGCAGCAGCGCCCGGACAATCAGCTCATGCGGCACTGAAACCACGTGAGCCCTGCACCAGTTCTCGACCTTGCCGATATCAGCCCTGGTCACATCCTCAACCAGCCTCTGCCACTCTGCCAGTGCCTTTGCTACGGAATCATCCTCAAGGCAGCTCACACTTCCCGGACAGCCATCCGCCAGCTTCACAGCCAGATCAATTATATTGGCGTCCAGTTTCGACTCCAGCACCGTGCGCACATCGTTTTCCGTGAGCGGCGAGCAGTGCTGCATCAGGCAGCGTGAACGCACCGTCGCCGGAAGTTTCATCGCATCGGCACAGACCATGATCAGCACACTGCCCGCTGATGGCTCTTCCAGCCCTTTCAGCAGCGCATTGGCCGCCTGATTATTAAGCCGCTCAGCCTGATCTAGAATCACCACGCGCCGCTCACCCTCAGCTCCACTCAGGGAGAGAAAGTCGAGCACCTCCCTCACCTGGTCAATACTGATATCGCGCTTTTTCTCCAGCAAACCCACCCTGTGAACATCGGGATGCGATTCTGCTTTCAACATCTGGCAGGCGTGGCATTCACCGCATGCCGAACCCGATTCACACAGCAGCATGCCAGCCAGCTTCTCAGCCAGTGCAAACTTGCCGATACCGCGAACCCCATGCAGCAGCCACGCGTGATGCATGCGCCCTCGCTGCATGGCATCGCGGAAACGCCCTTCAATGGGCTGGTGGCCTAATAACTGTTTCAAGAGAACCGCTTCTGCAATGCAGATTCCACCTCTGCCTGCACGCCTTCAATATTCAGGCTCGCATCGATACGAACGATTCGCCCGTCATCTTTCTCAAACTGGCTGGTAAATGCTGCTGCGACCCGCTCGTGAAAAGAGATAGCCTCATCATCCAAGCGCGTACTCTTCTCGCCCGCTTGCATGCGTTTTTTCATTCGCTCCGCAGCCACAGAGACCGGCACATCAAACCAGAGGGTCATGGCAGGGATTACCCTGCATTCGGCAAAGGTGAGCATCTCTATAATATTGACAGTTCTGGCACCAAGTTTCCGTGCCGCCAACTGGTAGGCCAGCGTAGAGTCGGAGTAGCGGTCGCAAAGTACCCATGCACCAGAGGCAAGAGCTGGCTGAATCACCTCGCACACATGCTGGGCACGATCTGCCAGAAACAGCAGCAACTCAGCCTCAGGAACCGGCACGAATTCGCCAGTCAGAAGCAGCTTGCGAATCTCTTTGCCCAGCGACGTATCACCCGGCTCGAAAGTAGTGACCACCTCTTCACCCCGCGCTTGAAGCCACTGCGCAGCAAGTTTCAGCTGCGTACTTTTACCGCAACCATCAACACCCTCAAATGTGATTAATCTATTCACTGAGCAACCCCTCTTTCCACCTGAATGCTTAACGCTGCTGAATAGCAGCCACTTCGTAAACCCGTGAATTCCTGTTTTGGGATTTTACAATTTCTTTGCACTCATTTTACACAACAGATGCACTCACACACATTTACACAGCTAGCGTTCTCCACATGAGGGAGACCACCCCACAGGAGAAGAATCATGAAACGAATTATTACCACAGCACTACTGACCTCAGCCCTGCTTGCCGCACCTGTTGCACAGGCCGCATCATATCAGGATCGCTCCATGGCTACCGGTGCTGTAGTCGGCGCAACAACGGGTGCCGTTGTAGGCTCAAGCCACAACCAAGCAGTTCAAGGCGCCATCTTTGGAGCGGTTCTGGGCACAATTGCCGGAGCAGTCATCACCAGCCAGCATCAGCCTGTTCATGTTATTCAGCATCAGCCTGTTCATGTTATTCAGCATCAGCCTCGTCCACATTACAAGCCGGTCGCCCATAAATATGAGCATCGTACGCAGAAGGTAGCTTACTCCCGTTCCAACAGCCGCAACCATTACCGTTATGCTGATTCACGCAGTTATGGTCATAACCGCCATGTCGATTCTCGCAGCTATCGCCACGACCGTGGTGACAGGCACTGAGAGCTACAGCTCCATATAGCTGATCAGTCCGGAAGGTGTCTCCCAATGTTGGGAGGCACCTTTTTTAATGATAATCTGGAGAGAGTTAAATCCACCAGCAGCCTTCCAGCTTATCTGAAAATCCTTATGAAAAACTTCTGCATCTGCCGCCATGAGTCATCATCAGCGGCCTCGTTGTAAGCCAGTGGCATATTAAACCGCTGGGCAAAACCGTCGGCATCAGGGTTGGTGAAGCTGTGTTTGGCGCCCGGATAACTTGTCAGCGTGTAGCTCACGCCTGCTGATTCCATCTCCTGCTCAAAGGCCAGCACCTGCTCTTGTGGAACAAATGGATCTGCAGCACCGGTGAATACCATAATCTCGGCTTTAACCGCGCCTGGCTTCACCGGTTCACTGGTTCCCAGAGAGCCGTGAAAGACCACCACCCCATCCAGGTCAGCCCCGGCTCGGGCCATATTCAGCGAAATGCCGCCACCCATGCAGTAACCGATAGCAGCTGTCTTGCCGGGACTCACACTCGGATGGTTTATCAGCATATTCAAGCCGGCCTGAAACCGCTTTTTCATTTCAGGCATATCGCCGGTAACAGCCATCATGAAGGCTTTCGCATCCTCAGGGTGATCAGCCAGCTTGCCTGTGCCATACATATCCAGTGCAAATGCCGTGTACCCTAAAGCTGCCAGCATCTCAGCCCGCTTGCGCGCATAAGCGTTGTGTCCCCACCACTCATGCACCACAAGAACACCCGGTCGTTTGCCGGATATGGCGTCATCAAAAGCCAGGTAACCGGTGAACTCTGTGCTGTCGACACGGTAGGTTATCTCTCTGGTCTGCACCTCAGCATGCGCAGTCAGGGTGATCAGCGATAACAGCAGGGGCAGAAGAAACCTGAGCATGTTGAGACTACTCAACGGTGTAGCGCACCCACAAATTATGGGTTTGGCCAGGGGCCAGTTGCACCACATCTTCAGCGGCATTGGCGCTTTCAACGCAGACCATGCCGAGGTAGCCGTCATCCGAACCGAAATCGCCCATCTTCAGACACTTCTCAATCCACGGATTCCAAACAATGGTTGAGTGACTGCCCAG
Organism: Mariprofundus aestuarium; assembly: GCF_002795805.1. Classification (NCBI taxonomy): domain Bacteria; kingdom Pseudomonadati; phylum Pseudomonadota; class Candidatius Mariprofundia; order Mariprofundales; family Mariprofundaceae; genus Mariprofundus; species Mariprofundus aestuarium. The sequence goes on along the minus strand of NZ_CP018799.1, from coordinate 1,131,817 downwards.
TTTTTCGATGCGGATTTCACGATCCAGGCCCGGATCTTTAATCACCACATCCTGTCCCTGGTCGAAATAGATGCGATCAACCTCGGAGCCTATGGTGATATCACCCTGCTGGTTCCTGCGGGCAGCAGGACCCACCTTGTCTAGGTAATCGCAACCATCCAGGCCATTGATGGCAATCTTGCTCACATCACTGACGCTGAAATAGGTATGCAGTGCATCGCCAACGGTGATCGTTTCGTCACCCTGGTTTTCCGTGGATAGCTGCATCTCAAGGTAGTGGCCGATAATCATCTGCATTTCGGCGGGAGCCTGATGCGGCCATTGATCCTTTTTCACATCCCCGATACGGAAACTGATCAAGGTACAACCGTCTTCAAGAGCGGAAGTACTGGTAACCTCCCATGGAACCGTACGGGCAAATCCGTGACCGGAGAAAGAAGGTTCTGTGGCATGGGCACCAAACCAGGGCCAGCAGATCGGCACTCCGCCACGGATGGAGTTGCCATGCCCCAGCTTGGCCACAGGTGACATCCAGATCACCGGCTGCTCACCTTTCGGTGTCCAGGTCATCAGATGCGCCCCCTGCATGGCGATACTGGCTGTACAGTGGCTGTTATCGATATCGATAACGATGAAGCCATCGCCGGCATCGCGAAAAGCAAGCTGCCCCTCTATGCCAAAATCATCGTTCAGTGTAGTTCCCTTTGCATTCATAACCCCTCCCGGATAAGCAAACACAGTGTGAGGTTTTATGACTGTTTCAGCAAGGTGATTTTAGGGCAGTTTCTTCAGCCTTCGGGTATTATGACTGCTGCAGTGCAGCCTCCAGTGAGGGGTCAAACTGCTGGTTCAGATAGGCAATAATATCATTGGATTCATAGAGCCAGGTCGTCTCATCGCCATGATCAATGCGCAGGCATGGCACTTTAATCTGGCCACCTTCCTGCTCAAGTGTGTTGCGATGTTCGCTATCACGATGCTGTGCGTCACGATACTCCATCGGAATATTCAGACGATGAACAGCACGACGGGTTTTGATACAAAACGGGCAGGCAAAATATTGATAAAGTGACATGGACTCCACTTTTTTGTCTGCTAGCAGCTGTGTTTCAGGCGTCCGTTTGATTTTGCGGGGACTGGTTAAAAAGCTGACAAACGCCATCAAGCCACCCACACCTTCACGGAAAATCTTTAACAGCACAGCTTTGATCATCAGAACACTCCTATCATTTAAAAACGACGCTAACGATAACAGTGGTGAGATTGAGCATACCCCTTTATAAATTAGGGCCTATTAACCTTCTAAAGCAGATGATGAATCCGGCTCAACATTCTCTCAGCATCCCTGTAATCCACGGCCACAGAGTGAAAGCTCCCATCAACTTCCAAGACAAGACTGGGGAAACCATGCACCCCGATGTTTTGACTCAGCCTAATCTCGTGCATCAACTGCCGCTCAGTATCAGAACCATTATAATCAGAGGCGAATCGCTTCAGATCCAGGTCTAGAGATTGGGCACAAGCTATGAGAACTTCATAATCTGATGGGTTACGGGCCTGTAGATAGTAGGCCTGCTGAATAGCCAGGATCATGGCATCCTCTCTTAAGGCATCCTGAGCTCTGGCAGCAATCACGGCCCTGCAGGCCGGATAGGTTGAACGTCTGGGAGCGCAAACCTGCCAGAATTCAAAATTAAACGGAGTGCCGGGAACTCGTTTCTGAATCGTGCGCCAGTTCTTCTGAATATGCTGCTGAAGCTCGGGCTCCATAGGTCGCAGAGAGTCGGGGGCTAGCCCTCCCAACAAGCACTTCACACTCACATGCTCTGGAAGTTGTTCCTTTACTATCTGCCAGACAGGGCGAAACGCCCAACACCAGCTGCACATCGGGTCATGCACATAGTAGAGGCTTACCACTTAAACCTCGATCTCACCCTGCAGATATTTAACGGCTGATCCGGCTATGGCCACACGCTCGCCTTTGAGCTCACAGATCACCTCCCCGCCACGACTGGAGAGCTGTTTGGCAAGAAGCTTTGAGCGCCCCAAACGGGCAGCCCAATAGGGAGCCAGCTGAGTAAAGGAGGAGCCTGTGACCGGGTCTTCATCGATACCAAACTTGGGTGCAAAAAAGCGTGACACAAAGTCATAGGCGTCTGATGGCGCAGTGAGAATCACCCCTCGCCCATCAAGCTCCCTGAGCAGTTCCAGATTCGGATCAGCTAAAAGAAGATCCTCCTCCAGCTCAAAGACCACCAGATAATCTTCAGCTTTAAGGCACTCAACAGGCTCGATGCCAAAGGCGTGTTGAATCTGGATGGGTGTTTCACAAGGCACAGCTGGCTGAGCCGGGAAATCGAGCACCAGCAACTCCCCTTCTTTTGTTACCTGCAGATAACCGGATCGTGAATCAAAGATAATGTTATCCAGTTCAGAACCGAGACACTCAAACAGTACATAGGCTGCTGCCAGCGTGGCATGCCCGCAGAGATCAACCTCACTGGTTGGGGTAAACCAGCGGATATGAAATCCCTCATCTGTTGCGACAAAAAAGGCTGTTTCCGAGAGGTTGTTCTCCTCTGCAATCAACTGCATCAAAGCATCGGGAAGCCACTCATCCAGAGGACAAACCGCAGCAGGGTTCCCACCAAATGGTTTTGAAGCGAATGCATCAATCTGATAAATAGGTAGTTTCATTCCCTCTCCCGTTGTCATAGCCAGTCATAGAAGTGTAACACTGATCTCTACCATTGTGACCACCAACTCTCCCGCAACGTTTTATTTTTACCATGCCGCGTGCAGTGTTCTGCATATATTCAGAGGTTAATGGGGCGAACAAATGAATGAGCACGAGGCAATTGAGCAGCTGGAAAAATCTGGCCAGTACAGGGTCATTGAAAGACTGAATGCTCCCAACGCCTATGCGCAGGGAAATCCAACCACACCACGGATCGGCATCGTGATCGATGTGGAGGCAACAGGACTGGATACCGCCAATGATAAAATCATCGAGCTGGGCTTTATCGTCTTTGAATATGATGCTCACAGCGGCCTGATTTACCGTGTCCTGCACAGCTATGGCGGCTTTGAAGACCCCTGTGAACCGTTGCAGGATATCATCATAAAGATCACCGGTATCAACGATGAGATGTTAAAAGGCCAGGAACTTGCTGATGATGAGATCAACCCGTGGCTGGAAAAAGCGGATCTGATCATTGCCCACAACTCAGCCTTTGACCGCCAGATGCTTGAGCGCCGGTTGCCTATTACTTCCAAGGCCAACTGGGCCTGCACGTTCAATGATATCGACTGGCAGGATGAAGATATCGCCAGTCTCAAGCTTGATTACATCGCCTATAAGATGGGTTATTTCTTCGACGGGCACCGGGCTGTGAATGATGCCCAGGCGACACTGCACCTGCTGACCAAACCCCTGCCCTGCTCCGGCAAGCTGGCGATGAGCGCCCTGCTTAGCCATGCACGCGAGAAAAGCCGGCGCTTCTTTGCTGTAGCTGCCCCGTTTGACAGAAAGGATGATCTGAAGGCTCGCGGTTACCGCTGGATGGCTGATTTCGTTTATAGTGATCACGGCAAACAGAAGAAGGGTGTCTGGAGCAGATCTGTTGCTGAAGCGGATATTGAAGTAGAACAGCAGTGGCTGACTGAAACGGTCTATAACGGCAAAATAGCGGGATTCACCTTTAAGGATATCACTGCAAAAGACCGCTACTCAGTCAGGGAGTTCAAGACAGAGTGATGCTGGAGATTTCGGCTTCGGTCTCCATCCCCGATAATGAGATAGAAATGTCTGCCATCCGTGCCCAGGGGGCAGGCGGACAGAACGTCAACAAGGTCTCAACTGCAGTTCACCTGCGCTTCGATATCAATTCATCCTCGCTTCCGGATTCTTACAAGCAGCGCCTCCTGCAACTGAGGGATAGGCGCATAAGCAGTGATGGCGTGATCATCATCAAGGCACAACAGTTCCGAAGTCAGGAGAAAAACCGGGGTGATGCACTCAGCCGGTTACAGGAGTTGATCAAAGGTGCCATCGTCGTGCAGAAAAAGAGGCGACCGACGCGAAAATCGCTCAACTCGGTGAAACGACGTTTGAACAGTAAAACTGACCGTGGAAAGCTGAAATCACTGAGAAAAAAGGTGGTCGAATAACCCGGTCTTATTGGACTCGAATCTGGTACTCCAGTCCTTGACCATCTGATCCCTGACTCAGGAGTCCAGCAGCTCTCGAATCAGGCTGTTAACCGCCTCAACCGGGTAGGGTTTGCTCAGGATAATATATTCAGCCGGAGGCATCGCCCCCTTGTTAAGTTCATCACGGTCATAGCCTGATGCGAAAATGATTTTCACCTCTGGATGAGCAGCCCTTATCCGCTCAGCAACTTTCACTCCACTAAGCCTTGGCATCACTATATCCATGATGATCAGGGAGATGGCCTCACAATTTTCATTGAACTTATCAAAAGCGTCAATTCCGTCTACAGCCTCCAGCACCTTATAACCCAGGCTTTCCAGAACTTTTTTCGAGGCAGATCGGACATCAGCATCATCATCTGCGATAAGGATCGTCTCCCCTTTCCCTGCGGCTACGGGCTCTGGCTTCTCATCTATAGGTGAGGCTTCCTCGGCAACAATTGGCAGATAGATGTGAACTGAAACCCCCGGCCCGGTATTGTTATCAACCTCAATCATTCCGTCATGCTGCTGAATGGCCCCATAGGCCATCGCCAGCCCCAGGCCTGTACCTACTCCTACCTTCTTGGTTGTGAAGAAAGGTTCAAAAATATGAGTTCTAGCTTCGTTGCTAATACCGCAACCGTTATCTTCTACTATGAGGTGAGCAAAGGCTTTCGCCTCCTGATCAGGGTACTGCTCTGAAAAAGCGGCATCGGCACTGAATAGTTCCACTGTCAGTCTGATCTCAGGCTCTTCAACCATAGCAACCGCATCACGTGCATTGCTCAAAAGGTTTAATAAAACCTGCTGCAACTGTGGGGCATCTCCATTGATTACCAGTTCCTGCTCACAGAACTGTTGATTGAAAGTGATACTTGAAGGAATTGCTGCTCTATTAAGCTTGGTGATCTCCTTAATATATGAAACCAGCCCGAAAGGTTCCTTCTGAACGATATCCCTGCGGGCAAAAACCAACAGGTGTTTAATGATCTCTGCAGCTCGGAAACTCAGTGTCTCCACCACCTCCAGGTTACTCACCACATCGGGGAGCGCTGCAGCTTTTCTCTTAGCCAGATAAAGGTTGCCTGTCATACCCGCCAGCTTGTTGTTAGTTTTCGGCTACATTAGTATTTATTTTCCGCGATATGTATAATTCGATGATTGAGGAGCCGTAGCCATGCAGAAAGCCTATTCATATGTTCGATTTTCCACCCCGCAACAGTTGAAGGGGGATAGTTTGCGAAGACAGTTGGAGGCAAGCCGTGCCTATGCGAAACAATATAATCTAGTGCTGGATGAGTCACTTCGGGATATTGGCGTGTCGGCGTTCAAAGGTAAGAACGCCACCGAAGGGGCACTTAGGCGTTTCATTGAATTGGTCGAGGCTGGACGCATTGAGAAAGGCTCGATTCTGATTCTTGAGAGTCTGGACAGACTTTCACGGCAGCAGGTATTTGCAGCCCTCGGATTATTTTCATCCATTCTCTCGGCAGGAGTCGAGATTGTTACCCTTGCCGATGGCCAACATTACACTGCCGACTCCATCAATGAGGTCGGTCAACTGATGTATTCGCTGATGTCGCTTTCCCGCTCCCATGAAGAATCGGCAATGAAATCAAAGAGACTCTCTGCCTCATGGGAAAACAAGCGCCAGAATGCTGTCGAGTCAGGCAAGCCCATGACGAAGCAATGTCCAAAATGGTTGGCGGTGTCGGAAGACAGGCAGCGATTCGAGGTGATCGAAGAAAGAGCTTCGATAATCCGACGCATCTTTGATATGAGCATTGCCGGAACCGGCCAGCGCAAGATTGCAGAGCAATTCAACAAGGAAGGCATTAAGCCTTTTGCCAGGGGCGACATGTGGCATGCCTCCTATATCCGCAAGGTACTGAACAGCAAAGTGGTTCTAGGCGAATTTCAGCCAATGAAGGATAAAGAACAGATTGGTGATCCTATTCCTGATTACTATCCGCCTATCATATCTGAAGAGCTTTATTACAAGGCCAAGGCAGCCCAGAAGCAGAGGCGCACCGATTCATCGTCGGCAGGGAGGAAGGGTGAAAGCTACAGCAACCTGTTTACCGGCATGTGTAAGTGTATGTCTTGTGGTTCAACTTTCCGAATGATCAAGAATGGGCATACGCATCAGTTTCGCTGTAACAGCAACTATATGGCCAGCGGCTGTGACTGCACCAAGCGTTGGCCATACCGTGAAGTTGAGGATGCTGCCCTTGTCGCGCTCAGTGAAAAGGTGGATTGGTATTCAGCCCTTGGCGGCCATGTTTCCAGTCGCCAAAAGCTGGAATCTGAGATCAAGTCTCTGAGCGGAAAACTTGCCGAGTGCATGAAACAGGTTGAGAGATTTGGTGAATTGGTGGCAACTGCCGAAGGCTCTATGTTTGCCGATGCTCGGGCGAGGTACACCAAGGCTATGCATCAAGCCGATGAAATCCAGCAGGAAATTGATGAGAAAGAGGCGGAACTGAAAATTTTCTCTCCAGTGCAGGAGAAGGTTGATCGCCTATCCAGTGCAATCTTTGATCTCAGGTTCAGTAAGTTGCCCGCCGATGAACTGTATCAACTCCGCGCCCATATCAATAGCACTATGCGGGAAGCTGGTCTGGTGCTGCACTTTTTTGATCTTGGGGTTATCTATGAAATCACCGGCACCGGCGAAGCCGGTGTGGTGATCACCGAAGCGCAAAGAACTGAGCTGGCACTGCTAGCCAGAGCTGAGATTGCCAACCTTGGCTTGAAGGGATTGAAAGAGAAACTTCTTCACGTTCAATCAATGCAAGATCAATAGGGCGTGCGGGCTATCGTGGATGGTAAAATTGCTATGATTCCTCTTATTGTTGCATATACACAACAATAAGAGCGGTCATCTCATGCCGATTTCCGCTCAATGGCTTATTTTGTTGCTTATATGCAACAATTCTCCTTTTAAATCAATCAGTTGTTGACAAAGTGAAAATATTTGCTATAGTGCAATAGCTATCTACAGAGCCATTCTATTAAGAATGCAAGCTCCGACTTCGAGGTGGCAAATTCATGAAAACTCACAATTAACGTTCAATCCGATTTTACTTTCTCACAACAACTTTGAATCTGCGGATATTTTCGCGGTAATTGCTTTTTTATTATGGGATGACGCAGGAGTGGAATCATGCTTGGACTGACATAACTTTCTGTAGAGCTATTCCTGCAGAATTCAGAATCTGCATGGAAATCACATAAATTTACGAATGTAACGTAAATCGGGCTGCTGCCTGATGAAAACAGAACTACTGATTGTGCCGCAACACCGCGGTACAGCTATCTATTGCCTAACAGGAGGCTTAATGGACTGTAAGCTGGAAGCACATAAGCAAAATATATCAGATACATATCCGATCGAGATCATCTCGGATGATGAGATACATTCGCCCCCCTCTAAAGAAGATCAAGCTACTAACGATTCTTCTTTTGATCCGTTTTCCCCCATGACGCCAGAGCAGGAGCGTAACATTAAAAGACGATTTAATGAGCTCAAGTCAGCACAGGATGAAGCTACTAAGGAAGCGCGTGCGTACATGTTGGATATGTACAGTCTTTCAGAAGTTTCTGAGCGATCAAAGTTTGCAGAGCGACAAAAAGATATGGAGCTACTGAGATCAGTTCTGCACCGTATGCGTGCTGCTCAGTCTTGGCGAGCATTGACTCCCCAACCGAAAAATTACAATGACATTCTCGATGGACTCAGCAAGCGCTACCCACATTTCCATGCTGTGATAGAAACACTGCGTGCCCGTATGCGATTGAACGCCTTGAAGAAATATCCTGTTGTCGATTTTGGGGCGAACATTCTGCTGCTTGGAGCACCGGGGTGTGGTAAGAGCTCTTTCCTGTATGAATTGGGAGAATCACTCGATACAAGATTCTCTTCTATCTCATGTGCATCAATGTCGATGGCGGGTGATCTTACAGGTTTATCAGTCGGCTGGAGTACCGGCCATCCAGGCATGATCTTCGATGAACTGGTACAACAGGGGTGCGCAAACCCGATCATATTGCTTGATGAGGTGGATAAGAGCCAGTCTGAAGGCTCACACTTGTTCGTCTCAGCTCTGTATACCTTATTGGAGAAAAACAATGCTCGTGAATTCAAGGATGAGTTTGTTGCCGTCTCCATTGATGCCAGTCGAATCAACTGGTTTGCCAGCGCAAATGAAATATCTTCACTCAGTGCACCAATTCGAGATCGCTTCGAAGTGATCTCGGTCAATCCGCCAAGCAAGGATGAACTACGCCAGATTCTGCCACAAATCTATGAACAGCAAGTGGACAACCATGGCCTACAGGATGTCTTTTCCAACAAATTGCCATCGGAGGTGATTGAGAAAATGCTACAGAGTGACCTGTCTATTAGGCGGCTCAAGGCGCAGCTTGAAAGTGCCATGGCCCATGCTTCCATTCGAGCTGATCACTCACCTGCACCGCTGTTGCTTACGCCGGAAGATGTGCCAGTGGATAATCAGGATCAAACGAATAGCCGGAAAATCGGGTTCATCCATTGATGAGGCTGCAAATTTTATCTGACCTTCATATTGAGCATGCTCCCTGTCATGTAATCCAAGGGAGTGCGGATGTCGTGATATTGGCTGGTGATATCTCAGAAAGTGCTGAAGGGATTTTATGGGCCAGAGATACTTTTCAATCACCGGTGATTTATGTCTCCGGCAACCACGAATATCACGATCCCAGTTTTTCAATGGCAGGGCATATGGAAGCCATGAGGAATGCTACTGCAGGATCGAATGTAATTCTGTTGGATAACGAGACCACAGTGATTGGAGGCGTTCGTTTTTTGGGCAGCACCATGTGGACGGATTTGAGTAACTTTGGGGCGGTTCTTTATTGTGACTACGACAATATTGTCGTTGAGCATGAGCACGGTAGAGCACCGATTCATTTCTCAGTTGAGCAACAACAGATGCGGTTTGATCGTAATCTAAAATGGTTGTGCACCGAGTTGAGCAAACCATTTCAAGGCAAAACAGTAGTAGTGACACATCATGCTCCCAGCCTGAAGAGTTTACACCCTCAGTATGTCGGCAACCCCTGGAACCCTTGTTTCATGAGTAATTTGCAGTCACTAATGCCGGGGGTCAATCTCTGGGTGCATGGCCACACACATAGCAGTTTTGATTACCAACTCGGCTCAACAAGAGTGATATGCAACCCCAGAGGATATCCTCTCCCACTGGGTGGCTGGGAGAATCCAGCATTTGATTCAATGCTGGTTGTTGAGGTTTAACCGCATGAATTGCGGATTTTGTAAAACAGTGCGATTAAACCTGCCGTTCTGCGGAGCCGCGCATCGCCTTCACCAGCAAGGGCGATGCGCGGGTTTGCAGAGCGGCAGGATACCTGCCCGTTCAGTGGTGGGTGTAGAGCATATCAGGAGTAAAAGCATGAGTTTGAATTTAACTGTTGAAGATGTAATGGAGCCATTAGCAGAAGAACTTTATGATGACCCAAGCAAAAAAAGAGGTTTTCTAGATCAGGACTATATGCAAGTGCAGGCTGATAATACGACTGTTATCGAAGGCATCGAAAATGTTATAGTAATGATTGAGCTTGCCCTTATAGATTTGGTTGACCCTATCATGGAGGCTCGATTAGAAAGAGCACGAAGCGACTTACATGAAGCACATCTGAAACTCTCTGAGAATTTCGCTGATTCTGATGCCTGGCTTGATGTAGATTTTTCAGACTGGGTAGATGGTCTTGATGGATAAGTAGTTGAAATCTACTTTTTCTTGTCTCCGACAGGAAAAAGTGGATTTGTCACGACTTTCAGTCGACTTTTCTGTGTCCATGCCATGGCGGTAAAAAGTATCATCGGGATAGCTGAGAAACACTCGTAATAACCTGACCCGATTATACTTTTTACAGTCCATAAAATGGCACTGAAAAGGTGACACCGTAGGTAATCCTTATTGTAATTAATCTGTACAATATCATGCTGTTCCAGAACCATTTTTAGTTAATGACAGAATTGGAGCCAATAGGCCTAATGCAGTGATAAACCAATGGCTGCGATGTTGACTTCTGGCATGAAAGTGAAGCCTTAATTGACTCAATTTCCAGCTCTAGGTCTCTTTTGCTGGCTAGGTAGTTACTATGTTGCACTGCTTGTTTTGTGTACATTTCAGAGGCTTCCTTAATGGCATAAGGGTGCAGGCAAAGGCGCTCTATGAATCGCTCTCGTTTTTTTATTTTCGAGGACTTGGCGAATAAAACTGCATCATGCTTTTTCTTAAGTTGATTCAGAGTGCTGCGGTGGCGGAATTGGTTGAAGGCACGTACCAGCCAATTTCCACCAGCATCATACTTCTGTTTGACTCGCATCATGGAATTATAAATTGAACGGCGAGTGACATGTTCAAGTTTCCATATCTCTTGCGCAAGTCGGCGAGCAGACTGTTGACCTTCGGCGATATTTCGCAAGATTTCTTGTCTGTCAGGACGATTTATAGGTACCAAAGCAGCCAGTTCTCGTTCAGCATCAGCCAAACGTCGCTGTATTTCTGGGGCATGATTTGATTGCTCAGCTATAATAGCCTTGTTACAGGAAATTACTTCTTCCCAATGTTTAAACCTCTCATTTTTAACTCCAGTAAATGGCATAGGGCCCATTTTATTGGTGACTGGGTCGAGCTCCCGTTTTTCAGTTCGCCTTTGCAAATGCCACGATTTCGCCCCTACTTTAGGTTGTGGAAGCAGATAAATACCTCGGGCTACATTACTACGGTGGTCAACTCGGGCATCTGAGCCATGCGAGGAAAGTGCCTGATTACACATATCTGCCCACTGTTCTCTGATTTCCAGTAGGCGAGTGCTGGATTCAGCATGTTTCTGCTTCCCTCGCTTGCTGGCTTGCCAGCTTCTGTCTTTGACGCATCCCCCTTTTTCGGGAGCTGCTTTATTTGCCCGCTTGAAGAATGTGGCCGCATCACGCTCAATGCCGTCCTGAATGCGTTCGGAGAATTGCAGGTGCACATGTGGATTCAAGCCGCCATCACTGGCCTTGGTGTGATGGATAGCAAAGCTGTAGGCGTGTCGAGTGTCGCACACCTCTTCAGCAAGCTGACGGGCAAGGTCGAGCTGTATTGAGAATGGCAACTCTCTGGGAAGGGCAACTTCCAATTCTCGGTATGTCGTGCCGTTAGCTCTCTCAAACTTATCAGATGCTTCCCAGAACAGAGCTGGCTCTGCCGTTGCCCAAATCGGCATGTTACCACTCTCAATATGAACAACACCGTGCTTCTTCGCATATTTCTCCGACGCACTGATATAATGAAAGTGTGGGCCGGCCTTGCCTTTTGCTCCGATATTGAGCGACAGATGAAATTCAGACATGGCGTACTTACTCCTTCTGTTTCCAGAATAAAAATAAGTAACGTCATAAAAGCCGCCCGAAGGCGGAAGTCATGGGGCTAAAACCTACAAGAGCCCCAATCAATAAATCAGCGGGTAATTATACGATATAGCAGAAAAAATAAGCAAGCGATGCCAAGAATATTCATATTTCACAACGAAAAATGAGAAATGAATTCAGATAATGTTCGCCAGCCAGATGAGAGTTGGCAGAGCAAAAGAGGAAATGAGTATTCTGAACTATCGTGGGTAATGGGGTTCAGGGGTCATCCCCTGACGCAAGCGAGCGTTTCTCGACAGAGAAACGCCTAAGCGCGCTCTTCTGGCCAGAGGGGCCTAATTATAAGGGAGTCCTGAAATTCGACACAAGTAATTCGTAAGAAAAGCATATGTACCAACAAATATTGAAGATTGAAAACCATCAATATCAATAAGGAATTTGAAGTATGTCGAAGGTGCTCTTTTCCATCCATAGAACTACTTCCTAGCGTTGGATAAATCAGAGAAACCTCGCCATATATAGTATGTTTTGAGATAGGCTTATCTATCAAGTGTACTAGACAATGAATCTCCCCCAAAGTGCCTTCACATCCATAGAAATACTTCCTGGCGTTGGATAAATCAGAGGGGCCTCGCCATATACGGTATGTTTTGAGATATGGCTTATCCATCAAGTGTACTAGACAACGAATCTCCCCCAAAGTACCTTCCCAATAAGCTCGAAGGGAATCTAATCCATCTAATTTGAAGGCATTTAAGTGAATGGGCAAATCATATAAGAAAGCCGTATTAATTTTCCTAGCCATGGCCTCAGTTATGGGCTGGGCCTTTTACGAGTATTACAGATCAGAATATGAAGCCCATAAAACCGTGATGCTTGACGATGAGCTGTTGAACATGGAACGCAGCGAATTCACGATATCTGGACGATTCCAATCTATTATCAGCGATTTGAAAATCCTCTCCTCTCTATACGAAGTCAATAAGGGAAGAGATATCCCCACCATCGCCCAGCAATTTAAAATCATTTTAACCGAGAAATCACGCTATGACCAAATCAGGCTAATTGATTTATCTGGTCAGGAAATCGTTCGCATCAACAAGACGGAAGATGGTGCTGTGATCGTCCCGACGCATGAACTCCAAAACAAGAGAGACAGATACTACTTTTCTGAAGCCCTGAAACTCGCCAAGAATGAATTTTATATCTCCCCTTTAGATCTCAATATTGAACATGGAGAGGTTGAATATCCTCTTAAGCCTATGATCAGGTTTTCCACGCCAATTTTCAATTCAAGAGGAAAAATTTCTAGTGTTCTGGTCATCAACTATCTAGCACAAGAGCTACTGAACGCTTATGAGCAGGCTCATAATATGACCTCTGATGAAGCATCGATTGGAAATATCATGATTCTGAATCAGGATGGATTTTACCTCCATCAAAATGACAGCGCAAAGCTTTGGGGCTTTATGTTTGATGAAGGTAAAGAGTTCAACTTTGCCAATGACTTTCCAGATGAATGGTTGATTATTAAGAATGCATCCGATGCTCATGCCCAACTAGAAACCGAAAACGGATTGTTTATTTATGAATATATTGAGCCATTTCATGAACTAACTTCTATGCTTAGGCACGAAAGCCATGGGGGGGCTGACTGGATTACAGTTGCCCATATTCCACGGAGTCAGTTTCAAGCCGAAAAGAGTACGCTCGCCACTAAAATTTTAGCACAATATTTCTTTGCCCTTTTATTGGCTGGTGGATTATTAATAATAAAAGCCCGATTCGATAAAGCGGACCAAAAGCTATCCGAGGCAAATATAAAAGGGTTGATTCAAAATTCCGCCCTTGAAAGCATTATCACATGCAATAAAACTGGATATATTACCGATGCAAATCCAGCCGCGTTAAATCAGTGGAACACCAACTCTGTTGGCATGATGGGCAAGCACATCACAGACATTCTTCAACTTTCCGAGTTTACTACTGACTACCTTGAGGCAATTCGATTCAAAGAGCTAAGAGCCAAAGGTTTTGATGGTTCAACGTTTGCTGTTGAGGCATCCGTATCTAACTTCAAGACCCCGATTTTTGATGGGTTCACTGTATTCCTACACAACATTGGTGCGCGAAAAAAACTTGAGGAAGAGCAGGTTAAGTTATCTAAAGCTATAGAAAGCGCTAACGAGGCAGTTATCCTAACGGATAACCATGGCATCATTGAATATGTCAACCCTGCCCTTGAGCGTCTCTCAGGTTATAAGGAAGCTGAATTAATTGGTAAATCGCCCGCAATCCTAAATAGCGGCAAGCAAGATAAAGCATTTTACCAGCATCTTTGGAACACAATTAGCAGTGGCAGAGTGTGGAAAGGAAGCATTATCGACAAAAAAAAGGACGGCACTCTCTATCCCGCGAAACTCACGATATCCCCTATCATAGATAATGATAGAAACATTACGCATTATGTTGGAGTTCAGGAGGATCTTACCGAGTTCAATGATATTGAACGCATGTTTCAACAGTCTCAAAAGATGGAAGCCTTAGGAACCCTCGTTGGAGGCGTGGCCCATGATTTCAACAACACTTTGGCTGGCATAATGGGTAATGCCTATTTGATTGAACGTGCTGTTAAAGACTTACCAAAAGTCAAAGAGAAAGCATCAATGATTCAAAAGCTGTCAGATCAGGCATCTGGCATGATACGCCAGCTACTGACCTTTTCACGAGTTGATGCTGGTGAATTGCATCCGTTGAAAATGTCCACCTTTGTTAAGGAGATCATCAAGTTTTATGAGGTTGCTCTTACTGAAAACATCAAGTTAATCCAAGAAATTTCTCCGGATGAACTAAACATCAACGGAGATGTTAATCTACTTCAACAGGTTCTCATGAACCTATTAAACAATGCCAGAGATGCTGTGTCTTCAGTAGAAAACCCAAAGATAACAGTTAGGTTGGAGGCAGCTGAGCCTGACGTCTCAATTCAACTATATGTTAATGAACAATGCTCATTGAAGCGTGCCGTTTGCATTTGCATTTCTGACAATGGCACTGGCATTAAACCAGAGCATCTTGACCATATTTTTGAACCCTTCTTTACGACTAAGCCCGCAGAACATGGCACAGGCCTTGGGCTAGCCATGGCCTATGGTGCTATTAAATCTCACGGGGGCTGCATAGGCGTAAGCAGCAAGCTTGGCCATGGAACCACATTCAAGATCTATTTCCCAATTTTATCAGAGGAGATAAGCGAAATTGATTTAGAACAAACTAACCTCCTCGATGGAAGTGGTGAAATCATCCTATTAGTTGAGGACAATGAGGCCATTCGGGAAGCAACTAAGGGGATGTTAGAAGTCTTTGGATATAATGTATTGTTAGCCAAATCAGGCAAAGAAGCCATTCAGCTTTATCACGACCATTGCGATGAGATTAAGCTTATCATTTCAGATATTGTGATGCCGGAAATGAATGGTCCTGATGCCATTAAATCCATCCGTTCGGATCAAGGCAGTGATGTTAAGGTCCTATATATCAGTGGCTATGATTTACCAAATGCTCTAGAACAAAATGATGAAGTGGTGTTAAGGAAGCCATTTAGTGCCAAGGACCTAAACATCGCAGTCGCACAAAAACTACATGCCTGATCAAAATGGAAATAACAGCAAAGCCGGGCTCTGCCCGTCCTTAATAACTCAAATCAGGCAGCCGAACTCAACAACTGTTCGGATAACACCCCGCTGCTGATCACCTGCGCGTAAATTGGAAAGACCTCATCGCAATAGAACTTCTGCTCAAAATTGGTACGCCCACAGGTACAATCCTCGAGAACAAATACATCATAACCCTTTTCAAAAGCAGCCCTGCCAGTTGAGTCTATACAGACTGAAGTAACCGCGCCGGCAAGAATGATATTTCGCACCTCTCTGTTTCTCAGGAAAAGATCCAGCTCCGTATTGGAAAAGGCATTCAAGCCCCGCTTCCCCGGAATCTCGACAATCCGATCTCCGAACGCCTTGATCTCATTAATCGTCTCGGCCCCGGGCATTCCAGCCTGAAACGCTTTGCTCTCCTTTATGGCCGCAAGAATGCCAACGGGATTATCCAGCTCACGATATTCGGTGGTAAACCGGATAGGGGTATGCACTATCGGCAAGCCACTATCTATCACTGTTTTGATGAACTTCAGGGTATGATTCAACACATTATTCGCAACCGCTGACTCCTCAATAACCCCACGTAGAATACCGTCTGAAGAAAAATAATCATTTTGAAAACCAATCAAAATGACTGCTGAATCTTGCACTCCCGGATTACTCATTATAACTCTCCCTTACCATCAGGAAGGTATACCCTGACAGTTGTTCCAATATGCTTCTGACTAGACATCTCAATACTCCCTCCCATCGCCTGAACCAGTTCCTTTACAATATGAAGCCCTAATCCCATCCCCTTTATTTTGCCAGAGGCATCCGCCCGATAGAATTTTTCGAATGCCTTGGCCACCTCTCCTGGACTCATCCCGATACCTTGATCGATCACTTCGACCAGCCCCATACTGCGCCCTCCTTTTCTAACGGAAGAAACCCGCACTGAGACAACTGAATCAATGGATGAATATTTGCAGGCATTGGATAACAGGTTAGAAAACACCCTTGTAAGAAAACCTTCATCACCCAGAACAGCGCAGCTATCGATGACATCCAGATTGATTTCTCTCGCCTCTCTTTCAGCAGAAGGTAAACAGCTTACAACCCCCTCAAGAAAGTGCGCGAGATCCAGCTTTCTCACCTGCATATCTGATTGCATGGGTTCACCTGATTCAATTCGAGAAACATCCAAAAGCTGGGATACAATCGATGCCAAAACATTTGATTGCGAGTGAATACTTAACATCATCTGCTTCTGTTCATCAGCCGTAAAGCTATCCGGGCATTCCAACAGTAGTTCACTGAAGCCACAGATACTGGAAAGCGGTGTCCTCAACTCATGCGAGGCAACAGACATGAAGTAGCTCTTCATCTTATCCAGATTGTATTCACGGGTAATATCGATAGCAGAGACAAGCTTACGAAACCCTACAGTGGAATATTCTTCCTGCATAAAGCGGAGCTTAATCACCAACTCTCTGGATGCATTCTCCACAATGCACTCATCAATCCCTTCAGTATGAATTTCATCCAGCACCTTATGCTGCTCGGTCATATGCTCTTTGAGCCCTGCTAGAGTCATACCGATTATTTTATCGTCAACATCCATCATCGCCAAAACCGACAAAACCAACCGGACTCACCATCAGCACCGCATCAATTTCATCGTTGGCACTGGCCAACTCCAAACTGCGCCGCGCCAATTTCTCTTCCATCAGTTTGGTCTCGGTCACATCAAGGTGAGTACCAATTGCACGCAATGGCTGCCCCCCCTCATCCCATTCGACGACCTTGCCGCGATCCAGTATCCACCGCCAGGAGCCATCCTTGTGTTTCAGCCGGTGCGTTGTTTGATAGTGGGCCACTCTTCCCAGCAGATGCTCATTCAGCGCCTCCATTACGACAGACAAATCATCAGGATGAAGCAACTCCTCCCATGTGCTGACATCCGGCTTCAAATCGCCCTCATGATAACCCAGCATCCCGAGCCACACGGGGGAGAAATAGACGGAACCCGTAGGGATATTCCAGTCCCAAACGCCTTCATTACTGTTCTCAAGAGCCGACTTCATCCGGGATTCACTCTCTGAGATCGCATGCAGCATCATATTCCTGTGCAGAGTGAGGCCATAACCCTGAGCGAGAAGCGTCAATGCATTGATGTTATGAGCCGTCCATGGAGAGTCACTGACAAGCAGAATAAACCTGCAAGCAACTTCACCTGCAAAAACAGGAAGCAGCAGGAAATACTCCTCGCCAGAGTCCCAGGTGGCCAACCTTGCCCGTAGCAATACATCCAGACTATCCAAAACACATGTAAACGCTGGATAACGATCCAACAAAGCTTGCTGGGAAAGCATGAGAATAGAGCCATTTCCATGTTCCAGCCACATCTCCCTGCATGAGTCGAGCACCACCCTTCCGGAAACAGATGAGCAGTTGCAAATGGCAGCCCGAGTCAATCGGGCCGGTTCTATCAACGCCTGGAGCAGCTCATCCTCCTTGGAGATCAAATCGTGCCCATTCGCAAACATTATTCCGGCCTTTTGTGTCACCGCCAGTAGCTGATCCTGCCGCTCCTTCTCCTCCATCAGCAATCGTTCCTGATGCACATTAGACAGGGTGCCAGTCGTACCGACAATACGATCAACACCATCCAGAAGAAGCTGCGCATGTACTTCAACCCAGACAAAGCCTCCTCCCTTGCAGAGATAGCGAACCTGATGCCGACATTCACTTTTCTTGCGTTCAATCAGGGGAGCAAACAGCGCTGAATTTTCTTCGCGGTCATCCGGATGGACATAGTCGATAAAATTCTCCCCGATCGATTCAGCCCGCGTAAATCCGACAAATTCCTCCCAGGCCTCGTTCAGAAACGTCCAACGGCCTTCGGCATCTGTTTCGAACACCACGCTTGAAAGATTGGAAAGAATCCGATCCAGCCTCATTCTGCTGGCATTGACCTTCTCGAGCAGGTCCACCTGCTTCTGAATCAGTTGCTCTTCAGGCAATTTTCTCATGGAACTCATCACTTAACGACTTCTTCGTACTCCGCCTTGCGAACATCCAGCGTAACAGAGATAAGTCGGCGCAACAGGTTAAAATCCACCGGCTTCGAAAGCACCAGCACATCCTCATCCTCCGCCTGAAGTGCCTCCACCTTCCCTGCAGGAGCCCCAGTAATCACAATGGTAGGAATATGAAGCCCCTCCTGATTAAGAGACCTGAGCATCTGAAAACCATCCATATAGGGCATAAACAGATCTGTTACCAGCAGGTCAGGCCGCCGCCGCCCAATTTCCATCAGTCCAATAAAACCATTGGCAGCATAACGAACATCCAATGGCAATCCCCATCGTTTGAAATGCATCTGATAGAGCAGGATGAGGTCGCGGTCATCCTCGACGATCAGCACACTCTTTATCCCGGGATCAATGCCGGCCCCTTCCACGCCTCGAAGCTCAAGCATCTGCATCGCAGAGTCCCGCCTGATCCGGCGATGCCCTCCGGGAGAGACCCAGCACTCCAGCTGACCCGCATCCGCCCAGAGCTGAACCGTCCTGATGGTGACATCCATCATCTCGGCTACCTGCTTGGTTGTTAAATACTCATCTCTATTCATGGTGCTATTTTTATCATTTTAACACAGTAATCAAGAATATTGTTGACAGTGATAAAAACAATACCTACAAATCGGATATCAGTTTTATCACTATATGGATGGTTATTATAGATGGCGGCCAAATATCTCAGCTCGACAAATAGCGCAATCGCACTATTCACAGCCATATTCTCAATGGAGATGATGATCATGTGGCAATTCAGCGAAATTGCCATATTCATCGACAATGAAATCTGGGCGGCGGCGGTTGATGCATTAATTATTTCCTTGTTTGCCACAATGATCATCAAAAAATACTACATAAAGCCAATTGAGGAGTACGGTAAAAAGTATATATCAGAACGCCCAGAGTACATGCTCAGCCAGGATATTTATAAACACAGCTCACAGGCTTTTATTGTGGTGGACGATGAATGGAACACCGTATTCCACAACTCTGCCTTTGATATCATGTGTGATATTAACGATGACACCGCGACCTTCTCAATCAAGGATCTGCTTAAAACCCACTCAGTGTTGCGGGACATAAAAGAGAACCTCTCTTTATCAAAAAGCTGGGGGGGGGCGCTCGACCTGATATCATTAAAAGGGCGCGTGTTTCCTGCCCGGCTATCCATTACTGCAAGCTCACCATTAGAAACAGATACTGTCTTTTTCATCATTCACATTGTGGATATCACCACATCCATCCAACGAAACAATCACATCGAATACCTGATGAATTATGATCCTGCAACTTCCCTGCCTAACCAACTGTCATTCAGTCATCATCTGGATAGCCTTCAGGACAGGCTAAAGGAAGGAGCGATTGATGGTTATGTGGTTGCAATCTACCGCATTGTAGGCTTTTCCAGATTATGCGACCTCTACGGCAAGGAGTCCATATATTCCATCCTCGCAGAGATGGGACTCAATATTGGAAACTATATAGGCGAGAAGTCAATTGCCTGCCTCGGAAACCATGAAGTCGCCGCTGCATTCACATATTATGACATGGATGAACTCATCCACAAGCTTGTAAAAATAGGCAAAATAATCTCCTCGGAATATGAGATTAAAAACGGGACATTAAGTTCAGATTACTGCTGTGGCTATTACACCGTTAACGGCATTGAAGAAAACACCGTTAGTACGAACAAGGCGATGCTTGCTCTCCACAACAGCACCCATGAAAATAACACAAGAATCACTGCCTTTAGCGATACAATGATGGAGGATGCTGACAGTCATGAACGGTTGAGAGCCATACTGAAACTTGCCGTTGACCAAATGGCCTTTGAAATAGTCTACCAACCCCAGAATTCGATTCATGACAACTCCCTTGTCGGCGTAGAAGCACTCCTGCGCTGGAAGCAGGATGATGGCACATATATATCACCAGCCATCTTTGTCCCGCTACTGGAAAAAATGGGAGTCATCTATGAAGTGGGCCTATGGGTCCTCAGAGAGTCCTGCTTGCAAGGCAAGCAATGGCTGGACGAAGGAATTCCTCCGTTTAATATCGCAGTGAATGTATCAGCAATGCAGCTACTGAATGAGAATTTCCCCCGGGATATTCTGGAGACACTGAGCAAGACACACTTTCCGCCCCAATTGCTGGAGCTGGAACTAACTGAATCCTGTATGATTGAGGACCCATCGGCAGCAGAAGACCTGATGTGCGATCTTGCAGCAATCGGCGTCAAAGTAGCCATTGATGACTTTGGCACAGGTTACTCCAGCTTGGCTTATCTGGAACGCTTCAGCACGATGGATAAGCTGAAGATAGACAAGGCATTCGTAGATATGATCTGCACAGGAAAAGAATCCGCTATCACAAACGCCATTATCAGTATGGCCAAATCACTGAACCTCAAAGCCATTGCTGAAGGCGTGGAAAACGAAGAGCAGCTGCTTTATCTGAAGCAGCACGGTTGCGACCAGATTCAGGGTTACCTGATCAGCAAGCCGCTATCCGCAGTTGAAATGGCGCGATTTGCCTGCTTGAACAATAAGGAGCATCCAAAGGTGGCAGTGATATGATAGGAAAAATGGCTACAAAAAAAATTCTCATCGTGGATGACAATGAAGAAGTAAGGAACCTTATTTTCCTTTCGCTGAACATGATGAGCTATGATCTTTATCAGGCTGGCGACTCTGATCAGGCAACATCTCAATTTGAAAAGCAACTGCCGGATCTGGTGGTCCTCGACATCATGCTGCCCGGTGACAAAAGCGGACTGGATCTCTGCGCGGAGTTTAAAAAGAACGGCAAGCACAACTGCAAGATCATCCTTCTCTCAGCCATGTCGCAACCTGCTGATATCTCCAAAGGCTATGATGCCGGTGCAGATGCATATATCACAAAACCATTCAGTCCGATGGCCCTGATCAGAGAAATACATAAGTTGGCACGATAATGAAAAAAGATAAATTCTTTCGTGGAAGCCAGCCAGGCGAGCAGCGTTTTTTCCCCATCAAAAGTTCGATCTCGAACGAGTGTCTGGATGTGCTCGTCGTCGAAGATGACCCGGATGTATCCTCACTGATCCAGATGGCCATCCATGCATGGGGACTTCCTCTGGATGTTGAATTCGTTCAAGACGGGTACAGCGCCATACGCTCAGTCATGAAACATAAGCCAGATGTCATGATTCTGGATTTGAGGCTACCCAAGCTTGATGGCTACAGCATCATGCAAGGCCTTGTAAAGCAGGGAAATGAAATAACATTTATCGTGGTAACCGGGCTATCCGAATCAGATGTATATGCAATCGGCGACCTGCCTCAAAATGCCTATCTCATGCAAAAGCCGATAGACCTGAAAAGATTTAGAAAAATTCTGGAAAAGCTCATTGACGAGATGATGTTTTCCAGACTCATACAGCAATAATATGTCGGGTCTAAACCTCACCCCCCCAGACTCGGCATATGGAGCAGGCAGGAACAGATGTTCCTGCCTGCTTAAACAGAGTTACGCATGGAAATCACATTCATGTTTGGTTTTAAGCTGAAAAGAAGCAGTCAAACCGGTCGCATCGTCACTAATGAGTGCATTGAAAGAGGGGTAGAATCTGACGCCAAGATTATTGATATCACGCCAAAGCCTTCCCGGCGGAAAATCAATGCACCCGCAGCTTATATTATCACCCGGACAGCGATTTATGCTTACAGGCAAGCCTCCGAGGGCATCTATGTTTGATCACCGGTAACAGCGGCTAGCTGCCTGCCGAACAAAAATAACAGTTCAATGGGAAGGCAGGCAGCTTTACCTCACATCAATAAGGACGTACCGCCTGAGAAAAGGTGGAACTATGGCAGGAATTATATATGCAGAAGAAAATACTGATAGTTGATGAGAACAACGAAGTACGCGATCTCTTTCATAAATCGATGAGCCTGCTCAGCTATAGCCTGCATTATGCGACTGACGGATTTCAGGCCATGCATAGCTATGCACTGCACAAACATGATCTGGTTATCCTAGATATTACACTTCCGGGAAACGTCTCTGGGCTCGATGTATGCAAAATGATCAAGCATAGCAAGCTCCACCAGACCAAGATCATTCTGCTATCGGGGCTGACCCAACGGGAGCATGTTGCATACGCAGTTGAGGCTGGCGCTGATCTCTATGTCAACAAACCATTAAATCCGACAAGAATGATCAAAAAAATCAGGCAGCTGCTGAAAACAACACCCGCCATGCCCGCAACAAAAACAGTCGCGCAGAATGATAAATTGTAATCGAAAATCTGCCGGGCCCTCCCTAATTCCCCAAAGGCTCGGCAGATCAGGCAGGCAGGTCCCCATTCCTGCCTGCCTCCCCCCTTTTAGCATTAGCCGTACCCATCGATTGACTTTATCACTTAGCTCGACACTCGAAGAATGAAATTATGACAAGAAAAAAATGATGAAAAACAGACCAACATGTCGCGCATATCGCTTTCATACTGATCTTCTGCTTAAGATCGATGAACTCAGCAAAAAAGTTAGAGAACTATTGACAGCTTAACAGAATGCAAGTCTAGATAGTTTAGTGAAGACGGCTTGACTATTGTGGCCTGTTATTTTGAAATCGTGGGCAATGCCGCCAATCAGGGTTCCAAGCGCCTCCATCTTTTGCGCGTGGCGCAACTGCGATTCCATCTCTTCATGCTCTTTCAGGCTCTGCTGGATACCGACAAAGTGGGTGGTTTCACCAGTTTCATCGGCAATTGGTGAGACTGTCATCATGGCAGGATAGAGCGAACCATCCTTTTTCCTGTCCACAATGCGCCCTTGCCAGGCCCGGCCACTACTGATGGTTTCCCACATATGCCTGTAAAAATGAGCATCATGAGTGCCACTGCTTAGAATATTGTGGTTTTTACCGATGATCTCTTCCGCGCCATAGCCGGTTACCAGGGTGAAGGCCCGATTAACATATTCAATTATTCCATGCCTGTCAGTGATACTGATCGCCTCTCGCGCCTGTTCTACCGAGGAGGAGAGAAGCCGCAGGCTCTCTTCAGCCTTTTTACGCAATTCAATTTCGTGCTTCAACTCATCGCGGGAGGCCATGGTCTCCTGAAGGTTGATTGCCATTTTGTTGACCGAGCCTGCAAGCTTGCCGATCTCATCGGCTGCCCCCTCGGGAGCTCTTGTCTCTAGTGCGCCTTCACCAATCGCCTTGGCAACATCGGAAAGTATTACAAGCGGCCTGGCTGCAATCCGGCCCAGTATCCAGGCCAGCAGTGCTGAGAAGAAAACAATCAACAGGCCGACGACAATAAGTGCCTTCGCCGTTTCATGGGCAGCGGCCAGTGCAATATCCGCCTCCTCACTAAGCAGAACCGACCAGGTTTCATCAATATTACCTTTCAATTGATCAACCGACTGCCCCTTGCCTCCAAAACCGGAACTCTCCGATTCAATCGTGACGGCCACAGGGGTGCAGGCCACGATCGCACCACTACCGGAATCAATCAGGGAGACTGTAACATGGCTGCCAACACAGCCGATGAAGGACTGATCCACCTTCGCACTCAGCGGCTCGACACCCTTCTCGTAAACGATCAATCCGTTGGAGCGAACAAGTTTCGCGCTAATTTCATGCTTCAGCTTGATGCTGTCGATAAGAGTTCTGATGGGGCCAAGAATATTGATATTGGCCTTCATCAACCCGATGATTTCGCCGCCCTGGTAAATCGGCACCACCACGCCGAGCACGTAACCGCCCACGCTGGTATCAAAGCCGCGGTCATCAAAAAATATTTTGCCGTCACCCTTATCGAACGCTGCTTTCCACCAGTATTTATCTGCATGAGCCAGCGTGGTCAACTTTCCTGTTGAGGCGACCATGACGCCAAAACGGTTGGTGAGAAAAATCTCTCCGTACATTCCCGGGAAAAGGATCTGCTGCTGCTTGAGGAATGCGGCAACCCTGTTTGTCAGGTGTTTAACGATAAACGGGTCGGATGAACTCTCTGCACTCATCCACCTTTTATTGAGTTGCTCTACCCTCTGCTTACGTTCTGTATCAGGAAGCTGCGCATATTCACCGTTACTCCGGTTCAGGGCTTCTGCAACAAGCGGGGCTGAGGAGAGTGTGGTGGTAAGGCTGGCAGCATCCAGGATATGGCTCTCAAGATGGGAGGAGACCTCTTCCGCAAGCGTCTCAAGGCTTTCTCTGGCAACATTTGCGGCCGCCTGCTCATTGTAATAACTGAACCCTCCAACCAGAGTTGTCAGAAGCGCGATACTGAAGAGCAGTATTGTCAGTGAAGCCTTATACTGGAGCTTTATACTGGAGCTTTATACTGGAGCTTTATACTGGAGCTTTATACTGGAGCTTTATACTGGAGCTTTATACTGGAGCTTTATACTGGAGCTTTATACTGGAGCTTTATCTCACCCTCCCGCTAAACTGTTCTGAGCAAATACCAGTAGTAAAATAATGAACTTACAGGGGCAGTTAGTCAAGAACCCTGAACTCGGGCCTACCCGGTATTGATCTTTCAGCCAAGCAAACTTTTTCTGCTCGCGATCTCGTCACCCCAGATCCACTCAGCCTGCACCTTGACCTCAAGCGCCTCGGGCAGTGTCGTCAGCCAGTCGAGCAGATCGGTGCGTTGGCAAGGTGTAGTCCAGAGCTGCTGTTTTTTATGTTCAGGATCGTAACAGCGCACCACAGCCAGCCCATCCTCGCCCTCAAGCAGCATCTGAAAACGGAAAGAGAGTTTAACGGGTAGTTCAATCTCGACCACCAGCGTAGGTTCATTTACCATTTTTCTCCCTTTCGATCTTGATCCAGCGTTCCACGTTGGCTAGATGCCCTTCATGGGTGGTGGCAAACTTATGGCCTCCGGTACCGTCAGCAACAAAGTAGAGATAATCGACATCGGCAGGTGCTGCAGCAGCCTTTAATGAGGCAATTCCCGGATTGCCGATCGGCGTCGGCGGCAATCCCCTTCGGGTATAGCTGTTCCACGGCGTATCTGTGGAGAGATCCTTCCTGTGGATATTACCTGAGAAGCTGCCGGTGGTTTTCCAGATGCCGTAGATCACGGTTGGATCCATCTGCAGTGGCATCCCCTTTTTCAATCGATTGCGAATCACAGCTGAAACCAACAGTCGCTCGCGATCAAGCATGGTCTCCTTCTCGATAATGGAGGCAGCGATGCGAATATGCTGCTGTACAACAGGATCTGGGCTCAACGCAGCCAGAACCTTCTGCTGCGCCTTGATCATCGAGCCTAGCAGTTCCGCAGGGTTGAGTGGTTTGGTGTACTGGTAGGTTTCCGGCAGCAGGCGCCCTTCCGCACCATCAGGCACCAACTTATTCAGCTCGGTCTGCCAGGCAGCAATCTCAACGCCTGTTTTCGCGGCAAGCAGCGCTATGATCTCGTCATTACGCAACCCTTCAGGTACGGTGACCTGAAACTGCATCACATCGCCTCGTTCGACACGCTCGATAATGGCATTGATACTGGCTGCCTCTTCAAATCGGTAGAAACCGCTCTTCAACCCCGCCGACACCCCTTTCAGGCGTGTAGCAAAGCGGAAGGCGATCTTGGAAGGGATAACATCCTTTGCCTCAAGAAGTTGCCCGATTTTTATCGTTGAAGCCCCTTTCGGAATCATCACCTCAACCGGCGAATTCGGCTGGTGGAGTGCCGAGGCCTGCCAGAGAAGCCAGAGCAGAGGTGCAAGCAACAGCAACGCACCCGCAATCGAAAACATCATCAGTTTTTTCATTAAATATCCTTTGGAATACCGGCTTCACCAGCCAGTGCTTCTATTAATTCTCTAAAGGCAGGATGTTCGCCATCAAGGGCTTTCCTATCTGTGACTGAGACCACCCTGCGAAGGAATATACCACTATTACAAAGCGCCAGCGCCTCGCACTCTTCAAGCCATGCAAGCGGACACTCGGCCTCATGAGCAACACCCGCTTTCACCAGGTGATTTCGAACCACACCCGGCAGTACACCGGCATCGGCCAGCGGCGTCCACCATCTCCCCTGGCGATAGAGCAACAGATTGGCCGTTGCTGCGGCGATCAGGAGATCATTCTTCTCAAATAGCACATCAATATCTTTGCAGCCTGCCAAGGCACGCAGGGTTTCCGCATAATCGGAGCTGAACTTGGCCCGCTTTTCCTTAAGCGGAAATGGCCAGCGTTTCAACATGAGTCTTGCTGGCTTTCTGGGGCTGAAAAACGGCATGGCCTGAATATAGGCCGCAGGCGACAGTGCTCTATTGGTCAGACCCCATCCTGCATCACCCCCAGTGATCGTGATCCGCACCAGCACATCAGACGCCCCATCTTGTGCCGCTGAATCAAGCGCAGCCGTATACAGTGATTCATAATCATCATCGCCAAGGTCAATACCGAATTCGGAAAGGCCGACTGCCAGTCGCTGCCTGTGCGCAGGCCATGCAAAGCACTCTCCATCGATAACCCGAAAGGTTTCGAAACAGGCCTCAGCATAAGCGATTCCCCGATCAATTGTATCTACAGAAACTATCTTCAAACTCGAATCCTTACCTCGTTCATGGTAGCAAGCCGCCCTATGAGCGATTTATACCTTGAGGCCATCGAACAAGCACGCGTCTATGACGTGGCGATTGAAACTCCACTGGAACTTGCACCGAAACTTTCATCGCGTCTGCGTAATGAGGTGGTGTTTAAACGTGAGGATATGCAGCCGGTCCACTCCTTCAAGCTGCGTGGTGCCTACAACAGAATTGCCCACTTAAGCGATGAAGAGCGTGCCCGTGGTGTCATCTGTGCATCTGCCGGCAATCATGCTCAGGGCGTGGCACTGGCCAGTCATAAGCTTGGGATTACCGCAACCATCGTCATGCCGCGTACCACGCCGGAGATCAAGGTCAAGGCCGTTGCCCATCTGGGTGCAAATGTTGTGCTCTTCGGTGACAGCTACTCCGATGCTAGCGATCACGCCTATAAACTCTGCGAAGAGAACGGCATGGTATTCATTCATCCCTATGACGACCCGCTGGTGATTGCCGGCCAGGGAACGATTGCCGAAGAGATGATGCGCCAGTATCCGGGTGATCTTGATGCTGTATTTATCCCCATCGGTGGCGGCGGCCTCGCCGCTGGCATGGCGATCTACCTGAAGAAACATTCGCCTGGAACCCGCATTATCGGTGTCGAACCAGTTGATTCTGCGGCCATGTACGATTCGATCAAAGCGGGCGAACGGGTTACACTCAAACAGGTCGGCATCTTCGCCGATGGTGTGGCCGTCAAACAGGTCGGCAAACACACCTTCGAACTTGTCCGGCAATATGTCGATGAGATCATACTTGTGGATACCGACGAGATCTGCGCCGCGATCAAGGATATTTACGAGGAGAACCGCTCCATCGTTGAACCTGCTGGCGCACTCGGCGTAGCTGCGCTGAAGAGGTATGTCCGCAACACAGGTGCTCGTGGCCAGATACTGGCGGCGATCAACAGTGGTGCGAATATGAATTTCGACCGCATGCGCCATGTTGCTGAACGAACCGAGATGGGTGAAGGCCGCGAGGCGCTGTTCGCCGTCACGATTCCTGAGAAGCCGGGCTCATTCCTTGAGTTCTGCCGCATCATCGGTGACTACAACATCACCGAATTCAACTATCGCCTCTCCAGCCGTGAAGAGGCACACGTATTTGCAGGCATCAGCGTTGCCGACAGTGATGAGGTAGATGTTCTGGAAAAAGCGATGCTCGCAGCAGGCCTGCCTACACTGAACCTGCAGGACA
Organism: Mariprofundus aestuarium; assembly: GCF_002795805.1. Classification (NCBI taxonomy): domain Bacteria; kingdom Pseudomonadati; phylum Pseudomonadota; class Candidatius Mariprofundia; order Mariprofundales; family Mariprofundaceae; genus Mariprofundus; species Mariprofundus aestuarium. The sequence goes on along the minus strand of NZ_CP018799.1, from coordinate 1,103,688 downwards.
ATGAACTGGCCAAGCTGCATATCCGCCATCTGGTAGGTGGCCGCTGTCCGCTGGTGGAGAACGAGCAGCTTTATCGCTTCGAGTTTCCAGAGCGCCCCGGCGCACTGCTGGAGTTTCTCACCCGTGCTGCTGGCCGCTGGAACATCTCACTGTTTCACTACCGCAACCATGCCGCTGCCTATGGGCGGGTGCTTGCAGGCATTGAGGTGCCGCCGCAGGAAAGCGTGGCATTCGAAGCCTACCTTGATGAACTGGGCTACGCTTACGTCAACGAAAGTGCCAATCCGGCTTACACGCTTTTCCTGTAGGGGCACTCCCCGCACCAGCTTATCTGACAATGGCAGCCACCCCTTATTGATCACTTTGACCATGGGAAGTCGGCCTGCAATAGCTGACTATTGACGCAGCAACGGTACGGTTTCAGCCTACCGCAAATGGAAATATTTCTTTCTCTTTCAGTATGATTCGACGCGCCTGTTCTGCAGACATCTCGGCACTGCTCACCCTTGAAAACTGCTGTTTTGAGATCGACCGCCTTTCAGAGCGCAGCTTTCGCCACTTGCTCACCCGTGGTAAGGCCTCTTTCTTTGTTTTTGATGATGGAGAGCAGTTACTGGCTTACTCCCTTGTACTGTTCCATCAGAACACCTCCATGGCCCGCCTCTACTCACTGGCAGTTCTGCCCGAATGCCGAGGCAGGGGCATTGCCGCAAGGCTGATTGCAGCTTCTGAGGCAGAAGCTCTGGATCGCGGCGTTGTCTCGATGCGACTGGAGGTGCATATCGACAACGGCAGTGCCATAGCCCTCTATCGCAAGTTGGGATACAAGGAGTTCGCCGTCTTTCCGGACTACTACGAAGATCACGCGGCAGCCCTTCGCATGGAGAAGCCGCTGGCCCCGCATCTCTCACCCAAGCTAAGTCCCGTGCCCTTCTACGCCCAGACGCTTGAGTTTACCTGCGGGCCGGCCAGCCTGATGATGGCGATGAAGGCGCTTGATCCTGACCTGAAACTCAGCCGCAAGCTGGAACTGCGCCTCTGGCGCGAAGCAACCAGCATTTTCATGACCTCGGGCCACGGTGGCTGCAGTCCTTATGGTCTGGCACTCTCCGTTCTCCACCGCGGCCTGCGCCCCGTACTGTTCGTCCCCAGTGATCCAGAAATGTTTGTCGATTCGGTGCGTAACGAAGAGAAGCGGGAAGTGATTCGCATTGTACAGAATGATTTTCTGCAGGAGATTCGCCGCCTTGGAATCCCGCTGCATGAGCAGCACCTGTCACTGGATGAACTTGAAGCGCGCTTCCGCGATGGCGCTATCCCAGTTTTGCTGATCAGCGCCTACCGGTTAACTGGCGACAAGTCGCCGCACTGGGTTGTTGTCAGCGGTTTCGATAGTCGCTTTATCTATATCCACGAACCCTATGTCGACGAGGGGCAGACGGAGACCACCTGCTTCGGAATTCCGGTTGCCCGTTCAGAGTTCGAGCGCATGCGTTTTTACGGCAGCAAGCGGCAATACGCCACGCTGCTACTATACAAGGGAGAGAAGTAAGATGCCGGTACGCCACACGGTGATTGTTGACCGAATCAAGGACTGGAAATGGGCGGTTGAGGGGCTCGAAGTGACCCTGGCCAACGACTACCTGACCCGCCAGGCTGGTGCTCAGAAGCGGCCTATCCGCATTATCAACCTGTGCAGACACTACACCTACCTCAGTGGCGGTTACTACTGCTCGCTGCTGGCAGAGGCGCGCAACGATATCCCGATGCCAACTGTTGCCGATATCGTTGATCTCTCGCGCCAGAGCCTTTATGCCTTCTCCATTCCGGATCTGGAACGGCTGCTTGAAAACACGATGAAACGTCTTGCCTCCCCGCCTGAGGCCTCGTTCGACCTGCACATCTTTTTCGGCACATGCGATGATCACCGCTTCCGCCGTCTGGCCTCGGAGCTGTTCGATATCTTCCGCTACCCGCTGCTGCGCTTGCGAATCGAATGCGGAAAAGAGTGGAAAATCCGTAGCATTCGTCCAATGGGCCTGCATCAGGTGACCGCAGCCCTCTCTGACTTCTTTGAGACCAGTCTTCGAAGCTACACGCGCATACCGCGCCGCAAACGCCACGACAGCCGCAAACCGGCCCTTTACGATCTTGCTATCCTCTACGACCCGAATGAGAAGCTGGCGCCATCAAACAAGGCTGCACTGGAACGCTTCATCCGTGCCGGACAAAGGATGCGGGTCGATGTTGAACTGATCCAGAAAAGGGATTACAGCCGGCTCTCCGAATTTGATGCCCTGCTGCTGCGAGAAACAACAGCGATCGACAATCACACCTTCCGCTTCGCCCGCAAGGCGGAGGCTGAAGGCATGCCGGTGATCGATGATCCAAAATCGATCATTCGCTGCACCAACAAGGTCTATATGTGGGAGCGACTGACAAGCCAGAAGCTGCCGACACCCAGAACCATACCGCTGAACCGCTATCGTTTCGATGAGGAGGCCATGTGTCGGGTTGAAGATGAGTTGGGTTACCCTATGGTGCTGAAGATCCCTGATGGCTCCTTCTCGCGTGGCATGTTCAAAGCCGAGAACCGTGCCCAGCTGGCAGAATCGGCCCACAAGCTCTTTTCGCACTCTCGTATCATTCTAGCGCAGGAGTTCATGTATACCGCCTACGACTGGCGCATCGGCATCCTCGGCGGCAAGCCGCTTTATGCCTGTCAGTACAAACAGGCGCGTGGCCACTGGCAGATCGTCAACCATAAGGCTGACGGCTCTACCGTACCCGGCGGCTTTGCGACCATGCCTGTCGAGGATGTCCCCAAAGAGGTGGTAAACACCGCCCTTAAAGCTGCCGCCCTGATTGGCAACGGGCTCTACGGTGTTGACCTGAAACAGAATGATGACGGTATCTTCGTCATCGAGATCAATGACAATCCGAATATCGATCATGGTATCGAGGATAAAGTCCTGAAGCAGGGACTTTACGAAACTGTCATCAATGAATTTATCCACCGCATTGAATCGATGCGCAACGAATAGCCCGACAGACAGGATGATAAAGATGAGTAACATGCAGAAACGATGCAACGCCTATGTCCTCGCCAAACATTTCCATACCGAGCCTATGCAGCAACACTTTTCGCAGCAGCACCGCGCCTGCACTTATCGCAATGCGATCCATCTTGATGATGCCAACGGTGATATATTCCTGTTCGATTATGGTGTAGTCGTCTTCTGGGGATGTGATCACGACAGCGAAAAGCGCATCCTCGACCAGCTGACCCCATTCTTGAGGGAGCCACTCAAGGAGAAAATATCCGACCTCTTCACCTACGAAATTGATGCTGACACTGCGACACGGATTCGTTCCGACCACATCACCATCAACGAAGGAAGTACCATGGTGAAACTGGCCATTTCTCACGGTATCGCCCAGTCACTGAAGCTCTCTGAGCTTGAGGTCTATGCCGAACGGACAATCGAGAACACTGCCTATATCCCGCGCAACATGGCCGAATCCGGCTCCACCCGCCTGGGTAGGAAAGAGATTGCCCGCATGCGCGGCAAGCTCTTTCTTGTCGAGAGCGATATCCTGCTCCACCATGCCCTGCTTGATACGCCTGAATTTTTCTGGGAGTACCCCGAGGTTGAGGAGCACTACCGGCGCATGGCTAGCTACCTAGACACCACGCCTCGCGTTGATGTGCTCAATAAAAAGTTACAGATCATCCACGACATGTTCGCCATGCTTGCCGATGAACAGAAGCATAAACATTCATCGCTGCTGGAGTGGATCATCATCTGGCTGATCGCCATTGAGATATTCTTCTTTCTCACACACGACCTGATGAAGCTCTTCTAAACCTCCGCCGCCAGACCCGAAAGTGCCTGCCGGATACTGTGGCGCGAGCCTCTTATCACCTTCTCCTGCCACTTTGGCGTGGCTGGATAGAAGTGGCTGCGAATGGCCGCCTTAATCGCCACTGTCTGCTCAGCCTGCCACTCCACCTGACCCTGGGCATGAAGCCAATGGTCGGCACGCAGCACTTGCATCATGTTGTCGAACGGGTAGGTGCCAAACTCCAGCGCAATGAATACCAGCGGCTCTCCGACCAGATGCATCCAGCCGTAATCAGAGAGCCCGTGCTTGGCCACTGAAATTGAAGTTCCGAGGGCTGGTTCAGTCACAGCATCTCCATACCAGCTGCGCGCCAGTCGAACCCCTGTCGACCCGGGAGGGTGGTCGCAGATCGGCTCCCCATATCCGAACGGCCCTATGCCTGTGTGAAAATCGATCAGCGCCACTCGCTTGCGGCCAGCCAGTCCGTATTCGGCAATAATTTGCTCACAGGTCTGCCTCGACCATGTCGGCTGAATACCGCCGTAAAAAAGTCCATTCGGGAAATCGTACTGGCCGCCGGAGAGTGCCCGCTCGTAGGCCTCACGGCCATGTAGCGCATAATAGTCAGCCAGCCGGGCATCGCTGAGCCGAAGGCATTCCAGGTCAAGGGAGGCTGGTACAATCGCATCAGCCAGTTCATCATACCCCTCATTGACTGGAAGCAGGTGCGAAAAGTCGATGTAGTTTCGATTGAGATCGACCCCCTCCTCGGTCACCCTTCTCAGCCAGGCGAAACCGTGCGGATTGACCGCATGCACAACCAGTACAGCAGTACCCTTCGAAAGCGCAGTGAAGCTGGAGAGGAAATCGATCTGAGCCGCCGAACCGCTGAACCCTTCCACGCCGTGGGTGGCAGAGAGCAGCACCAGTACCGTCTCAGCATCAGCCGGCCCAAGCCAAGCCACATCGGTTGCCAACGACTCGCCCTCAGGTCCTTTAAGAGGATGGTTGAAACTTTTCAGCTCTGCTCCGGCACGGGCTGCTGCATCAAGAAAAGAGTGGCGCGCACACCGGTAGTCGGGTGAAAAGCAGGAGAGCATGCTCTCGATATCTCTTATATCCTGTTGCACGTTTGTATGCTGAAACAACTCGGATTCTTAGACAACAATCTTTCGTAACGCATCATGCCGACAGAAACTCTTACTGAGAAATCGCGTAACGCCCCTGGATTCATCCATGGGGATATAAGCGATTGCATTGGCTTTATTTAGGTGTTCGCCCCTACACCATGCGTATCCACAAGGGCTATAAATTCAGGCTAGAGCCAAGCTCCGAGCAGCAATCTGAGATGATTCGTTTCGCGGGACATAACCGTGCGGTCTGGAACCAATCCCTGCGTATAATCAAAAGTCGGCTGGAGCAAAGACTTCCGATCATGTGGTTCCATGAATTAAACTGGAGCATGGTCAACCTGTGGGAAAAATCGGACGAAATGCTGTGGTTGAATGAAGCGCCGAGCCAGTCTTTGATTCAAACGCTGAAGCATCTGGATCGCGCTATGCGTGATTGTTTCGACAAGAATCAACCCAACAAACGTATGCCTCGTTTCAAAAAAGAAAGGCGAGCATGATTCATTCATCTTTCCGCAAGGATTTGATGTGGCCGGCAACCGAATCAAGCTTCCAAAACTTGGCTGGATGAAGTTTCGCATGCCTCGGGAACTGGTTGGTACCATGAAATCAGCAACGGTTTCTCGGAATGGAAAACACTGGTACGTCTCGATCCTTTGCGAGCAGGAAATAGTTGATCCGGTCCACGCATCTTCAACTGCAGTCGGCATCGATCGCGGTGTTCATATCATGGCTGCCTGCTCGGACGGCAAGGATTATGTGGGTGAAAAGCCTTACCGGAGGCATGAAAAGCGATTGGCCAGAGTGCAACGTCTGCTTGCCCGCAAAATAAAGCTTTCAAATAACTGGCACAAACAGAAGGAGAAGATTCAAGCCATCCACTCAAAGATCGCTAACATTCGTAAAGATGCGCTGCACAAAGCCACCACTGAAATCAGCAACAACCACGCTATGATTATCATGGAAAAGCTTGGCACATCCCGAATGTCGAAATCTGCGAAAGGAACGATTGAGAAAACGGCGTAAACGTCAAAGCAAAGTCAGGATTGAACAAGTTCATCCTGGATTCTGGCTGGTCGATGTTAGCGGCGATGCTGGGAGTACAAGCAGCTCTGGAAAGGCGGTTTTGTTGAGTATGTATCAGCCGCCTACACCAGCCAGCGTTGCAATCAGTGTGGCCAAACGACCGAAGAAAACCGTGTTTCTCAAAGTAAATTCCACTGCGTTTCCTGCGGCCATACGGCCAATGCAGACCGAAACGCAGCATATAATATTTTAGCGGCAGGACATGCCGCCTTCGTCTGTGGAGAAGCCGGGTTGCCGGCCCCTATGAAACAGAAACCTGTGGTTGCAGCGATACAGCCTCGCATTTTAGCTTTTGCCTGAAAGGAATCCCCTGAATTAATTCATGGGGAGGGTGTCAAAGCTGCAGGATATGCACCCATTTACCGCCGTGTTTGATTTTAAGGCGCCGTTTCACCGGCAGACCAAGATCATTCTCACAACCCTGATCGGGCACAATCACCACCATGCGCCAGCCTTCAAAAGAAGCCTTGAAAAGCTGGCCCAACTGACGGTAGATACCGCTCACATCGCCTTTGATGCGATCCCCGTAAGGGGGGTTGCAGACAATCAGACCCGGAGATGCAGTCCCATCAGGTGGAGATAGCCTGTTCACATCCTGAACCGCAAAGTGGATCTGTTTTCCAACACCTGCTGTTGCAGCGTTTTTCTCGGCCTGCCTTAGAATGCCTTTATCCAGATCGCTGGCAAAGATCTCTAACTGCACCTCTTTGTGCATCGCTTCGGCTTTGGCAAAGATACGTTTCCAGCGCTTCTCCTTGAAGCAGGGCCACTGTTTGAATGGGAAGTCATGATCCAGTCCGGCAGCGCGGTGCCCCGCCATCCATGCCGCTTCAACGGCAAAGGTGCCGGATCCGCACATCGGCAACAGCAATGGTTCATCCGGCTGCCAGTCGGCCCAGTATAGTATACCTGCGGCAATGGTCTCGCGCAGTGGTGCCTTGCCGGAATGCAGGCGATAACCGCGCCGATCCAGCCGTTCACCCGATGTATCGATACTGATCGAACAGATGTCATCATCCATACGCACAAGAACAGCCTGATGCTGCATCGCAGAATGTTTGATGGGCGATTCAGGCAACGCATGCTTGTTCCTGATCGCATCGGTAACAGCCAGTTCGACACGGCCGGTATGCAGCAGTTTGGTTCCGTGACATGAGGCACGCACATCAAGCTCTGTGTTCACACAGACATAACGCTCCCACTGGATTTTTTTTGCCTTGTTATACAACTCAGGGAACGAATGGGTTCTGAACTCAGCGAGGCGGATCAGAACGCGTGTAGCGCAGCGCAGACGCAGGTTAACGCGAAACAGGCCATCCATGGTCGTCTGAAAGCGGACACCACCATCATCCACTTTAATTTCATCAACTGAGAGTGATTCCAGTTCTTTAGCCACGATCTTTTCAAGACCGGGAAGTGTTACAGCAAAACAGTTCAACTTTTCCATGGCGAGAATCTAACAGCCGAACTTAAGCATTACATCGTTTTACTTTGCCGCCCTTTGCCACCCTTGACCACCTTTGGTAGATTCACCGACTTATTGCAACCCATGTCGTTTGTTTTGAAAAAGTTTCTCCTTCACGGATGAAGGAAGCCCACTTAAGGAAGCCCACATGTCTATTGACCTTCAGCCCATCATGATCTCCGGTAAAGAAGTCCTCCCGCTCATTGAGGGTGGCAAAGGCGTTGCCGTATCCACCGGGCTAAGCTCCGGCGCCTGGGCCGCCGCCGGTGGTGTAGGCACATTTTCAGCTGTAAATGCAGACAGGGTTGATGAAAATGGCGAGGTTATCCGCACGGTTTACCACGGCAGGAGCCGCATGGAGCGTTTCGAGGAACTTGTAGCGCAAGGCATCGAAGGTGGCATCAAGCAGGCGCAGATCGCACATGAGGTGTCGGGCGGCAATGGCCGACTGCACATGAATGTATTGTGGGAGATGGGTGGCGCCGAGCGCGTCCTTGAAGGCGTAATGGAGGGTGCCAAGGACATGGTCCATGGCATTACCTGCGGCGCCGGTATGCCTTTCAAGCTGGCTACACTGGCCGCAAAACATAATGTTCACTACTACCCGATCATCTCTTCCGCGCGTGCATTCCGAGCCCTCTGGCTGCGCTCCTACCGTAAACTTCCCGACCTTCTGGGCGGCGTTGTATACGAAGATCCATGGCTGGCTGGTGGCCATAACGGTCTTTCCAACTCAGAAAGCCCGGACAAGCCGGAAGATCCCTACCCGCGTGTTGCGGCAATCCGTAAAACCATGAATGAGTTCGGTCTGAATCACGTTCCTATCGTCATGGCTGGCGGTGTCTGGTGCCTGCGCGAATGGAGCAACTGGCTGAATAACCCTGAAATTGGCCCGATCACATTCCAGTTCGGAACACGCCCCCTGCTCACTCAGGAGAGCCCGATCTCAGATGCATGGAAGCAGCGTCTGCTCACACTCAACGAAGGTGACATCAATCTGAATCGCTTCTCACCAACCGGCTTTTACTCTTCCGCCGTATACAACACATTCCTGCACGAACTTTATGACCGCTCCGATCGAGAGACCGCATTCGTCGATCACCCTGCCGGTGACCATTCTGAACTCTTCACCTTTGGCGTTCGCAACAAAGAGGTCTACCTGACCCGCCAGGACCTCAAACGTGCCAATGGCTACATTGCTGAGGGTTTCAGCAAAGCACTGCAGACACCTGACTCCACGCTGGTTTTCGTGACACCGGAAAAGGCAAAGGAGATTCGACAGGATCAGCTGGATTGCATGGGCTGCCTCTCCATGTGCAAATTCAGCAACTGGGCAGCCAATGATAAAGGCACCACCGGCCACAAGGCCGATCCGCGTAGCTTCTGCATCCAGAAAACGCTGCAGCAGATCGGACATGGTGAAAACCCTGACAACAACCTGATGTTTGCAGGCCATGCCGCATATCGCTTCGCTCAGGACCCGTTTTATGCCAACGGCTTCATCCCGACGGTCAAAGAGCTGGTAGAGCGCATCTGCATCGGCGATTGATGCAGTCAGAGGCTGCCGGAGTTCCGGCAATCGAAGCTTCCAAACCAGCAGACGAGTTTCAGTAATATGAGCAGCTCTAAGCAGGAGCGTATCTCGCTTTCACTCGACACCGAATTACGCCTGCATCCGCAACGGCTCAACCTGGGACAGGCTGAGCTCCTGACCGACGCTATTACGCTCCCCTTCGATGATATTGAGGGCAGGCTTAACCAGTACGCCATACACAGCGGCTCTGTAGCCGAACGCAAAAAACTCTGCAGCAGCATGAAGGGCTTTCTTGGACGCCTCAATGCCAACCCTATGATTCCACTGAGCTTTCGCCTGAAGGTATTAAGCCGCTTTGAAAAGGAGCTGGAGCTGTTCGATGGCGAAATGACAGCTGCCATTCTCAATGCACACAAAATCGCCGTGGATCTGGTGCAGAAAGAGGCAAGAACCGACAGCAGCTACTATGCCCCTTTGATCGAGATGATTACCAATGCCATTGAGCTGGCACTGAAAATGCTCAAGCTCACTGTTGCCCAGTATCAGGCAACCATGGTGATTACTACACGTCAGTTTTTTGCCCTGGCAAAACTCGGACTGGATGTAGCCACATCAATTGATGCAGAGAGCTCCCCAGAACAGAAACGCCTAATTATCACCATTGGCAAACATGAGCTACTGCGAGCCATGGATTTTTACCGCAGCTCGCCCGAACAACAGCGTTTAATCCTGAAGGAGCTGGAGCATCATGTTTCAATGCTGGATGCTCATTTCTGCCCCCAACATGAGAAGATTGAGGGGTTAATTGGTGCAACCTGTTTGATCAGCAACATCAATCGACCGAATATCCCTCCGAAGCTGATAAATAATTTCCAGGGAGGCCTCCCCTACGATGCTCTCGCTCTGAAGGTTGACTCCCTGATTCAGCGCGTAACCACTGCTGTTGAAAGAACCAATTCACTACAGCAGGACCATGAGCGACAACGGGTAGAACTGCAAACTGAAGAGGCGATGCGCACCACACTGGTTGGTGGCCAAGGCATACTGGATGCTCTGCTCTCCAAATATGAAAAAGAACCTCGTGGTGCCATTGAGGGAGTTCACCTGAATCTGGAGTGGGATTGCGCAAAAGCATTTTCTAAAAGCAGCAGCAACATGGATGGGAGCGACCAGGTTATTCAAAACTGGAATGTAGTCAATATCAGTCAGAATGGCGCCTGCATCGAACGTCTGGATGGTGACGACCATGCAACCTGCACAGGAAGCATGATTGGACTTGACTGGGTCCCTGCGCTGGATCGACCCAGACTCGGTTTCGTTCGCTGGATGAAGCGGCAGAGAGGCGGTGATATCCGGCTCGGCATCCATTTTTTCCAGCAGCCTGTCAAACTGCTGCGCGCCTCTATTGATATCGGCAGCAAGGAGATGAGTACCAAGCGGCTGTGGCCCCTGCTAATCCTTCCTGGCACAGGCATTCTCACAGCATATTTCCCTGAAACCCATATCCACTGCAACATGATCTTTATCATCAGAAGCGGCGATGAAGACATCCATTTCAAAGTCATGGAGGTTGATGAAGTCGGCCCCAACTACAGCAAGTGCAAGATCGTCCGTGCCCGCGTCAAGGGTGAAGAGAATTAAAAAATTTCAATGGCAGAAAACATCTGGTCCAAGATGCATAAGATATTCAGCTCTCCAGTAGTTTCTTAACCATCTGACTGAGTTTACTGACGGCAAACGGCTTGGTGATTATCGCTTCTTCCCTGATTGCCTCTTTATCGGCCAATGCACTGAGCTTGTCGTAACCGGTTGCAAACAGCACCCTGGCATCTGGATTGATCTCGCGAATCCCCTGCAATGCCTGGATGCCACTTTTGCGCGGCATCACCACATCAAGGATCACCAGTGCTATCTCGTGCTCATGTGCCCTGTATTCATCGATCGCCTCCTGGCCATCGGTGGCCACAAGTACCTTATAGCCAAGCCCTTCGAGCACGTCCCTGCCGGTCTCCAGTACTGTATCATTATCATCAGCAAACAGAATGGTTTCACAATTTCCCATGACAATCTCGCCGCTTTCGCTGGCCAATTCAAACGCCACATCACTCTCCAGTACAGGTAGATAGAAAGTGAATTCCGAACCCACACCAGGTTCAGATTCAACATTCACCGTGCCGCCATGGCTATGCACCGTACCGTAGACCATGGAGAGGCCCAGGCCGCTTCCCTTACCTATATCTTTGGTCGTGAAGAAAGGTTCGAAGATTTTCGCCAGATGCTCCTGTTCGATGCCACAGCCATTATCCTTCACCTTGATAGCAACGTACTCATCGGCTGTCAGTTCGCTATTTCCCTCAAGAAAACGGTCATCCGGTAGAAACTTGCGAAGTGAGATGGTGATGGATGGATCATCAACACCGGCCACAGCATCGTAGGCATTGTTGATCAGATTCATCATCACCTGTTGCAGTTGATTCACATCGCCCTTCACATACATACCGCTCTCTTCAATCTCAAGCAGTACCGTGACATTTTCCGGGATGGTGGCCTGCTGCAACTTGACCACCTCCTTGAGGAATGCGGCGATCGTAATCGGAGCCATCTTCACGATACCTTTACGGGAGAATGCAAGAAGCTGCTGAATCGTTGCAGCTGCGCGGAATGAAAGTTTCTCCACACTTTCCAGGCGTGCCACCACGTCCGGAAGATCGGCCACCTTGCGTTTGGCCAGGTAGAGGTTACCGGTGATGCCTGCCAGAGCATTGTTAAAGTCGTGGGCAATGCCGCCGACCAGCGTACCGATCGCTTCCATCTTCTGTGCCTGATGGAACTGGGCCTCAAGCGCCTCGAACTGTTCGAGGTTCTGCTGCACGCTAACGAAGTTGGTAATCTCTCCCACCGTATTTTTGATCGGTGAGATACTCAGCATCGCAGGGTAGAGATCGCCACTCTTTTTCCTGTTAACCAACTTACCCTGCCAGACATGCCCCTCTTCGATAGTACTCCACATCCTCTCAAAGAAGCGGGCATCCTGTTGATCGCTCTTGAGTATGCGCGGATTCTTCCCCAGTGCCTCCTCTTCCGAATAGCCGGTGATATTGGTAAATGCCTGATTGATATGTTCGATGATGCCATCGGCATCGGTAATCATGATCGCTTCGCCTGACTGCTCCAGTGCCTGTGAGAAACGCTGCAGTTTTGCCTCAGACTGCTTGCGTTCAGTCAAATCAAGCAGCGTTGCAAGCAGATGATCGCCAATGAAAACGCCGGAGATTTCTATGGTGCGGACTTCACCACCCTTGCAGGTCACGTTGTATTCAATCGGCTGGATGTCTTCATCCTTCTCACTGGCTTTCTGGCTTGCTGCCTCCCAGGTTGCCATCACCCACTTTCGATACTCGGCATCGGGATAGGCAAGCTCCCACCACTGCTCAATTGTCGGAAGCTCCTCATGCGTGTAGCCAAAGGTCTCTACAAACCGATCATTGAAAAATTCAAACACGCCCTCTTTTGTCACGTAGGCCAGCGGAACCGGCAACAGCTGCACCAGCTTTTTGAAGCGCCTCTCACCCTCCTTCAAAGCCTCTTCGGCCACTTTCAACGGGGAGATATCGGCAAAGGAGACAATCACCGAACTGATCTCGTCCTTCTCATCAAACACAGGTTCGGCATTGGCCAGCACCCAGATCAGCGGCTGCCCATTCGAGCCCTTGATCCCTAAGGTGGCGTTGCGCACCGGTTTACCCGTGCGCAGAACCCTGCTGGCAGGATAATCGACAGAGTCCATTTGCAGACCTTGCTCGTCGACAAACTGCCACCCTTGGTCAAAGTTGGATTTTCCCAGAATCTGATCTTCGCTCAGACCGAACAGCTCCTGAGCAAGTGGATTACAGGTCGTAACCCTTGTATTCCTGTCACGAACCAGCACCGCAGTATGAACATTTTCAATCAGGGCCCTAGTCTTGGACTCGCTCTCAGAGGCTGAGGCAAGCGCACTATCGCGCTCGGCTTCACGCATCCGGATGCTCTGTTCCATAACATTGATGCTCTTTCCAAGCTGGCCGATCTCATCATCCTGACTCACGTTGATCTCGCCGGAGTAGTCGCCGGAAGCAATGGCCTCGGTGGATTTGAGCATCTGCTGTATAGGCCCAATCACCATCTGGTTGAGCATCACAGATAGAACCAGAAGCCCCGCAAGCCCCAGAAGCAGTGCAATGGAAAATTCGACCAGTGCAGCCTCCTGCAGCTCATCCAGAAGAAACTTTTTGGTCATATAGATTTTTACGTTACCGATCTCTTCGCCTTCGCGTCTGATCTCACGCTCTACGCTGATATAATCGCCTTTGATATCGTCCATGGCGCTGATCGGATACCAGTTCTCATCCCGTTTTTTACCCACAAAAAGGTTACCATCTGCATTCACGATAATGGCATAGATGGCCTTATCGGTAATCTCATTGCTGATCACCCTCATCGCCCAGACATTATCAATTTCCCATAGGGGCACCACTAGGCTCTCAGAAAGGCGATAAACCTTCTTTTCGGCCTCCACATTCAACTCAGCAATCGCCTCGTTTTTTGCACTGCTATACTCGTAAAACTCAAAAGAGGTAACCCCAGCCAGCACCACGGAAACCAGCGCCACTGTAATTCGAATCCTGATGCTGTTGAAAAATCTCGGCACCTCAATCACTCCTGTTCATCATAGTTGTAAACAGCCTCATGCCGCTCAAGATCGCTCATCAATTCATCCGGAACCTGCCCTGCACCATAGTAGGACTCAAGAATCTGCACATATAAGCCGCTGGCTTTGATCTTCTTCATACCTTTTCTATAGAGGCTTCCGATCCGTTTCGCATCGGGATAGCCGGAAGATATCAGTATGGCGATAGGCATATCTGAACCGGGGATGATGGATTCAACAAAGTCATTATGACTATCAGGGAAAAGCCGGTTGATAATCTTCATGCCAACCAGGTCGATCTCGATTACCAGATCAATGCGTCCCTTCTGCAGCTTTTTGAACAGTGATGCCTGAGAATAACTCTCCTCAAATTTTACACCCGCTCTTTCAAAGTAGGATTGATCCACCAGTGTCCCTTTCAGGATTCCGACCTTGTACCCCTTCAGATCCTCGATGCTGGTGAAAGCGAGCTTATTCTTATGGTTCGGTTGATAATAGAAGAGTCCCACATGGTAGACGCAGACCGGGATTACAGCGGCAAAATCCTGATTGCCCATGTAGAACTCGGGATTACCAAGATCGTTGTTTGTATCATCCTCTATCATACGCGTCAGTGGCTTGTACTGGACATGCGAAACCAGACCGGCCGCTTCAGAGGCTGCATGCAAAATCTCACCGCACATGCCGTCTTTTACCATCGTCTGGGACCAGTATGGCGGGCTTTCGTTGGCATCAAGGCTGACAGACAGTCCGGTATCATCGGCAAGGGCTACCGACACCCCTGTTGTCAGGAGCAGCAGAATGCCTGTCATCACCCGGTAGAACATCACCATCAACCTCTCCTGGTTCTATTTAGCCAGCTCGCCTTTCAGATTACCCATGTAGAGCTTCAACATCTCGCCATTGCCAATGTGTTTCTTCATGATTGCTGCATAGGAACCATCATTCACCATAGCCGTCAGGGCCTTTCTGAATTTGGCTGCATCATCAGCGCCCTGCGGATGTTTACCGTTGAAAACAACATACATGACATCCGTGCCGGCAGGCCTCTGCATGGCCGCGAAATCACCCTTCTCGGAAGCCATGTATTTATCAAGCAGCCAGCTGGTCGTCAGGGCGGGAATAGCTGCAAAATCGGCCTCCCCTTTCGCAATCATCTTCAGTAGCGCGATCGTCCTGCCCTCTTTCACTGCAATGCCGGCAGCCTTGAAGGCGGCAACATCCTCGCCCTTGTGGGCGCCATAGGTTTTGCCTTGCAGCGAAGTCAGGTTACCACTCCACTCCAGCCCGTTCGGGTATGCCGGTTTATAGTAGTAGAAATTCTCAGTCATTACCGCAACAGGGATGAGGATAAGACTTTTCCTGGCCTCACTGCTGAAGTTCAGGTGACGCCCCATCACCGCCAGTGCATTCTCCTGCAGCAGGTAGTATTTCACCATGCGCTGCACCGGATGGGTGGTAATCACGGCATCAACACCCGCCTGCTCTAAAGCACTGTTCACAATCTCGGAGAATAGGCCGCCATCGGCCACTTCTGTGGAGAGAAATGGTGGAAATTCGAGGGCATGAACCTGATCCTTATCAATTGCAAAGAGTGCCTTGGTTACCCTTGGGCCGGTTGCCGATGCCGTTGTTGCAAACAGCAGAGAACCCAGAAACAGCAGGGAGAGTGTAACAATTCCGGTTTTTGAAATGCTCTGTTTCATATCAATCTCCTACTGCCGATGCAGACTGCACCAGCACCTTGTCCCAAAGTTCAAAGTGATGACCGAAAGGATTGGTCTGGCTCATGAAGATGGTAATCTTCTCCTCTTTCGGATCAACACTGAAACGAGTGGAGTAGATACCGGCCCACTCGTAGGTACCGACATCACCACTGTCCACAGGATGCTCACGATCGGCCTGGATGGCAAAGCCCAAGCCGAACTTCCACCCTTTACTGTGCAGAAACTCCGCGTCGTGTTCACCAATATGATTCGTTGCCGTCATCAGCTCGACCGTCTTGCGACTTAAGAGCCGAACACCATCGAGTTCACCACCGTTAAGATACATCTGGGCAAAGCGGAAGTAATCGTAAACCGTGGAGAGCACATTCGCACCACCGGCCAGATATTTGCCGGAGAGCGCTTCGGCATCAGCAGGATTCAGGCAGAGATCACCTGAGATGATCGGCTTATCATCAGCGCGCACAAGTGAACCTTTCCAGTCACTCTTCCAGACTGCAGCAAGCCTCGGCAGTTTTTCCTCGGGGATATAGAAGTGGCTGTCGTTCATCTTCAACGGTTTGAAGATTCGCTGCTCGACAAACTGATCGAACTTCATGCCCGAAACCACCTCAACCAGATAACCGAGGATGTCACTGTTCAGGCCATAGTCCCATACCTCACCTGGATGGGCGTAGAGCGGCAGTTTCGCCAGCCTTTTAACCATATCACCGATCGTTTCATCCGGCCTGCAGAAGCCATCGGTGATGCCTGCCTCCTTGTAGAGGTCGGTAACCATGGTGCGGGTCGGGTTGGGGTAAACATCGTTGAGGAAGAGGTAGAGGATGCCGGAGGTGTGAGCCAGCAGGTCGCGGACTTGCACCTCACGTTTCACTGGCACCAGGTGATAGGGGAAGTCGGAACCTGGAGGGTTGGGCACCAGCACCTTCTGGTTGCGGAACTCGGGGATATATTTGGCTACCGGGTCGGAGAGCAGCAGCTTACCCTCTTCATAGAGCATCATGATCGCCGTACTGGTGATCGGCTTGGTCATCGAGACGATGCGGAAGATCGTATCCTTCTGCATCGGCTTGCCGACATCGGCCAGTCCCGTCTCCTTGAAATAGGCTATCTTGCCCTTGCGCGCCACCATCACCACCGCGCCTGCGATCTTCTTCTCCTCAACATAACGGTCGATCAGGCGATCCATGTTCTTCAGCCGCTCGGAGGAGAGCCCCACCTTCTCCGGTTTGACCATCTTATAGTCGGCGGCATAAGCAGGCAGAATCCCGAATGTGAACAGCAGTAATAGTGTAACAAAAAGTTTATTCATAGCGCTCTCCATTTACCCTTATTGTAGCAAACTATTCCTGCCTTCGGGCTTTAACCCTCCAGCACCTGACGTATGACCTGACTCATATCACTCACTGCATAAGGCTTGGAGATCACTGGCTCATCAATCTCAGCCCTCTCTTTACCAAGCGCACTCAACTTGTCATAACCGGTAGCGTAGATCGCTTTAGCATCAGGATTGATCTCCCTGATCAGCCGTAGCGCCTCGGGGCCTCCAAGATGCGGCATCACAACATCAAGAATCACCAGATCAATCTCCTGAAAACGGCTCTGGTATTTTGCCACTGCAAGCTGCCCATCCTCGGCTGTAATCACGTGATAATTCAGCCCCTCGAGAATATCCCTGCCGATCTCCAACACGCTCCCGTTATCATCGACCAGCAGGATCGTTTCGCCCTGCCCCATCACCACCTCATCCGTTGCAGCAGGGAGAGCGGCATCCTCTTCAGCAGTCACAAGTGGCAGATAAATCGAGAGTTCTGTTCCGGAACCGACCTCTGATTCGACATCGATCACACCGCCATGGCTGGTAATTGTGCCATAGACCATCGAGAGGCCAAGGCCGGTTCCCTTATCTACATCCTTGGTGGTAAAGAAAGGCTCGAAGATATGATCAAGATGCTCTTCGCTGATCCCCTTGCCGTTATCCCTGACCCGGATCAGAGCGAAATATTCACCCTCGACAGCCTTGTGATGCTGTAGGAAAGAGTCATCGGCATGGAATCTCTCCAGCACCATTTCAATGATCGGTGACTCCACTGCTTCAACCGCATCGAGGGCGTTGTTGATCAAGTTCATCAGTGCCTGCTGCAGCTGATTGATATCGCCGCGAACCAGCATACCCACCTCTTTTACATCCAGCTTGAATGCAATGTTCTCCGGCAGGGAAACCCTCAGCAGTTTGACTGCCTCCTTGAGGAAGGATGAGATCGATAGGGTTTGCATCTGGACGATCCCCTTGCGGGAGAAGGCGAGCAGCTTCTGAATCGTCGCTGCAGCACTGAATGATAGTTTCTCGACACTATCAATGTGCCTGATCACCTCCGGCATCTCAGCAGCCTTTCTCCTAGCGAGATAGAGGTTGCCGGTGATACCCGCCAGCGTGTTATTGAAATCGTGGGCAATGCCGCCGACAAGTGTTCCGATCGCCTCCATTTTCTGGGCCTGGTGGAACTGCTCTTCCAACTCCTCGTACTCCTTCAGCCCCTGCTGGATACCGATGTAATTGGTGATGTTGTCATCCTCACCCCTGATCGGCGATATGGTGAGCATCGCAGGATAGAGATCACCCGACTTCGCCCTGTTAATCACCTTGCCTTGCCACACCCGGCCTGTCGAAATC
The DNA here is from genome assembly GCF_002795805.1 of Mariprofundus aestuarium. Classification (NCBI taxonomy): domain Bacteria; kingdom Pseudomonadati; phylum Pseudomonadota; class Candidatius Mariprofundia; order Mariprofundales; family Mariprofundaceae; genus Mariprofundus; species Mariprofundus aestuarium. Next base: position 1,085,542 of record NZ_CP018799.1, on the reverse strand, counting down.
ACCTCCCACATCTTCCGGTAGGCATCGCCATGCTGGTCACCACTCTTGAGAAGGCGATGGTTCTGCCCGATTGCCTCCTCTTCACTGTATCCAGTAAGCGCAGTAAAGGCCGGATTGATATATTCGATGGTGCCCTCAAGATCAGTAATCGCCACCGCCTCACCTGACTGTTCTACCGCCTGTGACAGTTTACGAATCCTTGCCTCGGCTCTCTTTCGTTCTCTGATGTCTCTGACAAACCCCTGCCACTGGCCATCTGGAAGGATGTTGGCACTCACCTCAACCGGAACGAATGTGCCATCTTTTCTTTTCAGTCTCCATTCAGAGGTATGAGCAGCGCCCTCAATCATCTCTTCTTTTGATTCCAGAAGGCGATGCACATCTTCTGGAGGAATCAGATCAACAATGGTTTTACCAATGATTTCGCTGCGCTCAAAACCGAGCATCTGACAACCGGCACTATTCACATCTACATACTGCCCGTTGATGTCCGCCATGAAAATCCCATCGGAAGCCTGTTCAACCACCTGCCTGAATCGCTCTTTACTCTGCAACAGTTCAGCTTCAGCCAGTTTGCGCTCGGTGACATCGTAACCGATGGAGAGCAGGCCTATGACTTCCCCCTTTTCATTTCGATGCGTTTTATCATACCACTCAATGAGAATCTCATGGCCATCACTGGCAACAATCGGATTAATATTGCCATGCGTCTGTATGTCTTCTATTGCCTCAGAAAAAAGTTTGCGAATCTCATTGTGATCCGCTTTCGGCAGAAAGGTGTCAAACCAGTCCTTTCCCTTCACCTCATCCAGCGTATAACCGCTCAACGCCTCCATGAATGGGTTGATATATTCAATGGTTCCATCCCTGTTCAACAGCAGCACAATCGTCTGGGCGGCATTGAGCAGGCCAACCGAAAAGTCGTGTTCCGCTCTTAGTGCAAGATTCTTTTCCTGCAACTCATGCTGCTGCTCTTTTACCCTGCGCATCAGATTCCATTTGTGGGTCAGTGCTGCGGCGATCTGCTGAACCTCAATGCTCTCGAACGGTTTCTTCAATACCAGCAGTTGGTCTGTGGCACCCAGCTCCTTCTGCATATGCTCCCAACTGTAGTCGGAGTAGGCGGTAACAATAGTGACCTGAATATCGGGATCTACCTGCCAGATGCGCCTAATCGTTTCGATGCCATCCCACCCCGGTGGCATGCGCACATCGACAAAGGCTGCGGCATAGGGGCTACCCTCGGCCAGCGCCCTCTCCACCATATCCAGTCCCTCTTCACCCTGGCTGACGCAATCAACGATAAAGTTCGGACGTTTTACTGCCTCGGGCGGCGCGTAATTACCGAGAATATCTGCAGCCAGCGAGTCGGATGCAGAAGATTCGGAAGACGGGGCCAGAACACGCCTATAATCGGCATGCAATTCGGGCATATCATCAATGACAAGAACCCTCCGGTTCATCGCATCCATCTCTCAGGTCTCCAACTCATGGCGCAACCTCTGGCTCAAGATATTCATTCTGAACGGTTTCACAATGATGCTCTCCTCTGCCCGTTTCGCATAGCCCAGATGATTGCCCGGATCATGGTCGCAAAGGATCACTTTCAGCTCAGGGGCCAACTCCTGCAGGCGTTTCACAGCATCACCGCCACTGTTCAAGTCTATCAGGGCAAGATCAACAAGGTCCCTGTTCGCATTAAACAGCGCCACCGCTTCCTGCTCATCTGATGCAGCCAACACCTTGTAACCAAGGCTCTCTAACACCCCTTCTCCTACAGCACGATCACTCCCTTTACCATCCAGCAGCAAGATCATCTCACCATGCCCATCCATAATGGTAAATTCCTGCTCAATCAACTTCATTCTGTGCATCAGATCCCATTTGCGCGACAGGGAAGTGGCAATGGAGAGCAGCTCGATGCTCTCGAATGGCTTCTTCAATAACTGCAGCTGATCTGTATCGCCCAGGTCCCGGGTGATATCCCCCCAACTGTAATCGGAATAGGCGGTCACAATGGTTATCTGGATATCGGGATCGACCTGCCAGATATGCCTTATCGTCTCTATGCCATTCCAGCCCGGTGGCATACGCACATCAACAAAAGCGACGGCATAGGGGCGCCCCTCTGCCAGCGCTTTCTCGACAAGTTCCACCCCCTTCTGGCCCTGAGAGGCACAATCCACATCAAAACCTGCCTTGGAGACGGCCCCTTCATAACCGCCATCGAGAATATCAGAGGCAAGAGCATCTACGGCTGATGATTCAGTCGTTTCAACCAGAACTCGTAGATAGTCGGCATGGATATCCTGCATATCATCGATAACGAGGACCCTTCTGTTGATCTCTTCCAAATCGCTACTCCACGGCATGATTTGTCACCATCGGCAACTCAAGCCTAAAACAGACTCCCTTCCCATCTTCACTATGGGAAAGGATTAACCGGCCACCCATCTCAACGGCAAGATTAGCTGCGCTGTGCAGCCCAAACCCCGAGTGGCCCTCCTTGGTGGAGAAGCCGTGTGAGAAGACCTTCTCTTTCAGCTCCCCGCTGATGCCGGGGCCGTTGTCGCAGATCTCAAAACAGAATCGGTCATTTCCAACCATTTCTATTTTCAGTTCAATCCTTCGAGGTCGATCACCAACCAAAGCAAGCGCTTCAATCGCATTCTTCAACAGGTTCTCCAGCACCTGCATCACCTTGTGTTTCTGCAGTGCACAGGTGGGAACAGTGCCTGTTTTCCGTTGCAGGTCGATTTTAAGCTCTTCAATACGTTCGGTAAAATGACCGAGAGAGCGATTCAGGAGTTTCGCCGGGCTGATCGTCTCTTTGACCTCGTTACTCTCCAGCGAACCGCTTTGTGACTGAATGATGGCCCTCACATGTTCGACATGTTCGGCCATCTGCATGAGATCATCCCGCCACTGCTGCTGTTCGCCCGCCACAGCTTGGGCAAGCTGCTCGAAATAGGCCGGTATCTGTTTGCCTTTTGGATCCGAGGTGATGAACTCACCAAGCTTCTCCCCCTGCTCCTGCATCAGCGCCACGATAGCAGGCAGGCTTCTGACCGAGGTTTTCTCAAGCTGCGACTGCAGCTGCTGTACGGAGATATTGATGCTGTTAAGCACATTGCCGGCATTGTGGATCACCTCACGGGCCACCTCGCCCTTACCTGAATCGTGCGAGAGATCGGATATTGTCTGGAAATCACGGGCATGGTTGATCGCCAGCGCTGCCACGTTACGGATCAAGAGCGCCATATTGAGATAGCGGCTCCGATGCTGAGGAAAAGCGATCTTCTCAATCGCGATAAAACCGAAGGTCTCATCTGAACTGCTGATCCTTACCCAGAAACCATCTTCATCAATCCAGCCAAAATCGCCGCCAGCAGGATCAATTGATGCCTGTGCTGCAGTGGCATGATCCGGCTCTGAACTGAGGGGCTGGCCAAAACCGTTATCCTCCCATGGGATATAGGAGCACTGCTTTGGTGCCAGAAGCATCTGGAAGGTAGTAATCAAGGCATGGGTGATATCATACTCGCTCTTCTGGTCGGTAAGCCTGCCGAGCAGGTCGGCCACCATCGCATACTCTGCCTGCTGCTGGAGTGCCTCATCCAGTCTCTTATGGGCATCCTCGGTCGAAAGATCACTGCTTAACCGCTTGAGAAGATGGCTGTAATAATCCAGTCCCACTTCAATCCGCTCCGATGGGATATCCAGATACTCGGCCATATCAGCAAACCTGCCAGCACTCCCTGCGTCGGTGCCGGTATCTACCAGAAGCAGCCGCTTTGCTGTCTCCTGGAAAAAACGCCTGGCACTTTGCTGATCGAAGCCCATCACATGCTCGATCTGGTTTTTCCAGCCGGAGAGCCAACCCGGAGTGATAAGGTGATAACTTTTCGCCATATAGTGATTGACCAGTTGTGGTTGCATAAAGAGGTAGAAGCACTGCTCAACGTGATGAACCTTGATGGTTCGATCCGGCCACTGCAGCGGATCGAGGTTGGTGGTGCAGCAGCCCCCCAACACAAGAGATGGCTCATCAGCATTACCACTGTCGGAGATAAGTCTGTTCCAATCTGTCGGTGGACGCCCGCACTGGGCGGGAAAACCAACGACCTCACCATCAATACCGGCAAGCTTGAGCGCCTGTTCAGTCTCGGTCCTGAAGTAGCTGCAGACAAATAATTTAATGACAACCTCCCATCACATTTTCAGTGGGTACTTGCCCCATTCACGCACTGCATCGGAGATATTGAGCAGCACCTCATCGGGCACCTGCCAGGGAATTTCACCGTGGTTGTCCGAAAGAATGAAACCACCGCCAGAACCAGCCTTGGCAATTGCATCCTTAACCACCGCCTCCGCCTGCGATGGTGTCCAGTTACGCATCTCAATCGCATTCATGTTGCCGAGTATCGTAAGCTTCCCTCTGCAGGCATCCTTCATGGTGGCGAGATCCTCCATGACGCTGGTGCCAACCACTGCAGTGCCGGTCTGAGCAATATCATCAACAATCGGCAGGCAACACCCGGAGGCCATGTGGGTCGCTGTTGGCCCGTTGATGCGGGCAATCGTGCGCTGGGCCACCTTGAAGCCGGTTTCAAGATACATCTCTCGATTGGTAACCGTCGTAGATGCAACCGGGTCGAAATAACAGATCGCAGTCGCCCCCGCCTCAAGCTGGGCATTTGCCCATGCAACACAGAACTCCTCGTTCACCTGCATCAACTTCTCAAAGAGCGGCCTGTTCTCATACATCAGCCTGATATAAGCGGGAAAACCCATCTGCATGACCGGCAGGGAGAAAGGTGACATCACCACCCCGATAATCGGCGCCTCATCCTGGATTTCAGCCTTGATCATCCGGGTCGCCTTCAACACCTTGGCGAGGCAGGCCATGTCATGAATATCCGGCACCGCCAAATCCGTAATCTGTCGCGGATCTTGGATAAAAGGTCGGCCCGAGTTGGGAGGGCCATCCTCGAAATAGATCACTTCACCGCCCCATGCCTCCACCTCGATCGGAGCGTAGAAGAAGCTGTAGATGCAGTCATCCCGGTATTTGGCCCGAAGTTTCAGCTGCCCCTCGACAACATGCTCAGCCTTGGAGAAATACTCCTCGATGGATAGTCCCATCTCTCTGGCGCCATGCATCGTCAGCAGCAGGAAAAACGGCACCCGGTCCGGCTCCTGATGGCCGAGCGTGGTCAGTACGCGCTGTAGTGAGGTCATTGATTCACCATTCATGACACACCCCCTAACATTCCGGAAATAATATCCCGGGCCTCCATGCCATCCTTGCCTGTGGCATCAGCCCCAACCTCCTTCCAGAGGTTGTGATCAAAGCGAAACGGTGCACCGCCCACGACTACCTTCACATCGAGCCCCTCCTCCTTCAGCCGCTTGACCAGATCGCCAACCAGAAGGGCTGAGCGCAGCATCAACACCGACACCAGCAGGATTTTCGTACCGTGCTCTTTGACCTTTTCAATCACCTCATCAACATGCAGGCCGTGTCCGAAATCCTGCAGCTCATAACCGCTGGCCCGAAGTATCGAGTAGACGATTCTCTCACCTAACACATGAAAATCCTCAAGCACGACAATACCCATATTGGGCTGCTTGATACGGTTGGGGTCGGCCGGCGGAAGAATTTCATCCACGAGCTCTTCGCAGATCGTGCCGCTCATATAGACCTGTGCAAGGGCATACCTGCCTGATTCCCAGCCCAGACCGATCTTCTCAAGGGCTGGTATTACTATATTGGAGACACACGCCAGTGTCCCCTCCTCATCCGCACCGGCTAAGATGATTTCCCGGGCCCTTACCCGGTCCATATCCGCCAACGCTTTCTCAAACTTGAGACTCACTTCCATGACCCTGAGACCTCCGTAAGGCGGGGTATTCAGATTCAATCCCGAATTTTGTACATATCTAGATTGATTATAGCCTAATAAAGCAAGGCTTGCATTGATTTCCCTTAGAAAAAACGCGATTCCTGATCGTTCTGCGAGACTAAGCTGAGATACGATCCCATAGCAGTTCAAAACGGCTCAAATCAGAGTAGAAATGGGGAGAAAAACGGATGCCGCCAGCGCGGTGCGCACAGATCAGGCCTGCGGCCATCAGCCTGCGGTAGAGATCAGCATGGCCATCGTTATCCAGAGAGCGAACACGAAATGTGACAATGCCACCGTGGCGACCGGGTTGTTCAGGGGTAATCAGTTCCAGTTCACCCCTGCTGTGAACCCAATCGATCAATGTTTCTGACCTTGTAAGAACCTCTACCTCAACCCGATCCATCCCGACCTCCTGCAGCAGCGAGAGAGAGGCATTGAGTGCATAGATGCCGAGCATATTGGGGCTGCCCGGTTCAAAGCGACGGGCTGATTGAGCCGGGGTCCAGTCGATAGCGTCGAACTCCCCCGCTCGCCGCACCATACGCCAGCCAAATTGAGATAGCTTGAGTTGATCCCGCGCCTCTGCTTTTGAGTAGAAAAGTGCCAACCCTTCCGGCCCCAGCATCCATTTATGGCCATCAGCCACCACGAAATCAGCATGGCAGGCCTGAGCATCAAACTGCAGTGCTCCAAGGCTCTGGATGGCATCCACACAGAAGAGAATGCCATGATCATGGCAGAACTGCCCGAGCCGCTTCAGATCCATGCGCAAGCCCGTGCCATACTGCACCGAGCTGATGGTGAGCAGGCGCGTATGCTCATCACAACGAGCCATTAACGCCGCTTCCGGATCATCCCCTGAAATATCAGCCTGGCGCAGCTCAACACCCTGCTCATGCAGGGATTCCCAGACGATACGATTGGAGGGGAACTCCTGATTACTCGAAACCACATTATCCCCGGCCTGACATTCCAGTCCGTAAGCGACCAGTGAAAGCGCCTCCGAGGTGTTTTTGCAGAGCGCGATGTCATCACTCGAAGCGGCATTCACCAACCGCTGCAAGCGCCCGCGAAGCTCTGCCTCAACCTTCAGCCACTCAAGGTAACCCGCTGCGCCCCTGCGCACATTCTCATCTGCATAGGCTTTAATCGCATCAGCCGTGCGTCTTGGCCAGACGCCGACAGCCGCATGATTGAAATAGACCAAATCAGCATCGAGCGGAAACTCCGCGTCGATATTCAACTGCTAATCCCTGAAGTTGGTGAATGAGAGTGGACGGTCGCTCTCCATGCCTTTAATAAGGGCCATGACTGCCTGCAGATCATCGCGCTTCTTGCCAGTCACGCGCAGCTGATCGCCCTGAATAGCGGCCTGCACCTTCATCTTCTCATCCTTGATCTTCTTCACAATCTTTTTAGAGAGTTCAGTGCTCATCCCCTGCTTGATGGTGATCTCCTGACGCTTGCAACCACCACTGGCATCCTGCGGGTCACCATACTCCAGGCACTTTGGGTCAAGATTGCGACGCACAAGTTTGGCACGCAGAAGCTCGGTCACGGTATTGAGTTTGTTGATATCATCGCCAACAACGGTGATGCCTTTTTCACCCAACTCTATACTGGCCTTGGACCCCTTAAAGTCATAGCGAGTGGTAATCTCCTTGATTACCTGATTCACCGCATTGGTCATCTCCTGCATATCGGTTTCACTAACAACATCGAAACTTGGCATGTTTACTCCATCAATTGGTCTTTAAATAGTATCCCTGATGCCAAAATATGCCCTCGGAAGCTTTGACAAGCAATGCACCAGACTTAAGATGCAGCAATCAGGAGTACTCTTTGCCGAACGCGTTTAAACATGATTTTTCTGATCAGGTTTCACCGGGCCAACCAGCCGGTTCGAATCGTCGTCGAAAAAAAAGAGCTAGAGGTCGCTTCAAGCGCTTCTCGATGCCTCGCATGCCAAAGTTCTCGCTTTCACTGAAAGCACCAAAGCTTCCCTCTCAAAGCGGAATTTCGACAGGCTCCAGCTTGCCGCGCATCCCAGCCCCCGGCTGGTTCCCATTGGTAGGTACAGCCATCGGCTTTATTGCCATCATGCTCTTTGTAAGTGGTGGTGGCCGTGATGTTGATGCCAGCGTCTCCCTTCCTCAGGAGGAGTGGATTTCACCGCAGGTAGATCTGGAGGCAGGAGAACAAACCAGAACCACTACTACTACCGTTAAGGCAGGCGACAATGCCATCTCGGCACTGGTCAATCTCGGCTTTGACTACTCGACCAGTCATGCCCTGATCACCAAAGCCAATGCGATCTACAAGCTCAGAAACATCAGGGTTGGCCAGAGCTTCACCCGTATCGACAGCGGCGGCGGCACTTCCATATTCTACAATATCGATGGCGCAAAACGGCTGCACCTGCAGAAACAGAATGGAGCCGATGAGTGGCAGGCCACGCTGGATGAGCGCAAAGTCTATTCCCGCCAGCGGGTCGCCTTCGGCACCATTCAGGACAGCCTCTTTGCCTCTGCTGAACGAGCTGGCTTGGATCAGCGCACCACAATGAATCTTGTTGATATCTTTGCTTGGGATATCGATTTTGCCCGTGACCTGCGTGCCGGTGATAGCTACCAACTGGTTTACGAAGAGCGCTATAACGATGCGGGGAGAATGCTGGAGAGCAGTATTCTGGCAGCTGAATTTATCAACCGGGGGGAGAAGTACCAGGCCGTTCGTTATGAACAGGCCGAAGGCAAGGTCGACTATTTCACGCCTGAAGGCAAAAGCATGCGCAAGGCTTACCTGAAAGCGCCCGTGAAGTTTTCCCGTATCTCTTCAACCTTTAAAACTAAACGCAAACATCCCGTACTCGGTTACACCCGCGCCCATCGCGGTGTCGATTACGCCTCCCCGAGCGGCACCCCGATCCATGCCATTGGCGACGGTTTCATCACCTTTGTCGGCTGGAAAAACGGCTATGGCCGTTTTATCTCGATACGCCACAATAACCGCAATCACACCAGTGCCTATGCACATATGCGCAGCTACGCTAAAGGTATTAAGAAAGGCATGAAGGTACGTCAGGGTGCAATCATCGGTTATGTCGGCATGTCCGGTCTGGCAACAGGGCCGCACCTGCACTTCGAGTTCCGCTCCCGTGGCCGCGCGGTGAATCCACTGACAGTAAAACACCCTCCGGCGCAGCCGGTGGCAACTACAGAGAAGCAGCGTTTCCAGACCCAAACCGCCCCGCTTCTGGGTCGTCTGAAAGAAAATTCTGCACCGCTAGTCTGGGGCTAATATGACAATAATTGAAAGACAGAAAAAGTGGCTTGAGAAAGCCACCGAAGTACTCAACATCGAAATTGATGCACTGAAAGCACAGAGGGATGCGCTCGATGAAAGCTTTACACAGGCCGTTGAAACAGTCCTAGATATTGAAGGGCGGCTTGTTGTCGTCGGCATGGGAAAATCGGGCATCATTGCCAAAAAGATTGCCGCCACGTTTGCCTCGACAGGCACTCCGGCTTTCTTCGTGCATGCCGCTGAAGCGCAGCATGGTGACCTTGGCATGATTACCGGCTCCGATGCAGTTCTAGCCCTTTCTCACAGTGGCGAAACCCGGGAGGTGTGCGGCCTGCTTCCGGAGATCAAACGGCGCGGCGCAAAAGTAATCGCCATTACCGGCAACAAGCAGTCAACGCTGGCACAACATGCCGATATAGTACTGCATATCCCTGTCACCCTCGAAGCATGTCCACTGAACCTTGCCCCTACCGCTTCCACCACTGCAACTCTGGCACTGGGCGATGCGCTTGCAGTGGTCATCCTGAATCAGCGCGGCTTTAAAGAAGAGGACTTTGCCCGTGTGCATCCAGCCGGAAGCCTCGGCAAAAAACTGCTGCGTGTGGCCGATGTCATGCATCAAGGCGATGCCCTGCCGATGGTTGCTCACGATGCCAAACTTCGTGATGCCATTATGGAGATGAGCAGGCACAGGCTCGGTATTACCGGTATCAATGAGAATGGCAACATGACCGGTTGCCTCACCGATGGTGACCTGCGTCGTATTCTGGAGTCCGGCCATATGGACCTTGATGCGCCGGTGCGTGAACTGATGCACAGGAACCCGATGAAGATTGATGCTGGCAAGCTGGCCAGTGAAGCACTGCACCTGATGGAAGAGCGTAAGATCATGGTGCTCTTCGTCTGTGCGGAAAATGAAGAGAAGGTTGTCGGCATCGTACACATGCATGATATTCTCCATGGAGGCATCTGATGAGCCAGAAAAAAGGATTTGATTTCCCTTTAGATAAAGCGGCTGATATCCGCATGCTGATTCTCGATGTCGATGGTGTTTTTACCGATGGTTCCATCATCATGGACAAAAATGGTGATGAACATAAGGCATTCAACGTGCGTGATGGCCATGGTATCAAGATGATACAGCGGGCAGGCATACAGGTTGCCATTATTACCGGACGCATCTCTCCCGTTGTTGAACAGCGCGCAACCGACCTGGGCATCGAATATGTGATTCAGAAATGTCTGAATAAGGCTGAGGGACTGGCAAGGCTGGAACATGAGTCCGGCATCCCGGCTTCGCAATGCGCCATGATGGGTGACGATGTCATCGACCTGCCACCGATGTACGCATGCGGCCTGAGTTTGGCACCTGCCGATGCGCATCTGTCGGTGCTTAACCATGTCGACTGGATTTCAGATCATCCGGGGGGACGCGGTGCCATCCGTCAGGCAGCAGAGGGATTGCTGCTGGCAATAGATGCCTGGGATGAGGTCGTCTTCAAGCGTTACAACGTCTCCCCTGAAGATTGCGGCTGGTAATACAGCCCCCTGATGAAAATCTGGCGATGGGCAAAATGGGCTAGTCTCACTGTTTCAGTGGGAAGCATCATACTGGCCATTGTCCTGATGTGGTTCTCAGGCCCAGCAGAGGTTGATAAAGCAACGGAATCAACCGAGAAGCCTAAAACCGAGGTGGAGAGTCCTGTTATTGTCGAACGCAAGGATGGGAAAATTATCTGGCAATTGCGTGCCAAAGAGGCCAAGCAGCAGCTGGATGGAAAAATGCATCTGATCCTGCCTGTGCTGACACTCTTCACCCAGCAGAATCGTGAGGTGATCATCAACGGTGAGCAGGCATGGTTTGAACCTCTGCAGCGTAATATCCACTTTCAGAGCCAGGTGAACGTCAACTACGAAGGATGGGCGATGCAGACAGAGTCGCTGATCTACGACAGTACGATGGATGAAGTCCACATACCCGAGAGCTTCTCCATCAAGGGGAAAACAATCTCGGCTAGGGGTAAAGATATGCACTTGCAGCGAAGCAGTGACCGGATCACTGTAGATGGTGGCATCTGGATTCAGGATAGCGATCCGAAATGGCAGGGAGTGAAGTAGTGATCAGGATTCTGGCAATCGTAGTACTCTTTCTAATACCGACCCAGCTCTGGGCCGGGCCGATGGAGATTGAATCGGATAAGATGACCTTTCTGCATAAAAGCGAACGGGCGGAATTCATCAATAAGGTTCACCTAAAGCGAGATGACTTCGAGATTTATTGTGACAGGCTTCTTGCCTACTATAAAAACAACAAGCTGGATCGGGCAGAAGCCTTCGGCCATATCCGACTCCTCCAGAAAGATATCACCGGCAGGTCGGACAGAGCGATTCTGGATCAAAAGAATAATATCCTGACCCTGATTGGCCATGCCGTACTGGAACAGGCAGGCAACCGCATTGAGGGTGAAACCATCGTACATGACATGGCTCGTGAAAAAACCGTTGTTCAACCTGACAAGGGCGGCCGAACGCATATGACCATCGATTCAGATGAGCCACACACTCCTGCCCAGAAAAGGAAAGTAAAATGAGTACTGTCCACCACCTCTCCGCCAAAGGATTGTGTAAAAGTTATCGCAACAAACAGGTGGTTTCTGGCGTCGATATCGACCTCTTCTCCGGAGAATGCATCGGCCTGCTAGGGCCGAATGGGGCAGGAAAAACCACCAGCTTCTACATGGTATGCGGGCTGATTACCGCCGACAGCGGCCAGGTCTCACTTGATGATCGAGATATCACGGCACAACCGATGCATTTACGAGCTCGCAGCGGCATCGGCTACCTGCCGCAGGAGGCGAGTATCTTTCGTAAACTGACTGTTCGTGAAAACCTGCTGGCCATCTTCGAAACGCTGAACCTTCCGGATCTGCAGATTGAGGAGGAGCTGGAAAACCTTCTCATCGAACTCGGTATTGAAGGGGTGAAGGACCAGAAAGCCTATACCCTGTCGGGCGGTCAGCGCCGGCGCACCGAAATTGCCCGTGCTCTGGTCAGCAAGCCACGTTTCCTGCTGCTGGACGAGCCGTTTGCAGGTGTCGATCCGATTGCTGTTGAGGATATTCAGGCCATTATCGCCGAGCTGAAAACCAAGGGGATCGGCATCCTTATTACCGACCATAATGTCCGCGACACGCTCTCTATCTGCGACCGGGCATACCTAATGAGTGCTGGAGAGATCATCGTGCACGGCACTTCAGATGAGGTTATTGCCCATCCTGATGCCCGCCGCCTCTATCTTGGAGAAAGCTTCTCAATGTGATTTCACTTACTGCTGGAAGGCTCCGGAGAGTAAGAGTGGCGATCGGCAAGGGATGATGAAACAGGAATACCGGGCATTGCCCTTATCTGAATATCTTTTACAGTTTCAGGCAACAGTAAATTCAAGGGCGGCAGATCATGAGTAACACCGGCACACATCAGGAATCGGTAATCGTGGCCATGACCGGCGCATCAGGTGCTGCCTATGGCCTGCGACTGATTCGGCGTCTTGCCCTGGCAGGCGTACCACAGCACATTCTGCTCTCTGATGCTGCACGGGTAGTGCTCAAACAGGAAGCTGATCTGGAACTCCCCGGTGGAACGGACGCTACGGTTACAGCACTATCCAGCCACCTTGATATCCCCTCCTCTCTTATTCGCTGCTATGAACTGAACGACTGGTTTTCACCCGCCGCCTCAGGCTCTGCAGGCATCAAGCGCATGGTGGTCATCCCCTGCTCGATGGGATCGCTCGGCCGGATTGCAGCAGGTTTATCGGACAACCTGATTGAACGTGCTGCCGATGTGATACTTAAAGAGAGGCGACAGCTGATCCTCGTGCCCCGGGAAACACCGCTGTCGTCCATTCACCTGGAAAATATGCTGAAGCTTTCCCGTTTGGGAGTAGATATAATGCCAGCCATGCCTGCTTTTTATCATCGTCCCCAATCGCTTGAAGAGATCACCGACTTTCTCGTTGATCGCGTATTCGACCACCTGAACATCTCTAACCCTGAGGCAAAGCAATGGGGCACATCATGATACTTCGGACTGTAGCCGTTCTCCTGCTTCTCTCGTGCTCAGGCTGTGTCGCCTTATCTGCTGTGTCCGCCATCCCCGGTACACTGTTTGAGTTTGTGGGAAGTCAGTTTGTAGGTGAAGAGAGGAGTTATCCCGCCAGCATGCGCAAAACTCTGACTGCCGTGCAGAAGAGTCTTCAGGCAATGAAACTGGATGTTGATATACTGGAGATCCAGAGTGACGGGGGTTACGGCATAGGTTTCGGCAACGAACGTCTCGATGGTGAAATCACGTTGAGAATACAGACGCCTGCGCTGACCACAGTTTATGTAAAGGCCAAGCAGAGTACGCGTGAAGCATCGGTTGAACATGCCATCATCGAGATGATTGATGGCCAACTGCAGAACCTTCCAAAGAAGGCCCGCTTCGATGCCAAGAAGTACAACAGCCTGAGACAGGACCCCAGCAGTAAATCACCACGTGTTGGATGGGCTCGCCCTGGTGCCCGCCTTGAAGCAAGCAACAGCAACGTCAAACAGTGGCTGAAGGTCAAGCTGCCTTCAGGAGAGACCGCCTACCTGAAAGGCACTATTATTGACGATGACGAGAAGCAGAAAAGAAAAATAATCCTGAGTAAATCGGAGTAGAAGATGTCAGATAATCAGCAACCACTGGATGATATTGCGGAGAAAATTGCCGGTGGCATTCGCATGCTTGGCGGCCTGAAACAGGGTGCCGAAGCACAGGTACGCAGCATTGTCGAAAATGCCCTGTCACAGTTCGATGTCGTTACGCATGAACGCATGCAGGTGCAGGAAGCAATGCTGAGAAAAGCGAAAGAGGAGTTGCATGCTCTGGATTCACGGGTTGCCGAACTGGAAGCCCAGCTCAAAAAACTCTCCCATTAACAACAGCTTCACACCTCCGTCACCCCTTATTTAAATGCCTGCATCTTAGGGTTATTTGAATAGTGAAAGTTAAATTCCCTGATCCGGGCTATTTTCCAAGGGTTGGATTTGGGATTATTCATGAAAATGATCAGATGTTGGTCTAGAATAGTAGTATGTTAAAACGATCAAACTCAGCCCTCTTTAAAAAGCTTTGTGCCAGAAGTGCTCAGGAGGAGTCCCTCCTTCGATTTTCCTGCTGTCATCAGCACCAGCTGTTTCAGCATCAGGTAGTCGGAGATTAATCTTGGCCCCTCTGTAGCAGTTAAGCGGAGTGCCTCAAGCACTCCCCGGCTGCTGTTGTTATGCATGGCATTCACCTCGTTACTATCCATGTTCTACCTTAGTGGTGCCTTTCAATCTGCCCACGATGCCTTATCAGACCTGCTGCAAATCCAGTTTTCTTCACCCCCTGCCAGCAAACCTGTCGTATACCTTCTGATCACTGATGCCAGCCTGATCGAGGCTGACGAGGTGGACGGTATCAGCTGGCCCTGGCCGCGCTCCGCTTACGCTGAAGCGGTACGCTTCCTGAAAAACGCAGGCGCCAGCGAAATTGTTTTCGATATGATTTTCACGGAGAGATCAGTGCATGGTCTTGAAGATGATACCGGCTTCGGAAATGCCATCGAGGATGCAGGCGTCATACTGGCAAAACTCTCCAGCAATCGCCAAAGCAGCATGTCAGAAAAAGCAGCAGAGAATAACAGGCTGATAACAGAACGGTTCGCGTTACATGTTGAAGGTGCTGATGAAAAGATGTTTCATGACACCCCTTACCTGAGAGCACCTGTTTCAGAACTCACAAACCATGCAAAAGGGCTTGGGGATGTAAAGTTTGTGCAGGATAGTGATGGGGTTGGCCGGCGTATCCCCCTGCTGGTCCGCAGCGGCAATCGCTACCATCCCTCACTCTCTCTTGCTGCAGCAGCCTCTATACTCAACATTACCTCCTATCAAATGGAGGGAAGCGACCTGCTGCTCTCCGGCCCCTCGGTCCAGCGGCGGATTCCGCTTGATTCCGAAGGCATGGCACGCCCCCTCTATTTTGGCGACTCCAGCATCTACGACAAATACCTCTTACTTAGGGTCATCAAGTCACAGATCAGAATGGATGAGGGTGACGCCCCCTACTACGACCCGGCGCTGTTTAAAGACAAGGTCGTTATTATCGGGGCCGATGCGACCGAACTGAAAGATTTCAGACCTAACCCGTTCAACAAGGCGAATGATCCCGGCGCTCACTACCATGGCACCGCGATCCATAATATTCTGGAGAGTGGCTTTCTGGTGAGTCGATATGAGGCGGTATATGTGCTGCCCATTCTCTTTCTCACCTCCATGCTCCTGGCCTTTGTTGCAGCCAAGTACCGCGCCACCACCGGTTTTTCTTTCACCTTCCTGCTTTTACTTCTGGTCAATGGTGTTGCGGTATACCTGTTCAAACACCATGGCATGCTGATCGATATGGCGGCAACCTCGGTCAACCTCATCGGCTGCTTTATTCTGGCGACCGGTTCTAACTATATGGTTGAGGCCAGGCAGCGCCACTTTGTTACCAGTGCATTCGGCCAGTACCTCTCACCCGATGTGGTGAAGGCACTGGTCGATAATCCTGAACGCCTGTTACTCGGTGGTGAGGTTAGGACCATGACCGCCTTCTTTTCCGATATTGCAGGTTTTTCAACGATCTCTGAGAAGCTAACGCCTGAAGAGCTGGTCTCGCTGCTCAATGAGTACCTCACCGAAATGTGCGACATCATCGGCAAGTATCACGGCACCGTAGATAAGTTTGAGGGTGATGCGATCATGGCCTTCTGGGGCGCCCCGATCTACAGGGATGATCATGCCCACCTTGCCCTGTTGGCATCACTGGAGATGCAGCAGAGGCTTGAAGAGCTGCGCGGCAAATGGGCTGCTGAAGGCAAGGATCAACTCTACGTACGAATGGGCATCAACAGCGGTTTGATGCTGGTGGGTAATATGGGGTCACGCACCCGCATGAACTACACCATCATGGGCGATGCCGTGAATCTCGCTTCCCGTCTTGAGGCGGCAAACAAGTTCTACGGCACCCATCTGATGATTTCGCAAAAAACCAAGGTCCTTGCAGGCGATCAGTTCACCGTCAGGGAGCTCGATGCCATTCAGGTGGTTGGCAAGAAAAAACCGGTTCATGTTTATGAGCTTCTTGGCAAAAAAGGCGACGTTGCAGAAAACCGTTTAGCCGCCACCCTGCTGTTCGAAGAGGGTTTAACATGCTATCGTAAAGGTGACTTCGTCTCTGCAAAGACAAACTTCACAGCAGTGTTCGATCAGGTTCCGGGCGACCCACCCGCAATCGAATTTCTGCGCAGAATAGAGGCGTTGGATAAAACAGAATCCCAAGGAGATTGGAATGGTGTATTTAAAGCTGATTCTAAGTAGCAGTCTGGCCGCTTTTTTCCTGCTTCTCTCGCCAGCCTGTGCAGCGGACAATATTAACAAAGGAAGTACTCTGCGCATCGCACTCTCCGAAGCGGTCATGAAAAGTGCGCCAAGAGCCTTTGGCAGCAGCTTAATCAGAACCCTTCCAAAAGGCGCAGCTGTCACCTATCTTGGCACTTCAGGCATCTACTATAAGGTCAATGACGGTCGCAACACTGGTTATATCTCATCAAAATCAGTAGTAAAATCCACAGGCTTCACAAGCTTTTCCCGCTCCGGGGAAGTGACCCAGTCGGATATGGCTGCTGCCACCAAAGGTTTCTCGCCTGAGGTCGAAAGGGAAAACCGCAAGAACAGAAGGTTGCGTTACGACCTGATGGACAGGGCCGAACAGGTTTCCACCGTGACACGCCCTGAAACAAGCCTGAAGGGTTTCCGCAAGGAAGGAAGGCTTGGGGAGTATGCAAATGAGTAGAAAACCCCTTGCTCTGCTAATACTGCTGCTATTCCCGGCATCTGCACTCCACGCCTTTAACTTCAGTCTCGAAGATTTACAGAACATTGATGTAGGCAAGGTACTTGAATACGGCCAGACCGTATCCAAGGCAACACGGTCATTTTCCGAAGAGGAACGTTATTACATCGGGCGCGCCAGCGGCGCACGCCTGCTGTCAGATCACCGCCTGCTCAGCCGGAAGGGTCTGCAGAACTACGTCTCTGCAATCGGCCAGACCCTGGCAATGGCCTCGGCAAGGCCGGAGCTCTATGCAGGCTACCACTTTATTGTGCTCGATGAACCAGGCCGTGTGAACGCCTATGCTGTGCCGGGCGGATTCATCTTTATCACTACCGCGCTTGTCGCAAAAACGGAGAGCGAGGACGAACTGGCAGCGATTCTTGCGCATGAAATATCCCACCTCGTTCTCGATCACCCCATCAGTTCGGTCAAAAAGCAGTACAGGGACAAATTGATGAAGGATATTCTCAGTGAAGCGAGTGATCGATATGCATCGGAAGATGTGAAAAAACTGGCAGATCTTGCCGGCGGATTGAACAACCTTTCGGGCATGATGGTCGATTTTGCCGCCAAGGGTTACAGCCGCTCAAAAGAGCAAGAGGCGGATCTGGTGGCACTGTCCATGCTGCGCACCGCGGGTTACGACCCTACCCGCTTTCCACGTGTTCTGAGCAAACTTAGCAGCATAGGCACAGGGGTATCCGGCACCCACGGCAACCCCAGACAACGCGCAAGAATCATTTCAGAGAAGCTCGCAAGGGATGTACCATTCCATATCAGGAATAGGGATCATCGATTTATGACTGTGATGGGCAACCCTGGAAACCGATGATCATCAATAGCCTAAGAGGAGAAGTTGTATGAAAGGCAGGCTGCTTACCCGGTTCTCGGAACTTCAGAACATCGCGCATACGCTTGCCACGAAACAGAGTACGGGCGATGTGCTCTCTTCTTTGCTGACTGGGGCCCGGAAGGTTTCCGGGGCTGATGGTGGCACCATCTACCTGCTGGGTAGCGATAAGCATCTCCACTTTTCAGTCATGCAGAATGAGTCGCTGAACATTTCACATGTAGAGGCCTCTGAGAAGACCTCCTCTTTCGACCCCATCCCCCTGTATGACAAGCAAGGTACTCCGAATCAGGAAAATCTTGCTGCCCGGGCAGCCTTGGAAAATAGCAGCTCCAATATTGCGGATGTCTATGCTGCAGAAGGCGTTCGAATATCAGGCATTAAGAAGTTTGATGAAAAGATGAATTACCGGACAAGGTCACTGCTGACACTACCCATTCACAATCAAACATGGGATGTCATCGGCGTTCTGCAACTTATCAACAGCATTGATAAAGAGAGTGGCAATATTGAGTCATTCTCAGAAGCGGACCTTCTTCTGGCTGAGGCACTGGCATTTCAGGCGGGAACAAATATCACCAATTCGCGCATGAATGCAGAGTCCACGAAGCTTCTCGACCGCGTAACACAGCTCAATCAGATCGGCATTTCCTTATCATCACAGGAGAGCACTGAAGAGCTGCTCAAGGAGATAGTGATCAGTGCCAAATCACTTACATATGCCGATGCAGGCACCCTCTATCTGCACAGGGAAAACAAGCTCTATTTCGAGGTCATGCAAACCGACTCTCTGGATATTCATTTAAGCAGTGCTGACGGCAACCTGACCAACATTGAGCCTATCCCCCTTTACAATATGCGTGGCCAGCCCAATGACCACCTTGTTGCAGCCAATGTGGCGCTGCACAGCACCACCATCAATATCCCGGATGCATATCAAGCCGATGGCTATAACTTCACCGGCACTAAAACTTTCGATGCCAAAAACGGCTACCACTCCCAGTCATTCCTGACCGTGCCAATGCATAACCAGAAGAAGGAGCTGATCGGTGTTCTCCAGCTGATTAATGCTACAGACCCGGTCAGCGGCGAGATCATCAGCTTCTCAGCAGAGGATCAGCAACTGGCAGAATCATTCGCCTCACAAGCCGCTGTTGCTCTGACCAACAAACAGCTCAATGAAGAGCTACAGCTGCTGCTGGAATCTTTCATTAATGTCATATCCAAATCCATTGATGAAAAGTCACCCTATACCGGTGGCCACTGCCGTCGTGTCACTGAACTGGCGATGATGATTTCTCAGGCTGCAAATGATGAAAAGCAATCCGCACTTGGCGATTTCAACCTCTCAAGAGAAGAGATGTATGAGATGAAAATTGCAGCCATGCTGCATGACTGCGGTAAGATCACGACACCGGTCCATATCGTTGATAAATCAACGAAGCTGGAATGCATTTATGACCGTATAAATCTTCTGGATCTGCGCCATGAAGTGGTAAGGCGCGATATGCTCATCGAAAAACTTCAGCAGAGGCTGGATGAAGAGCCGGATTCAATCGTTGAGCGGCTACAGGAGTCCTGGTCGCAGCTTGATGAAGATATCGCCTTTCTGCACCAGTGTAATACGGGTGGCGAATTCATGGCGCCGGAAAAACAGGCCCGGATTCGCGCTATCGCAGCAAAGTACCCCTGGCGAGATAGTTCCGGAAAAGTTCACCCATTCATTACAGAGGATGAGGTATATAACCTGAATGTTGAAAAGGGAACACTGACTGATGAGCAGCGGGAGATTATCAACAACCATATTGTTTCTACCATCCGTATGCTCGAAGGGCTCCCCTTCCCCAAACATCTGTGCAATGTTCCTGAGATTGCCGGCGGTCATCATGAGCGAATGGATGGCAAGGGTTACCCCAACGGGCTTACGCGTGATCAGATGTCCATTCAGGCCCGTATTCTGGGTGTAGCGGATATTTTTGAAGCCCTGACCGCAATGGACCGTCCCTACAAAGCCCCTATGCCTCTCTCAAAAGCGATGTCGATCTTGGAAAGCATGAAAAATGAAGGGCATATTGATCCCGACATCTTCGATCTGTTTGTCGATAGAAAGCTCTACCTAAACTACGGGCAGAGGTTCCTGGATGAGAAACAGGTCGATATTAATGACTACCGCCAGAAGGAAAGCTCAGAACGGTAAATAACCTTCATCATCCGCCGCGTCACCAGTTGACTATGAGAAGAGCTTTTTAGAAGATAATAAACGTCTACTGAAATGTGGGTAGTCCATTTTGCTCTTTCCGCCCACAGCTATCACCGTATTCTGAAGGTCGCCCGCACCATTGCCGACCTGACCGAATCAGAAGGTGTCAATGCCACCCATGTTGCCGAGGCTCTGCAGTATCGCGGGGAGGATCTTCTCAATACGTCTTAAGAGAAAAAAAGGGCCTCCGAAGAGGCCCTTTCATGATTACACGATCAGAAGATCAGTCACTCCAGCTTAAGGCATGTCCCTCAGGACGTGGCAGGACCGGGTATGTCACCTGCGGCTGTTTGCCGGTGAGCGTTTTCAGGAACTCGACGATATCCGCCGTATCTTCATCAGAGAGTTCGGTATCAAGCTGGACCTTGGCCATCACACGTACCGCTTCGTCAAGGGTTTTAACACTACCATCGTGGAAATATGGGGCTGTAAGCGCCACATTGCGCCAGGACTGTACACGGAAGAGGTGGTCATCTTCACCCTTGCCACTCACAGACTTCACGCCTTCATCTGTGCCATAGGCAAACTTCTGGAAGCTGTTGTTGGTGAACAGAGCACCGGAGTGACAGGAGGTGCAACCGACTTCGGCCACCTTCTGCATGCCACGCTTGGCTGATTCACTGATCTCTCCTTTACCCTGAGCGTAGAGATCAAAAGGTGCATCCGGCGTGATCAGAGTGCGTTCAAATGCGGCGATGGCTTTAGCCATGTTGTCAAAGCTTAAGGCATTGGCACCGAACACCTTATCAAACAGCGGTCCATAACCTGCCTCACTCAGACGAGCAACCACTTCAGCCTCACCTATACTGGCCATCTCAATGGGATTCAGTGGTGGACCCTTGGCCTGATCTTCAAGCTGTGGTGCGCGACCATCCCAGAACTGTGCGCTCCAGAATGCTGCGTTCAGTACGGTTGGTGCATTTCGGCCACCGCGCTGCCATTTGTGACCAATGGAGAACTGCTCATTATCCACGCCGCCGGTTCCGAGGTTGTGACAGGAGTTACAGGAGAAGATGCCGCTCTTGGAGAGAGCCGGTTCGAAGTAAAGTTTTTTACCCAACTCTACCTTCTCATCGGTCTGCGGATTATCCGCGGGAACAGGAACATCGGATGGCAGAACACCCATGCCCTCTGGAAGATCGACAGGTGGTGTCGGTGCAGCTGCAGGCTGCGCTTCAGGTTGTACTGCTGGCTGGCTGGCGGGTGCATCCTTGGATGAGTCCGAACAGCCCACTGCTGCTACGGAGAACATCGCCAGTAATGCTAAGGTAATCATTGATGACTTTTTCAAGGCAAACTCCTTTGAATTCGATTCAATGAAGACTAAAGGCCTGTAATTTGTAGTCAACGTTACTCAAGTGTATATATTTCTAACCATGAAACGCGTTCGAATCAGCATCTCGATAGTGGATACCTCTGCGCAGGATGGAGATGAATCCGTACTGCACATATCCAGGCTGAGAGCTGTTCAGAGAGACTGCAGCGCTAACCATCAATGATCTCCCCTACCTCTCTGACCCTCATCTCCTATGCCGTGCCAGCCACACTGGTTGGTGGCCTTACCCTCTGGGTGGGCAGGGAGCGCAGTATCAACTGGAAAATATGGGAGCCGGTGGTGATGGCAGTGCCATTCCTGATGGTACTAATCTACATTACTCTGACCTTCGGCAGTATCCATCAGGGTATCATGGAGATGGAGTTTCATCCTGTCGCCGTAATCATGATTGCCGGTATTGGCGGTTTTCTTGGTGGCCTCACCCTGCTGCCGCGACTTATCTTTACCGGCTCCGATGTTCCCGGTGGAACAGTGTCACTTGCCAGTGGTTTTTTGGTTGGCCTGCTCTGCCTGAAAATGTTTTTTCTCATGGCAGCTTTTGCCAATCCAAAGGCTCTGATAGCCCCGGATTAATTGTCCTTTATTCCACCGGCCAACCGTTGAAGTAGGCATCACCGGATAGTGCAAAAAGGAAGACGCGTGACATCGCAAAGATCCCAGAGATGCTCAGGCTTGCAATCACATTAACCAGCAGCTTGGCGGCCACTGTATCGGCCTTAACGAGGTAACGCGGTGTCAGAACGAAGCTGCCGACAACCCCTGCCCCGATCACCTGCATGATCCAGAAAAAGGTCCAGACGCCGGTACGTTCATAGAGCGCATCGATCGAGCCAAAAAAGATATAGGCCATACCGACTACCGTCAGCCATGGCATAAACAGAAAGGCAATCTCAAGTGGATGAATGGTATTGAAGTGACGTCCTTTGGAATGGACCATCGTGGCAAAAACGACAAGAACAAGCGCATAGATCAACAGGGATTGAAAAAGCGGACTCACCGATCTTCCTTCTGCAAAGTCATAACTAACCTCTCTACTGAATTAACAACGCAAGTGATTCGAGCAGCATATTCATATTTTTGGGCAGAAGCAAAAAAGTGTAGCCACAATAGTCACCTTGATTATGCCAGCATCAGGATGACGCCCCTCCCTGGTAGCAAACATCCCCCATCCACTCGCTTACAGTAGAAGTAAACGCCCTTCCACCCCATGCATGCATAGCCTGACTTTTCAAATGGATACTAACGGATCATGATAGTGGCACGATACTGGCTGCAGATATTTGATAACTATAAAACAAGACCTTTAGCAGGAGCTATCAACCAAGGCATGGAGCCATCGAGATAACGAAGCATAAACAGAAAGGATGGCCTGAATGAAAGAGATCATCAATCAGCTTAACCTACTTCAGGATATTGTTGAAGGCGTACCGACTCGCATCTTCTGGAAGGACAGGGAGTGCCGCTATCTGGGTTGCAACACCCTTTTTGCCTGGGATGCTGGCCTCTCCCACCCGGATGAGTTGATTGGCAAGACCGATTTTGAGATGGTGTGGAAAGATCAGGCCGAATCGTACCAAACAGATGATCTCAGTATCATGGAAACCGCCACTTCCCGACTCGGGTATGAAGAGGTGCAGAGCACCCCAGATGGACAAACAGTCTGGCTGCGCACATCCAAGGTTCCGCTGCGTGACAATGCACAAAACGTCATCGGTATTTTAGGTGTTTACGAAGACATTACCCACGAAAAACAGCAACAGGTTGCACTACAAAACTCTGAAAAAACACTCAAAAATATTTTCAACAGCTTGCAGGATGCTTATTACCGCACCGACATTGAAGGTCGAATCGTAATGGTTTCGCCATCAGCAGGCATTTTAATGGCTTGCGAACCAGATGAGTTACTGGGAAAACCTATTGCACAGTATTATCTCCATGAAAGTAGACGCGAACAATTCCTTTGTGAACTGAGTGAAGGTGATGGAAGCGTCAGTAATTTTGAGGCACAGATCAGAAGAGTCGATGGTCAAATCATCTGGGTTTCGACCAACGCTCACTATTTTCGAGATGCGCAGGGAAATGTCACAGGCGTGGAAGGAACAATAAGGGATGTTACCCAACTGAAACAGCAGGAGGAGCAGTTGCTGCTGACCCAGTTTGTTTCCAATAGCGCTCCCGATAGCATTCTCTGGATTGATGAGCAGGCACGCATCCAATACGTCAACGAATCGGCATGCTGTGATCACGGTTACTCGAAGATGGAACTGCTTAATATGTCGATCTACGACCTCAATCCTAACCTTCAGCCTGAAGAGTGGCCTACCCACTGGCAGAAATTACAGCAGCAAGGCACTCTCATGTTTGAAGCTATGCACTGTCGTAAAGATGGAAGCTGTTTCCCCATTGAGGTCTCGGCCAACTTCGTCAAATTCGGTGATAAAGAATACAACATCTCATTCAGCAGAAATATTACCGAGCGCAAGAAGGCTGAAGAGGAGTTGCAGCTAGCCAAGTTTGTCATGGATAATGCGCCGCTTAATATCACCTATCTCGATTCCGAAGCACGCATCCGCTACATTAACAAAACTGGCTGTGAAACGCTCGGTTATACGCAGGAAGAGATATTGCAACTGAGCATCCCGGATATCGACCCCCTCTTCCCGATGGAGGTGTGGGACGAACACTGGGAAGATCTTAAACACAACAAATCGGTTCCTGTTGAAACCCAGCACCGTCGTAAAAATGGTGAACGGTTTCCCATAGAGGTCATCGCCAACTACATCGAGTTCGGCGACAAGGCCTACAACGTTGCCTTCGACAGGGACATAAGCGAGCGTCAAAAAGCTGAAGCTGCCCTGCGGCGATTCCGCATCGCACTTGATAACAGTGCAGACTCGATCTTTCTCATCGATCGTAACACGATGATGTTCATTGATGTCAATGAAGGAGCCTGCAAACGGTTGGGCTATTCACGTGAAGAACTCCTCACCATGGGCCCAAGCAATATCAAACCTTATTTCACTAGAGAACACCTGGAAGAGGCTTTTGACCGGGTGATCAGTGAAAATGATGAGTTCGGTGTAATCGAAACGATTCATGCCTGTAAAGATGGCTCCGAATTTGCAGTCGAAATTCGCCTGAAACCCTTTATGGAAAACAACACCCAGCTGCTTGTGGCAGTCGGCCGTGATATTAGTGAGCGACAGAAGGCGGAAGAGAGGCTGCTTCAAGAAGCTAATTTCCGCAGCCAGCTTCTTGATCAGGCAGCTGAAGGCGTTGTCTTGTGGCGCCTCAGCAATTCCGAAACCTTTATAGATTTCCTTATCTGGAATCGCCGCATGCAGGATATCACCGGATACTCGCGTGAAGAGATTAACCGGATGGGCTGGCTGCAAACTATGTATGCCGATGAATCCGAAAGGATCAAGGCGCATTCAACAATGCAGAAAGTACTAGATGGAGAGATTAATCAGGGTCTTGATTTCGGAATCGTAACCAAATCCGGTGAACGTCGCATGTTGCATATTGCATCTGCTCCTGTGCTGGAAGAGGACAAGGAACCGTCCGTTCTGGCCGTCATTCAAGATATCACCGAAAGCAAACGACAGCAGGACCTGCTGGAAACAAGCCAAAAACGCTTTAGAGAACTCTTTGACTCCTCAAGTGATGGCCTGTTTATTATCAATATGCAGGGTGAATTTATCGATATCAATAAAACTGCATATGAGCGACTGGGCTATGCAAAAGATGAAATGCTCGCCATGAAACTCACCGAGTTGGATCCACCCGAATTTGCAGCCAAGGTGCCTGAACGTCTGGGGCTGATTAATAAGCATGGCAAGGCGACATTTGAAACAGCCCATTACCGCAAAGACGGCTCCATCATGCCGGTTGAAATCAATGCTCGAATTATTGAACTGGATGGAGAGAAGGTGTTTTTCAGTGTCGTCCGCGATATCAGCGAACGCAAACAGTTTGAGGAGCGGCTGCGCCAAGCTCAGAAGATGGAAGCAGTCGGTACGCTGGTCGGAGGCATCGCCCACGACTTCAACAATATGCTGGCCGCCATTCAGGGTAACGTCTTTCTGGCCAAGATGCAGCTGATGGATCATCCCAATGCTAAGGAGAAGTTGGCTAACATTGAGAAGCTGGGAACACGTGCCGCTGAGATGGTGCAGCAACTCCTTACATTTGCCCGAAAAGGCATGGTTTCCATGCGCACCTTCTCCCTCAACAGTTTCATGGATGAAGGATATAAACTAGCCAAAACGCTTATTCCGGAAAATATCGACCATCAGCCCAGAATCTGCGAAGAAATACTGCATATCAAAGGCGATGCCACCCAGTTGCAGCAGGTGCTAATGAACCTGCTAAGCAATGCTGTTGATGCCGTAGCCGGCATTCCGCATCCGACAATTCGATGCAGCCTTACCCCTTTTGAAGCAGATCAGCTGTTCATAGAGAACCACCCTGAGCTTAAGGATAGGTCTTTTGCCTGTATTTCCATTAAGGATAATGGTTATGGCATGCCCAGCGACGTGGTCGACAAGATCTTTGAGCCGTTTTTCACCACCAAGGAAGTTGGCAAAGGTACAGGATTAGGATTGGCGATGCTCTACGGTGCGATGCAGACACATAACGGTGCAATTGAGGTTGAAAGTGAAGTAAACAAGGGTACGGATTTCCGTATCTACCTACCCATAAGCAACGTCGAAAGGGAAACAAAACCAGATGAACAGTACCCTTCAAATGAAATCGGTCGAGGCAGGAGGATCCTTCTTGTTGATGATGAAGAGAGTGTTCGCAGCACAATAAGTGAAGTGCTCTCCAGCATGGGATACCATGTAATTGAAGCTGGTAATGGGAAAGAAGCACTGGATCTATTCAAGGCGCAGCAGAACCTGGATTTATTCAAGGTACCGCAGAATAGAATCGACCTGATAATCTCCGATGTCATTATGCCTGTCATGGGAGGACCCGACCTGCTCGGTGCGGCTCGCCTTCTCGATGATAAGGTGCCGGTCATTCTTGTCACAGGTTATGACAAAGACCATGTTATTGATCAGGAAATAAAGTATGAGCGCTGTCAGGTACTCAATAAACCCGTCGATTTCGATCAGCTCTCTCAATCCATTCAGGAGATGATCGGAAGATAACCACTCCTTATTCCATCAGCCAGCATCTCTGCCCCCTTATAACCACCCTCTCTGCTGCAGTATCAACGCAACCGATTCAAGCAGCATATTTACATTTTCAGGCAGAAGCAGAAACAGTGCAATGGCAAGGATCAAGATCATCAGGGCAAGCAGAACAACCCCACTAACCATGGCCAGAAGCACCTTCCACCCATCCACCCTGCAGTGAAAACGAAGTCCCTTCCAGTTCAGAACTAGATTCCAGAGTGCCATCACTGGCCCAAGGTACGGCCCCCAGGCAATCACAAAGGGTGGACCGCTATAAGCACAAACCTGAAACACCGAGATCATAGAAACAGGTTTGCCGCTGAGCCTGCTTAACGACCAGCTCAACCATTTACTCCACAGCAGTGAGGTGGAAAGACCAATAGCCAGCGATAGCGGCAGAATCGAGATGAAGATCAGAGCGCCAATCACCATATTCGGCGCCATAGTAGATGCTACAGCCCCGAACGTAGTGGTCATCAGAATCGAGGGAATAGCGAGGTACATCCCCAATAAGATGCCACTATCCTTTAGGTTTTTAGCCTCTGGAAGACCACTGAACATGCGCCTGGGAAAGAAGAGACCGACCAGGAATATTGAGAAGAACACCTCCGCCAGCTTGTCGCGCCGGTAATAGGTGAACTGGGGATTGAACCGACTGCTCATCAAATATCTCTGTAATCAGGCTGCTCCACCGCATCTGTGCAGCCACACAAATTCAATATGGTCTCTGTTACAAGCAACGTATTGACCCTTCAGTCACTATGCGGCTGAGGGGTTGCCTGCTCACGATCTTTTACCAGGGACAGAACAGATGATGCTGTAGCCACTGCAAGTTTGAGCTCTACAGTTCTTGGTGCAATCAGGGCTGTTGCAATGAGATTGCCCACGCCCATTGAAACCATTAGCCATACCAGCACAATCGGTGCATAGCTGGTTTCATAAGGAGTGCCTTCTGCAAGCTTAAAAAACAGTACAATCGGAATAAAAAAGAGGACTATTGTCACAACGGCCCAGGCAATCAGCCTTCTGGATTCACGTCCATCCAGTTGCGCCTGTGTCTCTTCTATTGCCTGTTCAAGTGTCTCAATACTCATCAGGTTAAGTCCTCCTCATTCCTTTTGATCAATCAGCTGTCAGGTTGATGTTAATATCAGGTGTATGGTGCAGGGTTGCATGGATCAGACAGGATGATGCCACTCGCTCCACAGCCTTCCTGCGTTTCTCAGGTAGCCCCGGCAGGTGCACATCTATGGTGAATTCACCAATACGGCGTGGTGAATCCTCACTCACACTCCAGTCACAATCGACACGCAAATCATCGGTTGCGATGCCTGCCTGTTGGCAATAACGCGCAACGTAAAAGCCGATACAACCTGCAAGTGAGCCGGCAAAAAATTCCGGCGGTGTCATGCCGGAATCCTCGCCACCATTACCTACAGGCTGATCAGTCAGGACCGAATGGCCACGACATTCGATATTGAATGCCGCCCCACCCTTAAATGTAGCTGTAAGCCTTGCCATCTTTACTCACCGTCCAGGTACATAATGCTCAATTAACCTTCTTTACCGCAGGTATTGATGCCCAGAAGCGGGTAAAGCGGGCAGAATTTAATCAGTGCGGTCAGAACAAATACGCTGCCTGCACCAATCGCTACCATATTCCACGGGGAAGTTAGGCCACCCATGTAACCGAAGGCAATGACTGCCAAACCGACTACCAGACGAAGTACGCGATCAACTGTTCCTACATTTGCTTTCATATTACTCTCCTTATGTTGTTCTTTTTCTATATCCTACTAAATGCTGTCCAGCGCCTGCTGTAGCAGTGGTCTGGCATCGTCAGCAAGGTGGTTAAGCTCAGGTTTGTCGAGCATGCTGACCATCGCCATCGGATCGATCAGCGACACCACAGTCTCATCACTCTCATTCTGATAAATGATCACATTGCAGGGCAGGAAAAGGCCCAGCTCGATCTCGGCATTTATGCCTCTATTGGCCAGCTTCGGGTTGCAGGCACCTAGAATCACATAAGGCCTACGATCCACGTCGATCTTGTTTTTCAACGTCGCAGCAACATCAATGCGGGTAAGAATACCGAACCCCACCTCTTTCAACGCATCGGTAATAGCAACCTCTGCCGCTTCGACAGTGCCATTATAAACCGTTCTTATTCCGTAGTTATTCATTGTTACGCCCCCTTCTCAACGGGATAACCAGCATTGGTCCAGGCCATGGTTCCGCCATCAACATTGATAAGATTATTATATCCAAGCTGCTGCCCAAGATACATTGCCGCCTGTGCTGAACGGGCCCCTGAGTGGCAGATCAGGTAAACATCTCCTTCTTTAGGGATCTCGTTGGCACGCGCCATCAATGTATTGAGCGCGATAAGTTTTGCACCGGGCACATGAACAGCACGGAATTCATCCGGCGAACGCACATCAATCAGCACGAATGGACGGCTGTTTTCCCGTGCGACCAGCCAGCGCGGATAGAGTTGGTTCACGTTGATCGAATCGAGCATTACTTCACCACCGGATAAGTTGCGTCTTTCCATGCAGTTATACCGCCCAGCACATTCTCGATGTTAATGTAGCCTGCTTTTGCCAGAATGGTTGCTGCCTGAGCAGAGCGTTTGCCTGAACGGCAGTAAACGTAGACCTGCTTATCCTTCGGCACCTCATTGATACGCTCAACCAACTCCTGAACCGGAATCAGCTTTGCATTTTCTACATGACCCTCTGCATACTCTTCAGGCGTGCGCACATCGATAAAGACAAATGGTACTGCGGAGGAATCACCCTGATTCCAGTGCTGGTAAGCGTGCTTCACCTCGGTATTTTCATAACCTTCGGCAACCTTCTCACCCATTCCGCATGCAGCGGCTGTCATCGGCATAACAAGCAACGCTACCATTATTAACCAGACTCTCTTTGTAACCATCTTTATCTCCTGTCTCTTTTTATATGAGGAAATCATAATATACAAGCTTCCCTCTTCTGTGATAATGTCACTTAGTCGGCAGCCCTGCGCTGCTCCATGCCCCCATACCACCGGAGAAGTTGTATACCTCACTGTATCCGGCATTGGCAAGTGCTGTCGCAGCCATGGATGAACGAGCACCTGAAGCGCAGATCACCACCACGGTTTTATCTTTCGGTATCTCGTCCATACGCTGCTTCACCTCGCCCAGAGGAATATGAACAGCTGTTGTGGCATGGATAGCCTGCCACTCACCGGGCTGACGAACATCAACCAGCGTGTGCGGCTTTTTGCGCATCTGCATGTAGTCGGCAGCACTCAACGATTTAACACCTGAAAGCCTGGGGCCAATCACCCGCTGCCAGAGAAACCAGCTGATCAGCAGGGCGATAAAAATGTATACGGCATATTGTTGCATAAATTGCATGTTCCACCTCAAATCATAAAACTAAATGAATGACGGGTGCAGACGATATCCGCGTATAGGGATGGGGGGAGAGGAGTCCCGCCTGCACCCGTCAACTTTGGCAATCTCCTGCTCTGTGGCTATTCAGCTAATTCAGGCAGGGCTTTTGCTCTAACTTTTATTTTACTATCGCGCTAAATTGAGCAACAGCATTGCACGCTCTATTTTGCTTGCTCACAGCAGCTTCTCATGCCCAGCTTGGCAAGGATGGTTTCCATCAGGCACCAGTTGGTAAAACCGGATTGCAACAGGTTTACCCCGATGAATGCGGTGAACCAGAGCCATGTCAGCTCAGTGAGTACCACGCCGTTGTAGCGGGATGCGAGATAGAGACTCAGCAGAATAAATGAGCCGGCAATGATGCGAATTGTGCGTTGAATCGTCACAGTAGTTCTCCTTCAGTTTTCAGTTTTTTTGGATTAATCAGTTTGTTTGGCAAGTTCCGAGTCATCCTGCTCGGATTCCCACGGACGGTTTTTGTACCACAGGTAATACATTAGCGGTGTCACGAAGAGGGTCAGTATCGTGGCCGCCAGCGTACCGAATGCCATTGAAACACCGAGACCTCCGAATACCGGATCGGTAATCATGATCGAGGTTCCTGCAATCACAGCAAGGGCCGTCAACAAAATCGGACGCGCACGCACTGCCCCACCTTCCAGCACTGACTCCTTCACCGAATACCCCTGCTTACGGTAGTCGACAATAAAATCGATGAGAAGCGTGGAGTTGCGCACCACGATGCCGGCAAGAGCGATCATGCCGATCATCGATGTAGCCGTGAACGGCTGGCCCGTAATCCAGTGACCGGGGAAGATGCCGATCATCGTCAGTGCAGTCGGTGCCATCACCATCATAGGCAGGACAAACTGTCCGTAATAAGCCACCATCAGCAGAAAGATAAGCACCAGTGCCACAATAAATGCCGCACCAAGATCGCGGAACACATCCAGTGTCAGACGCATCTCTCCATCCCACAGCATATGGTAACCAAAGGTGTTGTCAGGTGCGGTATCGGTAAAGCGCATACCGCCTGTCTTCACGGTAGCACCCGGCAGTACCTCGTGCTCATCAATCTTGCCATCCATCTCCAGCAGCGGGTAAACCTGTGAACCCTGCTTAGGCTCAGCCATCACATAAGTGACCGGATGACCATCCTTGGTATAGATCGGTTTACTGGCCATGCTCTCTTCAATCACAGCAATAGCAGAGAGCGGAACCGCCCCCTGTGCACCACTGACATAGATGCGATGCAAGTCCTCGGCATGGGCACGCAGCGCTTTTGGCAACTGCACATGCAGGCGCACCTGGTGGCGCTCCTCATCAACGTGCATGGCACCAAAGTCGTAGCCCCTCAGGAAATCCTGGAGGGCAGTAACAACCTGCTGCGTTGCCACGCCCAGATGCGCTGCCTTCTGCTTGTCCACATGCACATTCAACTGCATCTGGTCATCACCTACTGAGTCATCAACATCGATAACATCATAGGTTTCAACAAATCTCTTGCGTACCTCTTTGGCCAGTTGTCGCTGGGTCTCATAGTCAGGTCCGTAAATCTCCGCCAGCAGCGTTGAACGCACTGGAGGACCAGGTGGATCCTCAACCAGTTTGATAATGGCATGCGGGTTGGCTGCCATAACAGGTACCAACAGCTCGCGCAGCTCCAGTACGATACCTACAGAGCGGATCGAGCGTTCATGTTTATCGACCAGGTTAACGCGAATCTCGGCGAGATTAGCCCCCTTCCTGAGCACGGCACCACGCAACATGCCATTGAAGTCTACAGGTCCAGCCTGACCTACAAATGTCTCATAATCGACCACCATCGGATGGGCACGCAGTACATCACCCACCTGACGGGATACGCGATCACTCTCTTCCAGTGTCGCCCCTTCCGGCAAATCAATAGTAAGATTGAAGGTGTTGTTGTTGCCCTTGGGCAGCATCTTCAATTCAACGGTGCCTGGCGTAAGCGGGCCGTTGATACCCGCCGGCCTGATAAACTGCCAACCCGGCTGCATCATGGCGGCAAGAAACAGTAGCAGCGTGACAATCCAGAAAACTTTGCGGACGCGGGTCTTCTCGACCAGCGGCACAGCAAAACGCATATAGGTACGGTAGACCCAGTCCTTCTCTTCATCGCTGTTGCTATGCTGGACAGCAGTCACATTTTTCGTCGGCAGAAAACGCTGCGCAATCCACGGTGTAAACATGTATGCAATGACCAGCGATGCAGCCATGGCAATGGGTGTATTAAAAGGAATCGGCCCCATATACGGCCCCATCATTCCAGTCACGAATGCCATCGGCACAAATGCGAGGATCACGGCAATAGTAGCGATAATGGTTGGCTTACCCGTTTCGTTGGTTGCGGTCACGATCAGCCGCGCCTTATCAGCCGCATCCTTTACACCCTTGTGCAGGTGGCGGTGAATATTTTCGATCACAACAATGGCATCATCTACCAGCAGGCCGAGCGCCAGGATCAGAGCGAAGAGCGTAATCCGGTTGATTGTCTGGTCGGCCATCAGCCCGATTGCCAGCACCACAAACAGAATCAGCGGGATATTCATGGTCACGATGGCTGCTTCTCGCCAGCCGAGGAAGAGCAGCAGAATCAGAATTACAGTTCCGATCGCGATGCCCAGATGTTCGATCAGCATGTTCACTGCAGCATTGGCACGCAACCCCGAATCGCGGGTGATTGTGGCCTGTACGTTATTGGGGATAAAATCGCCCTTCAGTTCATTGAGCTTGGCTTCGATGCGCTGAGTCACATCAACGGCATTGGTGCCACGCTTTTTTGCCAGCGCAATGGATACAGCAGGCAGCTCAGGCTCACCAGTGATACCTGCTCCGGTTACAGATGCTCCGAAACCAATACGGTGATAATTCTCAGCCTCAGCGGCACCGTCGCTGATCTTGGCAATATCCTTGAGATAGATCGGCCTGTTCTGCCACTCTCCGACCACCAGCTGCCCCACCTCTTCGGCGGTTTTCAGGTAACCATTCAGCCAAATTTTTGTTTCACGGTTGTCACCGACCAGTGATCCCACCGGGCCACCCGCATTGGCTGATACCAAAACGTTGTGCAGTTGATCAAGCGGAATACGGTAAGCAGCCAGGCGTGCCGGATCGAGACGGATACTGATCTCGTGATCGCGGCCACCGATAATTTCGGCTACGGAAACGCCATCAAGTGGCGCGAGCTGGTCACGAACCCGCTCTGCGAGCCGCTTGAGAGCCAGTCCGTCCAGTTCGCGCGATGAGAGTGTAATCACCGAGGCAGGCACATCATCAACATCCACCGGTTTAACCAGCGGCTGCGAAGCGCCGGCCGGAATCCGGTCCATATTCTGCATAATTCGATCATAGAGCTTAACGAGGCTAACCTCTTTATCCTCGCCAACCTCGAACATCACCGTCACGACTGCCAGCGAATCCACCGCCATGCCATAGGTATGCTCTACACCGGTAATCTCGCGCAGCACCATCTCCATCGGGCGCACAATCAGGTTCTGCACCTCTTCGGGACTGGCACCCTGCATCTGTACAAACACATTAGCTGCAGGCACATCAATCTGGGGATTTTCTTCACGTGGCGTCACCATCAACGCCACTGCACCAACCAGAAAAATCAGTAGGCTGATCATCGGTGTCAGATTGGAGAACATCGCCGCTTTACCGAGGCGCCCTGCAATATTCAGAGGAGCCTCACTGTTCTGAGATGATTTATCGCTCATTATTTGGCCTGTAGCTTCATGCCGGTTACAAGTGCAGGCGCTCCGTTCCAGGCAACGGTGTCTCCATCATGAAGCCCTGCCAGAACCTCGATCTGCTCGCCCCGCTTCTGGCCGAGACGGATCTGGCGGTAGTGCACAATTCCGTTGCTATCGGCCACATAGGTACCATTCAAACCAGCACGCTCAATCACGGCAGCAACAGGAACCTGCAACCCCTTGCGGCTGCCGACCTTAAATCCGACCTGCGCGTACATACCCGGATGCACATCATCACGTGCCTGCAGGGCAATTTTGATCAGAAACTGGTGAGAGACGGCATCGGCCGCCTGCACGACTTGGCGTACAACACCTGTAAAAGCCTGCTGCAGCGATGAAACCTCAATCTCAACCTCATCACCCTCGCGGATACCGCTGACGAACTGATCAGATACATATGTCTCCACCAGCAGGTTGGCTGGATCTTCAAGCAGCAGAATCGGCGCACCCGGTGATGCCAAGTCACCCTTATTCATGCGTTTTTCAACAACAACACCGTCAACAGGTGAGCGCACCTCAGCATAGCTGAGCTGGTTGCGTGCCTGTTCAACCTGTGAGCGAGCCACCTTGTAGCGCAGGCGAACACGGTCAAGCTGCTGCTTACTTACAGCACTGGCTTTGAACAGCTCTTCGTAGCGATTCAGGTCACCTTTTGCATCGGCCAGGTCTGCTTCAGCCTGCACAAGACCCTGACGTGCATTCACAGGATCAACACGAACCAGCACCTGGCCTGTTTTAATGCGATCACCTTCCCGTACCGGAAGCTCACGAATATAACCGGAGATACGCGAGCTGATCGAAACGCGATGGTCGGAGGTGACCGTGCCGCTGGTGACGTAGCGCGCAGGTAGTTCAACTGAGGTAAGTGTCAAAGTATCAGCTTTGGAGAGCACCGGCTGCCCCGCATCGCCGTTCCCATCATCAGAACCACAGGCTACCAGCAACAACCCGGATGAAACCGCTACGGCAAAAGCGAAATGTCTGTTCATTGAATCACCTCTTCACTGAGAGCGCCGACTGCCAGCAGCAACGCCGCCTCGGCAACCGTTACATCATATTTTGCGCGAATCGTGGAAACACGCGTTGAATCGGTCTGCACCTGTGCGTCGAGAAGATCAGAGGTCTTGGTTAGCCCCTGCTCATAGCGCAGCGATTTGATACGCAGCGACTCATCACTCTGGTGCATCGCTTCGCTTTCACTTTCAAAGCGCATGCGGGACTCAGCCAGCTGTCGCCAGGCATGAGACACTTCATTGCGAATCTGCTGCTTGAGATCGCCAGTTTTATACTCCAGCGACACCGTTTCAGCCTGAGCCGCACGCATTCTGGCTGCGTCGGAACCGCCAGAGAAGATATTCATAGTCACTGTCGCACCAACCATAGAGTTGCGATTTTTCATACCAAAGGTGGATGAGTTCCAATCCTGTGCGGCTACCAGATCAACGTGTGGCAGGAAGGCTGCACGTGACCTGTCGATACCAGCGGAGGCAGCCATATGATTCTCTTCAAGCGCCTTCAGATCTGGACGAGCCGCAAGTGCCTTTTCAATCGCCTCTTCCAGAGTCATGACAGGCATCTTCAGGTGCGGATCCTCTTCAGTATTCAGCGCCACATCGCCGTTCAGCCCCATCACCTGCTCGAGCATGTCCTTACTGCCGGCTAAAGCGTTTTTCGCCTCTTCCAGCTGGACCGTCGTGCGCAGCAGGTGAACACGGGCATCCATGACATCACTCTTGATAAGAACACCACGCTTCTCCATGGCCTCTGTATCCTGAAGTCGTTTTTTTGCTGCAACTACAGCGCCCTGCATCGCTTCAATATGCGCCTGCGACTGCCTTACTCTCGCATAGACTGACACCGTCTGAAACACAATCTGCTGTTTCATGTAGTCATGCCCGTAGAGACTTGCATCCGCTTGATGTGAAGCAAGTTTCCGGCCTGCCCAGAGCGCGCCCCCCTGATACAGGGGCATCGTCACGCCGACACGGGTCTGGTAATTATTGATATAACCGGGGTTATTCATCACGGCCGGGTTGAAGTCGGCAGCAGTGATACCCTTCTGGTTCAGCTTCATGCCGAAATAGTCTCCCGGCGCATTGCTGCGAACCACGCCACTGGAGAGATCAACACGCGGCAGCAGACGCCCTGTTGCATCGGAAAGGCCGGCATTGGCCTGCTCTACAGACTGTGCATTAGCGCCCAGCATCCGGTTATGTGTGAGCGCATACTCCACGCTCTCTCTCAGCGTCGAAATATCTCCTGCAACAGCCATTGGCTGGGTCACAAAAACAGCCCCCGCAAGAAGTAGAGGCTTTATTACAGAATTAGAATTTACTGATACATTAGAGCAAAAAAATGGCATTACTCCCCCTTAGAGGGCACACACATCTCTGGGCAGTAGATAAACTTCAAGGACTGCACCAGATCAGCAAACGCCGGGTTGGCGATGCGGTAAATGACTTCCTGTCCCCTCTTTTCATTTTCAAGAATACCAAGCATACGCATCTTAGCAAGATGCTGCGACAGGTTGGACTGCGCGGCTCCGGTTGCCTCAATCAATTCATGTACACACATCGGGCGCTCAAGCAGCAGGCAGAGCACGGAGAGGCGCAATTCGTGCGCAATGGCTCTTAAACCCTGACTGGCAGCTTTAATTCTATCTTCTGGGATTTGCGGTAGTTCACTCATGCGGCGTAATATATTCGATTCTGATTATATTAGCAACATGTAATATGCATCTGTTTCCCACACATTGAAGTTGCCGCCGGTTGTGAGAGATTAGGGCAATGAGTGGAACTGTAGTCAGTGCAAAAGGTGTGTACAAAATATTCGCCGACCGGGAGGTGGTCTGTGGTGTCGATTTTGATATTCGACCGGGTATCTGCTTTGGCATTCTTGGCCCGAATGGCGCAGGCAAAACAACGCTCATGCGCATGCTGCTTGGCCTCTCCCCGGTCACTGCTGGTAGTTACAGACTGTTTGGTAGAGATGTCTCCGATGCATCCATTCACAGCCGCGTAGGTGTCGTCCCGCAGCAGGATAACCTTGACCCGGATTTCTCCGTGCGACTGAACCTGAAGGTCTATGCCGGCTACTTTGGCATTAGCGCTAAAGATGCCGAGCCCCGCATCGAGGATCTACTCGAATTCGCCGCCCTCACCTCCCGTGGAGACGATCAGGTATCCGCCCTCTCCGGTGGCATGCGCAGGCGCTTGATGATCGCACGCGCCCTGATCAATAACCCTGATCTTATTGTGCTGGACGAACCGACCACGGGCCTTGATCCACAGGCGCGCCACCTGATCTGGCAACGGCTACGTTCACTGAAAAAACATGGCAAAACCCTGATTCTAACCACCCACTACATGGAGGAGGCCGCAGAGCTGTGTGATGAACTGATGGTACTGGATCGCGGCTCGATCCTGACGCGTGGCACACCGCGCGACCTGATTGTCGAGCATGTTGAACCTGAGGTGGTGGCAATCCGGGGGCTGCACAATGAGCTGGATGCGATTGAGCTTTGTGAAGGGCTGGATATCCGCCGTGATCATGTCGGCGACACATGGTTCTGCTACGGCATTGATGCACGCCCACTGGTAGCACGCTGTAGCGAGCGAGCCGAACTCACCTTCATCCATCGTCCCGCCTCACTCGAAGATGTTTTTCTGAAACTTACCGGGCGTGATATGAGGGAAGAGGCATGAGCCCCTTTCACCTTAATCTCACCCGTGTGCTGGCCGTCTGGCGGCGAAACTTTCTCGTCTGGAAGCAGCTTGCCGGCGCCTCCATGCTCGGCAACTTTGGTGATCCATTTCTCTACCTTCTGGGCCTCGGCTATGGCCTCGGATCTTATATTGGTGCCATGGGAGGCATCCCCTACATGGCGTATCTCGCCAGCGGCATCCTTTGCTCCAGCGCGATGAACACAGCCACCTTTGAGTCCTTATATTCGGCATTTACTCGCATGAACCAACAGGGCACTTGGGAGTCCATGCTAGCCACCCCTGTACGCATTGCCGAGATCATTGCAGGTGAACAGGTGTGGGCAGCTACCAAGAGCCTGATCAGCGGCACGGCAATCTTCCTGGTTGCAGGCCTGCTAGGCGGCATCCAGCAGTGGGAAACGGCACTTCTGGCTCTACCTGTGATCTTCCTGGTAGGTCTCGCCTTTGCGGGTCCCGCTCTGGCGATCTGCGCGATCTCCCCCAGCTACGACTTCTTCCTCTACTATTTCACCCTGGCAGTGACACCGATGTTCCTCTTCTGCGGTGTTTTCTACCCGATCGACACCCTGCCAGCCTTCGTCCAGATGGTGGCGCAGATTCTGCCGCTGACCCATGCGGTGGCACTGATTCGGCCCCTACTCACAGAGATGCCGTTAACTATGCCGTGGCTGCATGTCGGCGTGCTCGCTATTTATGCGGTAGCAGGATTCACTCTGGCCGCGCGCCTGGCCGCTCACCGCCTGCTTCGCTAAGCATCTAGAATCGTTCATCAATAGTAAGAACAGAGGCGCGTCTGAAGGAGCCACTGGCTGGCAAACTGTGGAAAAAATATTTATTTTTCAAATATTTACAAACCTTAACCACAATGAAAATAGTTGATTATTTTTCTCGGTTATTCTACTTTAGAAAGCTTGTTCGCCCAGGTGGCGACAACAGGAGTTCAACATGAGCGATTCAGAGCAGGTAAACGGAACCATGGAAGCATTGATGCTGACAGGCATTACGGGCGGCATAGTGGTAGTGTTCTTTCTATATCTGGGCGGCGTTCTATAACCCCCGGAGTGGAATCAGTGTAAGTCCCGGCCGACCGTGCCGGGACTTTTTTTTGTCTCATATCCAGATTGGTCATCTCGCCAAGAAAACCAGTACCTTCTGTATCGTAACTGTTTAATCGCCTCCGATCAGTACTGATGCCAAGTTATTCACCCTTTCCCATGGCTACTCCAGCTTCATAGAATATTAATGATTCAGGAGGCAGAAATCGTCACCTTATAATATGCACCGCCTCGTCGGGCCCTGGAGAGAAAATGGATATCAATCTAATCGCAGGTGTACACCTTTCTACAGCAACTATTCTTGCTCTGTTTATTCTGTTTATGAAGCTTGAAACAATATTTCTTAAACGTCTGGCGATAGCGGCGGCGACCCTCTTCCTCGCACCTCAAGTTATCGCGTTTGCGGCCGTCAGCATGGGCGAATTAGCAGTATCGGCAATCGAAATCATCACCCTCAGCCAGGGTGCATTAAGCAGCATGGCTGCGATCAGTTATGGCATAATGGCTGGTGTGATGCTTAATTATATTAAAATCTATCTGATCAATGCATTTCGTAAAATGCGCGGCCAACCCGAGCCGCTCAATCCCTCCTCTGAGTCTTGAGCTTTACTTCTTAAGCACCCCCTTCTGCACTGGTCATTTAGTTCACCTTTAATCTCACATAAGATAACATGAAAACCTCATAGCTCTGGAGGCTCAATGGTTGCAGCAATCAAAACATTTTTAAGGCTCGAATCAGCCAGCGGCATCCTGTTGATTGCCGCGGCCCTGCTTGCCATGCTGCTGGCAAACTCTCCGCTTTCGCACTACTACGACCTGCTGCTTGATACACCCGTAGAGGTACGTATCGGCGCGCTTCAGATTGCCAAGCCACTTTTGCTATGGATCAACGATGGGTTGATGGCCCTGTTCTTTTTCATTGTTGGCCTGGAGTTGAAGCGGGAAATACTTGAAGGTGAGCTGGGCAGCGCACGCGCTATTGCTCTGCCTGCCTTTGCTGCAATTGGCGGCATGGCTCTACCGGCTCTGATCTATATTCTGGTGAATGGCCATGATCCGGTTGCCCTGCAGGGCTGGGCAATCCCTACAGCGACCGATATTGCTTTTGCACTTGCCGTACTGACCCTGCTGGGTGATCGCGTACCGCTGGCACTAAAAACCTTTTTGGTATCGCTGGCGATCTTTGATGATATCGGTGCGATCGTCATTATCGCTATCTTCTATACCAGCAATATCTCCGCAATCAGTCTGATCACCGCCGCTGTCTGCATGACTGCGCTTGCCCTGCTGAACAGGGGAAATGTTTACAGGCTGACGCCATACATCTTTTTTGGACTGGTGATGTGGGTAGCTGTACTGAAATCGGGCGTACATGCCACGCTTGCCGGTGTATTTCTGGCAATGTTTATTCCTCTTGCCAGGGAACCGGAGAGTGGGCGTTCGCCGCTTAAAGAGCTGGAGCATGACCTGCACGGCCTGGTCGCCTTTGTCATCCTTCCCATCTTTGCCTTTGCCAACTCGGGACTGAATGTAAGTGCCATGGGCATTGATGAGATGTTACATCCAGTAACCATTGGCATCGCACTAGGCCTGTTTATCGGCAAACAGCTTGGCGTATTCACCTTTGCCTGGCTGGCAGTAAAAATGGGACTAGCCAAGCTGCCAAAGAACGTCGACTGGTCACTTATTTACGGTGTATCACTGCTCTGCGGTATCGGTTTCACGATGAGCCTCTTTATCGGCTCCCTCGCTTTTGAGAGTAGTGGTAACAATCTCCTCTTCGATGAGCGCCTGGGTATCATTTTAGCTTCCAGCCTCTCAGCCATCTGCGGCTACATCTGGCTCAAAAAGTCTCTGAAGTAATCCGCTGAAAACATAAAGAAAGCCTCTGACCGGCCGAGTTCAAACAACTCAGCAACTCCCGTTACTGATTCGCTCTCTGCTCACTGACCCTGCATGTCGGCGTACTGTCTATCTATGCACAGTATCAGGATTCACTATCGCCGCCCGATTGCGGAAAGGAGCGGACACTGAGCGAACGACTGGGTCGCTAACTCTTAGGTTTATACATCTCGTATATCTCTTCCTCACTCATCTTCTGGGTTATATCGGCAAAGGTGTAATAATCGGGTTTTCTATCGATAAACACTTGAAGTCCAAACTTCAGGGTAACCACTTCCTCAAATAGTCCAACAGGAATTTGATACTCTCGAGACTCCTTTAAACGATAAAACAAGTGTGTTCCACACTTCTTGCAAAACCCACGTTCTGCCCATTCAGACGAGTTATATATCGCTACAAATTCATCCCCATCAAACTGAACTTCTGTTCCACAATCAACTGCCAACAAAGGGCCGCCACCCCATCGCCTACACATGCCACAATGACATGCTGTAAACTGTTGTTTGATTGGTTTGGTAGTGAGGGTTACTACCCCGCAAAGGCAGGATATCTTGTTAGGTGCCAACTCATTCATTGCTGCCTCCTTTTCACTTATAGTTCTATTCTAGTTCAAAAAAGGAAATGCTGAATGAGTGGGCTTGGCTGGAAGCAGCCATTCATATTAAACACCCTAGATACTTACCCAGCTCATCACCCGAAGGAAGTTAAGCTATTATTTAAAAAAAAGAAAAAGCCCCCTGCTTGCGCAGAGGGCTTTGGTGTTTCAGCGGTTAATACCCTTGGGTATTAATGGTGCGATTTCGACATCAATTTAAGCATCTTCAGATTGATGACGATAAAGCGGAAAAACTGCCAGATGACTGATGTCCGCATACTTTTGGTAAACCCGGTCGGGGCTGGTGGATAATAAGCCTGCTGATAAGGCTCCTTATTGGTTACTTTATTTGCCATGTCATGCTCCTCAATAATTATAAATATCTATTCTATTAATCCGGTAGCACTGACCAGCCCGGTTTCAGTTTAGCCTGGTAGATGAAGGTGTGATGTAGAATATACTTCATCCAGTGACCTGCCAAACCGATCTCACCGGTAGTAAGCTCAATATCACGACCGGTATCCGGATACTTCTCAAAGTCCGGTACAACCGGGAACA
The DNA here is from genome assembly GCF_002795805.1 of Mariprofundus aestuarium. NCBI lineage: Bacteria > Pseudomonadati > Pseudomonadota > Candidatius Mariprofundia > Mariprofundales > Mariprofundaceae > Mariprofundus > Mariprofundus aestuarium. The sequence goes on along the minus strand of NZ_CP018799.1, from coordinate 1,043,686 downwards.
CAGTCATTGTTGCAGCTGTTCCTTTAAACACATGCGAACCGGTAGAGGCGACACATGCCGCACCCATCTCTGCCATTGACGCAGAATGGGTTGGCTCTTTAGCGCCATTAACCATATCGCGGATGCTCTGAGCCACAGCTTTAGCCATGGTTGCTGAAGGCATGCCGGTCCGTGGTGGTGTCGGGTTGATGGCTGTGCCATTAGGACTCTGCATCGGTTTGCTGATCGGATGCGGTGGTGCAAAGGCGATACCGACTGCAAACATGTTTTTGTAGGTTGGGTTCTGGTAGTTCCTTGGCCAATCCTTGGCACTCCACTCCGCAAATGGGCGCGGTGTGTAGTCGGCATCAACTTTCAGGAAGCCATTAGGTGCAAAGATATTGGCTGTAATATCTTCACCGGCTTTGTCAAAGGCCTTCAGACCAACACCGGCAAACGGTGGAATCAGCATGGAGAAATCAAACTCCTGCTCATGAAATTCACCATCGAGCGTCTCGTAATGAATCAGGCCCGCTTCAACCTTCTTCACATGTGCACGGGTAATCCACTCGATGCCACGCTCAACCATCAGTGATTCAGCGAAGGTCTTACCGTTGGTGACGTAACCGCCACGTTTGATATGTACGCCGCCCATGCCGAAGTCGCCCAGCTCATACTCATTACTGATCCAGACAATACGGGCCATATCACGCACGCCCGCTTCACGCAGAACATGATCAACATTATAGATATACTCAAAGGCAGCACCCTGACAGGTGCACATGCCGTGACCGGTTCCGATCACTACAGTGCAGTGCTCGCCTGCTTTCATTCTATCGATGGTCGCCTGCAGCTTCTCATTGGCCTCGAGTGCATGGCCAGCAGTACAGACCGATACAGTATGGCCATGATCCGGGCCTAATCCTTCGGTAGCGCCAAAGTTCAGTTTAGGACCGGTGGCATTGATCATGTAATCATATTCAATATTTTCCTGCTCACCGGCTCTGCTCTCAAGGGTGTACTCAACTGTGATAAATGGTTTCTCACTATCGGCACTGCCCTCTGGATTGATAGAAATCGCTTTAGCCTGACGGAAATCGACATTGGTCTTTTTATAGACCTCAGCCAGATCGAAGGTCACATCCTCTTCAGTCATCTGACCCACGCCTACCCAGATATTGGATGGAATCCAGTTCCATTTGGCATTAGGAGAAACCACGATAATTTCATGTTTCTTGCCTATCCATTTATCAAGATACCTGGCGGCAGTATGGCCAGATATGCCTGCACCTAAAATCACGATTCGCGACATGTTTTCTCCTCCTGTTTCCTAAACGTCATTAGAGATCGAATTCAAATTATGGCGTTAAGATATTATAATATGGTTATATGTCAAGCATCACATAATCCTACTATTATATCAGGCAATTCAGAAAGTGCAGTGGTACTGATTCAGTATGTCTACAAAACAGCTGATCTATATGAAAAACAGACCGCAGTCAGGAGGCCATTGTGAGCTATTTATGAATAGTCACATCACTGTCACAATATTATAGACCGATGGCTGAATCGCTGGAAAACGAAAAGGACTTTGCTGCTTCTCATGGAGAAAACAGATCTAATCCTCTTGCTGAAGTAGCCTATTCAAGTTGCATACTCTATGATAGATATATGCAGCTTAAGAGGAGATCAGAACCGTGACAGATCACGCTCATGATATGATATTCCGGATTGCTGGCGACGGTGGTGAAGGCATCATCTCCTGCGGCGATCTTATTGCTGCCGCCTGCGCCCGCTCTGGTCTGGAGGTATATACATTCAAAACCTTCCCTGCCGAGGTGCGTGGTGGTTATGCCATGTATCAGGTTCGTGCCGGCATGAAAGCCCTGCACAATCAGGGTGACAGCTTCGATATATTCTGTGCGCTGAACAGCGAGGCTTATGGCCTCAATAGAAGCCACCTGGTGCCCGGCACCGTCCTTGTTTATGATGATAGCTTCAGCCCTGATATTCCCGATGGCGTACTTGCCTTCCCTATCCCGATGACAACAGCCTCAAAAGGTCTGGGCTTTAAAAAGGCCAAGAACATGGTGGCACTCGGTGCCATCTCTGAACTGTTCAATATACCCGCCAAGACCTTAAAGGATGTGCTGAGCGATAAGTTCAGAAGCAAGGGGGAAAAGGTACTGCGTTCCAATCTCGCAGCGTTTGATAAGGGTGCAGAGCTTGCGACAGGCATGGAAAAGATCGACAAGCTGCAGCTATCCAAAGGTACGGAGTCAAAAGATGTTATTATGATCTCCGGCAATGAGGCCATTGGCCTTGGCGCACTGATTGGCGGCCTGGATTTCTTTTCAGCATACCCCATCACCCCGGCCAGCGAAATAGCCAAGTACCTGGCCATGCACCTGCCCAAAACGGGCGGCTCATTGATTCAGGCCGAGGATGAAATCGCCTCTATCTCGCAAGTAATAGGTGCATCATTCGCCGGCAAAAAGGCCATGACTGCCACCAGCGGCCCAGGCATCTCCCTGATGAGCGAAATGCTGGGGTTTGCCTTTATGAGCGAAACACCGACCGTTGTTGTGGACGTTCAGCGCGGTGGACCATCTACCGGGCTGCCCACCAAACATGAGCAATCAGATCTATTTGCCGCCATCTACGGTAGCCACGGCGATGCCGTCCGCATTGTGCTCTCTGTGGAAAACGTAGCTGACTGTATCAGCATGACAGTCGATGCGATGAATATTGCAGAGAACTATCAATCCCCGGTTATCCTGTTATCCGAGTCTTCACTGGCCTTCTCCAGCCAGACCATCCCTACCCCCGATCCCGATCTCATAGAGGTAGTTCAGCGCAAACGCTGGGGTGGCGAGGGTGAATACCAGCGCTATGAGATGACTGCAGACTTTATCTCGCCGATGGCTGATCCCGGCACCCCATGTGCCCTCCACATCGCTACGGGGCTGGAGCATAAAGCAGACGGCAGACCTGCCTTTACGCAGGATAATCATGAGATGATGTCCAACAAACGTTTTGATAAGCTTAAATCGCTGCCTGATCACTATCACCCGGTTGAAATTGATGGCGATGTCAAAATAGAAGCCGATATCGGCATTATCGCATGGGGCAGCACGATCGGCGTGGTGCGCGAAGCCATCGCCCGCCTCAGGGGTGAAGGCATCAGCGTAAAAGGCTTTTACCCCAAACTTCTCTGGCCGATGCAGGTGGATCAGTTCGAGAGCTTCGCAGAGAGGTGCAACACGATCCTCGTCGTTGAGGTCAACCATCAGGGGCAGCTGGCTCACCTTATCCGTGCGGAAACCTCTCTCAATCCCTTTTCACACACCATTTGCGGAGGCATGCCCTTCACACCGGCCAACATTGAGGCCGCAGTCAGGGAACAGTTATGAGTGAACTCATGAAAGCCAAAGAGTATCAGTCGGGCATACATCCGGTCTGGTGCGCAGGCTGTGGCAACTACGGTGCACTCGCCGCAGTCTACCGCGCACTGGCCGAGTTGCAGATAGACCCCGCCAATCTCGTAAACATCTCAGGCATAGGCTGCAGCTCGCGCATGCCCTACTTCCTCAAAGCCTTTAAAATGCACACCCTGCACGGGCGCGCAGGCCCTGTGGCCACAGGCCTGCAACTGGCTAGGCCTGACCTGAAGGTGCTGGTTACCGGTGGCGATGGTGATGGCTTCTCCATCGGTGGCGGACACATGCCACATCTGGGGCGCACCAACGTTAACCTCACCTATGTGCTGATGGACAATCACATCTACGGGCTAACCAAGGGACAGGCTTCGCCCACATCCAGGCGGGAGATGAAAGCCTACACCACCCCCTATGGCGGCATTGAGGCACCGATGTGGCCACTGCTCTACATGCTCACCTACGGCGCCACCTACGTGGGACAGGCCTTTGCCGGCGATGCAAAGATGTGCGCTGAACTGATCAAGGGCGGGCTGGAACACAGGGGCATGGCCTATATCCATATCCTCAGCCAGTGCCCCAGCTTCAACAAGATGGACACCGCTGACTATTTCAAGTCCATCATCAAGGAAGTTCCGGAAGGCCATGATGTGACTGACCTTCGCAAGGCGATGCGACTAGTCTACAAGTTCAAAGAGAAGGAGAAGGAGCCGGTAGGCCTTCTGTATAAAACCCAGCGCCCAACATTGGACGATATCATGGCCGACCTGGTCAAACAGGCCGGTGGTTCAAAGGATTACGATATCCGCAAAATCATCGATCTTTCGCATCCATAGAAAAGAAAACAGTTTAATGATTAAGCTGTTCGGCCAGCTATTTTCTTAAAAGCTTTCGCAGCTACCTAGAGCGCGCGGGCGAGCTGGATCCCCAGCCATGTCAGAGTGAGGCAGACAACCACCTGACCCACCACATTGCCGAAAGCGAGCGCCAAGGCTCCCTCCTGCAAAAGGCGAATCGACTCCAGCGAATAGGTGGAGAAAGTGGTGAAGGCACCAAGAAAACCAACGGTGAGTGCCAGGCGCACAAGTTCACTGACCGTGGAGCGCTCAATCAGCCAGACAAAGAGGAAACCAAGCAGGAAACTACCAATCGCATTGACCGCAAAGGTGCCCCAGGGAAACGGACCGCCAGCCAGCCTCTGGATACCGGACGCCATCAACCAGCGCATCACTGCACCGCTTGCTCCTCCGATTGCCACTGCGATCAACTGCCCCGTCACGGTTTATCTCCCCTGCCCTTTCTCTCAGTCAGCCAAATCATGCGCTCTCTGAGCGTACGCTCAAACCCGCGATCCACAGGCTGATATAACTCGGCGTTCACACCATCGGGAAGATGCTGCTGATTTACCACCCCGTCCACTGCATTATGTGCATACTGGTAACCGACACCATGACCAAGCTCCTTCATCAGCTTTGTCGGGGCATTTTTCAGGTGTATCGGCACATCCGTCTGCTGCGTCTCTTTTGCCAGCTTTCTCGCACCCTTCTCGGCCATATAAGCCGCATTGCTCTTTGGGGCTAGTGCCAGGTAGATTGCTGCCTCAAAAAGCCCCTGTTCGCCCTCTGGTGAACCCAGGATCTCATACATGCGATGCGCATCGAGCGTCACATTCAGTGCTTTGGGGTCGGCCAGGCCGATATCCTCGGTAGCCATGCGGATCAGCCTGCGGGCGATGTAAAGCGGCTGCTCTCCCGCCTCCAGCATTCGCGCCAGCCAGTAGACGGAAGCATCGGCATCGGAATCGCGTATACACTTATGCAGCGCAGAGATCAGATCGTAATGGGCATCGCCATCACGATCATATCGGGCAGCACGTCTGAGGCTCTGCGCCTTCACCGCCTGCTTGCTCCAGCTTTTAGATCGGTCCGACTCAAACAGTGCATTGAGAGCATTGATCGCATAACGGGCATCGCCATCGCTTCCTGATGCCAGCCAACTCACTGCATCGGAATCAACAGTAAACGCGGGGCTCTCCTGCTGCAGGAATGTCACAGCACGCAACAGGATCGATTCAATATCAGCCGGTTCCAGTGCATTAAGCACAATCATCCGGCAACGTGAAAGCAGTGCGTTATTCAGCGTAAACGACGGGTTCTCGGTGGTGGCACCGACCAGCACCAGTGTGCCGTCCTCAATATAGGGAAGCAGAACATCCTGCTGCGCCTTGTTAAAACGGTGTATCTCATCAAGAAAGAGCAGCCATGTTTGGCCCTGCTCTTTGGCCTGCCGCACAACCTGCTGCACCTCGGCCTTACCTGCTGAAACGGCAGATAGTTGTGTGAAGGGAAGGCCTGCAGCATCGGCCATCATCGTTGCCAGCGTGGTTTTACCCACCCCCGGCGGCCCCCAGAAGATGCAGGAGATGCATCTACCCTCGGCCATCATCGCTGCAAACCATGAATCAGGGCGGGTCAGTTCATGTTGCCCTGCCACCTCGTCCAGCGATTTCGGCCGCATGCGGTGTGCCAGCGGTATGGCCACCTCATTACCGCTGGCCATGGCCTCGGGTTGAAGAAATGAAACCTGTTCTGCCACCCGTTTGTATCTTAATCGAAGGTTTTACTTACGGAAAAAACAAACGCCTGCTTGCGATCACGATAGGTTCCTGCATTGAGTCCAGTCGCAGTTTTCTTGGTGTAATAGGTATAGTTGTAAGCTAGGTCCATATGCATATCCGCCATCTCTCCGCCCATACCAAGCGTGATGCGGTGACCGTCCTGATCTGCAATAATCGGGTTATAGCCGGCACTCTTGTTTGCACCTTGATCATAGGCATATCCAAAACGGAACTGGCTATCCGGGCGCCATGTCCATGTCAGGCCAGCCATCGCTGTGATGGTATCGCGAAGATTCAGAGGATTTGACTGAGGTGTGGCACCGGTAACATTCATATCCTTCAGTGTTGACCAGCGGGTCCACTTCACATCCGTTTCAAAACGCCAGACATCGGCAAAATCACGGGCAACAGCAACTGTCAGTTCATCGGGCAGCTTAATGGCAAGCTCCTGATTGGCAGAACCGGACAACTTGACCTTGGCACCGGATCGATAGGTTAAACCAAGACTCCAAGCCGGTGCCGGTTTCCACATTAGTGACGCGTGACCACCGAAGGTGGCAAAGTTGTTCTTTTTAAAGCTGTTGGGAACCTGAGAAAAATCGGCACGGGTGAGATACCAGTCAAGGCCCGCAGCAATAGCAAGGCTGCTGCTGACAGCATAGACACCATCAAAGCTGGCATGATCCACCGTAAGCTTAGTAGCACCAGCAAAAGCAGTACTGCTCCAGTCGTTGTTGATTGAGTAGAGAGGGGCAAATCCGAAACCTGCGCCCCAGCGGCTATCCAGCGGCGCCCAGGTTGCAAAGATATGGCCACTGGTGGGCTCAGTCCCTTCATTCGGGGCGATACCACCCGGAATCTTCACTGATGAATCTCTGTAATAAAGATTAATACCACCGGTTATCGATATGCCCGGCAACCAGGCTATGCCTGCAGGGTTATAGATAACGGCGGACGCATCGCTTGCCGTGGCAGCAAAAGCATCGGCCACACCTGCTGCGGCAGCAGAATGGCTGCTCTGGATGAAACCGCCAGCCTGGGCGCAAGTGCTGCCAAACGTTACTCCGGCGATCAAACATATTACTTTTTTCATTGGGAATCCTTATTCACTGTTTGCTGTGCGCAGATCTAACAAATCCACACCCTCTGGCGGTGCAAAACTAAATAGATTTACCGAAGGTGCAATGTAAGAGCACTCAGACAACTGCATCCGGTTACTGTTACCGAGCATATCCTTGCGCTCAATAGCGATCAGGTCACCCAGTTTATTGAACCCCAGCCAGACTGCCGCAGAGTCGCCAATGCGCACCTGATAGTGACTGGTTTCAAGTTCGCTATCCTGCTTCTGATTTAAAATTTCCACATCCTTCACCGACACACGTCCATCCAGAAGCTTCATCACGGCGGGATCGACCTGATCAAGGTCATTCAGGCGTTCAGCCTGCAGCAGGTCTGGCTCATAGTGCCAGATGACCGAACCATCTCCGACATAGAGCTGCTCATAAGGCTGGTGATAGGACCAGCGAAAGCGCTTGGGCTTGAGCACAGCCACCTCACCGGAGAAGTGCTGGCTACCGCCATCACTGAAAACCATCAACTGGTCGAACTGGCACTGAAAACCCGGTAGCCCGGAAAGGCGGTTGATGCTGCTGGTAAAAAAGTCGTCCGACGACTGCTCATGCCCATTAGTCTGCTCAACCGGTTTCAACTCGGCGGCGTGCAACGGTGAGATAAACATAAACAGGGCAAAAGAGAAAATCACCAACGATGAGGGGGTTAACTGCTTCACTCTATGACACCGCCACCATCAGAGCTTGAGCGGGCCAACACCTTGCGCATACCCCCTGAACCGGGCGGTGAAACCAGACCCTCCCGCTCCATATGCTCAACCAGACGGCTGGCGCGGTTATAACCGATGCGCAGGTAGCGCTGCACCATCGAGACAGAGCACTGCCCCTTCTCGATCACCAGTGCCGCCGCCTCATCATATTTTTCATCATGATCATCGCCACCCATACCGCCAGCGCTGTCTCCATCGGCTGCAGTAGGAACCTCGAAGACTTCTTCCCGATAATCGGGCTCACCCTGCGCCTTCAGATGTTCGACCAGATCAATCACTTCTGCATCAGAGACAAATGCGCCGTGCACACGTTTAAGGTCACGACCGCCGCTCAGGAACAAGCTGTCGCCATTTCCGAGAAGCTGTTCAGCACCCATCTGGTCAAGAATGGTTCTCGAATCAATCTTCGATGAAACCTGGAAGGAGAGACGGCTCGGCAGGTTAGCCTTGATCAGTCCGGTAATGACATCGACACTCGGACGCTGGGTTGCCAGCACCAGATGCAGCCCCGCCGCCCTCGCCTTCTGTGCGATACGACAGATCGACTGCTCCACCTCTTTACCCGCCACCATCATCAGGTCAGCCAGCTCATCAATCACAATCACGATATAAGGGAGACGCTCGGCTCCCTCATCTTTTTCTGCGGCCTTGTTGTAGCCATCGATATTGCGCACCTTGGCATCACTCATCAACTGGTAACGGCGCTCCATCTCGTAAACCGCCCATGCCAGTGCCTTGGCCGCCTTATGTGGATTGGTCACCACTGGCACCAGAAGATGTGGAATATCATCGTAAACAGAGAGTTCCAGCATCTTCGGATCGACAAGAATCATTCGCAGGTCCAGTGGTGTCTTCACCATCAGCAGAGAACAGATCATGGCATTGATCGCCACCGACTTACCAGAACCGGTAGTACCGGCCACCAGCAGATGTGGCATGCGGGCAAGATCAGTTACTACCGGCTGGCCAGAAATATCGACGCCGAGAGCAATCGGTAAAATAAGTTTACGGTTGGCGAACTCCGTACTGGAGAGGACCTGATGCAGAACGACTGTCTCACGCTCCTCATTCGGAAGCTCGATGCCGATCACATTCTTACCCGGAATATTTCCGGCCACACGCACACTGATCGCAGCCATCGAGCGGGCCAAGTCATCCTGCAGTGCAACGATACGATTCACCTTGGTGCCCGGTGACGGCTCCAGTTCAAACTGCGTTACCACAGGGCCCGGGTGCACAGCTATTACCTGCCCCTCCACCCTGTAATCGAGAAGCTTCTTCTCCAGCATACGGGCTATCGCCTGCAGTGCCTCCGGATTGTGGGACTTCTGCCGTCCCTCTCCACGACCAAACAGGTTTAAAGAGGGAAGCTTGAAACCGGATGCTGCAGTTTCGAAGAAGGAGAGCTCAGCCTGTTGCTGTTGCTTGGCCTGGCGAGACACCTTCACCTTTGGCTGCTTGGTTACAGCGGGTTCTGATTTGGCAATGCGTTCAGGGCGGGCCTTGCGAATCTCCTTGCGAACCTCGCGCGCATCCATGCGATCCTTGCGCTCATAGGCCTTTGAAAACACAGCCTGAGTGATACTGGTCAGATAGGCGATAACGCCGACTAAACCTTGATAACATCTCTGCAACAGCTTCACCAGTGACCAGTGGGTTGCCGCAACAAGGCTTGAAAGTAGCAGGGCAAGCAGCAGCACATCGCGGCCAAGAGCGCGTAAGGGTTCACGCAGTGTCGCATCCAGCATTGAACCAAGCGCACCACCAGGACCAGCCGGAAGATCAAGCAGATCGACAGCTGAACCGGATGGAATATGGGCATGCATCAGTGCCGCCAGCGTCAGAATAACCGGCAGCCAGAACAGGGCGGTCCACCCCCCCATGTAAGGACGACGCCCCCAACCGATACGAATTGTTAACATCACCAGCAGGGCAACCCAGATCCAGCCTGCATAACCAAACAGCTGATAGATAAAATCGGAGGTATAGGAACCAGCCATGCCGGTCAGGTTCCGCACTGCCTCGCCTGTTTCACGATTGAGTGACGGATCCAGCGGTGAGAAGCTGTACATCGCCAGCAGCAAAACAATGACAACACCGGCAATCAGTAAGGCCAGCGATTCGCGAACTAACAGACGAACATCCATCAGGGCTCCTTACAATGCCAGCACGATAGGCAGCACCATCGGCCTACGTCCGATATGTTTCTTACACCAGCGACGCAGGAAGATTCGCACCTCTTCTTTAGCGGCATCCATATCTGCAAGCCACTCTTTATCCATTGATTCAAGAAACTGGCGCAGCGCCTTGCCAGCTGCAGCCAGAACCTCGTCGCTGACATCCTCATGCAGCACACCGCGGGCAACCAGTTCCGGTTCGCCCAGCAGTTTTCCTTCGTGTTTGCTGAGCAGCACGAAGGCAGAGATCATGCCATCATCCGCCAAAACCCGTCTGTCCCGCAGCACAATTCCGTCAATCTCGTCACGGGCATCACCATCGACAAAGACAGCACCAGCATGGAAATCAGGACCCTGCTTTACCCCTTCCTCATCGACAATGACGCTCTGGCCATTCTCGGCAATCACCGTATGGTCAAAGGCAACGCCGGTCGATACTGCCAGGTCGCGGTGTTCAATCAGGTTTCGGTATTCGCCGTGCACAGGGTAAAAATAACTGGGTCTGGTTAACTGTATCATCATCTTCAACTCATGCGCCTGTGCATGGCCGGAAACGTGCAGGGAGGCCTGACCTGAGTGCAGGATCCGGGCACCGCAGCGGTAGATATGATTGTAGAGGCCGGCGATAATGCGTTCGTTACCTGGAATATTGCTTGATGAAAAGATGACCAGGTCACCATGGCCAAGCTTGAGCCCTGTAAACCTGTTCTGCGCTAGGCGGGCCAGTGCCGCCCTCGATTCACCCTGCGAGCCTGTCGCAATAATCAGGAGCTTATCATCAGGGATATTTGAAGACTGTTTGATGTCAATCAGGGTGCCAGCCGGAATAGTCAGGCGCTTAAGCGTACTGGTGATATCCATATGCCGTTCCAGGCTGCGCCCAGCAACGGCCACCCTGCGGCCATTGGCCACAGCCGCATCAACAATCTGCTGGATACGGAACATGTTGGAGGCAAATGTTGTGACTATCACCTTGCCACTGCACTGGGAAACGGCCTGCTTCAGTGCGGGCCCCACAACACGCTCGGATGGGCCGCTACCGGAGCGCGTCGCATTGGTAGAGTCAGATGCCAGAAGCAACACACCCTTATCACCCAGCTGAGAGAATCGATGGATGGCAGTGGTACGACCATCGATCGGTGCCGGGTCAATCTTGAAATCGCCGGTATGGACAATAATGCCGAGTGAGGTGTGAATCGCGATGGAGACCGCATCCATAATCGAGTGAGTTACCGGTACACCCTCAACCTTGAATGGTCCGACCTTCACCATCCTCCCGTCATCCGGAAGCTTGCGAAGATCACCTTTGTAGCCGCGCTCGGAGAGCTTTGCCTTGATCAGTGCCAGCGTCACCTCTGTAGCATAAACAGGCAGGCCAAGGCGCGGCAACAGGTGCGGAAGGCCGCCAATATGATCCTCATGGCCATGGGTGATAAGCAGAGCGTGGATATTCAACCCAAGTTCATGCAGGGATGATATATCCGGCACCACGACATCAACACCATGCTGACCTGCATCAGGAAAACCCATGCCGCAATCGACAATCACGGCATCATCATCGATGGCATATACCATCATGTTTTTGCCAAACTCACCGACTCCACCAAACGGGAAACATCGCAGCACAGGTTTACTCATTTAAACTCCTTATATTGACCGAGGGACAAACGTAACAGGCAACGGCCAAACTGCCGTGCCCTTGATCACAAGCGCCTTTATCGGGACTGCCTGTTTCAGGCTGCACCCCTGCTTCCCGGTTTAACCGGTGGCAGCAGACCTTCGCTGCACATCGGACAGTCATCTGCAGCATAGGTTTCAACACTCAGGCTGATCGCTGTTGCAAAAGGCACATCAAAGCGACCCTCGGCATCCGGCGCACGGTCTACGACGGCCAGCACCTTCACCGGCTCACCACCATGTTCGCGCACAACAGCCATGCATTCGCGCACCGAACCACCAGTGGTAATCACATCTTCAACAACCAGCAGCTTTGCACCCTCCGGAATCGAGAATCCACGGCGCATCTGCATTTCACCCTCTTTGCGCTCGGTGAAGATAAACGGCTTGCGCAGCAGGCGTGCAACCTCCTGGCCAATCACCAAACCGCCAATCGCAGGCGCAACCACCATATCGATCTCATCCGCATCCACCTTGGTGATCAGTTCACCAGCCAGAGCTGTAGCATTATCGATATTCATCAGCACCAGTGCCGACTGCAGGTAGCGGGCAGAGTGCCTGCCACTTGAGAGGATAAAGTGCCCATTTAACAGTGCACCCGCATCTTCATACATTGCCAGAATCTCGTTCTCGTTCATTTATGTATCCTTATATGTCAGCTCAGTCGCCATAAAAAAGCTACCGCCTGTAAAAATTTGCGCGAGTGTAACAGTTTCCCCGCAAACACAGAACCTTGCACCTGTATTTAAACAGGAAAGTAAAAAATGTTCAAAACCAAGGGTTGTTATTCATCGAGTCGTGACAACAGGATTTACCAATCTTAGTTCTCACCTGAAAAGAGAAAAGCCTGCAATTACTACCGATGAACCTAATGGGCTTCATGAACACGCATTGATTTCTTCCCCTGACCGTAACAGCTGCTTAGTCTTTCCCCATGCCTGTCATATTCAGATGGATTTTTTCCGGCTGCATGAGCCGCGCCCTGGTCACTCTGGCAGCCCTGCTGTCCATATATGTGATTATTGAGAGCTTCGATAAAGCCCGTTATCTCGGCCACGGTCTGGATGGTGGGCTGATGGTCGAATACCTGCTGCTGAAGATTCCATTTATGATCAGTGAGTTTATGCCGATCATCGTACTCATCGGAGCCAGCATTTACCTGATCGAACTCTCCCGCAACCATGAGATGGTTGCCATCAGGGCAGCAGGTCTCGGTATCAACAAACTGCTGATGCCACTGCTTGCAGTCGCCTTTCTTGCCTCAGCACTAAGTTTCCTTATTGGCGAGTGGATCACTCCAGTTACCAACAAACGTCTGGATGTCATTGAAAATGTACACATCCAGCAGAAAAAGAGTGCTAGCCAAGGCGTCCAGTGGCTAAAGGACGGGCAGCGTTTTTTCCGGCTGACGCCATTAAAAGAGAGTAAATTTGCTATTATTATTCTGGAAACTGACAGTCAGGGAGGCTGGCTAAAACGCATCGATGCCGCCAGCGCCAACTATTCAAACCAGCAGTGGCAGATGTCTGACGTCCACATTACCAAGCCCTCTTCCGAACACGGCATGCTTCACGAGAAGCTGGAGAAGATGACCCTTAATTCGGCGATCGGACCGGAAACCGCTGAACTCCCTAAACCCCGCCACATGCACGTCTCCGAGCTCTACCACTACATTTCAGACCTTGAGCATGCCGGACTAACCACCGGCTCTTACACCTATGCTCTGCACAGAAAGTTCGCTGCTCCGCTGGCGTGCCTGCTGATGGTCATTCTTGCAACCGCCCTCTGCCTGCACACCGGCAGCCGTAACAGTAAGATGTCTTGGGGCATCGTTTCTGCTATTTCACTTGGGCTACTGTTTTATGTGATTGGCAATGCAGGAAACCTGCTGGCCGGTAGCGAACGGATTCCTCCGGCCTATGCTGCATGGTTACCCACCCTTGTTTTCGGAGGGTTGGGTATGTTCCTGCTACTTAAACGGGAAGGCCATTAAGCCGACTTGAGCAGCTTGCAAACATCTCCATGCAGATGTGAATTGGAGGCGAGAATATCACCCTTCTCAAGATCGATGGTTGCGCCATTGATATCTGTCGCCATACCACCGGCCTCCTGAACCAGAAGGTAACCCGCTGCAATATCCCAGGGCCTCAGACCCGCCTCCCAGTAAACATCAAGGCGTCCTGCTGCCACATAGGCAAGATCAAGCGCAGCGGAACCACCGCGGCGATACCCGTCCATCGAGCGCATACAGAGATCCATGCGCCTTTGGAACAGATCGATATGCTCCCGCTGATAGGAGGGCATACCTGAAGCAAACAGGGCATGGCTCAACCTCTTTTCACTGTTCACACGCAACCGCCGACGATTTACAAATGCACCGCCACCGTTTTTGGCTTCGAACGTTTCATCGCGAATGGGGTCATGAACCACTGCCAGCAGTGGCTTGCCATCTTTCCATGCAGAAATAGAGACGGCAAAATGCGGATAGCCGTGAATAAAGTTGGTCGTACCATCGAGTGGATCAATATACCACTGTATGGATGCATCGGGATTCACTCGTTTAGCAGACTCTTCAGCAACGATGCCGTGATCGGGATAGTGCTGGGTAATCTCCCTGAGAATCAGTGCCTCCGCACGCTGGTCCACGTCGGTAACATAATCCCGATCGGTTTTCTGATGCACTTTGATGTCATCACGCTCATCAAATGCTCTGGCAATCAAATCCCCTGCCCGTCTGGCGGCCCGCACTGCTACATATAACACTCATCACTCCTGAAACAGCCGATCCCGTTAGAGTCAGCCTGATCGGTTCGCGAACCATATCAAGTATGATTGAAAAAGTACGCCGAAATATTTTCAGCTTTCCCCAGGCACCTTGCAGCAGCATGGAATTAAACTACACTCGTTAGTCAGGAAGCAGATGAGGCGGCTCCCTGATGCAAGCAACAACTATGGGTGGAGGGCTCGTGCAAAACTTCAAAAGATTCGCAACATGGATTCAGAACGAAGCGTATACGGACAGCAAACCCCTTGCCGAACTGCAGCTTCAGCAGACCAAGTCGCGCATCCTGCTAACCATAGCCAGCCTTACATATATAATCCTTCACGGGGAGTACTTCGAATACTACAAGCTAGAGGCACTCTCTTTCGCCGCTCTCTATTTCATGTTGAATTCGATAGCACTGATAAGGCTTCGCCACCGCCCCTTCACCATCGTTGGCAGCCTGGCCTACCCAATTCTTGATGTGATGATCGTTTCATTCGGTATGCTGATCGATGGCGGTCACTCAAGCGGCGTCTATTTCATGCTCTTACCAATCATTATCGGCAATGGTCTTCGCTTCGGCAACCCCCTGCTTATTTATGCTCAGGTTTCATGCTTGGTCGGCATGCTATGCACAACCGCCTATGGACATTACACGTTGCAACTTGCGATCGATTATACCCTGTTCAGCTGGCAGATATTCACCCTCTTTGCTGTACCTCTGTTCGCCTACCTGATCGTTAAAAAGGTTGAAAAGGCAATCGACGATAAAAACGTGGCCGAACAGAGTTCTTTCCAGCTGATCGACAAGGGACCACTGCCTGTCTTCACCTATGAACTGAACAGCAAGTTTGGCATCCGCCTCCTCTATGCCAATGCAGCCGTTTATAAGCTATTTAATAAAACCCAAAGTGACATTATCGGCCAATCCACAGATCTTCTGGTACTTCCAGAGGATAGTGAAGAGATGCATAAATTCTGTTCTTCAGCTTTCCGCGAACAGGGGCACAAGGAACCCCAGCTACCGCTCTCCACATATATCAGGGGCAGGGACGGATCTGGCCGGATACTCAAACTGATGGTTAAGGCTATCCGCATGCGCTGGCGCGACCGCTGGATCGGTGTCTGTTTTCTCCTCGATATCACCGAGCGAGAAACCCTGCAGGAACAGCTGGAGGTGGTGCACCGGCACGGGTATATGTCCACGCTTGTCGCAGGCATTGTTCACGACTTCAGGAACGTGCTGACCAATATGATAGGCAATGCCGAAGTGCTGCAAATGAACAGTGATGATGAGGCTGAAAAACAGCAGATCGAAACCATTATTGCAGCTGGAGAGCGCGGCTCTGACCTGATTACCCACCTGTTGAAGCTGAGCAGAAGCAACAGGAACCACGACCAATCCCGAGGTTGCACGAAAGGCGAAGAACTTTCTCTGCCGCTGGGGAATATTATCGCCCTTGCCCGTCTGCAGCTTCCGCACAAGGTACGTTTAATCAGCAATATCAGGGAGCCACTGCCCGACGTTGCCATCTCTGTTGTTGAGATCGAACAGATTCTCCTCAACCTGATCAACAACTCGATGCAGGCTATCGTCGACTCAGGTCTTATCGAGGTGGAGGTCAGCGGCCAGGACACAACAGGCAAGGAGGCATTTTGCATTACCGTCACTGATAATGGAGCGGGCATCAGTGACGAGAATATAGCGATGGTATTCAAGCCGTTCTGGACCTCCAGGGCAGACGAGGGAGGCACGGGCCTTGGCCTGACCATGATTCAACGCATCGTCAAGCTGCACCACGGCAGTATTGATGTTTCATCGCCAGCCGGAGAACAAAAAACAACGGTCCGTGTCTGCATTCCGCCATATATATCTGAAGCGATTAAAACCCCTGCTCCGCTTACTGAGATAGAGCCTGGCAGCAGTAGCACTGCCAGCCTATCAGCAGAGATACCTTCACAGCACATTCTTGTTGTCGATGACATGCCTGATATTCTGCAAATTCATCAGGCCATCCTCTCCCGCATAGGCCATACGACAACGCCTGCAGAATCCGCAGATGCCGCACTCACCCTGTTTGAGGATAAACAGCATCAGTTCGACTTGGTCGTTACTGATTATCGCATGCCCGGAAAGGATGGACTGGAGCTGGTCGAGGCGATCAGAAAAACGCATTCGACCATCCCTATTCTGATGGTCACAGCATATGGTGAGGATGAGCAGCTGCAAAGGGTCGGCAACTATGGTGTTACACTCATCAACAAACCCGTCACGTTACTTAAACTCAAAGATGGTATTAGTGAAGCCATCGCCCAGGCATCACTGTTAAGCTCGGACTGAGTTCAGCTGCGACCAATCAGTTCACGGGAGCTGAAGCCGTCATAAACCGCATCAATAAAGTAGAGACCGTGGGCAGGCGCAGTTGCGGCACCTTTGCTGCGATCACACATAGCCAGCAGCTCCCTGAACCCATCGGGGCTCTGCTTCCCCACCCCTACTTCGACAAGGTTTCCCACCAGGTTGCGAACCATGTGATAGAGAAAGGCATCAGCCGCCACTTCGATCTCGATGGCATCACCGGTTTTTCTAATCTCCAGTCTGTTGATCGTTCGGGTTGCATGCGCGGCCTGGCAACCTGATGCACGCAGGGAACTGAAATCATGCGTACCAAGACAGTATGATGCAGCCTCCTGCATCACTTGCACATCCAGTTCTCTGGGCATCCACCAGTGCCGCCAGCGGTGAATAGCGGATAGCGTATTACGATTCCAAATCTGATAACGATAAGCGCGCTCCCTGCAGTCGAAGCGCGCATGGAAATCTGGCTTAACAGCTTTCACGCCAATAACCCTGACCGTATCCGGAAGCTTGCTGTTGAGCCCATGCAGGTACGCCAGATGCGAGCGTTGCCAGCGCGCTGCTGAGACATCCCCATGCACCAGTATCGCCTCTGCATGGACGCCGCTGTCAGTGCGACCCGCAGCAACCGTAACAACCGAATCTCCTTCAATAGCTGCCAGTGCAGCCTGCAGTTCAGCCTGCACAGAGGCCGCATTATCCTGCTTCTGCCAACCGTGAAATGCGCTGCCATCAAACTCCACCGCCATTGCGATGCGCTGTTTCTCCACGTTTAAATCTGCCATGCCATCACTACTCCAAATCCGCCAATAATCGCACACAACAGGTTCACAATCAGGCTTGAACTGACCGGCAACGGGTCATCCAGCAATGGATGAACAGGCCAGCGCAGCCAGATTTGGCGGGAGTGCTCTGCAGCCAGCACCAGCGTGGAACGAAATGCGGAAACAAGAATCAAAGGGAATTCAACCCAACCTTTTCGCAACTGCCACTTCTGCCGTAACAGCTGCAACATACAACCAACACTGCCTCGCAGTGGTGCAATCATCACCACATAAACTGCCAGCTCTCTGTTGATGACCGGCAGGCTTAATATGGCCTTAAACCACTCACGTCGATTCAGACAGAGGAACAGAGCAGTCGCAGCAAAGAACATGGCAGCAAGATGGACGGAAAGGTATATCCCCTGCGTGACGCCCTCCCATGTCAAAGGCAGCGGCAGTCCGGGGAAAACAAATCGCCCAGGCGAAAAACATGCATGTAGAATCAGAATGGGAATCACAAACCAGCGCAACAGGCTTAGCGTTCGAATTACCCTGCTCCAGTCAGCATCTATAAATCGCAGGAACAGGGCTGAGAGCAGCACCAGCAGCACACCATAACCAATGACTGAAACCACTGTTGCCAAACTTAATAGTGCCAGGCCAAGCAGAAACCTTGAAACCGGATGGATCGTGTAGAACAAACCTCTATTCGCTGGCATTGGACGGACCTGCAACAGCTTCAGGCGTTCTTATCCTTCTCCTCATCATCGTCATCAGCAAAGTCGATCAGCAGATCATCCAGTTCCTGAGTCGCACTAAGACTATTTTCATCCTCACGACTCACCTCTGCCTCTCCGTTGCCCTCTTCCAAGCCACTTTCGGCGGACAATTTACCAAGCAGTTCATCAAACTCCTGAGTGGCATCATGACCTCCGGCGACTTCCTCTACTGTCGACCCTTCTGAAAGAGAGGCATCCGCGAACACGCTCTCATCATCGAACTCCAGCAGATCGCCATTCTCTTCGTTTCCGGCAAATTCACTCATCAGAGAGCCAAGATGCTGCGTGGACCCGAATATATCTTCATCCGTAGGTACTTGCCCCGGTGAGTCAAGGTCACTGTCTCCTTCAAACGAGGATACAGCTTCTTTTTCAACCTCGAACAGAAAATCATCTTCATCATCGAATTCACCAAGGAGGTTATCAAGATGCTGAGTTGCAGTAAGTTCCGTTTCCAAATCCAGCGCATCTTGATCTGAAGGGGCCACAGGTTCTTCCACGAGAAGCTCTTCCGGTGCTGCCTCAGTCTCCTCGCTGAAAGCATTGAAGAGGTTGTCCAGCTCCTGCGTCCCACCGACCTCTGCAAGATCTATCGTGCCATCAGATTCCGGCAACTGCTCGGCGGTATGCTCTGTATCAATCGATTCCCCCTCCAGAGAGATCTCATTTGAGCCTTCGTCTTCAAATTCATCCAGAATTGATTCGATTGTAGCTGCTTCCTCATCGTCCACGTTCAGTATGACAGCTTCATCCTCATCAGCAGCTACAATCTCATCCTCAAACGAGGCGCCGCGCAACCAGTCCACTTCGGAGAGGTCATCCATACTGGAGGCATGCAGGTTCTCTTCTGTAACAGCGTCATCTGTCTCAGAGAGCTCTTCTTCCAATTCATCTATCCCTGAAAGATCATAATCCAGCATGGGCCCTTCTTCTTCTTCTGCTTCTTCTGCTGCTGCAGAAGGCGCCACATCATTATTCTCTTCCAGATCAACTTCAGCCACTTCATCAACAGCAGCACTCTTACCTGTTTCAGAACATTCACTCACTGCAGCATTGAACTTCTCTAGCGCAGCACCGCTGAGCAGAGCCAGAGCAGCAGAATTCGCCATATCAAAGCCTGCGCTATCGCCCTTACCATGCAGCAGCTTAGCCTTACGAATATGGGCTTCTACATTGTCCGGATGGGCAGCCAATGCCATCTCCAGCTGCTGCATAGCCTCTTCTTCCATGCCATAACGGATGTAAACATCAACCTCGGAGAGGTAGTCAATATTCGATTCACTCTCCATTGCAGATGAGTCAAAAGGCACCATCTCCGCAGTATCTGTATCGGAAAGACCCTCAGAGAGGTTGAAAGTTTCAACAGCCTCATCGGTTTTTCCCTCACCGCTCTCCTGCATAGCTACATCCATGACTGGCGCCGCTTCCTGCGCCAGTGCAGCAGGATTTTCCGCGACACCCGGGGCAACCTGTGATTCAGCCGGATGGGCAGGTTCCCTGCGCATCAATAGCACAACAACGATTAACAGAATAATGACCAGCCCGACCAGAACCCAGACGATCCAGTCCATAGCACCTGCCTGTGAAGGCGCTGCCTGTGCTCTCGCACTCTCCAGATCTTTCTGCATGCGGGCTACCAGAAGCTCCAACCTTGCAACCTTGGCATTGGATGCTGCAGCAACCCCCTCATCCACACTCTGGCTCAGCAGTTCGACTCTCTTTTCGCTCTGCTCAAGCTTCTGCTTCAGAATTTCATTGTTCTCCTGAAGCTCTGTCAGCAAGGCACTCTCTTTTCCAGCAGCCGCCTGTTGAACAGCTGCATGATCTACTGCAACAACCGCCTCTTCGGTGAGGGTTCCACTCTCCGCTCCATCCTGGGCACTGACAGTCGCAGCCTCACTTTTAGCCTGGCCCGTTGCAGCATCAACTGCTACTGCAGGTGCAGAGGCAACGCCACCTGCCGTCTTGCCGATATGAACGCGTTTTGAGTAACGGGTACGCTGTGCCTCGGCCTCAGCGGCATACCTTGGCTTCTGCTTCAACGCTTTCCACTGCTGATTATGCTTTTCAAAAACCTTATAGGCCTCGCTGGCAGAGAGGCGTTCGACCTCAGCTGCAGTCGGCACATCAAGATAGCTGCCCTTCAACATCAGGTTAATATTGTCTTTATTGAACTTAGACCTGTTCTTCTCAAAAAGCGCGACCGCCACCTGGGAAAGCGTATATCGTTTGTCGATGCTAAGTCGATTAACGACTGTCGAGAGCATATCGCCACGCACAATCGGCCCGTAACGGCTGGTTCTGGCCCAACCGTCAAAATATTCAACACGGGAGGCAGGCTGATCTTCAGCCGCCACAGCCTGGCCTGTTGATGCAACATCCTGCGGAGATGCTTGTTGAGCTGTTGAGGATTTCGACATCTCTGCTGCATGGATGACAGCTTTTGGTAGCTCGAGGAAGACAGGATACTTCTTGAAGTGAGCCACACGGCCATGACGCACTTTTACAATCAAGTTAAAAAACGGTGATTTGATCTCGCTGGATGAAGTGAGTTCAACACGGGTGCCTCGATCATCGCTGGCCACACTGGCGCGAATACCCTGCAGAACCGAGTCGCGATAAACCTCGAAAATCTTGTAATCGGAGGCTGATGCAATTTCGACATAAACCTTGGAAACCAGTTCATCGGCCTCCAGATTGAGGGGGATTTCTGCATAGAAGATCTCTCCCAGGCGGGAGTTAACCTCGATCCTTTCAAGAGATGCAGCATATGCGCCACCCGCCAGCAGCAGCGCCACAGCCACCCAGACCAGTCGAAAAACATGCCTTGCTCGATTCATTTTGCTCCCTCCATCACCACTGCAGGAGCTTCTCTCCTAAGAGTGAGGAATCAGAATTTCCGCTATCTGCACAGCATTTAGAGCCGCACCTTTACGTACGTTATCGGCAACAACCCACAAATGCAAAGAATTCGCACAGGAATCATCATTGCGAATTCGACCGACCCAAACCGGATCCGTACCAGCTGCCTCACTCGGCATCGGATAATCTTCAGTTGTCGGATCATCGACAACGCAGATCCCCTCTGCATCAGCGAGCAGTCCACGTGCTGTATCAGCATTCATCGGCCCGCTAAATGTAATATTCACCGATTCAGAGTGACCGTAGAATACCGGCACACGAACCGTCGTAGCTGTGACCTTGATCTCACACTCCATGATCTTGCGCGTTTCATCTATCATCTTGCGCTCTTCCTTGGTATATCCGTCTTCCATGAAGACATCGATATGCGGAATCACATTAAAAGCGATACGGGCAGGCAACACCTTTACATCAACACTCTGGCCGTTCATCAGCTGTGCTGACTGCTTGGCCAGCTCATCCATCGCCTTGCCACCTGCACCGCTTACAGCCTGATAGGTGGAAACAACCACACGTTCAATCGGTACGGCATCATGCAGTGGCTTGAGTGCCACCACCATCTGGATGGTCGAGCAATTCGGGTTGGCGATAATTTTGTTCTCGCGCGCCATTTCAAGTGCATGCGGATTCACCTCGGGAACAACGAGGCAGATCTCCTCATCCATGCGCCAGGCGCTGGAGTTGTCGATCACATAACAGCCTGCTGCTGCAAAACGTGGTGCATGCTCTTTGGAGGTGGATCCCCCTGCAGAGAAAAGTGCAATATCAACACCTGTGGGATCAAAGGTTTCAAGGTCCTGCACAACATACTCTTTGCCCTTAAACTCAACAGTTGAGCCGGCACTACGGCTGGATGCCACAGGATAGAGTTCATCAATCGGGAAGTTACGCTCAGCCAGGATCTCCAGCATGGTCTGGCCAACCGCACCGGTTGCCCCGACTACCGCTACGACATAACCCTCTTCTTTTTTCAGCATAAATGGTTCTGCACTCACGCCAGCGCCTCCAGCTCTTTACAAATCGCATCACCCATGCCGGAGCAGGATACAAAATCACCGCCTTCAGCAAGATCGATGGTGCGAATTCCTGCATTGAGTGCATTTTCCACTGCCTGCTCTACCTTTTCAGCCAGGTCGGCACGATCGAGTGAGAAGCGCAGCATCATTGCAGCGGAAAGGATGGTCGCCAGCGGATTCGCCTTGTTCTGGCCTGCAATATCAGGAGCAGAGCCGTGGATCGGCTCATACATGGCATAATCCACACCAATGGAGGCTGACGGCAACATACCGATGGAACCGGTCAGCATGGATGCCTCATCAGAGAGAATATCGCCAAACATATTGGTGGTTACAATCACATCAAACTGCTTGGGGTTGCGAATCAGCTGCATCGCCGCATTATCGACATACATGTGCGAAAGTTCGACATCAGCGTACTCGGCAGCATGAAGCTCAGTCACCACTTCGCGCCAGTATTCGGTGGATTCAAGCACATTGGCCTTATCGATCGAGCAGACCTTGTTGGAGCGCAGACGAGCCGCTTCAAATGCCTTGCGGGCAATACGCTGAATCTCGGAAGTCTTATATTCAAGCGTGTTAAAACCACGTTTCTCACCGTTTGGAAGCTCTTCAATGCCGCGTGGCTGACCGAAGTAGATGCCGGAAACCAGTTCGCGAACCACCAGAATATCAACACCGCTGATAACCTCAGGCTTCAGAGTTGAGGCATTGAGCAACTGATCGTGCACCTTGGCCGGCCGATAGTTGGCAAACAGACCGAGATCTTCGCGGATACGCAATAGACCGGCCTCAGGACGCAGCGGCTTGTCCAGAGGCTCCCATTTCGGGCCACCCACAGCACCAAGCAGAACGGCGTCGCATGCCTTAACCAGCTTCTGCGTTGCTTCCGGATAGGGATCGCCCGCCACATCGTAACCGACGCCGCCGATATCACCCTCTTCCCAGGTCGCATCAAGCGCGAAATCACGATTAAGCACCTCAAGCACTTTCAGCGCCTCATCGACAATCTCTTTTCCGATGCCGTCACCGGGCAACACTGCAATCTTAACAGACATATCTACTCCTTCTTTCCAACTACGGTTTTTACCGCTGCCAGAAAATCATCCACATCTTTAAACTCTCTATATACAGAGGCAAAGCGCACATAGGCCACACCATCAAGCCTGCGCAACTGCTCCATCACAAAATCACCCACACTAGCTGCAGCAATCTCCGGTTCACCCTGCTCCTGCACAGAGCGAAGCACCGCATTAACACCCTTCTCCAGCGCCTCTGCCGAGACCGGACGCTTCTCCAGTGCCTTCTGCATACCCGAGTGAATTTTACCTATACTGAATGTCTGCCGCGTACCGTCCTTCTTCACTACCAGCGGCAGCTTGAGCTCAGCACGTTCATAGGTAGAGAAACGCTTGCCGCATGCTTCACACTCACGACGACGGCGCACAGCAGCACCATCCTCCACTACACGTGAATCGACCACGCGCGTGTCATCGTTTGCACAATAGGGGCAAAACATTCAGATCAGCTACAGGCTAACGTTTAACGATCTTAACTTTCGTAAATCGGAAAACGGTCAGTCAGTTTGCGTACATCCTTAAATACTGCTGCATGAACAGCAGCATCCTCCGGAGCATTCAGCACCTTCAGAATCATCTCACCAACCAGACATGCATCAGCCTCTTCCATACCGCGTGCGGTAATCACGGAAGCACCAATACGAATACCGGAGGTAACAAACGGGGACGCAGGGTCAAACGGGATGGTGTTTTTGTTGGTGGTGATGCCGGCTGCTTCCAGCGCCTCTTCAGCCTGCTTGCCGGTAATGCCCTGTGGGCGAACATCAACCCGGAACATATGGCAGTCGGTACCGCCGGAAACAATGCGTAGACCACCCTCAGTCAGAGTCTTGGCCAGAGCACGTGCATTGGCGATCACCTGCTTCTGGTCAGCCTTGAACTGTTCACCAAGTGCTTCACCGAAGGCAACCGCCTTGGCTGCGATAACATGCATCAGCGGGCCACCCTGGATGCCAGGGAAGATACGCGAGTTGATCTTCTTATAGATCTCTTCGTCATCGGTCAGAATCATGCCGCCACGCGGTCCGCGCAGGGTTTTGTGGGTTGTTGTGGTAATCACGTGGGCATGCCCTACCGGACTCGGGTAGACGCCAGCTGCAATCAGGCCTGCATAGTGCGCCATATCCACCATCAGGATGGCACCAATAGAGTCAGCAATTTCGCGCATACGTGCAAAATCAATACCGCGCTCATATGCCGATGCTCCACCGATAATCATCTTTGGACGATGCACTTCTGCCATCTTCTGCATGACATCGTAATCGATCAGTTCATTGTCCTTGCGAACTCCGTAGGCCACAACCCCATAGAGGCGCCCTGAGAAGTTCACAGGAGAGCCGTGAGTCAGGTGGCCACCGTGTGAAAGGTCCATACCCATGATGGTGTCACCGGTATTCAGCAGCCCCATAAAGACGGCCATATTGGCTTGAGATCCGGAATGCGGCTGTACATTGGCGTATTTGACGCCAAAAAGTTCGCAAGCGCGCTGCTGTGCCAGTGATTCAACCACATCAACATGCTCGCAGCCGCCGTAGTAGCGGCGACCCGGATAACCTTCAGCATACTTGTTGGTCATCACAGAACCCTGCGCCTCCATCACTGCACGCGAGACGATATTCTCACTGGCGATAAGCTCCAGTGTGTGCTGCTGGCGACCCAACTCGGCTGCGATGGCATCTTTGACTACCTTATCGGCGAGTGGCGCATTAAAAAACTGACTGCGATCGGACATGAAAACTCCTAAAAATGACAAAAAGGCGATGTTATCACACGCCTTTTCCCTCTACTCCCGAGCAATGAGGAATTCGGGGCGCGTATTATGTCGAATCGAAACTGCCGCGTCACCTTCGATTTCCACGAAAACCCCAATCCGGTCTCGCTACTGTAGCTGGTGCATCCCCTCATAGAACATGAAGCGACCCGCATCGGCTGGATTCATGCGCACCACAACATCCACGACAGACTCATCCACTGTTTTAGATAGCACCGAACCTTTCTGGTAACAGAAAGCCAGCGAACGCCCGTCTGAAACATCCAGTTTCAGGTGCAGTTCGTGCATATCCTGCTGCAGCCAGTCGGTCAGCAACGCAATCAGATCCCCCACCCCATCACCTGTGACGGCAGAGAGTGCAATGCGGCTACCCGATACCATTTCGGCGCGATAGCTCTCCAGCCCCGGAGCCAGATCCTTCTTATTCATCACCTCAACCACCGGCGGAGCCAGATCACCCACCAACCCCATCTGCTCCAGCGTCTGCTCCACAACCTTGCCCTGTTCAGCCAGCATCGGGTCAGCAGCATCGCGCACATGCAGCACCAGATCAGCCTCAATCACCTCCTCAAGTGTAGCCCGAAAAGCATCGACCAGTTCATGCGGCAACTCCTGCACAAAACCCACTGTGTCGGAGAGCATCAACCGCAGGCCACCGGGAAGCTCCAGCAGCCTCATGGTAGGATCGAGTGTGGCAAAGAGCTGGTCAGCAACATAGACGCCCGATGCAGTCAGATGATTGAAAAGTGTCGATTTGCCGGCATTGGTGTAACCCACCAGCGCCACGGTCGGAATATCCTTCTTTTTGCGCCCGGCCCTCTGGGTTGCGCGCATCTGGCGCACCTTCTCCAGATCCTTCTCCAGGGATTTAACCTTGCCCATAATCATACGGCGATCGAGTTCAAGCTGGCGTTCACCCGGTCCACCCATAAAACCGAAGCCACCACGCTGACGCTCCAGGTGGGTCCAGCTGCGCACCAGCCGGCCAAGCTGATAGTTGAGGCTGGCCAGCTCCACCTGTAAGACACCCTCACGGGTGCGGGCACGCGATGCGAAAATCTCAAGAATCAGGCCGGTACGATCCACCACCTTGGCATCCCATGCCTTCTCCAAGTTACGCTGCTGTACAGGTGTAAGCGGATGATCCACAAACACCACCACAGCCTCCTGAATTTCAATCTGCTGGCGAATATCCTCAACCTGCCCTGAGCCAAGCAGGGTGCCAGACAGTGCCCTGCGCACTGTGAAGCGAAGCGATTCTACCAAGTTGCAACTGCTGGTCTCAACAAGCCTGTCGAACTCTTCAGCGCGCGCTTTCCACGCATAATCACTGATACGCCGGCTGGAGAGTTCAGGGTGCACACTGATAGCAATATCCGGCGCCTGTTGTGTATCGTTCAATTCGCCACTCATCGGTTTCGCAGTATCTCCATCATGTTATCTTTCAAATCTTCAGCGCTGCCATGCACAGCGTCCGGTGTCTGATGGTTGAACCAGGTCACCTGCCGTTTGGCGTAGCGACGCGTAGCCGTAACAGTGTCACTAACCGCTTTTTCTAAACTCAGATCACCCTTCAGGTGATCGAGAAGCTGCCGGTAGCCGACCGCCCGCATCGCCGGATGAGTATCAGGCAGACTTAACGCTGCAAGCCAGCGCACCTCATCCAGCCAACCCGCCTCCATCATGGCCTGGCAACGTGCGGCAAGCCGCTCACGCAAAAGCTCGCGCTCAACATCGATTACAAAGACCGGGCAATCAATTGTCACCACCTGGCTGGAAGCCTCAGCCTGCCAGTCGGCGAGTGAACGTCCTGTACTCTCCAGCACGCAGAGTGCGCGCATGATGCGTTGGCTATCGTTCGCTTCCAGCCGCGCAGCCATCACCGCATCATGCTCCTGAAGGTAGCTGAACAGCCCCTCTGTCCCCTCCACCCACTGAAGCATTTCGAACTTTTTACGCACCGCTTCCTTCTCGTCCGGAATATCTGCGAAGCCTTGTAAAAGTGCTTTGAGATAAAGGCCGGTACCACCGACAATCAACGGAGTCCGCCCCTGCTCATTCTCCGATTTGATCACAAGCCGCGCTTCCTGGGCCCAGCGCGCAGCCGAATAGAGGTCAGGCATCTCGCAACAATCTACAAGATAATGCGCAACCTCTTTCCGCTCAGCCTCGGTCGGCTTCGCCGTGCCGATATCCAACCCTCGATAGAGCTGCATTGAGTCACAACAGATAATTGCGGTTTGCGACTGGGCAGCCAGCCGCATCGCCAACGCCGATTTACCGGTGCCGGTTGCCCCCATCAGGGCTACTGCCTTAAGTGCGTGAGTCATAAGCGATCCTTTGTATAAATACCTTGCATCCGGGAAAATCTCTTGATCAGAGCGTGCCAAAGTGGACTCAGCATCAGTGTCAGCGCTATAACCAGAACCGTCATGGTGTGCATATTCTCATCAATCAGGGCTACATGCAGACCAACGGCCGCAAGCAGAAAGGAGAATTCACCGATCTGGGAAAGCAAGCCGGCAGTGATCAACGATGACTCCCATGGCTCCCCGAGTGCACGCATGACAAACACGTTACTGCCCGAGTTAAAGAGGAATACCAGCAAAGTCAATCCGAATACCATTTCAATATTGGCCAGCAGGTAGTCGATCTCCACAAGCATGCCGACAGAAAGGAAGAACATCGCCATGAATATCACCTGCACAGGGCCGATATGCTCATGCACCCATTGCGACTGATCCGATGATGCCAGCAGCACACCGGCAAGGAATGCCCCCAGAGCCGGAGAGAGACCCAGCCAGCCGGTCAGTGATGCCGAACCCAGGCAGAGCAGGAGACCAAGCATCATCCGGTGTTCGTAACTGCCCAGCAGAGCCTTAGGGATATGAAACCGCTTGCTGCGCATCAACCAATAGACAAACAGCAGGATCGCAACCCCACCGGCCACCTGTATGGCGATATGGGAAAACGCGACTTTATCGCTGTCACCGAGCATACTGAGAATAACCATCATCGGAATAATGGCCATATCCTGAACCAGCAGTACACCAAGCGCATTCTGCCCCATCGGCAGCTCCAACTCTCCCGAGTCCTGCAACATCCTCAGCACCACAGCAGTACTGGAAAGACTGATAATAAAGCCGTAAAGCACGCCCTGTTGCCAGCTCATATCAACCAACAGGGAAAGAGCAACGCAAGCGACCACACTGATCACGATCTGAACATTGGTGCCGACAAAGGCTATTTTCCAGCCAGCCATAAGGCGCGGAATGGATACCTCCATGCCGACAAAGAAAAGCAGCATGATCACACCGATTTCTCCAATGCGGGTCACCAGATCGTGATCCTCGATAATGGCGAACCCGGAAGGGCCAATCACAATACCGGTAAGGATATAGGCGACGACAATCGGCAGCTTCATGCGCATGGCGGCATAAGCCATCAGCATAGAGAAAAACAGCACAATGGTGATCACCAGAATCACCGGATCTAAGTGCATTTAATACTCATCACTCTTTCCTGCCAAAGAGGCGGTCGAGATCGTTCAGCGACAAGGATACATAGGTCGGACGACCGTGGTTGCACTGGGCAATGTTGGGGGTCTGCTCCATCTCGCGCAGCAGTGCCTCCTGCTCCTGATGTGAAAGCAGCCGGCCGGACTTGATCGAGCCCTTGCAGGCGCGGTTACCGAGCCAGCGCTCAAGAATCCGCCCCAGCCCGCGACCATCCCCTTCCGCATCGCTCCCCATCAACATGATACTCTGCACAAGTTCAGCCACCAGTTCACTTGCAGCTTCCCGTACCAGCATCGCAGGAACAGCAAGAATCAGGAAAGACTCCTCACCACTGATCTCAAGCTCCACCCCGAAGGGCTCCAGCTCTTCAACGTGATCATGCAGCCATGCCGCCACCTTGCCACTCAAATTCAGCGGTTCGGGGGTCAGAAGTTTCTGGCTGGAGACCTTTTTACCTGCCAGTTGTGTTTTCAGCTTTTCGTAGGTCATGCGCTCGTGTGCCGCATGTTGATCGACGAGAATCACACCGGCTTCGGTCTGCGCCAGAATGTAGCAGCGGTGAATCTGGGCTAGCGGATGACCGAGATTCAGCTGCCCTGCCCCGTACTCAGCTCCCGGCTCGGAAACAGCCGCTGCAGAGAAGAGAATACGCTGCATATCTTTCGGCATAGGGTTGGAACCGGTCGATGGCGCTCTGAAATCACCGGATGAAAAACGCGGCATGCCACCACGCCCCATCGAAGGTGATGCCGACCCTCCGTAATGCATCGAGCGCATCGCCTGGTCCGTCGTAGTTGAAGAGACAGCCTGCCCCATCTTCTCAATCGCCGCCCGAATACAGGATATCACACCCGCCCGTACGGCCTGCGGAGACCTGAAACGCACCTCGCGTTTGGCCGGATGAACGTTGACATCGACATCAGCAGGATCGATCTCGATCCTGATGACCGCCACAGGATAGCGGTCATGGAACATCACATCGCGGTAGCCCGCCCGAACTGCGGCAAGCAGCTGTTTGTCGCGAATCACACGACCGTTCACCATGAAGAGCATGCGCGTAGAGTCACGGTGATGGAAGGTCGGCAACCCCAGATGACCTGAGATCTGCATCCCCTCATGCTCTATGGCCATCTCGATACTATTATCGGAAAAATCACTACCCAGAATCGCCATCACACGTGATCGTTCATCCTGTGGTGTGAAATCAAACCGCTTGCGACCATCGAGCTCCAGCAGCATCGCCACGGATGGATTGGCCAGCGCCAGAGCACGAAAAACCTCGATGATGGCGGCATCTTCGGTTTTATCTGTACGCATAAAGTTCAGACGTGCAGGTGTATTGAGAAAGAGGTCGAGCACCTCGATACGGGTACCCATTCTCGGTGCAGCCGGACGCACCTCGGTGGTGGCACCACCATCCACGCGCACCTCCACCCCTTCACTGCTTCCTGCCAGGGCTGTCTGCATGCGAAAACGGGAGACCGATGCGATTGAAGGCAGTGCCTCGCCGCGGAAACCGTGGCTGGCAATCAGATGCAGGTCCTCTGATGTTTCGATCTTGCTGGTGGCATGACGCTGCAGTGCAAGCTCGGCATCGGCTGCTGACATACCGCAACCATCATCTTCAATGACAATGGACTTCTTGCCTGCGGCTGTAATGCGCACCACAACCTTGGTCGCACCCGCATCAAGCGAATTCTCCACCAGCTCCTTGACCGCAGAGGCCGGGCGTTCCACCACTTCACCGGCAGCAATCTGGTTGGCGACCTGAGGCGATAAGATATGAATCAGATGTTCAGTGGTCATAGAAGCGCAGTCTGGTGAAGAGAAACAGCGATGATGAAGCTCCTTGCAAGAAAAGTGGCGTAAATCTGCAAGCTTTAAGCGCAACAATCCACCCTCACAATCAAAGGGTGCACATATTCCTTCCGCTCCTAGAGTGTAGCAATTCCAAACCGGAGGTCTGACATGGGCGATGCGGCAAACACGATAACAAAGATGAAAGGTAATCCGCTCTTTGCCCTCCTTCCCTCAGAAGGTCTGGCTCAACTGGCCGATCACAGCAGAATTGAAACATTTAGTGCAGGTGAAAAACTGATTGAAGAGAATGGCAAAAACAGGTCGCTATTCCTGCTGACTTTGGGTGAGGCGAAAATCGTATCCAATGGCACCGAGGTGGATCGGCAGAAGGCCGGTGACACCGCCGGTGAGGTTTCGATGTCGAAGATCAGCCCGCCGGTTGCCGATGTGATTGCGGTGAGTGATGTAGAGGCGATTCTGTTTCCAAGCGAAGTGATTGATGAAGTGTCTGCCAGATACCCTGATTTTTCCAGACAGCTTCGCGAAACAGCCATGAAAAAGGTTTACGATAGATAGAAAGCTAAACTGACACCACCAAAAGCACATTTACACAATAGGCCTGTGCGACTGAAGAGCCCCCGCTTTACCGCAACGCCTGAAGCTTTCAGCTTGAGTTCAGATAACCGCACTAAAGTTGCGGCCATGATGAGAAACAACCAAATTATCTGGGATCCACTGGTGCGTATCTTCCATGCGCTGCTCATGCTCTGCTTTGCAGTGGCATGGTGGTTCGAGGATGACTATCTCTATCTGCACCTGCTCTGCGGCAGCACTGTTCTCGGCCTGGTTTTCTTCCGCATCATCTGGGGCTTTGCCGGCACGCGCTACTCCCTGTTCCGTGATTTCCCGCTTGCCTCCCGCCTGCTTCTTTCCCACCTCAAAAGCCTCTGGCAGCTGCGCAAAAACAGCTATCCGGGGCACACCCCCGCCGGCAGCTTCATGATTGTCGCACTCCTCCTTCTGCTTCTGCTTCTGAGCCTGAGCGGCGTAGCGGTTTATGCACTGCAGACAGGTCACGGACCTATGGCCGGCTGGGCAGGCGCAATCGATTTTCAGCGCGAGATATGGATGACAAAGATTCACAGCCTGCTCGCCGACAGCATCGTATTGCTTGTGCTGCTGCATGTAGGCGGCGTACTGATTGAAAGCCTTTTACATAAACAGAATTTACCTCTGGCCATGATTACCGGCCGCAAATCAAGAAAGGAGAGAGAGAAATGAAACGAATCGGAATCATTTTTTTGCTATTGATAGGGCAACCAGCCATGGCTGCTGATGTTGTTGAGGATCTGTTAAACGGTTACCGGAGTGAAGGCGCCGGCCCGTTCGATGCAGCAGCTGGCCGGATACGGTGGCAACAGCAGCATCTACAGGCGAACTTAGAGCAACAGGTTAGTTGTGCCTCATGCCACAGCCCGGACCTGACCCAAACCGGCAAACACATTAAAACCGGAAAACTGATCGAGCCACTGGCGGTTCGCGTTAACCCCGACCGCCTGACCGATGCTGAGAAAATCGAGAAGTGGTTTAACCGCAACTGCAACTGGACCTACGGCCGCGCCTGCACAGCGCAGGAGAAGGGCGACCTTCTGCTGTTTATTCAAAATTATTAATTGAGGAGATGTATATGAATAAAAAAATTGCGACAGGCGGTGCTATCATGGCACTATGCATAGGCCTTTCGGTCTCTTTTGTTGCCGTTGGCGACGATGACTGGTGGGGTGACAAAGATCGGAGTTATGGTGAGAGAACCAAATCCGTGGCAACAGTGATGAACAAAGCCTACGAGAGCGAGTGCGGCGCATGCCACTTTGCCTATCAGCCAGGCTTCCTGCCAGTGCGCTCATGGGTGAAAATCATGGGCAGCCTTGAGGATCACTTTGGCGACAATGCGGCACTTGATGCCCCCACCGGCAAGGAGGTTCTCGCCTACCTGAGCGACAATGCTGCAGACCGCATGAACCAGCGTTTCAGCTACAGCATCCTGCGCTCAATCCCGGAGGATGCTGCGCCGCTGCGCATTACCGAAACCCGTTTTTTCACCCGCGAACACCATGAGCTTCCGAACCGCCTTGTCAGGGACAACCCAAAGGTACGCTCCTTCTCCAACTGCCAGAGCTGCCACACACAGGCGGCACAGGGCTCGTTCAATGAGCACAGCGTGGTTATCCCCGGCTTCGGCCGCTGGGACGACTGATTGATGCGCCTGCTAATCGTTCTCCTCCTGCTATCGCTGACGGCTATCTCTCCAGTGGCATGGGGGGATGAGGAGGATCATGAGCGGGCACACAGACTGATGCATGAGCATCAGGTATTGCCGCTCAGCCGCATCGCAGAAATCATCGCCACCCCCTACCCCGGCAAGATTCTCGACCTTGAACTGGAAGAGGAGGATAACGGCCTGATTGTTTATGAGATAAAAATCCTCGGCGAGGATAGTGGCGTGCGCAAAATCAAGGTGGATGCCCGCACCGGCAGCGTGCTAGAAAGTGAGGTAGATGACTGATGCGGTTGCTACTGGTTGAAGATGACACAGCACTCTCCGCCACCGTGGCCGATTTCCTGCGCAGCCACGGCTATGCAGTTGACCTTGCCGAAGATGGTACCGAGGCCGCCTTTCTCGGCAGTAGCGAGCCTTATGATGTGATCGTCCTGGATCTGGGATTACCCGGCCTCGGTGGTATGCAGGTGCTGCAGCAGTGGCGCTCTTCGGGCATCACTATTCCGGTACTTATACTGACTGCGCGCGGTGCCTGGCATGAGAAGGTGGACGGGTTCCGTGCCGGGGCCGACGACTACCTCACCAAGCCGTTTCACTCCGAGGAGCTGCTGGTGCGCCTGCAGGCGCTGGTTCGCAGAGCACACGGCCATGCAGGCGGCGAACTGCAGGTAGGCCCGCTCAGGCTTGATGAGGAGAGGCAGCGCGTCTCCATCCACTGCGCAGGGCAAGAGAAAACCATCGAGCTCTCCGGTGTCGAGTTCCGGCTACTCAAATACATGATGCTGCAACCGGGAAAAATCCTCAGCGCCAGCCAACTTGTTGAACATGTCTACGACTACAATGATGAGAAGGAGTCGAATGTCATCGAGGTCTATATCAGCCGCCTGCGCAAACGCCTCGGCAAAAGCGCCATTCTGACCAGGCGTGGACAGGGGTATGTCTTCAATCCGGATGGCGTATGCGATCACTGAGCCAGCGCCTGAGTCTCAGCCTTGCTGCAAGTCTGGCCCTCTTCTTCCTGCTGCTGGCATTCATCTTCGGTATTGAAAGTGAATCGCTGAGCGAAAACACAGTCCTCTCCCGTATGGAGCACGATATGGAGAGCGTATTGGCTGCGACTCGCCTGCAGGGTGATCAGCTGCTGCTCGACCCTGCCAAGATCGATGCCATCTATGAGCGCCCCCTATCGGGCCACTACTTCCAGATTCGCGCAGGTGATCAGTTGATCCGTTCACGCTCACTATGGGACCAGAGTCTGCAGAACCTAGACACAGGCATTCACCGCGATATCACCGGCCCAGACGGACAACACCTGCTGCTGCTAAAGCGTGAATACAGCATCAACGAAAATACCATAAGCCTAACCATCGCCGAAGATATGTCGGAACTCTACCATCAGGCCCGGATATACCAGAAGCGATTGCTGTTGCTGCTGTTTCTTACCCTGCTGGCGCTGCTCGGGCTGCAGGTCTGGGTAATCAGGCGGGCAATGCGACCGCTCGGCCAGGTGCGGCAGGCGTTGCAGCAACTTGAACAGGGTGAGAGCCAGCAACTGCAGCTCGACCTGCCGAGTGAGATCAATCCCCTGGTGCAGGAGGTAAACCGCCTGCTGCTGGTGATGCAGGAGCGCCTGGCCCGCTCCCGCTCAGCCACAGGCAACCTCGCACATGCCCTGAAGACACCGCTTGCGGTTATCAGGCGCACGCTGGAGAGCGGCTCCGCGAACGATGTGATTGGCGAGCAAGCGGGAAAGATCGAATCACTGATCGAGCGTGAACTCTCACGTGCACGGCTGGCCGGTTCAGCTCCCGGTGGCTTCTGGCCGGAGCCAGAGCAGGATCTCAGGGATATGGCCGCCATGCTGAAAAAAGTGCATGGTGAAAAGCTCCAAATCGAACTAGAAATACAGTCCAACCTGCATCTTCCGGCCGACCGCGAGGATATGCTGGAGCTAATCGGCAACCTGCTCGACAACGCCTGTAAATGGTCCAGGCAGCAGATCCGCAGCACACTGCGGATGAATCATGAGCTTGAACTCATCGTCGAGGATGATGGACCCGGAATGGCTGAGGGTGCATGGCAGGAGCTGCTGCAGCGTGGTATGCGCAGCGATGAATCGAGGCCTGGACACGGTCTGGGACTGGCGATCGTCAACGATATCGTCACCACCTATGGTGGCCGAATCAGTGCTGGTAGATCCGAAACGCTTGGCGGTCTGCGCGTTGAGCTGTCACTGCCGCTTCAAAGCAACCAGAAACCCACAAAACAGTAAGCCTCCCCTTTCAGTTTCATTTCAGCTTGACGCCATAGCGTCATCGCGTCCGCCGTTCCGACCGGCATCAATCTAATATGGAGCACTCAATGAAAAAAACCGTAACATCCTTTATCGCTGCCTTGGCTGCCATCACCTCAATGGCATCTGTCGCACACGCAAGCGACCCTTACGTCGGCGTCGGCGTCGGCTCATTCATCCTCAACGACGGTATCTCGAAAAAAGCCAGCACCATCGGAACCTATCTGCAGGTTGGAGATAATTTCTCGGAGTTTCTTGGTGGTGAAATTCGCATCGGAACCAGCGGCAGTACCAAGGAGGAGTTGGCTATCATTGCGGGTAACAAGATTGACTACTTTGCTGCAGCATTCCTGAAGCCGCAGATCAAAATTGCTGAAGATTTCACCGGTTACGCGCTGATTGGTGTGGGCACCATCCGCGCCACCCACTCCCCTGTTGCAGGACTCTCCTCGAGCAAAATACGCAGTGGCCTTGGTTACGGCCTGGGGTTCTCCTACAGCGCCATGGACAACCTCGGCATCTCCGGCGAATGGTCACACCTGAACAGCAAACCTAAAGGAGCAAGCTCCGCCAACTACAAGGGTGTCAGCGCTAGCATGTACACCCTATCGCTGCAGTACCACTTCTATTGATCTTCTGATCTCCTCTCGAAAAGGCTGTAGTGGTACAGCATGGGGACGGCCTTCCGGTTCATACCGGAGGGCCACCTCTCACAGAGAGGCCTAGCTCCTGAAATAGACAACCACAAGATGGTAACCGAATTTTGACTTGATCGGCCCGTGCACCTTCAGCAGCGGTTTCTTGAAAACAACATCCTCAATCGGCTTTACCAGCTGGCCGGGATAGATCTCACCGAGATCGCCATCCCTCTTTTTAGAGGGGCAGGTTGAATGCTTTCTCGCCAGTTTGCCGAAATCTTCACCTCTGGCGAGCCGCTGTTTCAGCTGCTCGGCCTCATCCTTTGTTTTTACCAGAATATGTTTCGCCATCGCACTACGCATTAAGGTTCCTACCTTCATTATTTAATCACAGCAATATCTCAAGGGGTAAGGTCCATCTTTACACGACTATCCATTCTTATTGGTAGGCCATTAACCTTTCTTTGAACGCACGAAGAATATTACACTCCCATATCTACCGAAGAAGTCCAACGATACAGATCAGGACTAAAGCGCCGCCAATGATCTGTTTGAAGGTGGCTGAATCGCCTGCCATCAGGCGTTCGTGCAGCTTGAGGCCAACGATATGGCCAAGGGCGGCGCAGGGCAGCAGCCAGAGGTGATGGAACCACCAGAAGTCGATGCCTGCCCAAAGCAGCACCGAGAGTTTGATCACCACCAGTATAAACCAGAGGACGAAGAGAGTATTGCGCAGCTGTTCTATGGTCACGTGCCGTGCGAATACCGCAACAATCAATGGAGCGCCAATCAGTGAAACACCTGCGGCATAGGCGCCGCTGATCAGCAGCGTGTTATCCACCCAGGGGTTGCCACCTCTGATCTGGAATTTAAACAGGTAGCAGAAGGCATAAAAGAGCGTGGTAAGATAGACAAAAACTACGACCCACTCAGGAGGAAGGGTCAGCAACCCAAACACGCCGATCAGCATGGGTATGATCATGATGCCGAGTGCCTTTTTCAGGTATGGCCAGTTGACCGCATGAATGCGGGAACTGACCGTGATGGATGAGAAGAAAAGCAGATGTATTCCGATCAGCGGCAGCCAGATCAACGCATCATCAACAACCAGTAACAGCAGCGGCAAGCCAAGCGCGGCACCACCAAATCCAAGTCCTGAACGTACAAAGCCGGTCCAGACAAAAATCAGTGCCGTGGCAATATATTGCCATGCTTGCAGGTCATCCATGTGGTTTTAAGGAATTAGCTGATCTGTTTGGGAACAGGCAGCGACAGGCCCGTGGAGTTGCGCATCAGCAGCTGCTTGATCGCACCGGAGTTTCCCATCAACCGCATGCCGAGCCCTCTAACCTCTTTCAGCCCCGGAATCGTGCCGGTAAAGATCTGGTGCAGCCCCTCCATGGAACCCATCACCGAGAGCACATCCGGCATACGAAGCTTCATATAGCGCTCCAGCACATCCATCTTACCCCAGTCTTCATCAAAGCGTCTTGCATCGGATATCTCCTGAGCCAGCACCATCGCATCGCGCAGCCCCAGATTCACACCAAGCCCCGCAAGTGGATGAATGCAGTGCGCCGCATCGCCGATCAGTGCCACGCGATCGCGCACAAAATGTTTGGCAAGTCGTGCAATCAGAGGGAACGCCGTCCGCTCACCTGCCTCGGTTATACGCCCCAATACAGGGCCGAATGTAAGGTTCAGCGCATCGAGGAATGCATCCCCATCCATCGTCATCAGACGATCCGCTTCACTGCTCTCGGCACTCCAGACAATGGAGCATAGCCCTTCCGTCATCGGCAGCATCGCCAAGGGACCGGTCGGCAGGAAACGCTGGAAAGCGACACCATTGTGGTCGCGCTCAGGACGCACAGTTGCAACAATCCCCTTCTGTTTGTAATCGCGCTGCCAGACACCAATCCCAGCCTGTTCGCGAATCCATGAACGCCCGCCATCAGCACCGACAATCAGCGGCGTGGTCAGCACACGCCCATCAGCTAGTTTGACAAGTACATGCTCCTCAAGCCACTGCACCTCGACAATCTCGGCAGGCGAACAGAACTCGATATTGTCGCTCTCCAGCATCGCTTTATGCATCGCCTTCTGGGTGGCCGAGTTCTCAATCAGGCAACCCAGCACATCCTCACCAATCTCGCTGCCATCAAAGCGGATGCCACCCTGCTCCTGGTTGTCCCAGATACGCATGCTGCGCATGGGGCCGGCATCCTCCTGCAGATATTTCCAGACGCCGAGCCCCTGCAGGATTTTCACATTACCCATTACAATGGCAGAGACACGGCAGTCGCGATCCAGTGATTTGCGCACCGGCGGCTCGCCGCGTTCAATCACCACAATATGCAGGCCTGAATGGCGCAGTGCGCAGGCAAGGGCAAGCCCCACCATACCGCCACCAACAATAATCAGATCCGCATGATCGGCATGTGAGGTCATAATAGTTCTCCTGTAACTGCCTGCATCTGGCCGATACCGGATGCCTGCCTGAGCAGCAGCCCCTGCAGCGACGGTGTAAAGGCCATCTTCTCCAGTGCCAGGCCGCGCAGCAGTTTCGCGCCCGGAATTGTGCTGCCAAAGGTGTGTGTCATCGACTCGGTAAAGCCGGCAACAGCCATCACATCAGCGCGGCGTTTCTCGGCATAACCCTGCAGAATAATCGGCTGGCCAGGATCGCTGTGGGCAAGCTCACCATCCAGCATGGTTACCATATCCTGAACATCCCGGAATCCGAGGTTCATCCCCTGCCCTGCCACCGGATGGATCGTATGGGCGGCATTACCGACCAGTGCAATACGTGGTGCCGTAAACTGTTTGGCGATGGAGAGCTCAAGCGGATAGCTGGCTCGCTTGGAAACAGCGGTAATAGCGCCGATCTCGGCCATCGTATTTTCTCCGACTGCCCTTTGCAGCGTAGAGATAAAAGCCTCATCACTCATGGCGAGAAGCTGGGTTGCCTCGGCAGGTGCCATAGCCCAGACGATCGAGAAACGACCATCGGCCAGTGGCAGGAGTGCCAGAGGACCGGAATTGCGGAAACACTCGTGCGCAAAATCGCGGTGCCCTTTCTCGCAACTTACCGATGCCACAAGGCCAAAACGGTTGTAATCCCAGCCGAACAAACCAATGCCAGCCATGCGTCGAATCTGGCTGTGGGTACCATCTGCCGCAACCATCAGTGCAGCAGTTAATTGGTGTTCACCTTCACCTGTTGAAAGGGTTATCTCCACACGCTCACTGTGCTGTGTAAACTCTGAGAGCGATGCGGGTGAAAAGAGTGTGACCGAAGAGGCGCGCAGCTTTTCGTACAGCGGTTTCAGCAACAGTCCCATCTCGACCACATAACCAAGCTCTTCCATAGCCGGCATGTCGTTACGGCCATCGCTGGCATCGATATCAACACGACCGCGGTTACCCGGTTCTGTGACAATGATATGGCGAATATTGCCAACGCCGCCCTCTTCAACACCCTGCCAGAGGCCAAGGCGCTCAAGGTGGCAACGGGAGCCGTAATTCAGGGCTATAACGCGTTCCGGGTTGCTGGATGAAAATGAGGGTTCAGCGTGCTCAATTACTGCTACAGAGTAGGCCAGATGCTCCAGTTCAAGGGCTAGCGTCGCCCCAACGGCACCGCCGCCGACAATAACAATATCAAAATGTTCTGCTTTGCCCATGCGTATCCCCCACGCTCCATCCCTAACCGCATTATCCTTGCGGGTTTAAATAGGATTGCAAGCTGTTGGCAACCCGCTCCTCTGCGGCTTGACACCTGCATGCCGGATGACAATGCTTCGCGCCGTCTCCGATAGATCAATTGCAATGCCTGAGTGGTGGAATTGGTAGACACCCGGGATTCAAAATCCCGTGCCCTCACGGGCGTGCCGGTTCGACTCCGGCCTCAGGTACCAGCAAGCAATTTCAAAGATTAACAATCTTTGAAATTGCGCGATAGGGAGAAACGATTCATCGTTTCTATCTTGCCACTACAACCACCTTCACAGTCAGTTGTCACCCCTCCACTCAAAACATTCGCCCCATCTTACCTATCAAACCCCGATCTTTTCTAAGAATTTTCCTAAAACCAATCCTGCTTTTAGCTGCTATAATATATTCATGAATAGATTCCTTCTGGTTCGCGCAATCGCGATGCTGGTATGTCTGGCCGGCATCATCGTCATGCTAGGCTGGCTCTATGACATACCGCTGCTTAAAAGCATCCTGCCTCACTGGGTTAGCATGAAGTTCACCACGGCTCTCTCATTTCTTCTCAGCGGCCTGGTGCTGCTCGGTATCGTCAAAGCTACTGAAACCCATTCGATTCAATCCGGTATATTTATGCCTGCTGTGACCATGGGCATCCTGCTGCTGATGGGAAGCCTGCTGGCCTCAAGCCTGACGGGAATTCATACCGGCATAGAGGGCTGGTTTATTGAGGACGTTTCCCATGCGGTCAAAACAGTAATTCCGGGCATGCCCTCCATCGGAACGATGGGGGCATTTATCATCATCTCATTAAGCGGTGTCGTTACCCTGATGAACCCGATGAAAGCCACCCACCTGCTGGTGACAGGTTGTATTGAGAGCGGCTTCAGCTTCACCGCACTTCTCGGTTACCTCGTCGATAAACCGGCCCTTTACTACCATATTGAGGGGATCAGTAGCGCCATGGCAGTGCATACCGCCATCCTGTTTGCCATGCTGGGAGTGGGACTGCTTCTTCTCGGCAGTACAAGAAAGAGCAGGGCTAGATGAAACTGAAGTGGCGGCTGGCCATTGTATTTCTGTTCATCGCCATCATCCCGATGACCTTTATCGCCAACTTGAGTTACAGCAACACACGGGAAGCGATGATGACATCCATCATCTCTGACCTTGAGACCATTGCTGACCTTAAAATCTTCAACATCGAACGGTTCATCTCAGAACGAATGGGTAATGTCCATGTGGCCATGCTAAACACATCCGTACGCCAGTTTCTGGAACACGACTGCAGTGAGCAAAACTGTGAGCATGTAGACTTGAAAGAGCTTTCCAGGCAGTTGGAGAGCTTAACCCGGGCATACGGCTTTCATGATGTGATGCTGCTCGACAGAGCAGAAAGGATTCAATTTATCGCCAACAAGGAACATCACAACCTCGAAACGCTCGGCGCTACTGTTCCAGACTACTTTGACGGAAAATTCACACCCGAACTGGAAAGGGTCTCGATAAGCCCCACATTTCAATATCCCGGTGGCAACAGACCATTCGGCAGACTTATCTATGCGCCGATTCGCAATCATGCCGGGGAGAGAGTCGGCAATATTCTTTTTGAAGTGGATATGTCGACCCTGTTCAACCTCATCCAGAATGCTGCGGGTCTGGGCGTCAGCGGAGAGACGCTGATCGCCAGAAAGGATGGGGACGACATCCTCTTCCTGAATCCACTTCGCCACGATCCGGACGCAGCCATGAAACGGTATGTTCCAGTCGGATCAAACCTTGCGTTACCGATACAGAAGGCGCTTCAAGGAAAAAGCGGCTCCGGCCTCTCAATCGATTATCGCAACAGAGAGGTGATTGCAGCATGGCGTCCACTACCCAATAGCAATTGGGGTGTGGTAGCCAAGATTGACCGTGAGGAAGCATTTGCTCCAATCGAGCATATCAGGAAGCTTATCTTGCTGATCGGCTCCATTGCAGCATTGATCGTGATTTTGATCGCCTGGACCATGGCACGCTCCATCGCCTCCCCCATTCAGTCCCTTCAGGAGGGGATGAATGAGGTGGCAAAAGGAAATTTTGATACCTCGGTCGCCACCGATGCAAAGGATGAGATAGGCCAGCTCTCCCGCACCTTCGATGCCATGACCAACAGGCTGAAAGAGACGATGGCCTCACGCGATGAACTGAACGATGAGATTGAGACTCGCAAGAGAGCTGAAACCGGCCTGATTGCAGCCCAGCAGGAGGCGGAGCGCGCCAATACCGCCAAAAGCGAATTCCTGGCCCGCATGAGCCATGAGATTCGCACGCCGATGAATGCCATTATCGGACTGAGCCATCT
Source organism: Mariprofundus aestuarium (assembly GCF_002795805.1). Lineage (NCBI taxonomy): Bacteria > Pseudomonadati > Pseudomonadota > Candidatius Mariprofundia > Mariprofundales > Mariprofundaceae > Mariprofundus > Mariprofundus aestuarium. Next base: position 1,001,917 of record NZ_CP018799.1, on the reverse strand, counting down.
GGCACTGAAGACCGACTTGACGACCAAACAGGAGGATTACCTGAAGAAGGTTCAGGCGGCAGGAAAATCCCTGCTGCACCTGATCAACGACATCCTCGACTTCTCGAAGATCGAAGCCGGCAAACTTGAGCTCTCCAGTGAAACCTTCGATATCGACGAGGTGCTCAACAGTGTCGCCAATATCACCAGCATCAAGGCGGCAGAGAAGAAGCTGGAGCTGGTATTTCATGTCAAATCTGAGGTGCCGATCAGGCTGGTCGGCGATGCGGTTCGGCTGGAGGAGATTCTTCTCAACCTGATCGGCAACGCGCTGAAGTTTACCGACAAGGGTGAAGTGATCGTCACTGTCGATAAGGCAGCTGAAGATGGTGAGACGATCACACTAGATTTTTCTGTCAGCGATTCGGGCATAGGTATTCCAGAGGATGGCATGCAGGCCCTGTTTGAACCGTTCGACCAGGCGCACGGCGACATCTCACGCAACCTTGGTGGCACAGGACTAGGCCTGACGATCTGTCGCCGCCTGATCAACCTCATGGGTGGGGAGATTGAGGTGGAGAGTAGTGTCGGCAAAGGCACCACCTTCCACTTTAGCGCCACATTCGGCAGCACCCACAACGGCAGCCATAGCAAACCCGTCCCCCAGGACAACCTGAAAGGCATGAGGGTACTGGCCATTGATGACAACAAGGCGGCCAGGAGCATGCTTAAAGAGACCCTGACATCCTTCACCTTCAAACCGAGGCTTGCCTCCTCCGGCAAACAGGGGATCAAACTGGCCGGTGAGGCTGAGCAGGAGCCCTATGGGCTGATCTTTATCGACATGGAGATGCCCGGCATCAACGGTCTGGAGACCTGCCGTGAAATCCGCCGACTGGAGGCCTACAGGGACGTCCCAGTGGTGCTTCTGGCACTGCCCTACAGTGGTGAAGAGACATACGACAAAGTAAAGGAGATCAACAACTGCAACATCATCTCCAAGCCCTTCAACCCCTCCACGCTCTTTGATGCGATCATGGATCTGTATGGCTACAGGCGCCATGTCACTGCCCATGAGTCGCTGAAAGAGTTACCCAAGAAGAAATTGCGCCTCCTCAGTGGCTCCAGCCTTCTTTTGGTTGAGGACAATGAGATCAATCAGCAGGTGGCTACCGAGATGCTTGAGCAGCTGGATTGCACCGTTGATATCGCCAATGACGGAATCGAAGCAGTAGAAAAACTCCGCATCCATCCATATGCACTCGTGCTCATGGACATTCAGATGCCACGCATGGATGGGCTGGAGGCCACACGCCGGATTCGCAAACTTGCAGAAGATTCATCATACCACCACTTGGCTGAGACCCCTATTATTGCGATGACCGCACATGCGCTGGTTGGCGACCGCGATAAAAGTATTCAAGCCGGCATGAATGACCACATCACCAAGCCGCTCGACCCTCAGGAGCTGGCCAGAACATTGGTTCAGTGGCTGCAGGCAGAAGATACCACCATGGATACACAGGCTCCTGAAATCCAGGATAACAGCCGGCCAGAGACCCTGCTTCCACCCATAGATGGGTTTGATGTTGGCACTGCAGTTGAACGGCTGGGTGGAAACAGCAAGCTTTACAGGAAACTGCTGAACACATTCAGCAACAGCAACAGGAATGCAGCTTCCCGCATGCGTCATGCCGTTGGCCATAAAGATTTCGCTGAAGCCGCCAGACTTGCTCACTCCATCAAAGGGGTGGCATCCAACCTCGGGGGCAATGAACTGGCCGGGATCACAGGAGAGATTGAAAAGGCCGCCACCAGGGGCAAAGGGAGTGCATTGGAGAGGTTAATCGAACCATTCGAGCAGCAACTCACCCGGGCGCTGGCAAGCATCACTGCTTCAACAGAGACGGGGCAAGATGACCTGCACATAGAGAGCAGTGAAATCAGCATGGTGGAGCTGGCACAACTGATCAGAGAACTGGAGGTTGCCTTGGAAAGTGACCTTGGTGTGGCAGCAGCCAAACTTGAGCTATTGCGGCCTTTAGTCTATAAAAGTGATACGAAAGTTCTATTCGAACAGCTTGAGAACGCCATGGATGCATTCGATACGGATAACGCAAGAGCCTCCCTACAGATGATCCGCGAGCACTTTGGTCTACCACTGGAGAAGGAGGTGTGACCGTGGAGAAGCAGAAAATTCTGGTTGTCGATGATATGGTGGAGAACATCCACCTGCTTATCGAGACGCTCAAGGATGAGTATGCCCTGATTGCCGCCACCAGTGGCAGCAAGGCACTTGAACTTGCAATCAAAGAGCCAGTACCGGACCTTATCCTTCTCGATATCCAGATGCCGCTTATGGATGGTTATGAGGTTTGCAGAAGGCTGAAGCAGGAGAAACGGAGCCGTTATATTCCGGTGATCTTCGTAACCTCACTGAATGAGGATATTAACGAAACAATGGGGCTGGAGATCGGCGCCGTGGATTACATCCGCAAACCGATCAAACCAGCGCTGGTTAAGTCACGCATCCATAACCATCTGGAGCTTAAACGCTACCGCGATCACCTTGAAGAGGTGGTTATCGAACGTACCCGCGAGGTTATCCTGACGCAGAATGCCCTGATCGAAAGCATGGGGGCACTGGCCGAGCAACGTGACCCTGAAACCGGTGGCCATATCAACCGCACCCAGCACTATATACGTGCCCTCGCCGAGGCATTGAAAGAGCATCCCGATTTTGAACAGGAACTTGATGACCTGACCATAGACCTGCTTTTCAAAACTGCCCCCCTTCACGATATCGGCAAGGTCGGTGTGCGCGATGAAATCCTGTTCAAGCCGGCAAAGCTCACTACTGGAGAGTTTGAGGAGATGAAGAAGCATGTCCTCTTCGGCACCGCCGCCATTAAAAGCATCGAGACTAAGCTTGGGCATGCTCCCATGCTAAATATCGCCCATGATATCATTGAGGCGCACCACGAGAGGTGGGATGGCAGTGGCTATCCGAACGGCACAAAAGGGAGGAGCATCCCGCTTCCAGGCAGGCTGATGGCACTGGCAGACGTATACGATGCACTGATCAGTAAACGTGTTTATAAAGAGGGCTTCCCTCATCAACAGGCCGTCAGCATCATAAACGAAGGCAGCGGCAACCATTTTGACCCTGCCATTGTTGATGTCTTCCTTAAACAGCAAGAGCAGTTCCGCGAAATCGCACTGCAGTTTTCTGATACTGAAGAGGAATAGGTTGTTCTTTCGAAGAGGCAATGACAGCAACAAAACCATCTTATCCTGCTGCAACTGAAAACCGTCACCACCAAACCGCCGAAACTTGCGACTCCACAGCAACACTCTTATGCTCTGCTATGTGTTTCAAGCTGGTCGAAAAAATAAAATGGAGGGACCATGGAAGTATCGGAACTGCTTGCTTTTACTGTAAAAAACAAGGCTTCGGATTTGCATCTCTCATCGGGTGAGCCGCCGATGATCCGCATCAACGGAGACATGACACGCATCAAGATGCCCGCCGTCGATCGACGTGAAGTTCAGTCCATGGTTTATGACATCATGAGCGATCACCAGCGTAAGGCGTTCGAAGAGCACCTGGAACTCGACTTCTCTTTTGCACTGGGAGAAATAGCCCGTTTCCGTGTTAACGTGTTTGAACAGCGGCGTGGTATGGCTGCAGTGTTCCGCGTGATTCCGAGCGAAGTGCTGACTCTGGAAAACCTGAAGTGCCCAGATATTTTCAAGGATATCTCCATGACCCCGCGTGGCATCTGCCTGGTCACCGGGCCAACAGGCTCGGGCAAATCAACAACCCTTGCTGCCATGATCAACCATCGCAATGAGATGGAACGTGGCCATATCCTGACTATTGAAGACCCGATCGAGTTTGTGCACAAATCCAAAAACTGCCTGATTTCACAGCGCGAACTGGGGCCACACACCCACTCGTTTGAAAACGCCCTGCGCAGCGCACTGCGTGAGGATCCTGATGTGGTCCTAGTTGGTGAGTTGCGTGATCTGGAGACCATTCGACTTGCCCTGACCGCTGCTGAAACCGGTCACATGGTATTCGGTACCCTGCACACCTCATCCGCCCCTAAAACGATCGACCGTGTCATCGATGTGTTTCCTGCCGCGGAAAAGGAGATGGTGCGTGCCATGCTTTCCGAGTCCATTCGCGCCGTTATCTCACAGACACTGATTAAAACGGCCGACGGCAACAGTCGCGTCGCAGCCCATGAAATCATGATCGGTACGCCCGCCATCCGTAACCTGATACGCGAAAACAAGATCCCCCAGATGGTATCGGTGATGCAGACATCACTGCGCGAAGGTATGCAGACACTGGACAGCAACTTGCAAGCGTTGGTGAACTCAAGAAAGATCACACAGCAGGCCGCACTTGAAAAAGCGGCCAACAAAAAGCTATTCGGCGGCGGTGCCGTATAGAGGCTGATATTCACAGCATATTATTAACGCCCTGGATTCCCAGAACTGCCCATGCATTTTCATAATGGAGACGACTCATGAACAGACCTGAAGAACAGCTATCGATCAAGCAGCTACTGATGGTGATGGAAAAACGTGAAGCGTCTGACCTCTACATCACTGCAGGTATGCCCCCCTCCTTGCGTATCAACGGTGCCGTTCACCCGATGAACCGGGAACCGCTGACAGCACTGCAGTGCGCAAAACTGGCCAACTCGGCCATGAGCGAACGCCAGCGTGCGGCCTTCGCCGCTGAATTTGAGATGAACCTAGCACTCGCCTTTCCCGATATCGGTCGTTTCCGCGTCAATGTCTTCCGACAGCGCAGCCAAGTTGGCATGGTGATCCGCAAGGTGAAAACAGAGGTTCCAACCATCGATCAGCTGGGCCTTCCGGAAATCTTCAAGGATATCAGCATCTCTCCACGTGGGCTGGTGCTGATGGTGGGAGCAACCGGTTGTGGAAAGTCCACCTCACTGGCTGCCATGATCGACTGGCGCAACAGTAATCAGGCGGGACACATCATCTCCATCGAGGATCCGATCGAGTTTGTGCATGAGCACAAGAAGTGTGTCATCACCCAGCGTGAGGTGGGCACCGATACGCTTGAGTATCAGACAGCCCTGAAAAACACGCTCAGGCAGGCACCCGATGTTATTATGATTGGTGAGATTCGTGATCGCGAGACAATGGAGCTGGCACTCGAATTTGCCGAAACCGGCCACCTATGCATGGCAACACTGCATGCCAACAACTCCAATCAGGCACTGGAGCGCATTATCAACTTCTTCCCGGAAGAGATGCACCCTCAGGTCTGCCTCAACCTGGCTCTGAATCTGAAGTCGATCCTCTCCCAGCGGCTGGCAAAAACACCTGATGAGAGGCGCGTTGCAGCCATTGAGATTCTGATCAACACCCCCCGTATTGCCGATCTGATTGGCAAATGGGGTGTTGCAGAGATCAAGGAGGTGATGGCAAACGGTAAAAATTACGGCATGCAGACCTTCGATCAGCATCTGCTGCAGCTCTGGGCAGCGGGTCTTATCAGCGAGGATGAAGCGCTGCGCCAGGCCGACTCGGTCAACAACCTGCGCCTGCAGATTAAAATGGTAACTCTGGAGGATCAGGGTGACAGTGCTGGTGACCTGGAACAACTCTCCGGCAACATGAATTCAGAGGAGTTCCGCATCTGATGGAGAGCAAACAACTGATCGACGAACTTTTGCACATTGCCAACAAAAACGGTGCCTCAGACCTGATTGTACGCACCGGTGACCGTGTACGCCTGCGCATTGCCGGCGAGATTGTCACCATACCTGTCGAAAAGTTCCCTAGAATCAGCCTTGATGAGGCTACCGCCATGATCAAGCACCTGATCCGTGATCATCCCAAACGGCCAGATATTGATCAACTTCAACACCTGGACTTCCACTACAGCCTGAAAAGCACCTCTAATTTCCGGGTGCATGTGCTGCGTACCAACAACAATTTTGGTATTGTCGCAAGGCTGATCCCGCAAGAGATTCCCAGCTTCGATGCGTTGCGCATCCCTCCTATCATACAGGAGATTACCAACTATCGAAGTGGCCTGATCCTGATGGCCGGTGCTGCAGGCTCGGGTAAAAGCACAACACTTGCCGCCATGCTCAACCACATCATCCATAACAGGCCTGTGCATGCGGTCACACTCGAGGATCCGATCGAGTTCCGCTACAGCACCAGCCACATGGGCACGGTCACCCAGCGCGAAATCGGCATGGATGTGGAGAGCTACCCACAGGGTTTAATCGATGCGATGCGTGAAACGCCGAATATTATCGTTGCCGGAGAGGCCCGTGGCCGAGATGAGGTGCAGCTGGCACTGGAAGCAAGCGAAACCGGCCATCTGGTCATGGCTACCGTGCACGCCACGACCGCTATCGGCACCATGCAACGCATCATGGCCTCCTTCGGCAGTGATGAGCAGATAGGCATCCGCGAACGCCTTGCTGAAAACCTGCGCGCCATCATTGTGCAAAAGCTATTGCCAATGAAAAATGGCAAAGGGCGCATCGTGGTGCTGGAAATCATGATTAAATATTCAGTCATCAAGCATTTCATTCTGGATCCGGATCGCTGGAGCGAAATTCCACGCGCCATGGAAGAGGGTCATTCGCTTTATGGAAGCCAGGCCTTTGACCAGCATCTTCAACAGCTGGTAGAGGATGACCTTGTCGATTATGACGAAGCGGTGTTAAATGCAGTATATCCGGAAGACTTCGTTATCCGCATGGGACGCAACTGATCTCTTTAGGGGCCCCCACCTAAACATCAGGCCTTTCTATACTCGATTCAGACTTTTAATGGCGTGCCTGATCAGGGCCGTATCACTGCGTGATCCCTCTTTTCCCGGCAGCTCTTTGGGAAGATAAAAAGGGGTGCCGATCACTACTCTGGCCCGACTGCGGCGGTAAAACGAGGGCCACAGACTCACGTGGTCAAAGGGCCAGACGCCCGAGACCCTGAATGGAATGATGGCAGCACCGCTTGCCCGAGCAATCAGTGCTGCCCCCGGTAGAATCCTGTGCAGCGGGATCGGTGGATTGGCCGCCCCCTCAGGGAAGATACAGAGCGCATGGCCCTGCTTGACCACCTCAACCGCTTCCCTGAGCGCGTAGCGATTGGCTCCACCCGGCGAAACGGCAATTGCACCCACCATATCAAAGCCCCAGCGCAGCCATGACATCTTCAGGTAGTATTCGCGTGCCATCAGGAACGAGAGAGGACGATTCACCGATGCCTGAATCAGCAGCGGATCAAGGCCGCAGATGTGGTTACCAACCAGTATCACCGGCCCGTCAGGAAGCTCGCACTCAATCTTGGGAAGCCTGTGCCAACCACGGCAGAAAAGTCGATTCAAGCCGCGCAGAAATGCATTTGGCCCGCGTGCTTCTGCAGTCACTGGAAGCTCCCCGTTTCACAAGCAGCCGTTTTGCCAATTCGGACTCTGCTATCTATAGTAGTAACGGCTGAGTATTTATATGGGATCAAGCACATCATCGGCAAAATATACACGATACGCCTAGCGTGGATAGAAGCGGCATAGAGGGCCAGAGATGGAAAAGAAGCAAAAAGCGTCACATGTTTTAATCGTAGGTTATGGCGAGATGGGTCATGCCATGAAGTTTCTACTGCGTGATAGACACCACCTCTCCATTTATGACTCTCGACAGATAGAGGGGCTACCTCCTGTTGATCTCGAACTGCTGGCTGCATCCGCCGATTTTATTCTCTTCTGCATCCCTTCCCAGCCGCTTGGTGAGATGCTGGAGAGACTCTCCCCACACCTTCAACAGCATACGATATGTCTCAGTATCTCCAAAGGTCTGGATGATCTTGGGCGCCCCCCTGCCCTGATATACGAACAGGTATTCCATGCAGGCCAGCGCTACTGCCTGCTTTATGGCCCTATGATCTCTGAGGAGATCCGTGCCGGCCGCTACGGCTTTGCCGAACTTGGATGTTCTGACATTGCGGTTTTTGATGAGGTACAAGCACTCTACCGGGGTTCTGCTCTTGGTATTCGCAAGAGTGACGACATCATCGGCATCTCCTGGTCGGTGATCCTGAAAAACGTCTATGCCATCGCATTCGGCGCTTCGGATGCATTGGGCCTCGGTGATAATGTGCGCGGATTTCTGGCTGTTACCGCCATGGAGGAGTTGAGTTCAATCATGGCGCACATGGGCGGCAGAGCGGCCACGCCACTGCGGCTGGCAGGACTCGGTGATCTCATTACAACCGCGACAAGTGTGGGCTCCCACCACCATGAACTGGGCATCAAACTTGCCAGAGGTCAGACAGATGATATCAGCGGTGAAGGCATCCACACCCTGGCAATGGTGGCAAAACATTGCCTGTTTAATTACCGCTTATATGCCCTCTTCTCCCTGGTAAGCGACATGGTCAAAACCCCTGCAGAAACGGAGAAGCTGTTCCGCAACTTTATCGCTGGTTCCCTCCAACATCCGTAAGGCGTGGTTTAGGCTTCGTCGTCTGGCCTGAGGATCACACACGAGAGCGGCGGCAGCGTCACCGTGATGGAGTGCGGCTGGTGCATCCAGCTTTGATCGTCAGCCATCACGCCTCCGGCATTGCCGATATTACCGCCACCATAAAGTTCAGAGTCGGTATTCAGGATTTCACTGTAGTGACCCGGTTTAGGTACGCCTAGGCGATAACCGTAACGCGGAACCGGAGTAAGGTTGAGGATAACCACTACAATACCTCCATTCTTGTCGCGCCGGATATAGCTGAGTGTGGAGTTCTCGGCATCGTTGCAGTCAACCCACTGGAAGCCTCCGCCATCAAAATCGACCTCATGCAGTGCAGGCACATCCTTGTAGAGATGGTTCATGTCGCGCTGCATCAACTGCAGGCCACGGTGTGGCATGAAATTGGCCTGATCCCACGACAGTGAGCTGTCGAAATTCCACTCCGGCCACTGGCCGAACTCCAGCCCCATAAACTGCAGCTTCTTGCCCGGGTGGGTGTACATGTAACCAGAGAGCAGACGCAGGTTGGCAAACTTCTGCCAGTCATCACCCGGCATTTTCTGTGGCATTGAGCCCTTGCCGTGCACGACCTCATCGTGCGAGAACGGCAGGATAAAGTTCTCGGTAAACGCGTAGACCATTGAGAAGGTCAGCGCATGATGATCGTAGGATCGATACACCGGATCGGCCTCGTAATAGGAGAGCGTGTCGTTCATCCAGCCCATATTCCACTTCATCGTAAAGCCGAGACCACCCAGATAAGTAGGGCGGCTTACCATCGGCCAGGAGGTTGACTCCTCAGCCATGGTAACCGCACCGGGGAAGCGCTCATGCACTAGATGGTTGAACTGCTTGAGGAACTCAACCGCCTCAAGGTTCTCACGGCCACCGTATTTATTGGGCATCCACTCACCCTCTTCGCGTGAGTAGTCGAGATAGAGCATTGAGGCCACGGCATCAACGCGCAGGCCATCAATATGAAATTCATCCAACCAGAACAGTGCTGAGGCGATGAGAAAATTTCGCACCTCATTGCGGCCGAAATTGAAGATATAGGTGCCCCAGTCCTTGTGCTCACCCAATCGTGGATCCGCGTGTTCGTAGAGTGGCGTACCATCGAAACGGGCCAGTCCGAATGCATCTTTAGGGAAGTGGGCAGGAACCCAGTCAAGGAATACGCCCAGACCATTTTTATGGCAGTAGTCGACCATATAACGGAAATCATCAGGTGTGCCGAAACGGCTGGTCGGTGCGAAATAACCGACAGTCTGATAGCCCCAGGAGCCATCAAACGGGTGTTCGGTAATAGGCATCAGTTCGATATGGGTGTAACCCATCCACTGGCAGTACTCCACCAGCTGGTGCGCCATATCGCGATAGTTGAGGTATTCGCCATCAGCCCTGCGCCATGAACCCGGATGCACCTCATAAATATTCATCGGCTTATCGGCAGCCTGTGTCACCGCCCTCTTCTTCACCCACTCATCATCACCCCAGTGATAGGCCTTGGGATAGTGAACTACGCTGGCCGTATTAGGGCGCAGCTCCATCTGCTGCGCATAAGGATCGGCCTTCTCGAAAACATCGCCATTCTGGGCACGAATTTCGAACTTATAGACCTCGCCTTCGCGAAGTCCTGGAATAAATATCTCCCAGACGCCTGAAGAGCCGAGCACCCGCATCTGGTGCTCGCGACCATCCCAGTGATTAAAGTTACCCACCACACTGACGCGACCAGCCGATGGCGCCCAGACCGAAAATCCGACACCCCATACCCCTTCATGTTCACGCACATGCGCACCCATAATCTTGTATTTCTCGAAGTGGTTGCCTTCACCGATCAGGTGCAGATCCATCTCACCCAGAATTGGCGAGAAGCGGTAAACATCCTCTTCCTCCCAGGTGTGCCCCTCTTTGTTCTCTATGCGCAGTTTGTAGGCGGAATCGAAATCCCCTTCCTCCCAGTGGTACTCGAAGATGTCAGTCCCCTCAATGCGTAGCATGGCAACCGCACCATCACCCTTGGGCAATAGCCACATCTTCTCAGCCTGAGGTTTATTGGCGCGCACGACAATTCCCCCTTCGGAATGGTAATGGCGGCCCAGCCAGGCAAACGGATCGTGACTGCGCGCCTCTACAATGGCCCATGCTTCAGGTGACAGAATCGGCTTCTTCATAAGTGTCCTCTACTCCGGTTTAGATCGCTCGGTTTAATGATCGGATCAGGTAATAACAGTGGGTTTATCCCGTCCGGTCAACTGTTTCAGACCGGATATCTCATCTGCGGCAGCAATCATATCTGCCAGTGCGTCCTGTGCATCCAGCCCCTGCTTCTCGGCATCAGCCTCATATGATTCCAGATAAAGGCGAACCGTCGCCCCGCTGGTGCCAGTGCCTGAGAGGCGGAAGATGAGCCGCGAGCCATCCTCAAAGAGCACCCGAACACCCTGATTCTCACTGACACTACCATCAACAGGATCTGTATAGGCAAAATCGTCACAGCTGCCCACTATGCGTCCAGCCAGTGTTTGCCCAGGCAGCGAAGCAAACTGGTCGCGTACATTCTGCAGCACCTTCTCAGCAGCAGCTGAATCCACGCCCTCATAATCGTGTCGCGAATAGTAGTTTCGGCCAAACCGCTGCCAGTGGTCAACCACGATCGCTTCAACCGACTCCTGACGGGCGGCCAGTACATTCAGCCAGAAGAGCACAGCCCAGAGGCCATCTTTTTCGCGCACATGGTCAGAACCTGTACCGAACGACTCCTCACCGCAGAGGGTAACCTTGCCTGCATCCATCAGGTTACCGAAAAATTTCCAACCGGTCGGTGTCTCATAGCAGTTCAAACCCAGTGCTTCAGCAACACGGTCAGCTGCACCGGAGGTTGGCATAGACCTGGCCACACCGTTTATGCCGCCCTTATATCCCGGCACCAGATGTGCGTTGGCTGCAATAATCGCCAGTGAATCACTCGGTGTGACAAAGAAATGGTTGCCGAGAACCATGTTACGGTCGCCATCGCCATCAGAGGCGGCGCCGAAATCCGGGGCATCCTCACCATACAGGATGTCGACCAGTTCATGGGCATAGGTAAGATTGGGATCGGGATGACCACCGCCGAAATCCTCTTTAGGAATACCGTTGATCACTGTGCCAGCCTGTGCGCCCAGCATACCCTCGATAATGGCCATGGCATAAGGGCCGGTTACCGCATGCATGGCATCGAAAGAGATAGCGAAATCATCAGCAAGAAGGGCTCTAATGGCATCGAAATCAAACAGCGACTGCATCAGCTCGGCATAATCAGCGACCGAATCAATCACCTCAATCTGCATGCCTGCCAGCTCATAGCTGCCGATCTGAGAAAGATCAAAGTCATTGTGTTCGACGATCTGGTACCACTCTATCTTTTCCGTCTGCTCGAAAACCGCTTCAGTCACGCCCTCGGGCGCAGGTCCGCCGTTGCCCATATTATACTTGATACCGAAATCCTCATCAGGACCGGCAGGGTTATGGCTGGCGGAGAGGATCAGGCCTCCATAGGCGTTGTACTTGCGGATAATATTTGATGCAGCTGGAGTAGAGAGAATCCCATTCTGCCCGACCAGCACCCGGCTAAAGCCATTGGCAGCAGCCATCTTCAGAATGGTCTGGATCGCCTGCAGATTGTAATAGCGGCCATCGCCTCCAACCACCAGCGTCTCGCCCTGAAAGTCGCCGATACTGTCGAACACCGACTGCACAAAGTTCTCCAGGTAGTGCGGCTGCTGGAAAACCCTGACCTTTTTGCGAAGACCGGATGTGCCGGGACGCTGCCCTTCAAAAGGTTCAGTCGCAATCGTATGGATCTTCATAAACACCCCCCTGCCATATTCTGCTAAGACTAGCGGATGTGGTGACAAAATAACATCACTCTATGCATGCAAGAAGCACAAACTCATGTTATACTTTAGGCCATTAACCGATCGGGGGGAGGAACTCATGGGTTCGACTCAGGTAGAACGCAACATCAGTAAGCTCACAGCCAATACAGTTGCACTGGTGCTGGCTGGCGGCAAGGGGTCAAGATTGAAAGACCTGACACAGTGGCGAACGAAACCTGCTGTGCCATTCGGGGGGAAATTCCGCATTATCGACTTTCCAATGTCGAACTGCATCAACTCCGGCATCCGCCGCATCTCGGTACTGACACAGTACAAATCCCATTCCCTGCAGCGTCACCTGCAGCGTGGCTGGTCATTCCTCTCAGGTCAGTTCGGTGAATTCATGGAAGTTCTCTCTGCCCAGCAGCGTACCGGAGAAGGCTGGTATGAGGGCACTGCCGATGCGATCTACCAGAACCTGGACATTATCCGCCACTATGACCCGGAATATGTCCTGATTCTCGCAGGCGACCACATCTACAAGATGGATTACGGTAAAATGATTGCTGCCCATGCCGCGACCGGTGCCGATATTACCGTTGGCTGTATTCCAGTTCCGTTGAAAGAGGCTAGCGAGTTCGGTGTCATGGATGTCGATGGCGAGCACCGCGTTACTGAATTTGCCGAAAAGCCGGCGAATCCAAAACCCATGGCAGGTGCGCCAGACAAGGCACTGGCATCAATGGGCATCTATGTGTTCTCAGCCGACTTCCTGCGCCAGCGACTGCTTGATGATGCGCAGCTTTCCAACTCCAGCCACGATTTCGGCAAAGACATCATCCCGACTGCCATTGAGAATGCCAATGTGTTCGCCTTTCGCTTCATGAATGCCAACACCGGTGCACCTCAGTACTGGCGTGATGTAGGTACGTTGGATGCGTACTGGGAAGCCAACATGGACCTGGTAACCGTACAACCTGAGCTGGACATGTATGATAAAGAGTGGCCCATCTGGACACAGCAGGAACAGCTACCTCCGGCAAAATTCTTCTTCGATGAGGACTCTCGCCGTGGTTATGCCGTTGACTCACTGGTCTCCGGAGGGTGCCTGATTACCGGTTCAGCAGTACGTCGATCGGTGCTTTTCTCCAATGTGCGTGTCCACTCATACTCTGAGGTTGAAGATTCAGTGATTTTGCCGGATGTTGAAATCCGCCGTAACTGCAAAATCAGAAAATGCATTATTGATAAGGGAACCGTTATCCCCGAAGGCATGGAGATCGGTTTCGACAGCGCAAAAGATGCCGAGCGCTTCGAAGTATCCGCCGGTGGCGTGGTCCTTGTTACACCGGATATGCTAGGCCAAGGGCTCCATCAGCTGTAGCATTCCCCACCTTCAAGTATCAGAACAATTCAGGGCTGACATAAGTCGGCCCTGAATTTGCTATACATGGACGTATGGCAATGGATCGATCCCAATGTACAACAGGGCGACCGATCTGCATTGGCAGCCTGAAATGCACCAGAGGCTGCCACCACATCCAGGAGGCACTCCATGAGTAAACCGTTATCGGTCATTTTTTACTGGCATATGCACCAGCCGTTTTATTGCGAGGCTGATACAGGCAACTATCATCTGCCATGGGTTTACCTGCACGCCATGAAAGACTACACCGACATGGCTGAGATTCTCTCCCAGTTACCAAGAGCCAAGGCCGTCATCAATTATGTGCCGTCACTGACTGCCCAGATTGAGGATTATGCAGCCCACCTGCGCGAATTTCTCAACGGCGACACCAAAACCCTTAATGACCCTCTGCTTGCTGCCCTTGCCCATAAATCGGGTGAATACAGCAAGAGTGAGCGAGAATACCTGCTTGAGGCCTGTTTTCGTCTCAACCATGAACGCAATATGCATCGCTATCCGGCCTACTCAAGGCTCTGGAATCTGGCGGAGCATGCAAAGGGCCACGAAGGCCTGAATTACCTTGGCGATAGTTTCTTCTCCGACCTAGTCACCTGGTATCATCTGGCATGGCTGGGCGAAACGGTTCGAAGCCGCAATTTTGTGGCCCGTCGCCTGATTGAAAAGGCCCGCGACTTCTCCTATCAGGATCGTCGCGACCTGCTGACCCTGATCACCACACTCCTCTCAGATATCCCTGCCACCCACCGCAGGCTGGTAGAGGCAGGGAAAATTGAACTGACAACTACACCATATGCCCACCCTATCATCCCCCTGATGCTTGATTTCAATACAGCACGGGAGACTGTTCAGGATGCACTGATTCCCAATGAGCCCTATCCGGGAGGCCGTGAACGGGCTCTTGATCACATAGACCTTGCCCGCCAAAGCCATGAAAAGCTGTTTGGGCATACACCGTCAGGCTGCTGGCCTGCAGAGGGCGCTGTTTCGGAAGAGACCCTGAAGCTGCTTGGCGGATCTGGTTTTCAGTGGTGTGCAACCGGTGAAGCAGTACTGCACCACTCATTGAAGTACAACCTGCGCGAACAGCAGGGCAACCGTGACCTCTACCACCCTTGGCTTGTTGGTGAAGGAGAAGAGGAGATCACCTGCTTCTTCCGTGATGACCACCTTTCCGACCTACTGGGCTTCGAATATTCACGCTGGAATATGCAAGATGCGATCAACAATTTCATGCATGAACTAGCGCTTATCCGTCACCGCACCAAAGGCATGGATGCCCCGGTTGTCTCTATCATCATGGATGGCGAAAATGCATGGGAACACTACCATGAAAATGCCCTCCCATTCCTCACCAACCTCTACCAGTCCATCATAGAACACGATGAGTACGAACTGACCACCTTCAGCGAGTACCTGGGCCAATCTAAAGCCACAGAGAAGCTGGATCATCTGGTTCCCGGCTCATGGGTCTACGGCAATCTCTCCACATGGATTGGTGACCATGCCAAAACACGCGGCTGGGAGCTTCTGATCGAGGCTAAGAAGGCCTACGATATCCATATCGGTGAGCTCACCCCCGCACAGCAGGAAGAGGCGAATGAACAGCTACGCATCTGTGAAGGATCGGACTGGTGCTGGTGGTTCGGTGACTACAACCCTGGGGCTGTCGTTCGCGATTTCGACCAACTCTACCGTCGTCACCTGAGAAAACTGCATCAGCTTCTTGGCTCGCCTGTTCCACCATCTCTGCAGGAGACCATCTCCACTGGTGGCGGCGATGCTGAAGGCGGCGGCACGATGCGCAGAGGTGGGGCTGATTCATGAATTCATGGATTGATCGCCGAAGATCAGCGGTCCTGCTACACATCTCCTCCCTGCCCGGCCCCTTTCACAAGGGGGTACTAGGCTCTGAAGCTAAAGTTTTTATCGACAGAATTGGTAAAGCAGGTTTTTCAGTCTGGCAGTTTCTGCCACTGGGCCCCACCCATGGTCACGGCTCCCCCTATGAGTCGCTCTCTTCGTTTGCAGGCAACCCGGACTTTATCGACCTGCGCGAGTGCATAAGCCGCGGCTGGCTTGATAAAGAATCCCTGAAGCAGTGTGACAGTGCAGAACTGCATGCAGCCATGCGGAAAAAAGCAGCGCGGCGTTTCTGGAAGCAGGTTAAAACCGACGCAGAGCTGGCCGGTAGCATCGACGCCTTTTGCAGTGCACATGAGTACTGGTTGAATGACTTCGCCCTATTCTCTGCACTGAAAGAAGCACTTCAGGATCGTGCATGGTGGCAGTGGCCAGAAGATTTGCGCGACCGTCACCCCGAAGGCATAAAGTCTGCCAGAAATGAATATCGGGAACTGGTTGAGCAGGCCATATTTGAGCAGTACCTGTTCGACTGCCAGTGGCACGGTCTAAAGGATTATGCTGAATCACAGGGCGTCCAGCTTTTCGGCGACCTGCCGATCTATGTTGCCCACGACTCTGCCGATGTCTGGTCTCACCGTGAATATTTCACAATCAACGAAAAGGGACTCTGTGTTGAGGTTGCCGGCGTGCCGCCGGACTACTTCTCCGAAACTGGACAGCGTTGGGGTAACCCGCTCTACCACTGGGATTGCATGCAGGAAGAGGGTTTCAGCTGGTGGACTGAACGCGTGCGTCAGCAGCTGGAGCGCATGCACATGCTGCGTATCGACCATTTTCGAGCGCTGGAGGCCTTCTGGGTCATTCCCGGCGAGAGTGAAGATGGCATTATCGGAGAGTGGCGTCCGGCACCGGGCGATGCAATGTTGCAGACGCTGCAGGAGAAGCTTGGGAGACTGCCACTGATTGCAGAGGACCTTGGAATCATCACCGATGAAGTCACCGCCCTACGCCGGAAATACGGCCTGCCGGGCATGAAGATCCTGCAGTTTGCATTCGGCGGCGATGACAACAACCCCTACCTGCCTAAAAACCATAGAAAGAACAGCGTGGTTTATACCGGCACCCATGATAACGACACCACGGTGGGCTGGTTTGAGTCGTGTGACGAGCAGACCCGCAACCAGGCACTGGCAGTGCTTCACAACGCCAAAGCTGAAGACATGCCCTGGGCACTGATTGAGTGTGCACTTGCTTCAATTGCAAGGCTTGCTGTTATTCCGATGCAGGATCTGCTCGAGCTCGGCGCTGAAGCGAAGTTCAACACACCGGGTACACTTGGTGGCAACTGGTCATGGCGCCTGCAGGAGATACCCAAAGCGGGATGTTGCTGCTGGAGGATGAGCCGCCAGTTGAACAGGCTCTACAAACGCATATAGGTTCTTTCATGACGAAGGCGAGACACTACTTCCCTCATCTTCTGGCTGTTGCCTTTACCATCTTCTTTATTGTTCTGGGCATCAACCCTGTCTCACGCCAAGTCTGGATTGCAGAGGCTGTTCCAGTTGTTGTGATTTTCCTGCTTCTGATCGGATCATTCAGGCTGTTCCGCTTCAGCAACCTTGCCTACGGACTGATGGCCATCTGGCTCTTCTGGCACACCATTGGCGGCCACTACACCTTTGCCCACGTGCCATTTGAGTGGTTACAGCTGTTACCGGGAGAGGGAAGAAACCATTTCGATCGCATTGGTCACTTCAGCATCGGCTTCTACGCCTTTGCAATGGCCGAGTGGCTGCTGCGCAGAGATTTATGCGAGCTGAAACTGGCTACGGTGTTCAGTATCTTTTTTATCATGAGCATCGCTGCCGGTTACGAGATTATCGAGTGGTGGTATGCCGTGGCCGAAGGTGGCGATGCCGGCATTGAGTTCCTCGGATCGCAGGGTGATATCTGGGATGCCCAAAAGGACATGCTGGCTGACACCTTAGGGGCAATCTTCTCGCTGCTGATCTACTGGTTTGCACGACCTGACAAACAGGAAGAGAGAGCAAAAAAGTAGCAACACCCACAGGCTGCTGTTTGGTGATGCACATCAAATCTTTCGCCTTTACCTGCCCATAACCTTGCTACATGCATACTCAACCGCTTAATCGAACTCTTTCACGCACACTACTGTTTCTTCTCTCCCTGACACTGATCTCCTGTGCTCAGAGTCAAAATTCGGAGTGGTCCAGCTTCTGGGAGAGTGGTAAACAGAGTGAACCGGTTCAACAGGAATCACCGGACAAGCATGCTCACACTGTTCAATCCACCCCCTTTCTTGCCGGCTTAAGCGAGTCTGACATCGGTAAGATCAAACAAGAGGCGTGGCGCGAATATGGCCGCCACTGGCGCGGCGTCTCTACCCGTTCACGTTATGTGCGCCAGCCTATGCTGGAGACACTGGACAAGGTTGGTGCCCCAAGGGAGCTGCAGATGGTTCCTGTCGTGGAATCGAGCTACAACCCCTATGTCATATCCTCAGTCGGCGCTACCGGCCTCTGGCAATTGATGCCTGATACTGCCAATGATATGCGTGTTAAAAGCGACAAGTATTTTGATGGTCGCCGCGACATCCGCAGTAGCACGAAGGGTGCGGCCAGGTACCTGACCAAACAGTATCGCCGCTTTGGCAACTGGCCGATGGCTCTTGCCGCCTATCATCTCGGCCCGAATGCAGTTCAACGTCGCCTTAACCACAGGCCATGGCAGCCTGAAGACGGTTTGAAAAAGATGCCTCTGCCACCCATCACCAAAACCTATATCCGCCATATCATCGGCCTGATAGCACTGCATGAAGAGGGAACCATCAGTTTCCCCGAGCCCTACCGAACCAAAACGATCAAGCTGCAGACACCTGTTGATCTAGCCCTACTGCACCAGACATCCGAACTTCCCGAAAACCAGATATTCCACTTCAATCCAAAACTGAAACTGAAGCAGTACTATGATGGCAAACCGCAGACACTCTACCTGCGCATCTCGCAAAGCCGCCTGAAAAAGGTGAGGCAGAACATACCACCTGAGCCCTCTGAGTACCTGACAGTCGTGGCCAAAGGAGAGTCACTTCAATCCATCAGCCAGCGCTATAAAACATCGACCTACGCCCTGCGTGCTGATAATCCGGACATTGGCATGCGTCCTGAAGCCGGAACCCGGATTCGGATTCCCGTGAAGGTACTGAAACGGATCAATGCGGATCGTAACCCACTGGCCAGGGGAGAGAGAGAAAGAGAAGTTGAGGTGGCGCTTAATAAAATTTATTAAGCAGTACAACAAGCTGAACGCTCAATACAGGCATCACTTATTTTTCAAGCTGCTGACTGATCAAGCGGCTCAACTCTTCGACCACAAATGGCTTTCTGATCACCAGTTCATCGTCCAGATGGGCATCACCATTGCTATCGTAACCGGTTGCAAAAATGACTCTCACATCCGGCTGGATCTGGCGCATTGCCTGCACAGACTCATAGCCACCCATCACCGGCATAACCAGGTCGCTGAGCACCAGATTGATCGTTTCAGAATTCTCCCTGAACAACTCTACAGCCTGCTCCCCATTCTCTGCGGCCAGCACCCGGTAGCCGAGCGCCTTTAGCACCTCTATGGTCGTCTCCCGGACATTCGCATCATCATCAGCCAGCAGAATGGTCTCCCCAGCTCCTTCAACCGAGTCAGGCTGTTGAGGTAAAGCTGACTCTGGTGCCTCTGCCTCTATGAGTGGCAGATAGACATGGAATGTTGAACCTTTACCTTCAACACTCTCGACCTCCACGTAACCACGGTGGGTTTTAATAGCGCCAAAAACCATGGCCAGACCAAGACCAGTACCCTTACCAATATCTTTGCTGGTATAGAAAGGCTCGAACAGGTGTTCGATATGCTCGTCAGGAATACCACAGCCATTATCTTTGACACTCAGGTGGGCATAAGTACCACGCTTGAAGTATGGGTGCTCGCTGATAAACAGCTCGTCTGTTGCAAACATCTCAAGCTCAACGGTGATGGCCGGGTTTTTCGTTCCGGTCACAGCATCGCGTGCATTATTCACCAAGTTCATCAGCACCTGATGAAGCTGCGTATCATCACCATTGATGGTGAGCGAATCACTGCACGCCTGCACATGCAACTCGATATTCTCGGGCAGCGATGAACGGAGGAGCTTGATGACCTCTTCGACATAGGGCGCTAGTTGCAAAGGTTTCATCATAACCATATCCCTGCGGGCATAGGCAAGCAGCTGTTTGATCAGCACAGATGCCCGTAAAGAGAGTTTCTCTACCGTATCCAGCTTATCTACAGCCTTTGGCAGCCCTTTCGCGTACCTTCTGGCCAGATATAGGTTGCCCGTAATACCCGACAAAATGTTATTGAAGTCGTGAGCGATGCCACCCACCAGCGTTCCCAACGCCTCCATCTTCTGGGCCTGATAAAACTGATCTTCAAGCCGTTTATATTCTGTAATATCCTGCGTGGTTCCAGCCAGATGATTCGGTTTACCATTGGCATCACGAATCAACTCACACAGACCTCGCACGTAGCGCAAATCGCCATCGCGCCAGATAATCCTGAATTCGAGGGGCTCTACTCCCCCTCCCTTCAGACAAGTATCAACCCATGACTGGCGACGCGGCCAATCATCGGGATGAACAAGTGAGCCAAGGCTCTCAGCATTAGGGGTAAATGTATCAGGAGAAACGCCGTATATATGATACAGCTCATCCGACCAGGTGATCCGCCCTTCCATGTCTTGCGTCCAGCTGCCAAGGTGAGCCGTGGCCTGAGCCTGTCTTAGGCTGAGTTCACTTTCTCTCAACGCCTCTTCGGCTTGCTTGCGATCGGTAACATCCAGCACGGTACCTAAAGACATCAACGGCTTACCGTCTTCAGCATATTCAGTGCGACAACGTTCGTTCACCCATTTAACAGAGCCATTCTGCATCAGAAGTCGATGTTCGATATTATAGGGCTTTCTCGTTTCCAGCGACTGGCTATAAGTCTTGTCGACATATTCCCGATCATCGGGGTGTATCACATTGAGAAATGCATCATAGGAAGCCCCAAACTGATTCTTATCGATCTCGAAAATCCTGAAAATTTCATCTGACCAGAATAGCTTATTCGTAACCAAGTCTAGGCTCCAGTGCCCTAAATGGGCAATGCGTTGCGCCTCCTCATGTGCCTCGCGACTTTGTCGCAGCACCTCTTCGGCCTTCTTGCGATCACTAATATCGCGCACACTGATTCGCAAACCCACAAATTTACCCTGATTATCGTAGACAGACTGCCAGGAAGCCTCCATCCAGCGAATCGACTCATTTTTGTGTAAAGCCCGGAATGTATAATCACTCAATGAAGAGTGCTTAGTTAATGATTGGTATAAGGACTTATTGAATGCGTCACGATCTTCTTCTACTATGATGGAACGTGGGTAGTCAGGCATTTCCATACATTCAGTTACGCTGTATCCTGTATGTTTCTCAACAGCTGGATTTACCCAAATCAGTTTTCCATCAGGCGATATAAAACTTTCCCAGTCATAGGTGAAATCGGCAATAGTTCGAATACGCAGCTCGCTTTCCTGCAACGCTTCTTCAGCTTTCTTGCGCTCGGTAATATCCCTGTGGATCCCAATCATCCGCAACGGTTTCTGTGCTTTATCCCACTCCACAACCTTGCCAATGGAGTGCATCCATACCCAGCCACCGGATTTCGTCTGCCGGCGGTATTCCATGCTTGCTGACTCACCAGAGGCAAGGCATCTCTGAAAAACCTCAAGCACAGCGTCATGGTCGTCTGGATGCAGGTGATCCATCCAATTCTGCAAAGATGTTTCAAACTCCTCAGGTTTATAACCAATCAAGGATGAGTATTCGGGACTAACCTTAACCTCACCAGTCTGAACATTGACATCAAACCAGGCCTGATTTGCAGCAGCGAGGGCGAGCCGTAACTGCTCTTCGCTCTGTTGGAGGTTCACTGTCCTGAGTCTGACAGCCCTGCGCAAACTCATGCTATGCAATCCAAGCCCGAACAAAAGAACAAGAAGAGCTGTTAGGACTAGTTGCCAGCGCTTCTCCTTAACGATTGCGATCAAACCCTCTTCTGGTTGATAAATCGCCTCTGATGCAGCGAAATTTTTCGGCAACAGACCCTGAGCAATATAGATATCTGCTATATCCTGCCAGCGCTGCTCCCGCATATAGCCGATCGGAACAATATCGCTCTCGATCATCTCTTTGGTCTTGCGTGCCTCAAAATAGAGCTGGCTGGAAGAGAAGTTTTGTGAGTTATATTTTTTCTGAATCACATCAATGGTCTCATCAATATGCTTCAGTGCATATTGCCACCCATGTATGGATGCCCTGGTAAATGCCTCAACCTTATCAGGGTGTTCAACCACCTCTTTTTCACTGGTGACCAGAACATCTCCATAAAAATCGATCCCCTGCTCTTTGGGGTGAAGAATGTTATAGGCAATGCCCATCAACTCCAGCTGATGCGGCTGATCTGTCACATAACCGGCAAAGGCATCGGTTTTTCCACTGACCAGATCACGAATATCAAAGCTAATCTCCTGCCTGATAAATTCACCGGCTGCGATGCCTGATACCCCCAGAGCAGCATCGATATCAGCATTCAGGCCGGGTACCAGCATAATACGTTTGCCACGCAGGTCTGAGAAATCCTTGATGCCGGAATCTTTTCTGACAATCAGAGCAAGTGGGGAGTGTTGAAATATTGAGGCCAGAACCTTGACCGGAGCCCCTTCTGCTCGGGCCAGAAGAACGCCGGGATCAACCACAGCATAGTCCGCCTGACCGCTGGCCAGTTGATCCACCGCACGCGTACCCATCTCGACTTCCCTGATCTCAACATCGAAGCCGGCATCGCGGTAATAACCCTTCTCCAGAGCCATATAAAATCCGGCAAACTGGAACTGGTGTTTCCACTTCAACTGCAGTCTCACCGATTCAGTTGCCGCCTGACCCATAAAAGGAAACAGACAGATGAGGAGAACGGAGAGAAGTCTCTTATTCACGACAACCAAGAGCAGATTCCATTGTGTACTTGCCCCCTTTAAGCAGAACAATACGAGCCACTACCCTTAGTATAGGATAAAAACATCCATTTTGTGCTGCTTTCATCTGTTACACGGGTTCAATCTTCACCATAAAAAAGTGTTGGATTGATCTGCCAGAGCACGGCCCAGCCAGCCTCCCGTTTCTCCAGGCAGAGAACACCACCGTTGCGGAAATGGACTGCTTCACGCTCTGGGTCACCACTGATCAATAAGCCAGCCAATCGTTGCATGTGTGGCAGATGGCCGACCAGCATCAGATCACTGTCCATTGAGGAGAGATGGGCTATCCATGTAGAGGGATCATCGTTCGGGGCAAGATCAAGTGTCTTTTCAACGGGCAGATCACCCCACGCTTGGGCAAACATCTGCGCCGTCTGCTCTGCCCGCAGCTTGCCGCTGTGCAATATCCTTGAAGGCCTCGGTTTCTCAAACAGGCTTAGAAAACCTGCAGTACGGGTGACATCTTCCCTGCCCTGATTGGATAAGGGGCGCGCCGCATCCTCGCTTTCATCCTTCGCCAAACCGTGCTGAACCAGGTAGAGCCTCATCATTACCCCCAAAGGTCGCAGGTGACCTTGGCTACAGATTAAGCCATAGTAGCGACCCTAATCAAGGAGTTCTCTGAACTGTCCGTCCAGAGCAAACCGAGAAACTCGATTTTGGAGAAAGCATGGTTCAGATCAAAACAGCAGCAGATATCGAGGCAATGAAACCTGCATGTCATCACGCAGCGGATACACTGGTGATGATTGAGCCATATATTAAGCCCGGCATCACCACCGACGAGATCAACGAACTGGTTCACGATTTTACAGTCAAGGCCGGCGCCATCCCTGCCCCGCTGAACTACCACGGCTTTCCGAAATCGGTCTGCACCTCGGTCAACCATGTCGTATGCCACGGCATTCCGGGCAATAAAACACTGGTGGATGGTGACATTATCAATGTGGATGTTACCAGCATCATCAACGGCTGGTTCGGTGACAACAGTAAAACCTTCTTTGTCGGCACACCAAAAATCAAGGCAACAAAGGTGGTTGAAGTTGCCCGTCAGGCACTGGAAATCGGCATTGAAGTGGTCAAGCCGGGTGCGACGCTGGGTGACATCGGCCATGCGATCCAGAGCTATGTTGAAGGCGAGAGATGCTCAGTGGTGCGTGAATACTGCGGCCACGGTATCGGCCGCGCCTTCCACGAGGATCCGCAGGTCCTGCACTACGGCAAGCCCGGCGATGGTCTGAAACTGGAACCCGGCATGGTGTTTACGATTGAACCGATGGTGAATATCGGGCGGGCGGCGGTGAAACTGCTCGGCGACAACTGGACCGTGGTGACACGCGACAAATCACTCTCCGCCCAGTTCGAGCATACGCTGGCCGTGACTGAAACCGGCTGCGAAATCCTTACTGTTCCATCCAGATAAACACCATTTTTGGGCCCCTAAAGTAAAATAAGTGCCGTAAAATAGAGGTGTTCACTTATATTAGCATGGAGCGATGCATACCAACCGCAGATGACCCCTTAGTGTAAAAGGGGCACACCCTGCGCGATATTACTTCCATATAATTGATGAAACGCTACTATGCGCGCCACTTTAGATTAGAGGTACACCATATGTCCCGCAAGCTGCGCAATATCGCCATCATCGCCCACGTTGACCATGGCAAAACTACCCTGGTTGATGAACTGCTGAAGCAGTCCGGCACAATGGATTCACTCCGTGCTGACATGGAGACCTGTGTCATGGACTCCAACGACCTCGAAAAAGAGCGTGGCATTACCATTACCGCCAAGAACACCGCAATCCGCTACGGTGATACCCACATCAACATTATCGACACCCCTGGCCATGCCGACTTCGGCGGCGAGGTTGAGCGTGTTCTGAACATGGTTGACGGTGTAGTACTGCTGGTTGATGCCCGCGAAGGCCCAATGCCGCAGACAAAATTTGTAACCTCCAAAGCGCTGGCTCTAGGCCTGAAGCCGATTGTTGTAATTAACAAGATCGACCGTGAAGGCTCTGATCCTGATGCTGTCGTTGACCTCACCTTTGACCTGTTTGCCTCCCTTGGTGCTACAGATGAGCAGCTTGAGTTCCCGGTTGTTTATGCTTCGGCCAAGAACGGTTACGGCATGCTTGATCTGAATGAAAAGTCCGACAACCTGACCTGCCTGTTCGACACCATCATCGAGCATGTTCAGGAGCCTGAGGGTGACCCTGATGCGCCGCTGCAGATGCTAGCTACTACGCTGGACTGGGATGAATATATTGGCCGTATCGTTATCGGTCGTATCGCCAACGGCCGTATCAAAACAGGTGAAGATATCACCGTTGTACACGCCGACTCCTCTAAAGAGACCTTTAAGGTCTCCAAGCTGCTTGGTTTCCTTGGCCTCAACCGCATCGAAATCAAGGAGGCCCAGGCTGGTGACATCATCGCCATTGCCGGCATCGAGCATATTAACATTGGTGAAACCATTGCCTCCAAAGAGAATCCTATTGCACTGCCGGTAATCCACGTGGATGAGCCAACGCTCTCCATGGAACTGCATGTCAACAATTCACCGCTGGCTGGCACTGAAGGCAAGCTGATCACCACCCGCCAGATTCGTGACCGACTGATGCGTGAAATCCGCACCAATGTGGCCATGCGTGTAGAAGAGACTGACTCAGCCGACATCTATAAGGTATCAGGCCGAGGCGAGCTGCATATCGGCATCCTGCTGGAAACCATGCGTCGCGAAGGTTTCGAGATGGCTGTATCACGCCCTACCGTAATTATCCGCACGATCGATGGCGTTAAACAGGAGCCATACGAGCACGTGACCGTTGATGTGGAGTCAGAGTATCAGGGCTCGGTTATTGAAAAGCTGGGCAAACGCGGTGCTGAAATGACCTCGATGGAGACCAATGCAGACGGTTATACCCGCATTGAGTTCATGGCCCCTACCCGCAGCCTGATCGGCTACACCTCTGAATTCCTCACCGACACCCGTGGCACTGGTATCATGAATCATGTATTCCACGCCTACGGACCGTATGTCGGCGCTCTGCCGGGCCGTACCAACGGCGTATTGATCTCCATGGAGAATGGTGAGTCCGTTGCCTTTGCCCTGTGGAAACTACAGGAGCGCGGCAAGATGTTTATCGGCTCTGGTGAGAAGCTGTATGAAGGCATGATCATCGGCATCAACAGCCGTGATTCAGATATGACAGTGAATCCGATCAAGGAGAAGAAACTGACCAACGTACGTGCATCAGGTAAGGATGAGTCCATTGATCTGGTTCCGCCTATGAAACTGAGTCTGGAGCGTGCTATCGAGTTCATTGCAGATGATGAACTGGTAGAGATCACTCCTAAATCGATCCGCCTGCGCAAGCGTTTCCTCAAAGAGAATGAGCGCAAACGTGCAACACCACGCGCTTCTTAAGTAAAAGAGACAAGCAGTAAAAAAGGCGCCTCGTAGAGGCGCCTTTTTTTATTTGTGAATAAAGCAATTCCGCAGCTCTTCTTCCAGATTCTTACTCGCTGTTTTCACCCCTTCGAATACCCATCAGCTCTGCCTGAATGAAGGCATCAATGTCGCCATCCAGAAAAGCCTGCGTGTTGCCGGTTTCCATACCTGTGCGCAGATCCTTAATGCGCGATTGATCCAGCACGTAGGAGCGAATCTGGTGACCCCAACCGATATCGGTCTTGGTATCCTCCAGCGCCTGCTTCTCGGAATTCCTCATTTCAACTTCGCGCTCGTAAAGACGTGCCTTCAGCATGCTCCAAGCCGCGGCCTTGTTCTTATGCTGCGAGCGATCATTCTGACACTGCACCACGACACCGGTCGGGACATGGGTCAGACGAACTGCCGAGTCAGTCTTATTGATATGCTGACCGCCGGCACCACTGGCGCGATAGGTATCTACCCGCACATCGGATGGATCAATATCAATGTCGATCTCACGCTCAATATCAGGAAACGCAAACACCGATGAAAATGAGGTGTGGCGGCGGTTACCCGAATCAAACGGTGATTTACGCACCAGCCGGTGCACGCCAATCTCTGCCTTCAGGAACCCATAAGCATATTCGCCCTTGATCGATACAGTAGCCGATTTGATACCCGCCTCTTCACCGGCGGTACACTCCATCAACTCGGTCTTGAATCCCTTGCGCTCAGCCCAGCGAAGGTACATGCGCAACAGCATCTCAGCCCAGTCCTGTGCTTCGGTGCCACCGGAACCGGCATTGATATCAAGAAAGGCTGACTCGGCATCGGTTTCACCACCCAGCATCTGGGCAAGCTCCAGCGCTTCAACCTGAGGCTGGACAGCATCCAGTCCTTCCACGGCCTCGATCTGGGAGTCGCGATCACTCTCTTCCAGCCCCATCTCAAACAGCATGGAGGCATCCTCCAGCTCGCTGGAGGCCCGCTTGTATTCGTTGATCACCCTTTCGACCCGGGCACGCTCCTGCATCAGGCGCTGTGCCTCCTCAGCATTATCCCACAAAGTCGGATCTTCGATGCGTGCGTTTAGCTCGCGCAGTTCCTCTTCTTTGGCATCGACGTCAAAGTGACCTCCGCATGGCATCCAGACGACGGTTGAAATCTTCCGCCCGCGTCCTGAAACCTGCAATTCTATCTTCAATATTCATCGTCAACTCCAGCAAAAACAGCCCCTTTCGGGAGGATGTGGAAGGTACATATTCGCTCAATCAAATCAACCATATGTATGGTAAAAGCACTTCATTTCCCCACAAACCAGAAGGTAATTACCCCCTTTATCTTTCAAGTCTCCATCTTCACTCTTGCTCAAGCCAGCGATCTGGCCTAGAAGCCGCCATGGCCATTAAATCCACTATTTTCAAAGCTGAGCTCCAGATCACCGACATGGATCGCAACTACTATAACGACCATGCCCTGACCATCGCCCGCCATCCATCAGAGAACGATGAGCGCATGATGTTGCGCATCCTCGCCTTTGCACTGAATGCGGACGAGAGACTCTCCTTTACCAAGGGGCTGAGCAGCGAAGATGAACCCGACCTGTGGGTTAAAAGCCTCAGTGATGAGATTGAGTTATGGATCGACCTTGGCCAGCCCGATGAAAAGCGCATCCGCCGCGCCTGTGGCCGTTCACAGCAGGTGATCATCTACACCTATAACCGTAACAGCGCGCAGATGTGGTGGGAGAAGATGCAGAATAAACTGCAGCGATTCAGCAACCTGCGCATCTTTAATGTGGATGATGCAACGATGGCAACGCTGGCTGGATTCAGCCAGCGCACCATGCAGTTGCAGTTCACCATTCAGGATGGCACTACCCTGATCTCCGATGGCGAGCGCTCCCTTGAAGTGACGCCCAGCACTACCAAATAACCCGCCGATGGCTGTACGTATCGACAAATGGCTCTGGGCGGCCAGGTTTTTCAAAACGCGGGGTCTGGCCACCGAGATGGTTGGCGGTGGCCATGTGCAGATGAATGGCGAACGCGTCAAGGCATCCAAGCAGGTGTCAGTTGGCGACCTCCTGAGCATCGTGCGCGGTGATGAAGCATTCACCGTAACCGTAACCGGGCTTGCGGAGAAAAGAGGTTCGGCCACCATTGCGAAAACACTCTATGAAGAGAGCGAAGAGAGCCTGAAGGCGAGGGAGAGGCAGAAAGAGCTGCGACGTTTTGATGCAGCCAGCGCGCCTGCACCAAGGAAGCGCCCGGACAAAAAAGCCCGACGCCAGATTATCAGGTTTGTAAGAAGAGAGGACTAATTCGCGGACTTATTAAGCCTGCTCTGCTGCCACCACCTTGTTGCGACCACTCTCCTTGGCCACATAAAGCGCATTGTCGGCACTCTGGGCCAGCTCAGAAGGTGTGCCTGCATGTGAAGGAAATGCGGAAACGCCGATACTAGCTGATACCTTCAGGTTCTCGATACCGGAGCCTTCGAAGGTGTCACTTTCTATATGCATGCGGATGCGCTCGGCGGCATGCACCCCCTCCTCCAATGGCGTCTCAGGCAGAAGCACCGCGATCTCTTCACCGCCATAGCGGCAAATCGTATCAATATTTCGGCACTGATCCGTGATCAGTTTACTGATCCGTTTCAGCACGAAATCACCGGTGCTGTGGCCGTAGTTGTCGTTCACCTTTTTAAAGAAATCGACATCAATCATCAGCATTGTCACCTGCTTGCCGTAACGGGCAGCACGCTGGCTCTCTATCTCCAGCTGGTTCTGGAACATGCGATGGTTAAGCAGCCCGGTAAGGCCGTCATGCGTAGCCATTTCCCTGAGTTTCTCATCCGCCTTGAGCAGCCTATTTTCGGTCTCACCAAGCAGCCGGTAGAAGAAGGCGAAGAGTGAAAGTCCTACAAAAATGGCAATTGCAAGCGCCGTGATCACCTTGCCACGGGCTGCCATCGACTTGGATGTAATATCCATAAAGGCCACCGCAAACCCGATATGCTCCTTGCGCACATCCTTGAGCGATACCGGAACCACCCTGAAATTGATCTCTCCACTTGCCATATCAAGAGGCTTGATATCAACGCTCCTTCCTCCGCTGGCAAACTGATCAAGCAGTGGTGCGGAGACCTTCTCCTGGCGGAATGCGGTGGATACCAGATTCTCGAAGCGATCCCAGTTCGGCACGCGACCGAGCATCTTCACCCCCTCCTCCCAGCGCTCACGGGTCAGCAGCGACTTCTCGATAAACACAGAGATACCGACGTCCATCATATTCTCAATCTCGTCGAACAGGTGTTCGACCTCCATGCCCACTTCAACGTAGCCGATCAGCGTGGATGTCTCCCCATTAGTAACATACCAGGGATAGACATAGCGCAGTGTAAAGGTACCGAGAGGACCGATCTCCATGCCGTAGGACGCCGATCCGGTACGCTCAGCTTCCATCATCGTGAAGCGATTAATCTTATCACCGTGACGTTTGGGCTGGTGTACACGCAACAGGTTGACGCGACTCTTGTCGGTGAAATACCAGTGGGTGATGCCGTACTTCGCTTTTATATCGGAAAAATGTTTGCGGCTAAGCACCAGTAGCCGCTGGCGATCATTGCGAATCAGGGCCGCAGCCATAAGCTCGTTATTAACAATGCTCTCAGTGGCCGCCGCCAGAATCTCGGCATGGTCAAAGAGCCCCTTCTGGTAAAGATACTGGATTGAGGAGCTGACCCGCCTTGCTTCATGCTCAAGGTCCTGCTGCTGCTGCCGATAGGTCGTATAAGCGAAAAGTGCAACAACAAGCACGACCACTGCGGAGAAGGGAACCAGAACTGCCCATTTAAGCTTAGGCTTTTCAGGCGGGCGATCAACAGAAGCAGCAGGGTCAGGTAACACCATAATGCCCTCCTATAGCGAACTACTGACTAGTATAGGATGAATGGCTGATAAATTCCAGACTGCAATAAGCTGCCATCCACTCTCTGACAGCATGGAGAAGCTATAAAAAGCGGCGATTAGGCTGGTATCAGATCCTCGATGACAAACTGCACTGCGCCATTGCCTCGCCATTCATCCTTCTGCAGTTGGCCCAGTACAGAAACTGTCAGGCCGGGCTGAATGGCATCACCAAAACCATTGGCACCAAACACAATGCCATCGATCCAGCTGGATCCATCGGTCAGTTTCAAACGGCAAACACCCCCCTTAAGATCACGCCGGTCGGCGATATGCAGATCATTCACCAGCCATGTGCATGCAGGGTTGCCGCGCCCTAAAGGGTTGAACCGTGACAAACGCTCAGCCAGCGCAATGTGCATCGCAGTTAGTCCAAGCAGACCATCTACAGGCAGCAGCATGTGATCAGCACCATGCTCTTCCTGCTCATCAACCGCTTTTTCGAACGCAGCGACAAAGCCATCCCACTGACCTGACTTGATGGTGCCACCACCGGCTCCCGCATGGCCGCCAAAACCATCCAGATGCTCGCCACACGCATTTAACAGGTCACCTACGTGGTAACCCGGGCTACCGCGCAAAGAGGCCCTCACAGCACCATCCGGCGTTACGAAAGCAACCGCTGCAGGTTTGCCGTGCTTACGGGCAAGTCTGCCCGCTGCCAAACCCACCACACCGGCATGCCAGGCCTCATCATAGACAGCCAGCACCTTCGCCCCACCCAGCTTGGCCTCGGCCTGCTTGAAAACCTCAGCCTCAACCTGACGTCGCTGTTTATTCGTTTCATCCAGCTCAGCAGCCAGCTTAGCCGCTTCGGCAGCATCAGATGTGGAGAGCAGCCGCATCGCCGCCTCACCATGCTGCAGGCGACCTGCCGCGTTAATGCGCGGCGCAATATAGAAACCGACCGTTTCAGCCGTCACCTCTTTTTTCACCTTGGCGACATTGAGCAGTGCCCGCATACCGGTCGATGGATCGGTATTAAGCTTTTTCAAACCGTGATAAACGAGAATGCGATTCACGCCTATCAGGTCCATCACATCGGCAATGGTTGCCACAGCCACGCGATCCAATAGAAGACGCAGATCGAACGCGGGGCGTTGCCCTTTCTCACCGAGCAATTTCCAGACCGCCATCAACAGGAAGAAGGCGACACCGGTACCGCACAACCTTCGATCACCAAAGCCGCAGTCGCTACGGGCCGGGTTAAGCAGTGCAAAACAGCCGGGAAGCGAGGCTTCCGGTAGATGATGGTCGCTGACAATCAGATCAAGACCAAGGCGGGTTGCCTCATCACAGGCATCGAAACAGGTGGTTCCGGTATCAACGCTGATACCGAGCTGGGTCCCTGCAGCAAACGCCTGCTGAACCGGCTCGACACCGATACCGTGTCCATCATCAGCGCGATGCGGAATCGAGAAGGTCACATTGGCCCCTGCCGCTTGCAGCGATTCAACGAGTATCGCAGTGCCGTTGACGCCATCAGCGTCAAAATCACCAAAGATATGAATCGATTCACCATTCACCACTGCATCACTCACGCGCGCTGCGGCCTTGCTCATGTCAGCCATGACAAAGGGATCAGGTAGATCAGCAAGCTTGGGTGAAAAGAAGGGGTCCGCCTCGCTCAATCCACGCGCTGCCAGCAGACCATCCCATGCCGTCACCGGATCATCAGCAACCAGTGAACCATTGCGCCATGCAAGTTTGCGCCCTTTAACCGTATTCCCCTCTGGCAGCATCTACCCCTCCCCCTTCAGCAACGAATTCAGGAGAGTGTTGAGAGATATAACGGCGCTTAGAGTGTGTAATTTATGAAAACAGGTGATTGTCATGATCTGTTCGGAAGACTCCCTCCGATTCACCACCATGACAACCACTTATACCCAATAATGAGACCTGCCCCTAAATTGAGGGACAGGTCATCTCCAATCCTTTATCAGGCTGTATTCTACTTAGAATTAGCCTCGATCCGCTTGTCCCAGAACTGGTCAGCTAGCCCTTTCAGTTCCTGAGCAAGGTTATTCAGGGAGCTACTGGATGCTTCAGTCTCAGTAGAAGCTTCCATATTGGACTCGGAAGCATTGCGAATCGACAGTACACTTCGGTTAATCTCTTCAGCTGCCGCCCCCTGCTCTTCAACAGCCGTGGCAATCTGTGAATTCAGGTTGTTAATCATGCCGACTGCAGAAGCAACTGCCTCCAGAGATTCTGCCACTTTCTTTGACTGCTCTACTGTATCCAGAGCCTGTTTCTGGCCATCCACCATTTTTTCCGCAGCTGATTTGGAGTGGCCTTGGAGGTTGCTGATCATATTCTCAATTTCTACGATTGCTTCATGCGTATTGGTAGCCAGAGTCTTGACCTCATAGGCAACCACGGCAAAGCCTTTACCTGCCTCACCAGCACGAGCCGACTCTATGGTTGCATTCAATGCCAACAGACTGGTTTGCGTGGCGATCTCACGAATGAGCGTGAGAATATTACTAATTTCATCACTCTCTTTTTCCAAGTCTCTTATTACACCGGCAGACTCTTCCACCAGAGCTGCCAGATCATTAATTTTCCCTGTTGCCTCATTAACAATTTGGCTGCCAATAGATGTTTGCTCATGTGCGTTATTTGCTGCTTCCGATGCATCCTGAGCATTACGCGCCACTTCCTGAATGCTGGATGTCATTTCTGTCATGGCAGTTGCCACAAGATTGGTTTCAGAGAACATTGCTTCAAGTCCCTGATGGCTCTGATCGACCGCATGCCGAAGTTGCTCGGAATCACCGGCAATCTGCTCGGATGAATCCGCCAAACGACCTACAATACCGCCGCCTTCTGCTTCCAGCAGCTTCATAGCCAGCATAATCTGACCCATATCATCCCGGCGACCGGTATAAACGTACTGCATCACCTTATTATCAACCACCTTGCGGGATGCGGCTAAAAGTTTTGTAAATGGCCATGAAATGGCATAAATCATCACCGCTGACATCAACACGCCCATGCCAAGCCCCTGCCATGCTGCATCTGGTTCGATACCTTCAACTAGATGGAAGAGCACCGCATAAAGCATCAAGGCAACAGCACCGACAAGCCTGCTCTTTAATCCCGGCACAGGAATATTGAAATACCATGGCAGGGAGCCTGAATTTATCTTCTTATAAAACCGCTCAGCATGCTTAACTAGGCTACGATCCGGCTTGCTTCGAATAGATTGAAACTCAGCAATAGCACCATTTTTCATGATTGGTGTGACAAATGCATTAACCCAGTAATGACTGCCGTCTTTGCAACGATTCTTCACGACCCCCATCCATGATTTTCCTGATTTTATAGTGGCCCAGAGGTCAGCAAATGCCAGCTCCGGCATGTCCGGATGCCTTACAACATTATGATTCTTATTGATAAGCTCATCATTGGTGAAGCCACTGATATCAATAAAGTCTTTATTCACATAGGTGATAACACCCTTTGGGTTTGTAGTGGAAAGAATGTTTGCCTTGGCATCAAACTCTTTTTCTTGCTGTGTCACTGGTAAATTCTTTTTCATAAACATCCTCATGGCATCGAATTGGATTCACTAAGCTTCTACCTAACTGCATCTGTCCATCTATCGGAAGAAATTTCACATTCCTTAATGGATAAACGACTTGGATCCGGTTTGCTAGCTACTGGCACAACATGACAAGCATCTTCTATGCCATTGTTTGCATGCTTTCTGGAGATTACCCACTTCAGAAACTACGGCTATTACATAAGGTCCAGAAACGGGTGCTTAATTTCCATCTGGCATGTTGATTTTGGCAGGCAAGGCTCTATTCAACCCATAGAGAATATCAGAAACAGGAAGAGTCCTGATCAGTGGCATTACGGCGATTGCATCGGGCTAATAATTATTGGCATCGGAATATTTTTCATTGCTGCATCAGGCTCTTTCAGATTATTGCCTGTTAATATACAGACAATGGTTTAACAGGCTTCAGGTAGCTTTATACCCACGCCCGCACATATGCGAACAGATCGGATTCAGGTTTCGGTGACTTCGGATTCCATGAGACTTTGCCAAACTTCGGCATCAGCGACTTGGTTAGCAGTACCGCATGCCCCTCTCCAGCCAGCAGCACCCGTTTCGGCAAATTGGTATCAGGATTCACAAGCTCAGCAAAACGCTCAACCTCGCTTATTACCACCTTCGCATCACGACCATCGACAAGCGAAGCCAGCAACGGATTGCGCGTCGCCACAGCAACCGCACTCTCATTTCCCGGTTGAGGCCATCGGGCAGGGTCGGAGAACCAGAGCCCACTCACATCCACTTGTCGTGCTTCTGGCTGAAACTGGTGCAGTACCATCTGAATCTCGGACATCAGACGGTTAAGCCTGCCGCCGTCTGCCCCTTCGTGGTGACGATTAGGCAGCATTTTACCAGAGATGGCGGCAAAGGAGAGAGGGTTGGCATTGAGTGTTTCACGACAGGCAAGCAGCAGTGCCGCACCAAGCTGGTGAAGGCTCATCCCCTCCTCGCAAAGCAGCGGATTAAGCTTCCCGCATAACCATGCTGCATCCTCTTGCGACCATGGAAACAGCCCTTCGGGATAGACCCTTATGGAGTCGCGTGTCAACTGGGCGTGATATGGGGTAACCGTCCAACACTGTGTTGTTTCTGCTGGCAGGTTTAAAACCTTGTTTGCCAGTAATAGTGTCGGATCTGCTCCCAGCAAAGCTGCATACCATTCAAGGGGAGTACGATCAGCGCAATGAAACCATGACTGTTTGCGGGAGGTGAACTGCTTGTCCCATAAAAAAAGATCAGGATGGAGCATAACCCCATCCTGATTCCTTATTAATGCCTGACTGACAATCAGCATTGAGTCTGTGATTACGACTCCAGGGCCCGGCGTACCGAATCTTCATTGGCATCAATGGTGACCGGTGTGGCAACACCCTTCATGGCCGTATCGGGATCTTTCAGGCCATTGCCGGTCAGGGTGCAGACGATGGTCTGGCCTGGCTGGAAGTAACCGGCTTTGTTCAGCTTGATAATACCGGCCACAGATGCAGCTGATGCAGGCTCGCAGAATACACCTTCAAGACAGGCCAGCATGTTATACGCTTCGAGAATCTCTTCATCGGTCACCGCATCGATCACACCACCGGATTCATCACGCGCAGCTTCCGCCTGCTTCCATGATGCAGGTTTACCGATACGGATCGCCGTAGCGATAGTCTCCGGGTTCTCAACCGGATGCCCCAGAACGATCGGAGCAGAACCAGCAGCCTGGAAACCGAGCATCTTCGGCAGGCTCTTGCTGATGCGCTTCTCATGATACTCTTTATACCCCAGCCAGTAGGCGGTGATATTACCAGCATTGCCGACCGGCAATGCGTGGAAGTCCGGTGCAAAACCGAGCTCATCAACAATCTCGAATGATGCAGTCTTCTGACCCTGAATACGGTACGGATTCACCGAGTTCACCAGTGAGATCGAACCATCAGCTGAAATCTCCCGTACCAGCTCCAGAGCATCATCGAAGTTACCGCGAATCTGGATCACCTTGGCACCATAGCGCATACCCTGACTCATTTTACCAAGCGCGATCTTGCCATCGGGAATCAGCACATAGGCTTCCATGCCTGAGTTAGCTGCATAGGCAGCGGCAGAGGCAGAGGTATTACCGGTAGAGGCACATATGATTTTACGTGAGCCTTCATTATAGGCCTGCGTTACGGCCATGGTCATACCACGGTCCTTGAACGAGCCAGTCGGATTCAAGCCCTCGAACTTGAGGAATATGCTCAGCTCAGGATTGATCGCATTCCGCAGGTTGTGCGATTCATGCAGCGGCGTATTGCCTTCATAAAGTGTGATAACCGCATCATCTTTAGCGATGGGCAGAAATGCACGGTAACGGTTAATGATTCCTTCGTATCGAGGCATAGTCTATTCCTTATGCAACGGCTGATTCTTTACGCAGAATCAACACGTCATCTTCTTCTACGGCTTCAAGGCCGGTAATACGGCTGATCGCCGCCTGCAGGTTTCCTTCGGTTGTTTCATGCGTCAGCATGACAATCGGCACATTATGGCTTGCGTGACGCTCCTTCTGGATCAGCGCTTCAAGACTGATGCGATGGTCGGCCAGGATCGAGGTCACCGATGCAATAACACCCGGCTTATCCTTCACCATCAGGCGGATGAAGTACTCACATTCCGTGTCAGCCATCGGCATGGTCGGTTTGTCCCGACGCGAGCTCTGCACAAAACCCATAGGCGGCGCCAGATGGGCAATACCATCGGGGAAACCACTGGCGATATCCATGATATCAGCGACCACAGCCGAAGCCGTTGGACGCTCGCCTGCACCGCGACCGAAATACATGGTGTGTTCAACAAAGTCGCCCGAGATCTGTACCGCATTATAGGAATCGGAAACCTGTGCCATCTGGGAAGCAAGGGGCACCAGCGTCGGGTGCACACGCATCTCAACAGTCTCCACTTCACCTTCGGCGCCGTGCGGCTTGGCGATGCCCAGTAACTTGATACGATAACCCATCTCGTGGGCCGATTCGATATCCGCAGCTGTGATTTTGCTGATACCTTCGGTAAACACCTCTTCAAACTTGATCTTCGAACCGAAAGCCATGGCCGCCAGAATAGAGAGCTTCTGGGCGGTATCGATTCCTTCGACATCAAATGTCGGATCAGCCTCGGCATACCCGAGCGCCTGCGCCTCTTTGAGAACATCGGCGTAATCGGCACCCTCATTCTCCATCTTGGTGAGGATGAAGTTACAGGTACCGTTAAGGATACCGTAAACCGATTCAATCGCGTTGGCAGCAAGTCCCTCGCGCAGCGCCTTCATGCACGGAATACCGCCACCGACAGCCGCTTCGAAGCCGATCTGAAGCCCTTTCTCTGCAGCAACAGGAAACAGCTCCTCGCCATGTTTGGCAATCAGCGCCTTGTTGGCGGTAACCACATGTTTCCCATGCTCAAGTGCCGTCATCACAAAGCTGCGCGCTGGCTCATAACCACCGATCAACTCAACGACCAGGTCAACATCGTCAGCAGTAACAATATCATTGGCATCATCACTCAGGCGAATATCGGAAAAGTCGAGGCCACGATCTGTTGCCAGATCACGATCAGCAGCAGCAACAAGCCTCACCTCTTTGCCAAGGCGGCGGCTTATCAGCTCTTTCTGCTCGATCAGGATACGGGCCACACCAACACCGATCGTGCCAAGCCCCAGTAGTCCTACTCTCAATTCAGTCATTTATACTCTCCAAACCATGATCCACAAAGCACCCCAGGGCACCTTCTCTTGCTCAAGTGCAATTCACCTTGACACAGAGTAAAAACTTTCAATTAACTCAACATGCACGCCATCTTTTCTTCGTGCCTTAGGGTAAAAAATCTATTCCTTACGAACCGGAATTAAGGAACTGTCGCATGCCGCGCAGCGCCTGACGTGTCCGGTGTTCGTTCTCAATCAGCGCAATACGCACATGGTTATCACCGTAATCGCCAAAGCCGATGCCAGGGGAGACGGATACGCCACCCTCTTTCATCAACCGTTTGGAGAACTCCAGCGAACCCATGGATTTAAACTCATCGGGAATCTCAGCCCAGACAAACATCGATGCCTTTGGCTTCTCAGCCATCCAGCCCATCTGGTGCATGCCGCTGATCAGTACGTCCCTTCGCGACTGGTACATGGCTCGAATCTCATCCACACAATCCTGAGGCCCATTGAGTGCTGCACATGCAGCAATCTGCAGGGGCTGAAAGGTACCGTAATCGAGATAGGATTTAATCTTGCCAAGGGCCGCGACAATATCCCTGTTACCTACCATGAATCCCATGCGCCAGCCCGGCATATTGTAGGTCTTGGAGAGTGAGTAGAACTCAACCGCCACATCCTTGGCCCCCGGCACCTGCATAATGGATGGGCATTTATAACCGTCAAAGGTGATCTCGGCATAAGCGATATCGGAGATGACGATCAGATCATTCTCACGGGCAAAATCAACCAGCTTCACATAAAAGTCGAGATCAACGACTTGTGCAGTCGGATTGGACGGGAAATTAACCACCAGAATCTTCGGGCGCGGCCACGAATCTTTCACCGCCTTTTCAATATCACCGAAATAGTCACGATCCGGACCCATCGGCACATGGCGGATATCGGCTCCTGCGATAATAAATCCGTAGGGGTGAATCGGGTATGCCGGGTTCGGGGTCAGGATCAGGTCGCCGGGTGATGTGATCGCCACAGCCAGATGCGCCAGCCCCTCTTTTGAACCAATGCATGCAATCGCTTCGGTTTCAGGGTCAAGGTCGACATCAAACTTACGTTTGTACCAACCGCAGATTGCTTTGCGCAGCCCCGGAATGCCCTTGGACATCGAGTAGCGGTGATTGCGCCCATCCTGGGCTGCCTCACACAGTTTATCGACGATATGCTGCGGTGTTGGCTGGTCCGGATTACCCATACCAAGATCGATAATATCTTCACCAGCATGGCGAAGCTCCATTTTCAGTTGGTTAACAACTGCAAACACGTAAGGAGGAAGGCGTTTGATCTTTTCAAATTCGCGCATGAATAAGGTTTTTTCTCCGCTGAAAGGTAATCCTCAAAAGGGTGCTGAGACTACGAAGCAGGCTGATTACGGTCAAGGAAGGGTAAATTTACAGGTTAGAAGTACAGCCACACAACTTCACTGCTCTTTGATGATGTCTACTGGTTCGAGGAGGCTTCATTTCTCTTTCTGCGAAACAGAAGCAGTGCAACAAGAATCACAAGCGGATGTAAAATGACGCCTGATGCAATTCTTCTCATGATCTCTTCAGCAGTAGATGGGTCAGATGCTGTAGCATATATGAGTATATTTGCCCCGATTGCGATGGCAGCACCGCCGGCCAGCGAGGCCAGAAGGGCAAGCCAGATATGATTGACATAGCGCGCAATTAAATAGCCGCA
Organism: Mariprofundus aestuarium; assembly: GCF_002795805.1. Classification (NCBI taxonomy): domain Bacteria; kingdom Pseudomonadati; phylum Pseudomonadota; class Candidatius Mariprofundia; order Mariprofundales; family Mariprofundaceae; genus Mariprofundus; species Mariprofundus aestuarium. The sequence continues at coordinate 962,740 of NZ_CP018799.1, read as the reverse complement.
GCCAATGTCCAGAATAATGCTCAGCATGCTTTTACCCCTGTATTCAGATTCCATGATAGATCAAAAAAGTGTGTTGATAGTATCAACTTTAATCATGGGCAGTTCAACAGAGAGCTGCTTTTTTCCGTTTTTTAACACTTGTACTATAATAGGAATAAAATCGTTCATGTTGCGGGAGAAAACAAATGAACAACTTCTGGCTCAAACGCTTTCAGATCATCATCTGCATCTTATTCATACTGCTACTGCTGGTTACATCTGAGTTAATAACATAATTAGCGCCATCCAACACAGAGGACTGCAGCTCCTGCTGGACGGGTAAGCCAGCAGTATCAAATAACAATAACAACACCTCAATCCGGAATTTGCCCCCTCTTCCTATGAAACCCTTATTTATCGGACAATGATCCTCAGTCGAAACAAAAGAAGGCCCGCCATAATGGCGGGCCTTCTCATGATACTGAACTATTCAGATCAGTGTTTCTTTACATCTTTCCAGACTTCTACTTTCAGACGCCACAGTACGAGAGTCAGAAGAAGCAGGAAGCCCATTACCCAGCAGCCAATAGCACGGCGGGTGTTCTGATGCGGATCACCAATGAAGGCCAGAAACGCAGATACATCCTGCGCCTGCTGCCTCAATTCAGCTTCTTCATCAGCTTCATGATCCAACCATGAGAGTGGATCCGGCATGGCAATACGATTACCAGGGAAGACCCTGTTCCAGTTACCATCCGGCACCTTGCCCTCATGATCGTGCTCGTAACCGATTAGCAGTGAGTAGACATAGTCTGCACCACCACGGCGGCCAGGAACGATCAGTGAAAGATCAGGTGGAGCCTTACCATAGGAGACCACAGCATCTTCAACCGAAAGGTCAGACTTCATGCCATCCATCAGTGATTTCTCACCACGAAGCTCATCCACCTCTTCGCGTGTCAGGCCGAGCTCAGGATAAGCCATCAGACCACGGTAGGTAAGATACTTAGCTGAATGACAGCCCATGCAGACGTCGGTGAATACTGTGAGACCACGGCGCAACTGCTCCTGATCTGTCATATCCACTTCGGCGTGCTCAAGCGCAGCACCACCACCACTGGCCATAGCCTGTGTTGAGAAGCCCATCAAGGCTGCAGCAACCATTGCCATCAAGAATTTAGTCGTTTTCATCTTAAATCCCCTCCGGTACTGGCTTTGTCTTCTCGAACTTCGGCAATATTGGCAGCGCCAGGAAGAACAGGAAGTAATATGCCGTCGCAATCTGCCCAACCACCTTCAGTGTAGCTGTAGGAGCCGAGTGACCACAGTAACCCAGTACGATCACATCAATGAAGAACATGATAACCATGATCTTGTAGACGGGACGGAAACGGGCCGATCGAACCGCAGAGCGGCAGAGGAATGGCAGCACAAACAGGATACCGAGAGAGGCACCCATGGCAGCCACACCCAACAGCTTGCTTTCGAACGAACGCAGGATGGTGTACCAAGGCGTGAGATACCATACCGGCGCAATATGCGCAGGTGTCTGCAGGTTGTTCGCAGGCACATAGTTATCCACTTCAATGAAGTAACCACCCATCTGCGGGTTGAAGAATACGATGTAGCAGTAGAACAGCAGGAAGAAGGCTACGCCGAATGCATCCTTGATGGTGTAGTAAGGATGGAACGGAATCATCTCTTCAGGCTTGTGCAGATCGATGCCGTCAGGGTTGTTGGAGTGAACCACATGCAGTGCATGGACATGTCCGCCAACAATAGCCGCCAGCAGCAGCGGGAAGAGATAATGCAGCGAGAAGAAACGGTTCAGCGTTGGATCTCCAACTGCAAAGCCACCGACCAGAACCTGGCCAATATACTCACCCAGCACAGGAATCGCGCCGAACAGATTGGTAATTACGGTTGCACCCCAGAAGGACATCTGACCCCAAGGCAGCAGATAACCAAAGAAGGCAGCACCCTGCATAATCAGCAGAATGACAACACCGATGATCCACAACAGTTCGCGTGGAGCCTTGAATGAACCGTAGTAGAGGCCACGACCGATATGCATATAGACCACAACAAAGAACATCGAAGCGCCAACCGCATGCATATAGCGGATCAGCCAACCGAAGTTTACATCTCGCATGATGCGTTCAACAGAATCGAATGCGACGGTGAATCCGCCGAATGTCGCTTCAGCCGAAGGCTTGTAATACATCACCAGGAAAATACCGGTAAGAATCTGCAGAACCAGCACCAGCAGTGCCAAGGAACCGAAGTTCCACATGTAGTTCAGATTCTTAGGTGCCGGATATTCCGTCAACTGAGACTTGATAATCGCCTCAGCACCAGTTCGCTTGTCAATCCAGGCGAACAGCTGTGTTTTCATGATTTTATCTAACACTTTTTCCCTCCCCCTGAATTATCCGATCACTACTGTAGTGTCGGTTTTATATTCGTATGGCATCACGTGCAGGTTATGCGGTGCAGGTGATCCATTGATAACGCGCGCTGATAAATCGTAGTAGGAGCCGTGACATGGGCAATGCCAGCCACCAGCCCAATCCTCAGGAACGGAATCGCCCCAGTCCTTGCGGCCTGCGCTTGGTTTAAACAGCGGAATACAACCCAGGTGTGTACAGCTTGCCACTACAATCAGGTATTCAGGTTTAATCGCACGATACTTACGTGCTTCAGGCGTATCCATCCATGCTTGCTGAACTTCGGCAATAGCTTCGGAATTGGCATCCTTAAGTTTATCGTCGTGGCCATCCACCTGCTTCAACAGCTCTGGTGTACGATGCACTACAAATACCGGTTTTCCCTGCCACTGAATAGTGACAAGCTGACCAGCCTCTACAGTAGATACATCAAATTCAGTTTTCGATGCAGCCAGTGTATCTGCTGCTGGTAACATACTGCCGATAAACGGAACAATAGTAGCACCTGCAGCAACAGCTCCTAAACCACCCGCGGCAACGTAAAGAAAATTACGGCGCGACTGATCTGCTTGATCTGTCATAGACTCTCCTCCCCTCTTACATTTTCAGACTCAATCTAAAGGATGAATGACTATCAGCCTCCAGACTGACGGTCAACATTTAGATGACGTGAAACCTTACCCCATTCACAAGCGCACTACAAAAGAAAAAAACCCGCCAGTTGTTACGCTGACGGGTCATCATTTCACGGAAAGTAACCTTAATTTTTAGCGGGTCAATTACACGCCGTCGGCAAGATCCCTGATCTCTTTGATTGCCTTGGCATAATCATCCGTATTGTAAACTGCAGAGCCAGCTACGATTGCATCCGCACCAGCGGCACCTACTTCAGCAGCAGTCTTCACATTCACGCCACCATCTACTTCCAGCCAGGCGTCAGAACCGGCATCATCCAGCATCTTGCGTGCTTCGCGAATCTTATCGGTTACTGCATAAATATAAGACTGACCACCGTAACCCGGGTTCACACTCATCAACAGCACCAGATCGACGCAGTGCAGTACATTTTTAATAGTGGAAACCGGTGTGCCAGGATTCAGGCTCACACCTGCTTTTTTACCGTAAGAGCGAATCAACTGCAAGGTACGTTCAAGATGGACACATGCTTCCTGATGCACAGTAATAATGTCTGCACCGGCATTGGCGAATGCCTCTACCTGCGTATCCGGATGCTCTACCATCAGGTGCACATCAATCGGCTTGTCGGTGTAACTGCGAATCGCTTTGCAGATATTGTCACCAATAGTAATCGGAGGCACAAAAGTTCCATCCATTACATCAAAATGAATCCAGTCCGCGCCAGCTTTATCAACAGCAGCGATCTCATCGCCCAGACGTGCGAAATCAGCCGACAGAATGGACGGTGCAATTACAGTATCTTTCTTCATGGAAAGGCCCCTCTTCTTATGTATGTCTCATTATTAAGGAAACGCTGATTAATTCAGTGACTCCGTGCAGCCCATGGACGGGTTGCCAAACTGGCCACGTAAGTGGTTAGTTTGTGAGCAAAAGAAAAAACGACGCTTTTGCTTTTGCGTACTGATTATTGGCAGGATGCCAATGAATTAGCGTCTCCTTAATCGAGGCCCGGAAAAATAGCGATTTACGGCCTATTCGTCCAGCTTGGATAACCATTCACTCAGTGCAGACACCTGTTTTTCAGTGAGCGGGCCGCCGGCAAATGCAGCAAATCCGGGCATATGTTGCGAACCTGTGCCATTGGCAATCAGCGTTGTGAGAATATCCCGGTCGCGAATATGCCTGAGGGACGGTGCCACGCCGCCAGCCCCATTGTCGCCGTGACACATCGCGCAGACCGCCCTGAAAATATCGATACCGGCCACCTTGCCTTTGGCCGGTTCAAAGTGGCAAGCGGCGCATTTGCCATCAAAAATTGAACGCTGTGTAGCACCCATGTGCGGGTTGGGGCGCACGGCAAAGGTAAGCCAAGCTTTGCTTGTTTTACCATCGGCATCGGTCAGCAACACCCATTTCCTGATATCATCCTGCTTGGCAAAGGTATCGATCGTCACTCGTATGCGGGTAAAACCACCGGGCATCAGCAGCGACTCCTCAGGCTCAGCCACGGAGCAACCACAAGAGGTCTGCACATCGACAATCTGCTGTATGGTCTCGCCGGAGTTGCGTACGCGCAGGTAAGCAACTACATCGTCGCCCTCCTTCAAGGTGCCCAGATCAACATCAGCAGGTTCAAACACCAGAGTGGAAGCCTGAGCTACAGGCTCGACTATTTCCTGCTTCACTGCCCCCCTGGACTGCTCTGCGCAGGAGGAGAGCATCAGCGCCAGCAAAACAGGCATCAGATATCGAACAACTACCGGCATAACCACTTCTCCAAAGCTTCAGGAATTTCACATTGCCCCATCATCATGGACTGCAACTGGGGCGCTTCGCATTGTAGCAACGTCTCGATAGCTGACGCCACCTTCTCATCTTCCGTATTGGCATCAAGCAGTGGGGAGAGCCATGCATCCAGTTCCAGCATGCCCTGTCGGTTCAGCCGATAGCGCATACGGCGAAGGTTCACTTCCGTATCTTTCACCACAATGTGACGACTAAGATTTGCGCGCTAACAGCTTGCGCTTGATATGGTTAATTGCCGCCGTCGGATTGAGTTCTTTCGGACACGCCTCCATACAGTTCATGATCTGATGGCAGCGGTAGAGACGAAATGCATCCTCCACCTGATCAAGACGCTCACCGGTCGCTCCATCACGGGAGTCGACAATCCAGCGGTTGGCGTGCAACAGCGCTGCAGGCCCCAGAAAGCGGTCACCATTCCACCACCATGACGGGCACGAGGTGGAACAGCAACCACAGAGGACACACTCGTATGAACCATCCAGCCTGGCGCGATCCTCAGGTGACTGCAGCCGCTCATGCTCGGGAACCGGTGTTTTTGTCTGCAGCCACGGCTGAATCTGGCGGTACTGATCAAAGAAGTGGTCCATATCGACCACCAGATCGCGGATCACATGCATGCTTGGTAGCGGCCGCACATGAATCGGCTGTTTCAGCCCCACAATCGGTGTAATACAGGCAAGTCCGTTCACACCATTTATGTTAAGCCCATCGGAGCCGCAGATACCCTCGCCGCAGGAGCGCCGATAAGTAAGCGAACCGTCCAGCTCCCACTTGATATAGTTGAGGGCATCGAGCAATTTCATGCCACTGTTCAGCAGAGGCACTTCAAAGGCCTGCATGGATGGCTTACCACCCTTTTCAGGGTCATAACGGAATACCGAAAGCCGGATCATCTCACTCATCAATACACCCTCTTTTTGGGTGGAAACGACTCTATTGTCATCGGTTTCAAACGTACCGGCTTATAATCCAGCTCAACGCTGCCACCCTTGATGCTGGCCAGCGTATGCTTCAGCCACTTCTCATCATCACGTTCCGGGCAATCATCGCGCGCATGGGCCCCACGTGATTCCGTGCGTGCCAGTGCACCGGCTGCCGTAACGCGGGCCAGTGCCATCAGATTTTCCAACTCCATCGCCTCGATCAGCTCGGTATTGAACAGACGGCAACCATCGACGATGCGGGCGGTCGACATCTCTTTAGCCACCGCCTCGATCATCTCCACCCCTTCACGCATCACATCCTCTGTCCGGTAGACACTGAAATGGTCGGACATGATTGATTGCATGCGGGCACGCACATCGCCAATCCGTGGACCACTTTCATCTTTAGCAACCGAATTAAACCAGCGCTCAACCCTCTCCACTGCTGGCCTCCAGCATTCCGGATCCAGAGGCGGATGATAACGGCGCTCCTGCAGGAACTCGTTCACCCGCTCCCCACAAGCATGGCCAAACACCACGATCTCCAGCAGCGAGTTACCACCCAATCGATTGGCTCCGTGAACTGATGCGCACGCGGACTCGCCAATCGAATAGAGCCCCGGAAACACAGCTTCCCGGTTTTCCCCATCGGTAAATAGGACTTCAGTATGGCGATTGGTTGGAATGCCTCCCATGGTGTAGTGCATGGTAGGCTGAACCGGGATTGGCTCCTTGGTGCAATCGACGCCGGCAAAACGAAGCGCCAGTTCATAGATATTGGGCAGGCGCTCGTGAATCAGCGCCTCACCCAGATGGTCGAGCTTGAGCAGTACATGATCTTTTTTGGGGCCACACCCCCTGCCCTCACGAATTTCCAGCGCAATGGCCCGCGACACCACATCGCGACTGGCAAGATCCTTGGCAGTCGGCGCATAGCGCTCCATAAATCGTTCACCCTCACCGTTAAGCAGGTAACCACCCTCACCGCGTACACCTTCGGTAATCAGCGGGCCGACATCGGCAATACCGGTGGGATGAAACTGGAAAAACTCCATATCCTCCATCGGCAGTCCGGCATCCAGTGTCAGTGCACCACCATCGCCCGTGCAGATATGGGCATTGGTGGTCACCTTGAACACACGCCCTGCCCCGCCGGTGGCAAGAATCACCGCCTTGGCCTGAAAGAGATGGTAAGTACCGGCCGCGATATCCCAGGCCATAACACCGTGACAGCCATCGTTATCGGTGATCAGATCGAGGGCAAAAAACTCCTCATAAAAATGGGTGCCAGCACGCAGGTTCTGCTGGTAGAGCGTATGCAGGATGGCGTGACCTGTACGGTCAGCTGCCGCACAGGTGCGTAGCGCCTGCCCACCCTCACCGAACTCGCGGGACTGACCTCCAAAAGCACGTTGATAAATCGTGCCATTATCCAACCTGGAAAAGGGTACGCCCTGATGTTCCAGCTCGCGCACAATACGGGGAGCTGCGCGACACATATATTCAATCGCATCCTGATCACCGAGGTAGTCAGAACCCTTGACCGTATCATACATGTGCCACTGCCAGTTATCGGAGAGTACATTACCCAGTGATGCGTTAATGCCGCCCTGAGCTGCTACTGTATGAGAGCGCGTCGGCAGCACCTTGGTAACGATGGCAACACGGTGTCCCGCATCAGCTAGCTGCAGTGCACAGCGCATGCCTGCCCCACCGGAACCGATGATCACAACATCGTGAAAATGGTTGGTGACCTGATCACTGGACAGATAGGTCATGCATTCACCTCGATTAAAGAGCTATTCAGCGTGTCTGTATTTTGGTCGCCAGCAAGACGCAATGAGCGGAGAAACGGAGCGTATTGAGCAATACGTGAGCATACGAGCACAGCAGTAACGCGGCTGGCGGTCGATAGATGGATGCGATGAGTAGCTGTTTTCACGCCCATGCCCATATCAGTGCTAACCACCAGATGCCAAAACCGGCCATCATCACCAGCATTGTCCCGATCAACGGTACGCGCCAGAAGATGCGATGCACATAATCCTCAAGTATGACCTTGAGCCCCACATAAGCGTGCACAATCAGCGCCAGAATAAGAATGGTATGCAGGACCCTGGAGTAGATATGGTCGATAATATCGAGCAACCCCTGCTGATCGAGGCTGCCACTATAAACTGACACAAGCAGGAAAAACGGCAGCGGCAAAAGCAGCAGCAGAACTACGGCCGAGAGTCGCTGCCAGTACCAGTCGGAGAAGCCGTCATGGGCTGCTCCCGGCTCCTTAACCGACCTCATAACAGCACCAGCAGAAGCAGGCCAATGATGGCCGCCAGCCCCAGCACAATGAAAGCACTGGTACGCATCGCTGAACGACTCTCAAACCAGCCGGTGTCGATACAGAGGAAACGGATGCCGTTACAGAAGTGGTAGGCCAGCGATACACCAACCATCCATAGAAATAACTTACCCCACCCCGAATGCAGCCAGATGGAGGTGGCATCAAACTGCTCCGTGCTACCGGTCATGCCACGTAGCAGCCAGAGATAGAGGGGCACAAATAGAACCAGCGCCAAACCACTGGCACGATGGGCAAGGCTGGCAATCATGCCGGGTTGCCAGCGATAGATAGTAAGACGTGGAGAGAGCGGACGCTCTGACGTTTTTAACTGATGCTGCATCTATAAACACACGAGACAACAGAAATGGCCGCCATCACTTCTCCTTTCCATCACCCCTTTCAAGGTTCTGGCGTACTTCAGAGACAAGCTTAGCCAGTTCACCTGGAAGATACCACCCCTCCCTCGCACCAGCCTTGGCGTGTAGAGCCACGGTCGATGAGATCAGTTCACCAAGTGTTGCACCATCCCCTTTTTGGCGTGAAAGCTGAGCGCCGATCATGCCGGCGAGCACGTCGCCGGAGCCAGCAATGGCCAGCTGCGGTGAGCCGAACGGATTGAGATAGATATCACGATCAGGCGAAGCAACAAGTGTTTCCGAACCCTTGAGCACCACCCAGCATCTGTACCTGCGTACCAGGTCAAGAACGGCCTGTTTACGATCGTCCTGAACAGTTCCAATATCACTTTCAAGCAGTCGTGCCGCCTCGCCAGGGTGCGGGGTAATGACGGTGAGGGCAGTTCGATTGGCCAGCTTACTCTGCAAGGCAGGGTTGGCGGCAACCATATTGAGAGCATCCGCATCTACAACCAATGGCTTTTCCGTATCGAGCAGCCTGCTGAGAAGCTCGCCGCGCTCCAGACCCCATCCGGGACCTGCTACGATTGCATCGGCCTTTTGCCATGCGCTGGAGGATTCGGGATGCGTCATCACCTCAAGGTTGGCCGAAGCGATAATCGGCCAAACCTCATCGGGGCAGATAATGCTGGCCAGCCCAGCACCGGCAGCATACGCGCCCAATCCTGCAAGCTGTGGCGCCCCGGTAAATCCTACCGAGCCACCGAACACCCAGACATGTCCAAAGTAGCCTTTATGTGAGAGTCGCGGGCGTGGCGGCCAGGCAGCTTTCAAGTATTCGTCATTGATAAGGCTTGCACTGTTAACACAGAAACAGCGCTCTTGTTCATCATCACAGTCACAGGTTTCACGCCATGATGCCTCAATAGCATCATCACTAATACCGATGTCCGCCACATCGAGCAGCCTACCAGTATAGTCCCGACCTTCGGCAAGCCAGTGCCCCCATTTGGTGGCAGCAATGGGCAGCGTCATATCCGCCTTGACTGCGACCCCAAGGATCACCCCGCTATCGGAGCAGATGCCGCTGGCAATATCGATACTGAACACGGGCCTGTCACAGGCGTTTATCTTGGCGACCACTTCGGCCATCAATCCACCCAGCCCTCGGCAGAGGCCGGTGCCGAAAATGGCATCAATCACGATCGAAGAGCGACTGAGCCAGCGCTCCACCTCACCAATGGCACCAAGCGATGTAGCCTCTCTGACCTTCACACCGGCTTTGACAGCAAGGTTGGCATGCTTCTTAAGTTCACCACTGAGTGAATCCACAGGAACAAGACTGACGACTGTCACGGGAATACGGTATTTACGCAGGTGGCATGCGGCGGCAAAGCCATCGCCACCATTATTGCCGGGGCCGGCAATGACTACGATACGGCTATAGTCGGGAACACACTTAAGCGCCGAGTTGGCAACAATTCGACCCGCCCTGTCCATCAGATCAAAGGCTGACAGGCCTGATGCAATTGTAATCTCATCCGCCTTGCGCATCTGAGCGGCGGTTAAAATACGGGTTATGCCCATTTATCCCCCCTGCCCTGAGGGTTGCCGATCAACCGCACCCTCTTAAGCTTTTACTCGCGTTCTAATACCCCAGCCTCTCTTCTCCAAAGGGTAAGTGTCAATAGCAGAGCCCCGAGTGTGTCGGCCAGCCAGTCAAACAGGCTGGCGTCACGACCAGCCACAAACGACTGATGCCACTCATCGCTGGCACCGTACAAGGCACAAAAAACAACAGTCACCAGAAGAAGTTTTTCAAGGGTGAAATGTGAATGAGCAGTGACATAATTTCTGCCAGCATTCCAGAACAGCAAGGCCATCAGAGCATATGCAGCCGCATGAATCAGCTTGTCCTGCATACTGAAAAGATCAGGAACCGGCAACATGGATCGACTGGAGAGGTAGAAGATCAGGCCACAATAACAGGTCAGCAACAGCCCCCAGAACCAGGCGTGACCAATCGGCCTGATCGGTTTAAGCGTGATGACCACCCTCTGCAATAGCAAAGGCCATGGCGATGCCATCATCATCTGTCAGTGACAGGTGAACTGTTTCAATACCAAGATCAGCCGCCATACTGGCAGCTACGCCGTGCAGGGTAATCTCGGGCTTACCGGATGACTGATGAATCGTTTCGATATCCTGCAGCCTGATACCGTGGCGGAAGCCTGTACCCAGCGCCTTGGATGCAGCCTCCTTGGCAGCAAAGAGCATAGCCAGCCTGCGCGCAACATTACCCTTGGCTCTAGCCTGATCTATCTCCGCCGCGGTATAGACGCGCTGGATAAAACGATCCCCGAACCGCTCAATCGAGGATGCAATGCGGGCAATGACTACCCGGTCGGTGCCGATGCCTACAATCGCCATTAGCGAACCATGACCGCCCTGAAATCGGCTACCGCCTGATGCAACCCTTTGAAAACTGCATCGGCAATAATGGCATGGCCGATATTAAGCTCCTCAACCTCGGGAATGGCACAGATCGCCGGTGTATTCTCAACCGTCAGCCCGTGACCTGCATGCACAATCAGACCAAGCTCTCTGGCCAGTTTCGCACCCTCGGTGAGTGCCATTAACTCTTTGGCCTGCGCCTCGCCTGTCAGGTTCGCATAATGGCCCGTGTGCAGCTCAACCACCGCCGCACCGATCTCCCTGCTTGCCCTAATCTGGGCAGGAATCGGATCAATAAACATCGATACGCGCACGCCTGCCGCCGACAAGCGCCCGACAATGCCTGTCAGCCTTTCCTGATGACCAACAACATCGAGACCACCTTCAGTGGTCAACTCTTCACGCTTTTCAGGTACCAGACAGCAGGCTGCGGGCTTCAAGCGCTCACAGATTGCCACCATCTCGTCGGTCGCCCCCATCTCCATGTTCAGGTGCAGGCCATCAATAGCGGCAAGCCGCTCAATATCATGATCCTGAATATGACGACGATCCTCGCGCAAGTGTGCGGTAATGCTGCCGGCACCACCTGCCATACAGACCGGGACCGCATCCAGCGGATCGGGATAACTTGTGCCGCGTGCCTGCCTGATTGTGGCAATGTGATCGATATTTACACCAAGATTGATCATAGACCTTCCCTAATCATGTTTAATATTGGGCTTTAAAACTATCCGTGGCTTTCAAGCCGTGCTCTTTCAGTACCAGCCGGATAATTTCCCGCCATGTACTAACATTCTCTACAGAGAGCTGAATATTGCACCCCTCCAGCACCCCTGCAATCGACTTACGCAAGCCTGCTGATACCGGCATGCGATTTCCACCATCCTGCAGACAGTTCTCACAAAGCAGATGTCCATGCTGCCAGCTCATGCTGCCAGCCACCTCATCTCCGCACTGCCAGCAGTGGAATAAATTACCAAGCCAACCAGCCAGATCAAGCATATGCCATACTGCCGCCAGCAATCCCTGCTGCTGTTTACGCGCTGCCAGAAAACTCAGGGCTGAGACCGTCTCCTCAAACCCGTGCGGATCACCCTCCTGAAACAGCCGCGATGCAATGGCAATTAGTTCCAGTCCATCCAGCGACTGCGAGGCCTCCAGTAGACTTTGGCCGCGCTGAATATCAGTGAGCATTCCCATGCCGGTGCGGCCGGGTCGCCAGCTGATCTGCAGCGAACAAAGCGGCTCAAGCGACGCCCTGAAAGGGCTTCTGGGGCGCCTTGCCCCTCTTGCCATAACGGCAATGCGTCCATGATGTGCTGTCAAAAAATGACAGATTAGCGAGGTATCGCCATAGGGTATTCTTCTTAAGAGAAGCGCTTGATCCTGATTTTCGGCCACGACCTATGAATCAGAACCCAAACCGAGATCTATCAACTTGCCCGGATGATTGAACCAGTCTTCATCCACCTTGGCCCAGAGGTTGAGGCGAACCTTGCAACCGAGAATCTCTTCCAGCCCCTGACGCGCGCGGGTGCCAACCGTCTTCATGCGATCGCCACCCTTGCCAATCAACATCGGCTTGTGGCGTTCGGCACCGACCAGGATCACGGCATCAATTTCAATCATATCGCCATGCTCTTCAAAGCGTTCGATATCCACAGCTGTCTGGAACGGAATCTCCTGATGCATAGAGAGGAAGACCTGTTCACGCACATATTCGGCGGCCAGCTGGCGCTGACTCTGATCAGTAAACCACTCCGGATCATGGATAGGTGGCTGCTGAGGCAGGTATTTGCTGATCTCTTTGATCAAGCCGTCGATCTGGGTGCCTTTTTTGGCAGAAACCGGCACATAGGCCATCGCACCGGGATCAAGGCGCTGCATCTCCATCAGGCGCGGCAACAATCTGTCCTTGTTGGCTTTATCCACCTTGTTCAATATGTGAATACGCGGTTGGGTTAAGCGGCCATCTGCAAAACGTTCGATAAGCATGCGCGTCTGGGGGTCCAGAGGAACACTGGCATCCTGCATGATCGCCAGCACATCGGCCTCTTCTGCCGCTGCATAAGCGATACGCACCATGTTCTTATTGAGCTGTTTGCTGCCCTGATGAATACCCGGTGTATCGACAAAGATAATTTGGCGCTCATCATCGGACAAAATACCGAGAATACGGTGGCGCGTGGTCTGTGGTTTGGGTGTAACAATCGCCACCTTGGCACCGATAATTTTATTCATCAGTGTGGACTTGCCCACATTGGGACGCCCTAAAAGCGCAACTGTGCCGCAGTGGAAATCGCTGTTATTTTCGCTATCACTCATTTCTTCAACTCTCTCCATGCCTGCTCTGCCGCTGCAATCTCAGCCAGCTTTTTGCGTTCACCGCGACCTTTTCCGGCCACATCACCCTGCACCCTGCACAACGCTTCAAAACGGGGTGAATACCCGACACCGTGGTCGGTCAATTCGTACTCGGGAAGTCCCCAGCCATTGGCCTGTGTAAGTTCCTGCAGGCGGGACTTGGCATCGCATGTGTCCACCCGCTCGATATCAGCCAGCATCGATTTCCAGGCGGCTTTCACAACCTTACGCACAGGCTCCCAGCCACCATCCTCAAATATTGCGCCAATCACCGCTTCAACGGCATTGGCGGCAATCGAGGGAGATTTAATCCCCTTCGCCGATCGCTCACTCTCACCGACAATCAGGTGCGGGATCAGCTGCCACGCTTTGGCCACCTCAAGCAGGCTCTCACGCCTGACAAGTGCTGAACGCATGCGTGAGAGCTCCCCTTCCGGCCTGTCCGGAAAATGGGCATGCAGAAATTCGGAGATCACTAGGCCCAACACGGCATCACCAAGAAACTCAAGCCGCTCCATATGCTTACCCTTCATGGCAAGCGAGGCCGAACGGTGTGTCAGGGCACGGGTCAGTAGCGCATGATCGGAAAAGCGATAATCAACCCGCTCCTCCAACTTTTTCATGTTACTCGGAGATCGCATAAGGCTCGAATTCGATATCGATACGCAGTTTGTCGCGCAGAATATCCATCCCCTCCAGCTCTTCGGTATCGTATCCACCCTTTTCATCAAGCTGCTCAACAGGACCCAGCGGCCAGATTACCACCGAATAGATGGAAGAAATCTCCAGCATGGTCCCTTCATGCCTGATCAACAGATTGTTGTGAAACTCCTGTGAAAGGTCGGAGGGGGCAAGGTAGTTAATCTTGTAAAGCTTGGGCAGGCGTTCACGAATATCCATCTCGCTTGCATTGCCCATGTTCGTGGTTACGCCCTCAAACACATCCTGGATTTTCCAGTTGATGTAATGGGCATGAAAAACCTGCGCCCCATTCCAGACAGCAAACCCGATAAGCCCCAACCAGAAGAGAATCGAGATCATTGAGAAGCCGCGCTCTGACTCACTTACGACAAGTGGAGACACAGCAGCGGAGTATGATTTATTCAAGTACAAGTCCGAGTCGATCCCAGCGCACGGTCCCCGTGACGTTGTCCCACGACCACCAGATAATTGCCGCGCGTCCAACCATGTAAGCCTGCGGCACAAAACCCCAGAAACGGGAATCGCGCGAGTTATTGCGGTTATCACCCATCGCAAAGTAGTGCCCTTCCGGCACTGTCCATTCACCATCACGAATTGAAAAATGTTTGCGCAGCACCTGATGTTTGATACCTGAGAGATTCTCCTCATAGAGATCGGAAACATCGGCGGTGCCATCGGCCATGTAGTAGGCGCGTTTACCCTTCAGCTCCAGCGGCATCTCCTCGCCATTAACAAAAAGACGGTTGTCGCGATAGGTCACCAGGTCTCCCGGAATACCTACAATGCGCTTGATGTAATCCTTGCTCGTATCCTCAGGATAAACGAACACAGCAACATCGCCGCGATCAGCCTCTTTGGAGAGAATCTGGGTATCAGTCAGTGGAATGCGGAACCCGTAGGGGTAACGCAATACAAACAGGTAATCGCCGATCTCAAGTGTTGGCACCATGCTGGTGGAAGGAATCTTAAATGGCGCGACTACAAAACTGCGGATCACTATCGCAAGCACTGCAATCACCAGCAGGCTCTCTATCCATTCGCGCCATATCGGCTTGTTTGATTTATTCACTACCCATCCCCCAGCTTGAGAACAGCCAGGAATGCTTCCTGCGGCACGTTCACACTACCGATCGATTTCATCCGCTTTTTACCCGCCTTCTGCTTTTCAAGCAGCTTGCGTTTACGGGATATATCGCCGCCATAACATTTGGCTGTCACGTTCTTGCGTACGCCCTTGACTGTCTCTCGGGCCAAGATACGGCTACCGATTGCCGCCTGCAAGGGGACATCAAACTGATGGCGCGGAATCAACTCACGCAGCTTTTTCACCAGATCACGGCCGCGCGACTCGGCAATGGAGCGGTGCACGATCAGCGAGAGCGCATCTACAGGCTCGTTGTGAACCAGCACATCAAGCTTTACCACATCACTGACAGTGAACTCGGAGAGCTCATAGTCCATTGATGCATAACCACGCGATACCGATTTAAGCTTATCGTAAAAATCGATCACCATCTCGGCCAGTGGCAGACTATAGGTGAGCATCACGCGCCCCTGCCCGATGAACTTCATATCCTTCTGCATGCCGCGCCGGTCCTGGCAAAGTTTGATCATCGTGCCGACAAACTCTTCCGGCATAAAGATGTTAGCCAGCACCGTTGGCTCTTCAATACGATCAATGTCCTGCGGCTCTGGAAACTCACTCGGATTGGAGATCTCAATCGTAGTGCCATCGGTCAGATGGATACGGTAAATCACGCTCGGTGCCGTGGTGATCAGATCGAGGTCATACTCCCGCTCCAGTCGCTCCTGCACGATTTCCATGTGCAGCATACCAAGGAAACCACAACGAAATCCAAGCCCCAGCGCTGAAGAGCTCTCAGGCTCAAAGGTGAAGGCCGGATCATTCATATTCAGCTTTTCCAGCGAGTCACGCAGGTCATTATAATCGGCGGAATCGACAGGATAGAGACCGGAGAAAACCATTGGCTTGGGTTCACGGTAACCTGGCAGCGGCTTGGTCGCACCATTTTTCAGCGTTGTGACCGTATCACCCACTTTCAGATCAGCCAGCGTCTTGATACCGCCAATCAGAAAGCCCACGGCCCCTGAAGAGAGTTGCGGTGTGGAAAACGGTTTCGGTACAAAATAACCAACATCCTGCACTTCGTAGGAGGATGCAGTAGGCATCGACATCAGGCGGAACCTGTCGCCCTTTTTCACCGTACCTTCAAAAACGCGGATCAGTGCTACTGCACCCACATAGGAGTCGAACCACGAGTCCACCACCAGTGCACGCAGTGGTTTATCATCATGGTCTTCAGGCGGTGGCACATGCTCGACTACCGCCTCCAGCACATCGGTAATACCTACGCCAGTTTTGGCGGAGATAGGAATAGCGTAGGAGGCATCAAGACCGATGATGTCCTCAATCTGACGTTTAGCTTCCTCGATATCTGCACTCGGCAGATCAATCTTGTTAATCACCGGGATGATTTCGAGATTATTCTCCATGGCCAGATATACATTGGCCAGCGTCTGGGCTTCCACACCCTGGGCCGCATCAACAATCAGCAGCGCGCCTTCACAGGCCTGCAGCGAACGGGAAACCTCGTAGGTGAAATCAACATGGCCAGGGGTATCAATCAGATTCAGCTGATAAATTTCACCGTTCTTCGCCTTGTAGTTCAAGGTTGCAGTCTGCGCTTTGATGGTAATACCGCGCTCCTGCTCCAGATCCATCGAGTCCAGGACCTGTTTGGTTTTCATCTCACGTTCGGTGAGGGTACCGGTCACCTCAATCAGGCGATCGGCAAGGGTCGACTTACCATGATCAATATGGGCGATAATGGAAAAGTTGCGGATGTGGGTTTTCTTAATTGCACTCATTAGGGCGGCAGTGTAGCGATGCGCCACGCCTTGCGCCATAAGGTTATGACAGGATTTTCAAGCCGGCGGGAACTGTTCTTAATTTGCAATCAGTTCAAACGTCGAACAGTCACCCTGCCATTAGCAGAAACATTGATCTGGTATCGTGCCCCGTTGGGGCAGGTTGCGCGAATGGTTTTATTGCCGCTGCCATCCTCACGTTCACTGATATTACTCACTGTTCTTCCAGGGCATGCATGACCACGCAGCATAATCGTTGTGGCAATATCCTCAGCTTTGGTTACGGCGTGAGCCGCCGGGATCATGAACATCACTGCCAGCAGGGCCATTAAAATTCTTTTCATGCTTTTACCTCCAACAAACTTTTCCATATAGATTCCCGGCTCACATAGAGGTCGCGGGAAAGGGTCGGATCCCCCTCAAGCAGGGCGACCATTTTCAACAACAAGCCATCAAAACTGGCGCGCACTTCGGCTATTTTTGATTCAAGCTTGGCCTGTTTGCGATAGCGATTAATCTCATCCACCAGATCGAGGATATCGCTGCGAATGGCCAGCTTGGTAAAGACACCAATAGCATCCGTCTCTTTCAATCGTGTTTTCAAGGCTTCTATATCGACTGTGATCTGCTCTTGTTTGAAGACTTCGGCATCGCCCTCTTCTGCTGCAACAGCCTTCGACACCTGTTTGTCTGCAGCAGATTTTTCAGGTTCTACTGCGTCGATCTGTTTCACAGCCTTTTCTGTCTTGGGTAACTCTACCCTGGAGACTTCCACTTTGGCGCTAGGCTGCTCATCGGCATACAGGGGGAAGGCCAAAAACAGCACACCCATACACGTGATGATCACCACAAAAAGGTCCACTATATTTGGACAGACCGGTGCCTGAATATCTCTCATAAGCTTATTGTAGCCGATTCGAAAGCGATTGGCAGATGCAAACATTGCACTGGGGGCGCTTTTTACCCCTCAAGCATTGATATAATAATTTCTGAAGCCACCTCTGCACCGTCCCTGCCAAGATCGGGAAACTCGCGGGTTGAGGCAACAGCACCCTCCAGCATGGCCAGCCAGTTGCCACTTTGAAAATCACTGCGATTCATGCCCTGGCTGGGAAAAACTTCATCCAGCCATTTTTTCAGCATGGGATACTCGGGAAAATCAGGTCGCTCCACCCAAACCATCGGCCTGCTTGTTCGCCAGCACTCTGCAAGAATGCCATAACCGGGTTTACATACGACAGCATCAACATGCGGCATTAGGTCAACCGCTTTCAGGCTGTTGCTGAAAGAGATAGAGTGAACATTGTCAGGTGCATGCTCGGGAGCACCGGGAATCAGGAAGAGCCAGTCGCTCATCTCCCCAAGCGCATTGAGATCATACGGTGGCTGGTTCGAACCTCCAAAAATGACCAGCGCACACTTCTTTCTACCTTGTCTGGCGACAAAATTGACCCTGCCTGGATATGCCGCAATCAGAGGAATGGATTGCCGATTTGGAAACACCTGCATATCCATAGCCATCGGCGGCGAAAGCAGCAGGTCGCACACCTCGTATGCTCTCTTCAGAGCCTGAATGATTGGATCATTGGCATCCAGCCAGTGTGAATAGATCGTGTGCCAGTCCAGTGTCGCCAGCCCAATGCCGGGAACAGCCAAAGCTCTGGCAGCCGGAAAAGCCAAGGGAGAGATATCGGAGAGAACCAGATCAGGTTTAAAAGCATTTAGCAGCGAGACCTCACGATCTATTCTCGTATCAAGCCCCACTGTCCACGCACGCATTTGCGCTATAGAGCCCTCCCGATCCTCCTCTATCGCACTTTTCTGGATGACGCCAAGATCTACCGGCTCGGATTCAAGCTCAAAATTGAAATCAAGGCGTGCTAGCAACTCAGGTTCCGGCAGCGAGCAGCGAATCAGGAACCGGCATGACGGCCTGCTCTGATAAAGCCGGTTAAGCACCGGCGCCGTCTGCGCCAGGTGTCCGAACCCATGCCCTGAAATGTATACTGCAATATTCACCCACTCATCCTATGAGTACCCTGCTTATGCGGTCAATCACTCTACAAACGAATTACTGTTACCCTGAATTAATGCAATACGCTGATTGCGTTCACGCTCCCAAGCATCCACCGGATCGCTGCGGTCCCAAATCGCAAACAGCCTGCGATGCTTCTTGCCGATCTTCAGGCCGTAGCTCTTCTCCATGTAGAAGTAGGTGCGGGCAATATCGCCCCGAACCGATTCTGCCGGCTCTGCCACCTTCTGTTTGAAATTAACCTCAAAGTCGACGCCACCATAATTACGGCTTTCACCCGAAATCATACCGTAGCGAAAATTGGAACGGTCCCCGTTCAGTTCTCCGATCGCAGGCACCAGGTTGTGCATGTCCGCCTCCATGGCACGAAACGTTGCGTCTCTCTTTCCGCAACATTTACGACCCTTGTATAGCTTGCCCTTTGAGTTGGAGCAGACCTTGTCCTGCCAGCACTGCAGCGCATGACCAAATGCCCAGGCAGGAACCACATGCTCCCATTCGATCTTCTTACCACGTTTCTCGTTCTTACGCGGTTTGTAACCGCACGTCTTCCCTTCGACATGCCCATTTTTGCCATACTCACACCCTGCATAGAAGGTCGTACGATGATCGTCATACATCTTCGCCAGCTCTTTTTTAGCACTACTGAAGCTATTACCCGATTCGTTACCGGCAGCTTGCACGCCAGCAGGCAGCAAACCGATCAGGGTAATCAGAATGAATATCTTCTTCGAAAGGATAACGTCCATGTTTCGCATATGCGGTACTTCCATGTGTTCTAAATCTATGTTTTAACAACAGGCATCTTCGATCACCCGAAGTTAGCTGTCGAGGCTTGAAATGCTGTGACGACCAACACCCTCTTGGTCAGACTGCACGACAGGCCAAAGACCCTTAAGAGCCTGTAACTGTAGGAGAAAAAGCCCTGTTCACCCTGCTTATCCACCGACAAAAACAGCTTACAAACCACTCACACACGTTACAGTCACAAGCAATAATTTACATTACCATTGTGCGCATAAATACTTGTTATATAGTGACAATATAATAAGCCTATATTTTAGGCATAGGCATCACGCCTGTGACAACGGCATGACACACAACGATATGCAAAATTCTATCCACTGAGTTATCCACAGCTTCTGTGGAGAGATGCTACAAGCCCTTTTCCTGCAACGACTTCAGCGATTTTCGCCTGTTCATGAGAGAGCAGAACAGGCCACTTCACCCTGCTTTATACCCAAACAGCAGGCTAGATCAGGGGAGTTAAATTGCCTCACCATGCAGGGTAACGACAACCTGGCGGCTTCCACCATGGTCACGATGCTCGCCCAGATAGATGCCCTGCCACGTTCCCAGCGTAAGCGACCCGTTGCTGATCGGAATGGAGATCGAAGAACCGATCGTGCTCGCCTTGATGTGGGCGGGCATATCATCATCCCCCTCCAGGGTGTGGCGATAGTAGTTCTGGTTCTCAGGCACAAAGTGATTGAAGTGCGCCTCCATATCCGCGCGGACAGTCGGGTCTGCGTTCTCATTGATGGTCAGGCTTGCACTGGTGTGTTGAATGAAAAAGTGAGCCAGTCCCACCTTGAACTCCCGAAGCTCGGACAACTGCTCAACCAGATCACGAGTCACCAGATGAAAGCCTCTGGACTTAGCCTGCAGTCGAACTGTTTTCTGTACCCACATAGTCACCTCTCTTTAACCCACCCATAACTCTGCCTCCTGTGCAAAAAAATGCATGGATGCAATTCATCCACATGCCCCTAAAATGCCGCATGCTCTATTTTGACAAGGTATCCTTAAGGCGCGGTAATAAACTGCTGTTCGGCGATATGAGCTTCACCGTTCATACAGGCGACCGGATCGGCATTACCGGTGCCAATGGCTGCGGAAAATCGTCGCTCTTTGCGATGGTGCACGGAAAGCTGGAGGAGGATAGCGGCTGCTTCCGCATGGACAAAAACATTGCCATTGCCCATGTCGAACAGGAGACCCCTGCTCTGCCACTGCCTGCTATTAATTACGTCATGCAGGGTGATGCGGAGCTCACCCTGCTTCAGGCTCAGCTGCATGAAGCAGAGCAGCAGCATAACGGCATCAAGGTCGCGGAACTGCATGAAAAACTGGCTGCAGTCGACGGGTATTCAGCGCGTGCCCGTGCTGCCCGACTGATGCACGGTTTGGGTTTCGCAGTAGGTACAGAGGACAAGCTGGTCTCCGACTTCTCAGGCGGATGGCGCATGCGCCTGAATCTTGCCCATGCACTGATGTGTCGTTCTGACCTTCTTCTGCTAGATGAACCAACCAACCACCTCGACCTGGAGGCGGTTGTTTGGCTGGAGAAGTGGTTAAAAAATTATCGCGGGGCGATGCTGCTTATTTCGCACGACCGCGACTTCCTCGATCGCTGCGTCAATAAAATTGGCCATGTTGAGCATGAGGTCCTCACGCTTTATTCTGGTAACTACTCGGCATTTGAGCACATCAGGGCAGAGAAGCTGGCACTGCAGCAAGCCGGTTATGAGAAACAGCAGAAACAGATTGCCCACATGACCAGCTTCATCAACCGCTTCAAAGCCAAAGCGACCAAAGCCACCCAGGCACAGAGTCGCATCAAGGCACTGGAGCGGATGCAACTGATTGCTCCAGCCCATGTCGACTCCCCCTTCTCCTTTGCCTTCACCCATCCGGGCGCGGTTCCCAACCCACTGCTACGACTGACCCGGGCAAGCGCCGGATATGGCAAAACCACGATACTCTCCAACGTCTCTTTCAACTTGCTGCCGGGAGAGCGCATCGGCCTGCTTGGCCCCAATGGCGAGGGCAAGTCGACACTGATCAAACTGCTGGCTGGGGAGATCCCGGCGCAAAAAGGGAATTGCGAGAGGGCCAGGAATCTATCCATCGGTTATTTTGCCCAGCACCAGCTTGAGCAGCTACACAATGAACTCTCACCTCTGCAGCATCTTCGCCTGCTGGATGGCCAACTACAGGAGAAAGAGGCCAGAAAATTCCTTGGCGGTTTCGATTTCAGGGATGATATGTCACTGGCGCCTGTCGGCCCCTTCTCTGGTGGCGAAAAAGCGCGACTGGTTCTGGCCATGCTGGTGTATCAGCAGCCAAACCTGCTGCTGCTTGATGAGCCGACCAACCACCTCGACCTCGAAATGCGCCACGCATTGAATATGGCCTTGCAGAGTTTTGAAGGGGCAATGATCCTTGTCTCACATGACCGACACCTCCTACGCACCGTTTGCGATTCGCTGATGCTGGTTTCAAACGGCTCAGTAAGCCCCTTTGACGGCGATCTGGACGATTATTCAAAATGGCTATTGGAGCTGCGTGATGAAGATGCAGAGGAGAAGAGCCCTGCACAGCCATCGCGAAAGGATGACCGACGGCTCAAAGCTGAACAGCGCAAAGCACTGCAGCCACTGCGCAACCGACTGAAAAAACTTGAGGCCGAACTTGAGAAGCTGCACGAACGCAAAGATGAACTGGATAGTGAACTCGCTGACCCTGCCCTGTATGAGGGCAGTGGAGCCGAAAGGTTGAAATTACTCACCATTGAACACAGGCAGGTTGAAGTGAGACTGCAGGAGACCGAAGAGGCGTGGATGGAAGCCGGAGAGGAGCTGGAGAGTGCCGGATAAACTAGGCACTTGGCACCTCTACCTGATCCGCTGCAGCGGTGGTCAGCTCTATACCGGCATCACCACCGACGTGACACGCAGATTCAGTGAGCACAGCGAAGGCAAAGGGGCAAAATTCCTACGCGGTAAAGGGCCTCTTCAGCTGGTTTTCTCAGAGAGGATCGGAACGCATTCGGATGCACTGAAAATGGAAATAAAAATCAAGAAGATGCACAAAATTGAAAAAGAAGCCTTTATCCAGCGTGGCTCAATCGCCTGATATCTGGGCAGCCTCTTCGGCCGCATCAGCCTCGTCGGCTTTCACCTCATCCTCTTCATCGTCACTGACCGCATCAACCACGGCACCACCCACCTTAAACGGCACCTTAACCACCTCAACGGCAACATCGACAGCGGTTCCAACCACGGCACCAACAACACAACCGGAGAGCCCAAAGAGCGCGACTAGAATCAGAATCATTTTATGCATAGTGACCTCGAAAAATTAATGGGATATGGCGCATCTTTGCCATGACACTATCTGGCAAGGATGCAGGACAATAATTTCAGATCAGTTATGCTGGTGGCAGTCCATCATATTGAGCCTGAAGGGAAGTGACAGCGGCCTGTGCACTACTGAGGGTTTTACTGAATGCTTTGATGGCCTTTTGTGCATTCTTCACCGCCTTCTTCTCTGCTTTAGCCTTTCCCTTAGCAGCCGCAAGAGCGGCCTGAGCCTGAGCCAATGTATCCTGTAGGGATGTCATCTGTGTGTTTGCAGCATTCAGTATAGCTTGAGCAGCATCTATTTGAACCTGCATGGCTGTTTGCGCTGGAGTCAAAGCTCCAGCTCCAGCTCCAGCTCCAGCTCCAGCTCCAGCTCCAGCTCCAGCTCCAGCTCCAGCTCCAGCTCCAGCTCCAGCTCCAGCTCCAGCTCCAGCTCCAGCTGCTCCAGGTGCTGTATTGCCAAGGCTGGGCACTCTGATTTCTTTTCCTCTTCCACTCAAAGCATAGAGAACCAATTCCTGCCCGTCATTTGAGTAAAACCAGTCACCCACCTCTTCGGTGCTGGTAACCACCGGGCTTTTCGATGTCCATGGATCATTGGGAATATTTGGAAGGTAGCCCTGAGTAACCAATTCGCCAAGCGACCCAGTAGCGGGGTGGTACTCCATTCCTGCAGCAAAATAATTAAGCCCGTTGCGAAGATTGGTTTCTGCTATCGTCAACTCAGAATTCTGTTTGAAAATACGATAGGACGGTACAGAAATAGACGCAAGTATGCCAATAATAGACATGGCAATGGTAACCTCGATCAGTGTGAAGCCTGATTCCCTGTTATTCATACTCATCCCCAAGCGACTCCACTGGTGTAGCAAGCAAACGTTCGGACTCAATGATACCCTCACGCACGAGGCGATCGGTTTCACTTACCAAGCGATTGGCATCCTGCACCATTTCCGTCTCTTCCACACTCAAACCACCCCTGTTGATGACAGGATCCTTGCTGTTTTCATACACATAATAACCCAAGGCAAGAGACACCCCTACCCCCAGTGCAGCAAGTGTCAACTCGGCTTTTTTTAATGATGGAGCGGCAACTGCCTTCTTCTCTTGCGCCTGACGTCGCTTCTCATCCTGTTCATAGAAGCCCTTGCAATTGATGCAGTAGGTTTTATCACCGTCTTCTCCGCCGACGCACGCTTCACAGAATAAGTGACCGCATTTCAGGCACCTGAATGTAGCCCGACCCTCAGGGTGGTCGTCGCAGTAGATGGGCTTGGTAGTACCATCCTTGATTTTCAGAACAAGAGGTCGACGTTTATTTGCTGCTGCACTTTTTTCTTTCATGTACTGATTATAGTGCAAAAACCCTTTCACAACAATCATTTGATGGATTTTAACAACCACGCTCGATTTCACTATGCCGCGGTCATTGCCGACAAACAGGCCAAGCATACCACCGCTTCCAGCCAAAATATTGCGCCATTTGGCCATCTGAGTTCAATCAGTCTGAAGCCTGCCAGCCACTAGGGATCAATCCATTACCATATAAAAAAAGCGGGCGGCAATCGCCACCCGCTTTCCAGCGCATTCAAGCCACGCAAATATTCTGCAGCGTTAACTGCCTTTAGTGGGCCTTCTTCTTAGCGATCGCCAGCTTGGCTGCCGCTTCACCCTTGCGACCTTCCGAATAAATCGGACGACCTTCGACAGCAGGCAGACTCAGCACCTTCTCAAGGTATGGAATTGCCTTTTTGTACTTCTTCTCCTCCAGCCAGAAGTCACCGGCAAAGTAGTTGGCATCCATATCATCCGGTGCAATCTCAATCGCTTTTGTCAGATAAGCCTCTGCCTTGTCATCATCACCAAATCCGACAAAACCACCCGGCACCATGTAGTAGAAGCTGCCCAGCGTCGTATAAACGGAACCATTCATGACGTTAGCATCGATCTTTTCCGCCTCAAGCAGCAGGTCACGCCCCTTCTCCATCTGTGGCATGGCATTAAACATCGAAGACATGCCACCCATCGCACCTGCGTATCCAGCGCGGATAATGGCTTCCCATATCTTCGGTTCAGGACGATCCGCATATTTGGCATTCAGCGCTGCAGCCTTATCTACCAGCGCCTTGAATGCCGCTTCTTTATCATTCTCTGCTGTCTTATAGTTGGCGATAGCCCACTCGGCCTGCAATCCACGCACGCCATCATCGACCTCATCAGCCACAGCAATACCCGATGTCAGTGAAAGCGACAGGGCCACAGCAACTGTCGAAAAAAGCCTATTCATCTTCATATGTTACTTCTCTCCTTTGGCAAATTTACGTGCAATCCGATCCTTGGCTGCAAGCGACCCGTCGACGATTCTCGGAAGCAAGCCGTTGATGCGGACAAACAGGGATTCGGGGAAACCGAGATAAACA
Source organism: Mariprofundus aestuarium (assembly GCF_002795805.1). Classification (NCBI taxonomy): domain Bacteria; kingdom Pseudomonadati; phylum Pseudomonadota; class Candidatius Mariprofundia; order Mariprofundales; family Mariprofundaceae; genus Mariprofundus; species Mariprofundus aestuarium. Next base: position 937,240 of record NZ_CP018799.1, on the reverse strand, counting down.
TCCTTACGATCATTCTCAATCGACGCGATAATCTTTTCAACCACCGCTTCAGGTTCATCCATATTCATACCGGTCGCTTTGCCCATACGTACTACAGGGCCTGTGTTCATCGGTGTTTTTACCGCTCGAGGCGCAACATAGGTCACACTCACTCCGGAGTCGACCAATTCACGACGCAGCGCTTCGGAGAAACCGCGCAGACCGAACTTGGTGGCTGAATAGGTTGCGAAATAGGCAAAACCGATCGAGCCGAAGATGGAGCCCACATTGACAATGCGGCCCGAATTCTGGTCAAGCATGGTGGGAAGAAAGGCGCGAGCCAGCCACATCGGGGCAAGCAGGTTCACATGCATCATAAGCTCGATCTTCTCCGCACTCTCATCCTCAAAGGCGGCAAAGCTGTTCAAGCCAGCCAGATTGATCAGCAGATCAATGCCGCCGAGCAACTCGCTGCACTGCCCGGCCACGGCCTGACACCCTGATGCGGATGAGAGGTCACCAGTAACGGTGTGCGCATCCACGATCCCGGCGGCAACCCTCTCCAGCGCCTCGGCATTGGCATCGACCAACGCAAGCTTGGCGCCACGCTTGGCCAGCTCTGAGGCCAGGATGCTTCCCATGCCGCCACCGGCGCCGGTCAGTACGACCCGTTTATCTCTGATATCCATCAGCTTTCCTCCAGCGCGATCATTGGCAGAGCACGAAAGATATCGCCATACAGCTTGTAGAACATTTTGGCGCAGTGAACTACAGCCTGCCTGTCCTCCTCATGGTCGAGGCGATTCATCAGTTTCTCATAAAAATCGACATGGCTGACATCAAGTGAACCGTGGGAATTAAGGTAGGAGAACGACTTTTTCGGTAAGCCCAGGCTCTTCTCGATATTGCCGGCCGCATGCGTGGCCAGTGATACGCTTGTCCCCTCCAGCACCAACACCATGCCGAAGAATCCAACAGGATTATTACGGTAGACCGTATCGTAGGCGTAGGCCACCATTAGCTCGGTAGCAGGGTGAGGCATACCGGTGCGTACGGCCTCCTTATCGCCGCCACAAGCCTCGATATCGTTCAGGATCCACTCCTGGTGCCCCATCTCCTCTTCAATATATTCACCAACTGCCTCGCGCAGCCACTCCAGCCGCCCAGGCAGTCGACCGCCGGTTGCCATCAACAGCGGCGTGGTATGCTTCACATGGTGGTATGCTTGCGTCAGAAATGCGATATAGCTCTCCAGCGAAAGCTTTCCAGCTGCTCCCATCTGGATAAAGGGGATGGAGATCAGACTGTTGCGGTCAACCTCTGTTGCTGCAGTCAGTTCATCGTAAAATGCCATTCAGGACTCCTTATAGAGGGCTTCGACAGCCTCTTCATAAAATGCATAAATCTGTTTACGGCGTGGTCTTCCGGTACCCGTCCAGAGACCACCTTCAATACTAAAAGGCTCATCAGCAATCAGCCAGCTGGATACACGGGCATAATCGGGCAATCTTCCATTGGCTGCATTCACGGCCGTTCTGATAACCTCTTCACCAACTCCACTGCGCGCCACGATCACCGCCACATTGAACGGACGCGCCTCGCCGAACACGCAGCACTGTGCAACCGCAGGCTCAATAGAGAGTTCACGCTCCACCCATTCCGGTGAAACGTTACGGCCAAAAGCGGTGATAAAGATATGTTTCTTGCGGCCTGTAAGATAAAGAAACCCCTCCTCATCTATATGACCTATGTCACCGGTCGGCCACTGTTTTCCGGTAAAACCTGGTTCGCCGAGATACCCCTTAAACAGACTCCCTCCAACAAGAATCTCGCCGTCGCCGGCAAAGGAGAGCTCTACATGTGGCAGAAGCTTGCCGACACTGCCAGCCCTTTTCACACCCTCACTGTTCACGGCAACCACGCTGGCCGCCTCGGAGAGGCCATACCCTTCATACACTGGAAGCCCTAGTTTTTCGGCTCGCTCCAGTAGGTGGGTAGAAACCGGCGCGCCACCGACAGCGATATAGCGCAGCGTTTCAGGCTTTGGTGCGCCCGCCTCAACAGCAGCCACCAGCGCATGCAGCATCTGCGGAATCATAATACATGTAGTCGCTTTCGTGATGATCAGCATGCCCATAAAGCGGTTCACATCCAACCCTGAAGATCCGCTTAAACCAACGGCAGCGAGCCCCGGCGAACAGATTGTCGCCCCGACCAGAAAAGGCGCATAGAGGCCACCGATGTTCTCCAGAAGTGTTGCATAAGGAAGCAGAGACAGATGTCGATCATCGCACCTGGCACCGGTCACCTCTGCCAGTGATGAAGCCACCTGCTCCATCGCCTGCTGTGTCAGCACCGCGCCTTTGGGTTCCCCTGTTGAGCCAGAGGTGAAGGTCACCTTGCTGCAATCCTCAGGCAGTTGCGTTTTAGATTCAGGCAGCACAAAAAGATAAAGCGATAGAAAACCAAGGGTAATCTCTTTCGCTTCGATATGAGGTAGCTTCATCTGTTCGCAGAGTTTGCGGATCGACTCGGGACTATCTGTAAGAACGCCGTCGACTCCTGCAGCATGAAACAGATGGGCAACTTGAGTCGGGGAAAAAAAATGAGGGACGGGAATCACCGGAATCCCGGCATTCAGGCAGCCCAGATCCATCACCACCCAGCCAGCACCATTATCGCCAGCCAGCGCCAATGTGGAGACATTGTGGCTGCGAAGTTCATCTGTCAGGACAGTGATATGAGAGGAGAGGGTTGCGTAACTTACAAGTGTAGAGGGGAAACCGCTCTCAATGGCGATTCGATCCGGTGAATCAGCGGCAAAGCGTCCTATCGCTTCGATCACCCGGCTCATGTGTATTTCTTAATCCTGGCAATCTTTTCACCCTCTTCTTCAGCAGCGGCCCAGGTATCCCGTAATGCGGCCCATAACTCCTGCAGGTTATCATGCCCCTCCTGAATCGAGCCAAAGCAGATCACCGGATCACCATCGTCGTAATAGCGACCCCATTGCTTCACCTCCTCCTCAGGCAGGCGCCGTTGATCGGCTTCGAGCAGCTGTTTAGGCGACATACCCAGCCGCACAAAGGCATTACGCAGGCGAGTTACGCCGGTGAAAGCCACCCAGCGGAAACCGGCAGTATGAAAAAAGGAGGTAGCACCGATGATCGCCAAGCGCGCATCGCCCGGCCTCGCCTCAGCCAGATTTCCCACTTCGACAATCTCCGAGCGATCAACAGGGGTAGCCAGATAGCGTGAAATCGCAAGCTCAATCGGCTCATCCATATATTTCTCGAGATAGAGCGGACCATCTGCAGCGTCGCGGTAACCCACCACCGCCTTGGTATGATCATGGCGATCTTTGATGCGAATGAAATTAGGCATAAAGGTGCGGACATCCGCTCCGTAGGTGCGATGAAAATTCTCGCGAACAAACTCAGTAGCTGGCCCGTAAGAGGAATGGCCTTTGTGAAGCACTTCAAACACTCAAGATATCTCCATCACTCTTTATTGAAGAAACAGGCTTATCTCTTCCACCAATACAGGAACGTACCAGCGGGGACCAGCAGGCTAGGAGCGATCATACGATTACACAATAAATTCATAGTGCCCCTTCACCAATTTCAAAACCTATACAGCAGGCGAAGAAGGTGAATGATTTGCAAAAACATTGATGATGTCAACTATTTACAGCGCCAACCTTTACGGGTGCAACAGGCTGTTAAATATGGGGATTGATTAGCAAGAGCATGCACATCGGGGAAAACTGCGACATGGAAAGCGCGAAGACTGCAGATGCAACCACCTTTCATTACCACCTTGGAAATAGATATCCCCGACCACTTTGGAAAAAGTGGTCGGGGATAAAAGCGGCCGAGGATCCCGAGCGATAACCATCGGCTTTGCCATTGTCGAGGCAAAGCTCTCTACCCGCACCAGAGTTCGAAAAGCACCTGTAGAAAAGCATTACGCGCAAAATTCAGTGAGCAGCTTTATCTATTCGGATAAAGATGTTCCGGTCAAACCGAGCAGCCGGATGCTCTGACACAAGCAGGGCTCTCTACTTGATGCGCTGTCCCGACTGTAATCAGAGATCGCGAAGCATCTGCTCGTGCTCGGATAGTGAGCGCTCAAAAGCAGAGCGTTCGAAAAGACGATCCATATAGGCTTCAAGATGCGTCCACTTGGAAGTATCGACACCGACAGATGGCAGACGCCATAAAATCGGTGCAAGTGTCACATCGGCAAGTGTGTACTGCTCACCAATGAAATATTCTGTACGGCCAAGGTAAGCATTCATTGAATCGAAATAGACATCCAGCTTCTTCACTGCGTCCTTCTTTTTGCGTCCGTTCTGGCACTCTTCGTAAAGAACATAGAGCTCACGCTCCAGCTGCAGGACAGCCAGTCGCATCTGAGCGCGTTCAGCTGGTGAACCCGGCTTAAGAGGCGGATGCGGATAACGCTCATCAAGGTACTCATTAACAACTGCCGACTCGAAGAAAACGATATCGCGGTCGATAACCGTTGGCAGCTTGCCGTACGGATTGATCTTCATGAAATCTGCAGGAAGGTTCTCCGACTCCAGCTCTTCAGTATCAACCGGCAGTTCTTTTTCAGCCAGAACGATACGGGTACGGTGCGAGTTGGGGCAGTGCGGGTCGGAATAAAGCTTAATCATCGGAGCCTCCAGGCAAAATGGTGGGGCAGTATAGCGTCATACCTGAAAAAATAAAGCTTTTTCGTATTTTCCTTTTAATTCCAATATGTTATGAGACTAGCTGCCTTGCAGGAAAGCGACCCCTTGAGCGACAGCAACGGTGAGCGATTCTTCTAGCGAAAGCTTCGCTGCAATCGCCGATGCAAGTCGGCAGCCAGTCCCGTGAGATTGAGACTCACTCCACGGCTGTCTGGCATGTGAGAACGGGGTAATCTCTCCATCCAGGCCACACAACAGATCGAGAAGCTCATCCCTTTCCCCATGACCGCCTTTAAGCAGCACTGCACAACCCAGTTGATCGACCAGTCTCTTTGCAGCCTCACCGGGGTCGACAACTGCTCCACCCAGAAGCACAGCAGCCTCATCAAGATTAGGTGTCACCAGTGTTGCCAGCGGAAGCAGGGCATGGTTCAGCGCATCCACGCCACCTTGATCGAGCAGGGCCCTGCCACTACTGGAGATCATTACCGGATCAACAACAAGCATTCCTTTATGTAATTGATGCAGCAGCGCGGAGACAACAGCCACATGTTCAGCATCAAGCAACATGCCGGTTTTCACCACAGCCACATCATAGTAATCGAAAACGGCGTGAATTTCGGCATCCAGCTGTGCCAACGACACAGGTTCAATGCGGCTAATAAACTTTGGATTCTGCGCTGTCAGTGCGGTGGTCGCGGAGCAACCATGCACCCCAAGCGCCTCGAAAACACTGAGGTCAGCCTGAATCCCGGCTCCACCGCAGGAGTCGGATCCACCGATGGTCAGGCAGACTTGTCTCACCCCCTCTCCAGTCACGCCAGCTTCCACATCTCAGTCAGCAACCGTGCCTTCGACTCAATATCTTCATCGGCAAACAGCCCTGAAATCACAGCTGCACAGTCAGCGCCGGCCGCTTTGACCTGCACCACATTATCAGCCGTGATACCGCCAATGGCGCAGATATTCGCATCGGGAAGCAATTGACGGGTCTTGGCCAGACGGGCAAGACCTAACGGCGGCACCTCAGGCTTGGTTGTCGTAGCCCAAACTGCACCAAAGGAGACGTAATCAGCGCCATCATTGAGCACAGCTTTGGCGTATGCCACATCAGCCCGGCAGGTCACCCCGACAATCAGGCGCTCACCGATCTGACTCCTGAGCTCAGCCAGATCAGAGAGATCATCACGCCCCAGATGCACACCATCGGCGCCGGCAGCGACAGCCAGATTTGCCGAATCGTTGATGAACAACATCGCCTCATAACGATGCGTAAGTTCACGCAGCGCTTTAGCCCGCTTGATTGCCCGTTTGTACCCCTGTTTTTTGTCACGAAACTGGAGGATGCGGACACCACCCTTTAAAGCCGCCTCGGCTTTCGAGAGAAGATCTGCCATCTCCAGATCAGCAGGAAGTATGGCGTAGATGCCGCTGACTTTAGTCATCAAGCAGTTTTAGAAGGTCTGTAAAGTCAGGCAGGGAGACGACACGATCAGCATACTCCGCAGGCACGTCCTGATAGCCGTGCTCGGCAAATGCAACGGCCATGCATCCAGCGTTAAAGCCAGCCTCAACATCAAAGCGCGTATCACCCACCATCACAGTTTCGGAAGGCTCAACACCCATCGCCCGGCAGCACTCATACAACATATCCGGCGCAGGCTTCTTGGCGAAGCCATCCTCCGGCGAAAGTGCCAGGGTGAGGTAAGGAGTAAGCCCCATCTGGTCCAGCACCTTAATGCGCGCCTTCGCCGGTTTTGCAGTCACGCAGGAGATGGGAATCCCCTTGGCTTTGAGTGTATCAAGCACATGCATTACGCCGGGAAAAGGTTTGCCAAATTCGGCCGGATGCTGCTCATAGATATCGGCAAAAGCGTGGTAGAGCGCCATGGTCTCATCATGCTCCATTGGAAGGCCCAACACATTGGAGGCCAGCTTATGTGCCCCGCCACCGACATGCGGCTGTGTATCCTTAAGGCTTAAACGCAGCTCGTAGCCAAGCGACTCCAGTGCGCGGTTGGCATTGGCCTGAATATCGGGCAATGCATCCACCAGTGTACCGTCGAGGTCGAAAATAAATGCTTTAGGTGTACTCATGACTCTTCCCTTATACCTTGAATTGCCGACATGAACTCATGCAGAACAGCCGGATCGTTTTCCTGCTCAGACAGAAGGTTCAGCGCGGCCAGAACCCTCTCACGATTGCCCTGATCGGTTAACCTTGCCAAGGCCCAGGCCGCATGTCCCCGGATCAATGACTCCCCATCATTCAGGGCATCCAGCAGTGCGGGGATACAGTGCACATTGCCTGAATTGCCCATAGCAATGCAGACATTACGCAGTAAACCACGCCGCTTTGTTCGCTTGATCGGTGATTTCCGGAACCGAATCCGGAACGCCTCTTCGTCGAGCAGGAGCAGACTAGCAAGGTCGGGAAGATTATTCTCCCCTTTTGGCATAAGGAGATCAACAACAGCATCCTTATCTTTGGTGGCATGTGCGTTCCACGGACAGACCATCTGGCAGTCATCACAGCCGTAGATACGGTTACCCATCAACGGGCGAAACTCTGCCGGGATAAAATCATCAAACTCAATCGTCAGGTAGGAGATACAGCGACGCGCATCGACCACGTAAGGAGCAACGATCGCCCTTGTCGGACAGATATCGATGCAGGCTGTGCAGCTACCGCAGTGGTTAATTGCCGGTTGATCCGGCTCAAATTCGGCCGTGGTGAATATCTCGCCGAGCAGAAACCATGAACCCAGCTGCCTCTGAATCGTAAGTGTATGCTTACCCTGCCAGCCTAAGCCGGCTGATGCGGCAAGCGCATGCTCGAGTACAGGGGCGGTATCAACGAAAACCCGCTGATCGTGAACTCCCAGCATCGCATCCAGTTCAAGCGCCAGAGCCTTCAGCCGTTTTTTCATAATATCATGGTAATCGTCGCCATGAGCATAAGCGCTAATCACGCCGCAGAGCTTCTGCGCATCTGCCTCATCCAGCGAATAATCCGGTGGTGTATAATGCATCGCCACAGTGATGACACTGTTAACGCCCTGCAGCATGGTTTCAGGTGATTTGCGTCGCTGCATACGCATCTCTTCCGCCATCCATACCATATCGCCCTGCATGCCAGCATCACTCCAACGCTGCAGTGCATCGGCATGCTGCCCCCCTACTTCGGGACGGGTCACATGACAGAGCGCAAAACCGCACTCCTTCGCTTTGGCGCGAACCCTATCTTTCAAGCCATTGGAAACCATTGCCGCAGTCTGACACAGCACTGGCATCGCGTATAACATAAGCAATTGGTTATTTATCGGTCGAAAGCAACCTGGGGCTACTCAGATTATGGCGTAGTGTTATTTATTGCCCATTTCAGCCGGGCGAAGCTGTTTTGCCAGATTATCAAGCACACCATTGATAAAGCCGCGTGGAGATTCACCTGCATAATCACGGGTCAACTCCAGCGCTTCGTTGATAATCACACGGTAAGGAATCTCCAGACGATTCTGCATCTCCCAGACAGCCAGACGAATCACATTAATCTCAAGCTGAGCCACTGAACGCAGGCTTCTGCCCCGCACCGCTGTTTTGATCACTTCATCGAGCGCATCGACATGATCAGTAACTCCATACACCAATTCACGCAGGTAGTTTTCATCCTGATCGGCGCGCTCTTCATGCTGCAAGCGACTGGCAATCAGATCTGGGATCGCACCGCCATCCTTTTCGCCAGAGCCCCATGCATAAAGTGTTTCCAGCGCAGATTCACGCGCCATATGACGATTTGCCATTAAACCTCCAGAGCCTGCAACTGTCGAACAACTTCAACCGCTGTTAAAGCAGCTTCTTCACCCTTATGCCCATGTGCGCCGCCGATACGTTCCAGCGCCTGTTCATGCGTATCAAGCGTCAATACGCCGTTACCCACCCCAACATCACCACGCTGAGCGACCTTGCCAATGGCATCCATTGCACCCTGACAGACATAGTCAAAGTGGGCCGTATCGCCGCGAATAACACAACCCAGGCAAACAATCGCATCAAAGCGACCCGTGTCGGCCATTTTTGCAGCGATCGTACCGATCTCAAATGCGCCCGGAACATACACAATAGTCATATCCTCATCACGGCCACCGTGCTCTTTCAATGCGGAAACCGCACCCGATAGCAGCGCCTCGGTAATGTCGTTATTAAAACGGCTGACAACAATGCCTACGGTCAACCCCGTAGCATCAACATTGCCAGCCAGATGTGGCGCATCAAGACTCATTTGTTTCATCCTTCATGTTCAGCATATGTCCCATCTTCTCTTTTTTGGTGGTCAGATAGGCTATGTTATCCTTATGTGGGCTACTCTGCAGCTGCACGCGCTCGCTAACCTCAAGCCCGTAACCGTCAAGTGCTACGATCTTCTTCGGGTTATTGGTCAACAGACTAAGCTTACGCAGCCCAAGGTCGCGCAGAATCTGTGCACCGATGCCATAATCGCGCAGGTCCGCTTTAAAACCAAGTTTCTCATTGGCCGATACCGTATCGTGACCGGCATCCTGCAGGTTGTATGCCTTAAGCTTGTTCAAAAGCCCGATGCCGCGCCCTTCCTGCCTGAGGTAGAGAACCACCCCCTCTCCGGCTTCAGCTACCTGCCGCATCGCAGCATGCAGCTGCGAACCGCAGTCACAGCGGCGTGATGCAAAAACGTCACCGGTCAGGCACTCGGAGTGAACGCGAACCAGACACGGACGTTCCGCATCCGGCTCACCCATCACCAACGCCACATGCTCGGTCTTGTCGACCGCATTGCTGTATCCGATCATGCGGAATTCGCCGAACTCGGTCGGCATACGCACCTCCACCTCGCGCCTGACTAATGAATCGTGCTGTAGGCGATGGCTGATCACATCAGCAATAGACCCAACCTTCAGATTGTGTTTCTTGGCAAATTTTTTCAACTCCGGCATGCGCGCCATGGTACCGTCATCATTCATGATTTCGCAGATCACACCAGCAGGCTTGAGCCCCGCAAGCCGAGCCAGATCAATGCTCGCCTCGGTATGGCCAGCACGAACCAGCAGCCCCCCGTCACGTCCAACCAGCGGAAAGACATGGCCCGGCGTATGGATATCTTCTGCCCGGGAGCCATCGGCAATGGCAGTACGAATCGTATGAGCCCGGTCATGGGCAGAGATACCAGTGGTTACACCCTCAGCAGCCTCGATCGAGATCGTAAAGTTGGTTTTGAACTTGGAGTTGGTGTTGGAGACCATCAGTGGCAGCTGCAAACGATCGGTCTGCTCCTGTGTGAGCGCTAGGCAGATCAGTCCGCGACCATGGGTGGCCATGAAGTTGATCGCTTCAGGTGTCACCCACTCCGCAGCCATGACCAGATCACCCTCGTTCTCGCGATCTTCATCGTCAGCGAGAATGATCATGCGTCCTGCACGCAGCTCGTCAAGCAACTCTTCGGTTGTAGCCAGTGTCATGAATTCTCCGTTTGAAATTGCATCAGTCGCTCTACATAACGACCATACATATCTGTTTCGATGTTCACTTCAGCGCCCGCTTTGAGGCCCCCCAGATTGGTGTGCGACAAGGTATGGGGAATCAGGTTAACGGTAAAGTCGCAACCATCCACAAGGTTCACCGTAAGGCTTACCCCGTTGATTGCCACCGACCCTTTTTTCACCACATAGCGAGCCAGGCTTTTGGGCAATCTAAAGGTAAGTTCGCGATGTTCGCCAACCGCCTTTACCGATTTGACGACACCAACGCCGTCAACATGGCCGGTCACCATATGCCCGCCCAGTGCATCACCCATGCGCAGCGCGGGCTCCAGATTGATCGCATCACCTTCTGCCGCATCCGAAAAGATAGTCAGGTTTAGCGACTCTTGAGACAGCGTGGCAGCAAAGGCATGATCTTGCGGAAATTCTGTGATCGTCAGGCAGCAGCCGTTACAGGCGACTGAGTCGCCCAGTTGCCAGTTAGCCATCTCCAACACCGTCTTGAATACCATGTGAGTCTGCTCAGGTTCGCGCCGGATACCCGCTATGGCACCAACGTCCTGAATAATTCCTGTGAACATCGGCGCATCTTACCGTTTTTCCAAACTGATTCCATCGAATCGGTAATTGTGGATAATCAACGGCCATGCAACGTGCCCAAAACATCCTGAAATCAACCTTCGGCTACGAGAACTTCCGCCACCATCAAGCCGACATCATTACTGCTCTGATCGACGGAAATGACGTACTGACACTGATGCCGACCGGCGGCGGAAAATCGATCTGCTACCAAATCCCTGCCCTGATCCGTGCAGGCTGTGGCATTGTCATCTCGCCACTGATCGCACTGATGCAGGATCAGGTCGATGCAATGACCCAGCTCGGTATTCGCGCAGCTTTCCTCAACTCCACGCTTTCGCCCAGCGCACAGCGCGACATCGAAGCGCAACTACTGGCTGGCGAACTCGACCTGCTCTATCTCGCCCCCGAACGCCTGCTAAACTCGGCCACACTGTCACTTCTGGATCGCACTGAAATTGCTCTTTTCGCCATTGATGAGGCGCACTGTGTGTCGCAATGGGGGCACGACTTCCGCAAAGAGTACCAGCAACTTTGCATGCTGCACGAACGTTTTCCAGCAGTTCCACGCATTGCGCTCACGGCCACGGCCGATGCGCGAACGCGCAGTGAAATCATTGAGCAACTGGCTCTGGATCACGCCTCTCTCTTCGTCAACAGCTTCGATCGCCCAAACATCCACTATGCCATCAGCGAGAGTGGCAACAGCCGCGAGGAGCTGTGGCGTTTTATCGAGGAGAATCACCCCGATGACGCGGGTATCATCTACTGCCAGACACGCAAAAGTGTAGATACAATATCCCAATGGCTAAACACCAAAGGGCGAACAGCGCTCCCCTACCATGCAGGACTTGGACAGGAGAGCAGACAGGAGAATCAGCAGCGGTTCCTGCGCGAGGATGGCCTGATCATCGTCGCGACCATCGCTTTCGGCATGGGTATCGACAAGCCTGACGTGCGCTTTGTTGCGCATATGAACCTACCGAAGAATATCGAAGCCTATTATCAGGAGACAGGGCGTGCAGGACGTGACGGCAAACCTGCGGATGCATGGATGAGTTACGGATTAAGAGATGTCGTGGGGCTTCGCCTGTTCACTGAAAACAGTGATGCCGAAGAAAAGTTCAAACGGGTGATGCACCAGAAAACCGATGCCATGCTGGGCTTATGCGAGCTAACCAGCTGCCGCCGCATCGCCCTACTCACCTATTTCGGCGAAACAACCAATCAACCGTGCGGCAACTGCGATAACTGCATGAATCCACCGCAGACATGGGATGCCACCATTGCCACCCAAAAAGCACTCTCCTGCGTCTATCGAACAGGTGAGCGATATGGTGCCCAGTATGTGATCGATGTATTAACCGGGAAAAGCAGTGAGCGCATTGAGCGAAGCAGTCATGACAAGCTATCCACCTTCGATATCGGCCATGAACACACGGCGATTGAATGGCGTGGCATATTCCGCCAGCTGATCGCTCACGGCTATCTCGCCACCGATGCAGAAGGTTATGGTGTTCTGAAACTGACCCAGAAGGCTTGGCCACTGCTCAAGAAGAGTGAAACCCCGCAAACGGTGATGCTGCGCGGTCTTCACAAAGCGAAAGTTAAAAAGAAGAAACTTTCGGCGGCCGTATCGGATCTCTCATCACAGGATCAGCAACTCTTCGAAGCGCTGCGCGCCCTGCGCGCCCGGCTGGCCAAGGAGCAGAACGTGCCGCCCTACGTCATCTTCCCGGATAAAACCCTCACAGAGATGGCGGTCGTCAAACCGGCCAGCGAAGGGCAGTTCCTCGATATCTCCGGTGTCGGCCAAGGCAAACTCGCCCGCTACGGTGAGGTGTTTCTGAACGAAATCAGCAGTTCAACCCGATAGAATTCCAGCAGACAGGTCACATTTTACTCTCAATCCGGATCTCTGGTATAAAGCCATGCCTTTTCGCTTATGTAAATCCGCCTGTAACCACGCTGTTTCAGTTCAGAGGGAAGGTTTTGCTTCAGTTGCGAGTAACGGGCTAGTAACACCAGTTGTGGGTGGTGGAGATCTATTGCCCTGAGATAGGCATCCTCACTCTGCAATCCCGACTGCAACATCTTCTCCGAAACCACCGCATGGTCCGCTGGTACGCTACAGCCTGCAATAAATGGGTAGATAGGGCGATCTGTCACCATACTGCAAGGCGATTCGCCATGTTGCTTTATAGCAGTGAGAAGTTGTTCATCCAGTGCACTCCCTGCTTCTACAAGCTGGGTATTGATTTGCTCACCACGCATAGGGATCATTATAGGGAGTAGCAGAATCAGTGCCCATAACATGACCCTCACGCCTTGGCGAAGCCAGCCATCGAAGGTACCATCCCGATGTTGCTTGCCGACAAAAGCACCCACGCTCAACGCAGCCAGCCACACCAGTGGTACCAGCAGCATGGGAGAGTAGTGGTACCAGACCGGGTGCATAAACAGCAGTGCAACGAGCACACATAACAGCCAGATCAGAGGAAACAGATCAAACGGTATGCCACGCTTCGAATTCACTTGGGAGTCGGTGTGTGTGTTCAACCTTAGTGAGCCGTACATGCGCAGCATAGCAATGATGGCCAGCACCAGTATGGGGAAATAGAGAATCTTCTTCGCCAAGAGGTGCAGTAGCGTTAAATCGGGCATCCACTGCTTCGGTTGCACATGGTGCAGAAGCAGATAGCGAATGTTCTCATGCAACAGGGCAGGATCATAAAGTGCCGGGGCAATCATCCATGTGCAGAGCAACAGCACGAACAGTACGCCTGCAAGCCAAGCCAAAACAAGTTGGCCACCATGTGGGCGCCTAGCCAGCTCTACTAGCATCGCAGGAACCATAAGGACCGCAAACAGTTTAACCATAACTGCCATAGCCATGAGTGCAGCTGAAACGTAAACAGCCACTGACCCGACCTGCAAAGGGCCACTTCGTCGAATAGCCAACAGAGAGGCCAGCCCCAGAGCAATAAATGGTAGTGACTGCATCAGCGAGGCGGACATCAGAAGAAATTGACCATCAAGCAGAAGCAGCAGAGATGCTGTAAACGCGGCCAGCCAACCCGCCCGCTGTTGAATCAATAGAACCAGGCACCATAACAGCAGGGCTACAAAAAGTGTGATCATCATGCGGCCCACCTGAAGCTGGTAGCCAAAGAGATTGAACCAACCGGTTAACATCACACTGAAAAATGGAAAATGGTCGTATTTTACCTGCGAAAAAAAGGTGTAACCCTGATGATAGAGCTGGGCCAATATCACCTGTATCCCTTCATCCGTATCAATTTCAAACTGTGAAAAATCAGGTAATAGAACCACCAAAGCAATAAAGAAGCAGGGTAGCAAAACCCAATAGATCGAACGATCAAATATTGTCTTGAGAACTCGTATCAAGTGAACGGAGTTAGCCTTCAAACTGAAGCCCTGCTCGCTGATCCCACCCTGTTTGACTCAATGGGTTCACAAATGAGAGGAATCCAGCCGACTCGGGGCAGCTCTGGAATCACTGGAATCAGGCATAATGCGGATAAACCGGTTGGAACATCTGTGACTCGATGTCAGCCATAATATCTTCTGGTTCTTCCCGGTCACTGAGCCCTTGACTGTAGGCAATGGCTGCAACATCACGCGCTATCAGTGCTGACACATCCCGAATCCGGGATAGGGACGGATAGATACGCCCCAGTTCGAGATCCTGGTCGGTAACCTGCTCGGCCAAGGTACGGGCCGCTCTCAGGAACATTTCATCTGTAACCCGACGGGCACGGCTTGCCACAGCCCCCAAACCCACACCTGGGAAAATATAGGCGTTATTTCCCTGTCCGGGCACAAACGTTCGGCTTCCCCTTTCAACAGGTTCAAACGGGCTACCACTTGCAAATATTGCCTGCCCCTGGCTCCAATCATAGGCCTGCTCAGCGCTGCATTCAGCTTTGGAAGTGGGGTTGGAGAGGGCAAAAATTATCGGCCGCTGGTTGATCTCGCCCATGACTTCAATCACTTCTCGGCTAAACGCCCCGGCTTGGCCGGAAACACCAATGATTGCAGTGGGTTGCAGTGCCTTCACCGCTTCAATAAAACTGCCGGCAGCTGCATGCTTGTGGGCATAAGGGCGTTTGGAGGCGGATATCTCTCCACGATCGCTCACCACCAACCCTTTTGAATCCACGAACCAGCAGTGCTGACGGGCTTTTTCAACGGACATTCCTTCATCGACCAGTGCGGCGACCACCGTATCAGCGATACCGATGCCGGCTTCTCCAGCTCCTAGAAAGAGCAAGCGTTGATCAGAGAGCTCTCCTCCTGTGATGCGCAGTGCTGAGATAATCCCGGCCAGCGCAACTGCACCTGTGCCCTGAATATCATCGTCGAAGAGGCATGTTTTCTGGCGATACTGCTGCAGAAGCCTGAAGGCATTGGCATTACCGAAATCCTCCAGCTGAATCAGTACACCGGGGAACATATCCTGTGCAGCAGTTATAAATTCATCGACCAATGCATCGTATTGCTCCCCCCGAATACGCCGCCGCTCCACACCATTATAGAGGGGATCATTCAGCAGCTCTTCATTATTGGTACCGACATCCAGCATGACCGGCAGACACTGTGTCGGATGGATGCCTGCGCATGCAGTGTACAAAGAGAGTTTTCCAATCGGAATACCCATACCATTTGCTCCAAGGTCACCAAGACCGAGTATCCGTTCACCATCGGTCACCACGATGATGCGGGCATTTTTATGCGGCCAATTATCAAGCACCTCGCGAATATGGCCGCGATCAGAGGGTCCAATATAGAGTCCGCGGGGAATCCGGTAGATATGGCCGAACTCCTGACACGCCTTGCCCACAGTGGGCGTGTAGACCAGCGGCATCATCTCCTCGATATGGTTCATGAGCACACGGTAGAAAAGGGTTTCATTACGATCCTGCAACCCAATCAGGTAGAGGTAGCGTTCCAGGTCGTTCACTTTGCTGCGGATAGCGCCAAGCACCCGCATCTCCTGCTCTGCTAGTGAGTGAATGCGTGGTGGCAGCAGTCCACGCAGCTTCAGGGCATCGCGCTCAGCATCGGTAAACGCAGTGCTCTTGTTGCGTATCGGATCATGAAGGATTTTTACACCCTGATGCATTTTTGATGCTGAAAGTTCACTCATAGGGGCTACCCTCGCATGGTATAATCAATGGAACAAAAGTGCTCCGGCCTACCATGATAAAACATAGCAGATCATACGGATCACATCCATTTGCTTTGCAACGGTAAGTACTTCTCTCTTCGATGAACCAGCTCTGAATGAAACACGCAAGTCAGTATCATAAAACTATGGCAAAGGGCACTGTCCGAAAAAACAGATCTTTATTTATACGTGGATATCTGATTGCGGCCCGCCTGCTTGGATTGATAAAGTGCCGTATCTACATGGATCAAAATATCCTTGATGCTCGTCTCTTTTGAGAAGCCCGCTATACCTGCGCTAATAGTAATCTTGCTGCCCCCCTCGAATGTGCAATCACGCACCTTTTTGAGCAACTTGTCAGCCAGTTTATAGGCATCGTTCACACCAGTATTAGGGCAGACAATAAGGAACTCTTCTCCCCCCCAGCGCCCAACATAATCAGTTGCACGTACGTTACTTCTCATAAGCTCAGAAAATCCAACCAGCACTGCATCACCCACTGAATGGCCGTAGGTATCATTGATCTCTTTAAAGAAGTCGATGTCTATCAGGATAAGTGACACACCTTGTCCATACCTGTCCACATTGGCTTTTTGCTCAATGAGCACTGAATCCATTTTCACCCGATTATAGAGCCCGGACAACTTGTCAGTGTTTGATATGATAACCAGCTGATCGTTTAGCCGACTCAGTCTTCTGAAGTGATAGATGAACCCTAGGGCTAAAAGGGAAAAACCAGCAAAGAACTTCCATAGGAACGTATAATCGGCTACCACCTCCTGCTTAACCGATACCCACTTATTAAAAATTCCCTGCTGAGTATCGCTATCGATATTACCGACTAATTTCTGGAATATCCCTCTCAAGATCGGTTCATCATTGCGGGTTCCTACAGCCAACTGCACCCCTTCATCAAGACGCGACGAAACCTTTAAAATACCGGTGAAATCCTTTTGGATCGATGCGGCAATCGTCATTAAATTATCAATGTGGCCAAACAACTCACCACTGGCCACCCGCTCCAGTCCATCGGTAATGGAGTCCACCTCAACAATGTTTATGTTTTCATATTTACCTCTCAGCTTTTCAGCAACCGCATAGCCTTTCACCACACCCAGTTTTTCATCTAGGACCTCTGCAATATCATTGATAAAAAATTTATCCATTGTCGTGGCCATAACGATAGGGAGGTCGATATATGGCGTAGTAAAATCCATATATTCAGTTCGCTCAGGCGTAGATGAAGCCAGAGAGAAGATGTCGCACTTGCGCTGCTTTGCCTTTGTAATGGAGTCATGCCAGCTCTTGGTTGGTATCAACTTGATGGGTATCGGAAGCTGGGCCCTAAATAAATCAAACACCTCGGCCACAATGCCGATGTGCACCCCATCTTGAATGCTTTCAAAGGGCATCCAGTCTGGATCCACACACATATTGATGACCTTTTTATCCTGCAGGTAGAGCTTTTGTTTATCAGTAAATATTGCACTGCGGCCAAATTCGCGCAAAACCTCATCAAACAGGAATGTGCCTGGCTCCTGCTGTGCCGAGAGCAAACCACTGTGTTTGAACTGCTTCACTGCCCGCAAAGCCAGCTCTTTATTGGTCGCTCCAATTTCAAAAAAGTCCAGAAGCATCATTTCCCTGGTTATATCTGCCTCATAGGCCAGTGCTTCAATGCTTTTTAATTTTGAGTATTTTTCATATATAATCGCAATGGTCTCTTCCGTGTGCGCCAAGGCATATTCCCACCCCTTATTGGATGCATCGATAAATTTACGCGTTCTTTCGGAATGATTCAGTGCTTCAGAGTAAGAGGTGAACAGGTTGACCGCACTCATGACAAAACCGTAGTCAGCCGGGTCTATGACATTATAAGGTACATTCAGCTGATCAAGCTGGTAAAGCTGATTCGTTCGAAATGCAGTCATCGCATCCACTTTATGTTGAATGAAATCGTCAATATTGAAACTGTGGCCCAAGAAACTCGCGTTATTTTTGTTGACATAAAAATGGTCCAGAAGAAGCGCCAGCGAGCTGTATTTAAGCTCATCCTTTGTACCCATGATCGTTTTCCCTATCAGGTCACTGGGTGACTTTATCTCTTTGGATGTAACGAAAACGAGCGGTGACTGCTGGAAGTATGTAGCTAGGAGAATAATAGGCTCGAGCTTCCCATTATCTATAACAACACTGGAGTTATGAATGGCGTAGTTGCTTTTTCCAGTGAGTACATGTTCGACAGCATCAATGCCAGCTTCGTACTCAATCAGTTCAACATCAAGGCCAGCCTTTTCATAGAAGCCTTTCTCTTTTGCCATGATGAACCCGGCGAATTCAAACTGATATTTCCACTCAAGCTGCAAAGAAACACTCTCTAATGATTGTGCCGCAACCGCTGGAGTTGAGGCTAAAATAAGAGAAAATGCGTATAGGAAGATACTAACTGTCAGCTTTCGAACACCATGGGCCTCTGCATGCACTTCATCACCCCTTTCCCAGCAAGACACTTACTGTTCAGCTAAAACATAGAGCAGTTTACTCAAGAAATTAAGTCGTCAACCATATTCAATAAAGACGATGATATGGTTGATAGTTAACCGCACATCACATTTTGCCTTAACAGATCCAGTATAGCACAAGAGCGGGTCTCCAGCGACGTCCAGCCGGCACTCCTGTGAAGCATAAGAAAATCAGCTTAATAAACACCAAAAACCCGTTAGCAAAGCTATCAATGTTGCTTCAGGCTCCTCTTAAGCAGGATCCACGTACCGGCTCAGATCCAGAATACCTGACTCTACAGGCTGTGCCGTTTCGTGCTGTTGCTTAAACCAATCTGCCATTTCCCAGAATTTCGGATTGGTGCGCCTGATTCCGTAGTCATTTACCAGCTCCTCAAAACCCTCTTCCTTATACTGAAGGCTCTCACAAGCAGCGATGAATTCATCCAGCCTCTCTGGCGGGACATTGAAGAAGAAGTTGGGATAGGCACCAGCCAGACCTCTTGTCACGGTGAGAGTATCACCACTCATGTCGCTCTCCGTACGATCATTCACCTCCTTGGTGAAGGAGTCTTTTTCGTACAACTTGTACGATTTGTTGTAGATAACCGTATAGGATTCGTCACCGATTCGAACATAAGAGAGTGCCGGGAAATAACGCAGAGGATAAAGATCCCTCCCCTCTTTCGAATACTTTCCTTTCATATCGGCCAGCTTCTGCATTGCCCGGTCACTGGGCGAAGAGAAACACTCCTCCTTGTTACAGCGATTCAGGTCTTCTGAATCCGGAGATCTGAATACGACATGCTCCCTGAGCAGCGCATAAAGCTCATGCTGCTCAGACTTCGTCTTATATCCTGAGACCGACTCCACATCCAGCCATGCACTGGTTTTCCTGCTGATCTTACGAGTGCTGCTGCGATCCACATTGTGCCACGACTCATAGAGCTCCTTGCGCTTATCCACTGGCAGGAAGAAAAGGAAATTGTCCTCGCCCTCCATACGCAGAAAGTCCATGTAAAGTCGTGCCGACGCCTGATGACCGAGTGTGCCGAAGGTGTTGTATCCAGCCACCAGCAGGTAGTGCAGTCGCTCAAACACCGGATAATCAATCATCCATGCAGTTTCCGGCTCATCGCCTATCAGACCATAATGAACCGAAGCACTGTCGAGATGGCGGAATACGGTCAACGCGGAATTCCTGTTTATGGTGGCACCAGTCGGATTGATGCCATCCCAGACAAACTCATCCAAGGCTCTCTTAACAGGAAGGGGAAACTCAGGTGTCGCCCTGTTTTCATTCGGTGTGTAGTAGTCCAGTTTGGCCTGCATATACGCCTGCTCCTTCGGCCAGTACTTTAGCCAGGCGGTAAACAGACGGTGGGTATTCCCCAGTTCAGTCGGCAGGTGCAATAACGTATCATTACTGGCGATAAAGGCCTCATCCAGGCCATGTTGTTTATAGTCAGGAGGATTTTCAGGTTTAAGGAAAAAGACCCAGAAGTGGTCCTCAATGGAACTGAGTGCACCCAGCCCGCGGCATACCGGCCCCTTGATAAAACCGTTGATAAAGAAGCGGGCATCATCGAGCAGAAACTGATAGCGCGATCTGGCAGGGATTTTTTCAAACACCTTAAAAGGGGTAATCATGTGATTTTCATAAAACCCGAACAGCTTTTTCATCCTGATGACAAAGTTCTTAAACTTATCCAAAGATTCGGCAGAATTATAGGCTGGTAGTTCTGTCACTTTATAATCAGCACCCAGGAAAAGTTCTTTGTACCTCTTCATGCGCGCATCTGAAAGCTCATAAACAATATGACTCTTATCCACGATACTCGCCCTGTAAGGGCGAAGGCGATAATAGAACGTGTCGACTTTAACATTGTTGACCATTGGTTGGTCGTAAGGACGAACCGATGGAATTTCTTCTATCGGCTCTCCAGGTTTAGAGGTGGATCGTACCAGCCGGAAAAACTCCCGCTCCGGCGCTCCTTTGAAATGGAGGTGTCCAAGCACCAGATGTTCATAGATATAGCGGCTGACAAGCTTTCTTTTGAGAATATCCCCTCTCTTTTCAACTCCAGAGCCGTTAAAAAAACCTTCCCATTCCTCAATCTGGACTGCTGCTGAAGACACCTTTTCCCTCTCAGAAAACTTCGCCCCCTGAGCCAGCCACTGCACCAGCTGCCTGTACTCATTTTCGGAAAGGTTCGGAACCGCGAAAGGCATACCCCAGCTCTTATGATCCTTGGAAAAGTCACCGAAAGCTTCAAGTCTGGTGCACTGCTGCGCACGATCCAGACTAACATCTAGGTTCCTAGGATCCTTGCCATCCTTGGGGTTCTCATAATCCTGAGGGAGTTTGCCGCTCTCTGGAAAAGGGTTCTCCCGTTTCAGATTCAGCATCTGGTAAATCAGCGAGTTTTTGAGGTTATCTCTGGGGTCTCCTCCGCTTTCATTGAGCACACTGAAAAACTGCTTTTCGCGCCACTCATCTTTTGAGTTGGCATCAATAAAGAGGCGTGTCGGCTTCTGAAGGGTAAAGCGCTTCTTGTTATACACCTTCAGTTTATTCGCACCCCGCTCTATACCTTCGAATGAGGTAAGCTTGAGCTGGCATGGGGCGTCGTAACAGCCGTGACAGACGATGCAGCGTTTCTCCAGTACTGGCCTGATATCGTTAAATGTAAGTTTATTTTCGGGAAGGGACTCGATCAGTTTAAGATCCCTTGCCGCAACTTCCGGTACAGGAAGCATCGGCTTGGCAGGCGGTTCCTGCTTCGCACAGGCTGAGAAGATCAGCAGAGCTGCCAGTGGCATCAGCACAACGGCTCTTAATCCATTTTTTTGTAAAGAGAATGGTTTAATTCTGAAAATCATAACCCCCGCCCTCCAGCAGCAAGTATTATCGACTTAAAACAAATACCTGTACTGCTCTCCTAATGGTCGAGCTGGAACTGCTGAGCCACCATTTTCAATTTATAGCAGAAAACGGAGTAAGCCCCAAATTCAGGCATTAGCTGTTACGTACCAATGCATTAGGCTGGCTCTTGAAACTTAACAACCATTAAGATTTTGTGTTACAATAAATGCTAGAAAAGGGAAAGTTACTAGGAAGGGGCTTTTCATGAACAATTTATTGCGTTTCTTTTGGCCTTTTAATATCAGTTACACAGGCATGGGGGGCGATGAGGTCTATCAAGAGCTTCGAGCCATCTGTATTGCAGGTGCGTTCTGGCCGGTCAGCATGGGTACTCTGCTCTTCTATTTCGGGTTAGCCCTGACAAGCTATCAGCAGCTATTGGGCATACTCCTGATCTTGCCTGCAGGAGGCTTGGGCATGTATGCCGCTGGGCGGGTTGTTCTGCGCCGCGACTTTCGTCCGATCCGGCTCTTTTTAGAAACAGACTCTGACCAGCTTGATGCCGATATCGTCATAGAGGCAACAATTCAGGCAAAGAATTTTCAGATCTATTCAGTTCGGCGCATCCTCCTATATCAAGCACCGGCATTTGCCGTGGCTTTCTCGCTGATGACACTCATCGGCAACCTCTTCATGGGTTTTGGCGTAGAACTGTGGCAAGCACTCGTCGCCCTTATGGTTGCTCTCATGATGGGCATCGCACACGCCATCTTCGAATACTATGCCGTCGGCGGGCTCATGTTCCACATCGTCTCTCTGGCTCATGAACAGTGTGGTGAACTTTCGCCCGAACAGCGCAAACGCATTATTCCGCTCAATATGCGGCGCAAGCTGCTGTTTGTATCAACTTTTGTTGTGCTGCCTCCGATGATTATTCTGGGCACCACCATGCTCATCGATATTCGCCACTTCCTGCTGCAACTCGGATACGAGGACGCGCTTGGCTTTATCCCCGGCATGGTCGGCTGGATGCTGCTGATTGTGGCCGTGGGCTTCCTTATGTCGCTGATGATCTTCCTGCGCATGGCAGATGAGGCCGGTGACTCGGTCTCCGAACTCTCCGATGCCATGACCAAAGTTGAGGAGGGCAACCTCAACATCACCTTGCTGGAGAGGACAAGTGATGAGTTTTCCGACATCTACAGGCGCTTTAACAGGATGGTAAAGGAGTTGATGGAGCGTGAACGACTGCGTGATGCGTTCGGACGCTACATGGCAAAAGAGCTGGCAGATGATGTCATGCAAAACGGTACCAGCTTCGACAGCAAGGAGGTCCATGCCAGCGTCCTGTTTGCGGACATCCGTGATTTCACTGCCATGTCTGAAAAGATGTCAGCAGAGGAGGTCGTCAGCATACTCAATCAGTACTTCTCTGTTGTTGAACCTACCATCAAGGAGGAAGGCGGCTGGATCAATAAATTTGGTGGCGACAGTCTGCTGGCTGTTTTCGGCGTTCTTACCCCTCAGCCGGATCATATTAATCACGCAGTTCAGGCAGCATTGAAAATGCGGGCTGCGCTGCACGAATTCAACATCACTCAGGAGGACGCGGGAAAACACCCGCTCAGAATCGGCATGGGTATCCACTGCGGAAAAATGGTAGCTGGTAGTGTGGGCAGTCAGGAGCGCATGGAATTCACCGTGATCGGCGACACGGTGAACATGGCCTCACGCATCGAGGGACTGAACAAAAAATGGGGCACGGATATCCTTATCAGTGAAGATGTTGCCAAGGCAACTGAGGGAACAATCACTATAGAAGCAATGCCTGAAACCCATGTGCACGGCAAATCACAACCCATTCAGGTTTTCGCCGTTAAATAGCTCAGGAATATTGCTGATAGCTATTCAAAAATCGTCCCATTGACCCGCTGAACATTAACAATCTCATTCTTACAGGCAAAAAAAGCATCCACAACCATGGGATCAAAGTGCTCGCCTCGTTCTCTCTGAATCAGGTCAAGCGCGTCCTGTAAAGGCCAGGCTTTTTTGTAGGGTCTCTCCTGCACAAGTGCATCAAACACATCGGTAACCGCAACAATTCTGGCAGTAAGTGGAATCTGCTCCTCCTTCAGCCCTTCGGGGTATCCCTTGCCATTCCACTTTTCATGGTGATACCTGGAGATCTCCTCACTCATCTGGAGTATCTTTGTATCGGAACCTGCCAGTATTGATGCGCCCTTTTCCGGGTGGGATTGAATGATTTTCCACTCTTCTGCATCGAGTTTTCCTTTCTTGTTCAGTATCCCATCCGGGATACTCACCTTGCCAACGTCATGCATGGCTGATGCATGAAAGATGTTATCCTGCTCCTCCTCAGAAAAACCAAGCTGGCGTGCAATGATCTTGGATGAATGTCTGATTCTCTGAATATGCTGGAATGTGTCTTCGTCCTTATATTCAGCGGCAAGTCCCAGACGGACCAGCGTTTCCAGGTAGGCTCTCTTCAGCGACCCCTGAAGGCGTTTACTGACGATGTTTGCAGATGCAATAGATGAAAAACCCTTGGCAATACCGATATTTAGTTCATGGAATATCTTGTCCCTTGGATTCAAAATTTCGAGTGTTCCGATCACACCTTCAGCGGGGTGACGCAATGGAACAGCAAGGATTGCTTCGGTTCTGAATCCAGTCTTCTTATCAACGGCTGAATTGAACCGGTATGGAACACCTTCTGGCAGGTTGTATGGATCATTGATATGAAGCATTTCTCCTGTAAGCGCGACATAGCCGGCAATGCTGTCTTTACGGAGAGGAATCCTGTGATGACTTCCAATAAGTTGGCTGATGTCAATTTCATCATTCTGAAGTGTCATGAATTGCAGGTGGTCGCCATCAATCAATGCGATGCTGCCAGCCGATGCATTAAATATTTTCCTTGCATGAAACAGAACCTTTTCAATGAACTGCTTATGGTCCGTTTCCACCTCAATATCGAGCGCTGCTGAAAAAAGAAAATTCAGTGCGGTTTTTGCATCATCTCCACTCATTGAGTCAAACATAGCCCCTCTTCCTTCCATACCTTTGGAATCTATAGCTTACATATCAAAATTTATCAACCTTTCAGCTTCAGCCAAGAGAACCTCTGGAAAAAGCCCCATAGACCAGATCATATTTTTAATAACAGTAGGATTACCACCCGGGTCACACCTATCTGTTTATGTGCGAACAAACCCCATCCATATCTCGCCTAAAGCTCTACGAAATAGGTTTCCCACGCAGCGGTTAGACTCGCTTCGGTCAACTCCGGCTGATAACAGTGGTAGTGCGCATCATCAATGATGTGATCGATCAAATCGCGCGGATGGCAGGCATTCAATGGTCTTCCTGAGCGACGGTAAAAGCGCTCCATCAGGAAATCGACCATCTCCTTTCGGTATTCGACCTCATTGGATTCGCATACCGCCCGAAAAATCCGTTCGAACTCATCCTCACTCGGGTGATCAATTTTGATCTTATAGCGGATACGGCGCAGGAATGCCTCGTCCACCAGTTTCTTCGGTTCAAGATTGGTGGAGAAGATCACCAGCTGATCGAACGGAATTTCAAATTTCATGCCGCTCTGCAGCGAGAGAAAATCAGTGTGACGTTCAAGCGGTACAATCCAGCGATTGAGAAGATCCTGAGGATCCATCTGCTGGCGGCCGAAATCGTCAATAATGAAGATGCCATTATTGGCCTTCATCTGCAGCGGCGCCTGATAAAAGCGGGAGATATCATTGAACTCAAGATCAAGCATGCCGAGATCGAGTTCGCCTCCGGCCATCACAATCGGCCTCTTGATCTCAAGCCAGCGGGAATCGGGAAGATCGCGTTTGATCAGTTCGTTTTCGGCCGCAACCGAACCCTCCTGATTCACGGCCTCATGGGTCACCGGATCGTAAAGCATGATCACATCATCATCGACCAGCACTGCATAAGGGATATAGACTGTCTCCGGCATCACCCTGGCAATGGTTTCGGCGATAGCCGTTTTACCGTTTCCCGGAGGACCGTAGAGAAACAGTGCGCGACCTGAGCTGATCGCGGGACCAAGACGGGTTAGCAGCTCACCACCAACGATCAGGTGTGAAAAGGCCTCCAGCACAGATGACTCCTTCACCAGAATGTTTTTGACCGTCTGCACCTCAATCATGCGACGATAAGCATGCAGCGGCACAGGGGCAGGTCCGACATAACGTGAAATTCCAATCAACTCCTGCGCACGGGCTTTACCGCGATCGGTCAGAATATAACGATAGGACATTCGGCCAAACCCCGATGAGCCGGATGACCCCTTCACCTCGACCATATGGTTGCGCTGGATCTCCTCCAGTACCTCATCGATGATCGGCGTCGGCAGTTTCACTCTTTCGACCACATCATGCAGTGTGAACTCGCCAAGGGTAAAGAGGTGCTTGGTCACCAGATCGATGATAAAAGAGAGGCGGAGGCCCGTCTCTTCGACCGACTGCGGCGAGAGTGGCTTGCGATGGAAGAATGAACCCAGTTGATCTTCGCTTAAAAATCCGAGTGCGACAAGATTAGTACCGAGGCGTCCACCGTGCAGTCGCTGGCGCTCGAGCGCCTGTTTCAGCTGGTCGTCGGTAAGTAGATGTTTGTCCTTGAGTTGATCACCAAGAAGCCTTTCCATAAACACCTCCGGAACAAGAGCGGCAACCGGACAGCATTTTCATCGATGCACAAATAAGCCGAACGGCACAGTCAAACATAACGTGAACTACTACCAGTATAGTGCACTGCTCCCCCACTCTCAAACTGGATATAATTCTGAATGGGGCAGCTCTACTGTTATGCGATCCACCTGGTTCACAGCAGCTCGCTTCTTCGGAGCTCAACCGCCCTGCAAATCGCCTACAGCTCTACGAAGTAGGTTTTCCATGCCGTGGTCAGGTTCGCTTCCGTCAACCTCGGCTCATAACAGTGATAATCCGCATCGTCGATAATATGACTGATCAGATCGCGAGGATGACAGGCATTCAGGGGCCTTCCCGAAAGACGATAGAAATTCTCCAACAGGAACGTGACCATCTCCTGCCGATACTCAATACCATTGAGCTCGCACACACCCCTGAAAATCTGTTCAAACTCATGCTCGGCCGGGTGATCGACCTTGATCTTGTAGCGAATACGACGCAAAAACGCTTCATCCACCAGCTTCTTAGGCTCAATATTGGTAGCGAACACCACCAGCTGATCAAAAGGAATCTCGAACTTTATACCGCTCTGTAGCGAGAGAAAATCAGTGTGCCGTTCGAGCGGTACAATCCAGCGATTGAGCAGGTCCTGCGGATCCATCCGCTGGCGACCGAAATCGTCAACGATGAAGATGCCGTTATTGGCCTTCATCTGTAACGGAGCCTGATAGAAATGGGTGATTGGATTAAACTCAAGATCAAGCATGTCGAGATCAAGTTCGCCTCCGGTCATCACAATCGGGCGTTCAATCTCCAGCCAGCGGGTATCGGGAAAAGCGTGCTTAATCAGCTCATTCTCTTCACTGTACGAATCCTCCTTATCTACGGCCACATGGGTTACCGGGTCGTAAAGTATGATCACATCGTCATCGACCAGCACCGCATAGGGAATGTAGACCCGATCCGGCATCATGCGCGCAATCGTTTCGGCAATCGAAGTTTTTCCATTACCGGGAGGGCCGTAGAGGAACAGTGCACAGCCTGAATTCACTGCCGGGCCAAGTTGGGCCAGCATATCACTGGTAAGAATCATGTGGGAAAATGCACCCTCCACATCAGACTCTTTCACCTTGATATTTTTAACCGGCTGCAGCTCAATCATCCGGCGATAGGCCTCAAGCGACACAGGAGCGGGACCGATATAATGTGATATTTCGATTAACCCCTTTGCGCGACTGGTACCGAGATCGGTCATCACATAATGATTGGAGAGCCTGCCAAGCCCGGATGAGCCCTTTACCTCGATCAACTTATTGTGCTGAATCTCCTCGAGAACCCCATCGACAATCGTGGTCGGCAACTTCACCCGATCGACCACATCTTCCAGCGTAAACTCTTCCAGCGTGTAGATATGTTTGATTACCAGATCAACAATAAATGAGTGTCTTAGCCCCGTCTCTTCGATCGATTTCGGCGCTTTCGGCCAGCGACTTAAGACTCTGTTAAGTTGTGGTTGGCCCTTGAGTTGCTCAAAAGGAAAGGTCTCCATAATATATTCCTCCTATGAGCAGTAGCCGAACGGCACTCTCAAAAAAGAGCTGCCTACTATCAGTATAGCTCACCCACCCCCCACCCTCAAACTGCAATAAATATAGGGAGAGAGAGCTAAATTGGGCCTGTTACCAGGGAAGTTTCATCTGGAGGTGGAAAACGGAATAACAGATCAGAGGCGGAAGCGTACCCTGGCGTTGCGCGTGGTTTGGGCGGCTAGTTCGGCAAGTTTTAGACCGCGCACCTCGGCGATGCACTCACCGACATGGCGAACATAAGCAGGCTCGTTGCGTTTACCGCGAAATGGCATGGGAGCCAGATACGGCGAATCAGTCTCCACCAGTAGCAGGTCATCTGGAACTTGGGCCGCAACAGCTCGCAGTTCATCGTTGCGCTTGAAGGTGACATTGCCGGAAAAGGAGATCGACATGCCCATGTCGATGGCGGCATTGGCAGTTGCCACATCCGCTGAAAAGCAGTGCATGACACCACCGCATTCGGAGATATTCTCTTCGCGCAGAACGCGTATGGTCTCCGCATCGGCATCGCGATTATGCACAATTACCGGTTTATTCAGCACCCTAGCAGCACGGATATGGGTGCGAAAACGCTGCTCCTGAACCTCGGGATCCACATGGTGGCGAAAGAAGTCCATGCCGGTTTCACCAATCGCTACACAGCGCGGATGATCGGCCAGCTGACACAGCATTTCGACAGTAGGCTCCACATCCACCTCGTGGTTGGGGTGAATGCCAACACTGAACCAGACATTATCCCGCTCTTCGGCCAAAGCTCTCAAACTTGCGATATGATCGAAATCAACAGCCACCACGATGCAGCCTTCGACACCCGCTGCCGCCATGCGTTCAAACATGGCATCGCGATCATCGTCGAAATGTGAAAAATCGACATGGCAGTGGGTATCAAAAAGGCTGATCAGATCAGTCATGCATGATCGCTTTCAGATGACTCAGCTTCACATGGTGTACATCGAGGGTGTGCAGATCCTGCAGCACCTCAACAGCATCACCATCCGGCTCCCCCAGCTCGGAGACAACCAGATCGGCGCCACTGAAATCGTGGTCGCGGGTATAATCGTTCACCGTCACGACGCATTTCAATCCGGCTGCATGGGCTGATCTCCAGCCGTTCTCGGAATCTTCGAGTGCCAGTGTGTTCTCAGGGCTTACGCCAAGCTGTTCCATGGCATAGTTATAGATATCAGGTGCCGGCTTCTTGGCCGGCACAATGTCGCCCGCCGCAAGGACCGCAAAACGGTCGAACCACTCAGGCCCGAGTGAGTGTTCAATCAGTGCATCCAGTGCTGAAGGTGTTGTGGTGGTGGAGACACCCAATGTAATACCCGCCTCATAGGCCTCTTCCAGCAGACGACGCACACCCGGACGCAGCGGAATACGACCCTCGGCAATCAGTGTTTCGTAATGTGCGGTTTTGCGCGCATGCAGGCCGGCAATCTCATCATAGGGCATCTCGTGCATATCGCCGCGATCAATATCAAAGCGGATGCGCTCCTTACCGCCAGTTACCGCAAGCAGTTCGCCATAGGTCGGCACATCCCATTCGCGCTTATGCCCTGCCTCGCCAAAAGCCATATTGAAGGCTACGCGATGCCCGTCACGCTCGGTATCTGCCAGTGTTCCATCAACATCCCACAGGATGCATTTCAGTTCAGCCATCTTCTCGCTCCTCTTGTCAGAGTATCCCCAGAGACAGACCGATAAAGTATATCTCTTGGAAGAATCTTCCAGCCCGCTAACATCGCTGCCATGAGCAATATTCAAATGCCGGAAATCATCCCTAAGACTGAGGCAGAAACAGTTGAACCTCAACTGCAACGTCCCCCTATGTTTCGTGTGGTTATGCTCAATGACGATTTTACCCCGATGGAGTTTGTGGTTGATATTATGATCCGCTTCTTCCATAAATCGGAAGAGATGGCCAACACCCTAATGTTGCAGATCCACCATCAGGGCAGTGCCGTATGTGGTGTGTTTCCACGCGATATTGCGGAAACCAAGATCCACCAGGTTGAAACAGCCAGCCGTACTGCAGGGCATCCTCTACGTTGCCTGACGGAACGGGAGCCGGACGAATAACTCCGTGCTATACTAATATTACGGCTGTTTCGATTTAGCTGATCAAATTGGCACCGATATTGCAGTAACAAGAGTGCAGCAACAGGTGATGCCGACAGTGGGATCGTAAAATGGATCAAGGATGTGACCATGGGAATACTGAGTGAAGAGCTGGAAGAGACACTGAACGAAACATTCCATCATGCACATATTCGAAGGAATGAGTTCGTCACTGTCGAACACCTTCTTCTCGGCCTGCTGGATAATCCGAACGCGCTGGGCGTGCTGCTCGGTTGCCGTGCTGACATTGAAAAACTACGGCTGGAACTGGCTACCTTCATTCAGGATAACATAGCCACCCTTCCTGTTGATAGCGGTGAAACCACCGCCAGCATCGGCCTTCAGCGCGTCATTCAGCGCGCCGTGATGCATGTACAGGCATCTGGCAAACGCGAAGTGACCGGTGGACACGTACTGGTTGCCATTTTCTCTGAGAAAGATTCGCACGCTGTTCATTATCTCAACCGTATGGGCATCACCCGTCTGGATGTCGTCAGTTTCATGGCCCACGGGGCGTTCAGCGATGAGTCCCGCGAGGGAGAGCCGGGCACTGAGGCACCGGCTATTGAGCATGAACAGGCCGAACCCAATGCTTCCCCCCTACAGCGTTACTGCATCAACCTTTCAAAACGGGCTCAGGAAGGAAAAATCGACCCTCTGATCGGTCGCAAAGTAGAGCTCGGCCGCTGCGTACAGATTCTCTGCCGGCGACGCAAAAACAATCCCCTTCTGGTCGGCGAGGCTGGTGTCGGAAAAACGGCCATTGCCGAAGGTCTGGCGCTGAGAATTGAAGCCGGTGAAACATCAGATGTGATTCGCAATGCCACAATCTATGCACTGGATATGGGCGCGCTGCTTGCCGGCACCAAATACCGTGGTGATTTCGAGGAGCGGCTGAAGGCTGTACTCAGCGCGCTTGAACGTGAGGATCACGCCATCCTCTTTATCGATGAGATTCACACCATTATCGGTGCTGGTGCTGCCAGCGGCGGCACCATGGATGCGTCCAACCTTCTAAAGCCAGCACTGGCCAATGGTGAATTGCGCTGTATCGGCGCCACCACCTATCAGGAGTTCCGCAACCTCTTTGAGAAAGACCGGGCGCTGGCCCGTCGTTTTCAGAAAATTGATATTCCTGAACCAAGTGTTGGAGAAACCATTGAAATTCTTAAAGGATTAAAATCACGGCTTGAGGAGCACCACAGCGTGCGCTACAGCCAGGCTGCCATTGAGCAGGCCGCCAAACTTGCCAAGCGCCACCTGAGCGAGCGTCAGCTTCCCGACTCCGCTATTGATGTGCTCGATGAAGCCGGAGCAGCCATGCGTGTGCGTCCCGAGGAGAAACGGCGCAAACAGATCAATGTGCATGATATCGAATCGATGATCGCATCGATTGCCCGCATCCCGCAACAGCAGGTCTCTTCCTCGGATAAAAAACGGCTGGCCAACCTCGACCGTGACCTGAAACTGTCTGTATTCGGTCAGGACAAGGCAATCGATATGCTCTCCGCCAGTATCAAACTCTCGCGTGCCGGACTGTCGCACCCTGAGAAGCCGATCGGCTCGTTCCTGTTCAGCGGTCCGACCGGTGTCGGTAAAACCGAGGTGGCACGTCAGCTTGCCCGTATCATGGGTGTAGAGCTGATCCGTTTTGATATGTCTGAATACATGGAATCACATACGGTATCCCGCCTTATTGGTGCACCTCCGGGCTATGTCGGTTTTGACCAGGGTGGCCTGCTTACCGAAGCGATCAGTAAAAACCCGCATGCCGTACTGCTGCTTGATGAGATCGAGAAAGCACATCCAGATCTTTTCAACCTGCTGCTGCAGGTGATGGATCACGGCACACTGACTGACAATAATGGTCGCAAGGCTGATTTCCGCCATGTCGTACTGATCATGACCAGCAATGCAGGCGCATTTGAGATGCAGCAGGGCAGCATCGGCTTCAACCCTGAACCACAACAAGGTAAGGATGAGGCGGCGATCAAACGTATCTTCACGCCAGAATTCCGTAACCGACTGGACTCCATCATCGGCTTCGCCCCACTCGGCGAGGAGATCATCCTGCATGTAGTAGACAAAATGCTGATTGAACTGGAGATGCAGCTTCAGGAGCGAAAGGTTGAGATTGTGGTTTCTGATAGCGCCAAACGCTGGCTTGCTCACAATGGCCACGACCCAATGATGGGAGCACGCCCAATGGCGCGTCTGATTCAGGAGAAGATCAAGAAGCCTCTGGCCGATGCGATCCTGTTTGGTGCCCTGCAAAAGGGTGGTGTTGCTGTCATTGATTGCGAGGATGATAAGCTGGTGGTTCGTCAGCAGGAGTCTGAGACTGCATGAGCAAAGAGAAACCAGCCTCCCCGCCTGAGCAGAGTTGGGGGCGCAAACCGGCAAAAGGTACACCAGCAAAAAATTACACGGATGATTTCAAGCATACAGGCCGTGAACCCATTGAGATCAGCATGCAGCCGATCGGCGTGGTGCATAGCAGTTATCGCGAACGTTTTGCCGTACCGCGCCAGCCCTCTCTGGATGATGCTCAGGAAGCCACGATTGAGCTTGTAACCGGACTGAATCTGGATCTGGCCGTGAAGGACCTTGATGGTTTCTCGCATATCTGGGTGATCTACTGGATGCACCTGAATCAGGGCTGGAACACCATGGTCACACCGCCGCGCGGCCCGAAAGTCAAACGAGGCCTGTTTGCCACCCGCGCCCCCCACCGCCCCAACAGTATTGGTCTTTCGGCTGTGCGTCTCATCAAGGTAGAGGGCCGCACCCTGCACATTCAGGGCCACGACATGCTTGATGGAACACCCGTACTCGATATCAAGCCCTACCTCCCTTATGCCGATGCTTTCCCCGATGCCAGCAGTGGCTGGGTGGGTGAAACCGGCGTAGCCGAGATGAAGGAATCGATCAACACAGGCAGTTAAGGCCTTTTAAAACCTGTTCGCGGTTGCCTCGTGTTTGGATAGCATATGAGCAAGATATATTCAGGAGAGTTGGCGATGAGTGACAAAACGGACAAAGGTCTGGAATCCAGTCCCGACAATCTCAGTGCTGATGACACCTTCACCTGGTCGACGCCATATGCCAGTGAAACATCGCTGCAGGGTGTGGCTATCGATTTTGATGACACGGAAGAATCAGCTTCTGAAAACCCGCATGATACTGCTGATGATTCAGACATCTCACCTCAACCGCCCCTGGATCTTGGCACTCCTGCGCACAACGAACCGGAACCCGAATTCGAAAAAGTAACTGCCTCCGAACCGGAGGCAGAAGTCCCCGGCAAAGGAGGGAGCAGCACACTCGCTACTGTTCTTTCCATCGCAGCCATCCTGCTCTCCTCGGCAGCCATCCTGCTCAATTTTTCAGATTCAGGCTCATCCACGTGGAAGCAGGAGAAGGTGGCGCTGGAGATGCAGGCGGAGCTGAACGAGCAACGTCACCTTGAACTCAAGCAGCAACTTGAACGGCGCATAACCGCACTGGAAGCCAGGCAGGAGTTTCTCGGTGATTCGCTTCAGATGCAGGCCAGCCGCATCGACTCAAAATTTGGCATGGCGACCGCACCCGTGACTGCCGATACCCCTGTCGAAAAACCTGAAACTTCAGCGCCAGTAGCAGCCAGTGAGCCTACGGGCTGGGCGGTAAACCTGATGTCGATGGATGATAAAGAGGCGGCGACCCAGGAGAAGACACGCCTAAATGCACTCGGTGTTCCGGCTGAGATAAGCCCCTTTTACATCGATAAAACACTGAAGTACCGCATCCGTATCAGCGGCTTTTCCGATCAGGCAGCGGCGGAAACCTATAAAGAGAAGCTGGACTCACAGTATGGCATCAAAGATGCTTGGGTGTATAAACCATAATCAATCTTCGCCCACTACAGAAACAGGGGTCGCTTCAGTCATTTGCTAGAGTCCGGTTTGGCAGAACATTCGTTATTTTTCACGGAAATGCGGAATTCATCAACGTTTCCTGTAGTGCAATGTGAAACATTTCACTCATGTTTAGTGGTTAATCACCGATAGTAACTATAGGATAAAACATCGTTAATTAAGGGGTGGGAAGCTGAAAAACACCGAGCCCAAAAAACTCAGGGTCAAATGGTTTAACAGACTGAACACACGCTTTCAGCTAACACTGATAGTGTTGCTTCTGGCTACATTTGCAGTCAGCCAGTACCTGCTGTTCACTGAACAGCAGGAGTCGATTTATCAGGAGGAGGTAGAGCGCGCCTCTTTCATGGCTGATGGCCTCTCCAACAGCCTGCAAACGCTGATGCTCTCCGGCAACGCCTCTTATGCCATCGACTGGCTTGACCGCATCTCCGAAAGCCCGGAGCTACTCACCGTACAGGTGCTTCGCAAGGACCAGACAGAAGCATTTCTGGATGGTCAAACCCTGAATAACGTCAATGCCCACCTGGAGAGTGAGCTTTTCAGTCGCCCCCTGAGATCCCCACGCAAGGTTACTGATATTGACGCCACGTCATTTGCCAAGGTTGTGAATGGTCAACAGTTCAATGAGCTGAATGAGGCAACTGGAGAGCTCACCTTCCTGCTACCGATCAACGCAGGTGACGAGTGCATGAGTTGCCACGGATATGACGCTTCAAAGGTTCGCGGAGTGCTGCGAATCACCACCTCCGTAGCCCATGCTCAGGAGCGTATCGAACAGGCGCGCTCAGATACAATTTTCTACGGGCTCTCCGTCGCATTTGTGATCGGCCTGCTGCTCTCCCTCTTCATTCGCAGACAGATTCTAGGTCCGCTCGAGCACCTTACAGAGGCGGCAACTGATATTGCAGAGGGTGACCTGAACACCAGAGTGAACCTGTTAACCCGTACAGAAATTGGAAAACTCGGTGAATCCTTCAACCACATGACCGATGCCCTGAAACGCTCCACCGTGTCGCGTGAATATTTCGAAACCATTATGAGCTCCATGGGTGAAATGCTCTTCGTTACCGATACAGAGTACAAAATCGAGTTCGCCAACCCGGCCGCACTAACAACACTTGGCCATGAACTGGAGGAGCTAACAGGAACCCCTCTGGAAAGCCTGATCAGTGGTGACATTGAACTGACTCCCGAAGAGGAGAAACAGCTAGCCAAGAACGGGGAGATCAAAAGCATTGAACGCGAATTTCTCCATAAGTCGGGCCACAAAATACCTGTGCTGATTACAGTGACCATCATGCAGCAAGGGGAAAACGCGGCCTGCCAGATCGTCCATGCAGGTCGTGATATCACGCGCCAGAAACGCACGGAGCGAGACCTGCGCCTGGCCGCCAAGGTGATGGAGAGTGACTCCAATGCCATCCTAGTCTGTGATGACAAGGCCAATATCGTACTGGTTAATCCGGCCTTCTGCGACATTACCGGCTATAGCCGTGAGGAAGTGATCGGAAATAACCCGCGCATCCTCTCCTCCGGTCGCCAAACGGTAGATTTCTACCGTAAGATGTGGAGCACACTACACAGTGAAGGAATGTGGGCTGGTGAGATCTGGAACAAGCGTAAAAACGGTGAAGTCTATCCCGAATGGCTCTCAATAACCGCAGTACGCAATGATGCAGGTGAAATCAGCAACTTCGTCAGCATCTTTTACGACATCTCCGAGCAGAAAAATATCGAGCAGCGGCTATCCCACATGGCCCACCACGATCAGTTGACCGGGCTACCGAACCGTACCCTCTTCACCGACCGGCTGGAGCATGCACTGGCGCATGCGATCCGCGATAAATATAAGGTCGGGCTGATGTTTATTGATATTGACGGATTCAAGGCGATTAATGATAACTTTGGCCACGATGTCGGTGATGCACTGCTGATTGAAATTGCCAATAGGTTGGGTGAGCTGGTTCGCAGTGCTGACACAGTGGCCCGCGTTGGCGGTGATGAATTTATCATCATTCTTGAAAACCTGATTGATCTCGAAGACATGGTTCAGGTAGCCGATAAAATCCTGAAATGCTTCAGCACACCGACCATGGCTGCTGAGATCGCATGCGACATTGGCTGCAGTATCGGTATCGCCATTGGACCGGATGACAGTCAGAATGCCGATGAACTGGTTAAGAAGGCCGACACGGCGATGTATCTGGCAAAAACCTCTGGCAAGCAGCAGTACCGCATCTATAACCGTGACTGTATCGCAGCTGACTAATAGCCGCGGCAGAGTACAGTGCCAGGCCTCTTCCCCTATCTCCTATCCCTGCGAAACAACCGGATTATTGCGTGAAGCAGCAAATGTACTCAGCATTGAGCTGTGCCGGAACGAAGTGACTGGTTTGATTTTGAAACAGAGGGGCAAAGCAGATGGATACCGTTAACAAACAGTGGCAACAGCAGGTGGTAAGTTGGGAGTACTCATCAGCAGCCACACCCGATCTGAATGATGTGCCGATTCAGCCCTTTCCTGCTTCCTTGCATGAGCAGGGTGAAACGCGCGTCATTGCACTCGATCTTTCCAGAGAACTCGAGACCCCTTACCTGGCCACCGCCCCCAATCTGCTGGCCAGTTACATCCGCATCTGTGCCAATGAGAAGATTGCAACATCGATAGCTGCAACCTCAGAAGTCTACTTTGTCCTACGCGGTGCAGGTCGCACTAAAACTGCAGAAGGTACAATTAACTGGAAACAGGGCGATGCCTTCACCTTGCCATACAATGAGGGGGTCACCCACTACGCTGATGAGGATAGTGCCCTCTACTGGAGTCATGACGCACCACTGCTTCAGTACATGGGTGTTACTCCGAGCAAGCCGATGTTCAAACCTGCTTTTTACTCTAAGGAATATATGTGTGATGCAGTTGAAAAGCTTCGTGAACCTGCCCTGCGTGAGAAACGTAACCGTATCGGCATCATTCTCGGCAACCATGACTCAGCCAAAACCAAAACCATGACCCATACCATGTGGTCACTGTTTAACCTGCTGCCTAAAGGCGAGGTTCAGAAACCGCATCGCCATCAATCCGTCGCACTTGATCTGGCTGTCTTTTCAGGGCCGGACACCTACACGTTGATCGGCCAGAAGGTGGATGAGAATGGCGACATTATTGACCCGGTAAAGGCGATGTGGGCGACCAACACCGTCTTTGTCACACCGCCGGGCTGGTGGCACTCCCACCACAACGAATCGGATCAGGATGCCTTTGTCTTCCCTGTTCAGGATGCCGGGCTGCACACCTATATGCGCACACTGGATATCCAGTTCATCCGCTAAGAAAAGGGACTTATCCCCCTCTAGCTAACTGCTAGAGGGGTTCAGGAAGACTTTTTATAATGAGATCGTGATGCTGCCCGCTGCTGCCACCGCCTTCAGGCGTGCCTCTTCAATGTTTGATCCACGCGCCAGCGCCACTGCCATGCGGCGTTTGCCATGCACCTCAGGTTTGCCGAACAGGCGGATCTGCGTATCAGGGGCAGCCAGAGCCTGTTCAAGGCCGCCAAAACCAACCTGGGTGGAGTCACCATCGACCACAACCGGGCAGGAGGCTGCGGGGCCGTGCTGTTGAATGTTAGGGATCGGCAGACCCAGAATCGCACGTGCATGCAGAGCGAATTCGGAGATATCCTGTGAAATTAACGTTACCAGTCCAGTATCATGCGGGCGCGGTGACACCTCACTGAAGATCGCCTCATCCCCCTTGATGAACAGCTCGACACCGAAAAGTCCATATCCACCCAAAGCATCTGTAACCCTGGTAGCAATATATTGAGATGCTTTAAGTGCGGCATCGGACATGGCCTGTGGCTGCCATGATTCGCGGTAATCGCCATCGACCTGCAGATGTCCAATGGGCAGGCAGAACGATGTGCCATCGCGATGGCGAATAGTCAGCAGGGTGATTTCATAATCAAAGTCGATAAAACCTTCGACAATGACCTTGCCCTTACCCGCTCTCCCCCCTTCCTGGGCATAATCCCAAGCTCTCTGGATATCGGATGATTGACGGATCACCGACTGACCTTTGCCCGAAGAGCTCATGATCGGTTTAACGACACACGGTTTACCTATGCACTCAACAGCCGCCTCGAACTCTTCCTGTGTTGCTGCAAAACGGTAGGGAGAGGTTTTCAGCTCCAGTGTTTCCGCTGCAAGCCTTCGAATACCCTCACGATTCATCGTCAACTGCGTCGCACGGGCTGTAGGAATCACATTGAATCCCTCACCCTCCAGTTCCGCCAGCGTATCGGTAGCAATGGCTTCGACCTCCGGTACAATCAGGTTCGGCTTCTCTGCTTCAATCAGGCTACGCAGGACGACACCATCAAGCATATTCACCACATGTGAGCGGTGAGCCACCTGCATGGCAGGCGCATTGGCATAGCTATCAACAGCAATCACCTCAACACCGAGCCGCTGCAACTCAATAGCAACCTCTTTGCCCAGCTCCCCTGAACCGAGCAACATCACACGTGTTGCCGATGGGGATAGTGGTGTGCCAATCTGAATCTGTTCCATGGAAATCTCCCAAGTGTATCGGAAGCGTAGTTTATCGTTTTGCGGGCAGGAATCTACCTGCTGACCAACAGGGCTATTCCAGGTAATTCAGACAGTGCCCGGCCAGGTCATGAAGCCTGAAAACTTCCCAATCCAATAGACAGCCCTCAAATATACAGCCATAATAAAAACATGATGCTCAACGCTCTCTTCAATAGACCAAACCATAAGGTCATGACAACCTTTCTGGCTTTCGCCGCACTGTTACTGCTAGCTCCAGCCAATCATGCCATGGCTTTTGAGAACTTTATCAGTCGCAATGGCAGCACACTGCTTGATGGCAACAAACCGTTCCGTTTTGTGTCGGTCAATATCCCCAACTATTTCATACTGGAGGATCGTGCCGGAGAGGTTGGAGAAAAATGGCACCGGGTTACAGCATTTGAACAGCGCGATGCAGCCAGAGCTGTCCGCCGCATGGGCGGGCAGGTATTCCGCTCCTACACATTTTCTGTCGAAGGCGGCAAAAACCTTGCAGGAGATCTGGCACATATATATGCCGATGCATCCGGCCAGATCCGCTATAATGAGGAGCTGTTCAGGGATATGGATCGCGGACTGGCCATTGCAGAGGCCGAGGGTATCAGGGTGATCATTCCACTGGTGGATAACTGGGCATGGTTTGGTGGTTATGCCGAATGGGCGGCTCTTTCCGGGACGGGTGACTTCTGGAACGACACAAAGGCCAAATCAGATTTTAAACAGTTCGTGAGTTGGCTGATGAATCGCAAAAATACGATCACCGGAATTGTCTACAAGGATGATCCGACCATCATGGCCTGGGAGCTGGGCAATGAGATCGACAAGGCCAGCCCCGGCTGGATCAGTGAGATGGCGGCGCATATCAAAAACCATGATGCGAATCATCTTCTCATCGATGGCGGCCACAAAAGCACCCCTGCTGTTTCGCTGCAGGATGAAAATATCGATGTGGTTACCACCCACTATACTGACCGGGAGTTTACTGTCTTTGCAGAGCAGGCTGCAAAAGTCGGCAAGGCCTATTTTTACGGCGAGTTTAACCCCTCAGAGAAATCCAATGTCAGCGATATTATCCAGCGCACCATCGACTCCGATGCCGCTGGCTGCCTCGCATGGTCGCTCCGTTTCCGCACAGAACGCGGTGGATTCTACTATCATAATGATTTTAATGGTGCGAGTGACTCACTGCACTACCCTGGATTCCCCTCCACCAAACCGGCCGAAGAAGCGGCCATTATTCGCACAATGAGAGAAGGTGCATTCGCTATTCAGGGCCTACCTGTTCCACCGGAAGCGGTGCCAGAAGCCCCAATCCTGCTGGCGATTCAATCGCCGATTGCTATCAGCTGGCAAGGCTCAAGCGGAGCCCTCTCTTATGATATACAGCGCAAACAAAAAAACAGTGAAACCTGGAAAACCGTTGCCACGAATATCTCCGATGCAATCCCGACTATTCATCATGGTGAACCCGTCGCCAAGCTCCCGCTTTTCAGTGATCGCCCTAGCGCCGGAGTGTGGCATTATCGGGTTATCGCAAGAAACAGAGGTGGTTCGTCCACACCATCCAACAGCGTAGAGGTCACAACGACGGAGTGAGTCTGCTTGCAGCAGCAGAGCTGCCGGTTTTACAAAGCCTTCTTGAGGCGCTCGATCCGGTTACGGTTAACGCTAAAGTCGGATCGGCCCACCCTTGAAGCAGAGCGAATATGAATCAGGCCGCTCCCCTCATCCAGGCGCAACTCAACATCGTCAACATAACGAAACACGGGAGTGGTGAACGTTGCATGCAGGTAGCTGCCATCATTTTTCTGAATCTCCCCCCCCTGCTCCGTGATAATGGTTGTTAACCTCTTCCAACCCCCATCATTTGCCTTGATTGGCCCAATGGCATGCTCTTCACTACCCTGACTATGCTCTTCACTACAGACACAGTTAGGTGAAGCAGGACAGGAGCGCAGCAGGCCATTTTGCAGACCCAAGCTTTCGGGGCTTTTGTGTGACTGAATCGCCATCGCAATAAAAGCAACCAGCCCGGCAACCAGTAACACCCCAACGATAATCAACAGCCACTTCATTATTTCGGCAACCTCGTCATTTACCATTCACCATATTCACATATTGCAGCATAGCTGAGCGGTAATGCTTGATGTTCTTCGTCGATATTCTTCCCATCTTGCTTAGCCGTTCAGCGAGTTCATCTATATCACTATTCGAGCCAAGGGTTTTGGTATCAATATTGATCCCCAGATGCTTTGAAACGCTATTCAATGATGCAACAGAGGATTTCACAGAGGCTGCCACCTTATCGGCGGGGCCAACCCCGATATCCCTGATATAACCTTCAAATTCAGCCTGATACTTAATCACTTAACACTCCATATAAACCAACGGTGAGAAACACGCCCTACTCACTCAGCTGAATGCAGATTTTCTCGTCATTGAACTCTACGATATCGCCTGAAACAATCTTTTTTCTTTTCCGGGTCTCGACCTCTCCATTGACCCGAACCAACCCTTCAACGATCACCTGATTTGCCTCGCCACCACTGGCAACCAGAGCTTCAAACTTCAAAAGCTTATTCAGTTCAATCGGCTCTTTTGAAATTGTAACTTCTTTCATTATTTCAACACCTCATCCCAACGCTCTAAACCCGGCCCAATAGCCTTGCCCAGCGTCATGCGGGATACTGCGAAGCTTAGGCTATTTGAAAATAAAACATATAGAGGCAGAATGTGTTGGTTCTCCAAGCAAAGAGCATATCGCTTTCGCTTTGAAACATTGAATAGCAATTCTGGAAAATTGCTAAAAAAACCTTCGACATATGGATATTGATATCACAATTGCTGTCAATTGCGATAAGGGGGCACATCATGAAGATTCCACTTGGAAGCAGGCTTCAAAGCTTCACGACGATATTGGCACTCATGCTCGCTCTTCTCGCTGGTTGCAGCAATGCCGACAAAGCAGCTGAGGTCAAACCAGAGGTTAAGATCGGACGACTGATCTGCGGTGGTCACCTATCACTGGCGGTTGTAGAGAATATGTATCAGAACGACCTGAGTAGCTTCCGCCTTAAAACAGTACAGAACCATGTCTGGGACGACGTGGTCAACGACATGAAAACAGGCAAGATGGCTGGCACCTTTATTCTCTCGCCACTGGCGATGAAGATGATTCGTGATGGTGTCCCTGCCAAGATCGTGTTGATGGCAGACCGCAACGGCAACGGCTTTGTCCTCTCCACCAAACACAAGAGCATTGCAGAACTGAAAGGTAAAAACACGGTAATAGCCGTACCGCATATCTATTCACAGCATCATGTGCTGCTCTACCTGGCTCTGAAGCAGCATGCTGTTCCCTACAGCGATGTGAAGGTGGTCGGTATGCCACCGCGTGACATGATCAACTCGCTGCAACGTGGCGAGAT
Source organism: Mariprofundus aestuarium (assembly GCF_002795805.1). NCBI lineage: Bacteria > Pseudomonadati > Pseudomonadota > Candidatius Mariprofundia > Mariprofundales > Mariprofundaceae > Mariprofundus > Mariprofundus aestuarium. The sequence goes on along the minus strand of NZ_CP018799.1, from coordinate 895,570 downwards.
CGATGGTTTTGTGGTTGGTGAACCTGAGGGCAACAAATCAATAGCACTTGGTGTCGGCTGGATGGCTTCGATCTCACCGAAAATCTGGAAGGATCATCTCGATCACGTTTTCCTCGCCTCAAACGCTTTTATCGAGCAGCACCCGAATCAGGCTCAGGAACTGATCTCTGCACTTAAGAAGGGAGGTCTTTATATCGAGGGTAATCCACATCAGGCGGCTGTGATGGGCGAGGATTATACCGGATCCAGTGCAGCAGTATTTGAACAGGTGCTCACCGATCCCCCGGACTGGATCGATTATTCCGATATGATTCCCAGCGATGAACGCGTACGCGCAATGGCCGATGTCATGGTGGAGATGGGGTTATGGAAAGATATCCCCGATAATCTTGCTGAGTACACCGATCAACGGTTTATCCTGAAAGCATCCGAAAAACAGTAAGCGGAGATTGATTGTCGCAACGTAAAAAATATCCGCTACGGATCGCATGGTATGGCCTGATCATGGTGGCCTCCGTGCTGCCTGCGATTGCACTTTCGCCATGGCTCGGCCAGCAGGCCCACGCGTTGCTACTTGAGCGGGCGATGCTCAGTGAAGAGGTGTTTCATAATGAAATAGAGACCCGCCTTGCCTTGGAAACGAATCGTCTGGTGTCAGTCCTGATCACCAATGCCGACCCGATAGGAATCGTCTGGTCCGAACAACAGAACCTTGAGCAACTCAACGGAATAATTGAGAGGGCCTCCGGGCGTGAGCCGATGCTTAACAGCATCGCTATTTATGACAGTCATGCCCGCTTCATTACTGGTTCAAAACAAGGTGACCACACCTTCTCAAGTATACGTAATGATATGGCTGAGTTTGCTGTGCCAATGCATGGTCGAAGCTTTCTTGGGGCACCTGTTAAACTTTCAGACAACCATTACGAATTTCTTATTTCAGTCCCCATCATGAAACAGAGTAAACCTGTTGGCGTGCTTCTTGGAACAGTGAATATTGCCGAGTTCTGGAATGTGACAAGAGGTGCACTTCCCGAACATGATTCGAAGATTTACCTTGTAGACAGCCGGGGCAGCCTACTCATCCATGGCCCCGAAACGCACCACCTGACAGGCGACCTTTTATCGAATAAAGAGATCGTACGTAGCCTGCTTTCTGGTAGTGGCTGGAAACGCCCCGATATCTATCGGGGGTTTGAAGAGAAAGATGTGTTTGGCATTGCGACCCTGGTAGATGGCTTGAAATGGGGCATCATCTCCGAGATTCCCTCCAACGCTATTATGGCGCCGATTCTCTCAGCCCTGAAAACCCTGACCATTATAGTTTTTCTACTGCATATCCTCTTTGGCCTCATCAGCCTGCTCTTTACTAGGCATCTGCTTTCGCCAATCTCCGATCTTGCGAAGGTGGTGAAAAAGGCAACCGAAGGCGACTACTCGCAACAGGCCATGCCATCTCCGTATGAAGAGATCAATTCACTCACCACGGACTTCAACTCCATGATCAGGGAGATCTCCAGTCGCGAAGCATCACTGCAAAAGCTTTCACAAGCGATAGATCAGGCAGGTGAAGCGATTTTGATTTGCAACCGCGACGGTATCCTAGAGTATGTGAATCCCGCATTCAGTGAAGCCACCGGCTACAGCATCGATGAAGCAGTCGGAAGCATGCCGAAGGATATTGTTAACAGCGGCATGCAATCGGAGTCATTTTACCAGGAATTATGGAAAACGATCCTCAGCGGCGACCCTTGGGAAGGTGCACTCACCAATCGCAGGAAAGACGGCAGCCATTATCCGGTCCTGATGAGCATTGCCCCGATCGTCTCCGATGGTAAAATCACCCATTTCGTGGCTATACAGCAGAACATGAGCAAACAGAACCTGCTTGAGGATCAACTGCGCCAGTCGCAGAAGATGGAATCACTCGGCACACTGGTCGGCGGCATTGCCCACGATTTTAACAACCTGCTCGCTGGCATGACCGGCAACCTCTATCTGGCCAAGATCAAGAGCAATAATTCACCTGATGCGATCAAAAACATCGAAAATGTCGAAAAACTCAGCTTCAAAGCCGCCGGCCTGATCTCCCAATTGCTTACCTATGCCCGCAAGGGTCCTGTTCAGATGCATGAGATCGAGCTATGTAATCACATGCAGAATGCGCTGAAGCTTATACAAGCTGGCATTCCGGAGAACATTGAACTGACAGCCGACTTCAGCAATGAGCTGCTACCGATCTGGGGGGACAGCACCCAGTTGGACCAGATTCTCATGAATCTACTCAGTAATGCTAAAGATGCGGTCGCTGACAGCAACAACCCCCACATTCATATCGCCATCCAGCCCTTCGAGTCGAATGATAGCTTCCGTCGCTTTCATCCGCACCACGCTGACATTGACAACTACGCCCAGGTCACCGTTCGCGATAATGGTCATGGGATCTCAGAAGAGCAGGTCGAGCTCATTTTTGAGCCCTTTTACACCACCAAAGAGGTTGGTAAAGGAAGCGGCCTCGGCCTCGCCATGATCTATGGTGCGATGCAGACGCATAATGCCATCATCGACGTCACCAGCCAGTTGGATCGCGGTAGTGAGTTCCACCTCTATTTCCCACTGATTGAGGCCCCCATCATAGAAACAGTCAATGGGGCGATTGAAGAGCACCACGGACAGGGTCAAGGCATCCTGATTGTCGATGATGAGCCCACGCTTTGCGAAACCTGCTGCGAGATTGTTGAAAGCATGGGTTACCGCTCTTTTAGTGCGCCTAATGGAAGAGAGGGGTTAGAGCTGTTTAAGCAGCAGAGCGCCAGCATCGACCTGATCCTTACCGACGTTGTAATGCCGAAACTAAGCGGCCCGGAGATGGTTGGATATATCCGCAAAAGCCACCCGGATATTCCAGTGATATTCATGACCGGATACGACAAATCGTTACTCTCAAAAGAGGTTGAGCTGAAGAACAGCATGGTAACCCCTAAACCTCTGAATATCGTTGAGTTCAGGCACCATGTCGGCAAGCTGTTAAGAAACGTAAAAATCTAACTTTCAACTGCGCTACCTGCTAATGCAACGACCATAAAAGCTCGAGACAGGCTGAACAAGCCTCTGTTGCTTTGAAAGCTTTTGCGATTTAATTGCATGCGTTGGCGCCTGATGTTCTACTCCCCCCTCAAACAGGGTATTACAATAGGGCGCGAGACAGTATATGAAGTATGTTGCTTCGGAGAATAGATGATAAACAATATTAAAGCGTGGTTCATAAAGAGGAACCCTATATTCACCAGCCACCTGCAACGCATCGGCCTGCTGAGAATAATCCCCCCCGCACTTGCCATGTACATCATGATTCCCGTATACATCTTTTTCCATATCGTCTGCATCAAGCTGCTATACAACCTGCTTATCTGCCCGCTGTTGTCGGTGGAGCGGATTGAGTTGAAGCACTACATTGTCATTGATCGCCACCTTCTTCCAGGCCTTTCATACACGGCCAAATTTCATTGCGCTTATTGCGGCTATGCCAACGGCCTGAGTGTTGCCACCTCTGTACTGCTCACGCGCATCTCAACTGAGGCAAGGCTCCCTGCCAATAATATTCTCAGGGTCCTGTTGATATTTGCATACTTTATCACCTCTGGCCTGTCGGTTCTGGCCCAGTCCCTGGTCATTCTTTCGTTTGATTATGTCATGGCGCCGCTGCTCGGACTGCACCGCATGTCCATGCAGCAGGCAACAGACAAGATGAAGGCGAGTGGATTCGCAGGTGAATTTACAGTTTTTGGCAAGCTGGGACGTCAGCTTCTGCGCTTTGAATACAACTGTTCATTGCGTCATGCCAACTCACTGGAGCAGATTGAATCACAGTGGTGCCCGATAAAACATCTGGACGATTATCCCGGCGCCGTTTACCCTGAACATCACGAATTCTTTATTGAACGGTGCGAACTGTGCAAATTAAGGAGGGTGCTCTGTAGTGAAGGGACCGTTTCTACCAGAAAGCCAACCTGGTAGTCGCTATGCCGTTCACTCTACTGGCGTTGAGAATCGCTCGATCTCCAGCAATGCCTCTTCCAACTTCTCTGGTACGACCTCACAGATAAATTGCCCACCAGGCGCCAGCTTCAGGACTGGTCCCTGATGACAGCGCCCCAGGCAGTGAAATCGTTTCACCCCGATATCCCACCCCTTGGCTGCGATCTCCTGTTCAATCCTCTCCGCCAGAACCTCACCGCCACCTCTACCGCCGCAGGAGGGCTGGCTGGGGCTGACGCGATGATTGATGCAGACAATCACCTGCTTCAGGTGTGGCGTGTGATAGACTTTCTTATCTCCATCTTCTTCCATATATCAACTGTTCCATAAAAGTCAGGAGCAGTATATGAATTATTATTTTCTGTGGTGACTTACCTGGAGTCTCTTAATCAGTATACTGCCCCGCCGGTTTATTCTCTCCCCCAGCTGCCAGTGAATAGATTTCGGTGAAATTTTTAAAGGGTGGAAGTTCTGCAAGTGATGGTCTTAAAAGAGAGTGGGTTTGGTGGATAGCATGCAGCAAACCGCGGCGAATGATCTGATTACCTATTTTCCCACCTGCCCGACGGCAGATGAGATCCCCACGCTGATGCCCAGCCCATTTTCGAACATACCACACCCTCTGGCTCAACAGGCCTGCCTTATGCTTCAGGAAAAGCTCTCCGGCGACCAGCATGGACTACGAGACTTCTCACAGCACGGAAAGATGTTTGGCGTGCTGGTGGTGCGGGATTCCGCTGGGCGCATCGGTTTTTTAAGTGCGTTTTCCGGCATGATAAGCGGGCAGTGGCAGCTGCCGGGCTTTGTGCCGCAGCTCTTTGAACTGGCTGAGCACGCGAATTATTTATATGCAGGTAATGATCAATTGGCAGAGCTGACTGCACAGCTGCAAAGAGTGGAAACCTCTAAACAGCGGTCTGATCTTATGCAGCAAATCTCACAGCTGCAGCAGCAACGTGATTTGGCGCTGACTGAACTGAAACAGCAGCACAGGGATGCAAAGGCAGGTCGCAAACAGCAGCGACTGGCCCTGCAAGAACTGACTGGTTTGTCTGATTCCGAGCGACAAAGGCAGATGGCCACCCTTGCCCTGGCCAGTCAGCATCATAAACGTGAATTTACAAATGCCTCGCTCCAGTGGCAGGAGAAGCTGCAGCTGTTGCTGCAGCAGCTGGATCAGGTTGAACGGCATATTCAAGAGATCAAGGAGCGCCGCGCAGAGAAGTCACGTCAGCTGCATAAAATTCTGTTTGCGACCTACCAGCTGCACAGTTTCTCAGGTGAACAGCAACCCATCACCCACTTCTTTGATGCCATGCCACCGGCAGGAGCCGGTGATTGCGCCGGCCCCAAACTGATTCACTATGCGAGGAAACACCGGCTGCAACCATTAGCACTGGGCGAATTCTGGTGGGGAGCTTCACCCTCTACCGGGGTCAGACATCATGCACACTACTACCCTGCATGCCGGGGCAAATGCCGGCCGATATTACCATTTATGTTAGACGGCCTGGGTGTTGAGCCAGAACCCGATCACGCTCAGGAGATTGATCTGTCTGAACCGGCTGTTGTTTATGAAGATGAAAGCCTGCTAGTGGTCAACAAACCCTCCGGACTGCTGTCAGCGCCGGGAAAACAGGTTAAGGATTGTGTTTATAACCGTCTGTTGCAACGCTACCCGGAAAACCCGGAACTAAGACTTGTGCACCGCCTAGATATGGCTACTTCGGGCCTATTGCTTGTGGCAAAAAATCTGAAGGCAAACAAGTTTCTGCAGAGGCAGTTTATACAACGTGATGTGGAAAAACGTTATGAGGCGATCTTAACCAGAAGGCTCTCGCCTGATCAGCTTGAGGGGGAGATAAACCTGCCACTCTGCGTTGACCTTTATGATACGCCACGGCAGATGGTCTGCTTTGAATCCGGAAAAGCCGCAAAAACCTGTTGGCGGGTTTTAAACCATGAGGGTGAAACAACCCGCATCTGGTTTTATCCACAAACAGGACGCACGCATCAGTTGCGTGTTCACGCTTCGCACAAGGATGGGTTGAATGCGGCGATTGTGGGAGATGCGCTCTATGGCCAGGCGGGTGAGCGACTGATGCTGCACGCTCAGCGCTTGTGTTTTACCCACCCCGTTAGCCGTGAACGACTGGAGTTTGAACTGCCAGCACCATTTTAGCAGCCAGCAGTCCGCCCCGACCCTAATTTCATATGCAACTACAGCGTCCCTATGGTCATTGACCTGCAACAATCATACACACACAATCAGCTTTCACGTAATGAGGGAGATACATGTTTAGCTTGTCCAAAACATCGAAAAAACACTACCGTAACCGAACATGTTTAAAATACTCGGAACAGGCATATCAGCTAATTCTGGCTCTTCTAATACTGTTATCTTCCAGCACTGCAATGGCTGCACAAACCTTTGATGTTGAAGGAAGTGACCTTTTACTTGGTGTCGGCTCTAAATCTAAGGCATTAAGTGGCGCAGTAAGCGCTGGAGTAAACGATATATACTCTGTTTACTGGAACCCGGCTGGGCTTGCTGAACTGACAGAAAATCAGGCTTCTATTTCAGGACAACTCAATGCAAAAATGATACCCGTAAACTTTGCTGGAGTAGCACTTACAGGCGAATGGTTAAGGTTTGCAGGGCTTAAATCCTCTATTGCACTATCCTGGATAACCCGGCTGCACGTGAAAGCTACAGGGGCATATACAGCAAATGATTTAGAGAGCGTATTCCTTCGTTTTGCGCTTCCTGATTTACCCGGTGACTTTAACGGCACGATTGAATCAAAAACCAAAGATTACCGCCTTACCTGGGCAGTTATGCCTGAAGAAGATGCAGACTGGAGCTTTGGTGTTGCTGTTTCCCGAATTGATTGCAAAACCTTTTTTTGCGGCGTAACTGCAGATAATCCGGGCCAATATAAGATCAGCACAACAAAGGCGTCCACATATGCATTTCACGTGGGTGGAAAGTATTTCTACAGTGATGACCTTACCTTTGCCTTCAACCTGAATGATATAAACACAAAACTGGATGTTGCGATCAAGACCGTTTATCAAAATGGAACCGTGCAGAACAAGGTGTTGCAAACATCATTCCCCAGAGATCTGACGATTGGCACACAGTGGCGCTACAGCCCCGATATGATTTTTTCATTTGATTACCAAATGATGTTTGGCAACTACGGAAATTATAAAATGAACATGCAGATAGCCCGTGCCGGTTTCGAGTATATCGGAGACTCACTGCAATATCGATTTGGCTTGCTGGCCCCTCTAAAAATAAAGATGGGTAACGTCTCTGACCTCAGCAAAAAAGCTATATTTCCGGTTGCCCCTTCGTTAGGCATTGGCTGGGAAAATGAATCTATTGCTGTAGATGCCGCTCTCTACATGCAACTGTTAATGAGCGCACAAAGAAACAGGCCCGTACCCGGACTGGATATTTCACTAACATCCAAATTCTAATGCTAGTGATGGTCTCTATGGGTAGGCTGCTCTAGCGCCCCTTTACAAAATTCGTAACACAGGAGCATCGACTTTTTCGCATGATGCAAGAATGGGATTGGAAGTAACTCATCACCTTGCGTTTAACCCTTTATGAAATTATTTCTTTCTTTAGTATGCCGCAGCAAGTGAATAATGGAGAAATAAATGAGCAGCACCGAACTTGCTTCACCCCCCGTACACCAGCTTGCCTCCACCCCCCTGCACCTCTTCCTTGGCCGCACACCACTCTGGTACAAAAAGGTTGTTCTGTTTTGTCTCGCACTGAACGTACTGCTTTATTTCACTGTTGGTCCCTGGCTCACCTCCTGGTTCATTCTCATCGAGTTCATTGGAACCTTGGCAATGGCGCTGAAATGCTTCCCCCTGCAACCTGGTGGCCTGCTCGCAATTCAGGCTCTTCTCCTGCACCTGACGGATACGCATAGGGTTTATGAGCAGGTTGAACATGGCCTGCCTGTGATATTGCTCGTCATCTTTATGGTGGCTGGTGTTCACTTTCTCCGTGATGTGCTGTTCCGTTTGATCAATCATATATTGCTGGGTATTCAGTCGCGTATCGTGCTGAATGTTTTCACGATCTCTGTTGTGGCCATCATGTCTGCGTTCCTTGATGCACTCACCATATTGGCAATACTCATTGCCATTGCCACAAGCTTTTATGATGTATACGAAAAAGTAATCTCAAAAGTAGGCTATCACGATGATCCGGATCCGGATGATGGGCACATCGATGAACTGCATCGTGAAGATTTGGATAATTTTCGGGCATTCCTGCGTGGTCTGCTGATGCACGGTGCCATTGGTACTGCCATCGGCGGCGTCTGCACCCTGGTAGGAGAACCGGAGAACCTGGTTATAGGAAGTGAAGCCGGATGGGATTTCATGGCTTTCATCTCACATGTCTCACCAGCCACCATTCCCACACTGCTTGCCGGCATATTAACCTGTCTGGTGATTGAGAGGTTTCGCTGGTTTAATTATGGTGCAGAGCTACCGGTTAATGTCAGACAGATCTTGGCTGATGAAGATAGGAAACTACGCGAAGCCACCACAAAAGGGCATCGACTGGTGATGATTTTTCAGGCGGTCATAGCGGCACTGATGGTAGCTGCACTCTCAATGCATCTTGCGGAAATTGGCCTTATCGGTTTGGCCGTTATCATCCTTGCATCTGCAATGACCGGCGTAACAGATGAACATAAAATCGCAGAAGCCTTCACACCGGGGCTTCCCTTCGCGGCACTGCTGGTCATATTTTATGTATTGGTGGCTATGATACAGAGTCAGTCGATGTTCGAGCCGGTCATGCAGTGGGTGCTTGGACTGGAAGGCCGACAACAGATCTTTATGGTATTCCTCACCAATGGCTTTTTATCCGCGATCAGTGACAATGTATTTGTCGCAACGATTTACATGGATCAAATAAAGTTGCTTCTGGATCAGGGCCTGATAACACGTGAAATTTTCGATGCTCAATCCGTAGCAGTGGTGATGGGAACCGGAATTCCAAGCATGTCCACCCCCAATGGCCAGGCAGCTTTTCTGTTCCTTCTCATGTCCGCAATCGCCCCACGCATACGCCTGGGTTACGGTCGCATGGTTTACATGGCCCTGCCCTATTTCATTGTCTGTACATTAGTGTCAGGTGTTATCATATTTAATTTTTAGATGACACATTCAAACATAACGATTTATGATCTGCTAAATCGTTTCTAACAGGGGATTGAACATGACGCAGCGCATCGTTTTTAACGGCCTCGGCTTTGCGGGGAAAGCTATGGCTGCCAATAGGTACCTGCTAACTTCAGAGAAGATTCAGTGAGCCAGATTGAACTATTAAACCAGCTGCTGGACGACATGGACACGGTGCGTCCAGCACTGCTTGCCGCAATGCCTGATGATGTAACTCTTCGCTCTACAACAAGTCGTATGATTGTTACCTTGGAGCAGATCAGGCAGGCACCCGGCATCCCTCACGACACCTACATCTGGATCAGCCAACAATTTGCAAAAATGCTGGATACTGAGCACGCCCCTCTGCTTCGCCTCACCAGCAGCGGCACTATTTCAGCGGATGCCAGAGTAGCCGTGGAGACGCATGTACAACAGAGGCGGCAGCTGATTATGCAGGCCCAGCAGGAGATCCCAACCACCCATGCTCTGCTCGACAGCAGCTGTGAAATGATTGGCAGCAAAGCGCAAAGAGGCGACTCCCTGCAAAAATGTGCACGCCACCTTCAACAACTGCTTCAGAAACACCTGAAGAGCAATGCAGGCTTGCGGAGAGAACTGCAAAAACTTGTCGATGCCTTCACCCCTTCAATCAATGCGATTTCCGATATTCTCGCAGAGGCGGGAGAGGAATCTCCCGAGTTAAAGCAGGCAAGAACACTGCTGGAGCAGGAACTGCCCGATGATGTTGATCAGGCAAAAGAGATGCTGCAAAAGGCGCGTGAAGGTATCCTGACAGCAGGTAATAAGCTGAGCAGTGCCAGTACAAAATTACAAAATACCATTCAGGGTCAGGTTGAAAAACTATCCGCACTATCCAGACAGCTTGAGCAGGCTGAATCCGAAGCCCGAAACGACCCCTTAACAGGCATGGCCAACCGCAGAGCTCTGGCTGAATATCTGAAATCACTTGGGCAATCCAGATTCAGCTTCCTAGTCATTGATATTGATCATTTCAAAAAAATCAACGACACCCACGGCCACGATGTCGGCGATGAAGTACTTACACAGATCTCGCAATTGCTTGGAGTGTGCGCCCGAAGTAGTGATCTCACTGCAAGGATTGGAGGTGAAGAGTTCTGTATCGTCTTCCCCGACACTGGAATGGAAGACAGCTTCCGCATAGCCGAAATCCTGCGCCACTCCATTGAGATGAAATCCTTTAAAACTAGTGTTGGAAACATCGACATTACCGCCAGCTTCGGTATTGCCGAACATGAGCCGGGGACGGATCACGCCTCAACATTCAAGGCTGCCGATGAAGCGCTCTACCAATCCAAACATAACGGGCGCAACCAGGTCACCAAGGGTTAGCCCCGTCATTCTATTTTCAGCCCCTATTTCGCTGACCGATCATAGTACTGTATTTGACATTTTTTCAGTATTATCTATAAATAGATGATGGAAAAAGGGGGAAAGCTAATGGGAAAAGTATTTGTTACAGTCGTATCTGCTTTATTGATGTTTGCTGCGCCAACCAGCGGCATCGCTGCAAAACCGGACACGACACCACCCGTTATCAAGCTTATCGGCGCTGACACCGTCACGATCCAGGTTGGTGGTAACTATGTTGAGGCTGGTGCCCAGGCAGTTGATGATGTGGATGGCGATATCTCGTCCCAGATTCGCACAGTAACCACGTTGGATAGTGCCAAGCCCGGCACCTATGCCGTGGCCTATAATGTCAGTGATGCTGCAGGTAATGCAGCAGCAGCCGTTTTCAGGTTTGTGAGGGTGGTTGAAGCCGTTTCTGAGCCTGCAGCTGCACCGGCATCACAGCCTGCTGTCGAACCTGCGCCAACACCTGTGACAGAGCCCGTCACCGAGACAGTAGCCGAACCCGTTTCTGAGCCCGTAGCTGAACCAGAACCCGCTCCCAAGCCTGTCACCAAGGCCGATACCAGGGCTCCTGTGATTAAACTCAAAGGTAGTGCGTCCGTCTCCATCAATGAGGGGGAGGAGTATTCAGACCCTGGAGCTACGGCGTGGGACATGGTCGATGGCAACCTTACGCGTCGCATTAGCATCAAAGGTGAGGTTAACACATCACGTCCTGCCACCTACATGATCACCTATAGTGTCAGTGACAAAGCCGGAAACAGGGCTAAAAGCGTCTCCCGGTTCGTGACAGTTATTCGTGGTGTCGACACAACTCCTCCCGTCATTACGCTCAATGGCGCCGCGTCAGCATCCGTGACCGAGGATATGCGTTACGTTGATGCAGGAGCCACGGCAATGGATGGGACTGATGGCAACATCTCAACAAGCATCAAAAAGGCGGGTTCAGTCAATACTTCCGAGCCCGGAACCTATACCCTGACATATGATGTTTCAGATGCCGCCGGTAATGCGGCGAATACGAAACTGAGAAAAGTCACAGTGATTGCCCGTGGTGACCCTGCTGCAGGCAAAGCGGTGGCCATGAAGAAGTGCGCCACCTGCCACAACGTTACTTCGACTGATAAGAAATTCGGACCGGGCCTAAAAGGCGTGTTTAATCGCAAGGCTGGCACCATGGATGGATTCAAATACAGCGACACCTTGAGCTCCGGCAACTGGAAATGGGATAAAGCCAACCTGAATACTTGGCTTAGCCAGAATACATCGGATGCAGTCAAGCAGGTTTCAGGAAAACCGGATGCTCGCACCAAGATGAAATTCAAGGGTATTACAGGGGCCGATCTGGATAACCTGATCTCTTTCCTGAGAAGAAACCAATAGCGGGCTTAGAATAAACATCCCCGGCGTGAGGAGCTGATGCAGCCTCTACGGTGTGGCCAGCAGCACCTTCCATGATCATTCACCTTACCCTTGGAACTGAGGGAATTACTTGGGCACGCTTAAAAAGTATACTGCCCGGATTTCATACAGGGGATTGAACATGACACAGTGCATCGGATTTATCGGCATCGGCATCATGGGGCAGGCCATGGCCGCCAATATTCTTAAAGCTGGTCATCCGCTTACCGTTTACAACCGTAGCTCTGAAAAAACTGAGACGCTATGTGAGGCCGGTGCACTGTTTGCGTGCAAGCCATCTCTGGTGGCCGATGCCTCGGATATCATCATCCTGATGCTGACCGGCCAGGAGGCTGTCGATGAGGTTCTGTATGGTGATGAAGGCCTGTTGGCCGGTGAGTGTGAAGGCAAGGTCCTAATCAACATGAGCACCGTACCTGCACACTGCTCCAGGGAGTGGGCAGAGAAGCTTGCTGAACATGGTCTGACCCTGATTGATGCACCAGTCTCCGGCTCAAAAGCACCTGCCGAGTTGGGTACTCTGGTCATCCTTGCCGGTGGCCCGGAAGAGGTTGTTCGAAATCAGGAGCCCCTGCTTCTCAGCATGGGCAAGAAGGTAATCTATTGCGGCCCCGTCGGCAGCGGCTCCAGCATGAAGCTGGCGATCAACCTGTTGCTGGGCATTATGATGGAGGGGATGGCTGAGGCCTTGCATCTGGCTGAATCCTCTGGACTGGCGACTGAAACCCTGATTGATGCCGTGGCTTCAGGTCCTCTGGCCTGCACACTGTTCCAGCTCAAGGAGGAGATGTTCAAGACGGGCAGTTATCCAGCGCAGTTCCCCTTCAAGCACATGGCCAAGGATATGCAGTTCGTAGTGGCTGCTGCCGAGAAAAACGGGGCTCTCCTGCCACTAGGCAGTGAGCTTGCCAAGCTCTTCTCCCCCGCTGCCGATGCCAGCTTGATGGATCAGGATTTTGCTGCAGTCAAAACCCTGCTGGAGAAAAACAGAGACAGCTAACTAAGTGTTTTACATTTCCCCCACATCCATTGAACAACGCATGACCGTTCTCTGCTGTTGTGGAAGCTATGATCCAGCTGCCCAAGTTTGTGCTTCGGCAAAAGAGTGAAAGACCTGGCACTTATAATGAGATTTATTCATCTGTTCACAGAAAGTGTGCGCTGCAGCGGTAGATTCCGGTGAGTTGCGGCTGACAATTGCGACCTTTAAAGCACTCCTTGCTCTGGATCTAAGCTCAACAACACTACCAAAGTCCTTCATGCTCCTGGACTCAAATGGGGCATTCGTAGCACTTGTGTAGTCTTCAATGATATAGTGAAGGGAATCGAACCGGCGGTGTTCCTGTAGCTCTATGGTTGCTTCTAGAACATCATACATAGAGAGATTACCTATATACCTCCTGTGGAGGCCACTGCCGTCATCCTGCCAAATATTCTCAATATGCATCAGTATTTTGATATCATCTGTCAGGTATACTGCCTGACCAGCGGGACCAGGTTCGAAGGTTTTCTGTTGATGATAAGATCAATAAGTTTCGTTGTTTTATTAGCGACTCTCGTTGCCGCCTCTTTCGTGTCAGAATGAGCAGAAGCCAATCCTGTCGATTCGTACGCATCTGCAAACTGTCCCGATGTTCTGCGCAGATGCAAACTAAGCCCCTGAGAGAGGGCCCTCATGAATGAAACCCCTGCACGGGGACGCTCCTCTAAAATCTTATCGAAACTTTCACGCGTTATCTTCAGCAGGGTACATGGGGTCCGGGCAATGACACTGGCAGAGCGAGGGAAGGCATCAATCAGTGCCATCTCACCAATACTGCGGCCACGGGAAAGTGTTGAAACAGAAACAGGCAAACCAGTTTGTGACTGCTTAACAACATCAACGGTGCCGGAAACGATAAAGCAGATGTAGTCGCTCTTTTCACCCTCGGCAAAAAGCTGCTGATTCGCATCCAGATGAACGGTTTTCATATGCGCGGCAATGACTCCGATCTGCTCACTTTCGATTTTATCAAAAAGAGGGATAGCCCCTGTCATAACAATCATTTCATTAATTGAATATTCAGGATGATTGAAAGGAGTCTCGAGGTAATCGGCTCTGTTCTTCATCGTTGGAATATGGCTTATACCACCGATCCTGTTCTGAGACCTCTGCTTACCCGAAATAATAGAACCAAGTCGCATAACCCTACCCCCTGCTAATTTAGTTGCATGGGATCACTTTCGCAAGTTTTCGGCCAACCAGAAATTCACACTAAAACACTATAATATCAATATGTTAAGATGTTTGATGAGCGTGGAGCTTTTTGCCCTGCGGAAAAAAGTTCCCTCCGGATTGGGAACTTTTTTCCGCAGGGGAGAAGAGACAGCCCCCGTTTTTACTGCAGGTTTTCAGAGTGCCGATAGTTATCCTCCGGCATAATCAGGTGCTTTAGTTAAAATAGTGGTTCAACACACGGTAAAGGTAATATGCATCCAGACGGCCAGCCAGTTCACGAACTGAATGCATGGCAAATGTCGGAACACCCACATCAACAGTAGATACACCCAGTTCATTGGCTGTAATCGGGCCGATTGTACTACCACAGGCCATGTCGGAGCGCACCACGAACGACTGCACCGGCACAGCGGCCAACTCGCACCAGTGTCTGAACATGGCTCCGCTTTCACTGTTGGTAGCATAACGCTGGTTGGCATTGACCTTGATCACGGGTCCCCCATTAATGATAGGGCCATGGTTGGGCTCATGCCTGTCAGCAAAATTGGGGTGTATGGCGTGTGCATTATCGGCTGAAATCATCATGCTGGATGCCATCGTGCGCGAGAAGCTTTCATCACTGTCACACAAACGCGACAGTACGGATTTCAGGAAGTTCCCCTGTGCTCCGGAAGCCGAGACACTGCCGACCTCTTCATGGTCATTGCATACAAGCAGCGCGTTCTGTTGGCCTTTATGATCGATCAGGGCCATCAGGCCGGTATAACAGCTCAGCAGGTTATCCAGTCTGGCACTGGCGATAAAATCACCCTCCAGACCAATGATTGCGGGCGCCTGAACGTCATAAAAGCTCAACTCATAGTCGAGTACCTTCACGGCTTTAGCACCATCACCGGCTATCTGACCATTGACCATCTCCAGCAGCATTGCACTGAAACCCACAACTTGTTCATCGCTGTTTTCAGGCAGCTTCATCAATAGCGGTGGCAGGTCGGTCTGTTTGTTGATCTTGCGATTCTCATTGGCCTCACGATCAAGATGAATCGCCAGACTTGGAATTACCGCTATCGCTTTTTCCCAGTCTATCAACCGGTGTGCCACCTCTCCCTTCTCATCCAGGTAGCTGACGCGCCCGGCCAGTGAGAGGTCACGATCGAACCAGGGGTTGAGCAGAGCACCGCCATACACTTCAACGCCAAGCTGCAGGTAGCCACCGCTGGTAATTTCAGGATTGGGCTTCACCTTCAGGCACGGGCTGTCGGTATGGGCTCCCACCATATGGATGCCATGTTCAAGCAGTGGCTGGTTTAAGCGGAATGCGATAATCGATGAGTCATTGCGTGTAACAAAGCAGGACTCACTACCCTGCCCCCCTTTCAGTCCCCACGCCTCTTTTTCACTCAGCCGCTTGAAGCCGGCATACTCCAGCATCTCAACCATGGTTTGCACAGCATGAAACGGTGTTGGGGATCTCTTTATAAAATCAAGCAGTCCGTTCACGAAATCCTTGTTCTGCATACACGCTCCTACCACCAGAAAGTTCTATTCCGCGCAATGCTAGCCAGTTCCAACCTGCAAGAACAACGCTGCGCAACCTGGGGGATACATCGCTCTAAAAAGGCAATCAAAGCATGGAAAGATAGCTACTCAGGCCTAACATGGGCCGCATATGTCATATAAGAGTCACCTGAAACTGCTGGATCAACTCCTTGTTGAAACCCAACCACTCTGGCAACCGCATCCGTTCAAGGAGCTCCGGCCGGGGTGGTGCAGCGACCACCCGGAGCTTACCCGTGCGCTTCTGAATTTGGATGAGGCTACTCTGAGCCACTACACATCCGACAACGAAGCACTCATCACACTCATATCCGCTTATATTCCACAACTATCCGTGATTCCATCACTGGTGTTGCTGCCGGCAACAACACAGAACCAGCAAAGTGAGATCGAGCCACGCCTCTATAGTGGCATTCCCGGCAGAAAGTGGCAGCAGATCACTTCGCTCTATGAATCGATAGAGAACCCGCATCGGGCCATCACCGAGTGGTGTGGCGGCAAGGGTTACCTTGGGAGGCTGCTCTCGAGAGAGTGGCAGCAACCGGTCACTACACTTGAACAGAACCCTCAATTGGTGGAGGCCGGAACGAAACTTGCCGGCAAACACCACGTAAACCAGCAGTTCAGAAAGGTGGATGTACTGCATGACCGGGTCGATCCATACCTGAGCGATCATCATGCCATTGCACTGCATGCCTGTGGTGATCTCCACCGAGAGCTGGTTCGTCGGATCATCGAAACAGGCGTGCCGAGCTTCAGCATCGTGCCATGCTGTTACCACCTTGGCCGGGATAAAAACTACACACCCTTTATTTCCGGGCTGAAACTGAAGTTATCCAGGGAGGCACTGCGCCTGGCTGTGAATGAAACCGTCACCGCCCACAACAACGAGATCGAACAACGAAACCGGGATATGGCTTGGAAACTGGGTTTCCAACAACTATGGCAGGAACTTAGTGGCAGTGCTGCTTACCACAGCTTCACCCCCGTTCCCAAAGCATGGTTAAAAGAAGGATTTAAAGTCTACTGCCAGAAACTGGCCGAGCGAGAAGGGTTAACCCTGCCCGCAGACCTAGACTGGAGTGAGTGGGAGGCTAGAGCCTACAAACGCCAGCACGAGGTGATGCGCCTGCAGCTATTACGCCAATGCTTCAAACGAGTGCTGGAGCTGTGGCTAATCATGGATATGACGGTCTATCTGGAAGAGAACGGTTACAGCGTGAGCGTTCATGTTTTTTGTGAGCGAGTAGTAACCCCGCGCAACATCATTATTGAAGGAAAACACTGAAAACACCTCTATGGTAGGCAGGCCTGATCCCGAATGCAGTAGCTGTTACTCTGACGGCAGAACCTCTACGCGGTAGTCCTCTACCCAGGCACTACTGAACTCCCTCTCCTTCAGGAACGGCAAGCGAACCTGTTCGGCTTCCTCCCTGCTACCAAAACCGGGAATACGTATGCGATAAAACAACTTCCCGCCAACCGTGACCCGTTTCACCTCAGTCGTAACTCCCCTGCTATTGAGGTCTTCCTCTATCTCTCCAGCTGAGGCCAACGTGGAAACGGATGTCAAATTGACCGCCCATACCTTGCCAGATTGACCAGACTTAGGCGCAGTGACCTTGCGTGAGGCCAAATCTGCCCCCGGATGCTGTATAGTGTCAGAATCAGCCGCCGCCTCTGTTTTGACCTCCGCCTGCTGCTCTGCAGCGGACAGAGGAGGCTCACTTGGCTCCGGCACGACCGTTTTCAGTTGTGTGGTTATAGGTTCTTTGACCACGGGAATGGCTGCTGGTTGAGGTGGAACTGGTTGGGCTGCCGCATGCTCGGTCGCCGTTGTAACCGGCTGACCAGTCGCAATGATTGTCTGTGCCTTATCGTCGCCTCTGAAAGCCAGCCATAGACCAACGCCGAGTACGGCTACAACTACCATGCCGACCAGAAGAGATTTGCCAAGGTCGCCTGCCTTATCAAGGGGCGGGTTTTGCGATGAGGATTTTTCAGGCTCCAACACGGCCTGTTTGATCAGCCCAATCTCACCATCGGCTGTTGATTGCAGCTGGTCGATTTCATTTGCGAAATGCGCATTGGAGTCATCTTCAAACTGAGCGATGAGAGAATCGAGATAAGATGCCGGATCGTCATCCACCTGTTCGAATGATTGCTTCTTAATATCCATGCCGGAATTGCTTTCGGACAATTGTCCCTCCATCCCCTGTACACATCAAAAAGGCTGGGCTCGATTGATTTTCAAGCCTGCTGATATCGCATGATATTTTTTGGGGTAACTTTGCTCGTGCGAACTATCGTAATTCGAACCCCTAAGTCCACCGCTTTCCCTGTCGAAGGCATGCCCCCCGAACATCCGCGAATCAAATCCAGGATTAACGGAAAGACAATCTTCTGAATCGCCTCATCGCATCCAATCCGGTGCTACATCTCTCACCCCTTATCCATGCAACACAAAAGTAAAAGGCCCCCTGCTTTCGCAGGGGGCTTATATATGCGGATAATTAAGTCTTTTCAGCGATTACTTAAGCTGATCGAGATTACGAACGGCACCTTTATCGGCTGAAGTAGTAAGCGCGGCATAGGCCAACAGGGCTTTAGAGACTGGGCGTTCGCGATTGAGCGGTTTCCAGGCATCTGCACCCTTGGCTTCCATCGCTGCACGACGGCTTGCAAGCTCATCTTCTGATATTGCCAAATGAACCGAACGATTCGGGATATCGATTTCGATGCTATCGCCATCTTGCACCAGACCGATCGCACCACCCTCAGCAGCCTCAGGGGAGGCATGGCCGATAGAGAGTCCCGAGGTACCACCTGAGAAACGACCATCGGTCAGCAGGGCGCATGCCTTGCCCATACCTTTGGATTTAAGGTAGGAGGTCGGATAGAGCATCTCCTGCATGCCAGGGCCACCTTTAGGGCCTTCATAACGGATAATAACAATATCTCCGGCAACGATTTTATCGTTGAGGATAGCTGTAACCGAATCGTCCTGTGATTCAAACACACGCGCACGCCCTGTGAACTTCCAGATCGACTCATCCACACCAGCTGTTTTTACAATGCAGCCACGTTCGGCAATATTGCCGTAGAGCACCGCAATGCCGCCCTCTTTTGAATAGGCATGTTCAAGATCTCGGATACAACCGGCCTCACGATCGGTATCCAGTGTTTTATAACGCTCGGACTGCGAGAAGGCCTCCTGTGTCGGGATGCCGCCGGGAGCAGCGCGATAGAGATGACGCGCCTCCTCGTTCTCCGGTTTCATCACATCCCATGCATCAAGCGCGTTACCGAGTGTGGTGGCATGTACGGTCGGCACATGACGGTGAATCAGCCCTGCCCTGTCCAGCTCGGCAAGGATACCGACCACGCCACCTGCACGATGTACATCCTCCATATGGTAGTGCTGCACAGCGGGTGCAACCTTGCAGAGGTTGGGAACCTTGCGGCTCATGCGGTCGATATCGGCCATGGTGAAATCAACACCGGCCTCCTGCGCACAGGCCAGCAGATGCAGAACGGTATTGGTTGAACCGCCCATGGCGATATCGAGAGCCATCGCATTTTCAAACGCCTCAAAGGTGGCAACCGAACGTGGCAGCACCGATGCATCATCGTTCTCGTACCAGGTGCGGGCATTCTCAACAATCAGACGGCCGGCTTTAAGGAACAGTTCACGACGGTCACCATGCGTTGCCAGCAGAGAGCCATTGCCAGGCAGTGCCAGACCCAGTGCTTCAGCCAGACAGTTCATGGAGTTGGCGGTAAACATGCCGGAGCATGAACCACAAGTCGGACAGGCGGAGCGTTCAACCGCAGCCACATCTTCATCAGACTCATTCGGATCAGCAGCCATTACCATGGCATCGACCAGGTCCAGATGTACCTCACGGTTATTGAGGGTGATTTTACCGGCCTCCATCGGGCCACCGGATACAAACACCGCCGGGATGTTCAACCGCAGTGCTGCCATCAGCATGCCCGGTGTGATCTTGTCACAGTTGGAGATGCAGACCATCGCATCAGCCGTATGGGCGTTACACATATACTCCACCGAATCGGCAATCAGGTCGCGACTTGGCAAGGAGTAGAGCATACCACCATGGCCCATAGCGATACCGTCATCAATGGCGATGGTATTGAACTCCTTGGCTACGCCACCGGCCGCTTCAATCTCGCGCGCTACCAGCTGCCCCATGTCTTTGAGGTGCACATGACCCGGAACAAACTGGGTGAATGAGTTGACCACGGCGATAATCGGCTTTTCAAAATCACCATCCTTCATACCAGTGGCGCGCCAGAGTGAACGGGCACCGGCCATATTACGGCCATGGGTGGATGTGCGGGAACGATAAGCAGGCATAAATACTCTCCAGTCAGGTCTTAGGCGAAGCGTAACCGCAGCCGGCATCCGATGCACGTCTATCAACAACCCTTTCGTAGAAAGTTTGACATCCAATGAGTGCAGCCGGAAACTTTGGCAATGACTACACAGGCGCTGCTCAAGCAGCTATACGACACCCCTGAAACAGATATTATTGAACAGATCAAAGCACTGAAAGCCGAACTCGGTGACCAGGTACTGATTCTGGGCCACCACTATCAGCGCGAAGAGGTATTTGCCTTTGCTGATGTATCCGGTGATTCACTAAAGCTTGCCCAAAAGGCAGCAGAAACTGATGCCCCTTACATCATCTTCTGCGGCGTCCACTTCATGGCAGAAACCGCTGATATCTTAACCAGCGATGCGCAGACGGTGATCCTGCCCGATCTTGCCGCAGGCTGTTCGATGGCTGACATGGCAAATGATGAGCAGGTCAGCCGTTGCTGGGATGAGCTCTCTTCTGTCATCAATCCGGATGAGTGTGTTACACCGGTGACCTATATCAACTCCACCGCTTCACTTAAATCCTTCTGCGGCGAACATGGCGGCATCGTCTGCACCTCGGGCAATGCGCGCAGGATTCTGGAGTGGAGCTGGGGAAACCGTGAAAAGATCCTCTTCTTCCCCGACCAGCACCTAGGCGAGAACACCGCTGTCGTGATGGGTGTGCCCGATTCCCAGATGATTGTCTGGGATCCCGAACTGCCACTTGGTGGTAATAGTCCTGAAGCGATTGAAAATGCGCGCCTTATCCTCTGGAAAGGTTTCTGCTCGGTGCATCAGCTCTTCAAACCCGAACATGCCGATACGATGCGCAAAAACCATGATGGTATCGAGATACTCGCCCACCCTGAATGCTCACGTGAGGTGTGTGAAACCGCTGATTTCGTCGGCTCTACCGAGATGATTATCAAACATGTGGCCGAGGCCCCAGCAGGTACATCGTTCGCCATCGCCACCGAACTGAACCTGGTCAACCGCCTGCGGTTGCAGTTCCCGGACAAACCGACCTGGTTCCTCTCACCGATGGTCTGCATGTGCTCAACGATGTTTCGTACCGATCCGCAACACCTCTGCGCCGCACTCAGCTCAATTAAAAATGGTGAAATCACAAACCAGATCAGGGTTCCCCGGCAGCAGCAGCGCTGGGCGAAGCTCTCTCTGGAAAGGATGTTGAATCTTGGATAATAAAAGGCACTTTCTCCCGCTCATCACCCTCCTGTTACTGGCCTTTCCGCTCTATTCGCAGGCCGGCACCATCCATTCGATTGAGCAGGAGATCAGCGCCTTCAAAGCCAGCGGCCTGCACAAATATGCACCCCTGACCACCTCACGCGTCGAAGCCTATCTGGGGGCGGCCATGCTCGCTTCCGAAACGCAAAAGGATGAGGAGGCAGCCGCGGCACTGAAAAGAACTGAAGAGATGCTGGCCGAAGCCAGAGTGACGGCAGCGGGTTTTCAGGCGCAGTTCCGTAACTTGATCGAGCTGCGCAGAGAGGCCAAGTCCGTTGAGGATATCGTTGCAACCTCCACACACGAAGAGACCAGCCTTGCTCCGCAACAGCAGCTTGCCGAAGCAGAAAGGTTACTGGATCAGGTGATCATGACGCGTGAACGCGGCGAACTGAACAAGACCCAGGAGCATGCAGCAGCAGCTAAGGCCGCCTACAGGGAGGCCCTGAACGCCAATTATTCGCAGCTCTCCGTATTAACTGCCAGGGCAATCTCAAAAGCCTCCTCCAGCGGCGCAAAACGATATGCTCCTGTTACCTACAAGGCAGCCAATGAGCAGCTGGCCGCACTGCGCGGTTATATCGACGGCTTCGACTCGACACCACCTGCCCATTCGACTGAGGCCTATTACCTGGCGATTGAAGCCCAGCTCATCAGTGAACAGGTGAAGCTGTGGCGCAAGAGTAGCAGCAGCTTTGAGGAGATCGTCATCAGGGAGCGGGAGTTCCGCCAGAATCTGGCCCGTACCCTTGATATGCAGACCCCCGAGAGCGTGCTTCTGGTCAGCCACTCCCCGAAAGAGCTAATCGCTGCTGTGCAGGGATTAAAAACCGCACTGGAGACTGAACGCAAGGCACGTGCCGATGATGCAGTACGACTGAAAATTCAGTTTGAGGAAGAACTGCAGAGCAAGCTAAATAGTCAGACCGATGCGCAGCGAAGCCAGATTACCGATATGAAAGAGGTGTTCCGCGCCAAGCTGGAGCGGGAAACCTATGAGAAAAAACGCCAGGCACAGCTACGCTCCCAGTTCAAAAAAGGTGATGCTGATATCTTCGTTAACCTCGATGGCTCACTGCTGATCCGTATGATCGCGCTGCAGTTCCCTTCCGGCAGCAGCAAGATTGATCCACAGCAGAATGATCTCCTGGCACGCCTGAAATTGGCATTGGAGGCCTACGCCGACAGGACCGTCCGCATTGAGGGTCACACCGATGATCAGGGTGATGTGAAACCAAATCAGGTACTCTCCCTGAAACGGGCCGAAGCGGTGCGGGACTTCCTGATCTCAGCCGGCACCGACGCTGGCCGGCTGAAGGCACTCGGTTACGGCGAGGTGC
The DNA here is from genome assembly GCF_002795805.1 of Mariprofundus aestuarium. Classification (NCBI taxonomy): domain Bacteria; kingdom Pseudomonadati; phylum Pseudomonadota; class Candidatius Mariprofundia; order Mariprofundales; family Mariprofundaceae; genus Mariprofundus; species Mariprofundus aestuarium. The sequence goes on along the minus strand of NZ_CP018799.1, from coordinate 872,766 downwards.
GCCCGATTGCCAGCAACGAGTTTCCGCAGGGCCGCGCCATGAACCGGCGCATCGACATCGTTATCGACGCTGCCAAGTAAGCACAGGCGAGAGAAGCTTTGAACTCAGAACTGACCGACCCTTCGGGGCTGGAGGGGCTTCCAGAGGAAGTTCACGAACATGCCCGTAAGCTAATCGCCGATTATGCCCACGATTCACCCTATAAACGGGCGATTCTTGTAGAAGCACTGCGGCTAGTTTCCGATGGCTACAGCAATGCCGATGTGAAGATGCTGGCAAAAACAATGGGTGAACTGCGCAAAGGTCTGGATGTATTTCAGCCTTATCAGGCGCTTCGCAAGGTCAGCGTATTCGGCTCAGCCCGAACAAAAACCGACCACCCCCGCTACATCCAGACCATGCAGTGCGCCGCAGCACTCAGGGATGAGGGTTTCATGATCATTACCGGTGGTGGCGGCGGCATGATGCAGGCTGCCAATGAAGGTGCCGGGGAGCAGAACTCCTTTGCGATCAATATCAACCTGCCGATGGAGCAGCAGCCCAATCCGATCATGACCGGCTCGCCGCGCCACTTCTACTGCCAGTACTTCTTTACCCGCAAACTCTTCTTCCTCAAGGAGAGCGATGCCGTGGTACTCACACCGGGCGGCTTCGGCACTCTGGATGAGGCATTTGAGACGCTGACGCTACTGCAGACCGGCCGCAATCCGCCGATACCTGTAGTGCTTCTGGAAGCTCCCGGGGATGACTTCTGGGGCCCATTCATGGGTTCCTGGGTACGCCGACTGGTCAAGGACGGGCTGATCGATTCCGATGATCATAACCTGCTCTTCCATACCGACAGCATAGAAGCCGCAACAGCCCATATCCGTGACTACTACCTTAATTACCACAGCTTCCGTTATGTTGGTAAGGCGGTGCTGTTGCGTATTTTCAACCCGCTCTCCGAAGATGCGTTAACACAGCTCAATGCGGAGTTCAGTGATATCCTGAGTGAAGGTGAAATCGATCAGGTATTCCAGTGGCCGAAGTCGGATGACCACTGCTTTGATCACCTGCCGCGCCTGCGCCTGCATCTGGATCGCAACCGCATGAACGTGCTACCCCAGATCATCCGCCGCATGAACACCCTCTTCCAGCAGGATCACGAATAAGAGAAGGCAGCTCCCTGCTTGCTCGAAAGCAGCCATTAGCAATCCACAATATTTGGACTATATTAATATATCACAGGGGAGTGTGAGCAAGCCTTGCCATCAAATTTCATGATTGTGCTTTCACTTGCAGCAACATGAAGGTGGTTGCCCCGGAACAGGGAGAAAATCATGCAGGAAGACATGCACTATTATGGAACCTATGCGATGGCAAGGGCTGCCGGACTGGAAGTAAAAGATGCAAAGGTAGTTGCCTATGCTGCCCAGTATGTTGATGACTCAACAGCCAATCATAGTGAAGTACACCAGGATGGTGGGATGTTACATACCACTGCAACGGCACACACCAATTCTGAAGCCATTAAAAATGCAGCCGTAGATCACACAGAGCAGCGCAAGGTCTGGATACCCTTTCATTTTTTTCCCGGAAATGAAGGGGACACCCTTTCAGAAAGGCTGATTTGCGTTAAAGACAGTAAACTGGTTCAGGCGATGGTTAAAAACCATACCAACCATGCCGTCTCGGTGAAGGATGAGTATGGTCTGGTGCTGATGGGCATTACAGCGCATGTATACGCAGATACCTTTTCTCATTACGGCTTCTCTGGTGTCAGCTCAAGAAATAATACTGTCGATGGTGAGTCCTTTGAATTCGACGTAAAAAACCAGCAGATGCTGGCCGTTATTAACGACAAGTACGCCCGATGTCTGAATAAATATACCCCTAACTTTATATTAGAGAACTGGCGTAAAGTAGCCAACCATGGTGCTCAGTTATCTGTAGGTTCTTTAGGGCATGGTGGCGTAGGCACCTATCCGGATCGCCCCTTCTTAAAGTGGCGATTTAGCTACAAGGAAAGCGGCCGGGATTCAGGCTGGAGAAATAACCCCGAAACCTTCCTGGAGGGCTGTGAAAAACTGCATACTGCATTCAGTGAGTATGCGAGCAAAGCGGGCATCTCCCATGGCCAAATCAGCTTCGGCAATATTAAAGCGAAGGTTTTTGAGATTCTCAGCCTGGAAAAAGACCGAGAGGGAAGAATCGCGGCATGGAAGCAATCCATCCTGAATAATGAGCTATTTGTATCTGCGCAAGATGAGGCTTTGGACTACTCCCCCGAGACCTGGGAAAATCAGAAAAAAGGCTTTGAAAAACTGAACAGCTCCCACGATGCTGTAAATCATGAGGTATACCAGTTTCATCAAGCAGCTGTTTATCATCGTGACTACACCCTGAAACAGCTCTTACCAAGACACGGCATTGTTGTTTTGTGATCAACTTAACTGATTCCTGCAGCAGTGTGTCCTCTTATTGTGGTATTCAATGATCACAGTGGCAGGATAAGCCGCACACTTTTTTTATTGGGAGAAGCAGATGAGTTACGATGTTTTCGGCGTAGGCAATGCCATCATGGATATGCAGGTACAATGCGATGATGCATTCCTTGAGAAGATGGGCATTGAAAAGGGGATCATGACACTGGTTGATGAACAGCGTCAGCAGGAGATTCTCGATGCACTGGCCGATCACAATGTGAATTACTGCTCCGGTGGCTCTGCGGCCAACACCATTGTCGGCATTGCCGATATGGGTGGAAAATCAGCCTACGCCTGTAAAACGGGCGCTGACGGTTTCGGCCAGCAGTATCTGGACGAAATGAGGAAGCTCGGCATCACTATCGAGGTACCCCAGACCGAAGGCCAGAGCGGCACCTGTGTGGTACTGATTACCCCCGACGCACAGCGTACCATGCTGACCAACCTCGGCATCTCCTCCTCCCTTGATGAGGATGACATTGTCGAGAGCGAGATCGCCAAAGCCAAATACCTCTATGTTGAGGGTTACCTCTTTGCCGGCGATTCCACCAAAGCAGCTGCACTCAAAGCGATTGAATATGCCATAAAACATAACGTCAAGGTGGCACTGACCGTCTCCGACCCTTTCCTGATCCACCTCTTCAAGGATCAATTCCAGCAGCTGATCGAAGGCCCTGTCGACCTGCTCTTCTGTAACGAGGAGGAGGCCAAAGCACTGACTGGACTGGAAGATCCTATCGACTGCGCCCACGCTATTCACAAACACTGCGAAAATGTCGCGCTCACCCTCGGCAAGAACGGCTCAATCATCATGCATGAGGGCGAAGCGTTCCCTGTTGAAGGGGTTGAGGTCGATGCAATCGATACCACAGGTGCCGGCGACATGTATGCCGCTGGCCTCCTCTACGGCATCACCAACGGCATCCCCTGGCAGAAAGCCGGCCATCTCGGTTCACATGCAGCAGGTGTCGTGGTCTCCCAGCTGGGCGCACGCTTGCCTGCCGCATTGAGTTTCGATGAGATCCAACATCTTCTAGATTAATCACAGCATCAATTTTCAGGAGGAACACCCATGAAAAAAACTGTTACAGCTATTTTTGCCCTGCTTGCCCTGATCTCCCTCTCCGCCTGTTCACCGGAACCGGGAACCAAGGCGTGGTGCGAAAAGATGAAAGAGACGCCAAAAGCCGACTGGAGTGCTAACGAAGCCGGCACATTTACCAAACACTGCGTTCTGGGTAACTACAAAAAGGATTATTAAGAAGCTCAACAACAAACCCCGCCTTCTGGCGGGGTTTGTTGTTTCAGCCCTCCAGTCCGAAATAGATCACCGCCAGATCCTCCTGACCTGAATTGATAAGCTCATGCTCTTCACCCGGGTCGATGCGAATGCAGCTGCCCCCTTTAATTCCATGGCGCTCACCATTGATCACTATCGTCCCACTACCCACCAGGATATAGAATATCTCATGCAGGTCCTCGTGAAGGTGTGCAGATGCTCTCTGGCCCGGCTTGAAGAGAGCATGGGAAAACCGGACGGAGCCCGGAAGTTCACCTTCATGGAATAAAATCCGCTTCATAATATTCGGATCATGCGACAGCCCTTCAGGCTCCACCCTCTCCGTTTCGATAATTTTCATTCGAGACTCCCTCAAATAATGGTCAGAATGCCAGCCTATCTATCCTCTAAAATTTGTTAACATGCAGCAGTGCTACTCCAGCCCGAAGAGACCACGGGTTCGATACAGGTATTTTCGCAGCTCCTCGCAGGCCAGAATGATAGCACCAAACAGCACCATCACTGGTAGGTAAGCCAGATCAAACGGTGCGGTGCCAAACACTCTCTGTCCGACCGGTGTTAGCGCGATAACTGCCAGTAGCATAGCCTCACTGGCAATACCGATCAGAATCACCCGGTTGCTGAACAGCCCCTTGCTGAAAGAAGAGAGCTTACTGGTGCGACAGGCAAAAACATTGAACATCTGGGTGATAATGATCGTGGCGAAAAAACCGGTGATGGCCTGCATGTAGAGCGGGCTGTTGACCGCAATATCAACGCCCCAATCCCATCCGCCTGCGAAGAGGATATCGAAGAAGATCAGGTAGGAGAAGGCAGTCTGCAAGGGGCCGATAAAACCGTAGGAGCGGGCGATCATACGCCATGTCAGCAACTTTGCAGAGGGATCACGCGGAGGACGCTGCATGATATCTGACTCCGGTTTTTCCATACCCAATCCAATAGCCGGGAGCATGTCCGTACCCAGATCAATCGCCAGAATCAGCAACACCGGCAGCGCCAGCGGCCAGTCGAGCAGGATAAAGAGAAGAAATGGCACGATCTCAGGGGTGTTACTAGTGAGGATATAGGTAATAAAGCTCTTGATGTTGTCGTAAGCCGCACGCCCTGCCTTGATCGCGCTGACGATTGAAGTGAAATTATCATCCAGCAGCACAATATCTGCAGCCTCTTTGGCCACCTCGGTGCCACTAAGGCCCATAGCAATGCCGACATCGGCCCTGCGTAGTGCCGGCGCATCATTCACGCCATCGCCGGTCACAGCCACCACCTCTCCCATCTCCTTAAGCAGAGAAACAACACGCAGCTTGTCGCGCGGCAGCGTGCGGGCAAAGATCAATTCAGGGCTCTGCAGTATCTCCTTGAGCTTCTCATCACTGATATCCGGAAGATCGGTGCCATTCACCACTACCGGTGATTCTCCTTCGACAATACCGGTCTGCCGCGCGATATGCTCGACTGTAGACTCCTGATCTCCGGAAATCACGACCACCCTGATGCCCGCCTCTTTGCAGAGTCGCACCGACTCAGCCACCTCCGGACGCGGCGGATCCTGCATCACCACTAATCCGTAATAGCAAAATCCTCTTTCAAGATCATCATGCTCATCGGCCACCGTTTTAAGCGCGCAACCGAGCACCCGGAACCCCTGGGCAGCATAACTTATATCCTGATCCAGCAGTCGCCTACGCAGATCATCAGTCAGCTCAAGCGACTCTCCCGCCTCGAAGTAGTGTGTACACATCTGCAGAACCACCTCACTCGCCCCCTTGAGGTAGGCACGGGCGTGGTCATTATAGCTGTGGACCGTCACCATAAAACGACTCTCTGATGAGAAGGGAATCTCGTGGAGTCTCGGCTGATTCCCCTCAATATATCCGACATTGCTGAAAGCACCGACAAAGTCCTTTAAGCAAAGTTCGGTCGCATCACCAAAGCTTTTTTCCCGGTTGAGTGTACTGTTATTACAGAGTACCAGAATGTCATTAAAGTCCTGCATGCCAGGAATATCGCGCAGGTGCACATGCTTCTGTTCCAGCGACAATAGACCCTGCTTGCGCTCAAAATCGTACCAGCTGCCATTAAGGCAAACGCCATGTACATGAAGATTGTTTTCGGTCAATGTGCCGGTCTTGTCCGAACAGATCACAGTGAGACTGCCGAGTGTTTCGATCGCATCGATATTTTTCACTAGGACATTGAGCTTCGCCATGCGCTGGGCAGCAAGCGAGAGCGTCAGGGTTACCGTCGGCAGCAGCCCCTCCGGTACGTTGGCAACAATAATACCGATGGCAAACACAAGATCGACCCACAACGGATTGCGGGCCATCAGGTAATCGAGCAGAAAGAACGATACACCAAGACTAATGGCGATATAGGAGATGGTGCGGATAAAATGAGCAATCTGCCGTTGCAGATGCGATGCACTCTGCTCAACCTCGCCGGTCTCACGTGCAATTTTACCGATCTGGGTATGGTCACCTGTTGCCACGACCACCGCCGTTCCTGTACCTGACTGCACCAGCGTGCCGCTGAAAACCATGTTACGGCTACGCAACACATTGCCACTGGTAGCCTTGAGACTTCTCAATTGCGGTTCGCTCTCACCGGTAAGGGCGGAGTGATCCACCTTCAGCATGCTCTGCTCTATCAAGCGTGCGTCGGCGGTTACTCTATCGCCTTCGGCAAGTAGCACGATATCGCCCGGCACAAGGTGCTCGGATTCAATCTGCATACGCTCGCCACCCCTCAGAACCACAGCCTGTGATGTCATCAGGTTTCTGAATGCCTTCATCGCCTTTTTAGCTTTCTGCTCCTGAAAAAAGGTAAAGATGGCATTGAGCAGGGTGACAGCCAATAGTGCCCAGGCGATATAGAGCGAGCCTTCACCCTGCACCAGCTGCTCACTGACAAAAGAGAGTACTGCGCCGGCCAGCAATAGGTAGGAGAAGAGATTGTGAAACTGCAGTAGAAACTGCAGCAGAATAAGCATCTCCTTTTTTTCACTCAACCGGTTGATGCCATAACATTTGCGCCGAGCCCGCACCTCGGTGTTATCGAGCCCCTGCTCAGAAGTACTCAGCTGCTCAAGCACCTCTTCGGTCGGAACCTCATGGATACGTTTGAGCAGCTCCGCAGGGACATCAGCCCTGCACGCTTCAACCATTGGATTTTCGATATCTGTCATAATACAGTTCTCAGATCAGACCGCTAGCGACCCAGGTTTTTCTCCAGCTCCAGGATACGCAGCGTCGTTTCAAGCACTGAATCGGGATTGAGTGACATCGACTCGATTCCCTCGCGCACAAGGAAATCTGCAATCTCAGGATAATCTGACGGTGCCTGCCCGCAGATGCCGATATACTTGCCACGCCGCTTGCAGGCGGCGATCGCCATTTTGAGCATCTCAAGGATGGCCGGCTCGCGCTCATCAAAAATATGGGCGACCAGTGCGGAGTCGCGGTCCACGCCCAGGGTGAGCTGGGTCAGGTCATTGGAGCCGATCGAGAAGCCGTCGAAGATATCGAGGAACGCATCGGCAGCAATCACATTGGCCGGGATCTCGCACATCATATAGATCTGCAATCCATCCTCCCCCCGCTTGAGCCCGTGCTCAGCCATCAGATCGAGCACCTTCTGCCCCTCGGCTGGTGTCCGGGTAAACGGAATCATCAGGCAGACGTTCTTCAGCCCCTTCTCGTCGCGCACCAGGCGCATAGCCCTGCACTCCAGCACAAAGGCATCCCTGAAGGCATCGGAATAGTAGCGGGATGCCCCGCGGAAGCCGATCATCGGGTTCTCCTCCACAGGCTCGAATGCCTTGCCGCCAAGCAAGTTGGCATACTCATTTGATTTGAAATCCGACATGCGGAAGATCACCTTGGAGGGGTAAAAGGCAGCCGCGATCGTCGCAATGCCTTCAGCCAGCTTCTTCACATAAAACTCAAGCGGCGAATCGTAACCTGATGATCGGCTGCGTATCTCCCGTTTGAGTTTGGCATCAATGAGCTTGTCGAACCCCAGAACCGTATTGGGGTGGATGCCGATACTGTTGTTGATAATGAACTCCAGTCGCGCAAGCCCCACACCATCATTGGGGGTAGCACTGAAGGCAAAGGCGCGATCAGGGCTCGCCACATTCATCATAATCTTGGTCTTTGGTCGGGCCATTTCACCCACATTCACAGTCTTGAGCTTGAATTTAAGTTCACCCGCATAGACATAGCCGCACTCACCTTCGGCACAAGAGACGGTCACCATGTCACCATCAGTAATGGTTTCAGTACCACTGCCGGTACCTACCACAGCGGGCAACCCCAGCTCGCGGGAGATGATAGCGGCATGGCAGGTGCGCCCCCCCCGATTGGTCACGATTGCTGCCGCACTCTTCATGATCGGTTCCCAGTCCGGATCGGTCATATCGGTAATCAGTACCTCACCCGGTTCCAGCTCCTCAATCTGGGATACATCCTTGATGATGCGTGCTCGTCCTGTGGCGATCTTGCCGCCCACGCTTTTGCCCTGCGCAAGAATCGCGGAGATCTCTTTCAGCTTGTAGAACTCAATCACATGGTAGTCACGCTGGGAATGCACGGTTTCCGGCCTCGCCTGCACAATAAACAGTTCACCGGTGTTGCCATCCTTGGCCCACTCAATATCCATCGGTTGCAGATGCCCAGCCAACTCCGAGTAGTGCTCCTCGATGATTACCGCATATCTCGCCAAAGTGAGCAGCTCATCCTCTGTCAGGCAGTAAACACGCTGATCCTCAAGCGGCACATGCACATTTTTGGTCGGATGTTTCAGCGACTCGGAGTAGACCATCTTCTGCGCCTTCTCGCCCAGTGTGCGACCAAGCAGCGCTCTGTACCCCTCCTTCAGCAGTGGTTTGAAGACATAGGCCTCGTCAGGGCGCACCGTACCCTGTACCACATTCTCACCCAGCCCATAAGAACCGGTGATGAACACGGCATTGTTAAAGCCGGTTTCCGTATCGATAGAGAACATCACACCGGCCGATGCCAGATCGCTGCGTACCATCTTCTGAATGCCGGCTGAAAGTGCCACCTTCATATGGTCGAAATTTTTATCGACCCGATAGGAAATGGCGCGATTGGTAAACAGTGAGGCATAGACCTGTTTAACATGCTCTACTACATGTGCTGAACCGCGCACATTGAGGTAACTCTCCTGCTGGCCGGCAAAGGAGGCTTCGGGAAGATCCTCGGCTGTGGCCGATGAACGCACCGAGACCGCCAGCGGCTGCTCACTGTACTGCTTTGCCAGCCGTTGATAGGCCTCAATAATTTCAGCCTCTAGGTCGTCCGGCATTTCAGCATGGGCAATGATAGAGCGAAGGTGGTGGCCGCATGCCGCCAGTTTCTTCATATCATGCGTATCAAGTCCGTTCAGTGTTGTTGCAATTTCATCGGTCAGATTATTATGTTCAATATAGTGCCAGTAGGCATCGGCGGTAGTGGCGAAGCCATTGGGGATTTTTATCCCCTTCTCAGTCAGCTGGCAGTACATCTCACCCAGCGAGGCGTTTTTTCCTCCAACCATGGCGACATCGGATAAGCCCAGCTCTTCAAAAAAGCGGATATATTTCATTCATACCTCCTGAATGATCAGTCTGAATTACCTCTACCCAGAAACCGTAAATAAGAATCTCAAATCGTTATAAACTGTATCTATTGTGATTATAGCATACCGATACCTATTAAGATGGAGTCTCACAGTTATTATTCATGAGCGGGAGGGTCAGACTCAGGAGAAAGCATGTCATCAAGCAGCCTTTGAGCAGCGATGGAATGGCAACCTCGCTCGCGCATACCTTCTCTTCCACTTTGCTTTACAGGTAATTACTAGGAGTGGCTAGATTATACGATTTAGCGTTTTTTAATCAGACTGACAATAAAGACAAGAATCACAGCACCAAGCACAGCCGAAATCAGCGTGCCGATCAGACCCTCAAAAGAGAAGCCGAGATAACCGAACAGAAACTTCCCGAGAAAAGCGCCGAGCACGCCGATAACCATATTGCTGATCAGGCCGTAACCGCCCCCTTTCATCAATTGGCCAGCAATCCAGCCTGCAGTGGCACCAATAACAAGAAATATCAGTAGGTTCATCATTACTACCTCCAGTAAACAGAAGCCAGCATATCGCAGCAGATGCGTTTCAGCCAACACATGCTTGCAATCGGGATTTGACTGATTATGATGCGGCGCCACTGCATGGGCAACTATGCAAACTACATACCTTGCTCCGGACGCGCTTATCGTACCGGGGCGTACGTTTGTACACCGAGAGGAGCGCCGTTTTGTATTACGAAACTATTTTTATCGTTAATCCTGATATCTCTCAGGAAAACACCGAAGCACTGACCGACTCACTGGTCGAAAAAATCGAAAAAGTCGGTGGCCGCATCGTTAAACGCGAAAACTGGGGTTCACGTCCGTTGTCATACACTATTGCCAACCGTAAACGTGGAAACTACATGCTGCTGGTAACCGACGGCAGTGCCGAAGCAATCAAGACTCTGGAACATGCAATCAGCCTGGAGGAGCGCATTATCCGCTCCCTGACCACGTCGCTGACTGAACTTTCTGACAACCCATCCCCACTGCTGCGCCGCGCACAGGCTGCTGCCAAGCGTGAAGAAGTTGCAGCTGAAGAGAAAGCTGAAGCTGAAGCTGCTGCAGTCGTTGCTGCAGAAGCCGCTGCTGCTGCCCCTGCTGAAGAGGCTGTAGTTGAAGCTGTTGCTGAAGAGAAAGTTGCTGAGGCCACACCTGCTGATGGAGCAGACGCAAGCGCCTGAGTTTAACCGCGCCCGAGTTTCGGGCCGGCTACGCAATTTGCGTAAACGCTGGACACCGGATGGTTCTCTGGCTCTGATTGCAGAAGTGGTAACATCACGTCCGCAACTGGGCCCGGTCCGTGCAGGGGTTCAGGATCAACAACCCATGCCACTTCGAGCAACCGGAGAGATATGCAATATTATCTCGGCTCTTGAAGGCAAGCATATTGTTGTTGAAGGCGGTTTACGCAGACGATTTTACAGCAGGGACGGTGAACCTTGCTGGGGACAGGTTGAACTTTGGGTGGATTCATGTCGATTGGTAGAACAATCAACAGAGATCACAGAGTAGTACCTGAGATAGAGATTTAGGAGAAAACAATGAGTGAAGAAGTAAAAACAACTGCTGCACCAGCTCAGGGCGACCGCCCGCAGCGCACTGAACGTCCACAGGGTGACCGCCCAGCTCGTCCGCAGGGCGACCGTCCGCGCCGCCCACAGGGTGCACGTCCACAGGGCCGTTTTCAGAGCCGTCGTAAATTCTGCAAGTTCTGTGCAGACACGAGCCTGAATATCGATCACAAGGACCCGGATATGCTGCGCGGCTTTATTACCGAGCGTTGCAAAATCCTGCCATCACGTGTGACAGGTACATGTGCCAAGCATCAGCGTAGCCTGACTACTGCGATCAAACGCGCACGTATTCTGGCTCTGGTGGCATTCACCCCGCTACACCACGATTGATATTGTCGGTCGTAAGGTGATCTGATGGATAATCAGCCACCTACCCCGCAGGCTATGCCGCCACTGGTCAGCTTCATTCTGACCCGGCGGCTCTCCTGTGCAGCAGTGATGACCATCATGCTGCTTGGAATGTGGTTTCCGGTTGTTATACCGGGATTGCATCCAGTCATAACCCTGCTGGTTATGACGATGGGTATGGCACTGCATCTAATGACTCCGGCACTGGTAGCACTGATTACCTTTGGCGGAGGATTGAGATTTGCTCTGCATGTTGCAGCCATTGCTTCAATTGCAGTCACTGCCCTGAGTGGTTTTTCACTTTCGGCAGGTTTAGTGACCATGTTGCTTTACGGCCTGCTGCCAGCACTTTCGGCAACGGTTTTGATGCAGCTCCAAGGCGTACGCCGAAGTGCCCAGTATGTGGCCATCGGCACTGGCATAGCGGTGGTTCTCGGATTACTGCTAGCTGCGGGCACACAGGATGCAGGACTTAGAGATTGGGTTAACCTGCTTCTGGAGCCGCTGTTTGCGGATATGGCATCGATTCCGGCTGAACAGATGCAGGCAATGCAGCTATTCAGGGAGTCGATGGTAGCAGTGTTACCGGGCCTGTTGGCACTATCACTGTGGATGACCTGGTGGGGTAATGTAGGTTTAGCCCGCCGTTTGGCGAAAAAGTACGGTTTTTACCGGGGTGATGAGGAAGATTTTCTCACCCTGAGTTTTGACAAAACATTGGCGTATCTGTTTAGCGTTTTGATACTGTTAATGTCTATTGTTACAGGTGATCTGTTATACCTTGTTGCCAATGCCGCGATCGTTACCGGCGGTCTGTTGGCGGCGCAGGGCGTGGCAGTTGCCCACAGCTGGCTGAAAGCGAAAGGACTGACTTTCTCGATCGGCCTGATGTATTTGATGTTACTCATCTGGTCTGCAATGATCGTACCATTCGTGATTGTTGGCCTGATGGATATTTGGTTTGATTTTCGCCGGAGATTTCCGGCTGCTGGAGGATAAAATGCAATTGATTCTTTTAGAACGTGTAGAAGGTCTGGGAAATGTTGGCGATGAAGTAAATGTTCGTCCTGGTTATGGCCGCAACTACCTGATCCCTAATGGTAAGGCTTCTCTTGCCACTGCTGGAAACCGCAGTGTTTTTGAGCGCCGCCGCGCACAGCTCGAGAAAAAACAGGATGAAGTTCTGGCAACTGCCAAGACTGATGCTGAGAAGCTCTCTGTTCTGACTCTGGAAATCGTACGTGCCACCTCTGATGGTAAGCACCTGTACGGCTCCGTCAGCACCCATGACCTGGCTGAACTGCTGACAGAAAGCGGCTCCCCTGTTGAGCGTCGTAACATCCTGCTGGACGACCAGATCAAGGTAGTTGGCGATCATCAGTTCCGTGTACGTCTGCACCCGGATGTCACTGCTGAGCTCACTATCAAGGTCACTTCAGAACAGCATTGAGTCAAGCCATTCCCCTGCGCACCGATACGCTCAGAGAGCGCATCCCGCCTCACGCCTATGACGCTGAGCGGGCGGTGCTCGGGGGAATTATGCTTGATCCCGAGGCACTTGAGCGTCTGGAAGGCACACTGCAGCCAGAACACTTCTATGTTGATGCCAATGCACGGGTCTTTCATGTAATTCAGGAGTTATCAGCGCGCGGCCAGCCGGTCGATGCGTTGACGATCAAGGATCAGCTCGAACAGCGCGATGAACTCGCCTCATGTGGTGGCGAAGCCTACTTGGCCGATCTGGTCATGGCCGTGCCTACTTCTGCCAATGTAAAACATTATGCCGATCTCGTTCGTGAACGCTCTGTGCTTCGCGAGCTTCTCTCTGTCTGCAGCACTGTTTCCCGCGACGTTTATGAAGAGACGGGACTGGCGGTCAACGAACACCTCGATAGTGCAGAAAAGAACATCCTTGCCATTGCCGAGAAATTTAACCGCTCACGCCCTGCCTTCAGCAACATGAGCGACCTGATGCTACAGAGCTACAAAGAACTTGAAGAGCGTTATGCCAACAAGCAGTTGGTCACAGGTGTTTCAACCGGGTTTGATGATCTGGACGAGAGAACCTCAGGCATGCAGCGCGGCGACCTGATTATTGTCGCCGGCCGCCCAAGTATGGGTAAAACCGCCTTCTCAATGAACCTCGCCCAGAATGCTGCAATGCGTTCGAGCGACAAAAACTCCGGCGTGGTCGCTGTATTCTCGCTGGAAATGTCCTGCCAGCAGATCGCCATGCGTATGCTCGCCTGTGAAGCTCGCGTAGACATGCAACATTTAAGAACAGGGCGTTTCTCCTCGGATGACTGGCGCAAGCTGGCTGCGGCAAGTGGCTCACTGGCAGAATCGAAGATCTTTATCGATGATACCCCGGCCATCTCGGTGATGGAGCTGCGCTCCAAATGCCGCCGTCTTAAACGCGAGAACAAAGGCCTCGATATGGTGCTGATTGACTATATACAGCTGATGAGCGGCCGTTCCAATTCAGAGAACAGAGCACAGGAAGTCTCCGAGATATCCCGATCACTGAAGGGCCTTGCCAAGGAGCTGGACGTGGCAGTCATCGCCCTCTCCCAGCTAAATCGCTCTCTTGAGCAACGTGCCGACAAACGTCCTGTGATGTCCGACCTGCGTGAATCCGGTGCGATCGAGCAGGATGCCGACGTGATCATGTTCATCTATCGTGATGAGGTTTATAACAAGAAACCTGAGAACGAGGGGCTAGCAGAAATCATTATCGCCAAGCAGCGTCAAGGTCCGATTGGTGATGTAAAGCTTACCTTTGTGCATCGCTACACCCGCTTCGAAAACCACGCCTCAGCCGGTTTCGACGACTAACCCGCTTCTTTCAACATCTACGTTGCTTTAAAGTGGATGGTCTTAATGGAGCAAAGCTTTCTGTTTTCTAACCCCCTTGATCATGATGATGGCGGAATTTCTACAGTCATATTTTCATATACCTTGAGTTGGCAGCCCAGTCGGGAGTTCGGCAACACATCTTCAGCAGCATCAAGCATTTCATCTTCATCACCAGATGGTGGCATTGCACTTTCCGCTCCGGCGTGGACATAGATATGACAGCTACTGCAGGCAAGATTTCCATCACAGGAGTGATTCAAGTCCACCTTATGGAGTGTGGCAGCTTCAAGCACTGACGTACCCGGTAAAACCGTCACCTTCTTCCCTGATGGCAAAAAGGTCAGTTCCGGGCCCGATATTTTTCGCTTAAAAGGACTCCACATGCACACCTCAACAACAGCGTCTCCACTGTTTCTCACATTAAATTAATATTCTAGAGAGATAAGCATGATTGGGGCCATATGCCCCCTATTTCTTACAGGTTTATTAAGCTGATAGTGCCCTGAGCAACCCTTCAGCTTTGTGTTCGGTTTCGATCAGTTCATGTTCGGGATCAGAATCGGCGACGATACCAGCACCAGCCGCCCAGTTAAGTTTGCCCTGATAGTGCCAGAAGGTGCGGATCAGGATGTTCATATCGGATGAACCATCCCATGCCACATAACCCAGCCCACCTGTGTAAGGGCCTCGGGCATTGCTCTCCAGTTCATGGATGATCTCCATGCAACGCACCTTGGGGCAACCGGTGATCGTGCCACCGGGAAACATCGCCCTGAACAGGTCAACGACATCGTTCCCCTCTTCCAGAAAACCGCGCACATTGGATACGATATGCTGCACAGTGGCGTACTGCTCAATCACCATGCGCTCATTCACCTCAACACTGCCAGGGGCGCAGACACGCCCCAAATCGTTACGCTCCAGGTCAACGAGCATGATGTGCTCTGCACGCTCTTTTTCCGACAACAGTAACTCTGCCCTTAGCGACTCGTCCATATCGCCCTCAGCACGCCTTCTGGTGCCTGCAATGGGCCTTGTATCCACCTCACCATCAGCAAATGTGCGAAACAAGCGCTCCGGCGAGGCCGAAACCAGCGTTAACGCATCACGCCCACTGCCGATACGGACAAACGAGGAGAATGGTGCTGGGTTCACCCGGCGCAGTTGATCGTAGAGGCTGACCAGATCTATCTGCTCAAACGGCATGGACCAGAAGCGGGCAATATTGGCCTGAAAGATATCGCCTGCCCCGATATACTCTTTCACCTGTTCAACAGCCTGTTTATATGAGAGTGAAGAAGTTACAGCGGGTTTTTTCAAAATCTGCAGCGAGGCAAACGAAGCAAGTGAGCCTTCCACTTCATCCAGCATCATCAGGACCGACTGCACTGCTAATTCATCCCTGGCTGCCAAATAGATTAACTCATCATCAAAGCAGAGTGAGAACGTAGGGTAGAGTGTCCACAGTACCGGGCCTGGAACATCTGTTTTAGGGACTGGAAGATCTTCAATCAGGCTGCCTGCTTCGTAGGCAGCATAGACAAGACATTGGATGGCTGGTGAGTTTTCATGCGCTCCAGAAACCACCCGCTTCCAGCTGTCAAAAAACATATCCACATGTTCTGGAGTAGCACCCTGATCCAGTGATACGGATCGCCCGTGTTGTGAAACGAGGAACTGTCTGCCCACACCGGAAGGATCTTCAAGCACAGCTGAGAATTGTTCCGGAAATGCAGAAAAAAGGCCGTAAGCTGAAAGCTTACGGCCCTGATTCAATATGACGCGGAAAATCACGTCGATATTCTCTTGAACTACTTAGTCGAACTTACGTACGATTACAGTTGCGTTGGTGCCACCGAAACCGAACGAGTTGGAAACAGCCACCTTGATGTTAGCGTCTCTTGCTTCATGCGGCACATAATCCAGATCACATTCAGGATCAGGATTGTCCAAGTTAATCGTTGGTGGAACCACACCGTTATGTACAGCGAGCACCGAGAACGCAGCCTCAATACCACCGGCAGCACCGAGCAGATGCCCTGTCATCGATTTCGATGAAGAAACCATCAGCTTTTTGGCATGATCGCCGAACACCGATTTGATCCCCTGTGTTTCAGCCACGTCACCTGCAGGTGTGGATGTGCCATGCGCATTGATATAATCCACATCTTCCGGATTAATACCGGCACGGCTCAACGCAGCCTTCATACAACGGCCGCCACCTTCACCACCCGGAGATGGAGAGGTCATATGGTAAGCATCGCCACTCATGCCATAACCGATCACTTCAGCAAGGATCACAGCACCGCGTGCTTTGGCTGACTCAAGCTCTTCGAGTACAAGCACGCCTGCACCCTCACCCATCACGAAACCATCGCGATCCTTATCCCATGGACGGGATGCACGCTCTGGCTCGTCATTACGTGTGGAGAGTGCCCGGGCAGCGGAGAAACCACCAATAGCCAGCTCACACACTACCGCTTCGGTACCACCAGCTACCATCGCATCGGCATCGCCGCGTGCAATGATCTCAAAGGCATCACCGACAGCATGTGTTCCTGTAGCACAGGCCGTTACAGCTGCAGTATTAGGACCCTTGGCACCGGTCAACATCGACACCCAGCCGGATGTCATATTGATGATAGTCTGCGGAATAAAGAACGGGGAGATCTTGCGAGCTCCACCGGCCTCATAGGCCCGCATGGTATTCTCAATGGTCACCAAGCCGCCCATTCCAGCGCCGACAGCGACACCGACACGTTCAGCATTGGTTTCATCAATGGTCAAGCCCGACTGCTCAAGCGCCATCAATGATGCGGCTACGCCAAACTGGATAAATTTATCCATTTTGCGTGCATCCTTGCGGTTGATGAAGGCTTCAACATTGAAGTCTGGAACCTCACCTGCAATGGTACAAGCCATACCCGTCGCTTCAGCATCGAAATGCGAGATACGACGGATGCCAGATTTACCGGCAGTAAGATTATTCCATGTTACATCAGTACCAGTGCCGAGCGGAGTAACCAGCCCAACACCAGTGACGACTACGCGTCTGGTCATAGGATCTTATTCTGCTTTGGCAGCGATATAATCGATTGCGTTCTGAACACTCTGGATGCCTTCAGCATCTTCGTCTGGAATTTCAACACCGAACTCTTCTTCAAATGCCATAACCAGCTCTACTGTATCCAGTGAGTCAGCGCCCAGATCATCAACGAATGATGAATCAGGGTTGATTTCTTCCTCATCAACATTCAGCTGATCGGAAACGATTTTAATGATTTTAGCTTCGATTTCTGCAGACATAAAGTCCTCCCGAAAAAATAGATGCGGCTTCTATCATAAGGTTCATAGCCGCACAAGTCTGAACCCCTTTCTACCCTCTGCTATTGCATAAGATAGAGAAATTTACATGTACATGCCACCATTTACATGCAGCACCTGACCGGTGATGTAACCGGCCGCATCGCTGGCTAAAAAAGCAACTGCAGCAGCAATATCTTCCGGTTGTCCGAGGCGCCCCAGTGGAATCTGCCCGGTAAGCTTGGCATGCGCATCATCGCCCAGGTCAGCGGTCATATCGGTAGCAATAAATCCCGGTGCAACAGCATTAACCGTAATGCCACGCGAACCCACTTCGCGAGCCAGTGAACGGGTCATCGCCTCTACACCACCCTTACTGGCACAGTAGTTCAGCTGACCCGGATTACCCATACCCGCCACAACGGATGAGATATTGATAATACGTCCAGCGCGCGCGCGCATCATCGGCTTGAGTGCCGCCTGCATGGCATTGAATACAGATGAGAGATTGGTGTCGATCACTGCACTCCAGTCGTCCGGCTTCATCCGCATGGAGAGGTTGTCTCTGGTGATACCGGCATTGTTGACCAACACATCGAGCCTGCCGAAATGTTTGGCCGCTTCCTGCACAAAACCCTGCATCTGATCACGATCGGAAACATCGACAGCCTTAGCCAGAACCTCCACGCCACTTGCAGCACGAATCTCTTCAGCGGCTTTGTCGATAGTAGCCTGCGTCGTACCACAGATCGCCAGATTAAAACCGGCTGCTGCAAGCTGTTTGGCAACCACATTACCGATGCCACGACTGGCACCTGTTACCAGTGCAATTTTATTATCACTCATGATTCCCTCACTCCCCTGCAATCAGGTTGATGCTGGTTTCGATCTGATCCGGCCCCACGGTTACTCCAACAATCATATCACGTTCGATGCGTTTGACGAGCCCTGCCAGCACCTTGCCCGGCCCCATTTCGACGCCGCGTGTAATACCATTTTCCGCCAGTTTCTGAACTGTCTCTGTCCAGCGTACAGGCGAGATCAACTGTGCAACCAGTGCTGCCCTGATCTTCTCCACATCAACTTCAGTTGTTGCACTGGCATTGCCCCATACCGGACAGGCAGGCACATTAAATGAAACTTCCTGCAAACGCTTTGCCATAGAATCGGCAGCAGGTTGCATCAACGGCGTATGTGATGGCGCACTTACTGCCAGTGGCAGCGCACGTTTGGCACCCGCCTCCTTGGCCAATACCATCAGGCGATCAACTGCAGCAGAATGTCCTGCTACCACCAGCTGACCCGGACAGTTGTAGTTCGCAGCCCATACCTTGTCGCTCTCATCTGAAGCGTTGAGACAGAGCTCCTCGATCACCTCATCAGCTAGACCAAGAATAGCAGCCATACTGCCAACACCGGCAGGCACTGCCTGAGTCATTGCCCTGCCACGGAAAGCAACCAGCTGAACTGCATCGGAGAAATCGATTACACCGGCTGCTACCAGTGCGGAGTACTCACCAAGGGAGTGGCCTGCCACCTGCGTTGGCTCTGCACCACCCTTCTCACGCCATAGTCGCAGCATGGCAGTAGAGGCAGTCAGAAGAGCTGGCTGGGTAAATTCGGTCTGACCAAGCTTATTCTCGGCATCATCACAAATCAGCGCAGCCATATCATAACCAAGCGCATCGGATGCCTCTTCCAGGGTCTGCTTTACAATATCGATACCGTCAAACGCATCGAGCATACCTTTGGATTGAGAGCCCTGACCGGGAAAAAGAAGTACAAAATCAGCCATGTTAAAATCCTAAGAGAAAATTATTTTGACCAGCGAAGGAGGTTCGCGCCCCAGGCGAAACCGCCTGCAAATGCCTCAAGCAGGATCAGCTGCCCTTTTTCAAGGCGACCGGAAACATACAAATCATTCAGCGCCATAGGCACACTGGCAGAAGATGTATTACCGTGTTTTTCAACCGTCAGTGCCACACGATTCAGATCCATCTTCAGTTTCTTCGCCGTCGCCTGAATAATGCGAATGTTGGCCTGATGCGGAACCAGCCAGTCAATATCGGAATCTTTCAGTTCGTGTTTCGCCAGAATCTCATTCACCACGCTGCCGAGCTTAGTCACTGCTACACGAAAGACTTCGTTGCCTTTCATCTCAACTGCCGCAGCACCAGCAGAATCAATCCTGAAATCGACAGGCTCATGATGCATCTCAGGGGTCATCGGAGCGTGGGGGTGATGCGCCTTTAACAGGTCGCGATAGGAGCCGTCAGCATGCAGCACCGAGCCGATCAAACCATTAGCATCATCAGACTCACCCGCTTCAAGCACTACCGCACCAGCACCATCACCGAATAGGATACATGTGCCACGATCGGTCCAGTCTACAATGCGGGACATTGACTCAGCACCAATCAGCAACACACGCTTGAACATACCACCGCGCATCATACCTTCGGCCTGGGCCAATCCGTAAACGAAACCTGAGCATACCGCCTGAATATCCCATGCCGGAAAATCCTTGCCACCCAGCTTGGACTGCACCACGGTCGCCGTAGAAGGAAAAATAAGGTCAGGTGTAGTAGTCGCAACAATCAGCGCATCAATCTCATCAATGGTGATGCCTGCATCAGCCAGCGCGATTTTAGCTGCCTCGACTGCAAGGTCCGAGGTCATCTGGTCTTCTGCGATAATATGGCGCTGGCGAATGCCAGTACGCTCGGCGATCCACTCGTCCGTGGTATCCACCATTTTTTCAAGATCGGCATTGGTCATGATACGTTCAGGCAGATAACCGCCGATGCCGGTAATATGAACAGAAGGATTACTCATGCCTCAACCATCTCCTGTACGGACTGGGTAATACGATCGGTAAGATTTGCATCAACCTCTTTACATGCCACAGCAATCGCACTGACAAAGGCCTCAGCATCAGCGCCACCATGGCTCTTCACCACAATTCCGTTAAGGCCAAGCAATGGTGCACCGTTGTACTTGCCCGGATTCACTCGATCCTTGAAACGGTTCAGGGCACTTCGCGCCAGCAGTGCGCCGGCCTTGGACACCAGAGAGCTGGTCAGCTCCTTTCTCATGCTACTGGCCAGAAAACGGGCTGTGCCTTCCATAGTCTTCAGTGCCACATTGCCCACAAAGCCGTCGCAGACCACCACATCGACATCGTTGCCGAACAGGTCAGTGCCTTCGACATTGCCGATATAGTTGAGATCAGTCTCAGCAAGCTTGGTTGAGGTCAGCTTAATGACATCGGTCCCCTTGATATCTTCACTGCCGATATTGAGCAGTCCAACACGCGGAGCACTCAAACCTTCGGTCGCCTGCATGTAACAGGAACCCATGATTGCGAACTGGATAAGGTGGTCGGAGGTGCATTCAGAGTTGGCACCGGCATCAAGCATCAGCGTACAGCCGTCATTCACGGCAGGGATCATCGAAGCAATTGCCGGACGGTCAATACCTGGAAGTGTTTTAAGAACAACCTTGGAGATCGCCATCAGAGCACCGGTATTACCGGCGGATACCAGCGCATCCCAAGAGCCGTCGCGCACCAAGCGTGCACCAACATGAATCGAGGAATCCTTTTTGCGACGCAGGGCATGCGATGGTGAATCGCACATCTCAATCACATCAGTCGCTGCAACCAGGGATATCCGGTTCTCTATGCCGCGCTCGCGCAAAAGAGGAGATAGCACCTCCTCCTGTCCAACAACGCCAAACGCCAGTGAAGCAGAAAACTGCGCTGCGAATTTTGGAGACAAAACCATCTCCAACGCATCGAGCACCATGGTGGGTGCAGAGTCACCACCATGACCGTCAACCAGAATACGAATATCCCGATCACCTTCACTGGTCGTGTGATCAGGTTCAGGCAAAGGAACTACTTGGTCTGCTGATAGCTGACAAAAGAGTCTATTAGTCTTCGCTGGAGGTCTTTACTTCGCGGCCTTTGTAAGTGCCGCAGTGAGGGCATGCATGGTGTGGACGAGTCATTTCGCCGCACTCAGGACATACACTCATGCCAGCGGGAACGATAAAGTCGTGTGCACGACGCATATTACGCTTGGACGTACTTGTTTTTCTCTTTGGAACTGCCATATCTTACTCTCCTTTCACCAGTGGTGAAAAATTAACCATCAAGCTTTAAATTGCGAAGTGCGGCAAACGGGTGATCACTATCATCCTGCTCACACTTGCAGACACCTGTGTTGAGATTGTTTCCACAACCCTGACACAAGCCTTTGCAGGTTTCACTGCATATCACATCGGCCTTCCATGCCAGCCAGATATCCTCACGCAGCACATCCACCAGGTTAACCTCGCCGGGCGCTGCGATATACTCACAGCCACTATCACCCTCTTCATTAACCGGTTCCGGACCAAGCTGAAACTGACGCTCAGTCTGGCCGATTACCTGCCAATTGAACGCCGCATTACAACGGGAACACTGGCGCGGCATCTCTGCCCGCCACTGACCAGTCAGGTGAAACAGATCACCCTGGCGCTCAAGCAACAGGCTCCAGTACACATCTCCGCACAAACCGGCTACCACATCAACCACGCCGAAGTCGCTGTCCTGCAACAACTTTTTCGGCACCTCGACGTCCCAGGCCCTGCCTGCCGCCGGAAGATTCTGCAATGTCACGAACCATTGTCGCTGCATGCTTACCTCCAGACGATTTAAAGCAGGCGCGCATTATCAATAATGGCGGTAGCCGGTCAAGCACCACTATTCACAAACATTTGAACTCTTGCCTCGTTTTTTCATGGCCACACGTTACAGATCAGCCAGCCACCCCACTTCCCACAGGCCCCTTCCTGCAAAGTAACACTCCTGCGATTTTTTTATTCATTATTTCATGTATTGCTAATATTATAATACCATATATTATGTCGTCGGAATTAAAATCCTCGCCTTCAGCAAAAGGAGCAAACACATGCAGAATTGGAAATTCACGAACATCAGCACGTCAGTCAAGGTGCTATTCACCAGCTACATGATCGTTATCGGTATCGGCTATATGATGGCATTCACTCAGATTCTGTTCACCCACGGCATGGCCGATGGAAAAATTGGCCTGTCGGTAGATGACATCGTCTACAGCTACTATGGCAATCGCAACGGCTCTCTGATTGAAAACAAACTCAATGGCTCCATGAAGGAAAATGCCTCCGATGAGGAGCGATTCAAGATCATTAAGTGGGCTCGCGAAGGTGCGGATGAGGAAACATTCAACAACAGCATCAAACCTATCTTCGAAAACACTTGCAGCGCCTGTCATAATGCAGAGATGGGACTACCCGAATTCAATACCTATGAAAGTGTAAAACATATTTCGGAAACCGACAACGGGGCAAGCTTTGCATCGCTGACTCGCGTATCCCATATTCACCTCTTCGGTATCGCCTTCATCTTCATGTTTGTCGGCCTGATCTTTTCATTTACAACCGGAATTCCTACCTGGCTAAAAGCATCCGCAATTGCCATGCCTTATGTTTCACAGGTACTTGATATTGCCTCATGGTGGCTTACTAAGTTTGATCCGGCCTTTGCCTGGCTGGTCATGATCGGTGGCGCAGGCATGGCCATCGCATTCGCTTTCATGTGGGTCGTTTCAATGTATGAGATGTGGATCAAGAAGGCCTGATTTATATAGAATTACTGAGAATCCACCACTATAAGGCCGGCTTTACAGCCGGCCTTATTTCATTGCTCTACATATATTATAAGTACAGCTCCTTACTCAGGACGCTTAAACTGTGACACATCTCATAGGAAGATAGTAAAAAACAGGAAGAGTACCCGACATGATGGACATCTCACCAACCATGAAGGATCAGATCACCCCGGAAAGAGCCGCACCTCTTCTACCCCCTTCCACCAGCAAACGCCGCTGGATAAAACGCGTGCTACTTACCGTACTATTCCTGTTTGCTGGCTGGAATCTCTGGGTATTCTCTCAGCTACTTGATTGGCGAAGTCAAAACCCAGAGACAAGTGCATTCATGCAGCAAACACTGAAGACCCAACAAGCAAAGAACCCGAAGGCATCTCTTAATCATCGACCTGTTGCTTACAACCGTATCTCCCCTTACCTCAAACGCGCGGTAATCGCCGCTGAAGACGCCGCCTTTGTAGACCACAGTGGGTTCGACTGGGAGGGCATCCAGCTTGCGCTGGAGAAAAACATTGAGAAAGGACGTTTTGCCGCTGGTGGATCGACGATTTCACAGCAACTTGCCAAGAACCTGTTTCTCTCCAGTGAACGCTCCCTGCTCCGCAAAGCTGAAGAGACGATTATCACGGTAATGTTAGAGGCCACCCTCTCCAAACATCGTATTCTTGAGCTCTATCTTAATTATGCCGAATGGGGCAATGGCATCTATGGTGCCGAAGCGGCCGCCCGTCATCACTACGGCGTTCCCGCTTCAATGTTATCCCCATGGCAGGCTGCACGCCTTGCCGCGATACTACCCAACCCGCGTTACTATGATGGACGCCGTACCGACTGGATGTACGAGAAAACGGAACTCATCCTCGAGCGCATGCCAAAGGTCCGCATCCCCAGCTGAAGCTGGTAGTAAGTGGTACTGTTTTGTTAATAGATCTTAACAGCACCCGGATTCGCCTTCTTCAGGGGACCCGTATTAATATAATTGAGATAGTTGGGTATTTGAGTGGCATCGGTCAACCCATTTGCAATAGCCCACCTCGCCTCATCTTCTAATGTGAGGAAAACAGTCTGATCCAGACTGAGTTGATAGTTGAATTCATCCCACAGGGCATCCACAAAGACCCTGTCCAGATTCAGGCGTTTGGATACAATACCCTTGGCTTCCTCCCTATTACTGTGGATGAATGCCTCAGCCTCTTCGATTGCACTCAGAAACCGGATGAACGCTTGCGGCGAGACTTCCAGAACATGCTTGTTGGCAACGAAGTAGAAGTCCTCACGATAGAGCTTGTCCGAGGTTTTCAGTGCGGATGCCTTGTCTCCAATAAGCCTTTTTGCGTTGATGGCGTGGGGTTCCCAAGTGCAAATTGCATCGACAAGACCCTCCTTCAGAGCAAGTGGCAATCCTGATGGTGCAATGTCTATGACCTCTACTGTTGATGGCTCCACTGCTGAGTCCAGCAGAACCAGTGAGAAGAAGTACTCGCCAGTCGAACCATTAGTCAGCCCTACCTTCTTTCCCTTAAGATCCAAGGTGCTGTTTATACCGCTATCACTATTTACGATGAGCTTCATATCCGAATAGGAGGTGACCATGGTTGCAACAATTGCAAAGCTATCTGTTTTGAAGCTGTTAAACATGATGGGGGTCTGGGCAACCGTGATTACATCCAGCCTCTCCCCTTTGAGCATTGCGGCCAGTGATGCTTTTCCAGAAGTGAATCCGCGAATTTCCAGGTTCAGATTGTTTTTCTGAAAGTACCCATTGTATTCAGCTATCCATACGGGTGCGGTGAGAAGACTAAGCTCCACCCCCAGGACAAGATTTAGTGCTTCAGGCTTCTGCTCTTTTTGCAGAAACGAAACCCACACTGTGGCTGCGACCGCTACTGCAGCCACTGTAATCACTAAAAGCGTACGTTTCTGTATCAATATCCCTCCAGCATTAGAAGGTGCCTATATTGACATTATAGAACAAAATTCAGGCAGATGCAGATTTAACAAAGAGATATCAGGCACAGCCCAAATAAACTGCGCAAAAACAATCAGAGCAGCTCTTCTACCATTTCGACCACACCGGATGCGGCGTGTTTATCGCCTAAAATGCGGCGAAGCTCGGAGAACGCCTCACGCTGTTTTTGGGCAGCAGGCTCATCGCGCAGAAGCGGCATAAGCTCGGCCATAATATTATCAACGGTACAATGTTCCTGAATCAGTTCGGGCATCACGAAACGATCACCGAGAATGATGTTGGCCAGACCCGCACAGCGAAGGCTGACAAGCTTTCTTGCCAGAAAGACCATTATTGGTGAACCTCGATAAACCAGCACCGTAGGCGTATTCCAGAGGCCAAGCTCCAGCGTAGCTGTTCCCGAAACGGCTACAGCCGCGTCAGCTCGCATCGCATACCCCTCAGCAGTGCGATCAACCTGTTTCGCCCCCAACTGCAAGAGAGGTTCAAGCACCTCCCTATCTACACCGGGTGCAACCGGGACCACACAGGTTACATGAGGGGTTTCATTGCGAATACGCTGCAGCAGCTCGGCCAGAATCGGAACATGGATTCTCAGCTCCTGTGGACGACTTCCCGGCAGCAGGGCAAGAAGCGGTTGCCCCTCCCCGACTTCGAGCTTTGCTTTAAGCTCTGCCATCGACCAGCCACCAGCACAACCCACCGCACTTGGATTACCAACATAGCGAACATCACCGACACCATGAGTCTCAAACCACTCCGGTTCAAATGGCAGGATACAGGCCAGCCTGTCCTGTGATTTTTTCAGTTTCCTGACTCGCCAGCCGCCCCACGCCCATAGCTTGGGAGCAATAAAATGGACGACAGGGATACCGAGTGCCCGAAGCTTGCGACCCAGTCGCATATGAAAACTGGAAAAGTCGACCAATATGGCGACATCGGGCTTCTGTTCCCTGCACCAATCCAGAACAGAGGTCTCTATCGCTTTGATTCTGGAAAGTGAGCGCAGCACATCACCCAATCCCATCACATTAAGCTCACTCATGTGACGCAGCGGCTTACACCCCTGAGCAATCATCTGGGGACCTGCTACGCCATGAATAGCTACATCTGGAAAGCGGGCTTTAAGGGCCTTAACAACGGTCGCAGCATGCAGGTCACCCGATGTTTCACCAGCACTGATAAAGCATTGGGTCACAAGATCACACTCGAAGCGAGGTGTGGAGGATCAATCTTCTGAGTATCCATAGACGGAGATACCATACTGTCTGGCCAACTCGAAAAAGCGCAGCCGCTCAATCATCAGGGTTTTTCCTGCCTCAACCGCCAGCAGATTACAGCCTGAGGCTTTCATGGTTTCCAGGGTATCCGGACCAACAGCAGGCACATCAAAGCGCAGGTCCTGGTTCGGCTTGGCCACCTTGATGACAGCCGCCTCACCACTGCCTAGAGATCCTCCACGCTTAATCGCTTCATCGGTTCCTTCAATCGCCTCAACCGCCAGTACGGCCTGCTTCTGCACCACAATCGTCTGACCGATATCCAATCCCGCAACACCCTTGGCCTGCGTGAATCCAAACTCGATATCTGACATCCGTTTCTTCGCTACCGGTCCAGCCAGATGACCAACCCCGGCCAGCATCTGACCTGCATACTGGGTCTGATCAATCAGGGTTAGTCCGCCTTCATGCAGAAGATCGGCAATTGTATTAAGGATGGAGTCATCACGCTTGTCTTTAAGGCGCATCAACCCCTTCATCGCGGTAAGGTCAGGTCGGAAATTGCGAAACAGGTGTAGCTTGCGAACCTTACCCGCCATCACCACCTGCGTTACACCGGCACGCTTGAATGCCTTGATCATGCCGCCAATCTGGCCGACATGAAGCCAGCAGGTTGAAGCAGTCAGTTTTTCTATTTCAGGAAAGGTTTCCTCGCGTGCAGCAACGGTGTGTACTTCATACCCGGCCTGGCTCAGCGCCTGGGCAAGCTCCAGTGGAAAGTGACCGTATCCGGCGATCAGACCGATCTTCTTCATCGTTTTAAAACAGGGCGCTTATTCAGAATCGCGGCCGTGGGTCATCAGCCCACGTTTGGCTGTGCGCACAAAGTCGATAATCTCGCGTGCCACATCATCGCCATCTTCAAGCAGCAACTCAGCCTCTGCCAGTCGCTCATCTCGCTTACCACCCTCCTGAAGGAGAATACGATAAACCTCTTTCAGACGGCTGACCTGCGTCGCATTAAAACCCTTTCGCTTAAGACCAACAATATTCAGGCCGGAAAGGCTTGCACGGTAGCCACCAGCCAGCAGGCAGTAGGGAGCGACATCCTTGGTCACACCGCTCATCCCACCGATCATAGCCAGCTTACCAATACGGACAAACTGCTGAATCGCGGAAAGCCCGCCAATGATCGCCTGATCGTCCACTTCAACATGACCTGCCAGTGTGGCGCAGTTGGCCAGTACTATGTTATTACCGAGAATGCAGTCGTGAGCCACATGAGTGTAAGCCATCAGCATGTTATTGCTGCCGATACGGGTGACCATGCCACCACCTTCAGTGCCAGCATTGATGGTCACATTTTCACGAATCTGATTGTTGTCACCAATGATGACCTCAGAAGGCTCACCGTGGAATTTCAAGTCCTGAGGAATCTGGCCAATGGATGAGAATGAGAACACACGATTACCCGATCCCATTGTGGTGTTTCCAGTGACGACAGCATGGCTTATCAACTCGCAGTGATCTCCGAGCTTAACGTTCGGGCCAACTATCGAATAAGGTCCGATGCTAACCCCTTCTCCCAGCTCCGCTCCGGCATCAACGATCGCGGTAGGATGAATCACGGGGCTCATGCGTTATCTTGCGGCACCAGTGTTGCCGTAAGATCGCCTTCGCACACGAGTTTTCCGTCAACAAAGGCCTCACCATGCAGCTTCCACAGAAAACCACGGCGCCTCAGGCAGGTCAGTTCAAAAATCACCTGATCGCCAGGGCGCACTGGTTTGCGGAATTTCACACCGTCGATACCGGTGAAGTAGACCAGATACTCGCGATCATCCTCAACGGACTGAAAAGCAAGCATGCCACCAGCCTGCGCCATCGCTTCAACGAGGAGTACGCCCGGCATGACCGGATGATTTGGGAAGTGACCGGTGAATTGGGGCTCATTGATCGTCACATTTTTCAGGGCGCGAATACTCTTCTCTTTCTCGAAATCAAGAATACGATCGATAAGCAGGAATGGGTACCGATGCGGCAGATGCTGCATGATTTCTTCAATATTTAATTCCGGCATTTCACTCTCCAAAATATAACTTACTGCTCCCTCTACGGGGGGGCTTATTTCTGCTGCGCCTTCCAAATCTTAGGAAGCTTGATCATCAGGGCTGAAGCCTTTAACCATAAACGATGCGGAATAGCTGGCGTACCTGCATAGACACCGCCCGCCTCAAGATCCCCAATCACACCACTTTGTCCGGCCAGCTTACAGCCATCACCGATTTCCAGGTGACCGGCAGAGCCACTCTGACCACCAAACTGACACCCTTTACCAACCTTTGTGGAGCCAGAAATTCCAACCTGACTAGCCATGACGGTATAGGCGCCTACGTGAACGTTATGGGCAATCTGGACCATATTATCAAGCTTCACCCCACGCTCTATCACAGTGTCACCTATAGCTCCGCGATCAACCGTGGCGTTGGCACCGATTTCAACATCATCCCCAAGAATAACCCGTCCTACCTGAGGGATTTTCAGGAACTGGTCTCCAGCCCATGCGTAACCAAAACCATCGGCCCCGATAATTGCGCCTGGCTGCAGAATAACCTTGTTCCCGAGGATACAGTTATGTGCAACGACACTGTTGGCATTAAGGGTGCAGGCAGACCCGATCTCTGTATTGTCACCAACCACACAACCGGCAGCGATGATGGTTCCTGCCCCGATACTCACACCTGCCCCGATAACAGCATTGGGACCTACATCCACGTCGGCAGCAAGTTGCGATGTTGCATCAATTACTGCGGAAGCATGGCGCTGCCCCGTGGCTTTTGCCCGAGGATGAAAAAAACGCTGCAACTTGGCAAAAGCAAGATACGGATCCTTTACAAGAATAACACCCAGGTTCTCTGGAGCATCCTGATCGGAGGATAAAAGTACGGCAGCGGCGGCTGTAGAATCAAGTTCACCCTTGTAGCGTTTGTTCGACAAGAATGAAGCTTCATCGGCAGAGGCATCCGAAAGCGTATTTACACCGGTGATCAGATGATCAGGCATCTCTTTGATCGGGCCACTGAGCACACCACCAACAATCGTGGCTGCATCAGAGAGGCTAATCGATTTCAAAATAGCCTCTTACTTTTCCGCATCCAGAAGCTTGGTGATATCAGCAGTAATATCGTGCTTTGGATCAACATAGAGGAACATCGGCCTTGGCATAATCATGTCGTAAGCGCCTTTCTTTCCATAACTCTTCACAACCTTCTCGAACTTTGCACCGATATTCATTTGGATACGGTTCTGCTCTGTAGAGAGTGCTTCCTGAGCATCCTGCTGCTTACGCTGAAACTCTGTACGCATAAGCTTAAGCTCCTGCTGCTTCTGCGCCAATCGATCCGGCGACATAGCCATCGACTGCCCCAGAAGGTCCTTCTCCTGCTGACTAATCTTGCCGCCCAGTGTCTGCAGTTCCTTCACCTTCTGGTCCTGCATAGCCTTCAAACTCTTCATGCCGCGCTGATAATCAGTCGTGTTTTCCATAGCACTTTTCACGTCGACATAACCCAGCTTCAAGCCTTCAGCCTGTGCCGTGGAAACACCAAAAATAAATACGGCTCCCATCGATACCAGCAATGACCGCACATTTACCTTTTTACACATTGAAAACTCCTTAATTATCATCCTCATATTCAACTAGAAAGATCCACCTAACACAAACTCAAAGCTTTTTTTAATATCACCTGCTCTTTTACGAACAGGAAAACCCCAGACCATACCTATCGGGCCAACCGGTGACATCCATTCAAAACCAAACCCTGCCGAAGAACGAACCCGTGATAAAGAAAATGGTTCTGTAACATTCACAGTGGCAGCTCCAACTGTTGCAGAAACAGAACCCCAAACAGTTCCTGCGTCCACAAAAGCCACACCCCGAACTCCGGCTGTTGTGTCAACCAGAGGGAGTGGGAAAAACATATTCAACGATGCTACAACCTTCTTATCACCGCCAACGGCCTCACCTGTTACCGGGTCACGCAGTGATATTCCCAATGAATCAAAACCTCGTACGGTTCCCATGCCTCCCAATGAGTAACGGCGCTGTAGAGGAACCTCACTATTCGAGTAACCACTGATCATACCTGCTGTAAAATTAGGATTCAATGTCACACGGTTTTTATCACCAAAAGAGAAATATGCGCGACTTTCAAAGGATGCCTCATAAAACTTATCAAGACCACCAAGGCCAGCGACACCGACGGATAGCTGCTCCAAATGCCCTTCGGTTGGAGCCAACATCCTGTCCCTATTATCCCAGGTAAGTCTCTGGGTTACCATTCCGGTCGTCTGTTTTCCCTGCTGTGCCTGTACAAGCAGTGAGGTTACCAGAGTTGGATCTACAATAGTAAGATCGGTCTGAGTATACTGATAACTTATCCCGTACGACAGGTGATCCAGCAGTGGAACCCCTAGTCCGACACCTGTACCAAAACTGCTGGTTTTATAGGTAGTAGTAGTAAGAGGGTCCGTTGCAGTTTTATGGGCATTAATTGAGCCCGATATATTATCCCCAAACAGATAAGGATCAGTAAGGCTTGCTGTAATATTCTGAGTTATTTTTCCGTATGTACCATTCAGGTTTGCCTGATAACCCTTGCCAAACAGATTCTGCTCAGCCACCTTTGCAGTGAAAATCACCTTCTCCTGTTGCGAGTAACCAATACCACCAGAGATCGAGCCAGTTCTCTTCTCTTTCAGATCCACCTTCATATTCACCTTTCCTGTGGATTCCCCTTTTGGAAAAGAGACACGAACATCCTCAACTAAACTAGATCGTAACACCCCTTCTTTACTCTTCTGCACCTGTGAGCCTGAATATCTGGCTCCCTCGTGCTGCTTTAACAATCGGCGTACAACCACATCTTCAGTTTTTTCATTCCCGACAATTTCAACCCGCTCAACATATACCTCTTCACCTTTCTCAACATCGAAGATAATAGAGACCGTACTCTCATCAAGCTTGCGGTTCATTAAAGGGGTAACCGTCGCAAATGCATACCCTTCATCACCAACTCTGTCTGTCAGTGCTGCAATCGTCGCCAGCATATCCTCGTGGGAGTAGATCTCGCCAGCCTCGATCTGAAGCAACTCAAGAAGGGTCTCTTTATCAGGCATCAGATCGCCCTGAATATCCACGCTGGATGTCGCGTACTGCTTACCCTCATGGACATTAAAGGCTAGGTTGAAAGACTTCTTATCGGCACTCATATTGAGCTGTGTCGATTCAGTCCGAAAATCAAGATAACCGTTATTCAGGTAAAACTGTTGCAGTAACTGAGCATCGGCTCCAAAGCGTTTCTGGTCAAACACATCGCTATCACTGATCCAGCTACGAACACTTGATTCTCTGGAGGATATCTCACTTCTCAACCGGTTATCACTAAATACCTTATTGCCGACAAAACGGATCCGCTGAATATGGGTTACCTCCCCCTCATGAACTTTGATAAGCACATCGACGCGACCATCATCCCGTGGTGTCGCGATAAATTTTACATCTACCTGATAGAAACCATCTTTCAAATAACCTTTGCGAAGAGTATTAAGGTCCGACTCCTTGTTGAAGGGACTAAAAAGTCGGCCTGGCCTCAACTTCATACGAAGTTGCAAGTCTTTGGTCGTATGCTCTTCATTGCCCTCCATTGCCAGATTGGCAATCAATGGATATTCTTTTACATGACAAATCAGATGGATGCCCCTCTCTGTTCTGGTTCCACTAAAACTCACATCAGAGAAATATCCGGATTTATGAAGAGTCCGCACATCGCGGCTCAACTGCTTCCGATTCAGGCTTTGCCCCTTCCTGGTTTTCATCTTGGAGAGCACCATCTCCTTTTCCACAAAACGATTGCCCTGAACATCAATGGAGAGAATTGTTGCAACAGAGGAGAGACCATTGGCCTCATCAGCCAAAGCAAAACCCGTCACTGAAAAAACAGACAGCAGCAGCCCTAAACCCAACAATAATTGCCTTATGCCAAACATATTATCCCCTGAATAGACGAGAAAGATCGTTATAAAACGCAAACACCATCAATGAAATGATCAGTGCCAGCCCTACTATCTGCGTCATCTCCAGAAAACGTGATGATAGCGGCTTCCCCCTCAATTTCTCCAACCCCAAGTACACCAGAAGACCACCATCCAGAATAGGGATTGGCAACAAATTTAATACCCCGAGATTCACTGAAATCAAAGCCAGAAAGCTCAAGAAGTAGACCAATCCCAGATCAGCAGTTTTTCCTGCCAGTTGGGCGATAGCTATCGGTCCGCCGAGGTTATCCGGTGATATCGCTGATGTCACCATCTTGGCAAACACGCCAAGGGTTAATGCCGTCATCTCCCAAGTCCTGACAAAACCATACTGCACCCCTTTAAAGACACCCATACGATAGAGTTCAGTCCCATGTAGCGACTCTGATGCCAGGCGGACGCCCAAGCGCCCCTTCTGTTCCGAATCAGCAGTTGGAATCACGGTGAGGCTCATCACCGTTCTATCTCGTTTCACAACCAGACTTACATCTTCATCGGCATGCGCCTGTACCTGGGTTATAAACTGGTTCACATTACCTATCGTGATACCGTTAATTTGCTGAATAATGTCGCCTTTCTGCAATCCGGCCCGCTCTGCTGCAGACGAATTCATCACCTCGTCGATTGAAATAATCAGCCCCGGGTTAAAGCCTAGCACCTCATCGGCAACATCAATCAGTAGTGCATCTTTCTTCTGGATGGGCATATTTACATTAAGGGGTAAAGCCCTCTCATTCCGGATTACATTCAGTGTAACCGAATCGCCGACATGGCCCTTGAGCAACTCCTCCATCTGCTGCCACGAATGAACTTCGCGACTCCCTATCTTCACAACCCGATCACCCGACTGTAAGCCGGCCTGCTCGGCAATTGAGGCCGGTGTTACATAACCAACCACAGGTGGAAGCACTGATTGGCCAAGCCAGGCCACCAGCATGTAGGCAAAAATTGCAAACACGAAGTTATAGGCAGGCCCTGCTGCCGCGACAGCTGCACGTTTCCAGATAGGCTGCCGGTTAAATGCCCTTGCACTATCGGCCTCCGACAAATCTCCCGGCTCATCCGGATTCTCACCCAGCATCTTCACATAACCGCCCAGTGGAATGGCAGCAACCACATAAAGCACCTCGCCATCACGACTGCGCCAGGAAATTAGTGCGGGACCAAAACCGATGGAAAACTTCTCCACCTTGATGCCAAGCCTGCGGGCAATGGAGAAATGGCCGTACTCGTGCACTGCAATCAGCAGCGCAATCGCCACAACAAAAGCCAGCGTTGTATGCAGAATTTCTGCCATCAGGAGATCACCTCATTTGCCACTCTTCTGGCATACTCATCATGTAACCATACATCACTCAATAGCCCCACGGGTATATTTTCCACCCGATCAAGAACCTTTTCGACAGTAGTAACAATATCGGTAAAACCGATGCGGCGCTCCCGAAAAGCGGCATTAGCCACCTCATTGGCAGCGTTAAGCGCAATAGAGAGTGAGTTCTCGCCTTGCATAACTTCGTTTACCAGTCGCATGGCAGGAAAGCGCTCACAATCGACGGCTTGAAAATGGAGGCTGCCGCTTTTCGCTAGGTCAAGCCAAGGGATGCCTGAGGAGAGTCTTGGTTCGGCCTGCATCGCATAGGCGATTGGCATCCGCATATCAGGCATCGCTAACTGTGCCAGCACTGAACCATCACGGTACTCCACCATCGCATGAATGATACTCTCCGGGTGAATAATCGCGGAGAGCTTTTCCGGCGGCAGATTGAACAACCATCTCGCCTCAATCAGTTCCAGTGCCTTATTCATCATCGTCGCAGAATCGACACTTATCTTCGCGCCCATATCCCAGTTCGGGTGCGCGATCGCCTCTTCCGGCGTCACGCTGTGCAATGTTGCAGGGTCACGGTCCCTGAATGGACCACCGGAAGCGGTAAGGATCACCTGAGAGATAGAACCGTGATCATGGCCCTGCATACACTGGTGCACTGCAGCATGCTCCGAATCAACCGGCACTACTTCTGCGCCTGAGACCCGAGCAGCGTCCATAAAGATTCTACCCGCGGTGACTAGACACTCTTTATTGGCAAGACCAACTCTTTTACCCGCTTGCACGGCCGCCAGTGTTGCAGGCAGGCCTGCTGACCCAACCATGGCTGCCATCACCATATCGGTTTCAGGTGCAGCAGCGAGTTCAGTTGCCGCATCCATTCCTGCTTCAAGTCGCACCCCGGCGTGAAGACGGCCTTTCAGCCGTTCTGCCGCAGCTGCATCGGTCATCACCACCCACTCAGGGCGCAACGATTCAGCCAGTTGCAGCATTTTCTCATCGTTTTGATGCCCTACCAGTGCAAAAGCGGAAAACTTATCCGGATGCTGAAGCATCACATCAGCCGTACTGCATCCTATGGAGCCAGTGGCACCAAGCACGGTCATCTTCACGCCATCACCCCCCAGAGCAACCATGCAACTGGCACAGCCATGATAATTGCATCAATACGATCAAGAATGCCTCCATGCCCCGGAAGCCATCGTCCACTATCCTTGACTCCAGCCAGCCGCTTAACAGCCGACTCAGAGAGATCGCCAAGCACGCCAGCAAGCACAGTAACAATGGCAAGCAGTCCAGCCAGAGCAAATGGCAATACGTCCCATGTCAGCCAGCATATCAGTGCAACGGGAACAGCAAAAACCAACCCGCCCACAAGCCCCTCAATCGATTTTCCAGGACTGATTGCAGGGCACAGTTTGCGCTTACCAATCGCGCGACCAACAAAATATGCCGCACTATCTGACACCCAGACAGCAAGGCAGGCGCCGATCACCAGCCCTTGTCCGATTGCAGAGTCATGCGTATTGGAAATGGCCAGAGCAAAGAGGTAGATCCATGAAAAAAGCCAGATAAAGGCAAAGAAGTGACCGAATGAAACCTCCCGGTTTCGAGATACCGTAACAAATGTTGCAAACCAGAATAGAGAGGCCAGAAGCAGCCATGCGATTTGAGGTGATTTCAGAAAAACGACCCATACAACCAGAGATGAGACCATATACACTGAGGAAGAGCGCAGCTTCATCATCAGGATCAGTTCACAGGTAGCACCCCAACCGATCAAAGCCAGTACTGTTTCAAACCATGGCGAAGGAAGATTGAAATACCAGCCCCACACCAGCACCACCAGCACAAGCGCCGTAACCACACGTTTACTCAACTCACTCATTGGGTCACCTGCTCGCTGGTCTTACCATAGCGCCGCTCACGAACAGCATAATCATCCAGCGCAGCCTGCAAATCCTGTTTACTGAAATCGGGCCAGAATACATCTGAGAAGTAGAGCTCAGCGTACGCTGCATCCCAGAGATGAAAGTTTGAAATCCGGCGCTCTCCGCCAGTGCGAATCAGAAGATCGACCGGAGCCAGATCATGGCGCCACAGCATCGAACGGAATATTTCAGGTGTTAATTCGGCCAATGCTTTTTCAGCATCAACCTGAGTAGCAAGCCATTTTATTGTCTCTTTAACACCGGCAACAACTTCCTGCTGACCGCCATAGTTAAGACAAAGAATCAGGTCTATCTCTGTGTTATTTTTTGTCTCAGAGCAGGCTTTCTCAACAGCTTTCCGAGCGCGTTTTGGAAAAGGTGTAATATCCCCCAGCACCAGAAAGCGAACACCATTCTCCATCATATCGGGAATACTTCTCGGAAGCATCATTGCCAAGAGGCTCATAAGGCCGCGTACTTCCAGCTTTGGACGACTCCAGTTTTCAGTTGAAAAGGCATAAAGGGAGATCTGGCGAACACCCAGCTCTTTTGCCCACTTCACAATATTGCGGGCAACCTCTGCACCCTTCTGGTGACCTTCAAGGCGCGGCTTTCCATGGGATTTAGCCCAGCGACCATTGCCGTCCATGACAACGCCGACATGGTATGGAATCCCAGGCTTAGTCACCGGCTTGAATGTAGACATCAGACAGTCAGAATTTCAGTTTCTTTGTGCTCGATAATCTCATCAACTTCTGCGATATATTTGTCGGTAATCTTCTGAACCCGGTCCTGCAGACGTTTACTTTCGTCTTCAGGCAGTCCCTCATCCTTGACCTGATGTTTAACATCATCATTGGCAGCACGACGAATGCTGCGAACGGAAACCTTCGCCTTCTCACCAACTGTCTTCACCTGTTTCACCAGATCCCTGCGACGGTCTTCAGTCAACTCAGGTAACATGATACGAACTACTTCACCATCACTTGATGGTGTAAGCCCCAGATCGGACTTCAGAATCGCCTTCTCAATGACTGCGATCTGGGATTTATCCCACGGTGAGATCATCAGCATCCGCGGCTCAGGCACAGAAAGGTTACCCACCTGACTCATCGGTACTTCAGAGCCATAATAGGAGACCCTTACATGATCGAGCAGAGAAGCATTAGCACGCCCTGTACGAATTGTTGCTAGCTCGGACTTAAGCGCAACAATCGATTTCTGCATTTTGCTTTCGAGATCTTTGAACATGCTCACCCCTCCTGAACCAGTGTGCCTACAGGCTCACCGGAGACAGCTTTCAGCATTTGACCTGACTTTGTCACATCAAACACTACAATCGGCATTTGATTGTCGCGACAAAGTGACATGGCAGTCGCATCCATTACGCCAAGGCGTTTGTTCAATGCTTCAGTAAATGTAAGTGTATCGTAACGTTTGGCATCAGGATCTTTAGCCGGATCGGATGTGTAAACCCCATCCACTTTAGTACCCTTGAGCACTGCATCAGCCTGAATCTCCATAGCACGAAGACTGGCCGCCGTATCAGTGGTGAAATATGGATTTCCCGTACCTGCAGCAAAGATAAGAACTCGCCCTTTCTCAAGATGACGAACAGCACGACGGCGAATATAAGGTTCGGCAATTTCACGGATATGCAGCGCAGAGATAACACGCACGGTAGCGCCGTTACGCTCAATAGCATCCTGCAGGGCAATGGAGTTCATCACTGTAGCCAGCATGCCCATGTAGTCAGCACTGGCACGATCCATACCGGATGCCGTACCGCTCATGCCACGAAAGATATTGCCGCCACCGATCACGATAGCAAGCTCAACGCCGGTCTTCTGAACGTCTATAATCTCTCTGGCCAACCTGTTGATGGTGTCAGGGTCGACGCCGAATGCCGTACTTCCCATCAATACTTCGCCGGAAAGCTTAAGCATCACCCGTTTATAGGGGTGATGCTTAATGCTTTCGCGACTTGTATCACTCATCAATCAATTATCCTTGAATCTGTGCAGCCACTTCTGCAGCGAAGTCTTCTTCTTTCTTCTCGATGCCTTCACCAAGTGCAAAGCGTGCCATGGATACAACCTTGGCATCACCTAGCGCCTTGCCAACCTTCTGGTCGGTATCCATAACGAAATCCTGCTCAAGCAGGCAGATGTCTGAATAGAACTTATTCAGCTGACCGGCAACGATCTTATCAACAATCGCTTCAGGCTTACCACTGGCAATAGCGCGTTCGCTCAGTACCGCACGCTCACGTTCAACAGTCTCTGCATCGACATCATCACGGGAGATAAACTGCGGATTGGCAGCTGCAACATGCATCGCAACACCGCGAGCAAGAGCGGCATCAACATCGCCCTCAATTCCCAGAAGCACACCAATCTTACCGATACCGTGAACATACGCAGCAGCAATGCCGTCGACTTCGACACGCTCAAAGCGGCGAATACTCATGTTTTCACCAATGGTTGCAATCAGCTGCGACAGCGCCTGCTCAACAGTGTGCTCACCATCATACTCAGCAGCTTTCAAAGCATCTAGGTCTGCCGGGTTATTATCGAGAATCAGCTTGGCAACAGCACTCACAAAACCAACAAACTGATCGTTTTTGCTTACAAAGTCAGTCTCAGCATTTACTTCCAGAACAACACCTACGTTGCCTTCAGAAATCGACACCACAATACCTTCGGCAGCAACACGACCAGCTTTTTTAGAGGCAGCGCCCAAACCTTTCTTGCGCAGAAAATCAACTGCAGCATCAATGTCACCATCGGTTTCGGTCAATGCTTTCTTGCAGTCCATCATACCTGCGCCGCTCAAATCACGCAGTTTTTTTACATCTGCAGCGGTAATAGCCATTCTATAATCTCCGTATCTTTTAGTTAATTATGCTTGTGCCGCAGCTGCGTCATCCGCAGTTGTTTCAGCAGCAACAGCCATCGCCTCAACAACATCATCACCATCTTCTGCGTTTTCCAGCTGCCATGACTCGGCACCTTCAAGAAGTGCATCGGCAATCTTGCTGCAGAACAGGCGCACAGCACGGATTGCATCATCGTTACCCGGAACAACATAGTCGATACCGGTCGGATTACAGTTGGTATCTACCACAGCAACAACAGGGATACCCAGCTTCTGTGCTTCTTTCACAGCCAGCTCTTCCTTACGAACATCAACCACAAACAGGCAGTCAGGCAGCTCAACCATATCCTTGATACCACCGAGTGAGCGCTCCAGCTTGTCCAGTGAACGCTGCAGTCCCAGGGCCTCTTTCTTGGTCAACAGCTCAAACACGCCCTCTTCCTTCTGACGCTGCAGATCTTTCATCTTGCGAACAGACTGCTGAACGGTTGCGAAGTTGGTCAGCGTACCACCCAGCCAGCGGTGATTCACAAAGAACTGACCAGCACGCAGTGACTCTTCTTTCACAGCATCACGAGCCTGACGCTTGGTACCGACAAACAGTACGCGGCCACCGGCTGCTGCCAGTGCGTTCATGAAGGAGTAGGCCTCGTTGGCCAGACGCAGAGTTTTCTGCAGATCAATAATGTGGATGCCATTACGCTGACCGAAAATATACGGTGCCATTTTTGGATTCCAACGGCGGGTCTGATGGCCAAAGTGAACGCCTGCTTCAAGCAGTTGCTTCATAGTAAACTGAGACATTTAAGTTCTCCAATTGTTATTTTCTTCCACCGTCCCTCACCCTTGCGGGCACAATAGTTGGGTCGGTGTGCGAATTTGCTCTTCCGAGCGGGCGCGGTTTCTAGCGAAAAGAGCATGAAATAGCAAGCACACTTTCAGCTTTTCCAGATGGTCATTGACTTCTGTTGCTTACGCTTAGCCCTAAGCCTCTTAAGCCAAGTCAATTCTCAAATAGCAGATCTACCTGCAGAATTGCAAACATTACCCTTTCAATAGCTTAAAAAGATTGAAATGGCGCCCTACCCCTGCAGCCTCTTGGCTTCAGGAACCACTCGTCGCCCAATTATATTTTGAAGGTATGTTTCCAGTTAATCCAGATACGCAGTTTTACCCGCAATAAAGGCCTTTTTCAGCGCCCGTATATTGATCTTTGCACCCGTTCGGCTGGCCTTTGTCAGGTTGGCCCGCTTCAGGCTCGCACCGCGCAGGTCTGCATCATTAAGGTTTGCATAGGAGAGGTCTGTCTCATAGAGCACAGCACCACGCAAATCTGCTCCTTCGAGATCACACCCCTGCATATTGGCGTAGGTGATCTTGGCGTTACGGAGATCCTCACCTGCCAGATTCATACCTGAAAGATCGACACCATCCAGCGTCCAGCCACTGCGGACACGGGCGATCAGTCGATCGCGATCAATACGGACCCCAACCTGCTTCACATTAATCATCTCAGCACCATCCAGATTTGCACCGGTGATGTCAGAGCCGCTCATGTCGGAACCACTAAAATTACAATGCCCGAGATCGGCGCCAGTGAAATTCACATTATGCAGCGTAGCCCCATTGAACTTGCAACCGTGCAGGTTAGCGCCGGAAAGATCGGCACCGGAGAGATCCTGATTAGAAAAATTGAGACCGGTTAAGCTGGCTTCCGCCTGGATTTTCCCCTCTTTGATCTGCACAACCACGTCTGCAACGCTCATAATCCCCTCCTGAGTTAACGGGCTGTTATGGTAAAACGCGTTCGCCAAAGCGCAAGTGATAATCTTTGCCGAACAGATAGCTGGCATCGCCAGCTTTGCTGAGAATCGTATAAAGCAGAGCTTAGAAGTTCAGGTCGATCGGCCCGACCGTCATCATCGTCGGTGCCCGGAACATGATCCGTGCGCCCTTGACGGGACCAATACCGCTCAGCTCCTTACTGATCGTCACAGGACTCTTCACATCCGCTCCTTGGCGATCAAATACAGCAACCCATTTGCCCTTCAGTGTCTGCACCTCAAGCTTGACCCAGCCGTCGCCGATCTTCTTGGAGCCGGTGCTCGCCTTGTGCAGAACAATGGACCTGACTGTAACCGGCCAGTCGAGATAGAGGCGAATCCAAGCCTCCTGGTAGGTCTCAGATTCCGTCACATTTTCCACCCACCCAAGCATGGTGCTGGGTTCGTTGATGCGCTCAAAGAAATTACTGCTTCCGCCGTTGAACTCGTGCTTGTCATCCTTCGTGGCCTTAGAGCCGTCGCTGCGCACAACTTTGTGTGTAACCGATGTTATGCCGGCATGCGCCAGATCGATTACAGTGGAATTCACGCCAAGCATCAGTAGCGCAGAGAGGGAAACAAACAATAATTTATGCATAGGAGACCTCCTGTAAGCCCTGTTTCGGAGAACTATTTTTTTCATTATAGCATCTTTCAGTTATTTAGGCCGAGCCATCTATCTGTCGGCTTATATGGGCACTTAAAATGACACAGTGGATATACATGGATGCAGAACACAGCTCTGAATGTCGAACGATTGCTCAAGAGGCAATAAATAAAGGATAGCAGAATCGAACCCTGCGTTTCTTCTCTTTTACCGTCTGGATAGTGGCAAGAGAGACTGTGCAGTCACCGTAACGTTTATTGATACGGTTGACCGTCAGCATCAACTCGGTCTGACGGCTATCCTCCTTTGATAACCCGAAGAGATCGGGCGTAGCCGAGGCTGCGCGGCTGATATGGGTCGCCACGATGCCACAGCCTCGGTAGCTCTCGTCTACCCTGAACAGCGTTATAAACCCCTCTTTCACTGCTGCCGCAATCCGCCTCAAACTGCTGCTCGGAAGATCAAGGCGGATATCGGCACCACGCTTTTCAAACGTAGAAAGGGTCAGGAAAACATGGATGCGGCGGGTAAACAGCTGTTTCGCCACCAGTTCCGATACCAGCCGCATAGTGTGATAACTCAGATGTGCGGTCACAAGCTGACGAGACTTCGTCACCTCTCCCATCGATGCAGTACGGGCAATGCTTTTCGGTAGTGGCGGATTGACCTCCAACCCCATCACAGCGATTCCTGATAACTCCTGCTTGAGAATCAAGCCATGTCTGCCCAAAAGCCGCTGCATCAAACTCTCTTCAATATGGATAAACTGCAGCGCAGTGTGAATGTTAAATTTATGCAGCAGAGCGGCACGGTTCCTGCCGATACCCGGAATATCAGAGACTGCAATATCAGCCAGAAATCGTTCGATCCGTTTGCCCGGAATCACCGTACTTCCATTGGGCTTATTCGATTCCGAAGCCATCTTGGCCAGTATACGCGTCACACTGATACCAACCGAAACGGTAATGCCTACTTCACGCTCAACGCTCTGGCGGATCTCATCAGCAAGCTGGCGAAACGGCTTGCGCCACAGGGTTCGGATACCATTCATATCGATGAACCCCTCATCAATCGAGTAGACCTCGATATCGGGACTGTAGCGCCTGAGAATGGAGAACAGCTTATGCGAGAGCTGCCCATAATAACGGAAATCAGCAGCGAGGAACTCCGCCTGCGGAGCAAGTTTTTTTGCCTCCCACACCGGCATACCTGTGGTGATTCCAAGTGCCTTGGCATCGTAGGATTTCGCCACGACAATGGCATTCTGACTGGAGAGCACGCAGATCGGCCTTCCCTTCAAGTCAGGCCTGCGCGCCGCCTCACAGGAAGCGTAAAAGGCATCGCAGTCGATATGTGCAATAGCGTTGGGCCAGTTGGTCACCATTTTCATTTACGATTAAACCTTATGGAAAGAAACTGTTCAGATTGCCGCTGATTTATTCGAGAACAAGTCAGTTGCGAACTGAACA
Source organism: Mariprofundus aestuarium (assembly GCF_002795805.1). Taxonomy (NCBI): domain Bacteria; kingdom Pseudomonadati; phylum Pseudomonadota; class Candidatius Mariprofundia; order Mariprofundales; family Mariprofundaceae; genus Mariprofundus; species Mariprofundus aestuarium. The sequence continues at coordinate 830,266 of NZ_CP018799.1, read as the reverse complement.
GTTAGTTAGAATTTACGAAACTGACCGACGACCTCACCATAGATATCGAGCGACATTTCAGGATAGATATTCGGAAAGTCGGCATTGGCAGGTTCGAGGTACATCCCCTCCTTGCCCGAACGCAGGTATTTGATCGTAAAATCACCATCGACAATGGCCACAACAATTTTGCCAAGATTCGGGTTGGTGTTGCGCTCGACAATCAGGAAATCGCCATCATGAATACCGGCATTGATCATCGATTCACCACTGACTTCAACCAGCACGGTCTGCGATGGATGTTCGACCAGATAGTCATCAATGGTGATCGCATCACCTAAAATCTCTGTTGCCGGACTGGCAAAACCGGCAGGTGCGCATCCGACATGCGGGCGGGCGAAAAACATATTGGCAGGAGAGAGGCGACCACCGGGAGCCTTATTGATGTAACCGGCAAAGATCATACGGTCGATAAACTTCACTGCCCCCTGCTTGCTCACACCCACCATTGCGGCGATCTCCGCATAAGAGGGAATCAGCCTGTGCAGCGCATAATAATCCTGTAGTCGTCCGAGATAGAAAGGGTCTTTATTCACCATGCACGCAGTATGGTGTACGCTCGTACACCCTGCAACTATTTTTATTTCATGCCACACATAGCCACTAGTCTCACCATCAAAACCAGTGCTATAGTTACCCCATGTTTTTCTCAAAACTCAAACAACCATCCCCTGAACAAATTCAACAACTAACCCAGCTGTTTGCCCACGGAGAGCTGAATGAGTTGATCAAAAAAGGTAGCGAACTGGCCAGACAGTTTCCGAAAACCGCACAGATTCACAACATCCTTTCTGTTGCCTACAACACTATCGGCGATTATCACGCTGCGGTGGACTGCGCTGAACGTGCTATCCAAATCCAACCCGACTATGCTAAAGCATTCCTCAATCAGGGTAATGCGCTAGCCAATCTTGGCGAAGATGAAGCGGCCCTGAATAGCTACCGTCAGGCGGTGCTGATCTCCCCTGATTTTGCTGAAGGCTACAACAATCTGGGCGCATTCCTGCTCAAGCTTCAGCGACATGAGGAGGCGGCAGACAGCTTCACCATAGCCCTTGAAATAAAATCCGACTATATCAAAGCCTACAACAACCTCGGCTGCGCACTGATCGAACTGGGCCGCTATGAGGAGGCCATTGCAAATCTCAATTCCGCCATCACCTTGAACCCCGACTATGCTGAGGCCCATAATAATCTGGGCGGTGCACTGCTGGATACCGGTCGAAAACAGGATGCCATCGCCAGCTTCAGCCGCACGATCGAACTCAGCCCCCACAGCACCGAGGCGCATCGTCAACTTGCAGAGTTGGTATCGTTTGCATCGGGCGATGCTTTTTTATATGCCGAGATGAACAAATTGTACGAATGCGAGGAACTAACAGATTCGCAACGCATGCACCTCTGTTTTGGTCTGGCTAAAGCTGAGGAAGACCTGAGCAATATCGATCAATCCTTCGACTATCTAAAGGAGGGAAACCAGCTACGCAAAGTACTCTCCGGCTACTCACTCGACGAAGACCGCGATCTGTTCAGACAGATCAAATCAGCCTTCTCGATGAGCAGGCCGCAACAGCTGAGCCCCGAAACGGATAACGCATCCACACCGCTATTTATTCTCGGCATGCCACGCTCAGGTACCACACTGGTAGAGCAGATCCTCTCCAGTCATTCCAAAGTCTATGGCGCCGGCGAGGTCGCCACCCTGGACCACGGCATCAATAGCATTAACTGGAACGAATACGGAGTCGACTCAGGTCAGTTACAGAACCTGCGCGACCACTACCTCTCCTGGATGGAAAGCCTGAATGTCAGTGAGCGCTATATTATCGACAAGACCACCATCAATTTCAGGTGGATCGGCTTTATCCTGCAAGCCATGCCGGAAGCTCGCATCGTCCATATCAAGCGTGATGCGATAGCCACCTGCTGGTCCGCTTACAAGCACTTCTTTGGTGGCGACGCTCTCAGCTTCTCCTGTGATCTCAATGACGTAAGTGAGTATTACAAGCTCTATGTGGGTCTAATGGATTTCTGGGAACAGCGTTTCCCTGGTCGCATCCATCACATCAATTACGAGACTCTGACCGAGGCTCAGGAAGATGAGACACGTAAACTGCTCGACTACTGCGGTCTGGATTGGGAAGAGCAGTGCATGGACTTCCACCTTTCCGGTCGCGCCGTTGCAACAGCCTCTAATGAACAGGTCAGAAAAAAGATGTATCAGGGCAGTTCTAATGTATGGCAAAAATTCGAAAAACAGCTGGAACCAATGATCAGTAAACTGGAAGGTTATTGACTAGGTTCAAGTTGTGCCCCCAGATTAGGTTAGGTTGCCGAACCAATGGAGTCAGACTCAGTTGGTGTGGAATTAAAGCGACAGCCACCCCATACCAACGCTAATGCCAACAAAGGCCAGTACTGAAGCGCCGATTCTGGCCAACTGCTGCTGCCTGCCTCTAAGTTGCGAGCGTATTTCACCACCTGCTTTTCCCAGACCATAACCGAAGACAAGCTGGGGGATGACAATGGCACCGGCACCAAAGGAGAGACCTAGCAGCAGTCCATAAGCTCCCGAGCCCGTCGTGGCAGCTGCAGCCATCACACCAGCCAACGGTGCACATGGACGAAGTCCCATCGCAAAACCCATTCCGAACAGTCCTGCCCTGAGCCTCTTTGTCTGCCCTGAAGAGGAGCAGCCTGCCACCTTTCCCTTTCGCCACAGCAAAACAGCAGAGAAGAGCAACATGGCAGCAAAGATCAGATTAGCGTGACTCATATCGAGCAGCCCCACTAGTGAAGCACCAACCAATCCTGAAACAGCAGCAAGCAGTGCATAGGCCGCCATACGGCCGAGATTAAAACGCAGTGTCTGCAATGAGGTCTCTTTGGCACCGATATCCTGAGCCAGCAGCATCACACCGAGTGTCGGGATACAGGTAAACATACATGCACCGGCCCCAAATGAGAGGCCGATGATGAATGTTGTCAGCATAGCGGAGAGTAGAAACTCCACTACGACTCCTTTTTGACACGGCGGGATGGTTTCTGTTTACCCTCCCACTTCTTCTGTGCTTTGTTGCGCTCTTTGAAATATTGCGGATCAGAAACCTTAATTGGAATGACCGCATACTTCAGTGCCATCACACCCTTATCCGGGCAGAACTCCACACAACGTCCACAGAGGGTGCAGTCTGAGAAGAGGATATCCTTCTCTTTGGATGTATGAATCTCACGAATATCCATTGGGCAGGCTTTGGCGCAAAGACCGCACTTATCACAGCGACTTGTATAGTTCTTCACAAGCTTAACCAGACCAACCTTCTTAAACAGTGCATGCATCGCCAGCAATGGGCAGATACGACAGAAGGGCTGACGCATAGTCAGTGATAGCACCAGAATCAAACCAAACAACAGATCGGCAATAATGGAAAGAATCATATAACCCGTTGATGAGGTGTCGATATAGAGCTGATTGAGCTGGCCTGCAAAAAGTGATGTTAATATCCGGCTCGGACAGATTTGGCAGAATGGATCACCCAGTTCATGACCAACAAAACCCATGCCTGAAGCAAGTGGAAGGAGAATGACGAGTAAACCCAGCATCAGCCATTTGGCAGGCCTTATGCGATCTACCAATTTTGGATCCATTGATTCGGTGCGATTCAACCGCAGTTTCTGACCGATCATACCCAAGACTTCCTGGAAGAAGCCCAGTGGACAGAGCCAACCACAGAAAGCCTTATTCAACAATATAAAAAGAAGAAGAAAGGTTCCCAGTGTTGTCAGAATAGGTAGAAGCAAGCTGAGTGTGAACTTTCCAGCGGCAATCGCCGGGCCCAAGCCATGACCTATCTGGTGCTGTAGTGGAATCAGGACACAGTAGTCAGCTGTTTTAGCATCATAAGCACAGGAGAGAACCGGAAATGCACCTGATAACTTGTCGGCAGAGTAGAAGCCTACAAAAACCGAACCATATACAAGAAACAGAAAGGCTAGGAGCTGTACAAATTTGCGGATGACCGATAAATTTTTCCAGAAAGGCATTACTTTTTCTCCCTGCGACGACGCTTTCTCAAGGTAACAAAACCACCGATCAACATACCGCCACCAATCACAGCCAGTCCAAGCTCAGTGGACTGCCAGTGCTCAGGGTTAATGTGATAGCTATATGAAAAGGTGGTAATGTATTTCTGGCTACCAACGCTATGCTCAGCTGTTAATACAAATTCAGATGCTGGATTAGCCATGCGGCCGGGCTTCTCATACACAAAGTCCTCAGGCAGAGGGATAACCACCAGACCTTCGGCATCTGTTGTGAATTCAGCGCTACTGCCATTACCGGTTAACATGCTCAGTTTAGCGCCAGCAAGCGGCTGCCCCTGAAAACGAACGATGAACTGTGCATTAGTGTTGGAATAATAACGCCAATGCTCTCGTGCCAATGGTGCAGGCTCTATCTCCAATGCCGACTTCTCGTGCCCTATCAATAGTGATGGTGATACACCTGATGGTTTACCATGCATGTAGATATAACGAACAGCTGACTCATGCAGATCATCCACACTACGCTTAGCTACCAGTGCATGATAATTGCCTGTGCCCATCGCTTTCACACTGACCCTGCCATACTCCAGCGTTAATGGTTTAACCGCCTTGCTCGGGCTCATCAGTTGAGCCTCTGCACCCTCGCCAGCATGTAACAAGAAGGGCTTTCCTGCATGGCGATCATGTCCACTGTGCCCATGTTTCATAGGAGCCGGTGACCAGTACATAGCTGCCTGAGCGTTAAAACTGAAGAGGACCACGACAAGCGTGGCCCCCATCAATGCTTTGATCTTCACTTGTTAGCACCCATTGTTTTTTTGCCTGCATAGAGCTTGGACTTCTGCTCATCGTTCAGCAGGCGTGAAGCTTTGACCGAGGCCATCAGGTTGGCTTCGTATTTGGCGGCACGCAGCTCACCCATGCGTTTGGCATAAGCTTTGATATCGCTATCATTCAAACTGCCGCCATGCAGTTTACCGCGAAATTCAGCCACTTCGATCTGAGCCTCAGCATGCGCCTTGGCAGCACCTGTCTCTGCTGCAACCAGCAGCTCCCCCACCTGCTTGCGCTGCTTATCCGTCAAACCAATGGCATCGGCTTTCTTGAGAATCTTGCGAATATAGGCAGGGCTGTTGCCCGGGATTTTATGGTGGGCTGACTTCTTATAACCCGATCCTTTGGCATAACCTTTCGCACAGTTTTCTGCTTTTGCGCCCTTAAAGTCACAGCTTTCGGATGCACACTGCTTGCCACCGCAAGCCAGTGCCTGAGCTGAAAAAAGCATCACAGCAGCTGCTGCAACCATCAGATGTTTCAGTTGTTTTTTCATCTATATCTCCCTCGATTTTGAATGATTAAAAGGTTGCCGTAACACCGGCAGTCCAGCGACGGCCCGGATTAACCACGATGGAGAGATCCTCAGCGTTGTAGGCGAAGTCGCCATTACTATCGTAATAGCCTCTCGCGGTGTTGTAGTAGGTGCGGTCAAATGCATTATCAACTCGACCAAACAGTGACCACTTCACCTGGTTTTTGCTGCCGGTTGCAAAATCATAGTTGGCGATCAGGTCGAATATCGCATGGCCTCCGATCTTCTCCTGGTTGATCTCGTCAGCATAGTAGCTGGCCTGCGCATTCATCTCAGTGGCAAGGGTAAAGCCTTTGAACGGCTTAATGCGTGCCGCCACAAAGACTTTGTGCTTCGGTGCACGTGGCACCACGTTGCCACTGTTGTTATAAGCAACTCTGGTATTGGCTCCCGGAGCCGGACTAAAGCGGTTACCCAGCAGCAGGTTGTAGTTGTCGTAGCGGGTGAATTTCGCATCGAGGAAGGTGTAGGCCACATCCATTGAAAAGAGCTGCTCCTGATCACTCTTCAGAGCCACTTCAATACCACGATTGCGCATGCCTCCGATGTTCTGGTACTGATCTATCACACCAGCGTTTGGCGTAGCATACTGGCCAGCCACATTGAGGATAAAGTCCTTCCGGTCAATCTGGAAAAAGGCAATATCCCACTCAACGTCACCTGCTCCAATATCTGCACGTCCGCGCAGGCCAATTTCGTAGTTGGTGGCCTGTTCAGGCGTGAGATTCGGGTTGGCAGCCACGTTACCGGTCAATGATATCGTACCCGCAAAGAGCTGCTGGATCGTCGGCGCACGAAATCCTGTCGATACGTTGGAGTAGAGTGAAACTGAATCACTAAAATCGTAATTCAGACCACCACGCCATGATCCGACATTAAATTTCTTTGACAGGTTCGGTGCTGCAGCACCAGGCAGGTAATCCTCGTAGCTCAGCTTAATCTGGTCATAGCGTCCGTTCATTGTAACTGTGAGTGGATCTGCAAGGCGAAATTTCAGCTCGCCATAGCCGGCAGCCATGCGCTCCCTAGTCTTGTCATGGGTGATCACCGTACCAGCTGTCATAACTGGACTAAATGGACTCGGACTAGTGCGGTGGTCCTGCAGGATTGTCACCCTGTTATTGTAGCTGTTGTCGCGCAGATCGACACCTCCCATCAACCCGAAACTTTCACTACTGCCGCGCCACTCGCTCTTGATACCACGCTGGATCTGCTTGTAGTCGTTATCGTTGGCATAGGCATTGACGTCTATCACCGGCTGAAAGGCAAGGTCGTAGCGAACTGGGCTGCTCCAGTATTTGGTGTGGTCACCGAACTGGTAGGCATTGAACATTAGGTTGCTTGTTTCGGAGATATCGTTGGCATAGGTGAGATAAAATTTACCCAAATCAACATTGTAGTTACGGGCAAAATCGCGGCCGTCAACGCTGGTCGGATCAACGGCTGCCTGAGTTACACCGGTAACCGTGCCGTGGCTGTCCTTGAAGCGCTTGGCCACCTCCCAGCCAAAGGTGAGATCACTCGTATCGGAGAGGTACCCCTGCAGTTTACCGTTGAGATAATCCGCCTTGTATTTCCCCTGGAAATAGTAGCTGTCTGCATCGCGACGACTGACCTGCACATGACCTGACACCTTATCGGCAGCAAAACCTGCCCGTGCCATACCGCGCTTATATCCAAAGCTACCAGCCTCGGCAGAGACACTTCCACCGGCCATTTTCGCGCCACGCTTGGTCGTGATAATCACGGCACCTGCCAGCGCATCGTCACCGAAGAGATAGGAGGCTCCACCCTTGATCACCTTGATCGACGCGATGTCATCCATATTGATATTAACACGTCCCGTGCGTTCAAACACAGGCACACCGTCAATTACCACAGCTACGCCAGGCTTCTCGCCCATGAAACGCTGATTCTCCACACCACGGATATGAATCTTGAGCGAATCCTGGCTCTGCAGTTCCGCGGTAACACCCGGAATCGCATCAAGGATCTGCTTGATGTTCTCTGCATGCGCCTTCTCCACCTTATCACCGGATATCACCGATATATTGGATGGCTCACCACGCTTAGACTCAAAACGATCATCAATGGTAGTGGAATCCACGCTCATTAATCCCATGTCTGCTGCTCCGGCTATGCATGGCATCAACAACATAGTCAGTAACGACGCTGCTCCCGCCACCTGACTTCTTGTTTTCAGGTTCATCACTTCTCCCTTGCTTATGTAAAATAAAAATCAGCGAAGAAGTCTTCATGACTCCCCCCCTTTCCAAAAATCCGAGCGAAGGTTATGTGGCAGGAAAAATGTAGGAATTAGGCAAATTGTCGCGCGGCAGATTGTCGCACTCTTATTTAACGATTTTACTTACTATGACGGGGACAAAAAAGCATGGGCAGACTGATTGTAAATCAGGATGACTTCAGGTTAAAACGCATGCGAAACTCACACTCGAGCGGACAATCGATCATTGCAGGGGGTGTAGGCATCGGCATCGACTTCTCTACAGCTTTTCTAGCTGCTGCAACCAGCATAGTTGGACCATCTTCAACCACCAGTTGATGCGTTGAACCATCTGGAAGTAGCTTGAAACTGATATGCACTTCACCCTCGATTCCACGCCTGCGAGCTGCTTTCGGATACCATTTATGCTGCTCGATATGCGCCATTACCTCGGAGAGATAGCGTTGGGTTTCGCGCTTGATCAGTCCCTCATCAATTTGAGGTGTTGCTACCGCAGCGACAGCCATTGGCTGTGCAACTGCTACCGGTTCACTGACCTGCTGCTGAACCACCTCTTGCACCGGTTCAGCAACCTTTTTACGAACCTTTTTTTTCACTACTTGCTTCACCGGCTCCGGTGTCGCTTTCACAATCTTCTTCTCTGGTTTGGTCTCGGGAACAACTTCCGGTGTAACAACAGACTCAACAGCCGGAGTCAGGAAACTCAGACGTGTAATCGACGGGTTCAGTGGCTGCACCACCCCTGCCGGTGCGCCGCCAAAACTGGCAAACAGAGCCCCGTGCAGCAGCAGTGAGAGGCCGATTGCGCCGTAGCGAACAGCTCTGCTGGAAGAGGTCATGACCGCATGATTCATCTTAATCCCGATCCGGCTGCTCAGTGACAATATCGACACCGGCTGCACCGGCCAGGCGTGCTGCATCAATCACCTTTACCGAGTCACCAAAACCGGCATCTCTGTCCCCACGAATAATTACGCGCTTCTCTAGCCTTTCGGCAAGCAGCGGTCGCAAGTACTCCTGTAGAGCCTCAATACCGACCTGCTGATCCGCGACCATGATCTGGCCTGTGCCAGCCAGTTTGATTTCAAGCGGTGCCTGATCTTCAAGTGATAGCGCGCTTTCTGCTTCAGGCAGCTCAATCGGAAGCCCCTGATCCTTCACGAAATGGGCGGTGAGCATAAAGAAGACCAGCAGCAGAAAAACAATATCGATCAGAGGTGTCAGGTTCGGGGCCTGACCGCTCCTGCGTGTTCCCTCAAATTGCATGAGCCAGAGAGTCCCTGTGATTAACCTGGTCTGCGAGATTATTATCCGGTGTGTGAGGCAAGTTCTCGATCACCAACGATGCAACCCGCTGCATGGACTTGGCGCGCTTATCCACCAGTCCCTCCAGAAAATGCAGTAGAAAAAGCACAGGAATGGCAACAGCCAATCCCGCTCCGGTAGTTACCATCGCTTCCCAGATTCCACCAGCCAGCACTGTGGCATCCACCTTCCCACCTGCTGCTTCAATAACCTGAAAAGCCTTGATCATGCCGGTGATGGTGCCAAACAGCCCCAGTAGCGGAGCAGTGTTGCCCAGCCATGCCAACGTGCGCAGACCGGACTCCATACGAGCCAGTTGATCGGAGCCAATGCGCGATGCCACTCTCACCAGATCCTTCACGCCCTCTTCTGCGGCCTCTCGAACACCGATAGCGATTGCCGCTTCAGGCGCGATACGCTTGCCTTCTGCGTGATAAAGAGAGTCAATATCCCCACTGACTTTGGGCAACAGGTTCAGTTGAACCAGTCGCTCCATGACAATCGCCACGGCCACAACAGAGTAACCCAGCAGCACCCACATGACCGGGCCACCTTTATCAATCAGCGAAGCAATTTCCATAACAACTCCCTTCAGCAAGAATCCGGAGCGAAGCTTATATCAACTAGGATTGGCATATGGCGTGTCAAATTGTCGCAGTCAGGTTTAGTTGTTGTGCTGGGTAACGATGGCCGAGCCTCATTACGGTAAAACTCAATGGCAATCAGCTTAAACAGATAAAAAAATTACCATCGGATAAACCTCGACACTCCATCATGACATCACTGTGCACATGATGGAGCATCAAGGGTACCTACTACTTACAGGTTGACTGTCATACCAACATAAATCGAACGGCCCATACCTGGAACCGGAACACCCCAAGGCACAGCTGTACCCATCGTCATCCCTTGGCCGAGGTAAGCACCACCTAGCGGATGGTTATAGAAGCGGTCAAGCAGATTGCTGACACCTAAATCAAAGCGAACCTGATTCCATTTGTAGGCACCATGCAGGTTCACCAGAGCGTAGCCGGCAGTCGTCATCTCGTTTCTGGTCTGAGAGACTTTTTTCTTGGCGGCCACCATCTCCACATCAACAGTGCCGGTCCAGCCACCGAGGTTGTGCTCAAGCGCCACATGGCCATTCATTGGCATGATGTTGTAGAGGTTGTCACCGGTTGTCTTGTTCTTACCACGAACGTAGTTCATCAGGCCCTTGGCAGTGACACTTCCGTAACTGCCTTCGCTAACGATAAAATCTCCGGAAACATCAACACCGTACATTTCGGCCTTCTGGTTAACGAACTGCAGGTAGACAAAAGCATTCGTTGCTGTCTGGTTCATCATACCGCAGTTCATATTGGCAGAGCTACAACGCGCTGCATCAACGTAGTCATTAACGTAGGTGTAGTATGGGGTCATCTTAAAGCCCCACTTTCTTTCGTCTGCATCATGAAGATCAACCGTGGCACTGATGGTATGGGATGTTTCAGGATTCAGATTCAGATTACCAACATAACCGTTGCCATCACCGGCCAGGTTAACCATGCGCATCATCATACCGGCGGTGGACCATGTGTAGCGTTCATACAGGTTCGGAGAGCGGGTCTTCATGCCGTAACCGAACTCAATGGTTTTATTTTCATCAGGGGTGAAACGTGCCAGTGCCGTTGCATCAACATTGTTGTCGACCTTCTTGCGGTTTGCGGCATTAAAAGCAGCGGCTTCTGCACCCTGGAAGGCCATCATCGTATTATATCCCTGAACAACGTCTGTGTTCATGTCAACGCGCTCAAATCGCAGCCCCAACTGGGTCAGCAACGAGGAAGAAATCTGTGACTCCCATTCGCCATAAACGGCCATGCGATCTCGCTTACCTCCATTGATATTCAAGAAGACATTCGGTGCCATCATCATTCCACCGGAAGGGTTCCACCAGTCATCCAGTCGGTACTGCTGATACTCCGCACCGACCCGCAATTGATCAGCTGACGAGAGGGCAACATTTGCCTTCAGCGAAGCGCCTATATTTTTGCCCTCTGTATCCATCGGCATGCCGTTTACAGGCATCATTACAGTCCCGTATTGATACTGTTTGTCTTCACCGAACTGCATGGAGTGGCGGGTATTTTCAAAGTAGACGCGCGATTCAAGGTTCCCCCAATCAAATTCACTGGTTACGCCCAGATTGGCCTGTGTACTTTTGTTGCCGGTCATATCCATACGTTGATTTGTCCAGCCCTGATTAGGGATGTCCTGAAGACCGAGTTTCAGATCGATCAAGTGATTGCTCTTCAATACACCGATGGCAAGAGCATGGTTGGTCGATTCATACCTGCTCGAGCCAACCTCATCGGCAGCCAACCATCCTCGATCAACCGCTGCAAGACCCGCCGCTTTGAAGTCGCCACCAGCCTTGTAATTTTTACTTGCCTTCACAGTGGAGCCGTTATATCTAATGCTGGCTGTTTCGGTAGCAGCCGTTGCGGAGACATTGCCTCCCAGGACATTGCCGTTGCTACGATAAAATGTGCCGATTTGACCCTTTATGAGCGAGCCTTCACCGGGCTTGGCAAATTCAGGACTTTCAGATTCGACCAAAATTGTTCCACCGATACTGTCTCCCCCCACACTCACAGGTGAAATGCCGGCAAAAACCGCTGCACTTCCTACATTGCTCGGGTCGATGTAAGAGAGTGGTGGGTTCATATGGTTGGCACAGGCGGACACCAGATCCATGCCATCAACTTTGATGCGCAGCCGATCATCAGCAAGACCGTGAAGCACCGGCAAACTGGAAACTCCACCGCCGCCCTGAAGGTTAAGCCCCGGGGTATTTTGCAATAGGCTGGCACTGTCGCTGGTCGCTGGTGCCATGGACTTCAGCTCTTGCTGACTAACGATGTCGCAATGCGGTGCCTGGGTATCGGTTAAGGCCGAGCCTGTGACATCAATCACCGGACCCGCAGCATCTTCGGCCAAAGCAACACCATAAGTACATGTAGCAATCAGAGCGGCTAGGAAAACCTGCCGGTAATGTGTGTGAATCATGATGAATCTCCCCCTGCTATTCGAAAGGCATATCGCAAACGTAAGCGGGGCGAAACATACTGACGGGAGAAAATTTTAAGATGGGACAAATTGTCGCACCCTTACAAACGCTCTGAATACCCGCCGCCTATGGAGGCGATCTCAACTGATCGACGCAACACTTAATCTAGAATAAGGAGGTGGAGTACTGGAACGGTATAAAGAACTTGGATAAACATGCATTAAAACAAAAGTCCGAAATGTGGGATTTTCCTGCACCTGAGATCAGTTAGGCTTTGGATGGGCGCTTGGCTAGTTTTCGTTGCAGGGTTCGTCGGTGCATACCAAGTCGCCGGGCAGTTTCGGAGATATTACCGTCGCACTCCATCAGTATCTTCTGGATATGTTCCCACTCCAGCCGTCTGGTCGACATCGGCTGACCTGTTATCTGGGCAGCGGTATCACCGGATTCACGTCCCAGTGCTGCTACCACTTCATCAGCATCGGCGGGTTTGGCGAGGTAATGCGTGGCACCAAGCTTGATCGCCTCTACCGCTGTGGCAATGGAGGCATAACCGGTAAGCACAACGATGCGCGTATGTTCATCCAACTGATGCAGCTTCTCGACCAGCACCAGACCGGAATCACCCGGCATGCTCAGATCGACCACGGCATATTCAGGCGCAGCATCACCAATCAACTCGATCGAATCGGCCACATTGTGCGACACCTGTACGGTAAATCCGCGTTTCTTCAGCGCAGAGGAGAGGATGCGGCAGAAGAGCTCATCATCATCAACCAGCAGCAGGTTCGGCAGATCTCTGTTTGCTTCCATAGCTACTCCGTTTTCAATCTCTGCAGAGGCAGACGAATCTTTACAAGTGCCCCGCCTTTAGCGTGATTACTGATATTCATCTCACCACCAAGTCGGCGCACCACCTCACTGGCCAGATAGAAGCCAAGACCATGACCATCCTTTTTGGTGGTGAAAAACGGTTTACCCAGAGCCTGCAGCGCAGCAGGACTTAATCCTTCTCCAAAATCGCGAATACCAAGATTGAGCTCTGCGGCAGACCAGTCAGCACTAAGCTCAATGCTATCCGGTGAAGCATCGGCAGCATTATTTAACACGTTGATCACTGCCTGGTTCAGGGTCTCATCCACAACAATGGTCGGGGCCGGTTCAAACCCTTTCAGGGCGACCGCTATCGAGGTTGCCGGATGCAGTTCCTGCCAGCGCGATATGCAGTGGTTCAGGCAGCTCTTCACATCTTCACTATGGCCACTCTCAGCCTTCATCTGTCCGGCACTGGCACTGATCTGCCCCAGCGTGGCCTTACAGCGATCCACCTGTGAACGCAGAATGATGATGTTTTCCAGCAATTCGGGTTGCTCCCGATACTCCTGCTCCATCTCTTTGGTCAGCACGGCCATGGTCGCCAGCGGTGTACCCAGTTCATGTGCAGCACCTGCGGCCAATGTGCCGAGAGAGACCATGTGCTCATCGCGCAGATTTTTCTCACGTGCCTCAGCCAGCTTCTGATCGCGCTGACGCAACGCCTCAGCCATCGAGACCACGAAAAAGAGAATCAGACCCACTGCAAGCAAAAAACTGAACCACATACCCAGCACATGCAGACTGAAATTACTCGTTGCTGCTGTGTGACCGGCATGACCACCATGACCATGACCGGCCATCTCCTGGGTCAGTGGCACATTGATCAGCATCAGCAGGCTGTAGCAGCCAAGCGTGACGGCTGCCATACCCCAGACATAACGTTTGGGCAGTGTGGCCGCCACAATCACCAGCGGCAGCAGAAATAGCGAGACAAAGGGGTTGCTGGAGCCACCGGCAAAATAGAGGAGTGCGGCCAGGGCCAGTACATCCACAACCAGATGCAGGAAAAATTCATTGGCGCTAACCGTTGGAGTTTTACGCAACCGCAACCAGACGTAAGCGTTAAACAGCGAATAGAGTGCAATCACTGAAAGCATATAGTGGAGAGGCAGCTCTACAGCCATCCCATAAACAGCCAGACCAACCGCCGCCAGTTCGCTTGCGATTACGGCACTTCTGAACACGAATAACCGTTTCAGGTTATAGGTGCCCACCATCTCCTCAACGGAGCCTTGAATAAACATCGTTCCCTCTTCGATTCGCATGAGAACTTAAGCTAGGGCCTTAAAGGTGATCAAACAAGCCGGTTCTCTCTGTTATTTTGGCCGCGAAAGTTATATGAATTGCAAAATATCGGAGTGTGACAAATTGTCGCGCAAAAAAAAGAAAGCCCGGCCTGAGCAGGACCGGGCTTGAAACGATGGAAGTCTTTGGAGAGAAAACATCGCAATACGAGTTGGTACATGCGAAGCCTAATCCCTACATTAAAGCACTGAAATATGGCAAAATGTCGCAGGCTCTCTATCAATATTTACCGCTAATCGCGGAGATTCAGAACATCCTGCATATCATACCAGCCGGCATCCTTGGCCATCAGCCATGAGCCTGCACGCACCGCACCCTTGGCAAAAACCATGCGATCAGATGCCACATGATTGATCTCAATGCGCTCTTCATCGGCAATAAACATCGCCTGATGCTCGCCGACAATATTGCCACCGCGCACGACAGAGAAGCCGATTGAGCCGGGCTTTCTTGCGCCAGTAATGCCTTCGCGGGAGTAAACAGCCGTATCGTCCAAAGAGACACAACGCCCTACAGCCAGCGCACGACCCATCGCCAGCGCTGTGCCGCTCGGTGCATCCACCTTGTGCCTGTGATGTGCCTCGAAAATCTCGGCATCGTAATCATCGCCCAGCACTTCAGCCGCTCTCTCAATCAAACTCAGGGCTAGGTTCACCCCCACAGAGTAATTGGCTGCCATCACGACAGGTGATCCTGAGAGAATATCCCGTAACTCATCCATCTGTGCCGCTTCAAAACCTGTGGTGCCGATGACCATGCCCATGTCATGGCTTGCCGCAAAGGCCGCATGGCTTAGTGTCGCTGCAGGTGCGGTAAAATCGATAATCACATCTGCTTCAGAACAGCTGTTAATATCATCAACGATATTCACACCCAGTGTTTCGATACCAGCCAACTCTCCGGCATCACGGCCGACAAATGCAGATCCCGTGCGTTCGGTCGCTCCGGCAAGAACCGCACCTTTGGCATCACTGATCGCAGAGACCAGCATCCGCCCCATGCGCCCGGAAGCGCCCACTACAATTACCCGCATATCAGCCATCATTTACCCTCTCGAGAGAGATCTTCCCAGAAATCCTTCACCTTGCCCAGAAATGAGGAACGCTCAGGATAGATTTCGTCTCCCGCCTCATCGGCAAATTCACGCAATAGCTGCTGCTGCCTGGCGCTCATCTTCTTCGGCACGGCAATATGAACACGCACATAAAGATCACCCTTCTGACCACCGGTGCGCACATCCGGCACGCCATGGCCACGCAAACGGAATACGCGTGCACCCTCGGTTCCAGCCGGAATCTTGATCTTGATCTTGCCGTCCAGCGTCGGTGCATCAACCTCCGCACCCAGTGCCGCCTGCGGAAATGTAACCGGCATCGTGCAGTAGAGGTCCGCACCATCGCGTTCGAATATCTTGTGCGGCTTCAATGAGATGACAATGTAGAGATCGCCAGAAGGTGTTCCGTGCTCTCCCGCCTCGCCTTCACCAACCACGCGCACCTGGGCACCCTCGTAAACACCGACAGGCACCTTCACCTTCAGCTTCTTGTTTACCTTGGTTCGGCCTGCACCGCCGCAACTCAGACAAGGGGAATCGATGCGCTTTCCAGCACCGTGACAGGTTGGGCATGTACGGCGCACAGCAAAGAAACCCTGTTGCATCTGCACCTGGCCATGACCGCCACAGGTGTTACATGGCACCGGATTTGAGCCTGGACGCGCACCGCTTCCATGGCAGGTGTTACAACTTTCGTGCCTGGGGATATTCAGCTCGACTTCACGACCACTGGCCGCCTCTTCAAGGGTAATGGTCAGGTTATAACGCAGGTCTGCACCGCGTGCTGCGCGCCCACCACCACGACCGCCGAACATGTCACCAAAGACATCGCCGAACATATCGCCAAAATCGCGGAATGCATGTGAATCCTGAGCACCACCACGACCCCAGAAGTCCTGCATCTGTTCATCCACACCTGCATGACCATATTGATCATAGCGGCTGCGTTTGCCTTCATCGGTCAGTACTTCGTAGGCCTCGGTCACCTCACGGAAATTTTCCGCTGCCTTAGCATCATCCGGGTTGCGATCCGGATGATATTTCATTGCCAGCTTACGATAGGCCCGCTTGATGCTGTTCTCATCCGCATCCTTAGCTACACCCAGTACTTCATAATAATCGCGGTTGGACACTGTCACTCCCTTGGTTCGTTTAAACAGTTAAAACTAGACTTCAGCTTGTGAAACCTAATCACTTCAACGTTAAGCGGGGCTGCTTTCAGCCCCTGATTCAAAACACAAAAGGAGCAAGGCGCCTGAGCGCCCCGCTCCCCACCAGCTTTAAGCTGCTGTGTTATTTCTTATCTTTTTCATCCACAACTTCAGCATCGACAACTTCAGCATCCATCACATCATCGCCTTTAGCACCACCGGCTTCACCTGACTCGCCAGCTTCTGCCTCTGCCTGCTCCTTCTGCATATCCTGGTAGATCGCTTCACCCAGCTTCTGCGCCTTCTCGGCAAGCTTGGTTTCGGCAGCTGTGATGGTGTCGGTATCGCCACCCTCGATAGCCTTCTTCAGCTCCTCGAGTGCACCTTCGATCTCTTTGCGTGTGGCTTCATCTACCTTGTCACCATGCTCTTTTAGTGACTTCTCAGTAGAGTAGACCAGCGCATCGGCACGGTTCTTTGCTTCGATCTGCTCTTTCAGTTTCTTGTCTGAATCGGCATTGGCCTCAGCATCCTTCTTCATGCGCTCGATCTCTTCCTCGGAAAGGCCGGAACCAGACTCGATACGGATCGAGGTCTCTTTACCGGTACCTTTATCCTTGGCATGCACATGCATAATACCATTGGCATCGATATCGAAGGCCACTTCGATCTGCGGCATACCGCGCGGTGCCGGAGCAATGCCTTCCAGATTAAACAGGCCCAGCTGCTTGTTGGCAGAGAAGAGGTCACGCTCGCCCTGCGCCACCTTGATGGTCACTGCTGTCTGGTTATCGGCAGCGGTGGTGTAGGTCTGGCTCTTCTTGGTCGGGATAGTGGTGTTCTTCTCGATGATCTTGTTGAACAGGCCGCCTTCCACTTCAATACCGAGTGAGAGCGGGGTTACGTCCAGCAACAGTACGTCGGTCACTTCACCGGTCAGTACCGCACCCTGGATCGCTGCACCAATGGCTACCACTTCATCAGGATTCACACCCTTGTGTGGCTCGCGACCAAAGAACTCCTGAACCTTCTGCTGTACCAGTGGCATACGCGTCATACCGCCGACCAACACTACTTCGTGAACATCACCGGCCTTCACACCGGCATCCTTCAGCGCCTGCTTACAAGGCTCGATTGAACTAGCGACCAAATCGCCAACCAGGCTTTCGAACTTGGCACGGGAGAGCTTGATCAGAAGATGTTTAGGACCGGATGCATCAGCGGTAATGAACGGCAGGTTCACCTCAGTCTGAGTGCTGGAGGAGAGTTCGATCTTCGCCTTCTCAGCCGCCTCTTTCAGACGCTGCAGAGCCAGCTTGTCAGTCATCAGATCAACGCCATGCTCTTTCTTGAACTCAGCCGCCAGATACTTGATCAGCACCTGATCGAAATCTTCACCACCGAGGAAGGTATCACCGTTGGTTGCCTTCACTTCAAATACGCCATCGCCTATCTCAAGGATCGAGATATCGAAGGTGCCGCCACCCAGGTCGTATACGGCGATCAGGTGATTCTCTTCGGTTTTATCCAGGCCGTAGGCCAGTGCTGCTGCAGTTGGCTCATTGACGATACGCAGTACGTTCAGCCCGGCAATTGCGCCGGCGTCTTTGGTAGCCTGACGCTGGGAATCATTGAAGTAAGCAGGAACGGTGATTACCGCATCTGTCACGGACTCACCCAGATAGTCTTCCGCTGTCTTCTTCATCTTCTGCAGCGTGATCGCAGAGATCTCCTGCGGGCTCATCTTCTTGCCATCAACTTCCAGCCATGCATCGCCGTTATCGGCGGCCACCAGCGGGTAGGAGACCAGGTCGTGGTGATGTTTCGCCTCTTTCGAATCGAATTTACGACCGATTAGACGTTTTACCGCATAGAATGTTTTATCCGGATTGGTAACCATCTGACGCTTGGCCGATGCGCCAACCAGACGCTCATCGTTGGCAAATGCCACAACAGATGGGGTGGTGTTATCACCTTCACTGTTAGCAATTACCTTGGCTTTATCGCCTTCCATAACGGCTACACACGAGTTGGTGGTACCGAGGTCAATTCCAATTACTTTTGCCATGTTTTCCTGCTCCTGATTATACGTTAAAAACTGATGTTAAAAACTCTCTTGAGCTGTTTATGGGGGGTGACATTTTCACTTTCAACCCCTCAAGTTGATTTTTTTTCTGCCGCGCGCACGAGGAGCACGAAGAAAAGTCACACTCTCTTATTCTTCGTAAACTTCGATGGTAAATATTACTGGCTTAAGCCGGGCCACTGGAGACCAGCACCTTGGCCGGGCGAATAAGGCGCCCATGAAGCGTATAGCCGGCCACATGCTGGGCAATCACCATGCCAGCAGGCTCTTCGCTCGGCATCTGCGAGAGCGCCTCATGAAAGTGCGGATCAAATGCTTCACCGACGGCATCAATACGTTTGACTTCAAAGCGGCCCATCATCTCGTGCCAGCTGTTGAGTGTCAGCTTAACACCCTCGCGAAATGCCGCTTCATTGCCCTCTTCCACGGCCAGTGCACGTTCCAGGTTATCCATCACATCCAGAAGAGATGTGGCAAACTTCTCAACGCCGAACTTGTGTGCATCGGCGATTTCACGCTGCGTACGCTTACGCAGGTTCTCCATCTCGGCATGGGTGCGAAGCACTTTGTCTTTCAGCTCGGCGATCTCCGCCTGCGCTGCTTCCAGTGGATCAACCTCAGGCTCAATGATTACTTCATCGCCATTCTCATCCAGCTGAATGATCTCTTCCTGCGGGGCCTTCTCTTCAGCCTTCTTTTTCTTCTTTCCAATCACTGTAAGCTCCTTCTATCCAGCTGTTATTAACTATTTAGCGTACAAACCACCGGAGAGCATTCTGCTCACCCACTTGGCCGTACAATCCACGATCGGCATCACCCGCTCATAATGCATGCGCCTTGGCCCAATCACACCGAGGGTACCGACTATATTGGCTGGCCCCTCGTAGCGCGACAGCACCACCGAAACCTGCTCCATATTCACCAGCGCGTGTTCGCTGCCGATAAACACCTTTACACCGCTCTCCTCACGCTCAACCTGCTCAACTAGGTGAAGAAGCTGCTGCCGGTCTTCGATCGCACTCATCAACGAGCGAATCGTGTCCACCACGGCAAACTCCGGCATCTCAAGAAGCTGGCGCTGACCACTGACAAACATGTCCGTCTGTCCCTCTGTAGGGGCATCCGCCCAGCGTTTCAAGTCCCCAAGCAGATGACGCACCCTGAGCCGGTCTGATTCCATCTCCCGCTGCAGCCGTAGCCTTACCTCTTCCAGGTTACAGCCGGACAGAAGTTCATTCAGCCGCACCGAGATTTCGTGCAAAGCCACGTCACTGAAATTCCTGGGGCGTGCGATCAGGCGGTTCTGCACCTCACCCGAATCGGTGACAATCACTGCCAGCAGCTTTTCTGATGAGACAGGCACCAGCTCAATCCTGTTGATACGGTTAAATCCCTGCTCTCGAACCCACACCATGCCTGCAAAATGGGTGAGGTTTGCCAATTCGTCGGTGGCTCTTTTCAACAGGATGTTACGTTCAGGCGTACTGGAGAGGTGGCCAGCCACTGAGTTTTCAAGCTGCTTGTTCACTTCAGGGTCGACTGCCATCAGTGAATCAACGAAATAGCGCAGCCCGATATCAGTCGGCACGCGCCCGGCAGATGTATGCGGAGAAGCAAGCAGCCCCTGCCGTTCAAGCTCCGCCATCACATTGCGGATTGATGCCGGGCTTAACCCAAGTTCCCCCTGCTCGGAGAGGGTGCGTGATCCGACAGGCTGCCCCGTGTTGAGATAGGCTCGCACCACTTCACCAAGTATATGTTCGTGTCTGTCTTTCATCGGTATGTAAGTGCCATAGAAGTCATTGAGGTCTGGCACTCTAGCGAAGCGACTGCCAGTGACAATCCAATAGTGGCAGTGAACTCTCCATACAATCACGTTACACTCACGCCATGATCATCGTTTCCGTATCAGAACAGATGTTATATCACCGCCACAAAACCGGCGTCTGGTACGCCTATCCTGTTTCAACAGCGAGCAACGGTGTGGGCAACCTTTCAGGTAGCTTCCAGACACCACTGGGCAAACATCGGATTGCAGAAAAGATCGGGGATCACCTTCCGCTAATGACTGCCTTCAGGGCACGCGAACCGTTCTGCATTTATGACCCTGAACACGATGACCCGAAGAAAGATTGGATTCTCACCCGCATCCTCTGGTTGACAGGCTGTGAAACAGGCAAGAACCGCCGTGGCAAGGTTGATACATATCGCCGTTACATCTACATTCACGGCACCCATGAAGAGGATAAGATCGGCTCCCCCGCCTCTCACGGCTGCATCCGCATGAAAAACGAGGATATGCTGGAGCTATTTGAGCATGTCGCTGTCGGAGAACCTGTCCGAATAGAGAACTGAAGGCAGTCAGGGCTTTCCAATACCCCTATCCCTCAGTACTAAATCGCTTCAGCATTGATACATTCGCCAGCCAGATTACTAATGCTTCTGGCCATTAGGGCCATTCACGTATAACGAAAGGAGCCGGCTATACTTCAACTTCATATAAGGTATAAATGCCACTCTTCCCTTTGAGTTGACAACTATGTGATCCAGATGTTTTTACATGTTTGCTTACATGTTCATATGCTGATTCTGAAATCAGAAGCTGGGAGCCAAACTGTTTGTTCGCCTGTTCGATCCTGCTAGCCAAATTAACTGTATCACCAATTGCCGCGACTTTACTCATCGAGCCTGTGCTAAAATGACCAATAATGGCCGATCCATAATGGATACCCGCCCGCAAACCGAATGAACGGCCGTACATACTCTCCAGATATTCGTTAAAATGCTTCAACTCCTTACGCATCGCCTGCACGGTACGGATCGCATCGATCACCAGGCCATCCTCTTTCTTGCAGGCACCAAACAGAATCAACATACCATCGCCGGCCACATCACTGATCACGCCGCCATGTCTGGTCACGATTTCGTTCATCGTCATGTAGTAGCGATTGAGCACATGCACCACATCATAAGCAGGAAGTGATTCGGCAAATTCGGTGTAGTTGGCCAGATCGGTAAACAGCACAGCAATATCTTTTTCCCGACCCAGTGAGTTCTCATCATGGCTGGCCAGCTGATCGTTGATAATTTGAGCATCCAGATCATCAACGACCAGGCGACGGATTTTAATATCGCCACTGATTCTGGTCTGACAGGCAAGCCGGATATCATCAGGAAAGCGCAGCAGATCTTTCATCTTCTCTTCGGCACTGTTTCGCGGCTCACAATGCTCCAGCCCTTCAACCACATGCACCCTGCAGGTAGAGCAGCGCGCATTGCCACCACAGGCGTGTGTATGTTTGATGCCCGATTTCAGCGATGAGGCTAGAATCGTCTCCCTCTCCGCGACTTCAATACGCTTTTGGTCACTCTCCGAATAGATATGGCTCATGCCAGTTTCTCCGCAAGATTTAACTCCTCTTCACTGCTCACCACCTCAGCCGTGCGATCTTTGGCCAGCAGCACGTAGACCGCAGGCACCACAAACAGGGTAAACAGGGTCCCGATAGAGAGGCCGGTAAAGATCACCAGCCCCATCGAGTAGCGACCTGCCGCACCGGCACCACTGGCCATGACCAGTGGCAACACACCCAGCACCATGGCTGCGGTAGTCATCAGGATCGGACGCAGACGCACAGATGAAGCCTCAATAATGGCATCAAGTTTCGAGCGCCCCTGCAGCTGCAACTCATTGGCGAACTGCACCATCAGAATGCCGTGTTTACTGATCAATCCCATCAGCGTCACCAGCCCCACCTGCGTATAGATATTGATCGAAGCAAGGCCGACATTGATAAACAGCAGAGCACCGAGCAGTGCCAGCGGTACAGAGACCAGAATCACCAGTGGATCACGGAAACTGTTGAACTGGATAGAGAGGGCTAGAAAGACAATCACAATAGCAAACAGCATGGTGAAAACAAATCCGCCGGACTCCTGCATATACTGGCGTGACGGGCCTGCATAATCGGGGTTATAGCCGGCCGGTGCAGCCTCATTAAGCGCCTGCTGCATAAACGAGAGCACCTGCTGCTGTGAGACACCTGGCGCATAGACACCGGAAATGGTAGCTGAATTGAGCTGCTGAAAACGGTTGATCGATTCCGGCACCACCTCATGGGTGATCGAGGCAAATGTAGAGGCGGCGATCATCTCACCGGATGGGATGCGAATATGGTAATCCAGCACCTGCTCGGGATTCAGCCTGTGCTCCTGTGCCACTTGCGGCATCACCCGGTAAGAGCGGCCACCGATGGCGAAGTAGTTCACATATCCACCACCAAGGGCAGCACCAAGGGCGGCACCGATATCCTGCTGGGTCAACCCCAGATCGGTTGCCATATCACGATCCACCACCAGCGTGCTCTGCGGTTTATCGATTTTCAGATCAGAATCGATAAAGAAGAACATGCCACTGGCCTGCGCTTTGGCCAGCACCTTGCCGACAATCTCATTCAGGTTCTCAAAGGACTCAGTCGTTTTGATCACAAACTGCAGCGGCAGACCTCCTGAACCGGGTAGCGCGGGGAACTGGAAGGCCGCCACTCGCGCACCAGCAATCGTGCTCCAGCGCTGCTGCAGCACCTGCTGTAGTTCAGCTGCACTGCGATCCCGCTCATCCCACGGTTTAAACAGCACACCACCCATACCCTGATTCGTTGTTGGAATACCGGTAAGCTGGAACATCTGATCATATTCGGGCAGATCACGCGCCAGTTTATAGGCCTGATCGGCATAGACGCCCATCTGCTGCGCAGTGGCATTGGGTGCACCCACCACATGCGCCATGACAATACCCTGATCCTCTTCCGGTGCCAGCTCAGCCTTGGAGGTGGCAAAGAGATAGACCACACCAACCAGCAGTAGCCCGCCCATCACGACCATCACCGGCCAGGTCTCCAGCGTACCGGTCAGGCGACGCTGATAAGCAGCATGCAGGCGTGAGAACTGACGGTTGATAAATTCCACCAGTCCGGACTCCTGTTGATTGGGCCTGAACAGTTTGGAGGTCATCATCGGAGAGAGTGTCAAAGCCACGATACCTGAAATGGTCACCGCACCGGCCAGGGTGAAGGCGAACTCGGTAAACAGTGCGCCGGTCAAACCACCCTGAAAACCAATCGGTACATAGGCAGCAATGAGCACGACGGTCATGGCGATAATCGGACCACCCAGCTCACGCGCCGCCATAATCGCCGCTTCAAACGGGCTTTTACCCTCATCATGCATATGTCGATCAACGTTCTCGACAATAATAATGGCATCATCCACCACTAACCCGATGGCCAGTACCAGTGAGAGCAGGGTAAGCAGATTGATGGTGTAACCCAGCATCTGCATCATAAAAAATGCACCAATCAGTGAGAGTGGAATAGCCACCAGCGGTACTACCACGGCCCGCCAGTTACCCAGAAAGATAAACACCACCAGTGCTACAATCAGTAGTGCCTCAAACAGGGTTTTGATCACCTCATCAATCGAGCTCTCAATAAATTTAGTGCCGTCATAAACAATCTTGCCGCTCAATCCGTTGGGCATCTGCCCCTGAATAGCCGGGAATGCATCACGTACACGCTGAACCACTTCCAGCACATTGGCATCCGGCGCCACCTTGATGCCAACAAATACAGATTTGTCGCCATCAAAGGCTGTAGCCAAATTATAGTCTTCGGCTCCCAACACGACATTGGCGATATCCTCCAGCCGTACAATCGCGCCATTCTTCTCTCGTATCGCCAGTCGCTTGAACTCCTCCACCGAGTGCAGGCTGGTCGCGGCATTCAGATCAACACTGACCATCTGCCCCTTACTGCTGCCAAGAGCTGCCAGATAGTTGTTGGCAGCCAGTGCCCCATAAACCTCAGTAGCTGAGATGCCGTAGGCGGCCATACGCGCCGGATCCAGCCAGGCGCGCAGGGCAAACTGGCGCGCACCGATAATTTCGGCACGCTGCACACCCTCAATACCATCCAGTTGTGGTTTAACCACCCGCAACAGGTAGTCGGTGACATTGTTATTAGGCAATACATCACTGAAGAAACCCATGTACATCGAATCAATCGTTTCACCCACCTGCACGGTGAGTACCGGCTGCTGCGCCTCGGCAGGTAGCTGATTAAGCACAGCATTCACCTTGGCATTGATATCGGTTAGAGCGCGATTGGAGTCGTGATTCAGGCGCAGCGTGGCACTGATCGTTGAGGCACCACTGACACTGACTGATGAGAGATAATCGATCCCTTCAGCCTGCGCAATGGCAGTCTCCAACGGCTGGGTAATAAAACCTGAAATGGTCTCTGCATCAGCACCGTAATAGACCGTGCTCACTGTCACCACGGCATTCTGCGTTTCAGGATACTGGCGAATCGACATGTTCATGATCGCCTGCATACCCAGCACCAGCAGCAACAGGCTGATGGTGGTCGCCAGCACCGGTTTGCGGATAAAGATATCGGTATAGCGCACCCTACTTCTCCTGCGGTGTTGGTGCCGACTCATTGGCGGGCAACACCGCATTATTAATAATCAGTGGCGTACCATTCTTCAGCTTCAGCTGACCGGAGGTGACCACTGTATCGCCCTCTTTCAGCCCCTCAAGAATTGCCACCTGATCACCGCGTTTGTCACCGGTTTTGACAAACAGCTGCTGCGCCACCAGTTGGGTTTTACCCTCTTCAGCGCCCTGCTCATCTCTGGCCACAAAAAGGGTAGAGCCGTAAGCGTTAAAGCTGATTGCGGTCTGCGGCAGGGTCAGCAGGTTTTGCGGTGCTCCAACATCAATGTTCACATTCACAAACATGCCGGGCAGCAGCTTGCCGTCACTGTTATCAATCAACCCTTCGACCTGTACATTACGCGTACTGTTATCCACGACGCTGTTAATGGTGGAAATCGTTCCGCTGATCGCCTGCGCACCGTTGCCTGTAGCAACGCTTATGGTCTGCCCCTTCTGCAATTGCGTCACATATTTCTGTGGCATACTGAAGTCGATATAGAGGGCCCGGCCGTCCTGCAACGTAACAATGTGCTCTGCAGGATTCAGATACTGGCCCTCATTGATCTGAGTAATTCCGAGGCGTCCATCAAAGGGGGCACGAATCCGTTTTTTATCAATGATCGCCTGCTGCTGCTGCTCCGCTGCACGCCTACTGCTCAGCTCTGCTCTGGATGCATCCAGCTTGGAGTTGCTGATGGCATGTACCTTGAACTGCTGTTCATCACGTTTGAGGTTGATCTCAGCCAGTTTTCGGTTGGCCTTCAGTGCCAGCAGCTGTGCAGCCTCTTCATCACTGTTCATCTCGAGCAGAAGATCGCCCTTTTTCACCTCATCACCCGATTTGAAATGAACTTTTTTGACCAGACCTGCAATCTCGGCACTGATCTCCACCCCCTGAATCGCTCGCAATGTGCCCACCGACGCCAACTGTGGCTGCCACTCTTCAGCTTTCACCTGCGTAGCGGTCACTGTTGCTGGCGGCTGGGCATTGGAGGCCAGAAACTGTTTCATCATGCTGGCAACAAACATCTGATAGCCGATAATCGCTGCAAATACGAAACCGACGATAGCCACCATCCAAATCATGCGTTTTTTCATAGCTGTTTCTCCGAATTGTTCTTATCTGTCTGGGCGGAGTGATCACCCTGTGGGTTCCACCAGCCGCCTCCGAGTGCATGCATCAGTGCTGCTGTGTCTGCGTAGAGGGTTGCACGCGCCTGAATCAGGCTGATGCGTGACTGCTGATACTGCTGCTGGGCATTGAGCAGGGTGAGGAAACTTACTGCCCCCTGCTCATGCTGCAGATTCACCAGTTTCAGTGTCTCTGATGCCATCTGCTCCGACTGCTTCTGCAGCTCCAGCTGCCTGCCATCCATCTCCAGTGCTAACAGTGCATCTGCCACATCCTGAAATGCACCGAGCACACTGGCGCGGTACTCGGCAGCGGCCTGTTCAAATTTCGCAACCGCAGCCCGTTTTCTGGCATGTAGTTCCCCGCCTCTGAACAGTGGTTGAAGAACACCAGCTCCCAACCCCCAGATTGTGGTTCCGGCAGTGAACAGGCCACCGAACTTCACAGCTTCTGTACCATAACTTCCGGAGAGATTGATGTTGGGATAGAGGTTGGCCGTAGCTATACCTACCTGAGCACTAGCCTGATGCAGTGCCGCTTCTGCAGCGCGCACATCCGGACGCTGACGGGTCAATTTGGAAGGTAGTGTCAGCGGAATCTCTTGCGGCATGGTCAATGCACCAAGCTTGAACTGAGGAAGTGTCACCTCTCCCGGCAATCTTCCGGTCAATGTCGCCAATTGATGGCGGCTCTGCGCCAGTGCCTTCTGCAGGGCTGGTAGCTGGGTACGAGCCTGAGCCATGGCGGTGCGCTGACTTAACAGATCCGCTTTGGCCATCACACCGATCTCAAACTGCAGCTCGGCCACTTTAAGCTGCTCTTCCTCTGCAGTGATGATCTCCTGCAGCGCTATGATCTGCTGCCGCAGTGATGCCTCGTTAATCGCGGTCGTGACAATATTGGAAGCCAGTGTGATGCGAGCAGCCTGCATCTGAAACCGCTCAAACTCTACCTGAGCCAATCCATACTCCAGATACCGTTGTCCGCCACCAAACAGATCAAGCGAATAACTGACACCCACAGAAGCATTGTGCACGGTAAACAGACTGCCGTTGCCGACATTACCAAAGGTTGCGCCGGATATCTTCTGGCGTGAGCTATTCAGACTCGCATCAACAGCCGGGAAGAGAATCGAGGATTGATCCGCACTGAATGTCTCCTCTGTAGCTTTCAGCCGGGCTTTTGCAGCAGCAAGGGTCGGACTCTGCTGCAGGCCAAGCGCAACCAGCTGCTCTAGCTCTTCTGATTCAAACAGCTGCCACCAGAGTGCTGGAATCGACTCGGCCTCTTTCAGTTTTGGTTGGGCTGATGTGCCAGCCGGTTCTCCTTCGGGATACTCATTGGAATAAGCCGTCACCTTAGGTGCTTCCGGGGATGAAAAATCAGGCCCGACTGCGCAGCCGCTTATCATTAAAGAGAGAACGACGGGGGTGAATACATTACGCGGCATCGCCCTCACGACTGCTGCTCCCTGCTGCTGTTTGAGAACCAGATGGTCTGATCCATGCACTGTTGAGCTATGTTTTTGCACTGCTCAAAGACTACGTCTGGATTCTCCTCCTGCCAGCCATAGCCCTTGAGGAAATTGCTATAGTTGGTGGCGAAGTAGGTGTCACTCTCATCACCGCTATCCGGGCAGAGAGTGCTGGCATAACCTGACTGGGCGGTACTGGATAGGCCCACGCATAAACCCCACATGCCGTGGGTAAGGTAATGCGCCAGCTGCTCAATCTGGGGCTGATCCAGCTCTTCATAACCATTCAGGCTCTTCTCAATCGCCTCAAGCACGAGACCGAGAAACAGCTGCGCCAGCTCAACATGCAGTTGATTCAGCTCATTGGCCCTCTGTTGCGTAGCCCTGCGCCAGACTGAAGGCATCAGTGAGAGATTATCAATTTCGATCAGATCGGGGTGGCGCATAGAGATCTGCCAGCTGCACTGGGCGGTAGTGATGATCTTCTCAATGGCAGAGATGGGCTGACTGGCGATGGCGTTAAACAGCACCTTGTGCTCGACAATAAGTGCATGCGCACAGGCGACTAGAAGATCCTCTTTGCTCTCAAAGTGAGAGTAGATGGTGCCCATCGAATATTTCGTTTCTTTGGCTATATCGGCCATGCGCAGGTCGAGAAAGCCGCGCTGTGACAACAACCTGATCGTTTTCTCAACAATCTCTTTTTCGCGCAGTTCACGCTTCTCTCGCCGTTGCATACTCACCTCGCCATAAAAACGAATAATGTTCGAACAATAATCGAATGCTCCTCGATACATCAACCATTATTTTTTTCTGAGTATTATATTTTAGAGGGTATTTGGTGCTTGTTTTACTCTGAATGGCTGCTTTGAATCACATGTCAGCTTCCGGCCAGCAGCATTTATTCAGCAGTAAGAGATTTCCGGATATAGCCCTACAAGTCTTGAAGACAGCTCAGCTGCTTTCAGCGCCCTCTTCCGCTTTTTCTTTCTTCATCCTGGCCAGAAAAAGGCCGACCTCATAGAGCAGCATCATCGGAATGCCGAGCAGCACCTGCGAGATAATGTCCGGCGGAGTGAGAATAGCGGCAAAGATGAAGGCCCAGACAATCACGTAACGGCGTTTATCGGCCAGTGATTCGGTATCAACAATATTCAGGCGCACCAGGAGCATGATGGCAATCGGAATCTGGAAGCTGACCCCGAAGGCGAAGAGCAGCTTCAGCACCAGTGAAAGGTACTCCTTCACCGCAGGCATCGCCTGAATATTCTCGGTGGAGAAGCTCAGGAAAAATTCAAAAATAAGCGGGAATACGACATAAAAGGCAAACGCGGCTCCTGCCATCAGCAAGCCGAGAGAGCCAAAGAAGTAGGAGACAAAGGCTTCCCGTTCATGATGGTAAAGGCCGGGGGCAACAAAAGCCCAGAACTGGTAGAGCGTTACCGGCGCCGTCGCAAACAGGCTCAATACCAGTGCGATCTTCAGGTAGGTAAAAAAGACATCTGGGGCATTGAGGAAGACCAGCGGCGTATCCGGTGGCAGAGCATCACGCATAGGCATTGAGATATAATCAAATACCGGCTCGGAAAAATTCATCAGCACCATCACACCGATGATGTAAACGACTATGGCGATACTGAAACGGCGGCGCAGTTCACCGAGATGGGCAAGGATGCTGCCGGCACCACCCTTCAGCTCTATGTCAGCATCATTCAGGTCGCCATCACTCTGGCTCACTTCGAAGCCTCATCCGCTTTCACTTCACCTTCGTTGATCTTTTCGACTCCTGCTTCGGCAACAGCACTGGAACCTTGCGCAATAGTCGGGTCAATCACCTCACCATGCTTTTTCATGAGCTCGTCGTTAAAGCTGCTGATGTCGCCCATGTTCAGGGCATCCTTAATCTCGGTAACAGGTGTGGAGAGTGGCGCAGTCTCTTTATCAATCTGACGCTTCACATCACCAATCCAGACGCGCCCCTTGCGGACTACACGCCCAACCTGAGCAAACAGCTCCGGCATCCGCTCCGGACCCAGCACCAGAAACGCGATGACCCCGACAAGCAACAGCTCCAGAAATCCAATATCAGGCATGACAGTTTATTCCCCAGAGGGCCTGTTACTTTTTATCGACAGGTTCTTCGTCAGCGGATTCGCTTTTCTTGTCATCATCAGCAATATTGGTGCGGAAACTCTTAATACCCTTGGCCAGACCTGCGCCCACCAGCGGCAGCCGCTTGGCACCAAACAGCACCACGACAATAATCAGGATCAAAATCAGTTCTGTTGTTCCAAGTCCAAACATTGCATTACCCCTCAAAACAGCCTTAGGAAACAGCTGAGACTATCAGCAAAAATGATTGCGGACATTACGCGATTTCACAATATCGGCAAGCAGTGCAGCGACTGCCCCACAAGTTTAACCCACCCTTATTATCGTCATATTATTGGCGTTATATTCAAGCCCTATCTGCCCTATAACATATTTCCTGCTGTTTTCGTCAAATAAATGACTGATGGGGCCAAAACTTTGTTCTTGTCATTAAAAAAACAAGCGGTTAGACATGCGTCAAATTATTTCCATTGAGAGGGGGTGGGCATGATACTGATTGTTGACGACAATGATGCAATTCGCGAAATGCAGGTTGCTGTCCTTGAATCCTCCAATTACTCGGTGCGACAGGCCGCCGATGGCAATACGGCTCTTGCACTTGCCGCAGAGCAACGCCCCTCCCTTGTCCTGATGGACATTACCATGCCCGGCATGACCGGTTACCAGGTACTGGACAGGTTGCGCGAACTGTATGGCAATGCGCTACCAATCGTCATGGTCAGTGCCCTGCCAGAAGATGAGGAACGAGACATTGCTCTGGCCAAAGGCGCAACGGACTATATGAGCAAGCCTTTCGATATTCCCTCGGTTCTGCGTTGTGTGAATAAGTTCCTGAACGACACAGTAACTGCATGAGCCCTCACACCTTCAGGCTGGCAATCATCGGAGCTGGCCGTGGTGGAGAGGCACTGCTGCAGGTATTGCAGGATGATAACAATATCGAGGTGGTTGCCATCTCCGACTCCCGGCCCGACGCACCGGCACTGGCACTGGCAGAATCACTTTCAATCCCGATTTACCCTGCCATTGAAGAGCTTCCAGCCTGCGACATGGCCATTAACGTCACCGGCTCCGATGAAGTCTCCAAACGGCTGCGTCACTACTTCTCTTCCGATGTAGAGATCATGGAAGGCAAGTCCGCACACTTCTTCTACGACCAGGTAGGAAAACGCAAAAAAGAGAAAGAGCAGGTTGAGCGCATGCTCACAGAGTTCGAAAAACTCAATCGCGTCGGCCGCCAACTCAACAACAGCGGCAACCTGACTCTTATGCTCAAGCTGGTGCTGCGTGAGGCGATGCAGGTCACCGGCTCCGAAGCTGGAACCATTTCGCTCTATGACAGATCAACTCGCGCCCTCTCTCTGCACAGCTCATCCGGCTTCTCCGAAGGTTTTGGGCAGCAGGGAACCTGGATTGTCAGGCAGGGTGGACTGACTGAGCGCATCCTCAATGAACGCAAACCTTTCGTAGTTCCCAATGTGTCCGAATCTCAGGATTTTTCCCTTAACACCATCCTTGTTGACGAAGGGGTGAAAGCACTGGTTGCCGTGCCTCTGGCACTCGGCGACGAAATCGTAGGCATTCTTTATGTGAATGATTTCGAGCCGCGTGACTATGATGAGAATCAGGTCTGCATTCTGGACCTGCTCGCCAACCAGGCGGCACATGCGATCCAGAAAGCCCGTCTCTTTCAGGCCATTGAAGAGGAAAAAGCTGAACTGAAATCGTTAAACGAACATCTGGAAACACGCATCATCGAGCGCACAAGCGACCTGACCAAGGCCAATGAGGAGCTGATTCGCTCCAACCAGGCCAAATCACAGTTTCTCAGCAACATGTCGCATGAGTTACGCACCCCACTCACCTCGATCAACGGCTTTTCCGAATTCCTCATCGACGGTTTTGTCGGGCCGCTTAATGAGGCCCAGACCAAGTACCTGAATAACATCAATGTTTCGGGTAAACATCTTCTGGAGCTGATTAACGGCATCCTCGACCTCTCCAAGATTGAGGCGGGGAAGATGAGCCTCAAACTTGAAAAGGTTGATATCTCAGCACTGCTTGATGAAATCATGCTGGTGCTTGAAGGCTATGCCAACAAAGAGAACGTCCAACTGAAGCTTGAGTGTGAAACACCGATTCCCGGCATATTTATTGACCGCACAAAGTTCAAACAGATTCTCTACAACCTCAGCTCCAATGCGATAAAATTCAGTCCTGAAGGCAGTGAGGTCAAGGTTACTGTCAATTACGATAAAGCCTCCTTTATCAGCGGCAATGAAGAGGATTACGCCACACTATCCATTGCTGTATCCGATGAGGGCATTGGTATCACCCCTGAGGATCAGGCAATCATCTTTAATCCGTTCGAACAGGCCGATGGCTCCCACTCACGCCATTTCGAAGGCACCGGGCTGGGACTGACACTTACCAAACACCTGGTTGAAATGCATGGTGGCGCCATTGATGTGGAGAGCGCATTGGGAGAAGGCAGCTGCTTTACTTTTACCCTGCCGGTAGAAACCGTAATGCATTCATCAAATGATGTTACGAAGGCTTCATCCAGTGAGCATGAATTCATCAACCAGCAGTACAATAAACCCGACAGTGTTGCTGCCGATGCGCCGCTGATTCTGGTGGTCGATGACGATGCTCATTCACTGGAGATCATCACCCTCTATCTCACTGAGGCAGGTTACCGGGTCTGCCACGCCATGAATGGAGAGGATGCGCTGGATGTCGCCCGCAAGAAGCGCCCCTTCCTGATCCTTCTGGATGTCATGATGCCAGGCAAAGATGGCTGGGAGGTACTGCAGGAGCTGAAGCTCGATGCCGAAACCTCCGACATCTCAGTCATCATGTGCACTGTTTCCGAAAATGAGGAACTGGGCATCGCGCTTGGTGCCACAGATTATCTGGCCAAACCAATTGACCGGGACCTGCTGTCCTCCAAGCTGACAATGCTCAGCAAAGGGCTGCATCGCAGACATAACACGCTGCATGTGCTGGCCATTGATGATGATGAGAAGATTCTCGAACTCTATACCGCAACACTCACAGCCCAGGGTTATCGGGTTCACACTGCAGCCAACGGCCCCGAAGGGCTGAGCATTGCCGAAACAGTTGAGCCGGACATCATTATTCTGGATCTCATGATGCCTGGCATGGATGGCTTCGAGGTGGCTGAGCAGCTGAAACGGCAGCCAAGAACAGAGGATATTCCGATCATTGTGGTCAGCGCCAAGGATCTGACCGTAGCTGAGCGGATACGCCTGGTGGGCCATATCGAAGATTGTGTCAGCAAAGAGACCTTCACCAAAGAGCGCCTGCTGCAGGAGATCCAGCAGTTTGAAACCCTCTACCCACAACAGGCGGGGCTAAAAGATCCGATTTCCGGGCTTCTCAACCATCGCTATTTCCAGATCCGCCTTGGTCAGGAGCTCTCCCGCTCCGCACGTAACGGCCAGAATCTCGCCTGTGTTTTAATTGATCTGGACGGCTTTGCCCGCTTCAGTGAAATAGCCAGTGAAGCTTATGTGCACGCAGCACTACGCAAGGTTGGAAACTTCTTCCTTAAAAACCTGAGAGGTTCCGATATTGCCACCCGTCACCGTGTGGATGAGTTCGCCATGATCCTTACCCAAACCGAGCTTGAGGGGGCACTGCTGGTAGTCAAGCGGTTGAAAAACCTGATCGAGGCCTACCCTTTCCCCGGTGAAGAGGCGCTAGGGGGGCATGGTTTAACCGCCTGTGCAGCCATCTCACTCTTCCCGGGCGATGGTGATACGGCTGAGAAACTGATGCAGAACTGCCACAGCCTGATTCAAACAGCTAAAGCTGAGGGCGGTAACAGCCTCACTTATCACCAGCATGGGGAAGTCATGATTCTATGAATAACTTTTCAGGCAAAAAAATAGCCGTCGTGGATGACACCGCCAGCATACTGATGCTTTTCACAGCCCTGCTGGAGGCGCATCACGCCGAGGTAGTCACTGCTGGAAGCGGCAGGGAGTTTCTTGAGCAGGTAGCGGCGATATCGCCGGACCTGATTCTACTCGATATCCAGATGCCGGAGATGGACGGGTACCGTGTATTGGAGATGCTGCGAGCAATTCCTGCTATCGGCAACACACCCGTTGTTGCCTTGACCGCACACGCCATGAGCGGTGATAAGGAGAGAATCCTCGAGGGTGGCTTCTCCGGTTACATCGCAAAACCTGTCGATACGCGCGCTTTTCCAGACCAGATCGCCTCATTTCTGGCACTTTAGAAGAGGTTCACATGCCCTGATCGGGACACCGGCTTTCTCTTTGCCAACCTGATGCTGGATACATATAACAAACCGGTTTACGGATCATGCGGCCAAACGTTACCATCGTTCGCTCTAAACAGGGAGGAGCGCAACTTTGTTCAAACGCATTCTCATAGCCAACCGCGGCGAATGTGCCATTCGCATTATTCGTTCGTGCTGCGAACTGGGCATTAAATCTGTAGCCATCTTTTCTGAAGCCGATGCCAATGCGCTACATGTAAAAAAAGCCGATTTTGCAGTGATGATCGGGCCTGATCCGGTTAAAAGCTATCTCAATATTCACCGCATCGTGACCATTGCTCTGGAGACAGGCTGTGATGCCGTACATCCCGGTTTCGGCTTCCTCTCTGAAAACGCCGACTTTGCCCGTGCTGTCACCGAAGCGGGAATAGCCTACATCGGCCCGTCACCCGATGCGATCCGCGATATGGGCAGTAAAACCAAAGCGCGCGAATCGATGATTGCCGCCGGCATACCGGTGATCCCAGGCTCGGAAAGCGAACTTGCAAGTATTGATGAAGCACTGCAACTGGCCCATGAGATGGGTTATCCGGTAATGCTGAAGGCTGCTGCCGGTGGTGGTGGCCGCGGTATCCGTCGCTGCGACAGTGACGCCGAACTGCGCGAAAACTACCCGATGACCAAACGTGAGGCAGCGGCAGCATTCGGCAACGACGAACTGTTTATGGAAAAGTGCATTGTCGAGCCGCACCATATTGAGTTTCAGGTGTTGGCTGACACACACGGTAATGTTGTTCACCTGTTCGAGCGCGACTGCTCAATCCAGCGCCGCAACCAGAAACTGATCGAGATTGCCCCAAGCAACTTCCTGACCCCTGAACTGCGTGAACAGATGGGTGCCGTGGCCGTTAAAGCAGCTAGGGCAGTCGATTATGTCAATGCAGGCACAGTCGAATTCCTCGTCGATCGGGACCACAACTTCTGGTTCATGGAGATGAATACCCGCCTGCAGGTAGAGCACACCATTACCGAAACTATTACCGGTGTTGACATCGTGGCCCAGCAGATTGCCATTGCCGAGGGGAAAGCCCTGCCTTTCACTCAGGATGAGTTATCCTTCAACGGTTTTGCGATCGAGTTCCGCATCAACGCGGAGGACCCGAAAAACGACTTCATGCCGACGCCGGGTCGCATCACCCGCTACAACTCACCTGGTGGCCCGGGCATCCGCGTTGATGGCTGTGTCTATGCAGGCTATGAGATCCCCTCCTACTACGATTCGATGTGCGCCAAGTTGACTGTGTTTGCGCCGGACTGGAAAAGCACGGTGCAACGCGCCAAGCGTGCGCTGGCTGAATATGATATTCGCGGTGTTCGCACCACGCTGCCGCTCTACATCTCAATTGCCGGATCAGAGGTGTTTATGAAAGGCGAATTTGATACCGGGTTCATGGACAAATATCCTGAACTGCTTGATTACAAACCGAGAAAACCCCGTGAAGATATAGCTGCAGCTGTTGCCGTTGCCATCGCGGCACATTGCGGATTATAAGGAAACTCAAGATGACTGAGATGAAGAGAAAACTGGCGATTACCGAACTGGCCCTGCGTGACGGCCACCAGTCACTGCTGGCCACCCGCATGCGCCTGGATGACATGCTGCCGATCTGCGACAAGCTGGACAAAATCGGCTACTGGTCGATTGAGGCCTGGGGTGGTGCCACCTTTGACACCTGCCTGCGTTACCTCAAAGAGGGGCCGTGGGTACGCCTGCGCGAGCTGAACAAGGCGCTGCCGAACACCCCGATCCAGATGCTGCTGCGCGGCCAGAACCTGCTCGGTTACCGCCATTATGCCGATGATGTGGTAAGAAAGTTTGTCGACATGGCTGCAGCCAACGGTGTGGATGTATTTCGTGTCTTCGATGCGATGAACGATCTGCGCAACGTGCGCACTGCCATCCAGCAGGTCAAGGCCAATGACAAACATGCCGAAGGCACGATCTGCTATACCACAAGCCCCGTGCATACACTGGAGTATCTTATCGATCTCGGTAAGAGCCTTGAAGATATGGGCTGCGACACACTGGCAATCAAGGACATGGCAGGACTGCTTACCCCGGTCAGTACCCGAGAACTGATCACGGCACTGAAAAAAGAGGTCTCCATTCCTCTGCACCTGCACTCCCACGCCACAGCCGGCGTTGCCGAGATGGTGCAGTGGGAAGCGGCACATGCCGGCTGCGACATCATCGATACCGCCATCTCACCACTGGCTGGCGGCACCTCGCATCCGGCAACTGAATCGATGGTAGCAGCCTTTGCTGGAACCGAATATGACACCGGTCTGGATCTTGTGTTACTGCAGGAGATTGCCGCTCACTTCCGCGACGTACGCAAAAAATACGCGCGTTTTGAGTCCGACTCCACGCGCATGGATACCCGTGTATTCATCAACCAGATTCCCGGCGGCATGATCTCCAATCTTGCCAACCAGCTGAAAGAACAGGGCGCAGAGGACAAGATGGACGAGGTGCTCGATGAGATCCCTCGCGTGCGCAAGGATTTCGGTTACCCGCCACTGGTCACCCCGACCAGCCAGATTGTCGGTACGCAGGCCGTGCTGAATGTCATTTCAGGCAAGAAGTACAAGGTAATCACCAACGAAACCAAGTCCTACCTCAAAGGCATGTATGGCAAAGCGCTGGGTGAGATCAATGAGGATGTACGCAAGTTGGCGATCGGCGATGAGGCGACCATTAACGTTCGACCGGCCGATCTTTTGGGCAACGAGATGGATGCACTGACTCGCGAAGTCGGTGACAAGGCAAAATCGGTCGAGGATGTGCTCTCCTATGCGATGTTCCCGACCATTGCCCTGGAGTTCTTCGAAGAGCGCGAGACAGGTCACTTCAAACCGGAATCGCTTGCGACTTCAGCCGACGTTGCTGAATCAGCTGAATCGACGCCAGCGCCAGCGTTGGCTCCAACCGAATTCAACATCACCATCCATGGTGAAAATTACCACATCAAGATCGAGGGCTCCGGACATAAGAGCGAGGATGTGCGTCCGTTCTACGTGAAGGTGGATAATATGCTCGAAGAGGTGATGGTCGAATCACTCACCGAGGTGGTACCCACGCACGATGGAAACATCGACACCAGAAAGGCGTCCAAAGGTTCTCGCCGTCCGAAGGCGCGAAACGACAGCGACGTCACCACGCCGATGCCGGGCCGCGTTGTTACCGTCACTGTTGCCGTGGGTGACCAGATTGCGGCAGGTGACACCGTCATGACCGTTGAAGCGATGAAGATGGAGAATCAGGTGCTTGCACCGGTCTCCGGTATCATCAAGGCGATCTATGTGGCAGAGGGTGACAACGTCAATCCGGATGAGTGCCTGATGGAGATCGGCTGAATAGCTGAAGCATCCTGAATCAAAAGGCCCGGCGATTGCCGGGCCTTTTTCGTTCTTTCGAACATGGGACTGAAATGCCCCTACTCCCCTTTCTTTTCGCCGAAGAGCATGTTCGAGATGATCATGCCGGGGCAGATGCCGGTCAGTGAGGCAAAGATGAAGAATACCGCCGGGATATAGAGCAGCCAGTGCACCGCGGCAAAGCCAGTAAGCCAGATACCGGCCCAGAGGATCGAGGCCGCTATCAGAAAAAAGAAACGCATCGGTTTGCTGATCAAATATTTTCCCATTGCATGCCCCCCTTCATCTCACTGTTACAACCTTGCTTTTGCAATCCTGCGCAGGATCGGCACATCCAGCCCCGACTCATCAGCAATAGTCAGTGCACGTGCCAGCCTTGCCGGGGCTGAACGCCCCATGCAGCCGTGTTCGGGATCGCCATCAAAGGCTTTGAGCATACCCTCGATCAAGGTTCTGCGATTGAGCACCTCTCCGGTCAGGTGCTCCTGAATATCGAGCACATCACCGGCCACACTGCAGGCCAATTCATTGTGGTTCAGCCACAGTTCGCGCACATTGCCGCCAGCTTCAAGGCCTGCGATATTGGTAGTGAGGATATAGAGGTTCTTCAGCACCAGCTCAAAGAGCAGCGCATCTTCACCCTCCAGCACAGCAACCGGGATGTCGAGCGAGCCAAGCGCCTCTTTGAGCAACCCTGCAAATTGCCCATAGGCCGGTGAGGTAATCACCACCTTAGAGTCCATGCCTTTCTTCTTCTCAAACCAGACAGAGATCACCGTAGGGTTCTCCAGTCCATGCTCTTTCCAGTCACGCGGCAGCAGCTCATTCTGCAGCAGCACAAGCTTGTCGCACCAGCTATCGGGAATCTGCTTCAGTGTAGCATGCAGATCCTTCTCGGCCACTGCGACCACGACCATTTCAGGCTCTGGAAAGTCGGCTGATACAAGCGCCATATCCATCTCGCGCGTCACCGGCACAACCGGATAACCGAGCTTCATAAATCCACGTGCAAAGACCGATCCGATCTCGCCGATTCCGATGACTACGACAGGTTTATCCATGGGATGCTCCTTAGACCAGCTTCTTATATTTCATACGGTGCGGCTGAGTTGCATCTTCACCGAGCCGCTTCTTCTTATCCGCCTCATACTCTTCGAAGTTGCCCTCAAACCACTCAACATGGCCTTCGCCCTCAAAGGCGAGCATGTGGGTGGCGACACGGTCGAGGAACCAGCGGTCATGCGAGATGACAATGGCGCAACCTGCGAAATCGAGCAGCGCCTCTTCTAGCGCACGCAGGGTTTCAACATCAAGGTCATTGGTCGGCTCATCGAGCATCAACACATTGCCGCCCTCTTTGAGCATCTTGGCCAGATGGACGCGATTGCGCTCACCACCGGAGAGCAGACCGATCTTCTTCTGCTGATCGCCGCCCTTGAAGTTAAAGCGACCACAATAGGCGCGACTCGAAACCTCAACCCTGCCCAGATACATCGAATCAGTGCCGCCGGAGATCTCTTCCCAAACGGTTTTGCTGTCATCAAGCGAATCACGCGACTGATCGACATAGGAGGCTTTAACGGTTTCACCAACAATCAGCTCACCGGAATCGGGGTTCTCCTGACCTGTAAGCATGCGAAACAGGGTTGTTTTACCGGCGCCATTGGCACCGATGATGCCCACAATACCACCGCGTGGCAGGTCAAAGTTCAGGTTTTCCACCAGTAGGCGATCTCCGAAACCTTTACTGACATTTACGGCCTTGAACACGATATCACCCAGTCGCTCACCCGATGGAATAAAGATCTGCTTGGTGGCGTTGCGTTCCTGAGTTTCACGACTTGAGAGATCATCAAAAGCTTTCAGACGCGCCTTGGACTTGGCATGGCGACCCTTGGTGCCGGCACGCACCCACTCCAGCTCATGCTTCATCGCCTTCTGGCGTGATGACTCCTGCTTCTCCTCTACCGCCAGACGCTTCTCTTTCTGCTCCAGCCATCCTGAGTAGTTACCCTCAAACGGAATACCGCGACCGCGATCCAGTTCCAGAATCCAGCCGGCCACATTATCGAGGAAGTAACGGTCATGGGTGACCGCTACAACAGTACCAGGATAGTCGTGCAGGAAGCGCTCCAGCCACGCCACAGATTCTGCATCAAGATGGTTGGTCGGCTCATCGAGCAGCAGCATATCGGGATTGGAGAGCAGCAGCTTGCAGAGTGCGACACGGCGACGCTCACCACCGGAGAGCTTGGTCACATCCGCATCCCACTCAGGCAGACGCAGGGCATCAGCAGCGACATCAAGCTTGCGATCAAGGTTATGCCCGTCACCGGCCTCGATAAAGGCCTCCAGCTTCGCCTGCTTGGCTGCAATGGCATCAAAATCGGCATCGGGATCGGCATAAGCAGCATAAACAGCATCAAGCTCGGCCAGCGCATCCTTCATCGGCTGCACTGCCTCCTCGACGTTACCGCGCACATCCTTGGCCGGATCAAGTTCAGGTTCCTGGGAGAGGTAACCGATACGAATGCCGGGAGCCGGACGTGCTTCACCGAGGATTTCGGTATCCAGACCCGCCATGATTTTCAGCAGTGTCGATTTACCGGAACCATTGAGACCCAGTACACCGATTTTGGCACCGGGCAGAAAGGAGAGGTAGATGTCCTTGAGGATCTCCTTCTTATTGGCAACAACCTTGCCAACGCCCTGCATGGAATAGATATACTGATAATCGGCCATTATGAATCTCCGGGTGAAATAGTCTGCGCAGGATATGGGGAAAGCAGAACGATTCAACACCCTTCTTCCCTCAAGGAGGTTTAGATCCGCGCTCCAGTTGCGCAACAAGGTGATTCGTGTTTGCCGCCATTCACCTTGCCGAAATTCACCTGCCCCCTCAGGGGGTGCTCTCTTTCGCCGTGCGAAATTCACCTGATATCCCCTTCCCTTCACGCACTTTGTAGTTAACATCGCCGCCTCGCAGGGGGAATGGGTATGAGTGGAGAGTTCAAAGATCGCATCATTATGGTCACCGGCGCATCCGATGGTATCGGCCAGCAGGTTGCAGCAGCTCTTGGCGAAGCTGGTGCCAGCGTTATTGCACTGGGGCGCAATGAAGATGCGCTACAGCAGACGCAGGAGCGCATTGAAGAGCTTGGCGGACGCTGTCTCTGTATCCCGTTCAACCTGAACGATTTTGATAACTACGGAAAACTATTTCTGGCCCTGAAGGATCAGGTGCCGCATCTCGACGGACTGGTCCACTGCGCCGGTGAGATCGAACGCTGTTCACCGCTGCAGTATGTAAAACCCAAAGATTTCCGCAAAATGCTCGATATCCATCTCACTGCACCGAACCTGTTGACCCAGATCATGTTCCCACTGCTCAAGCGCGCTGAATCGGCCTCTGTGATCTTCACCACCTGCGATATGGTTGATGAGGACAAGGCCAACTGGCACGCCTATGGCATGGCCAAGCGGGCGCTCGCCTATGCCGCTTCCATGTGGCAGATGGAACATCCTGAGAAACCGTACCGTTTCAATACCCTTAATCCCGGTCGTGTGCGCACCAAACTGTTCAAGCGCACCTACGGTGGCGAGCACCCGGAGATGGTGCCAACAGCAAGCAGTGTGACTCCCGCTTACCTCTACCTTTTGTCAGATGATTCCAAAGATGTTCGTGGCCAGACCCTGCACGCCCGCGACCTGCTCGAAACAAAACAGTAGGTCTTGACAGGCGGAGGAGAGCTCAGGTCAGGCGGCTCTGATCGCCTGTTCGATACCTTCCAGCAGCAATAGAGCCGCATCAAAGTCATAGGCGTCCAGATATTTCTTGATACGGGGAAGTTTCGCTGCAATGGATGAACCGGCGAGCGCTGCCTCAAGTTCATCCAAAAGATCAACCGCATCACCGTTATAGTCCTCCAGCAGCAGACGCATGCGTCCAGCCACCTCTGCTGCATGCTCGCGGTCAAACTCACCACTGGGCTCAACCACAACCTCTTCCGCAACGACCTCTTGCTTCTCTTCAATCCAGCCGCGAATAGAGGCAATCACCTCAGAAAGCCTGCTTTCAGCCGCCTTTTCATCATCCGCTTTAATTTCAACGCCATCGCGCACAAGCTGCTCCAATCTGGATGCCTCATCATGCAGCCCTTTGGCGCCAATGTTTCCGGCTACACTTTTAAGTGAATGCAATAACCTCTCAGCCATTTTGGTGCCGCCATTTGCCATGGCCTGGTGCGCCTGCGCGATCACATCCACCTGACTCTCAACAAACTTGCTGAGAATATTTCGATAATGGTTCGGGTCACCGCCAACACGCCTGATTCCATCAGCGACATCGATCCCCTTAAGTTGCGGCAATGTATCAATCTCAATAGCTGGAGCAATCTCTGTTTCACCAAGGCGGAAACTATTGACCCACTTCTCCAGTTTGGCGTAGAGATCCTGCGGGTCTATCGGCTTGGCGATGTGGTCATTCATACCCGCCTCGAAACAGTCACGCACATCAGCTGGTAACACATTCGCGGTCATCGCGATGATCGGCAGCGAGGCGAAAGCCGGGTCGCTGCGAATGATTCGGGTCGCCTCCAGACCATCCATCACCGGCATCTGCATATCCATCAACACGCCATCAAAGCTGTCAGAGCGCACAGCATCAACCGCTTCCTGGCCATTATGCGCGACAACCAGACTAATCCCGACCCGACCCAGAAGTCCTTCGGCCACCATCTGATTGATCGGATTATCCTCTACCAACAGCAGCCTAGCCCCCTGAAGGTGGGCCACTTGACCGGCCATCTCTGCTTTTCCTCGCGCCAGCTCATGATCACTCTCGCCACCATGACCAAACACACCGACGATCGATTCAAGCATTGACGAAGCTGTCACAGGTTTAAGCAGCGTTGCAGCAAACCCTGCCCCTTCTGCATCATCATCGGAGATGCTCTGCCCGTAATTGGCGGTCAAAATGGCAGGCGGAAGAACAGCTAGCTTTGCCGCCTTGCGGATCAGGGCCAGGCTATCAAGGCCCTTCATCTCAGCCAGGGTCCAGTCCACGATCAACAGGCCGTACGGATCAGCCGAGGCCAGCTTCAAAGACTTCGCTGCCTCTTTTACCGTCGAAACCTGTTCCGATCTCATGCCGAAGCTTTCGATAAAACGGGCCAGAATAATCTTGGAGGTCGGATTATCATCGACAATCAGAATACGCATCCTGTTCAGTGACTCAGGAATCACAACAGCTTGAGAAACACTCTCTGTCGCCGCCTCAAAACGCGCCGTAAAATAGAAACAACTGCCCTTTCCTTCGACACTGTCTAGGCCGATTTCACCATGCATCATCTCAACCAGCTGCTTGCTGATGGCGAGGCCAAGACCTGTTCCACCATAGCGTCGGGTGATTGAGCTATCGGCCTGAGTAAATGCCTGAAACAGGCGTAACTTCTGCTCCTCGCTCAGGCCGATACCAGTATCAGTTACCGTGAAGCGGATCAGGTGACCGTCGTCATAGGGAACCTGCACCCGGGCACTTACAATAACCTGCCCCTCTTCAGTAAATTTGACCGCGTTGTTGACCAGGTTCAGAAGCACCTGTCCAAGTCGGTGTGGGTCACCATTTAAACGCGGCATATTGGGTGGGAAGTCGATCAGAAAATCGAGTCCTTTTTCACTGGCCCGCACACCACCGATACTGGCGAGATTGTGCATCA
This sequence comes from Mariprofundus aestuarium, assembly GCF_002795805.1. Classification (NCBI taxonomy): domain Bacteria; kingdom Pseudomonadati; phylum Pseudomonadota; class Candidatius Mariprofundia; order Mariprofundales; family Mariprofundaceae; genus Mariprofundus; species Mariprofundus aestuarium. Next base: position 787,098 of record NZ_CP018799.1, on the reverse strand, counting down.
CCTCATCCATCTCGAAATCGATCCGGTCCAACTCCATTTTATGCGCTTCAATCTTGGAGAAATCGAGAATGTCGTTGATAATCGATAGCAGAACCCCGGATGCTTCTAGCGTCTTGGTCAGGTAATTGCGTTGCTGTTTGTCGGTCTCACGATCCAGTGTCAGGTGGGTCAGGCCAATCACAGCATTCATCGGTGTGCGTATCTCATGACTCATGTTGGCCAGAAACTCACTCTTCGCCTGCATGGCAGCGATCGCCCTGTCACGCGCCTCGGCCAGTTCACGGGTTCGGTTCTCCACCTGCTCTTCCAGCGTATGGCTGTGATCTTCAAGCTGTGCGTAGGAGTCGCGCAGACCTGCCGCCATATCTTCAAGCGATGCTACAAGCACACCGATCTCATCCTCTGTGCGAATACTGACATGCGGGGTAGCTCTGAAATCACCTTCTGCGAGCGCATGCGAGAAGCGAACCAGCTCCTGAATCGGTCGTGTCCACATGCCCGCCAGAAAATAGACCACAATGCCTCCGACAACCAGGAACAGAAGTGCCGTCAGTGTTGCCTGCAACAGCATGTGGTTCATCTCCTCCGCCACATAAGCTTCCGACTGCTCCAGCGCCAGATTCAACTCACCCAGAGAGAAGCCAAGTCGCAACACACCCCACTGCTGCTCATCCACCTGAATCGGAACAACCGACTCCATAAAAGCCAGATCCTCCACCTTAAAATCATGTTTGAACCTCTGCTGCTGACTGACTGCAAACTCGGAAATATGGCCACGAAGAATCTCTCTTCTCAATTCACTGCTTAGGTTGGTACCGTAAGCGATGCGCGGCTGATCCCCCTGCATCAGAATTACATATTTAAGGTCGTCGATATCGCGGACCACCTCGCGGACATACTGGTTGGCCAGTGACAGTCGGTGGGTAGACACAAGGTTCTGCAGGTGACTGGACATCTGCTCAGATGCCCGGTCTGCCTTTTTGGTCATCTGTTCTTTGAGGAAAGCGCTGTGGGCATTGAGATTCTTTTTCAGGGCTGCCTTCTGGCTGGTTACCTGCAACACCGTCAAAAGGGTTACGATCGCCACAATCATGCCGACCATCGCCACCATCAACTTCCAGCGGATCCCCTTTCGAATCGAAGGCTTACTCACCAACTCTGCTTCATTCATTGATAACCCTTTATAGCCGCATTTCTATCCGACAAATTAGATGCGTATCATTATCACCTGTCTATAACAATTCTATGGGAAGCATCACAAACAAGCCAAGCATAAAAACGGTGTAGGCGCAAACGGACGATCCGGTTATCATTGCCCTATGTCGAATTCACCTGATCTTTCCGCTTCATTTGCCGGCCTTACACTTCAAACCCCGCTTGTCCTGCTCTCCGGCTGCGTGGGCTTCGGCGATGAGTACACTCGTGTTGAGGGGTGGGACAACCGCAACATCGGTGCTGTCATCCTCAAGGGTACAACGGTTGAGCCACGCATGGGCAACAACCCGCACCGCGTTTATGAAACACCTTCCGGGATGCTCAATGCAATCGGCCTGCAGAACCCGGGTGCCCGCTACGTGGTGGAGAACATCCTGCCTGACCTTCCGCATGATGAGACCCAGTTCTGGGCCAACGCCAACGGCACCTCCCCTGAGGAGTATGCCGAGGTGGCTCGCATCTTTGATGACTCTCCGGTCACGGCAATCGAGATCAATATCTCCTGCCCCAATGTGAAGGCTGGAGGCGTTCATTTCGGCAACGATCCCCGCATGGCGGCCCGCGTAGTTGAGGCGATGCGCCCAATGACGAAAAAGCCGCTGATTACAAAGCTATCCCCCAACAGCGCGGATATTGCTGAAACAGCACGACTGGTTATCGAGGCGGGCAGTGATGGCCTCTCTGTGATCAATACACTGGTCGGCATGGCTGTTGATATCGAACGTCGCACACCAATCATCGATAACATATCAGGGGGTCTTTCAGGGCCATGTATCAAACCGGTGGCACTGTGGAAGATTCACCAGACGCGGGCCATTGCAGCCAGACACAATGTTCCGATTCTCGGCCAGGGCGGTATCACCAATGCCAAAGATGCCATTGAATTTGCCGTTGTCGGCTCCGATGCCATCGGTATCGGTACAGGGCTGTTCTATGATCCACTGATGTGCGGCAAACTTCTCGATGGCCTCTCCGATTACCTCAAGCGCCATGAACTGAGCTCCTATTCGGAGCTCGTCGGTACCCTTGTCACGAAAAACGGTTAATCTCGCACTAGCCGCCCTGCTGCTGCTTACAGTCAGCGGGGCGCAGGCTGGAACCCTATCCGTTGTTGGTCACTCCCGCTGGGTACATGCAGGCAAGGTATTTGACGGTGACACCTTCCGCACCACTGCAGGTGAAAAGGTGCGCCTGCTCGGCATCAACACGCCGGAGGTGGCGCATGACAAAGAGCCGGGACAACCCTTTGGTACAGAAGCAAAAAGAAGGCTTGAACAACTGATAGCGGGAAAAATGATCCGCCTGCAGCTGGACCGGGACAACAAAGATGATTACGGACGCACCCTCGCACAGCTCTATTTAAGGGATGGCAGCTGGATCAATGAGCAGCTGGTACAAGAGGGGCTGGCACTGGCTTACACCTTTGCCCCGAACTTCCAGTGGGCAAACAGGCTTTTAATAGCCGAGGCAGAAGCCCGCATGGCCAGACGCGGCATCTGGAATGCCGAACCCTTCCGGGTACTGGAAGCCGGCAGTGTCACAGCCCGGCATATCGGCCAGTTCCGGCTGGTTCGTGGAGAGATCAAGGCAGATGGGCCATGGCGATTCCAGCTGGGAAAACTGACCGTGACCATCCCGCGCAGCGCCCGGAAGTGGTTCCATGCATCGCAACTTCCTCAGCATGGTCAAAGCGTGGTTGTGCGCGGCCGAATCAGGACATCCACAAAGGGAGGGCTTTTTCTCGCATTGCACTCGCCATACGATCTGGAATAAACTGGCGCCTGTCCTGCTCTTTACAGGCTTTCTCGAAACCGGAGGTTCATGCGTGAAATTTCCTTATATAGTTCTGATTTCTCTAATAATCCTGCTCTCCGGCTGCGCCACAAACCCTGCCACAGGCAAGCAGGATTTCGTCATGATCTCGGAGGAGGAGGAGCTGGCGATCGGCAAACAGGTGTTTGCCGAGATGAGCAAGAGCATCGTCCTGCTGCCCGAGGATGATCCACTGGCACGCTATGTCGACTCAGTCGGACAGAGGGTTGCAGCCACGGCCGATCGCAAGGATCTCTTTTTCCGTTTCTATGTCGTTGATGACGACACCATCAATGCATTCGCTCTGCCCGGCGGTTATATCTGTATACATCGTGGCCTGGTCAACCACATGAACAATGAAGCGGAGCTGGCCGCTGTACTCGGCCACGAGGCGGGCCACGTCACAGCACGCCATTCCGTACAGCAGATATCCAAGGCCCGCGCCTATCAGACAGGCATGGCTATCACCTCGATCTTTATACCCATCCCACAGGCTGCAGGCATGCTCGGCGATGTCATGGCCACAGCTATTTTGAAGGGTTACGGTCGCGATGCGGAACTGCAATCAGATGAGCTCTCCATCCGCTATCTGACACAGGCTGGCTATGACCCCAGCGCAACCATCGGCATTCTGAAAACATTGAAGCGACTGGATGATATTGACACGAAAGAGAGGATAGACGCCGGTGAGAAGGTCGAGAAATACCACGGTGCTTTCGCCTCTCACCCGGAAACATCCAAGCGAATCGAAGAAGCTATTGCCAAGGCTACAGCACTCCAGAGACGCTCAGGCATGGTCAACAGGGAAGCCTTACTGGCAGCAATTGATGGCTATGCTTATGGTGACAGTGCTGAACAGGGCGCCGTTGTCGGTCGCCGGTTCCTGCATCCTGAGCTGGGCATTCAGCTTGCCTTTCCGAAAGAGTGGGTGATTACCAACTCACCGCAGGCACTGACGGCACGCGTCAGACAGCAGAAGGTCTATTTTATGCTCACCATGAACGAAATGCAGAAACGGATGAGTGCCGAAGAAGTTGTTAAAAAGATGTTTACCGACAGGCACATTCTCAAGCTGGAGAGTGGTGTGCGCAGTGGCATGCCTTATGCGCATGGTCAGGTCAGGCAGTCTGCCCCCAATGTCAGTGAAGCCATGATCGACGCCCATGTCTTTCTTGATGGTAGAAAGGCTTACATGCTCACCATGTGGAGCCATCGTGATCAGTTCAACAAATATGTCAGCCAGTTCAGCCAGATTGCCAACAGCTTCCGTAGCTATGACAAAGTCCGGGACGGTGATATTCCGCGCATCACGCTGTACAAATGGCAGGCAGGAGACTCATGGCAAAAACTGGCTGCGCAAAGAAACAATATTCTTGGCCGATTTACCGCCAACAGGCTGGCTGCGCTTAATGGCATGGGCATCGATGAAAAGCCTGCGCCCGGCACATTAATCAAAAACGTAAAATAAGCCGCGAACTACTGGCTGCCAAAAACATCCTTCAGCAACGCGCTGGCCATCTGCTCCATGTGATTGGGAAAGAAGTGGCCTGCCCCTTCAATGGCATGGAAATGGATATGCGGCTTCTCTTTCACGCTGGATCGTACCCTGGTAAATGGAACAATCTCGTCCTCGGTTCCGGAGATAACCGTTATCGGCCTTGTTTCGCCGCGCATGAATGCAAAGGGCCAGAGGTTCACAGCTGGGGCCACGGCAAACATGTGTGATACCCGGCTATCCGTTCTGGCTGCCTGCAGCCCTGCATAACAACCGAACGAGAACCCGGCCAGCCATAGCGGATCATATGGGTGCATCTGGTGCATCCACTCCAGCACCGCCCTTGCATCATCGGCCTCACCCCTGCCCTCATCCCACTGCCCTTCAGATTCGTCCACACCGCGATAGTTGAAACGCAGCACAGAGCATCCCTTCTCCTCAAAAGCACGCCCCATCCAGTAGACCACCTTGTTGCGCATCGTGCCGCCGAATTGCGGATGCGGATGGCAGATTACCACCGCAGGCTTCTCTTCCTCACCGGCATGATAGAGTCCCTGCAGTCCCCCTGCAGGCCCCGGAATAGTGACCTTCTGATGCTGACTCAAGCGAACAGTTCGGCGTAAGCCTGCTCAGAGAAACCCACCTCGACGCGCCCGCCTGTCATCAGAACCGGGCGTTTGATCATTGAGGGGTTAACTGTCATCAGTTCGATGGCTCGCGCTTGATCAATATCCAACTTATCCTCATCCGGCAATTTTCTCCAGGTCAGGCCTCGCCTGTTGAGCAGCACCTCCCAGCCAACCATTTCAACCCACACTGCAAGCAGCTCGGCATCAATACCCTCTTTTTTATAATCATGAAACCTGTAGGCCACAGCATGTGCATCCAGCCACCGGCGTGCCTTTTTCATGGTGTCGCAATTGGGTATGCCGTAGAGATCACACATCTGCATGCTCCTGAGAAGAATAAAACAACGAGGCTATGGAGGAATCAGTCACTCTGTTCGCGGATGAATGCGAAAAACTCCAGTGCACCCTCCGTATTGAGCGGGGTAATCACCATCTCGATAGCGAACTCAAAACCGTCGCGATGCAGCCCCATAGTCCGCATTGGTTTGTAAAGGATTGGGCCAATATTGGTAGCTTTGTAGTGCTGAAATCCACGGTGATGATCCTCGCGCAGCCGTTCAGGAACGATCGTGTCGAGCGGCTCACCAATGACCTTGTGTCTTGGCCAGCCGAACAGGATTTCGGCACTGCGGTTCCACTCAATAATGGTTCCGTTTGCATCTGCACTGACATAGGCATCGTAACTGCGATCGATAATCTCCTGCAGGCGCTCACCCTTTTTCTGCAACTCCTCCCGCAGTCGATGCTCCTGAACAAAACCGCGCTGTGCAAAGAAACCGAACCCGATCAGTACTGCGGAAATCAGAACCCTCATCCATATTTCATCCGGATCAGCACTAAGCAGGTTATCGAGAAAACTTTCATCGCCGAACAGAAAAACATGGAGCAGTGCCTCAGCGGGCCAGAACAGCACCGCCATAAGAATCCCCAACCCACTAAAGCCTATCCGTTGCAGCATCAACCCTCCAAGCCAGGCCTGCCAGTCGACAGGCTGAACGGGCCTTCCATGGCCCGGTTTTGGCAATATGAACCTCTGTTACCCCTGTTGCAATGCATACTGCGCAAAAAACTGTGCATTTGAGGCATTCCGATCCAGATAGAGTGAGCGCAGATGCATCTCCACAGCCCCCCCGATATCCCCACCAAGAATGGTGTCAAAACCTGCGCCGCCAATCAACCTTAAACGGGTTGTGAGAAACAGAAGGTTAAGTACCCGGTCGGCAATCAGGGTGCGATGCACCAGGGGGCCGGCTATCATGTAGGCGCTGCGGTAGCCCAAAGCGATCAAAACTGCTTTCAGTGCCGCGCCGGATACCTCGGGGCCATCCATCACAAACAGTTCAGCCCCGGCAGCCTCAAGCCGGTCCACCTTCGAAGCCTCAGCATGTTTTCCAGTGAAAATAAGGATTCGCCGCCCCTTGAGCACTGCTAGTGAGCCCACAGGAATATCGAGACTGTTGGAGATGATAACCACATCGGGCTGCGCCTTAAGCCCCTCTGACTCTCGCCAGCCGTTCAGGTCTGCATATGCCGGCTCCTGCCCCACCGGCAACAGATCCTGAGCCTGGCCTTTAGCAAGCTGCCTGAAGTAGCGAGCCGAGGTGATCATCACATCACTTTGTGCCGCCAACTCCTGATAGAGCCGCCAGTCGCGCCCGTTGATAATAGCTTCTGGCACCTGGGACTCACCCGAATGATCAAGGGTCAGTGAGATGCGTCCGTCTAAACTACTGATGTAGTTCGAGTAGATCAGCAGGTCACCGTCCTCAGCCTGTCGATGCAGATTCAGTCCGAGATAGAGGCCTTCAAGGGGTCGCTCCTCCCCTCCGGTCGGAAACAGGGACAACACTGTCATGATAGCAGGCCCGTCCGGGCAGTTACTGGAGAGAATAAAACAGACATAGAATGATAGACTATAATAATAAAGAAGGTTGTTCACAACGGAGGTGCTCCCATGACAGTTGAAATGCTTCGTGATCTCCTTTTCTGGTCCGCAGTTATCCATATGGGGTTGCTGCTCTGGTGGGTTGCCTTCTTCATCTTCGCCCGCAGCTTCATCTACTCCATGCATACCCGCTGGTTCAAACTCTCGGATGAGCGTTTCGATGCGATACACTATACAGGCATGGCTTTCTACAAAGTCTGCATCTTCGTATTCAGCATCGTCCCCTACTTTGCCTTGCTGATTGTTGCCCCGTAAGCTCATCGCCATGCGTCAGACGATTCAAATTTCCACCGGCAGCCGTGAAGAGCTGGTTGATATCACCCATGAGATTAATCGCATCGTGCATGAGTCCGGCATCCGCAACGGCATTGTTAGCGTCTATGCACAGGGGGCAACATGCGCCATCATGATTCAGGAGAACTGGGATCAGAGTGTGCAAACCGATGTGGTCCACCTGCTGCAGAGGCTTATCCCAAAGGGAGTATGGCAACACGACAAGCAGGATGGCAATGGCGATTCGCACCTGAAATCCGGGCTCGTCGGTCCATCGGAAACCATCCCTCTGATTGACGGTTTGCTCGGCCTCTCCCGCTGGCAGAATATCTTCTTCTGTGAGTTCGATGGACCGCGCTCCTCCCGCTCCATTGTCTGCACCATTATTGAAGATGGCGGTGAGTAACGTCAAAGATCGCCTTCGGCAGTGGGCAGCCACGCTGAAAACCAACCTGCAGGCCCTCTACCTTGCAGCCAAGCATCCCGAGACACCGTGGCTTGCCGCTGCTATTGCTGTAGCCGTTGTCGCCTATGCGCTCAGTCCCATCGACCTGATTCCCGATTTCATTCCCGTCATCGGTTACCTCGATGACCTGCTGATCGTTCCTACAGGCATCTGGCTTGCCATTCACCTGATCCCAGATCCCGTCTGGCAGGCCTGCCGGGAGAAGGCGCTCAAAGATCCATTCACCATGCCGAAAAACAGAACCGCTGCAGCCGTCGTGGTTCTGCTCTGGCTGCTACTCGCACTGCTTCTGTGGCTATGGCTGCGCACTGACTGATCCGCTACGCTTAAACCTTCCTATCAGGAGGACTTCATGACACCACTTCGTATGCTTCAATCCGGCCTGTTTGCCACGACACTACTGTTCGCCACAACAGCCACTGCCGGCTGGATGGATCAGCTCGGCGGCATTCTGGGTGAGGTCAACAATAGTACTCAAGACAGCGACGCTACAACGGCGATAGCAAACCCACTGACCAACACGGATATGGTTGCAGGGCTTAAGGACGCGCTGCGTGTCGGCTCCGAACAGGTGGTCGGGCAACTGAGCAGAACCGACGGTTTTAATGGTGATCCGAAGATTCATATCCCACTGCCTGAGAACATGCAAACCGTGAAGTCAGCCCTCAACGCAGTCGGCATGGGTTATATGATGGAAGATCTGGAATTAAAGCTGAACCGGGCGGCAGAGCTCGCCACCCCCAAAGCCAAGCGCATCTTCGGCGACTCGATCAAGGCGATGACCATCACCGATGCTAAAAACATCCTTAACGGTCCCAACGATGCCGCCACGCAATATTTCAAAGGCAAGATGAGCAGCCCACTGTCGGATGAGATGCGCCCCATCGTGCAGCAGGCGTTGAATGAGGCTGGCGCAGTACAGGCCTACGACTCTGTTATGGGGGAATACGCCACCATGCCATTCGTACCGGATGTAAAGGCCAACCTCACCCAGCATGTGCTCGACTTAGGACTACAGGGTATCTTTCACTACATGGCTGTAGAGGAGGCTGCGATCCGCAAAAACCCAGCCAAGCGTACCACCGAAATCCTGCAGAAGGTTTTCAGCCGCTAATTTCAATTCTTAAAATGAGCGGTTCCAGCCAATCGCGTACACTCAATATTAATTAAAATATGAAAGCCCCGTCACATAATCGATAAAGGTTCCAAGTAGATTATGCTCTTGGAATGCATATGCATGTTTCTGTTTACTGTAGTTATATGAAAAAATGCGTTGGTGTTTCGGTCATTGATGGGAGATCTGTTTTGAATAGTGAGCGACGGAGTGCTGACAGGTACTGTTTTAACCTTGATCTACAGCCGAAAGGTGAGCTTACCCTTTTATTTGGCGAGCAAATATTTGAGGTCTGGAAGTTGGTGAATATTTCACCGTTTGGAACCGGCCTCTCCATTGGTGAACCCATCACCACCGGGAGCAAGGTGACGCTTCGCTATCGCTATGGTGACGATGAGGTCAAGACCTTTGGGACAGTGGCCTGGAGTGAGGCGGAGAACAGTAAAGAAGAGGGAGGAGGCTTCAGGATAGGCGTTTACTTTCATAAGGATAAAACAGCCTTGAATGTGGCCCTCTTCAAAAGACTCACTGATCCATATCTGAAGATTGGATAGTCTGTAACTAAAGGATCGGCAAGAGATACGTACACAGATAAAACATGCATCTCAGGTATCGCATAGGAGGTCTGCCTTGGAGAAAGAACGCCGCAATTGCCTCAGACATAGCTCTGAACTGCAGCCGAAAGGGGAACTTTCCCTGACTATTGATGGACATCCCACCTCTATTCTGGAGGTGCAGAATATCTCACCATTTGGTATGGCCCTTCTGGTTGATGGTCATGTGAACAACGGCCTTGAGGTCGGCCTTCGGTACATTCATGGCACATCCAATATCGAAGTTTTTGGAACAGTAGCATGGAATTCGATAGCTGAATCAGAAAGCCAAGAATCATCAGTGGGCATCTATTTTCGCAAGCAAGATATCTCGTTAAATACAGCGTTTTTCAAGGCTATCACGGCTTAAGTCAGATTTGTGAGGGTCATGGATGACCCGAATCAGAACCAGCTGCCATCATCCAGATCTCCCGCGCACTGTTTCATCTGTGCACTGTAGATCGCCGCTTTACGCTTCACCTTTTTGGCCACGCCAATCAGCCACGGTTTTTTGTTGTAGGTTTTACGCTTCCAGCCGCCATGACCTTCGTGATAGGCGAGATACTGGTTGTAGGCATCCCATTTGGAGATACCGAGTGTCTTGTAACTGTAGTTACCGTACCAGCCGATAAAGTCGGTGGCATCCTCGAAATCATCACGGTCCGCACCCCAGCTGCCAGCCTGATCAATGTACCAGTCCCAGGTGGCGGTTTTTACCTGCGCATAACCGTAGGCATCGGACTTACGACCGAAGGGAATGAAGCCGAGAAGATAGTCCTTGGGGGCTTTGGCTTCGGCACGAAAACGCGACTCCTGCCACATGATCGCCATCTGCACATGCACCGGCACGCCCCATTTCTTGAATGAGTCGTAAGCGTGTTCGTACCAGTCATCCTTCTCTTTGAAGATTGCACAGGCGTTGTCGACATTCTTCGGTGGGCCGCTGGCGCAGGCTGCCAATGAAAACAGGCATGCAATCAGCAACAGCCTTGCTACTGTCATGATTACATCAACACCCTTTCGATGCCACCATTTTTGACCTTCTGAATGAACTCTTTCTGCCACTCCTCGCCGTGCAGATGTTTGACCAGCTCCACAACGATGTAATCGGCTTCCACCCCGGTCACCCCTTCCAGGCGAGAGAGCCCCTGCAGGCATGATGGACATGATGTAAGAATCTTCTGTTCGCCTTCACCGGGCAGCTGTGCCTTGGCAAGCTGCATCTGCTCTTCCTTGCGCATGCGAATCTTGCCGGCAATAGCAGGCTGTGCGACAGCCAGTGTACCCGCCTCACCACAGCAATCTTCAGACTTCACAGCATCCTCTCCCAACAGCATTTCGATAGCCGCCTTGGTTCCGTGCCGCTTGAGTGGGGAGTGGCACGGCACGTGATACATGTATTCCGCACCAGTAACAGATTCGCTTTTCACGCCCTGCTCCATCAGGTATTCATGGATATCAATCAGTGGCGCATCAGGGAAAACCTGCTCCAGCTCATACTTGGTCAACTGATCGTAGCAGGTACCGCAGGAAACAATCACCGCCTCAAAATCGAGATAGGAAAGTGCATTCCTGATACGGTGAAACAGTACCCTGTTATCATAGGAGATTTGATCACCCCGCTCATGATCACCACTGGCAGTGGATGGATAGCCACAGCAGAGATAGGAGGGTGGCAGCACCACATTCACGCCAAGATCAAACAGCATCGCCTGTGTCGCAAGCCCCACCTCTGAAAAGAGGCGCTCTGAACCACAGCCGGGGAAATAGAAGACTGCGCGGCCATTGGACTTGTTAGGATCGCGCAACACAGGAATCATGTTCTTATCACTGGACTCAATACCCAGCTTCTGGCGCGCCGTTCCCGCCTTCAAGGCAGGCAGCGGGCGCTCAATGAAATTAATCACCTGTGCCTGCACACCTTCGAGATTGCGACTGGCAGCAGGCTCCGCCTTCACCAGCCCCCCCATTTTACCCAGGCGGTTAAGCATACGGTGACCGGCATAACCCCAGCGAATCACAGCCTCACGCATAAAACGGACAGCATTGGGATTCTGCAGCGTCAGGAACAGCAGCGACAATTTCGAACCAAGGTTAAAGCGTGCCTGTCCCTTATCCTTGAGCAGTGCGCGCATCTTTTCAGTCACTTCACCGAAATCGATATTCACAGGGCATGGGCTTTCACACTTGTGGCAGATGGTGCAGTGATCAGCGATATCCTGCATGCCTTCGAACTGCTCAAAGGAGATACCTGAACCGGTCTGTGACTCATACAGAAACGCCTCGATCATCGCACCGGAAGCCTGGATCTTGTTGCGCGGGCTATAGAGCATATTTGCACGCGGAAAGTGGGTATTACATACCGGTTTGCACTTGCCGCAGCGCAGGCATGGTGAAATCGCTTCGGAGAGATCGGAGAGGTCAGCCGCCTCCAGTATCATCGACTCCATTTCTAGCAAATTGAAACTCGGGGTGTAGCTCAGGCTCAGGTCGGTATCCGGCATCAGCTTGCCACGATTGAACAGGTGATCGGGATCCACACGTTTCAGATAGTCGGCAGTCTCCTGCAACAGCCCCTTGTCCATGTACTCCAGCTTAGTGATACCGATACCATGTTCACCGGAGATTACACCGCCTAGCTCCACCGCCTTGGCCATCACCTTCTCAACCACCCGGTGTGCCTTTTTCATCATGGAGTAGTCGTTCGAGTTGACCGGAATATTGGTGTGAACATTGCCATCACCGGCATGCATATGGGTTGCTACGACAATACGGCTGGAAAGCGCCTTTTTGTGCGCCTTTTTCACACCCTCAATCAGAAGGTCATGGCCACGCAACATATCACACAGCGGCTTCTCCACCTCCTCGCGATAGGAGATACGCAATGCGGAGCGCTGAATCACCCTGAACAGCGGTTCAGAACGTTTGTACTTAATACCCTCAAGGAAATGAGCAACTTCCCAGGCTGGCTCATCCATGCCTTTGAGCAGGCGGCACCACTTCTCCCGGGTCTCCGAGAGCAGCGTGATGCAGTGATCAAGTTTTTCAGTCAGGTAGGGATCGTCTTCAAGGTTAAGGTCGCTGGTTTCCAAACGATTTCCACTGATACGCGTGCGCGCATCAGCGAGATAGGCTGAGATCGCCTCAATCGCATCCTTCTTGTTGAGAATAGAGTTATCGATATTCAGATGTTCAACGTAATCGTTGTACTCCGACAGTCGATCCAGCGGTATCACCACATCCTCATTCATTTTGAAGGCGCGGGTATGCTTGGCAATGGCAGCCATGCGGCCACGATCACCCCAGAAACGTTTGCGATCGGCCTCGGAGGTGGCCACAAATCCTTCGCCATTACCATGGGAGGTAATGCGACAGATATCTGCACAGGCCTTGCCTACCGCATGCTCATCATCGCCTGAAACATCGATCAACAGTACGACGCGTGGCGCCTCACGACGGGGTGATTTGGAGATATATTCGATCGCTTTGACATATTTCTCGTCAAAATGCTCCAGCCCCTCAAGATGTGCACCTTCCAGCGCATCGACATGATGCTTGATCTTCACCATCGCCTTGGTGGCATCAGAGAGTTCCTGGCCAAAAAATTCGCAGCATACAGTACGGGTCACATCAAAAGCACGGTGCAGCACAAAGGTCGCTTCCACGACAAATCCATCGGTGCCCTCTTTCTGCACACCTGGAAGCCCCCCCATCGCCTTGCGGGTCACATCCTTACCCAATCCCTCTTTACGGAACATGTTGCCTGCAATAACCAGCTTCTCTTCACTGATTTTATGGCCGGAGATCGAATCGGTATGGGTGAGACGGAACTCCACACTCGCCTCGTCGTGCACCTTGCCCATGTTGTGATTGATGCGTTCAACCTCAAGCCAGTTACCCTGAGGTGTTACCATTTTCCAGCTAAGCAGGTTGTCGACACAGGTACCCCAGATCACTGCATGTTTACCACCGGCATTGGATGCGACATTGCCTCCAATGGTGCAGGCCCACAGGCTGGTTGGATCGGTCGCAAACACATGTGGCTGACTGGCCTCCATCACCTTGCCCGTCACAGCACCTGCGCCGGCAGTAATCGTGGCAACCTCGCCTTTATTGCCGATATCTGCTGTTGAAATCGGGCTGATCTGATCCAGTTTTTCAACGTTGATGATCACGGCATTATTGGAAAGCGGTACAGAACCGCCACACAGACCGGTGCCGCCACCACGCGGAATCACGACCAGTTCAAGCTCGGCAGTGGCGCGAATCAGCCCCGGCAGCTCCTCAGCGGAATTCGGGGTTACAACACAGAATGGTGCATGATGGCGCCAGTCGGTCGCATCGGTCGCATGATGGGCCAGTGTATAGGCATCAAAATGGACATTGTTGGGATGCGTATGCTTTGCAAATGCCTTGCGTGCCTTTTTACGACGGGCCGGTTCGTTATCAAACCAGCCATAAAAATCTTCCAGCATACGGCTGGTACAGGCTGCCATTTTCTGGGCGCGCGGGTTATCCGATGCGCCTTCGGTAATACGGGCCAGGCGATCGTAGTGACGGCGAAACATCTGCTGGCGTCGCTTCTGGTTATGAAGCAGGTCATTGCGGAGAAATACATTGCGCTCAACCACCCAAAGATCACCGAGAATCTCAAACAGCATACGCGCTGAACGACCGGTACGACGCTGGGTGCGCAGTACATTCATATCATCCCAAGCATCTTCGCCCAAAAAGCGAATAACAATTTCCCGGTCTGAATATGAGGTGTAGTTGTAAGGTATCTCGCGGATATTCTCGGACAAACAGATCTCCATGTTTTCGGCGTTCGCTGCGATGCGCACGCAGCATAATGATCATAAGAGATGAATAAAACCTTAATTCACAATAACAGCGTGCTTGTTACAACCTTCGTCGTTGATTATGCCCCGCCTTTGGCCGGGTGTTCATTAACAACAGAGGCCGCTAACATAGCGCACATACACTTCTCTGGAGACTTAGATATGGAAAAAAACACCCGTGTCATGGATATTATAATTTTCGGAACCTGCCTGTTCATAGCTCTGTTGCTGTTCGAGTACAGGGCTGAAGTGAATTCAAACGTGCGCTGGGCAGTTACCATTCCGCTCGTAGTAATCGGCCTCTTCTTTGGCTTCCGTGCAGCCAATCCCGATATTGTTCGCGGTCAAAAAGAGGATTGATTGAATCTGACAGCGGCACAAAGCAACGCTGTAAAGACAAACCAGGGGCTGATATCGGCATCGATCACACAAGCCGGTATACAGCCCCCTTTATCAGTCAGGCGTTAAAACTTCTCTGGAACAAATGTCTGTGAATCGATAGCCGGGCGCTTGTAGTCACCCTGCTGTTTGCGCGGCGGCAGTGCCACCGGTGCCGGCATAATATCCTTATAAGGAATCGAATCCAGAATATGGGTTAAGCAGTTCAGGCGAGCGCGCTTCTTAACATCGGCATCCACCACAGACCACGGTGCTTCGGGAATATCGGTATAGAAAAACATCTCATCCTTGGCCTTGGAGTACTCCACCCAGCGGTTGCGTGACTCTAGATCCATCGGACTAAGCTTCCAGTGTTTGGTGGCATGAGTTGCCCGCCTCTGGAAACGGCGCTCCTGCTCCTCATCGCTGACCGAAAACCAGTATTTCAGCAGTACAATACCCGAGCGAACAATCATGCGCTCAAACTCCGGGCAGGTGCGCATGAATTCCCGGTATTCGGAATCCGTGCAAAAATCCATAACACGCTCTACACCGGCACGGTTGTACCAACTACGGTCAAAAACCGCTATTTCGCCGGCAGCAGGGAAATGCTGTACATAACGCTGAAAATACCACTGTGTTTTTTCACGGTCAGAGGGGGCCGGAAGTGCCACCACATTACAGCCACGTGGATTCAAAGGCTCAAGCAGGCGCTTGATCGTACCACCCTTACCGGCCGCATCGCGCCCCTCAAAGATGATGATAACGCGCAACCCCTTCTCTTTGATCCAGTACTGCCACTTCACCAGCTTGACATAGATATCAGCCAGCGCCTTTTCATATTCGGCATTGGACATTTTCTTCACTTCACTCTTCTTCTTTGCTTCACTCATTTCCTTCTTCCCTTATCGTCTTTTCATTCACGGGACATGATACCACTTCAATAGCGAATACCAACCATCACCTACGTCGTCAAAGGCTAGTAGGTCAGCAATGGTGTCTGATGGATATATTGCGGATCTTCAAGCTCAGCCAGCATAAAGTGAGCGACATCGGCACGGGAAATCTTGCCCGCTTTAATACCCGTCAGGTCAGTTAATACCCGGTATTTTCCTGTAGAGACTGTTCGGGTCAGAAGCGCTGGCCGTATAATAGTCCAGTCACGGTCGCTCAATCTTATCAGCTCCTCCTGACGATTTTTATCGTCGTAAACATATTTAAGCAGTACAGGTCTGGTCACTTTGTCGTAAAAGAAGCCGCCGTGACCTTCACTGTCCCCTGCCCCGATACCTGTGACGGCCAGTAGTCGTTTGACACCAGCTTTCTCCATGCCGCCCAGAACGTTTCTGGTCCCATCAGAGAAGAGCTTGATCGGCTTGCTTGTCGGGACCATGCCAACCGTAATGCAGACCGCATCCTGACCGACGCATGCCCCCTCCACGATATTTCGGTTCATGATATCACCCTGACGAACTTTAAGTCTTTTGTGCGGATGGCCATCAAAAACGGACTTGTCGCGCATGAGTGCTGTAACATGGTGACCTGCATCAATTGCCTGCTTGACCAGCTCCAAACCGATACCACGCGATGCGCCGATAATCAGGATATTCATCACTCCCCCTCCAGACCGGATTCCAATCACTCGCATCCTACATATTTAAGCACAAAAAAAAGCCCGCCGGACCAAAGTCAGACGGGCTTTTAAAAATCGGAAAATTAAATCAGGCGATCGACTTTACACGTGCATTCAAACGTGAAACGCGACGGGAAGCCTGGCTTGCGTGAATCTGATTCTTACGACCGGCACGATCGAGTAGTGAGGTAGCCTGACGCAGCGCTGCTGATGCAGTCTCTTTGTCACCGGCTTCTACAGCGGCCAACACCTGTTTGATAACAGTGCGCATAGTAGATTTCTGCGTGCGGTTCTGCAGACGTTTTTTCTGATCCTGACGTGCACGTTTGAGTGCTGATGCATGGTTTGCCACGTTTTCTTGCTCCTTGCAGCCTCTCAACTGCCATTGATATGGGCGCGGAACGATAACGATTCACATTGGCCTGTCAACAGATTCCTGACAGATAAAGCGGGTGCACAAAAATATAATTAGGTCTATGCTCGGCACTGTAATGCACTCGCATTATCTAAGTTTTGATTTGTTTAGGGGGAATCATGAAAGTTTCAGATGTAATGTCACATGGATGCCTGACATGCCAGGCAGACGACACACTGCATGATGCAACGCGTAAAATGGTAATGCGCCGCTGTGGCTCATTGCCTGTTGTCGATGATGCGAACAAACTGATCGGCATTGTCACTATCCGCGACACAATGTTGCCGCTCTATCCGAATTTCGGTGAATATATCCACGATGCGAAAACCGGACGCGACTTCGAAGACATGGAAGAAAACTACAAACGTGTAATGTGCATGAAAATCAGGGATGTAATGACGCCTGATCCGATGACCGTCGCCTCAGACACCCCGGTTCTGAAAGCAGCGTCCTTTATGGGATTGAAGAACCTGCGCCGTATTCCTGTAGTCGATGACGGCGAACTGGTCGGCATGATCAGCATCGGCGACATCAATCGTGGCATGTTCATCCAGAACGGTTGAACCATTGCTGCTGGCAAGTTTTCAGGCTCCGGTTAATACCGGGGCCTGTTTTCTTTGAAGAGCACTGTTAAGCATGGCATCACTTCCTGCACATATCCGATCCTTTTTCGACCCTGAGACCTACCCGCACCCGGCAGAAAGGATAGAGATGATCCAGACCCATATCTCATGGGTATTTCTGGCTGGCGATTACGCTTACAAACTCAAAAAGCCGGTTGATTTCGGTTTTCTCGACTTCACCACGCTTGCCAAGCGAAAACACTTCTGCGAACGCGAACTGGAACTCAACCAGAGAACTTCGCCAGAGATCTATCTGGGGGTTCTTCCTGTGTGTGCAAGTGGCACAACCTTCGCCCTTGGCGGCAGTGGTAATATCGTTGATTACTGTCTTAAAATGCACCGCTTTTCACAGTCCAACCTTCTCGATCGCAGACTGAAAGCCTGCAATTTCGATGACTCATGGATGGATAGCCTGGCTGCCGATTGTGCCAGATTCCATAAAAGTTCAGAACCCAACCGGGAGATCAACCATATCTCTCTCCTGAAGGGCCATATCGAGACCAACCTTGAGGTTGCATCAAAGCATGCGAGCAGCGGCTTGAACCGACAAACAATTATAGCCCTGTCTGAGTTTGCAGCAGCCGAACTTCCGCGACTGCGCCCACTTCTTGAAGAGCGGCAGCAGATGGGACACATTCGCCACTGTCACGGCGACCTGCACCTGAAGAACATCACCCTGATTGATGGCCACCCGCACCTCTTTGACTGCATCGAATTCAATGACGACTTCAGCACCATCGATACGATGAACGATGTCGCTTTTCTGATCATGGATTGTGATGCGCACCTCCGGCCTGAACTCGGCATGCGTTTTCTCTCTCGCTACCTTGAGTTTTCGGGTGACTACAATGGCTTGAGACTTCTGCCACTTTACCTCTTCTACCGTGCATCGGTACGTGGCAAGGTGGCCTGTCTTCTGGCCGATGAACTGGAAGGGAAAGAGTGCGAGCTACAGCTTTTAGAAGCGGGCAAGTATTTTGACCTGGCTCTCAGCTACAGCAAAAAACGCAGCAACTGTCTGTTTGCTATTGGCGGACTCTCCGGCAGTGGAAAAAGTCATCTGGCCCTGCTGGGGTGTGGTATCGAGTCTGCAGTGGTTATCCGCAGTGATGCTACCCGCAAGCGCATCGCCCTTTCATACCCTGAGCTGGAGCTGTATGGCCGCGAGATGCATACCAACACATACAAAGCCGTGTTCGATGCCGCCAGGGTAGCCCTCAGTGCAGGCTTCTCAGTAATCCTTGATGCCACCTTCATCCACCCTGACTCCCGCAGCCAGCTCAAAGCAGTGGCAGATAGCTGCCACACCCCACTCCACTTTTTCTGGCTCGATATCGATGAATCGATACTTAGGGAAAGGATCAGCCAACGTGAGAGCGCCGCAAACGACATCTCCGATGCAGATCTGCGTGTTCTGGAGCTGCAACTGGCCGAATACCGTCGACCTGAAGAACCCTGGATTCAGTTCCTGTCCTCAAACAGCAGCTGGCCAGAACACAACACTTCTTGAAGTTACAGCGCAGTTAAAAAAAAGAGATTCGCCTATTAAATTAGCTTCTATCAAACTAGGAATTCGGACAGCTATTCTCTGAACAGCTGTTTAAACTTTGCCTCTCTGCAAGGTTTCAAAATCGTAAGCGCGATCACTTCTTTAAGTTTGGAGACGTGTGAGAGTGTGCGTCAAATAGGCACACTTTGTGAAAAAGGCCCTATTCTTGCTGTGCTATTAGTTATTGCCAAATCACAATGCACAAATATTATGCAGGCGCTTAAGTTTAAAGGAGGCAAGCAATGACATCGAAAATTCTGCTCAGTTTATGCTGTAGCCTGATGATTGCGATGCCCTGCTCTGCCGCCGCTGCTGATCTCTCAACCCCTCTGATTCGCCAGCAAGCCAGCCCTGATCTGCAGCAGAGGCTCGAACAGCGCATCAAACAGCTCCACCTGAGTAAAGCCACCCGACAAAAACGCCTGTCTGTCACACTTGTGGATGTTACTGATCCATCTGCACCAGTCATGGCGCAGATCAATGGCGATGAAATGATGTATGCCGCCAGCCTGCCAAAAATTGCCATCCTGCTAGCAGCTTTCGAACGTATTGCCGAGGGCAAGATGGCGCTCAATGATGATACGCGCCAGACAATGACAAATATGATCCGCCACTCCTCCAACGCGGCAGCCACAACCATGATTAGGGCAGTGGGCAAGGATTATATCAATCAGGTTCTGTCATCTCCCAAATACCGTCTTTATGACAAACAACACAATGGCGGCCTCTGGGTCGGTAAGGAGTATGCTGGTAGCAAAGCCTTCCATCGTGATCCGCTACACAATCTTTCCCACGGTGCAACAGCTCTGCAAGTCGCAAGGTTCTATTATATGCTGGAAACCGGCCGCCTCGTTTCACCCGACTCTTCACAGGAAATGAAAACCATCATGTCCAAGCCGGGCATCAATCATAAATTCGTGAAAGGGCTGATGACGGATTATCCTGAGGTAGAGATGTACAGAAAATCAGGAAGCTGGCGCAACTACCATGCCGACAGTGCCCTGATCGAACATAATGGACGCCGTTATATCGCAGTTGCACTGGCCAATGATCCGAAAGGTGGCGAATGGATGGCTCGCTTGATCCACGAAATGGACGACATTATTTTTAAACATGCCGGCTTTGCATCAGCTGATGCTGCTGCACCGCAGATCGCGGCTGCAGATACCCACAAACGGTTAATGTAGCCACTGCTATAATTTTATCGAAAGCTTGAGAAGCTGCCGGACTGTTTTCAGTCCCTCTTCAACACTCTCTCTGCATGTTCCCTGCGTAACATCACCAGTGCCACGCCCCAGATCACACAAACCAGCAGAACCAGCCAACTCAGGTCCGAGCTGGGAAGCCACTGCGTTAAGATCAGAATCAGAAGTGAGCCCAATATCCTGAATAACCGGTATCCAAACATGTCGATCCAGGCTTTGGCTTGAAAAATAAGCTGTGGATTAACAGAGGCATAGAGGAGCTCTTTTGAGGCACGGTTAATGGAATAAGAGAGTCCGCGATCGGCAATCTTGAGTGCGGCTCCGGCTGCAAGGCCAGAAGAAGAGAGGTAGAACAGTGAACTGATGGCTACTGCAAGCGGTTGCGCTGTCAGACCCGCAATCACGCCCATCCATCGATGTACCAGCGGCACGAGAAGTAGATTGATGGCGATAGCAACCACCCCTAACAGGCTAAAAAAATCGCCGAGATAGGCAGTCCGCTCTTCCCGGCCGGAAATAGCCGCTTCAATGACTGTCATGAATTGATACTCCACCAACGGCTCAACCACCTGTGCCAGAAGCACAATCACTGCAATCAGTTTAAGGTATCGGTGGGCAAGGATTGCACGCCAACTGCCTTCCTCGACACGCCTTTCATCCCCCTCTCCACGCTCCGATCTGTAGAGGCCGGTACGATACATCACCAGCGTAAGTGCGATGAGCCCCAGCAGAATGGCCGCAGCAACCAGTAAAAGATCAACGCTCTGCAAACTGGTGTGCCTGATGAAGGCACCTGTAGCCAACCCTCCGGCAACACCCCCGACAAGCCCGCCGGTTGCAATATAAGCGTACCAGCGCTTCCCCTCTTCTTCCGAGTAGACGGTGTTGGTAATGCTCCAGAACTGCTCCACCAGAACCACACTGAGAATATCGACAAAGATAAAGAATGCGAAAGCTGTGATCTGTGCAGGTTGAATCAGCAGTAGGCGAAAGAAAACCAGCAACACTGTAATAATAAGCACAGTGCTAATGACCACATGCAATCGTGAAAAGCGTGCAACTAGGCGGTAGTAGAAAGAGACAATAAGGCCAAGAACCAGAGCCGTAGCCATCCAGACGTAGGGTAGATATTCACTGCCCACTGCCTCCAGAAAGATTGAACGACTGACCGGCTTCAGGTGGTAAAGTGCTGCAATGATCAGGAAAAAGTTCGTAAACAACAGGGCGCAGCGAAGCAGTGGCCGATAGTGATACTTTGACATGATAAACGATTATGGCCTATACTTTAGTAGCTTGTACAGCTGAGACTGGCGTTTCGGCGGGAGCGTTTATATGGCACGCAAGTCACGTTTGGCCATGAAATCCTGGTTCCGTTTAATGACCGGCCTACTTTTCTTTACGCTGGTCCCCCACAAATCTGTCGCCGTCGATCACTCTTCACATCAGCCGCGTGGCCATAAAACCACGACGATGAAGAAAACTCACCCCACTGTTCGCGAACAGGCCAATCCGCTAATGCAGCAGATGCTGGAGCAGCGTATTGCATCCCTACACCTGAGCAGAGCAGTCCGGGACAAACGTCTTGCTGTTACCTTGATAGACATTACCGACCCCTCTTCTCCAAGCATGGCACAGGTAAATGGTGACGAAATGATGTATGCCGCCAGCCTACCCAAGATTGCTATTCTTCTGGCCGCCTTTGAACGCATTGCCGAAGGAAAGCTAACACTGGATGATGATTTACGAAAAACGATGACCAGCATGATCCGCCACTCATCCAATACGGCTGCCACTGAAATGATCAGGAAGGTAGGTGGCGACTATATCAATAAGATTCTCGCATCCCCAAAATACAAACTCTATGACCCAAACCACAATGGTGGTCTGTGGGTTGGCAAGGAGTATGCCGGTGGTCGGGCCTTCAACCGCGACCCCCTTCATCAACTCTCCCACGGGGCAACAGCAATGCAGGCAGCTCGCTACTATTACCTGCTGGAGACAGGGCAGCTGGTCTCTCCGAAGCATTCACATGAGATGAAAAACATTCTTTCCAAACCGGGCATCAGCCACAAATTTGTCAAAGGGCTGGAAGAGAATCATCACGGTGATCTGCAGATGTACCGCAAATCAGGAACCTGGCGCACCTATCATGCAGACAGCGCTCTGATCGAGCATGATGGCCGCCGTTATATTGCCGTTGCTCTGGCCAAAGACCCGAAAGGTGGGCAATGGATGAAAAAGCTTATCCATGAAATGGATGAGATCATTGTTGCCCTGCATGAACCGGATGCAGTTTTTGCAAAAGCCGATGCAGCCGAGTCGCTAGCCTCTGCTGCTCATCCGCGGAGTTCTTCCTCAAAACATTTGATGTAATCGTTACAATATAATTGAGTCTCGGTGCTCCCGCTGGTGCTTCGATAACAGCGACAGAATTCATCAGATTCAGCTTGTTACCTTTGTATGCACCGCACTTATACCCCTCTTCCGGCTTGCACTTGTAAAACGATCCGGATTTGAAATAGACCGCAGCATCCTTCAATGCAGGTGAGTAGGCGTAGCGAATGCGGAACTGTGTTATATATAACAGCCTCTTGATCTGCAGGCTGGACCAGGCATCGACAAGCCGGCCCTGCTCCATACGCAACAGATAATTCATCAGCTCCTGAGTTGTGCAGACACTGGTCGTACCGGCCACATGTCGCTTGCCCACTTTGGAAAAAAAACTTCCCTGCCGCAACAGGTCGGTATCCATGCCATTGCGCAGAACAGGACCAAGTAGGGCTTGCAAAAGGTCATCGCCCAACTGCTTTCTCGAACGCTGTTTGAAATAGGCATCCTCCTTACTTCTGGCAACCGGATATTGTCGGCCAAAGTGGCGTAGAAGCAGCAGATGTTTCATCACCATACTGGTAGCTGCATTGGAGCTGGCAGAGACACTCCAGTCCAGGTAGGTCCAGAAGTTTCCGGTATCCCCAACTGATACAGGCCGCTTGATCAGGCGCATCTGCTCCGGAACCCAGAACGGCACCTTATGATGATCCGAATGGATGAACTCATCGGCAGTAATCTGACTATCGCGCAATACACGCTGACGAGCCTCCACATCGTGCGGATAGATGTCTGCAAGTGCCTGGAACACCGCAAGTAGCACGATCAATTTGCCGACACTGGCGGGGTTCCGTAGCATATTAGCATCGTGTTCCGCATAGAGGGGGCGATCTGGATCGGTGATATCAAGGAGGGAAATGCTGTAGCCCTCCGCATCCTCTCCGAGCAGCTTTTTCACCTGCTTCGAGAGCCATGGGTCAACAGCCGGTAACCCGCTATCGAGTTTCCCCTGAAGCCTTAGCTGCACCTGTTCCATCTTAAGCTGCGCCCCACTGTGCAGTCGATTGCCTGGAACCAGCCCTTGCTGGGCAAGCCGATAACCCTCCAGACGCTCTATGCCGGTTTCCTGAGCTCCATCAAGAGGATAGGCAAACAGCGTGCATGGCAGTGAAAGCAATGAAACGGCAAAGAATAAAAAGGTTTTCTTCACAATGCCCCCGACACGAGCGGCGGCTGATCCAATCTAACCCTGCCAGCGTGTTTCCCGGACGCATCGCGATCCATATCAACCAATGTCTGGCTACTTCGTGCCCGTCGGCTTTCAACAAAAGGACGAATCTGAAACAGCGCCATCCTGCCCTGTTGAAATCCGAATTCGATATCAGCCACTACCGGCAATCCACTCAGGTCTCGTGGCAGAGGAAAGCGCCGTTCAACATCAGCAACCAGGCTTCGTAACTGCTCAATTTCACCATGGCTCAACACATGCTGGCTTCCACTGGCTGGTTTCTTCTCAATGCCCCCCTTCGGATTCAGGAGCTTTTGCAGGGGGGCAGATGCCTGAGCCAGAAGCTTCACGTCACCACTAACCCGCTGCACCCTGATCTCCTCGGCAGCCTGCCCATCTACAGCACCGCCAACACCTTCATTGGCAGCAATAGATATCCAGCTACGATCACCACTGTCGACATCAGAAGTGACCAGAACGCCTGACTTTTCAGAGGCAAAACTCTTCATAAGCAACACAGCTGGGTAGACATGCTCCGGCATAACCATGAGTGACTGACGCCAGGCGTACGATCGTTCACTAAATGGTGAGGCCCAGACACGCAATATGGCTTTAACAATTGCATCGAAACCCACCACATTCGGCACTGTCAGGTTCAGACCAGCACCACTGAAGCCCGGTAGATCCTCGATATTCGTATCACTTCGCACAAACAGACCATAACTACCCTCTTCCCCAAAGACATTTCCAAGCGCCTGTCGGAGGCTGTTTTTGAAATCCTCACCGGGATCACTGTTCTCAATCCATTCATGTAAAAGATTCAGGAATAGTCGTGTTTCACGGTTTCGCTGCGTAGCGTCTTTGATGCTATCCAGCCGGTCGTATTGGGATTTCATCCATTCAAACGCACTGGGGGCACCATCATAAAGCGGCTGATCCAGATACTGCCGGAAAGCTCCAAAAGGGATCACAAGACCAGGATTGACCATGTCCGGATAAAAATGAAACAACTCGCCAAGATTGGCAGCTTTGGGTCCGATAGTGCGCCCTGAGTCACGACTGCGAACACGACTCAGAGGCTTCAGCGTCCTATCATCCAGATCCAGCTTATTCAGGTCCGCTTTGATGGTGATCTCCTCGGCAAGAGTCTCCCCGCCGAAAATAACATCCCACTCAGGGCTATCGCGTTCAATGGAAACTACACCCTGATGGCTTATAGCTACGACAACCCGCTCACCGACATGTGACTTTATCCTTGGGTAGAGAGCCTCATCGACAACCAGATTAGGGATACCAAGGTTGCGGGCCAACAGCTGCATGTGTGAAAGGGAGCTCCCTTCTCCGCGGGTAATAATGCCCGCCACTGGCGTTAACTCCTGCCTGGTGGATTGCAGGATATAGATGCCATCAGTACGCATCTCAGTGCCACGCTCAGGAGAGAGAAGCAGTATCCCGCGCTGAAGGCCAGGGTTAAGTCCACGCACACCTGTAGCAACCTCTTGCCCGAAAACCCTGTGTTTCATTCCACTGAGCTGGCTGGCATCAGCAATCAGCGAATCCAGAATTCCGGTAAACGGCAGTAGAGGGCTGCTACGTACGCGGTCAGGAATAAAGTTCTGAGCCAGGTCGGTCAACACATGCCACCGTTCGACGGTAGCTCCAAAATGAAACTCCAGCGAACGCTGGGACCACTGTGTGATGCGCGCCAGATAACGCAATCCAGCGTAATACTCTGCAACACTGAGAGATCCATTTTCGCCGAGCCTGAATAACTCAGACTGAATTTCCTGCCACTGGCGATCAGACAACATTCCAGTTGCATGCACTGCCGCACCAAGGTGTCGCAACCAGCTGAGCCGGGCACCCCGACTTGCCTGACCGGATGTTTCCAGCAACTGATTGCCCAAGGCGTAGGCCTCCTGCTCCAGAATCAGCGAGGCGCGTAAAAACCGTAACCGGTTGTGTACCGTATAACTGTTCTCCTGCAACAGTATCTTGCGAAATCTCTGTGCTCTGGATGCCGTAACTGCAATAGCCTCTGCAAGCCCCTTTGCAGAATTGAGAGCATTTATAGTATCCAGCATCTCCTTTTTAAACTTCCTGTTCCATGACTCTTCAGCCAACAGCTTGAGCTGGCTGGGTGTTGTATGCATGGCATACAGCGCATCCATATCAACAGCTAGTGATTCATACGCTTCCTGCAAATCATCCAGGCCTGACTCTCGGGCATAGGCTCGAACCCTTTCCGAGTCACCTGCATCAGGCATGCTGTGCACCTTGACACGCAGCTCATAAAAACCTTCATCGGCCTCCGAAATGTCACTGGCAGCCTGCCGTATCTTTGCCCCCAGTTGGGGCTCCACAGCGAGAGGAAGCAACAGCGTCGATTCACGTAACAACAGGTAACGCTCGGGAGTCATCCATGCTGCATCTGCCAGCAGTGCCGCCATAATATTTTTGGCAGCCACCTGCTCATCCTCGACCTGCAAGGCACCCCGGTAATAGCGGGCCCTGCGAAATACCCAGCCATCATCGACCCGAATGAGAAACCGTTCGAGCAGAATTTGCCTGTAATCATCCAGTCTGGCATCTGGGCCAACAAAATCTTCAGGCTCAAGCCCGGAAATTACATTGGCAATAAGATAACCATTTGCGCGCAGTGCATACGCACGGTCGCTCAAATCC
The DNA here is from genome assembly GCF_002795805.1 of Mariprofundus aestuarium. Classification (NCBI taxonomy): domain Bacteria; kingdom Pseudomonadati; phylum Pseudomonadota; class Candidatius Mariprofundia; order Mariprofundales; family Mariprofundaceae; genus Mariprofundus; species Mariprofundus aestuarium. The sequence goes on along the minus strand of NZ_CP018799.1, from coordinate 760,674 downwards.
CCATGCTGATGTCCACCCCCGTGCTTACGGCACGCATTCTCTTTTGGAGGCCAAACGGACCCATCTTTGCAAAACCACTGCACACCTTGAAAAGGTCCACGCGGGGCTTTTTTGAATTGATCGATCAAGTCTCGATACTGGTCTGTTTGCCTGCCAACTGCAGCTTGAGCAAACCCTGCTGACAGGGAGGCAACCAGTAATAATGTGAATGTTATCCGCACAATCATGTATATCAGTATAGACAATGGAGTGGTGTCTAACCAGCGGAAGCAACTGAGCTACTCGCTGACCGTGTTCGGCTAATGATCCTGCTCGAAACCCAGGGCCCTTTAATTTGTGATTAAACTTACATTCCCGAAATAAGGTGGCGATATCATTTCTCCAACAACAACTGTGGAGGTAGTTATGTATAGAGAAGAAATTTCAATAAACCCCGCTAATCTGATTAAAAACCCTATGGTGATAGCCACTGTTCTTTACTTGATGGTTTTCATCACCAACACACCATATGGATTAACCTGAATAACAGCTCATAGCGGTTTAATTTTCTTCGCCTATAATATAAAAACAATTTATAGGAGCGTTATACCAAGCAACTCTATTCACTTAACGCCGGTGGAGCATATGCCCGCAAAGCATGATATCGATAACGCAAAAAAACTGATCCTCACAATCTGGAGAGGAGAGGCTTCGGACAATGAACTTATTGCCGCAATGACCAGATACCAGCAAGAGATCAGATGCATCAGGGATTATCAGTTATATAACGAGCTGCTGGATTTCAGTCATACCACAAAATTCGATCTGACCACGAAAGGGATAAAAGAGATCGGCAAGATTGCTCAACAGTCGGACCGGCCGGATGTTCAGACAAAAGTTGCCATCGTTGTTAACTCAGCCCTCTCTTTTGGCCTTTCAGAAATGTACATCAGCTATCGGAATCTACTACCAAACAGCAATAAAGAGCTGAAAGCATTCAAAAAAAGGACCGAGGCGCTTGACTGGCTCACCCATACAGATGACACCAACAACAGCTGATTAACACTCTATTTCATCACCTCACCTAAAGCACTTCAACTGCTCTGGCAGCAAGCCTTGAGCGCTCACTCGCTTTCAGTGCGATATGACCGGCATGTTCCCAGCCTGCGAAAGCCATCGTCGCCTGTGTAAGGCCATTGGTGTGAGCTGTCAGGTAAGGTGTATCGATCTGGGCATTGTTACCAAGCAGGAGAATCTTCGAATCCTCGCCCATTCGGGTAACAATCGTTTTCATCTGGTGCGGCGTCAGGTTCTGCGCTTCATCCACAATCAACCATGTTTTGGTGAAGGTGCGCCCGCGGGCAAATGAGAGTGCGGCAATCTCGATCTTGTGCTGCCCCAGGATATCGCCAATATTTTGTGCCTCATCCCCAAGCAGGATGGAAAGGTTATCGGTAATCGCCCCCATCCACGGTTCCAGCTTCTCGCGCTCAGTGCCGGGAAGGAAGCCGATATCCTGCCCCATAGGTACGGTCGCACGGGTCACGAGAATCTTCTCATACAGCCCCATGTCCAGCGTCTGATGCAGGCCACAGGCAAGCGCGAGCAACGTTTTTCCGGAACCTGCGAGTCCCAGCATTGCCACTAGGTCAAGATCCGCATTCATCAACAGGTTCATAGCCATATTCTGTTCGAGGTTCTTGGCCTTGATCCCCCAGATTGCGTGGCGTTCGCTGCGATACGATGTAATATCACAGAGATGCACCCTGCGCCCCTCATCAATTTGCGTGCACTGCACCGCCACCTCACGATCGCCGGGCAGCACCACGAAGCTGTTGATGAACGGCAGATCCATCTCATCTGGCCAGGTGACGATATAGAGGTTACCGTGGTCGTGCTCACCTACCTCCATATCCTCGGCCATCGCTGTCCAGTCCGCTTCCTCCAATCGCAGCTTGCCACTGGGCAATATGGAGAGGTCAGAAATCACACGATCGGAGCGGTAATCTTCGGTTCGAAGACCCAGTGCACGCGATTTGATACGCAGGTTGATATCCTTGGAAACCAGAATGACATGGCGGTCCGGATACTGCTTCTGCATGGCGAGGCTTACCGCTATAATGCGATTATCACCACCGCTTCTGGCCAGCGAATCCGGCAAAAGTTTCAGCGATTCGATCGTCGACATTTCGAAATAGAGCCTGCCACCGCCGGGCAGCAGACAGCCCTTGGAGAGGTCTTCGCACTCTGCACTGAGCTCATCAAGCTGGCGCGAGGCATCGCGCACGTTGCGGGCCAGTTCATCCAGCCCCTTCTTGATCTTATCCATCTCTTCAAGCACTACAATCGGGATTACAACATCGTGCTCATCAAAGCGTTGCAATGCATTCGGATCATGGACCAGCACATTTGTATCTAAAATATAGATCTTGCGATTCTCGGTATCGTTCAAGTTTCGTCTCCCTGAAAATAGATATGAGTCATGCCATATGAAGCTGAAGCTTTGTCTTGAATATATCTCAATGTAACCAGATCATGAGATATAATCTGACGCATTTACCACCCAAAAGTCAATGCTTGACACTCCCCGATCAATCGCCATTATTCGCGCCGTCCGCGGGTATAGCTCAGTTGGTAGAGCGCGACCTTGCCAAGGTCGAGGTCACCGGTTCGAGCCCGGTTACCCGCTCCATATTAAGGGTCCGAAAGGACCCTTTTTTTTATTTGTTCCGGTTCAAATGGCAGGGTGGCTCAGTGGCTACGGCGGAGGACTGCAAATCCTTTATTCGCGAGTTCGATTCTCGCCCCTGCCTCCAACCAATGCACATGCCCATATGTACCACCCATCCCCTGCCCGTAAGTATCAAGTTTGGCGCGACAGAATGATTCCTTTTTCAATTTTATGACATCGTTACCTTTGACAATGAAAAAACAGACGGCATTATTCGCCCCGTTAGCGGGTATAGCTCAGTTGGTAGAGCGCGACCTTGCCAAGGTCGAGGTCACCGGTTCGAGCCCGGTTACCCGCTCCAGATTAAAAAGGGAGGAGTTCTCCTCCCTTTTTATTTCAAGTGGTTGTTAACGGCAGGGTGGCTCAGTGGCTACGGCGGAGGACTGCAAATCCTTTATTCGCGAGTTCGATTCTCGCCCCTGCCTCCAACCTCTCCCCTTAAACTCCTCAGTTAGTTAAAAGTCGATTGAATGTTTCATGCACCCGCTGCATACGTGCTGTCAGCGCATCAGGAGAGTGAATGGCTGCATGGCGGCACATGGTTTTCCACTCGGTCGCTTGCGCATTATTCGGCAGCTTGCCTATCGAACGCCACAACTCAACACGCAGGGCATTCTCCATCTGGCGATAATCGAGGTAGGTCTCGGCCAACCAGTTGCCAGCCTCACGCCACGCTTCAGGTGCTGAGTCCGGAAGGTTATTCAGCACATCAATAGTTCTGCGTCCCGCACCGCCAAACGCCAGTCGCGCATACTGGGCAAGAAATTCAATATCAACCAGACCACCCGCATCATGCTTGAGATTGGTCACAGCATCCGACTTACTGGCCAGATGGTCGATCATTTTCCTCCGCATTTCCACGACATCAGAGGCCAACGCCCCACGATCCCTTTGCTGATCTAGAATCTCTGTCACCACGGCCTCAACCGCTATTTTTGCATCATCAGGCCCCGCCGCAGGCCGTGCCCTGCACAACGCCTGATGCTCCCAGGTCTGCGCATCATTCAACTGATAATCGTGAAAGCCGGTCAGGCTGGTTACCAGCACGCCACTACTGCCCGATGGACGCAGACGTGCATCAAACTCGAAGCCCGCCCCGAATGGCGGCACTGCGGTCAGATACTGGATAGCCCGGCGCCCGATTCGCTGGGCATGTTCACTCATGCTTCTCTTGCCCAGCATCTCACTCGGATTGTCGTGTACAATAATAAAAACCATATCAAGGTCAGAAACCAGCCCCATCTCATGCGAACCGTGTTTACCCATAGCCAGCGCCACAAACGGAAACGCCTTGGGCAGATCCATCTGAAACAGGCAGAGACGGATCACTGCAGCCGTAGCGGCATCGGCAATATCGGCCATCCAGCCACCAATGGTCATTACATCGCCCGTATGCGCATCAACGGCCAGCGCAGATAACAGGCGTGCCCGATCTACCCAGCGACCAATATCAGCCAGTGTTTGTTCGACATCATCAAGATTATCCAATGCATCCAGTTCTGCACAAATATTTCGGATATCCGCTTCACTGTGCTCTGTCATCAATGGCCACTCCAGCCACGATGGATCCCTGGCAATATGATCAGCCAGATATCGGCTGGCGGAGAGCACACCAATCAGCCAGTCCAGCGCTCCCTGATGTGTAGCCAGAAGGTCAACCCAGGTGGCACGACCTGAAATGGAGTGGATCAGGTCGGCAAAGGCCTCTAGTGCGGAGACCCCATTCTCGTCATCAAGCCACTTCGGCATGGCCTGCTCAAGAATACGGCCCACCTGCATGCGACTGCGCTCAGGTAGAAGTCCGCGTGAGAGCCACGCATCAACCCGCTTCAGCGCCAGCAGCATGCGCTCACAATCCTCCTCGCCCAAACTTTCCAGCCCGTCGCGTGAACCAGAGAGCCAGTTTTTCTCCTCCACTTCCTCCTCGCCGACCGGTTTGACAAACTTCCTGAATGCATCCTCGACAATAGCGGCGTGATGAACCATCTGCTGTTCGACACCTGCGATACCGGTCGCAGCGGTGAGATAACCGGCATAATCCTCCGGCAGCTTGTGGGTCTGTTCACCGCGCCGTGCCTGAATCGCATGCTCAATGCGCCGCCAGAACCGGTAGGCCGACTTCAACTCGATCACATCTTCTTCCCCGATCACACCCGCATCCATCAGGCGGTCTATGGCCAGCATGCTCGGTTGAACCCTCAGTTCGCTGTTGCGTCCACCATGCAGCAGCTGCATCGACTGAATAATAAACTCAATTTCGCGGATACCGCCCCTACCCCGCTTCACATCATAACCCGGTGATATGCCGCCAAGCCCTGCCTGCCCATCAATACGCCGCTTCATATCGGCCAATGCTGCTACCGTGGTATAATCAAGGTAACGCCTGAAAATAAATGGTGAGATTCCCTCAACGAAGGCCTGCCCGAGTGCCAGATCTCCGGCTACCGGGCGAGCCTTGATCAACATTGCCCGCTCCCAGGTCTGCCCATATTCAAGATAGTGACTTAAAGTCGCTTCCAGATGCAGGGCAATGGCGGCGCCATCGCCGCCGGGACGCAGACGCATATCCACCGGCCAGACAATACCATCCACAGTACGCTCACCCATCAGTCGTATCAGCATGCGCGAAAGGTGCATATAATATTCAGGAGCAGGAATCGACTGGCGCCCGTCAACCGAACTACCCTCTCCCTGCCAGAGAAACAGTGGATCGACATCCGAGCCCAGATTCAGTTCCCGCCCGCCGAGCTTGCCAAGCCCGATCACACAGAACGAACCGCCTTCAATACACCCGTAACGCGGTGCAACCAGGCGCTCAGCCATCTTCAGCGACTCGTCCATCAGTCCTGATGCCAGATCGGCAATGGCACGGCATGAGGCATCCATGTCACCACCAAGCCCCAGCTCCCACCAGATCAGGTGGCGGTGTCCGCGATGTTTGCATTGGCGCAGATGGGACATGCAGGTAACAAAGTCGCTACTGTCACAGGTTGGCACCCAGCTTTCACTGCCATCAGGCAGGAGAGCTTCATCAACAGGCCTGAACAGGGCTTTGCAGCCCTCCTCATCAACGCTACGCATCAGCGTCGCAAACTGCTGCGACACCTCATACACACGCCGCACATCAGCATGTAAATTTTCAGGGCTATGTTGAAGGATGAAATCAATCTGTTCACTCATTGCATAACTATACCTGTGCAGCACACAGAGTGAAAACCTTCAATATGCTCAAGCACACTTCTTTAATTAGTTTCGATTTGGGCCGATAGATAGAAATATAAGGATCAGACAGGTAGCCACACACACATTGATCCAACAAAAACAGGAGGCCCAGTTATGCACCAGAAATCTGTTAAAATAACCGGCATCTCTAATTTCGGCAGAGAGTGGACAAGGAAGATGGGAAATCCGTGGAACGTACGAAAAGTCACCGATCATGTTCTCTTTTCCACCCAGACCGGCCCTTGGATGCTGATAGAACGGGATCACTTCCAGCGCTGGGTTAATCTCAGGGCAGACCAGAACTTCTTGATTCAAAGCAGCCATTGAGCCGCTATAATTGATCAAAAAAAAGGCCGCCCCATGGGCGGCCTTTCCTGTTTCCGTGCCATCACGAACGATTAGCAGGAGTAGTAGAGCTCGAACTCTTTCGGATGCGGACGCATACGAACTTCATTAAGCTCTTCCATCTTCAGCTCAATGTAGGCATCGATCATATCGTCATCCATCACACCGCCGACCTTCAGGAAGTCACGATCTGCATCCAGTGCATTAAGCGCCTCTTCAAGAGAACCACAAACAGTAGGAATCAACTTGCCCTCTTCCGGTGGCAGGTCGTACAGATTCTTATCTGCAGCTTCGCCCGGATCGATCTTGTTCGCAACACCGTCCAGACCGGCCAGCATCATGGCAGTAAATGCCAGGTATGGGTTGGCCGTGCAGTCAGGGAAGCGAACTTCGATACGGCGAGCCGGATCGGAGTTAACAACCGGGATACGGATAGAGGCAGAGCGGTTACGGTTGGAGTAAGCCAGCATAACCGGCGCTTCAAAGCCCGGAACCAGGCGCTTGTAGGAGTTGGTAGAGGCGTTGGTGATCGCATTCAGGGCCTTGGCATGCTTGATGATACCACCGATGTACCACAGCGCTTCCTGTGAGAGGTTGGCATATTTGTCGCCTGCAAAAAGGTTCTTGCCGTTAAGCCACAGTGACTGATGCACATGCATCGCAGTACCGTTGTCGCCGTAGATTGGCTTAGGCATGAAGGTTGCAGTTTTACCGTGTGCATGGGCCACGTTGTGAATCACATACTTGTACCACTGAACCTCATCCGCCTTCTGGATCAACTCAGCGAATTTCATCGCCAGCTCACACTGACCGGCAGTCGCCACTTCGTGATGATGTGCTTCAACTTCAATGCCCAGATCAGTCAGGACAAGTGACATGTCGCTGCGAATCTCGTGCAGGGAGTCAACCGGAGGAACCGGGAAGTAACCACCCTTCACACGCGGACGATGACCTGAGTTACGCATCATGCCTTCAGAAGCGTCAGCAAAGTTCTTGTCGGAGTTCCAGGCCGCTTCCTCAGACTCGATCTGGTAGCCGCAGCTGCCCATTTCGTTATTGAAGCGCACACCGTCAAAGATGAAGAACTCCAGTTCAGGCCCGAAGTACGCAGTATCAGCAATGCCTGCAGAGCGGATATAGCTCAATGCACGCTGCGCTACCTGACGTGGGCAGCGGTTATAATCCTGACCAGTAATCGGATCAATAACCTGAGCAACCAGCACCAGTGTAGAAGCTTCGAAGAATGGGTCGATATTGGCACTTGTCGGATCAGGGATCAGAGCCATATCTGAATTGTTAATATCACACCAACCGGCCACAGACGAGCCATCGAAGGCAAAGCCGTCTTCGAAAGAATCTTCGCTCAACTGATGGATTGGATAGGTAACGTGCTGCCATTTGCCGCGTGTATCGGTGAAACGTACGTCAACAAACTCGCACTCGTTCTCTTCGATCATGTCGAAGACTTTTTTGATTGCGTCACTCACAACTAATTCTCCTGTGTCTAATAAAGAAAGTCCCACCCGCTAAAATGAGAGGCGTGACTGTGTCATAATATGGATATAAAGGCAATCTGAAGAACGTACTACAGTGCCTCGTGGTCGCGCTCGCCAGTACGAATACGAATCACCTGCTCAACAGGGGAAACGAAAATCTTTCCATCGCCAACCTTACCACTGGAAGCAGCACTGCAGATCGATTCAAGCGCCTCTTCAACGCGATCATCGCCAACCACCACTTCCACTTTCACCTTGGGTACAAAATCAACCACATATTCGGCACCACGATAGAGCTCGGTATGTCCTTTCTGGCGGCCATGGCCTTTTACCTCGGTGATTGTCATGCCATCGATACCCAGTTCACCCAGTGCATCTTTGACGTCATCGACTTTGAACGGTTTGATGATTGCTTCAATTTTCTTCACTTTATTCTCCTACGTCTGATTCAGGTCATCCATGACCTTCACCCTTCGGGCAGCCTATGGCTGACCAAACGGCAGTCCTGCCTTATTGCCGGAGCATCCTGCCCTCGACCTTTAATTGCTCCACAAAAGCGTGGTTTTGCTGCGCTTACGGGCTACGCCCGCCGCCCTTCCATGGGCGGGATAGTTGCTTCATTCACAGTCGTGGAGCAACCATTGGATCGCATGTAGCTATTCAACTACTCCCAGAAACCGTGGGTGATCGGATAGCGCCGATCCCGGCCAAACGCACGTTCAGTGATTTTCACACCCGGTGGCGACTGCCGTCGTTTATACTCTGCAAGCTGCAGCATACGCACCACACGCTTGACCTCGGCAACATCATAACCGCGCGCAGCAATTTCTTCCACGCCCAGGCGCTCCTCGATGTGGGCTGCCAAGATTGCATCAAGAACCTCATAATCGGGCAGTGAATCCGAATCCTTCTGATCAGGCCTGAGTTCAGCCGAAGGCGGCTTGGTAATGGTGTTTTCCGGAATGCGCTCAACATCCCGGTTTATCCAGCGCGAAAGTGCGAACACCTGTGTTTTATACACATCCTTGAGCACTGCAAAACCGCCAGCCATATCACCGTAAAGCGTGGCGTAACCAACTGCCATCTCTGATTTGTTGCCTGTAGTCAGCACCATGCGCCCTGTTTTGTTTGAAATCGCCATCAACAGAACACCGCGAATGCGCGCCTGAACATTCTCCTCTGTCAGATCCGGTTCGGATTTACCCCAGGAGGCAAAGGTGTCACTTAATATCTGTTCAATCACATCAACACCATTGGCGATGGGCAGCGTAATCGACTCCATGCTCAGGTTACTGACCAGCGCCTCTGCATCGATGAGTGAATGGTCGCTGGAGTAGTGCGATGGCAGCAGCACGCCAAGCACATTCTCCGCACCAAGAGCCTCTACCGCGATTGCCGCTGTGAGTGCTGAATCGATGCCGCCGGAGAGGCCAATCACCACCTGCTTGCAACCATTGCGATGCACGTAATCAGCCACGCCCAGCACCAGCGCTTTGTACACCTGCTCCAAATCTTCCGGCAACGGTGTCAGCGGTTCGCGCCTGACTGAACCGAGATTCACAATCCCGCACCATGGTTCAAACATCGGGGCCCGAAACAGCAGTTTCCCCTGACTGTCGGCCACATGCGAACCACCGTCAAAGACAACCTCATCCTGTCCACCGACCGGATTCACATACACCACGGGCACAGTGAACTGTATGGCACGCCTTGCTACCAGCGCCTCGCGCTGCAACTGCTTACCAAGATGGAATGGAGAGGCATTGAGGTTCAGCCATAGGTCGCAATCCATCTCCGCCTGTACCTTTGCCAGGTCGTCATGCCAGAGGTCTTCGCAGATTCCGACGCCGACCCGGTAGCCGTTCACCTCCATCAGCGAACAACTTCCGTCGCCGGCACTGAAATAGCGCTGCTCATCGAATACGCCGTAATTAGGCAGCCGCTGCTTATCATAAACACCGATCAGTTTACCATTTTGTGTCAGCAATACACTGTTGCGCAGCTGTGAACCTTCACGGCGCGGTGCACCGAATACGGCGCAGACAGAACCCGTGCTTTCGACCACCCGTCCGACAGCTTTCTCAACTGCATCCATAAAAGCGGGCCGCTTAAGCAGGTCTTCCGGCGGGTAACCGGTTACAGTAAGTTCCGGAAAAACAGCCAGATCACAGCCACCGGCTTCCGCTTTGGCCAGCACCTCATGAATCAAGCGGACATTGCCATCCAGATCACCAACGCGCGGTGCAATCTGGGCAATATAAACCTTCACGATTCACACCTCCGGGGAACAAACATCGCATCACCGTAAGAGTAGAAACGGTACTCTTCCTCTCTGGCATGCGCATAGGCAGCCAGCACCCGGTCACGGCCGGCAAGCGCGGCCACCAGCATAATCAGGGTCGATTTCGGCAAATGGAAATTGGTCAGCAGCGCATCCACAATCTGGAAATGGTAGCCGGGATAGATAAAGATGGAAGTCCTGCCGGCACCGGCTTTCAGTTCGCCCCCGGCAGAGGCAGCTTCCAATGTGCGCAGCGAGGTAGTGCCGACAGCAACCACACGCCGCCCCTCAGCCTTGGCAAGGTTCACCTGCGCAGCTGTTTCCGCCGGCACAATATAGGCCTCCTCGTGCATCACATGGCTATCTACATCGTCCACCTGTACCGGCTGAAAGGTGCCGGGGCCAACATGCAGTGTGACATGGGCAAAACTGGCACCGGCATCCTGCATCGCAGCCATCAGCTCAGCCGTCAGGTGAAGGCCCGCCGTGGGCGCAGCTACCGCGCCGGCATGCCTGGCAAATACGGTCTGATAACGCTCTTTATCCTCTTCACTGTCGGGGCGGTCGATATAGGGAGGCAGCGGCATATGCCCATGTACTTCAATCGCGGCAGCCACATCATCAGCACGAAGCAGCACCTCAATGTTTTTTCCGTCGCGGCTCAACACCTCGGCGCTGAACTCATCGGAAAAATTAACAACAGTACCCGGCTTAAGTGGTTTGTTCGATTTCCCCCACGCCAGCCAGATATGGTTCTCCCCTGCCGGCTCCAGCAGCAGAACCTCAACCTTGCCACCGCTGGGTTTAACACCCACCAGTCGGGCGGGAATAACCCGAGTGTCATTAAGCACCCACAGGTCACCGGGCTTCACCAGAGCGGGAAGGTCGCGGATCATCGCATCCACAATGGCGTCATCGGATGATGCCAGACAGAGCAGGCGCGAAGCATCGCGCTGCTGCAAAGGCTTTTTGGCTATAAGATGTTCTGGAAGTTCGAAGTCAAAATCACTTACTTGCATAGGGGCGGACTCTAGTCCGGATTTTCCATCAGAACAGCGTCCATACTGCTTTCTATACCTCTCCGCTATAAACTGTCACCCTCAAGCATGGAGCGCATTTTCTCTCGCAACGCTTTGGGCTCATACGGTTTCTGTATATAACCGGCCAGCCCCTTGCCGGCAAAACCGCCGGATGCGACCCTCTCGTTATAACCAGTCGACAGCACAACCTTTACCTTGGGATTGATGCCACGCAACTGACTGAAACACTCAATACCATCCATCTTTGGCATCGTCATATCCAGCAGCACCCCGACAATCTGATCCCGACTCCCCAGATAGTGCTGAACGCCTTCCCATCCGTTTTCAGCAGTCATGGTCTCGAAGCCCATATCCTCGAGAATGCACGCAGCCACCTCGCGGATGATCACCTCATCATCGATAATCAGTATCGTACCGCTTCCCCTCCACGCTTCGGCATCCGCAACACTCTGGTCAGAACCGGCGATCGCTCCTCGATCTACCCAACCATCTCCCATATTTTCTCCCCCATCCGTGGTCAATAGCAGTGTTACTCATAGCTATATCAAAAGTGTGCCTTCAATCCTCTGTTAAAGGGTAACCACACCTTCAGGTGTTGCCATCAACACGATATCCGCCCCCTGATGAGAGAAGATGCCGTTGGTCACTACGCCCGGAATGCTGTTGAGGTGATCCTCGAGCCCGCGCGGATCGGTAATGACCAGGCCATGCACATCGATAATTATGTTGCCGTTATCGGTCGTGAACCCCTCGCGAAGAATCGGACTACCACCCAGCTTTTTGGCCTCAATCATGAGCAGTTCCTCTGCCATCGGAATCACTTCAACAGGAAGAGGATACGCCCCCAGATGCTTCACCTGCTTGGTCTGATCAACAATACAGATAAACTGATCAGAGGCAGCCGCTACAATCTTCTCACGAGTCAATGCGCCACCGCCGCCCTTGGTCAGGTTTCTGCCAGCGTCAAACTCGTCTGCACCATCAATATAGACAGAGAGGGAGTCTACCTGTTTTAGCGCATCGTTCAGGCTCAGAACCGGAACCCCATGACCTTCAAGTCTGGATGCGGTTGCTTCCGAACTGGCAACTGTTCCAAGGATATCATCCTTCATGCCGGCCAGCGCATCGATAAACATATTTGCAGTCGAACCGGTTCCTACTCCGACAATTGTGCCGCTTTTCACATATTCCAACGCAGCTTCAGCCACTGCCTTCTTCATTTCGTCCTGGGTCATCCATCCCTCCTCATCAAAACTTGAACAGCAATCTAACGGTTTTGCCGGCTTTCGGCAAAGGCAGACACCCTCACACTGTATTTGCCGTAAGTGCCATCAGCCCCTAACCTGCCGCCATGCTAGAAACCATAACCATGACCGACATCGTCCTTAATGTACTGGTGCTGCTAGGCATCCTGCAACTGGCATGGTTTTCAGTCATGCTACTGCGTCGCGGTGCCCCACCTGAGACGATTCAGCACGCCATTCCCCCACTGCTATCAATCTGGGTACTCATGTGGCCGGTTTATAATGATAGCCGCTGGTTGTGGCTCGGCGTCACGGCACTGATCCTGCTAAGTCTGGCTGCTATCAGCCTGAAAGCGCCCTTCTGGCAACACTTAAAAGGTGCATGGAGCCCGAAGGTAGATGACACCGACATCGACATCGACATCTATTATCGCCCCAACCTGCCACCACTCACCCACAGCATTGCTGCCATCTTCATTGCGACCCTCTGGTTCCAGACAATCCCTGAATTCGGATTTGGCCTGGCCCTCTGTTTCTGCCTTGCCTTTCCTGCGGCCAACCAGGTCGACCGTCTTAGCAGTCTGAAGTTCAAATTTCGTCGACTGGGCTTTCCCGCCCATCCCAACCAGACGCTCGCCGGCCACCTCATCCTGATCGCAGCATGCACGTTACTGCTCTGCTGGGGCCTCCATGTTTACCACGGAACTGACTGGCGCATCCTCTTTATTGCCACCCTGATTGCCGCCATGACTGCGTCAGCTGCCCGCGCTGTTATTCCCGGCCACTGGAACATCCCTGCCGCCATGGCCACCACAGGTGCTGTGATGTGGCTCCTGTAAACAGTTCTGAGCTCTTATAATAGCTACAACAATTACCCATGGTATTGGTGACTAATCTCACGGAACAGCTGCGAAACCATTTATAGTGTTCGCAGCAACAAAAAAATGCAGAATGTCGTTAGCCGTTACAAGCAATGTGTATAACGATTGGAAAAACAGGAGAAACAAATGGCAATTGACACTTCATGGATGGAACAGAACATCCTGAAAAGGGAGCTCACAGCCGCTGAGCGCAGTGCCCTTAACTGCCTCACCATTTCCAACTTCTCCACCGGTGAAAAAATCATTACCGAAGGGCAGGCTGGTGGTACGCTTGAAATCTTGCGCTCAGGCAAGGCCAAGGTTGAGGACAACAACCGCTATGAAGGCCGCGTCGTTCTTGCCGAGCTCGAGCCTGGAACTATTTTCGGCGAACTCAGTTTTTTGAACAACAAGCGTAAGACCGCCGATGTAAGTGCACTTGAGAATTGCGTGGTCTACTCCCTTAAACAGGAAGATTTCACTGAATTGATGAAAAACCATCACGAGCTGGCCTACTCCATTTTAACCGCCATCATGGAGCGCCAGACCAGTGTGATCATGTCACAGCGCGTTACCCTTGCGCCGCTGCTGCGCGGCCTCAAAGAGAAGGCGGACAAACTGCCGCTCTTCATCAAGGTGGCTCCTTTTGTCTTCATTATTCTTTATATTCTGGCTTTCTTCTTTATCCCTTCGAAGTCGGTCTATAAAGACTCACCAACCCAGAGCTCAGCGCCAGCAGTCACATCAGAGGCACCTCTTAAGAAAGCCAAGTAGCCTTCCAGTAGCATTATAATCACTCTGGCGAGCAACGAGAGCATGCCATGATATTAAGCGGGCGTACCTAGTGCGCCCGCTTTCTTTTGCGCCTGACTGAACCCGACTAGAACAGGAAGTTCACCACACCTCCCGTTCAAGTCCCACACGGCTCCCCGAGCAGGACTCGAACTAGAAGGTCTGTCTAGTTAGTGTCCGGGTTTGGCCGGTTTACGCCAGTTGCCAACGACGAGGTTCGGCCAAAACTGGACGTTTTCTTGTCATGTGAATGTCACAATTATTTGTTAGGATTGTGCCAAGAATAGTGAATACTAAAGAGGAGGTTTGGTAATGAAAATTAGTAAAATGGCACTAACTGCCCTCACTGGAACAATAATTTTTATAGGGCAGACACCTATAGTTTCCGCCGAGACTATAGCCGAAGTTTTAATCTCTTACACAGATGGCTCGGATCGCAGGCAAGTAATTGAAAATTATGCGAAGTCAGCTTCAGACTCTAGGGTCAATAAGAATCTTAAAAACCCCGACCGCTGTTTGATTTTAATGACCAGCAAACAATTCAACTCCATAAACGCAACACATCCTAAAACCCTCGCTAAGTATTTGGAAATGTACGTTCCAGACTTCTTGGATCGTTCAGCATGTACTGTGGGTAAATTTTACAAGCCTTCACGCAGTAAAGTTAACTCACAACGCAACGAATTCAGTGATCTGGAAGACAGGCTAAAAAAACTCGTTTCACTAAAAGAGCGTGGGCTAATAACTGAAAAAGAATATCAAGAAAAGAAAAAGCATCTTGTTAAGGAAGTTGTTGACAGAATCTGAGAGTGATACTCCTGAGCAGTTCCATATCAAAATAAAACCCATGCAAGGGGGCCTTTGGCCCCCTTTTATTTGCCATGACCATTTACCATAGTGATATCAATAACAGACATATTCGAATGGCCGAAGTTGGCCGCACCTAGCCGGTCGCGCCACAGGCGATAGTCGGCCAGAAGCATCGGTAATCGGGCTGGCGATTATCGTCTAAGCTCCTAGTAGCTCGCATAGCGAGCAGCAAGAAGGTTTATCATGGCTTATTACACTGCATTGGATGTATCTCTACGTTCGGTTTCCATCTGTATTATTGATGATAACGGAGTGGTTTGCTTCGAAGATAAGGTGGTTTCAGAGGTTGATGAGATTGTTTCCTGTCTGAAGCGGTTCAGCCCTGAGATCAAATCTATTGGCTTTGAAGCAGGAACATTAACTCAATATCTCAGCTATGGATTGCAGGCCGCAGGGTTTGAAGTGATCTGCATGGAAGCAAGGCAAGTCAGCGCAGCGCTTTCAGCCATGCGTAACAAGACAGATAAGAATGATGCGCGAGGTATCGCGCAAATCCTGCGTAGTGGCTGGTACAGCCGCGTCCATGTTAAAAGCATGGAGAGTCACCTGATCCGTGCCTTGCTGTCAGACAGGAAAGCGGTTTTGAAGAAGTGTGTGGATCTGGAGAACGAGATTCGCGGACTGATCAGGCTGCTTGGCATCAAGCTTCCCTGTTCGGTTAAGCATGGTGCTTTTGATGATGTTGTACGCCCGATAGTCGAAGAGCATGGCCTGATGACCAATTCCCTCATCCCACTACTTGATGCACGGTCAATACTCTATAAAACCTATCTCAAACTGGATGGACAAGTTCTTGCCTTGGCACGGAAGGATGAGATCTGCCAGCGATTGATGACAGTGCCAGGCGTTGGAGCAATCACAGCATTGACCTACAAGGCTGGCGTGGATGATCCATCACGATTCAAGCGGTCACGCACTGTTGCTGCACACTTCGGCTTAACACCGAGGCGTTTTCAATCCGGTGAGCTGGATAATCCGGGGCATATCTCCAGAGCTGGCGATGCCGATGTTCGCTCTGCCCTTTATGTGGCGGCGCACTCGCTGGTGATTCGCTCTGATAAATGGACATATCTGAAGGCTTGGGGTTTGCGCCTCTCTAAAACTAAAGGGCACAGGCGAGCTGTGATTGCCGTGGCACGAAAGCTTGCTGTCATCCTGCACAGGATATGGATTGATGAGACCGATTTCCGTTATGGCTCTACGGAGGTGACAACATGAACTGACTTCGTAGCTCTATAACAGAAACGTCCCTCGTGTGGACGAATGTCTGGATGAAGCCGTAAATGTCTGCTGCGCCAACCAAGCGCGACCAAAAGCCTGGCTCTCCACTCTGTCTGACTTATGCGTGCAGCGGGCTAGATCTATTAGCTCGACTGCGGAAAGGAGCGTGACCCACCACGATAGACAAAACCGAGGCGAACTCGGCATATTTTAGGTGCTTGACTGAATGGCCCGATTAAAGGAGCGGACATTGAGTATGGATCAATAAATCACTGGGCTACTTACCTTTCTTTTTTGCTATTGTATTTTTTTATAATTTCTCTGACATCAATTAGTTCAAACTTATGTTTTCTTTTTAAAGAACCTAGCTGTTCGTCTTTTGATGTTGATTCAGGTAATTTCAATGACTTGATAATATAAGTAGCTGACACGCCGGTTGTTGCTTCTATTTCCTTTAAAGTCATTGAGCCGCGTATTTGTGTGTCTTCATATTTATGGCTAGAGCTGAATGATGCCCCATTGTTGTTTAAATCTATTTTTACTGGAGTTAACAATAGGGATAAGGCGAGTGCAATTACAGTTAAGAGCCCAACGATTCCCAGTCCGGCCCGAAACCCTGAACCTTCGCTAGGTCGACCAGTAACGACACTCATGACCCAGCGCCAATGCAGTACTAAATGAAGTGTAAGCAGGGAAAAGAAGACAACTGACATCCAGAAGTGGATGCTCCCCCATTCGTGCCGATCAAGGCTCCAGATGGTTGAATAGTGACCACTACCAGGAGGTAGGACATATCGCATAAGCACACCGGTTATCGTCATCACGACAAATCCGATGAATGCGATAACATCGATGATAAAGTTAATATTGGTGCGTCTCATATAGCCACCTAGGCAGACCTTTATGTTAATATTTAGAGTAGGTCAAAGCTGTTGAGCTGTAAATCACTACTTTTGGCTACGCTTTTCTAATCCGAAATATTTAGGCTATACTAAATATAGAAGGTGAGCTTATGTCAGTTTTTTTTTCCCACTCACATAATAAAGAGCAGCCGAGTCTAACCCTCGATGATGTCCATAGTGTCACTCTTCTGGGTGGGCATGGAAAGGTTGGACAGAAAGAAACGGTGACTGAGGTTAAGCTCGAAATGGGCAACGTAGTGAGCATTGTCGGACCTACTGGTTCTGGTAAAACGGCCCTGATTAATGACATCGAACTATTCGCCAATTCCAACACCCCCACCGGCCGACGAATGCTTATCAATGGTGCTACGCCTCCAGAAGAACTTATGGATGATCCCTCCAAAAATCCAATTGCTTTGATTACGCAGCACACTAATTTCCTCTCGGATCTGCCTGTAGATGTTTTTTTGCGTATGCATGCAAAAATAAGACGGGCAGATGAACATGAAACCATTGTTGAGGAGACTCTGGATTTTGCTAACCAGCTAACAGGTGAACCTATTATTCAGGGAAACTCAATGACCGAACTCTCTGGCGGTCAAACTCGTGCGCTATTGATTGCCGATGCTGTAATTATTGGAAATTCGCCTATTTTATTGCTGGATGAGATCGAAAACGCGGGAATTCATCGAGGTCGGGCTTTGGAGTTGCTGAGGAACTATCAGAAGATTTTTGTCTTCGTGACCCACGATCCACGCATTGCGTTGCTATCCGATTTTAGAATCGTGATGTCGCGGGGGGCTATGGAAAAGATTATTTATCCCGATGAGGAAGAGGCTATTATTATTGATAGGATCGGCAAGCTGGATGATCTCATGTTACGTTTTAGAAAGCGGCTGTGGGAGGGGGAGCGTCTTAGCGAAAAAAATCTGGACAGTGATTTGAGTGCGTTACTCTCAAGCAGCAAGGAGACATCGTCATGAAGCTCATTATCTGCGCCGGCCCCCCGACCTGTGGCAAGACCACAGTTTTAAAACAGGTTACGAATAAGCTTCTCGCACAAGGCCGAAGAGTCGCTTACTTGAAAGAAGATGTGCAATTTGCCGAAGAAGCAACGATGTTCAGCGAAGAGTTCGGCATTCCAAGTAGGGCAGCTTATTCCGGTGAAATCTGTCCTGATCACTGTCACGTATTGATTCTAAAGGAGGCTGTTGAATGGGCAGAGAAAAATCAGGCGGATATCTTTATCGTTGAGACTGCCGGATTATGTCTGCGCTGTGCCCCATATGTTGAAGGTGGACTCGCTATATGCGTACTGGAAGTGACCAGTGGTATGAACCTACCACGAAAAATCGGGCCGATGTTGACACTGGCAGATATCGCTGTGGTAACTAAAATTGATCTGGTATCGCAAGCGGAGAGAGAAGTCTTTCGCATGAATCTTACTGAAGTGGCTCCACTTCCTGTTATTGAAACTGATGCCCTGCATGGCATCAATATTGATCGCATCGTTCGCGAAGTCGAGAAGTCACCGGAGATCAAACAACCCATGATTTTGAGGGGAAACCCTCCTTTGGCCGTCTGCACAATCTGTGCTGGTAAAAAGGAAATTGGTTGGGAAAACCATTTCGGTGTAGTCCGCACGTTGGAGTCCGACCCCTTTTATCAAGGGGAGTGATCTATGGCTGTTCTCATTGAATTACTCGATCTCCTAGAGCGTGGTGAGGTGACTGATGCCAAGGAGTTGTCCCGACTTCTTCCTGGTAAAAACTGTGGCATGTGTGGCTTTAAAAGTTGCGAAGACTTGGCTGCACATGCGCTCAGTGACCCACAAATCATTAAACGCTGCATCCATTTGATAGAACATGAAATTAAACTAGTGCAGCCGATACGGAGGATGGAGGCACCAACCTGGAAAGACATTCTTGATCGGGAATATGATTTCATTTTGGATCAGTTCGACGATGAGCCAGGGCCACGTGAGCACATCCTGTTGGGAAATCCTGCTAATATGGAAAAATTGAAGATAAAAAAGGGTGATATGCTCTTTGGGAGGCCGGCCATGAGTGTAGGTTGTCCCGTAACACATTGTGGCGTTGTCATGGAGGAGCCAGACTATTTTAACGGTGCTCTGGTTTGGTGCATTACCGGCCCTATGGGTGCCAGAGAGAATGGGCGTGAGATTGGATTTTATCATATTCTGGCCTATGAAGGTATGGTTATACAAAGCCAAAACAAAATTGAGTTTGGTCGCCGTTACAACTTTCTGCCCCGTTACTGCATGTTACAAGCTCGCCATTCTGGACTTATTAATATGATGATTAAAACGGAACAAGGCTATCGTGTACGGTTAGAAGGAATTAGTTTGGGATAATTCAAGCACATTGAATGCTTGTATGGTCCTTCATTCTTCTACTGTTTTGACGGCAGTCAACTTCACATGGAAGAAATTGCAAGATACATGCTTTATGGAGACAGGAAGGGCTTATATGTCATCAATGCTTGAAAAGGGTGGTGGTACATTCAAAGGTATCAAACTACTATTGTGTGAAAATCCTCTGCCGCCCATCGACGAAGCAATCGCTGCAGCTCAGGCCGAAGTGCCGCAGAGTAATTACTATACTGAACCTTTCTCGGAGCCGTTACTCCAGTCCATCGCCGATAGTATCGGTATCCCGCGACGATTGGTGCACATCAATGCGGGCTCGGAGTTAATCCTTAGGCAGCTCTTTGACCGCTTGGGCCAACGCGTACATTTGCTCACGCCCACCTATCCCCTTTTCCCCGAGATCGCCAAATGCTACACCGAGACCCGGCTGCTTCCGGAAAATGACTTTGCCTTTGATCTAGCAGATTTGGAAATCCCAGATGGCACTACGCTCGCCGTAATCGTCAATCCCAACAACCCCAACGGCGGCACCTTCGACATGGCGCCTATGCCGAACCTTCTCGACAGATATCCCGACACGCGCTTTCTGGTGGACGAAGCCTTCATCGGCCTTGCTGGTCAAAGCGTCGCCCACTTGGTACCCAAATACCCGAACCTGCTGGTCACTCGAACACTGTCCAAGGCCCACAGCTTGGCGGGTTTCCGCGTAGGCTATGCTATTCTTCCCGAGGCGTTGGCGGACGATCTCAACACCCATAATGATGCCTATCCGCTCTCTCGCCCCAGCCAAGCTGCAGCACTCGCCACCTTGCAGCATGAAGACAAGATCCTCGAGAGGGGAATCAGGCTGCATGCTTGGACGGAACAGCTGGCGGCGGAGCTGCGCGCACTTGGCGTGCGTACTTATCCAACCAAAACCTACTTCTTCCTCGCAGACTTCACTCCTCACGACGCAATTGAGTTGGCCGCCGGTCTCCAGAAACAAGGGGTCTTCATCAAGCCATTAGGCAATCCAACCCTCGGTTCCGGCTTCATGCGAGTAACCACTGCGCTGCCGGAAGGCAACGCGCGTTTCGTTCAGGCATTGCGAGAGTTGCTCTAACCGTGCCGAAAAAGACGTCTTTCGAAGCCCACCACCGGCGCCATAACGTTTGGTTCGTGCGCCATACGGCGATCTACAAGTCTAAATTATTGGCCGCAACATCCAATTTCAGGCTCCACCGAGTCGGTATGGGCACAAAAAACCTCTCGAAGACACTGGCCCAAGACCTGTGAGGAGGCATGCTTACGCACTGGTCACGGTCAGGGAGCCTTCGTGGTGGTTAAGGCATGCCACCCTTAGTTAAATTTTTTAACCAAACGATAATTTAGCATGAAACTGAGGATTAAGTGAATTTGCTTAAATGGTTGACGGCTATCCCCGGCATTATTCCAATTGAACCAATCAATATTCTGTCATTAAGACCTTCCGTACTCAGGGTATTATGACTATAATATATAGGCGAGGTGGTCCTATGTCGGGTCTATTTTCATGTTCACATTAAATAAACAAAAGGCCGCCGAGCCTGCCCTTCAATGATATTCATAGCGTCACTCCGGGCTTATTAATATGATGATTAGAACTAGTCAGGATTATCATGTCCGGCTGGAAGGAATTAGTTTGTGAATGAAAAGGCCGATCGATTTTCACGCATTAGCCATGGAGGGAGATGAAATCATGACAAGGGATCGTAAACATAATATGGGCTCTGGTGGATACTGCGTATGTCCCAAATGTGGTGAAAAAACACCGCATCACAAGGGTGTTCCTTGCCAGAAAGAACTTTGCCATAGCTGTGGAACTAAGCTACTAAGGGAAGACTCTGATCACTATCAACTGTTTAAACAAAAGCAGGATGAAAATCGCAGGAAATAATGCTCAGACTAGCACGCCCCCACCCTCGGCATGTGAAAGACAAGCTGCATAGTGAGTAAGTGACCAATGAGGGGTTGATCACAAAATATACAGGTCACTCTGGAAGGATCACTCCGGAACGACAAATTAACTCTGCACGACTACCACCCTAATTACCTGTCGTGTTAGCTCTTTCCGAGTTTGGCAGACAAGTAGGTTAAATGCCCCCCTTCTCGTTCATTTTATATCCCTCATGGAGAGAACATATGGAAAACACATTCTGGACGGCGTTGGCTGCGAGCTCACTGGCAGCATTGGTGACAGCAACTGGCATCTATACCATTCGCCACTTTGATATTTGGGGTAGAAAGTATAGCACCTACTTCGTTTGTTTCGCTGCTGGCGTGCTGATTTCCGTATCGTTTTTACACATCATCCCGAAATCTTTTGAGATGAACGAAAATGCTCCGGCCTATCTACTCTCCGGTTTTGTTCTGTTGCATATATTCAATCGCTTTATCACTGCCTTCGTCTGCGAGAGGGGGCCTGACTCACTGTATGGCCTAGGGCTGGTACCCATGCTCGGTATCGGCTTTCACTCGTTTATTGACGGGTTTATTTACGCCATCACATTTTCCGTTAGTGCTTTCACCGGAGTTTTGGCCGCATCCGGCATGGTACTGCATGAATTCCCCGAGGGGATCATTACCTATTTACTACTTTTGCACGGAGGCTTCAGCGCAAAGAAATCATTGATTCTGGCTCTACTCGCCGCTTCCTTGTCCACACCGTTAGGCATGCTGGTGTCCTACCCCTTCATTAGCCAGATCGATAAACCATCATTGGGGGCCATGCTGTCGCTGTCGGCAGGCGCACTTGTTTATGTAGGTGCCACCCATCTATTACCTCAGGCAGAGAAAGAACACCGCAAGTACAGTCTGTTTGCCTTGGGTGCAGGCATCCTGATTGCCGTGGTTATCGTTTTGTCCAAGTAATAATGCTAAAGAGATGCGAAGAGCCCTTTATTTTCAATGAGCCTGCTCCAAAATAAGCAAACCAATCAAGTCAAACGATCAAAGATAATAAAGCCTGCGATATAGGTTCCAATAGCGGAGGCAAGTGATGAGAAAATAAAAACCAGCATGGTGCGTGAAATTCTATTTTTCCACCAGCCAGCTAAATGAACTGTATCGTGGCGCAAACTGTCAAAGTCTTTCATTCTTGGCTTTCGTAGCCATATCTCCAGTGCAGAAGTAACCACACCTGCACCAATCATCGGGTTCAGAGAAGTAATGGGGGCAGCGACAAAGGCCCCAAGAATGGTCAGTGGATGTGCCTTTGCCATCAGTGCACCAATGGATGTAAGCCCGCCATTGATCACTACCCAGTACAGTACCAACTCCCAGCCAAGCGAGGAGTTCTTAGCAAAGCCGCTGGCAAAGCCTAAGAGAACCAGAAAACTGATAAGCCAGGGAAAATACCTGCCGATATTTTTCTTCTCCGGAATCACTTTCAGCTCTTGCAATGCTGCATCAAGCTCACTCTCGGATAAGTCACAGTATTGGCTCATATAACTGCTAATGCCATTAAAGTGACCTGCTCCAACAACGGCAATAATGTGGTGATGCACAGTACGGTTTGCCTCCTGAATCAGGCGTAGTGCCATGTACTGGTCTCTCTCATCAATCAGCGGTTTGTATAGTTTGCTGTCTTTTTTCGCAAATTGAGCAAAGGCTGAATTGAGGATATCACCATCTTTAAGGCTTTCGACATCCTCTTCGCTGATGCTTTCCCGGGTAAGGAAACCCTTTATGAACTGACCAACAAGCTCCACGCGCCGTTTAAAAGGAATGTTTCGGTAAACGCGCCTCATGGTAATACTGATGTCACGGTCGATCAGTGAAACTGGGTATCCAGCTCTATCGGCCTCTTCGAGTGCCGCCTTCAATTCCGCGCCTGGCTCAATATCCACCTGTTCAGCCAGGCGCTGCTGGAATGCACCAATGACTAGGTTAGCCCATATCATCGGCCCTTGCCCCTTCTTGATGGCTGTAAAGAGATCAAGGTCTGCGAACATGTTGGGGTTAGTTATTTTTTCATGGCGGCCCGTACAGAGTTCAACCGCAACTGCATCATATTCACCGGATGAGAGTAGCTCACGAACTTTGTCTGCACTGGCTCTGGAGATATGAGCAGTTCCCATAACAGTGATATACTGACCACCATGCTGGAAGGTGAAAATGGGATGGTTACTCATGCTACAACTCCCCTTTCGTATGCTTTGGCTAGCCCTTGATCAGCGTCAAGGGCTAGCCAAAGCACTCTTCCCATCTGATCCCCAGACATGGAAAGCCCCGACCAAATCGAGGCTCTCCCGCCGTGAGCGACAACTAAACACTATGATGCTGAGTATAACACAATCCCAGCAAACCAAGCGGCCATACAAATCGCAATGACAAGGATAAACGCGTCATCCCATAGATGTTCCTTTAGTAATTTTTTCATGGCTTTTACCTCCTTGAGGCTCTCCCCTCTCAGAGTAATAACAGGATACGCTTATTAATAAAAAATCGCAAGTTTTTTTTAGCTCCCTAAAAGACACTTGGTTGAGCGTTTTGGCAGTCAAAATAGGGCTTTCGTACAAAAGAAGAGAAGCTCGTATCACCGTATGAATGTCTGAAGTTGGCCGTTTTACGTCAGTCGCCAACGACGAGGTTCGGCCAGATCCGGTCATTCGATTATCAGGTATAACGCTTCACATCACCAGCCGCAAAAAAGCAGAGCGGGGAACGCGCGGCGCTTTTTCTGTCCGGGTGCATGTGATTATTATGTTCTTTTGGTTACCAATAGACGGGGTCAATGAATTCCTTAACGCACAGGGGACGTTCACTGATAGTAGGAATTGGCTCTCCCGTTAAAGACTGCCCAAGCCAGCCAAAAGGCATTGAGAGCTTTAGCGGGGCCTTAATTACATTTTCTGAAAGCGCCTGAAACCCTACCTTTGAATAAAAGGATGGATCTCCATATGTAACAGCAACATTAGCAGCGCGCCTTTTCAGTTCATCAAGCCCATAATTGATTAAAGCCTGACCGATTCCTTTTCCCTGATGTTCAGCGCTCACTGCAACTGGGGCGAGCATGTAAACCAGAATAGGCTTACTAAAATGAAGGCGAGTGAAAAAAATACAACCGATGAGTGTTTCATCTTCGTATGCGCCGATACAGATTATTTCTTTATTGTCGATGTTTGATGCCAACTGTAAAGAAAGGCTGCCAATCAATTTTCCTTCCTTTTCGCCCTCTGATGAGGTGAATACAGAAGTGAATAGCTCTTCTACCTCTTTTTGTTTTGATTTGTCCAAGATTCGATGAATCATGCCTTACCCTTCAAGATTTCTGCTCTTATTGTTTTGGAATATAACATATATTAGACACCATTTTTGGTGACTATTCTGACTTGGTGAAGCTGGCGAGGTCGAAAAATCCTCATATCCCTTCCGTAGTTGCTTTAACATAGTTGGGAAATTGAAAATGGCAAATACACCTTTGTGCGGGTGAGGTCGAGTGCCCGTTGCTGGCCGTGAGTCGCCTGTCGTGATCGGCAGCAGTCGGCCAAAAAGCAGTCACTCAACATAAATTTCAGGTCTCTCAGTATATCCCGGGAAACAACCGATAACGCACGCGTTGTGCATAGTCCCAATAGCCCGGCAACTCTTCCTGTAGCGTCCGGTCTTCAAGTCCGGTTCTAATCACCGTGATGATTAATGCCACCGCCGCAGGAATCAGTGTCCATGCCGAGCCCAGGGCAAGAACAATACCGAACAGTGGAAGAATATTTCCGGCGTAACCCGGATGCCGTACAAACCGGTACGGACCACTGTCACACACCACATGCCCTCGATCCGTCTGAATGCGCACCAAGCTGGAGAAAAAGCGGTTCTCTGCCAATGCCCATGCAGCGAAAGCGTATCCGAGCGAAATCAAAATGAAGCCAATCACGATGAGCCATAGCGGAAATTCGGGTGACCAGCTATAGCGGTGGTCCAGCCCTGCTACTATGACCATAGGAAACACGAGACTCACCGCCATCAGTGGAGCAAGCACTTTGTCCCAGGCTTTTGCATTTTGGATACTTTCAATATTTTGTCTTTCGGCTGTTAATCCGGGATGTCGCTGTTCTGCCCACATGCGCCCACCAATACCAGCGGCCAAGATCAGCATGGAATATAGCCACGCCTGCCACCAGCCGAGGTCCCCACCGCATATAAACAAAATCAGCGGGATTAGGAGATACGCCACAACTAATCTGATCCACTGGCGAGGGGATACTGTTTGAGCTGCCTCTTCATTAACCGTCTTTGCTGACATGTCATTCCCCAAAATAAAATGGATTTTGCATATTATAAGTATAGCAAAGAAGAAACGTTTATTGGGCGCACATCATTCAAAACTCGAGTGTCCGCTTGTGACCCAGGCTGTGTGAAAACTAAAGATTATTTTTGAAAGTGGTAAATGACCCCTGGTACTCCCGAAATAATGTGAAAAAGTGGGTTTTGCTGCCTAGAAGTGATGCAACAGCACATGATTTTGGGGATAAATTCTCGGCTATCTGAAATATTTCATGTTTTCACACAGCCTGGGCCGAAAGCAGTCATTGGTTATAAAAGTTAGAGCTCTGGGCTATACAATGGGGGGTCTGAAGCTCTTTTTCTATCTGAAGCATGCCCTAGGTAATAAATCAGATGAATGTCTGCTTCCGGCCAAAAGCATCGGTCCTTCGCAGAATTAAAATATCACCATGACTCAGAAGTAACGTCCTTGCCTTCTGTCTGCCAAGCCGTAAATCCACCGGCCATCGACTTTACATCTGCAAACCCCATTTCCTGAAGGGTGGCAGCAGCCAATAGACTGCGCACACCACTCGCGCAATACACAACCAAACATTGCTCGCGGTTTTCCAAACACGGTTCACGATGCGGGTAAGACAAATCAGCCTTTGCCTCAAGCAGCCCACGGGGGACATTAACAGCTCCAGACAAATGGCCCTCACGTACTTCGCCCGGTTCACGCACATCGAGCAATAACACATTCCCGCCTCTTGTTAGAGCAACCACTTCATCAGTCGATATCTCTTCGACCTTTGTTCTTGCTTCAGCAGCAAAGTCCATTAATCCCTTGGCCATAATTCACCTCCTAAGTAGATATTTCATCAAAGCATACCGACGCAAAATATTATAGTCACTTCGCATTTGGGCTCGATACGCAGGTCACCAAAGGCAGGAGTCCGCCAAAAGAGGTCATTCAAATCATGAAATAGGGTTTCTGTCAAATTACAAGGCTGGCTATGCTCCATATTCCCACCGCTGCCATAAGAGATGTTAAAATATTGGTATTACTTACCTCAACGATATTTTGTAACCTTTCATGAGTGAAATGAATAGGATCTATAAGATACCCGTACATATTCTTGTATGTGCTTTTTGGTTTGGCCACAATAATTCTCCTTCCGCTGCATTATCTTGACGCTCCAGAACTGTATATATTATAGAATTATAATTTCATTATTTATGTATTGATTTTTATTAATGTGGACAGGCCTCTCAACGTAAGAGGCTGTGATTTCTATTCAATACTTTAAATTATCGAGTATTACAAGCCACCAATGGTGAGGAAGCGCTACAAATCTTTGAGGATGAACAAGATTCAATATCTCTAGTCTTTACTGATATCATTATGCCAAAAATTAGCGGTTTTGATTTAATGGAGCAGATATGGTTGAAAAGTAAGAATACCCCTGCTCTTTTTGCCTCTGGTTACGATGCAATGGGACACGAAATCCCAAAAGAGAAAGAGCAACAAGCTATCATTATTAGCAAACCATATTCGCCTTTAGAAGTTAGCTTCCACATAAGAGATCTTTTGAATTAACGCTTCCGGC
Source organism: Mariprofundus aestuarium (assembly GCF_002795805.1). Taxonomy (NCBI): domain Bacteria; kingdom Pseudomonadati; phylum Pseudomonadota; class Candidatius Mariprofundia; order Mariprofundales; family Mariprofundaceae; genus Mariprofundus; species Mariprofundus aestuarium. The sequence continues at coordinate 733,470 of NZ_CP018799.1, read as the reverse complement.
AGTGGCCTCTAAACAGGACTAAACTAAAGGCTCTTCGAACGGCCGGTTTTGGGCTGGAAACCGCCACTCGTACATATTTTTTCGAGCCCCTACTGCATCCCCGAGCTGGACTCGAATCAGGCATTCGTTACTCGGCCAAGGTGGGTTATTAGTACGGGGTAATATTGTTCAGATCTGGTGGAATGAACCCTTTGATGCGCTCAACTGCAGTCTGGATTCGCCCACCCTCCAGCAGCCTGATCCAGCGATAGCCGGGGGAAATATCATCCATGCCGAAATTATCACTTCTGCGCTTAAACTGGATACATGTGGATGGTGTGCCGAGCACGCGAACCCCGTTATGAAACGTATCGAAGGCTTGGTGGATATGGCCGGAGAGCAACACCTTAACCTGCGGAAATCCGGCAATCAGCCTCCAAAGCTCACCCCTGTTCTCAAGCCCGATTGCATCAAGCCAGCGGCTGCCCACATCAAGTGGAGGATGGTGCAGTGCAATCACTGTATGTTTTTCAGAGGATGCTTCCAGCAACTGCTTAAGGCGCCCCAGCTCACTCGCTGAAAGGTAACCGGAGATCGTATCTTCACGGTGTGTATTCAGTGTGATCACCTGCCAGTGTTCAAGTTGCAGGTGATCGCTATAGGAGGCACAGGCTTTCAGTGCCGGAATCAGCGCTCCCTGCAGTGAAGGGAGGTGGGCATGATTGCCGGGCGAGATCATCACCGGCGCACACCAAGGCAACATCTCCGCCACCTTACGATAGGTGGGTGCCGCCTCATCCTGCGCCATGTCGCCGCCAAGCACGACCACATCGGGCTCAGGAAAGCGCGTGTGTGCTGCCTTTAACACGGTCTCATAACTGTCGCGCGGACGCACCCCTTTCAACTCGCCTGCAGGATCCTCATAAAGATGGGAATCGGAGATATGCAGCAGAAGACTCACTCTCTTGCCTCACTCAGGATCCCACCTACAAAAGCTTCCGCCTCATCTGGCATATAGCTCACCCGGGCAAGCACCCTGCGTGGATCATCCGAACGGGAACGCATTACTTTGACGTAAAGTTCGGCCCCACCATCCGGCAGCACCACTTTCAGGCTGGTAAGAGGCGTGCCCTCCTTCTCCAGCCACATCTCGAACATTGAACGATTCAGGCTGAGGATTTCTCCACTAAAAGGCTCGAGCGCAAACTTACCCTCAAGCCGGCAAACCTTTACAGCCAAAGGATTGGCCAGCTTGGTCAAAGGTTCATCTATCTTCTCCGGCAGCAGCAGTGGATCATCGCCGTAAATGCCTCCAATATCGAAGATGGTCATCTCTTCGCTGATACCCTTCGGCATCACCTTCAGCTGGTCATCAATTCGCAGGTCGGTAGCACAGGCATCGCGCGTCTCTTCAGAGATCAGGATCTGGCCGCCGACGGTATAGGATTCAATCCTAGATGTGGTATTCACCACCCGGCCGACAACTGCATATTTGCTGCGCTTCTTTGAACCAATATTTCCAACAATGGCAGCCCCGGTATTGATACCGATGCCCATTTGCAGTGCAGGGTAACCAAGCTCCATGTATCGCCGGTTCACCCTCTCCATCGTCAGCTGCATCTCCACCGCACAACGCAGCGCACGCAGAGCATCATCCTCGCGCTGAATCGGTGCCCCGAAGATCGCCAAGATGGCATCACCGATAAACTCATCGATGGTGCCCATATACTTCTGGATCACCTCGGTCATCTCTCCAAGGTAGATATTGATCATATCAACCACAGCTTCGGCTGGCAGTCGCTCTCCGATGGAGGTAAACCCCCTGAGGTCTGACATCAGCACGGTCACCTCTCGCTTCTCACCGCCAAGTGTTAACCCATGCGGCGAATCAATCAGGCTATCGACAATCTCCTCGGAGAGGTAACGGCCGAATGTGTCGCGAATAAAACGGTAGGCGGAGCGGAGCTTGAGATGGGTCTGCACCCGCGCATGCACAATCGCAGGGGTAATCGGCTTGTTGATATAATCGACGGCCCCTACTTCAAAGCCGCGCACCTCATCATGAGTCTCATTCATCGCCGTCACAAAAATCACGGGAATGCCCTCGGTGCTAGACTCTGCCTTCAGGCGCCTGCACACCTCGTAGCCATCCATGCCCGGCATCATAATATCCAGAAGAATCAGATCTGGGGGAGTACCCGACAAGCAGAGCTTGAGCGCCTGCTCACCGTTGATTGCCACCTTCACCTTATATTCCGACTTCAATACACCGCGCAGCACATCAATATTTTCAGGGGTATCGTCGACAACCAGAATGGTTGCCTTCTCATGCTCCCTCATCGATGCTGCATCACTGCTATCTGAATGGCCGCTCATGGCGGCAATATGACACAAATCGGCAACCGTGACACTTATTCAGATCATCTCTAATGACATTTATTCACAGGTTCATAGAGTTGGCAGGATGCAGACAATACATAGCCAGCTTATTCAGATCGCACTTGATGAAGATGCCGCTTTTAATGACTTGACCGGGCAGGCCACCATCGCCGCCGATGCAACCGGATGCGCACGCATCAGCGCCAAAGCTGCTGGTGTGCTTTCCGGCCTGACAGTAGCCGATGAGGTATTTGCGAAAGTTGATTCGGGCATCGCCCGCAACTGGCTGGTCAAAGATGGTGATCAGGTTGCAACTGGCGACACTGTCTGCGAACTCACCGGGCCTTTACGCGCCCTCTTGGCAGCCGAGCGCACCGCGCTGAATTTCCTGCAGCACCTCTCAGGCATCGCAACAGCCACCCATAGCTTTGTTGAAAAACTTGAGGGAACCGGCTGCAGTGTTGCCGATACGCGTAAAACCACCCCTGGCCTGCGCAGACTTGAGAAGCAGGCGGTGATCCACGGCGGCGGCATCAACCACCGTATCAACCTTGAGAGTGGCATGCTGATCAAGGAGAACCATATCGAGGCGTGCGGATCGATCAGTGATGCAATTCAAGCCTGCAGAAGTCAAAGTCATGATATATGGGTCGAGGTGGAGTGTGAAACGATGGCTGAGGTACATGAAGCCATAAACGCCTCTCCCGACATCATTCTGCTGGACAATATGGGGCCGGAAACTGTTGTACTGGCACGCGAACTCGTACCAACTTCAATTCTACTTGAGGCCTCCGGCAACATCACGCTGGCCAATGCACGTGACTATGCTGAAACCGGTATCGACCGTATCGCTATCGGAGCCATCACCCACTCCGCTCCATCTCTGGATCTGTCGATGCGCATCGTCTCCAAACAGCAGTGAGTGAGATCCGTGAAAAAATCCTGACCCGGCTCGAGGCAAGCTCGGAGCCGGTTTCCGGCGACCTGCTAGCGCAGGAACTGGGGCTCTCTCGCACCGGAATCTGGAAACATATCGAGCACCTGCGCAAAAGCGGCGCAGACATCGTAGCCAGTTCGGGACAGGGCTATTCGCTAGAATCTGAGGTGTTCAGCAGCGGGCCACTGGCTGCACGCTGCAACGGTACGCGGATCGGCAGCAGAATCATGATTCTGGATGAAACCGATTCGACCAATCGCGATGCCATGTCTGAAGCCGACAAGGGGGCGAATGAAGGTTTGGCCATCTTTGCCCACAGGCAGTGTGCCGGCAAAGGGCGCCTGGGCCGACGCTGGCATACCGTTACCGATTCACTGGCCTGTAGCGTACTGCTGCGCCCTGACCTGCCGCCGGAGCAGGTGCCACAACTCTCCCTGCTCACTGCAGTCGCCCTGCATGATGCGCTGAGCAGCTTTTCACCCGACATCCGTATCAAATGGCCTAACGACATCCTCTGCAGAGGCGCCAAACTTGCCGGCATTCTCACCGAGATGCGGGCTGAGCCGGGACGCGTTCATGCTGTGGTGCTCGGCTTTGGCATTAACCTGAGTGCCCCTATTGACGGCTGGCCCTCTGACATCACCCAGAAAGTGACCGATCTTTTTTCCATATCCAGTCGCAAACCCTCTCGGCTTGATGTGGCCGCCTCGGTACTCAATGCGCTGGACTACTGGTATGACATCTATCTCGAAAAGGGTTTCGGCCCGATCCATGCCGCCTGGTGGCGGGCACATGCAGCCTCCGGCCAGCAGGTGCGCGTGTTTGATGGTCGCAACTATATTGATGGCATCGCCACGGCTCTGGATGAGGATGGTGCCCTGCTGTTAGAGACAAGCCGTGGCACACAACGCATCATTGCAGGCGACTTGGAGCTAAGATGATTACAACGAAACCGATGCGAAAACGTCTTCTTGTTGCCGACATCGGCAATACGCAGATGGTGTTCGGCCTCTACGAGGATCATGAACTACTCACCCATTGGCGCCTCTCCAGCGAACGCCAGCTCACACCTGATGAGCTTGCCTGGCAGCTGCACGGCATGTTTGAGCAGTCGGGACAGAAAGCTGACAACATTGATGGTATTCTGGTTTCCAGCGTAGTTCCCCATCTTGATGCCCCGCTTGCAGCCGCCTGCGAACGCACTTGCGGCATCACACCCGCTTTTGTCGGCTCGCCCGAGGTCAAAACAGGCATGGCTGTCGACTACAAAAATCCACGCGAAGTGGGTGCCGACCGAATCGTTAATGCCGTTGCCGCCAGAGAGCAGTTCGGCTCGCCAGTCATCGTACTTGACTGTGGCACAGCCACCACCTTCGATATTGTATCGCCCGACGGCCACTATGCCGGAGGCCTGATCCTTCCCGGCATCGAGATTTCACTCAAAGCGCTCTGCAAACGGGCTGCCAAACTTCCCGAGGTATCAGTCGGTCGCAACACCTCCCTGATTGCCCGTGATACGGCCAGCAGCATGCAGGCAGGAAGTTATTGGGGTGCGGTAGAGAGTTATGCCGGCCTTATCAGAAGGCTGCGCGAAGAACCCGGTTATGAGAATGCTCCGGTTGTGGCCACAGGTGGCCTGATCTCCCTGTTGCGGGAAGAGCTTCCGCAGATCAGCCATCATGAGCCCCACCTCACCCTTGCAGGGCTCCATCTGCTCGCCGAACATCACTTTTTTCAAGCTGGAAAACTGTAAAAGCATGGCCAAATCAATCTTTGTCTGTCAGTCCTGCGGTGCAGAACACAGGAAGTGGATCGGCCAGTGTCCCGATTGCGGTGACTGGAACTGCATCAGCGAGCAGCTCCTTGAAGCCACCGCGCACCGCATAGGCAGTAAAGGCAAGGCGCTGGCCACCTCACCGATCACCAAGATAAGCAGCCTGACAAGCCCGCGTCGCTCCTCCCATATCCAGGAGCTCGACCGGGTGCTCGGCGGCGGCATTGTTCCGGGTTCAGCCGTACTGATCGGCGGCAACCCCGGCATCGGCAAATCAACGCTGCTGCTGCAGGCAGCTGCCAGGCTGGCTGCTCACAGCAAAAGGCCGGTACTCTATATTACCGGTGAAGAGTCCATTCAACAGGTACATCTGCGTGGCGAACGCATCGATTCGATCCACGAGAACCTGCTGCTTGTATCGGCATGTGAGCTGGAATCGATGCTGGCTACGATTGATCAGATTAAACCGGAGGTCGTGATCGTCGATTCAATCCAGACGACCGTCAGCAATCGTTTGACCAGCGCTCCGGGAACGGTGTCGCAGGTACGCGATTGTGCTGCGGCCCTTATCCAGAACGCCAAACGCATTGGCCATGCCCTGATTCTGGTTGGCCATGTCACCAAGGATGGCGCCCTCGCTGGCCCGCGCGTACTTGAACATATGGTTGATGCGGTGATCTATTTCGAAGGTGAGAACGGCCACGAGCACCGCATCTTACGGGCGGTGAAAAACCGTTTCGGTCCAGCTGGTGAGATCGGCGTTTTCGAGATGACGGATCGGGGATTGATCGGCATCCGGGATGCTTCCCGCCTCTTCCTGGCCGAACGCAGCCTCGATACACCGGGCTCCGTGGTTCTGGCCTGCATGGAGGGGACGCGCCCGCTACTGGTGGAGGTGCAGGCGCTGGTCGCACCTACCGTCTACTCCACGCCAAAACGGTCGGCTGTCGGCCTTGATGCAGGCCGTGTCGCCATGCTCACTGCCGTACTGGAGCGTCGCATTGGACTGCCACTCTCACAGCACGATGTTTATATCAATATTGCTGGTGGTGCCCGCATTGCTGAGCCCGCCGCCGACCTAGCAGTACTGCTGGCTATGGTCTCGGCCTTTCAGGAAAAACCTGTTGCAGCTGAAGTGGCTCTATTCGGCGAAGTAGGCCTGACTGGTGAGGTTCGGCCAGTCGGGCAACCGGAATCGCGGACCAGAGAAGCGGCAAATCTAGGCTTCACGCATGTACTGCTTCCGGGAGAAAATTACCGGAGGGTGCAGAAGGCAAATATCATTGCTAAGATTCGCGACGAAACCGGTTCCACATTGCAAATGTCAGAAGTCAGACACCTGTCTGATGCAGTACAGAAACTATTAGCCTGAATATGATTTCGGGTACGGATAAAATAGAGGGCAACAACATTGAATTTTGTTGATTATATTCTGATTGCAATTGTCGGGCTCTCGATGGTTCTTTCTCTCTGGCGCGGATTTGTGCGCGAGGTGATCTCCCTAATTGGCCTTGTCCTCGCTTTCCTGGCTGCCAGCCGCCTCTCCGGACGCGCCGGTGATTTCCTCGGAGATTGGATCACCAATGCAACCATAGCTGATATCGCCGGATTCGCCCTTGTATTCATTGTCGTTATGATTCTGGTTGGCCTGATTGGTGCCCTTATCCGCCGGCTGGTTGACCTGGCAGCCCTTACCGCAACCGATCGTACACTGGGTATCTTTTTTGGCGCAGCCCGTGGCATGCTGCTGATTGCGCTCACCTTTCTCGTTTACACCTCCTATGCCAAACCCGATTCTCCATGGCTGAAAAAGAGTATGCTCACCCCCTATGCCATTGAACTGGGCGAAATGCTCGGCGGTGTAATCCCCGAAGGTTACCCATTCTCACGACAGGGGGCAGCAAAACAGGCCTCCCCACAGAGCAGCAACACCCACCTGAAAAACATGACAATCCCGGTCAAAGATCAGGAAGCATTGAAAGCAATCCTGGAAAACAGTACACAATGAGGCATCCATGAGTCTTGAAAGCGACAAGAACGATCATTTCCACGACGAGTGCGGGGTATTCGGCGTATTTGATAACCCGGAAGCTGCCAACCTGACCTATCTCGGCCTCTATGCACAACAACATCGCGGCCAGGAGTCTGCCGGTATTGTATGCACCGATGGTCACAGCTTTCACAGCCATCGCGGCATGGGTCTTGTTGCTGATATTTTCCATAAATCGGAAATCAAGGAACTCCAGGGAAGGCACGGTATTGGCCATGTGCGTTACTCCACATCCGGTGACTCAGGCTTGCGTAACTGCCAGCCATTTTCGTTTGAATATGCCCATGGCGGCATCGCCATGTGCCACAACGGCAATATCGTCAATGCACCAGAGCTGCGTAAACAGCTTGAGAAAGAGGGCTCGATCTTCCAGTCCACATCCGATACCGAGGTGCTTATCCACCTGGTAGCCCGCAGCAAGGCCGCAACCATGACTGAGCGCCTAACCGAGGCAGTCAGGCAGTTGGCAGGCGGCTTCTCGCTGCTCGTGCTGGTGGAGAAGAGGCTTGTCGGTGTCCGTGACCGCGATGGCATCCGTCCGCTGGTACTCGGAAAACTGGATGAATCATGGGTACTGGCATCGGAGACCTGCGCCTTCGATCTGATCGGCGCCAAGTATGTACGTGATGTCGAACCGGGTGAGATGGTTGTCATCGAAGAGACCGGCCTGACCAGCTACAAACCACTGGGCAATGATTGCAAACCTCACTTCTGCGTCTTTGAATATGTCTATTTTGCACGCCCCGACTCCACCCTTGAGGGTGTCAACGTCTACAAGGCGCGCTATCAGATTGGCGTGGAACTGGCCAAGGAGTCCCCAGCAGAGGCCGACCTGGTAATTCCCGTACCGGATTCCGGCGTACCGCCCGCCATGGGCTATGCCGAGGCATCAGGCATCCCGTTCCAGATGGGTTTGATCCGTAACCACTATGTCGGACGCACCTTTATCGAACCCAAACAGTCGATCCGCAACTTCGGCGTAAAACTGAAGCTTAACCCCAACCGGGAACTGATCAGGGGCAAGCGCGTGGTGCTGGTAGATGACTCAATCGTACGTGGCACCACCAGTCGCAAGATTGTCGAAATGGTGCGTGCAGCAGGTGCAGCAGAGATTCACATGCGCATCTCCAGCCCGCCAACCAAATTTTCCTGTTTTTACGGGGTAGACACACCCGATGCCGATGAGCTGATGGCCAACAAAATGGATCTGGAAGAGATGCGCAAAGCAATCGGTGCTGACTCGCTGGCCTTTGTCAGTTTCGATGGCATGTACCGTGCGGTTGGTAAACCTCGCGATATGCACTGTGACGCCTGCTTCTCAGGCGACTATCCGGTTGCCATTGAAGGCCCACGCTCACCTCAACTATCCCTGCTGAAGATCCTTAACAAGAAGCAGTGAACGTACAACCGACGGTCGTTCTGATCCACGGCCTGTTCGGTTTTAGAAAGCTGTTGTGGCTGGAGTATTTCCAGGATGTGCGTCAGCTGCACGAGGCAATGGGTCTTCGGGTTGTTGTTCCCAGCCTGCCATGGGCAGGATCTCTGGAGCAACGTGCCAACGCCCTTTCCCACCAACTGCAGGATGAAGAGGGGCCACTGCACCTGGTTGCCCACTCAATGGGCGGAGTCGATGCCCGTTACTGGATCAACCATCTCAACGGAGCCGCGAAGGTAGCCAGCCTGACAACGCTAGCCACACCGCACCGGGGCTCTTCTGCCGCTGATCATGTCTGCTGCCATATCTCCCCTTTCAGGCTGTTTGCTGGCATCCACTCCCTGACAATGAATCAGTTGCAGCGTTTCAATAAAATCACCCCCGATCAATCGCATATCATTTACCGCAGCTATACCGCAAAACGTCCCGTAGATGAGCAGCCTTGGATCGTCCGCCGTTATGGGCGATGCATCCAGAAAATAGAGGGCGACAACGACAGCCAGGTCTCCGTAGCCTCAGGCCGGTGGGGCGATCATATTGCCACCCTGCCCTGCGACCACTTTGAACTTATTCGTCGCGACTTCTGGTTTAACCCCTTGCGAACCCGGATTCGCTTTGATGTACTGCCCGTCTATCGGGATATTGGCGAGTGGATTTTACAGCACTGAGGAGAAAGTATGTTTGTTACCATGAACCGTTTTACCATTGACCCTGATCACTGGGAAGATTTCGAGGAGCGCTTCAGGCAGCGCGCCGGATTGGTTGATGGTGAACCGGGGTTTATCCGCAACGCCGTATTAAGGCCTGAATCTGCCACATCAAATCAGCATGTGGTGATGACCACGTGGGAGTCACGCAGCGCATTTGAAGCATGGACGAAATCGGACTCCTTCCGCAAAGCACATGAAAAGGCGGGACAGACACCGAAAGAGTGGTTTATCGCCCCCTCGAAGCTCGAGATATTTGAGTCGGTGACAGACTCAGGAAGTTAATTCCGCCACTTACTGACTGTCTGGTTCCAGATAGATATAGCTAAAGCCGAGTGTGGCCCCGACACCCTTGTTTTGGACACTCATCGGTTGCAGGGAAATCGTACCGTCATCCTTCTCAATCGGCGCGGAATCACCAACCGTTGCGCCAAGCGTAGTGACATTGCCTCTGGCTCCGGAGTACTTTCCTGCCAACTGGTTGGTATTCTGTTTGAAATGATCTGCAAGAACCGAATAGATCAATACCGAACCCCTCGCGAAAGCAACATCAAGACCAAAGCCGATACCCGTTTCGCCCTTGTATCGCTCTATCACCCCATCCTCAAGCATCTCGAATTCACAGCGGATATCCCTAGTTGAATGAATCAGCAGGTTGATGCCAGCATGGGGCAGTATTTTACAGGTCAACGTTCCGACTTTTTTTGAGGGAGCATCGGGATGTGCAGCCAGTGCAGGGTATGAGGACAACATCAACGCACTCAGAAAAACAAAAGACAATGGATTCATGATGACCTCCTGCTCCGGATCCAGCAATCCGGTAACAGAATCATTATAGCAGCATGCACCCCAGCCCGCTACAGAGCTCCGGCTTCCACCAGTTGCCGGTACACCGCTTCGGCCATAAGCCGGTACCCCTCAGCATTGGGATGAATCGCATCGGATTTCAGTGATCTTCTGGATAGCACATCGGCCAGCACCTTCTGCTCAATTGGAATATGCATCTCTGCAGAGATCGACTTATAAAACTCAGGAACTGAAAACAGAACACCCGGTTTGGGCACAGCAATCAGCAGCACCGCAATACCGCGCTTCCGTGCCGCCACAATCATGCTCCGCAGGTTGGCTGCCGCCTGCTCCTCTCCCCTTTTCCTGATCAGGTCATTGCCGCCATGGCAGAGAATCAGCAGTTCCGGCTGCAGCTCATCGAGCACATCAGGTAACCGTTTAAGTCCGTCTTCTGTCTCTTCACCAGGAACACCGGCATTCACCACTTTGTGGCCGGTTAACCTCTTAAGCACTGCAGGATAGGCCTGCTCCGCCCTTGCGCCTGAGCCGTAGGTCAGGCTATCACCGAAAGCAAGAATCACGGCTTCTGGTGTCAATCTAGGAAGTTCTGTTTGTGAAGAGCAGCAGAGAAGGAGGATACACAGCGGCAGCAGTAGAGGTCGTTGGGTTAGAAAGCTCATTCGTCTGCTCCTTCCATGAGATCAGCGTTTACAGAGAACACCAGAAACATGGTTATTGCTGTGCTGCCCCCGGATCTTCTGGCTGCTTGATTGGCTCTGAATCACCCGCACCTTCTTCGTTTGCCGCCGCACCGTCAGGGGCCGCCTTAGCCTCTGGGTCTGCCGGAGCGGGTTCCGGTTCCATAAACAAACTCTGGTAGGCCCATCCGGTTCTCCCGTCATCCAAGCGAATCTGGTGCCAACCCCATTTTGTATCCAGCTTGGTGACCACTGCATCTTTTTCCAATTGGAACAGCACATCTGCCCCCGCACTTGGCTTACTCCTGACATTGCCGATCGAAAGCATTACGGTCAGCCGTTCTCCCGAAGCTTCAGCAACAGCTCTACCTTCCTCCTCCTCGACCACAGATTTTGCAGGAGCTGGAGTCTCTTCTCCAGCTGGCCACACCAGCCAGATCAGAAGCAGTGCGATAGCAAGCCCGATCACTGTTTGCCTGACCTTGTAGGAGGAGGACTCTTTGCCTGTCGAATCGGCGACATTCAACTCGCTGATATTATAGACCCCGAACTCATCCTCGTGTTCTCCTCCGGCAGAGGTTTCTTCGATAACATCCTCACCCTCAGCAAGAGGTGTTGACCCTTCTACAGGTGGAACCTTCTCTACTTCTGCCGGATGCACTTTCAAGCGTAATTTTCTGACCATCCTTCATCACCTCGCAGCCACGTTCAGGACAAATCTTCTCAGTTACCATTATTATAGTGTGACATGTGCCAGGTTGTAATCACCAATACCCGCCGCGTTAAAGCGAACCTGTTTGCTGTTGAAGATTCGGATAGCGCTGCGACCACTCGTAGCTGTCGTCTTGTACAGCCGACCAGTAGAGATCGCCGGAGTAGCGCCAACCATCCAGCATGATACCGGTTTCGAAAGCGGTGCCATGAGGGGTGACCACCACAGAAGAGTGCTCGCGCAGGTCACTGTCCCGATGCGCTACAGCAGAGTGAAAATCAAACAGCCTGACACCAAGGCTCTTTAACCTTACCAACAGGTCATCTGTCCACTGGTAGCACAACCCCCTCTCTTTCAGGCCTACGTTTACCAGCAGGTTATGAAAACGCGGCGAACCGGTAACCCCGTATCTATCCGCCAGTTCTCTTGAATATAACACGGCAGTTCGCGCAACCATGCGTGCAGAACCCCTGTCGATCGAGCTGTGCAGCGAAAGAAGATCACGGGTTAACGCATCGATCTTCTGCTGCTCCCGGTCAGCTGAAAGAGGCTGGTGTGCAGCACATCCGGCTGCACATAAAATCAGAAACAGGCAAAAGAGCCGCAACACAGTCTTCAATACGAAATATCCCCTTCTACTGCTGATGGCGTTGCGCCACCCTAGCATATTTTTCTGCTAAGCTGCCGGTGGAGTCGAAAGCAGATTCTGGCTATGCTTCGCAGCGATTTGAATTTGAAACAGAATAATAACGCGCATGGGCTTTTTCCATCCCGTGATTGTCTGTTTCATATCGCGAAATGGAAAAATCCCGTGCGCGTTGGTGAGAGGCTAGACAATGGAAATTGATGTAAGAAAAGTGGCAATGCTCTCCCGCATTCGCCTGACCGATGACGAGGCCGCAGAGCTTGGCCCCCAGCTTTCCAGCATTCTTGGTTATGTTGAACAGCTGAGCAAGGTCGATACCGACGGTGTGGCACCAACTGCACACCCTCATGATGCTGCCATGCCGTTGCGCGCCAATATTGTTACCAACAGCAACCGTCGCGATGAGCTGCAGGCTCCAGCGCCAAAAACAGAATCCGGCCTCTACGTTGTGCCGAAGGTGATCGAATAAACCATGCCATACTCTTCGTTATCAGACATCCAGAGCCGCTTAAACAGCGGCGAAACCACTGCCGTTAAAGTGGCCCAGCTCTACCTTGACCGCATTGCTGCATTTAACGACACACTGAATGCTTTTGTTCATATCGACCCGGCCCACGTATTGGCACAGGCCGAAGCATCCGACAAATACCGTGCCAAACATGATGCTCGCCCACTGGAAGGGTTGCCGATTGCAGTCAAAGATATTTTCTGCACACAGGACGGTCCAACCCAGTGCTGCTCAAATATCCTTAAAGATTTCCATGCACCCTATGACGCAGAGGTGATTACAAAACTGAAAGAAGCCGGTGCTGTACTGGTGGGTAAAACCAACATGGATGAGTTCGCCATGGGTTCATCTACTGAAACATCAGCTTTTGGCGTCTGCCGCAACCCGTGGGATACCAATTGTATCCCCGGTGGTTCATCCGGCGGCTCTGCAGCTGCAGTAGCAGCAGCACTTACGCCTGCAGCCCTTGGCACAGATACCGGCGGCTCTATTCGCCAGCCTGCGGCTCTCACCGGCATTACCGGCCTGAAACCAACCTATGGTCGTGTATCACGTCGCGGCATCATCGCATTCGCCTCCTCCCTTGATCAGGCAGGGCCGATGACGCGCACTGTAAAAGACAGCGCCATGATTACCGCCGCTATTTCAGGCCATGACCCCCGCGATGCAACATCCGTTGCCGACGCTCCCGCCGTCGACTGGCTTGCAGCCTGTGAATCACGCGATATGAAAGGGCTGAAAATCGGCAAGCCGAAAGAGTATTTTGTCGATGGTATGGATGCAGAGGTTCGCGCATCCGTAGAGGCAGCACTGAAGAAATGTGAAGAGCTGGGAGCTGAGATCATTGATATCAGTCTGCCAAACACAGAGCATGCAGTTGCAGCTTATTATGTTATTGCACCGTCTGAGGCATCAGCCAATTTGTCGCGCTATGATGGGGTACGTTTCGGACACCGCTGTGAGAACCCGGAAGACCTACTTGATATGTACACCCGCTCCCGTGATGAAGGTTTCGGCTCAGAGGTAAAACGCCGTATTCTGACCGGTGCTTTTGCTCTCTCATCGGGCTATTACGATGCCTATTACCTAAAAGCCCAGCAGGTACGCACACTGATTCAGCAAGATTTCATTCAAGCCTTTGAGCAGGTCGATATCATTGCCACACCAACATCGCCAATTCCTGCCTTCAGACTCGGCGAGAAAACAGATGATCCGCTGACCATGTATTTGTCAGACATCTTCACCATCGCGGTTAATCTGGCCGGGCTGCCTGGCTTGTCACAACCGTGCGGTTTTGCCAATAATCTGCCTGTAGGCCTGCAGTGGATAGGCCCTGCATGGCGTGAAGATACGGTACTTTCAGCAGCAGCTGCCTATGAAGGAGCCACAGACTGGGCTACCAGATCTCCTGCAGCATTTGGGGGTGAATCATGAGTTGGGAAGTTGTAATCGGACTGGAAGTACACTGTCAGCTCAATACCGACACCAAAGCCTTCTGCGGCTGCTCCACCGAGTTTGGCGCAGAACCAAACACCCAGACCTGTCCGGTATGCCTCGGCATGCCAGGCCAGCTGCCTGTACTCAACACTGTTGCTGTCGATAAAACCATTCTGACAGGTCTGGCGATCAACGCCCACATCAATCTGGAATCAAAATTCGACCGTAAAAACTACTTCTACCCGGATCTGCCAAAGGGCTACCAGATTTCCCAGTTTGCCGTTCCGATTGTTGAAGGTGGTTATATTGACATCCCCACCAAGGATGGTGGTGAAAAACGCCTCGGCGTTACCCGCATTCACATGGAAGAGGATGCCGGAAAGTCGATGCATGAGGGGCTGGATGCGGTATCACACATCGACCTGAATCGTTCAGGCGTACCCTTGATGGAGATCGTTTCCGAGCCGGACATGCGTTCTGCTGATGAGGCCATCGCCTACCTGAAGCAGCTGCACCAGCTGATACGCTTCCTCGGAGTTTCCGGTGCCGATATGGAGAAGGGGCAGTTCCGTTGCGATGCCAATGTTTCCGTGCGCCGTCCCGGCGAACCATTCGGCACACGCACTGAAATGAAAAACATGAACTCATTCCGCTTTATCAAGCAGGCGATTGAGTTTGAAGTACTGCGCCAGATCGAAATCATTGAGGATGGCGGTGAAGTAGTACAGGAGTCGCGGCTGTGGGATTCGGTAAAATGTGAATCACGCTCCATGCGCAGTAAAGAGGAAGCGCATGATTACCGCTACTTTCCGGAACCGGACCTACCACCACTGCGCGTTTCACAGCAGGAGGTAGATGCCATCAGGGCAGGCATGCCTGAGCTACCTGGACAGCTGCGCAAACGTTTTGAAATAGAATATGGACTATCCTCTTACGATGCTGATGTTCTCACCCAGACTCTTGAGTCTGCTGCATGGTACGAATCACTGGTAGCCGCTCATCCGGCTGATCCCAAGCGCTGTGCCAACTGGATGGCCAATGACCTGCTTGGTCGACTGAAAGAGGCAGGCAAGGAGCTATCGGAATCTCCCGTTTCAGCAGCTCACCTTGCAGGTCTTCTGGATCGTATCGCAGATAACACCATCTCCGGCAAAATGGCCAAGGATGTATTCGAGGCAATGATGGAATCAGGCGATGATGCCGATACCATTATCGAAGCCAAGGGGCTGAAACAGGTCTCTGATAGTGGAGCCATTGATGCCATCATCCATGAGGTGATGGCAGCCAATCCCGATCAGGTGGCTGGTTACCGCGCTGGTAAAGATAAACTGATGGGCTTCTTTGTCGGTCAGGTGATGAAAGCTTCGCGCGGTAAGGCCAATCCGGGTATGGTTAATCAACGCCTGAACGAACTGCTCAAAGGCTGATTCCTTCACCATGAGAGTTAAAGTGCGCAGGATAGCTATAGCCGGCGCACTACTGCTTGCTCTTGGCGTGACGCTGGTCATGCGGATCGATATCGAGAGCCTGAACAGCTATATCCGTCAGGAGGTGCAGGGTTTTACCGAAAGTGGACTGGAAGCCAAAAAAAGCTCGCTCTCATTTTTGCATGGTATTGGCGTAAGGCTGGATGAGGTAATACTAAAGCAGGAGCACTACCGGGTGGATGCCGGGCATAT
The DNA here is from genome assembly GCF_002795805.1 of Mariprofundus aestuarium. Lineage (NCBI taxonomy): Bacteria > Pseudomonadati > Pseudomonadota > Candidatius Mariprofundia > Mariprofundales > Mariprofundaceae > Mariprofundus > Mariprofundus aestuarium. The sequence goes on along the minus strand of NZ_CP018799.1, from coordinate 717,740 downwards.
GAATATCGGCATCCGCCTGCTGCCACTGCTGCTCGGCAAGGTTGAAGTTGATACGCTGGATATCCACGATGCGGTCATCATGGTGCGGCCAGAGGCGCTTCAACCCACCTCAACGGCCATCTCATCGCTACCCTTTGAACGCATCAAACTTGTACGCAGCCAGATCAGGACATTTGACGGTTCCGAACTGCTGAATAATTTGCATCTGGAGCTGAGGAATATCGGCGCTAACCGTGAGACGCTATGGGAGCTACAGGCAAAACAGGATGGTCACTCCATCAGCGGCCACGGCCTTTTGAACTTCTACAATGGTGAAATCTCCTCGGGATTCGGAAAACTCAAGTTTGATCACGTGCCGGTGGCTCCGCTTCGCGCCGTAACCCCCGAATCAATTTTCTCATGGTTTGATCAGTCACAAGGCAAAATCAGCGGCTCGCTGACACTCGACATCACCCGCAATCAGAGCTGGGCAGTATTTGGAGAACTGAGCCTCAATGGTGCCACGGAAGAGCCACCATTGAGGTTACGGGGCAAACTGGAGCATCCTGAAACCGGTGTCCTGATCTGGCACGACAGCTTTATCCATTTTAATGAAGATGCAGTGATTGCCATTGATGGCGAATGCAGGAATGAGCAGTGTGAAACAGCACTGGATGCAACAAATATCGAACTGAAAACCTGGTTTCCACTTATTCCAAAGACGGTCTCATTCCACAAGCAGATCAACGGCCTGACAGATATTAATGCTGTTGTTCAGTGGGATGATCAGGGCTGGGACAGTAGCGCTGCATTCAGGCTGAAGGATGCTTCATATCGATATAAAGAGACAGGACACCAACTGCCCGAAATACTATTGCAAACAGCGGAGTTGCAGGGCGACAACAAGAGCTGGCTCGTCAAAGCAGCCCTGACTTCCCCTGACGCAAAAGGCGAACTGGTGATCGAGAGCGTGCAGAAAAAGTCAGGCATCAAGGAGATGCAAATCAATGCCAGCGATGTGGATGCACCACTCTGGCAACCACTTGCCAATCTTCTGCTCAGCTCACTGGAGATCGACCCTCAGCTTGAGGCGACCGGGTTAATGAACGGAACGATTGGCTTGCACCAGCATATCAGCGGAAAAATCCTCAGGCTGGAGCTTGACGGCAAAACGGCAGCTCTCTCCTACCCTTCACTTTTTAAAAAACCGGAGAATATCGAAGCTGCATGCAATGTGGAAATCAGGTGGCCAAAGACAGCGACCACTCCGGATGTGGTAACACTGAGAGAGTGTCATCTGGATAACTCCTCGCTGCAGCTCGCCCGCTGGATGCACACCAGCCAGCATCAACTGGAGATAAAGAAGCTCAGTGTTCATTTTGACCAACTGCATAACCATGCTGTATTACTTCCCGATGGGTTGAGTACATTGCGTGGAGACCTGGAGGGAGATGGAAAAACAGCTTGGGAAGATGGCGGCAAAAATAATTTTGGCTGGGCTACTCACATGAGTGGGTCATGGCACCTGCAGAACTTTGGTGATCCACAATGGCATGCCAGCGGAGCAGTCAAGGCAATTAAGGGACAACTTGAATCATCGCATCTTATGCTGCATGGGCCGCAGGGTCAGGCGGAACTACAGGGGGAAGTTAGCTTTGCCACAGGTACCGGCGATGTAGACATTCTTGAAGCAAAGCTCGACTTCAGCAGCTACCCCGATCCACCCGCTTTTCTGGAGGGAAAAAACATTCGTGGACGTATTCATCACGCCCAGCTGACAATGCTTGAGAATGAACTACAGGATATTCACGGCTACTACAGGATGCACAGGGGCCAACTGGACCTTGAGAATATTCAGGGCTCAATTGCCGATGGGCAGCTGTTTTCCACGAAACTGGTTATCACGCCTGCGGCTGACAAATATGCTGTTAGCGGAAAAATGCGCCTGAAAAATATCCGTAGCGAACAGATCAAGGGGTTGACGCCAATTTTGCAGGCTGAGCTTAAAGGCAGGCTTCACGCCAATATCGAGCTACAAGGAAGCTTTCCCAGCCTGCAGGCTGACAGCTGGCAACAGAGCAATGGAGACATCCTGATCTACAACGGTGAATGGAGCAGAGAGAGCAAAGCCGACACCCTGACTGAACACCTTGGCATTAAAAAACCGGAACAGATCTCGCATGCATTTAATCAACTGGGGTTCCGCTTCCGTCTGCGTGAACAACAGGTCGACTTCGACCAGGTCAACCTCAACTACAATGGCGTCCAGCTACGCGGAAAAGCGGAGGTTGCTGCTGATGGAGCTATTCAGGGGACAGTGGAAAGTACAGACAGGAAATCACTCTACTCCCTTGGTGGTACATGGCCAAAACCCTCATGGAAACTGCTCCAGTAAAAAAGGGTAGTAAGCAGAGTCTCTTGAGCATTCCCATTTTCATGGCATCATTAAGGGTACTATGAGAAGACTATCCAATCGCGTACAACAGGTTAAACCATCAGCTACATTAGCCATCACCGCCAAGGCAGCAGAAATGAGGGCCGCAGGAAGAAGTGTCATTTCACTCTCCGTCGGCGAACCAGATTTCGAAACGCCGAAAGCCGCCCGTGATGCGGGTATTGCGGCGATCAATGACGGTTTCACCCGCTACACTGCTGTAGCCGGAATCCCTGAGCTACGCAAGGCGATTGCGGAAAAGTTCAAGCGGGATAACGACCTCGACTATTCCCCCAATGACATTCTTGTCTCCACCGGCGGTAAACAGTGCATCTTCAACCTGCTGATGGCGGTGATGGATCCAGGCCAACGTGCGGTTATCCCCGCCCCCTACTGGGTTTCCTATCCTGATATGGTCAAGCTGGCCGAAGGGACGCCGGTGATTGTGAATACAATGGCCGAAAACAATTTCAAGATCACTGCCGAGCAGCTTGAAGAGGCACTCTGCGATAACTGCAAAGTACTCTTCCTCAACTCCCCTTCCAATCCGACCGGCATGGCCTATTCGGCTGAAGAGCTGGCTTCCATTGGCGAAGTGGTTCGCAAATACCCGGATCTAATTGTCGCCACCGACGACATGTATGAAAAAATTCTCTTCGATGGCAAAACCTTCGCCACCTTTGCGCAGGTTAACCCTGGCCTGAAAGAGCAGACGGTGACTTTGAACGGTGTCTCCAAAGCCTACTGCATGACCGGCTGGCGTATTGGCTACTGTGCAGGCCCCTCAACCATCATCAAGGCAATGGGTAAAATTCAGGGACAGAGTACCTCCAATCCCAACTCGATCGCCCAGAAAGCGGCACTGGCTGCCTTGACAGGGCCGACCGATGAACTTGATGAGATGGTTCGCACTTATGAGGCCCGTCGTACCTGGCTAGTGAATGCAATCAATGCCATTCCCGGTATGCATGCAATCATGCCGGATGGCGCATTCTACGTATTCCCCTCTGTAGAAGGATGGATCGGCAAAACCACGCCTAGCGGCATTACACTCAGTGATGATGTGAAGGTTTGCGAATGGTTGCTGGAGGAGGCTGGTGTTGCGCTTGTTCCGGGCACTGAATTCGGCTCCCCCGGTCATCTGCGTTTCTCCTATGCTGTCAGTCAGGATACATTGCAGGATGCCGTTGATCGTATTGCCAAGGCAGCAGCAACGCTGGCTTAAAACTTTCTCGCATCAATTAAAAAAGGCCGCTTTTCAGCGGCCTTTTTTTGTGCTCTAGTGATCGCGCTGGTTACCTACCCGCGTAGGCGTAGTGATCCACTCTGCTTCCCGGACGAATCAGGCTGTGACGCGTGAACATCTGGCGATCATTTGAACGGAGGCGTGAATTCTGGACGTGCCTGTCACTCTGGCGCTGCTGTTCACGGTACTCGTGACGCTCATGGCCATCGTGACCTCTCTGGTAGCGATCATTACCGCGATAGTTTGCATGCCTCACATCGTGACGCCCATACCTCTTTCCATTTCGGTAGGCGTGGTTATCACGGTAGTGTCCATGCCTGCGCTCACGCACATGCTGATACTGTCTCTTCTGCACATGCACAGGCCTGTGATTTGAGTAGTGAACCGGAGTGGCGTGCACATCAGAAAGGATGGCGCCGGCAATAGCACCGAACATCGCGCCTACAATCGCTCCTTGGGCAGTCTCATTGGTCTGCGAACCGATCACAGCGCCGGCTGTGGCACCGACAGCGGCTCCGGTAACCATACCGCGCTCCTGTGGCCCTGCATAAGCAGCTGCCGATGTGAATGATACAACTAACATGGCTATAAATAATTTCTTCATTTTCGCCTCCTTGTCATTGGCTGTGAGGAGAGTCTGAAGGAGATCGATTTCCCAATAAAGTGGACTATGTCAACCATTCAGGGGAAATATCGCACGTGATTAGTGCCACACTGTTATTGAGCTGAATTGCACAGCGTCTATTTTTCGGGAGTTTCTCTGCTCGATTCGTCACTGCTTACCGCAATGGCAGCAGGATTTGCACTTCTTCTACCGTACTCGCTCAGGAATACAGTCAGGTTAGCCACCAGAAGCGAGTAGATGACAATACCGAAGATCATTGTCATCACTGCCACCACTCGCCCACCTGAGGTTATCGGCACAATATCGCCATAACCAACGGTCGTTATCGTCACAAAAGCCCACCAAAGCGCATCAGAGAGCTCGCCAAATTGTGGGTTATGGCCGCTCTCGAGTGTGAATGTGGCTGCACCAAATACGAAGACCAGACCGAACATCGTCGCCATTGCCGCAGGAAGGCTCTCCCCTGATAACACCAGAAGGCGCAGAAGTCGCTCCCTGTTGGCGCGAATCAATACGCCCAATCTAAGTGCCGGAAGCAGATGCGCGAGACGAAGTGCCATCAGCATACGCAGAATCGGGGATGAAAGCAGTACCACCAGAGCCAGATCGAACCAGTTGGATTTCATCCATGCCCTGCGATTCTCAGCAGCCCACCAGCGGGAGAAGAACATCACCACAAAGAGTATAAGTACCACCATGATGCCCCAATCAGGCAGATCCTCGATAAAGGAGAGAGCTACAGCTGCGATAGTCGCCGTAAACAGACCGACATCGAGAAAACGCTGAATAAGAAGCCTACGGGTCACCAGCGCTACCTACTTGTGACTGTCGCCACCCTTATGACCGAAGTAACTGGCCAGTGCTACCAGAAAGATACCGCCACCCATGTAGAGGATATTAAGCGGATCATCGAATTTAACGCTCAGTACATTCTTGAAGAAGGTTACGATCAGAATCATCAGGATGACTTTACCCAAACGGTCTTTCAGATCGTCAAGGCTCTCGATCTGCAAAAGCTTGCCTGCAGCTTCATTATCGCGGATGAAATCGAGCTTATCGATATGCAGTTCATAGACACCAAGTGCAAAAATCAGCAGTACGATGGCAAGCAGGAAGTCGTCCACTGCAGTAATAACATGGCTGACCACCACAGTGTGGAAGTTGGGAACGTCGTGACCGAAGATATAAACATCAATGAATTCTAAGAGCAGCTTACCCATATCGATGGCAGAGAGGGTAAATAGCAGCGCCATACCGACGATACAGGACCATACGGCCAGAAGCGTCATATAGCGCGAACTCCAAAGAAGTTTTTCAAAAAATATTTTCATTCCATACTCCATTCTGGAAAAATTTTGCCGATTTTAGACTTTTTTCGGTAGATCGTCTGCATGCAGCTTATTTGTTGTATTGCTGTTGGTAATTCAGGCAGGCCACTCGCCTGCACCCTGTCTGCGCAGCTCCGGCTCATCACCGCAGAGGTCGACTACTGTCGTCGGCACCAAGCTTCCCCAGCCTGCATCCATGATCGCGCATGAGAGGTGTTTCAAGCGCGGTACAAACTCATCCGGATCGTATTCAGGTTCAGCCTCTCCCGGTAGTTGCAGGGTTGTTGCTAACAGCACTTCCCCCACCTCCTCAAGCAGCGCCTGGCAAATTGGGTGCGCCGGAATCCGGATACCGACATCCTTTCGTTTTCCAAAAATGCGCCGTGGCAGTGATGAACTGGCGGGGAGAATAAAGGTGAAGGCGCCAGGAAGGCAGCGTTTAAGGATACGGTGTGCATTGTTATCCATACGTACACAGGTCGCCGCCTGTGACAGGTCATCGCAAACCAGCGACCAGAGGTGCGAGCTATCCAGTTGCCTGAGTTTGGTGATGTCCGCGATAGCCTTTACCGATTCCGGCAGGCAGACCAGCACATAGGTCGTCTCGGTAGGCATGGCGACAAACAGCCCCTTGCGCAGCAATTCCGCAGCACGCCTGATCTGGCGAATCTGGGGGCGCTCCGGATGCAACCGGAGATGTTCAAACAGATGCATATTCCCTCTCTCCCTTCGGTCACCCCTGGGGCGACCCTCCCTTCAAAGCCTATATGCTCCTAAAAACCGAACGCTCCGCCAAGCCCCTTGAGTAACTTCTTCTCAGGTGATTGTGGTGCAGGCTGGTCCGCCGGCGCAGGCTGGTTTGCAGGTTTATTACCACCGCCAAGAATTTTGCCAAGGGTTCCACCCACTTTCCCCTTGTTCAGAAGTGCTGGCGCATTTTCGATAATCGTCGATGCGCTGATTTCAGGCTTCACGCTGGGGGCAGCAAACGGGCCGGTGATATGCAACGGTACGGTTAGGCCGCTGCGTACCGGTGATGTATCGCCCTGCCCGACCAGTGTGCCGACCACGCGCGGTTTCACATGATAATCCAGCGTTTTTTGCACCAGATCAACACTTCCCATGCCGGTCACACGCAGTAGCGGCGAAGCCATAAAGAGATCCCGGTTATCTGCCACGCCATTTGTCACAGTAAAACTACCTGAGAGCTGCGAGAAATCAGTCTCTTTGGCACCCATCGTTGCCATTGGATTGGTGAATTTACGAATCGCTCCGGCGATGTCGAAGCCTTTGATCTTGCCGTTGCTCATCAGCACATTGCCGCGCCCGTTCAGAGTTTTCACCGCCGCCTGTGTCAGACCTGTTGCCTTAAGGCTCGAATCCATGGAGAGGCTGCCTTCGAGCATATCCATGTCAGCCAATGTCTTGAGAAGTGGACCTACCTGCACATCGGTAATATGAACCGACTCTTTCCACCTGGCCGGATAAGCAGCCGCATCTAGGCTCGCCTTTTCGGTCACAGTGCCACCGGCAAGATTGAACCTGAGTGGATTCAGATCGAAATTCCCACCCGAGCCGTTGATATTTACGTTGAAGTTACCCATCTGCAGTCCGCGCAGGTGAAGCGTGCCGGCCTGCATTTTGGCGGTAACACGCCATGGTTTGAGAAAACGAAGGTCGGGCTCCACAGCAGGCTCCTCGGAGGCAGCTCTGCCACCGGCTGTGGCCGTTTTGCCAGCAGGTACTGCACCAGCGGTAACTGGTTCTTCTTTAGGCTGCGGAAGCCACGGATCCATATGCAGTTCGCGCGTGGCAATACGCAGGCGAATATCAGGTACGGCATAAACCACAGCACCGGAGATCTGCACCAGCTCCTCATCAAGCATAAGTTGCATATCACGAATCTCGACCTGCTTGGCATCACCGGCTAGAAGTGTACTGAACTTCACCTGTTTCCAGGGTGCCGGATGGCCGGCATACAGTGTGCTCAGCTCGGGGGCAAATGCGGCCAGCCAGCTGCGCTGCAGTGGCTGCCCGTCCAGGCGCAGCTGAAATGCCGGTGAAGTATTCAACTGATTTACGCTTCCCCGCGCTTCGAAGACATCCTTACCGTTGATAGCCAGCGTGGCTCGACGCACCTCAAGAACATCAGCCTTGGCCATATCGACCTTCCAGCCGACTTTGACATTAATCAACGAATTGAGAATCAACTCCCCTTCGGCGAGACGCAGACCATCGGGATGCTGTTCAATATTGGCAGAGAGTCCTACCGAGGCGTTATCGATACTTCCCAGCTGTTCGGGCCAGCCGCTGATGAACCCTTTAAAAGCCTTCAGTTCCACCTTCTCTGCCTTAATATGCCCCTGCACGGGCAGCTGGACCGGATCAATTTTACTCAGATCCCCCAGTGGACCGACAGTGGCATCAACATCAAAGGCATTGCCCGAAAGCTTGCCGGAAAGTGTTACCCCAACCGGGCGTTCAAGCTGCACATCATTCAGCGCCACATTCAATTCTGAGAGAACCACAGGCTCAGACCCGGCATCGGCCCAAGTCAGCTCACCACCGCTTAGCGTTAACGATTCCGCCTGCAGTGCAGCCAATGCCGGAGATGCAGCCGCATCTGCGGGTTGTTGTGTGGCAGGCGTATCCACTGCTACACCGCCTTTGCCTGCATCATCAGAAGCCACTAGGTCATCCCAGTTGCTCTGGCCATCCTCATGACGCTCAAGATAGATGATGGGCGAGGTTACTTCGAAATGTTTGATCTCAATGTTTTTACTCAGAAGCGGCAGAAGTGCCAGCTTTACATTCAGCTTCTGCACACTGGCAAAGTCACGCTCGGCAAAGCCTTCGCGGTTAGCAAGATGCACATCATCGAGTTCAACGCCGATCCACGGAAAAAGCGACGCATTGATGTTACCAATGGTGAGCTTGCGCCCGGTCGCATCCTCTACTGTCTGTTCGATTTGTGTTTTGTAGCTGTTCACATCGATAAAGAAGGGAGCGACAAGCAACCCGACAATCAACAGCCCCAGAATAATCAGAGAATATCGAACTGTTTTAGCAATGGCTGGTTTCATGGCAAACTCCTTTTATGAAAAGACTTATGCAACCTATTTAACCGTAGTCTAGCATGGATTCGACAGGCAGGCATCGTAGGTCAAAGAGCATGGTTCACACAAGGGGTGGAAAGTAATTCAGCAGGGTGGAAAACTCATCGATGACGACTTCTGCCCCCGCCTCAAGAAGCTCATCACGCTCTCCTACGCCGAAGGAGACACCGATACAGGGCACGCCTGCAGCCACTGCCATCTGCACATCAAACAGAGCATCACCGACCACAACGGTCCGCTCTACATCTATTCCTAGTTCTGCCATACACTCGCTCACCATCGCAGGATGCGGCTTGGAATGGGTGCAGTCTGCGCTGCGTATCACATAGAAGTAATCAGACAGTGAAAATGTTTCGAGTACCCGTTTTACTCCAGGGAGTGATTTTCCGGTCACCACCCCGAGCCAATAGCCGCGTTTGCGCAACTCGCCCAACACCTCATGCACTCCGGGATAGAGGGTTATATGCTGCTCGGCAACGCGGTAACACTCACGATAGCCCTGCATGATCGACTCCATCAACGCTTTCTGTTCAGGATCAGTCAACAGCCTGCGCACCGCCTCGTGCAGCGACAGGCCGATCACACCGTTCACCGCACCGGCATCGGGTGCATCCAGTCCGGAATTTTGGAATGCCTGCTGCATCGCCTCGACAATGGCGCCATGAGAATCAGTCAATGTTCCGTCGCAATCGAAAAGTATTAGAGAAGGTCGGGAGGTAATGGCGTGTCATCCTTGGCAAACGATTATTAATGCAGCCCTTGTAGTGCGACCCGATTTTAGACCACCCGCTCTGCCGGTCAACCACACACCCGACATGAACAAAGGCGGTTGACACGATGAAAGCCAACCCTATAGTTCGGCCTCCTTAACGCGGGGTGGAGCAGTGGTAGCTCGTCGGGCTCATAACCCGAAGGTCGTCGGTTCAAATCCGGCCCCCGCAACCAAACATACAAAGGGCTCGCAGCTAATCACTGCGGGCCCTTTTTCTTTATTTGGGACAATTTTGGGACACTAAACTCACATCCCCCCACAATGTAATACCACTGTTCTCTTATGGGGCACTTTTGGGACTATGGCCCATCATTTGTTCGAGTCCTATGCGGCTCCCCAGTCCGAACAAATCTGGGCACCACTGGATTGACACTGTCGCTCTTGCATTCTGACCGTCTTAGAACGGCCAAAACCGGACGTTCGAAGAGCCTTTAGTTTAGTCCTGTTTAGAGGCCACTGCCGGAAGCGTTAATTCAAAAGATCTCTTATGTGGAAGCTAACTTCTAAAGGCGAATATGGTTTGCTAATAATGATAGCTTGTTGCTCTTTCTCTTTTGGGATTTCGTGTCCCATTGCATCGTAACCAGAGGCAAAAAGAGCAGGGGTATTCTTACTTTTCAACCATATCTGCTCCATTAAATCAAAACCGCTAATTTTTGGCATAATGATATCAGTAAAGACTAGAGATATTGAATCTTGTTCATCCTCAAAGATTTGTAGCGCTTCCTCACCATTGGTGGCTTGTAATACTCGATAATTGAGACTTTCAAGAACTTGAGCAGATGTAATAAGTAAATCATTCTCGTCATCGACCAAGAGAATGGTTTCCTTGTTGCCAGCAATGGGAACATTTGCCTCCGACGTTTCTGATTCTCTCATCTCCAGGCTTTTACTCAATGGAATATAGATATGGAACACAGTTCCTTTTCCCTTTTCACTCTCAACTTCCAAGGTGCCGTTATGCATTTTTACTACACCATATACCATAGAAAGCCCTAAGCCTGTTCCTTCACCGACTCCTTTTGTGGTAAAAAACGGTTCAGTGATTTTATCCATGTGATCTTTCTTGATTCCACAACCATTGTCACGGACTGAGATTCGGGCGAACTCGCCTGACTGCGAATGAGAGTGTTTCTGCATAAAATTCTCATTCGCTTTGAAATAGCTGGTGCCGCATGTAATTTTAGGATTCTCAACTCCTGCCACTGCATGGAGTGCGTTAGCTGCCAGATTCATCAATACCTGTTGAATCTGGGTGGCATCAGCATTGATGATAAGATGCTCATTGCATGTGTCACAAATATGCTCGATATTCTCTGGAATCATCTTGTTTGCCAGTTTGAAAGCATCTTCCATGAGTGCATTAAGAATTAATGGCCTCATGGATACCTTGCCTTTGCGTGCATAGGTAAGCAGTTGCTTCACCATATCTGCTGAGCGAGAAGTTAATTTATTAATGTCATTTAATATGTTTTCCACATAAACGTGGTCATCTAGCTGCGTTCTGGCTAGATATAGGCTCCCTTCGATGGCAGCAAGCATATTGTTAAAGTCGTGAGCGATCCCCCCCACCAAGGTTCCAATCGACTCCAGTTTTTGAGACTGCCGAGCCTGCTCCTCAAGCTGTTGATGCTCGGTCATATCTCTATGTGTGGATACATAATGTGTGGTTTTTTCATTTAAATCTTTAATTGGTGAAACGGTCATCATGGCTGGATAGAAAGAGCCATCCTTTCTCTTATCGATCAAGGTTCCTCGCCAAACACTTCCGCTGCTGATTGTGTCCCATAATGCTTTATAGTAGGAAGGATCTTGGGCTGAACTCTTTAATATCCTGGGGTTTTTTCCTAGAATCTCATCAGGTAAATACCCCGTGATTTCAGTAAAGGCAGGATTGATGTATTCAATGGAGCCATCGGTGCCTGTGATCATCACGCCTTCGCCACCATATTTGATGGCCTGAGACTGCTTTCTTAACTCCTCTTCGGCTTTTTTTTGATCGGTGATATCGGCGTCTACGCCTCTATAACCCAACAGTTCGCCATCACCTCCTATAATTGGCACCCCACTCGTCAGTAGGCATATCAATTGCCCTTCTTTGGTTAGATTCCAGTTTTCAAGGTTTCGGAAGGGCCTCTGGGCTTGGACTATTTCACTGAAAATCGTGCCAACTCGACCTGCCTCATCTGGAAGCATAAAATCAAATGGCCTTTTGCCAATGATCTCATCCTGTTGATACCCCAGGATTGAGCTGACTTTGGCAGAGCAGTATGTATAAACACCGTCTGCATTCACCTCCCATATCCAGTCAGACATGCTTTCAGCAAGATCTCTATGGCGCTCATTAGCCTCATATAAGCATTTCTCTGCTTGCTTTTTCTCAGTAATATCTTGGTGTGTTCCAACTAAACGAATCGGCTTATTAGAAACCTTGTCAGCTACTAAGGTGGCTTTAGAAAGAATGTCTACCCAATGCCCCAGCTTATGGCGCATTCGAAATTCCATGTTATATGAGTCTGTAGTGCCACTTATATACTGCTCAACTTTATCTATTACCGTTGCTCGATCATCTGGATGAACAAAATCAATCCCGGTCGAGAATGTAGGTTCTAGTTCGTCCTCTTGATAACCAAGAATCTCTTTCCAGCGAGGAGAGTAGTAGACTTCATCTGTCTTAAGGTCCCAGTCCCACAAGCCGTCATTCGCACCTTCCATAGCAAGTGCAAATCGCTCTTCACTTATCCGTGTAGCTTTTTCTGCATTTTTTAGATCTTCGATCTCTACCACACTTGACCAGATATACTGTTCTCCATCCAGTTCAACAGAAATACCTTTAATGCGAACATTAATTCGGGAACCATCTTTTTTTATGTATTCCTTGTCATACGGCCCTAAAGTTTTATCTGTAGCCAACTGTTCAAACAATTGTATTTCTTGCGATACATACTCAGCTGGAGTCAACTCTGTACAGCACATGTTTTTTAGCTCTTCGGGTGAATAACCGAGGATTCTCGTAAACTCATTGTTTATATAGACTGGAACCCTATCTGTTCCGCACAAAGCCATGCCGATAGGCGACATTTCTATCAGTTTGAAACAATCGTACTTACTAAGCATGTGCATAAAAAACAATCAAACAAATACATGCTGAAATTACAATGTCAAAGGAGTGCGGCAAATTGTCGCACTAAAGAAGTTGAGACTCTCGCCATTGTATTCTGACCGTCTTAGAAGGCCATTAAAGGTCATTCCCCAACGCTTCTGACCTCATTATAGCAGGGTTACTTCGCCCTGCTTGATCCCAAGCGATTAAGGAGGCTGGTTCCTTAACCAGAGTAGATAGTGAAGGTGACACTAAAGCAGACATTCATTTATTTGCTATAATAGACATATGATTGAAAGAGAAAAATTCATCTCGGATCAGGTGGTGTAGTGGTGTCACCTTCTGCCCCATTAACCCTCGATATTCCGGATAGGAAGTTGAGTACATGGCAGCGAATTGCTGACCTATTAGCCAGTAGCTCTGGCGTTCCAGCGGCCCTGATCATGAGAGTCCACCCTTCAGAGATAGAGGTGTTCATCTCAAGTCATTCTGCAGGCAACCCTTATAAACAAAATGAGCGGGCTCAATTAAACAGTGGCCTTTATTGCGAAACAGTTATGAGCACAGGGGAGCCTTTACTGGTCCCAGATGCATTGAGTGACCCAGAATGGAATCACAACCCGGATATAGAGCTTGGCATGGTATATTACCTCGGATTTCCGCTTAGGTGGCCGAATGGTGAAACTTTTGGGACTGTCTGTGTGCTGGACAGGGAAAATAACCAGAAGGCAACCAGTAATGGTGAACTTATGGCACTATTAGCAAAGATCATCGAGAGCGACCTAGAAGGGGTTTTTGAGGTGGCCGAACTCAAACGAAGTCTTGAACACCTGCAGGCACAGCTGCCATAATTTATTCTTACTGTATATTTTGATGAAAGCGCGACTCAGTCGTGTGTCCGTTGTTGGCCGTCTTGAGACGGTCGACAACATCGAAGTGCTACCAAAAATAACTTTACCATATTGAAGGGTGCATAAAACTTCACAAGTGTACGAGCGTACACCATGATTCGCAAATGACGACTCCCCCAGACCAGAATTGGCCAAATGCCATTGCCCATATCGATGCGGATTGCTTCTTCGCTTCATGTGAGTTGGTACGCCGCCCAGAGCTCAGAGGATCACCTGTGTGCATTCTTTCCAGCCAGGATGCATGCGTGGTAGCCAAAACGTATGATGCGAAGGCTGTGGGCATTACAACTGGAATGCCGATATGGGAAGCGAAGAAGCTTTTGCCCCATGCCACCTACCTGTCAGCGGACTTCCGGTTCTATGGCCTGATCTCTGAGAAGATGTTTTCAATTCTAAGACGTTATTCACCTGATATGGAGGTCTACTCCATCGATGAAGGTTTCCTCGACTTGAATGGTACGATGATGCTCTGGAAGAAGGACTACAAAGGGATTGCTCATGACATCCGGCGCACAGTTCATCGTGAGGTTGGCATCACCGTATCGGTCGGTGTATCCGTTACACGTATCCTGGCGAAGATGGCATCGGAATATAATAAACCCAATGGCGTAACCATTGTGCCCACCAGTATGATTCAACTCTTTCTTGAACGGGTTAAACTGTCTGATGTATGCGGCATTGGACGCAACAGGCTCGCAACCTTGAACAAGGTTAGCATTCATACTCCGATGGATTTTATTAATACTGACATAGAGGTAATCAAACGACTTCTCGGGAAGGCCGGAACTGATCTTTGGCTGGAGATGAGAGGAGCCTCTGCAATAGGTCTAGAGCTGCACGCGCAACTGCCAAAAACCATGGCCCGAACTGCCAGCATGGGAGAAGTTACAGGTAATAGGAAAACCATTATCTCGCATTTGATTCGCCATACTTCTCGGCTGGCCACAGAGCTTGTAACAAAGCGTTTACTTACCAAACGCATTAGTATTTTTTTGAGGCTTAAAGACTTCAGTTCGGTTTCAGCCAAGGTTGATTTTGAGTACCCGACAAACAACTACTTCAGACTCAGCCACTCTGTTCAGGCCATGATGACTGAGCTTTATCAGGCCAGTGAGCTATATCGGGCTTGCGGCATTATTGCTGAATCCATTACCAACGCTGAAAATGCTATGCCTGACTTGTTTGGCGTTATGAAAAGTGATGCAAAACAGGCCTCCATATTTACCACCATGGATGACATTAATAAGAAATATGGGAGTGGTACATTGAGAGTCGCTGGCGCCCATGTTTCAAAAATATCGGGGCAGAGGATTCGGTTTATGTATCCGATGATTATGGCAAGCTAAGTTCAAACCTTTGGTTAATTAAGTGAGTGTCTTTTTTGGTCGCGTCATGATCGGCACATAACGGCCATGAACAGACGTTCAGCTATCAATTAACGATTACTTCAGATAACAAACAATTCAGCCTATAAAGAGACAGGATTTGTTTTATTACCACAACTAGGACAAGTCATTGTCAGTTTTTCTCCTCTCATTGCCATGCCAACAAAAATGCCAAGTGCCATTATAATTACTCCCACCAAAAAATTAGCAAAAGCATATCCAAGCCCAACAAGAAATATTAACACGCCGATAATTCCAAGCACACTAACACTATTCTTCTTAGTAATTGCTACCATTTCAACTTTACATATTTCACATTGCATATTTTATCCCAAAAAGTGACCTTATTTATTAATGAGCATGGGAATCTATTTGATAGCATAAATAACTCCCCATATGCATTGAAGCATAGACTATCACTAAAGTCGTCAAAAAGCTGTTGCTGTACCCCCCCTGAATGACCGGAGTTGGCTGTCGGCTCAACCGGTCGATGGGACAAAAATGGGACAATTTTGGGACACTTCATCTGTTCTGAGCTGCACTAGCCTGCATTCAGCATGCATCTACCTGCATGGCATGAAAAAATGATCCCTTTATATTGCATTTGAGTTTATTCAAATAAATCATGCCTTTGCCGGATTATTTGTTGACACCACGACAGTCCGCCCTATGGTTCGGCCTCCTTAACGCGGGGTGGAGCAGTGGTAGCTCGTCGGGCTCATAACCCGAAGGTCGTCGGTTCAAATCCGGCCCCCGCAACCAAACATAAGCCTGTAAGTCCTTGTAAAAACAAGTGATTTACAGGCTTTTCTTTTGCCTTGAGTTTAATTATTTTGAATTTGGTTTGCAAAATGGTTTGCAATGCATTCAGTTTTGTTTCCTTCACCCACGACCAACAACTCCCTCGGGAACAACTGGAACACCATCTTTATCCCAACCTAATGAATACTTAATATAAGACTCGCCGTATTCTGGTGTCTTCCCTGACGCTGTGTCCAAGAGAGTCCATCCAGCATCAAGATACATGTTAACCGCCTCCTTGCTATTTGTTTCAACAACTTCTTTCACATCAGATAAATGCATATATCCTCCATTTCATGTTTTTTCTTAGTTTCACCCTTCAATACATCGCTGTCCAAGCAACGCTTATCAACTATTCGAGCATTCGCTTCTTCCTTCAATCAATCACCTCATCAGCTTAAATAACTCTTGATCATCAGGATAACCTTTAAATCGTTTGATTTGAACCAAGCTTTCATAGTGACGTTCCAGTATTGAAGAAGAGTTATCAATCAGAGTAGTTTGACCCAGCAATTTAATTTCACCAAAACATGTTTGACTGTCTTAGTTTATATCACATGAGCTCCACGCCCACCACAAAACAGCAAAGATAATCTGCCATCCTGCAAATCCAGGTATCACCTCTCTGGGGTGAAGGCGACACCTGGCTCCGCAGGACAGCATATTTCAATCATGCGTAGTAGATTCCAACTGACCACAATACTTTATCCCATTTATTAACCACACATTGTTAGAGCCGAACCAAGCATTCAGGATCAAAATCGGCATTCTCCCAACCAACCTCCATTGGGTATCCTCTTGGATTGCAAACTACTCGGGTATTGTTAATCATATAATCGCAATTGCTATGTGTATGCCCGTGTATCCATAAATCAACGCTATTATCCATTAAATCCTCTAAATTCGTCACAAAACAGGAATTCCAAGGATGGCCGACGTATCTGGGGTGAATACTTTTCTGGCTGGGTGCATGATGTGAAATAACCACCGTATTGCCTATGTGAATCTGACTCAATTCATTAGCTAACCATTCTCTATTTGTATCGAACAGAGCCTGCTGGTGACCCACGCTAAAATGGCTGGGGATGCATCCTGGCTCATGAGACATAATAATCTGGTCGTAGTCGCAATGAAGTACTGAGCCGAAATGCCTGAGATCTGTCCACATCGTTGATCCAAGAAATCGCACTCCGCTGATGACAATAGAGTCATTATCCAACAGATGTACGTTTGAACCATCAGCAATATTTTTCATTTCAGCGATGTGTTCTTTCATAGAATAGTCGGAATTATGAAATTCGTGATTACCGCACACATAAATTACGTGGACTGAGAACACCTTCTGCGCCCACAAAATGCCAGCACACCCATCCCCGACATCTCCAGCAAGGATAATGACATCAGCATCAGTGAGCCTTGGCTCAAAGGGCGCACACTCAAGATGAAGGTCAGACAATACTTGTACCTTCATGACTAAATAAAACCAATTCTGGGCAGACTCTCTTGCTCAGACCGCATATCTGGAAAGTCTTCACATACCAAGTGGACCAAATCACCATCTTGATTTGCACGAATTGCGGCATTGGCCAATGCTCGCTCGATCAACACTTTGATTCGGCGAATTGAGGAAATCTTCATTTTCAGCAACAAGGATAAGATGTCATCCGACAAGCTAGGCGCATAGATATGCTGTAGCCCATGATCATCTACCTGTCGCTTGTATATTTGAGGAACGATCAACTCTAAGTCACTACGGCTAGGTACATTAACATGAATCACTTCGAACCTATCGCGGATAGGTGGATCTAATGAATTGACGTCATTTGCACTCGCAAACCAGTTAATTTTACTTGCGTTGATAGTCACGTTTACAAATTCATCCTTGAAATTTCGAGCGAAACTTTTTTCGAGTAATCCGTATAGAGCATGCATAAACGGCTGCTGACCCTCAGATTGAGATTTTTCTACCTCGTCGAGAAGAAAGATGGGATTGGCGCATCCCTGCTGAACAAGAAGCTCATGTACAATGCCTGGGTGGCCGTTGCCCCAACAAGATGACAACCCTGTTAATTCCGCTGATGTTGAAGCTGCAGCACAGGAAACGACTGAGAATTTTGTACCTAATGCTTCTCCGAGATCACATAAGAAGGAGCTTTTTCCACACCCCGGAGCACCCAGTAGTAAAAGATTTCCCCCGAAATCTACAGTAGGATGCTTTTTCAAAGCATTCATTCTCATTCTTGCGCGAAGAAGCTCGATAACATCACCAAAATGTGGGTAACGCTTAGATAGACGGTTCATTAGATCATCGTAATTTCGAGGCTGCGGCGTTAGTTCGCGGCGAGACTTAGTAATCTGCATTTTTCGTAAAATAGAGCGTAAATGCTCCATGTCCTTCTGCCGTTCAACACTCGTTAGTCTCTGCACCACTTCAGCATTATCATACATTTCTAGCGAATAAGCCGACGCTTCTTCAGCGGCAGCCATGCGCAAATCCTTTGCTTCCTGGAAACGTTTTTTCATGCGCTCCATTTGATCTTCAGTCACTGGCCCGAATGGGTCGCAACCAAAGATGCTATCGTCTTTCTGATCAACTGTAGGAACATTTTGAGGATGATCAGACATCAAGTGTTCTGATCGTTGTTCTGCACAAAGGTCTAAATTCTCGTCCATTCATTCTCCTTATAGGCAATAGACATCTATGCCGCGCATAAGCGCAGCGGAAAAACAGCAAAATGGTTTTGATCAGGCAACAGCCTGACTGGAATTACATTTTCTTTATCATGGAGTTTGCCACCTCGGTAACAGAAGCCTGATTTTTAAAGGAATGGCTCTGCAGATAGCTTTAGTAGTATATCAAATCTTATCGATTTGTCAATAAGTAGTTGATTTTTCTGAGGAATTGTTGTGTATATGCAACAATTCCTACGTGGGCTTTGATTATTAGAGATCCTCATGACTTTTTTTGTTGCGTATTTGCAACAAAAAATATCTTTTAGCTAAAAAACATTGGTTTGTATTTAGATTCATAATTCTTTATGTCCCCAGTATCAGAAAGATATTCTCTTACCTTGAGAGCCTCTTCCGGATCATCTGCGGCACAGCTCTCATCCTCTGTGAAGATCATATAATCGAGCCTGAAATGCCCCTTATGCCCTGCTGCTTCAATTTCTGGACCAGGAAATGTAACGCCATGAATTATGTTATTGATGGTGTTCTGAGGCATATGACAACCAAACACCACGTTACGGAACTGCCATGCAAATAGAGCCAACCCTTTCAGCTCAAAACGTGCTTTACAATATCCCCAGTTCCATTCATCATCACATGGTATGTATCGGTATATTGGTGTGTCTCCCAGCCAGCCAATTTCAATTTTAATGACTAAGGCGATTGGGCTATTAAAGCTGTCTGAGTTCTTATCTAGCTTATTCTTTGGGCTCTTGATTGCAATGAGGTCAATATCATCAGATTGCGTTTGTAGTTGACTCATCAACTCAGTAAATTCTGATAGATTTTTGTAGAATCCTACTCTGGGGTAAATCCTATCATCTACGCCATCTAACCATTCTCGGCGTACTCCGAATATTTCACATGACTTCTCCAACATCTCTTCATCAAGACGCTTGAGTAATGATGAGTCTGTATTGATGTCTTCATATGATATTTCAACTCCATGGTTTTTCAGAAAGCGTGGAATTTGGGTTCGAGCAACACCATGAGCTTCGAAGAGCTGCACAAAACGGCGAACTGGTTCTTTATTTATTTCGCTTTGTATTGCTTCCTTTGAAGAGGAGGCAGCAGCAGGGATTTTCAGTAGCTTCTCAATCCACCCAAACATATCAACTTGCTCCGCAACTCTTGAGCAGTTGAGGCTTCTTATCTTCAAAGCACTTCATTGATTTTTGCTTCGTATAAAGCGTGTCGAAAACTTTCCGATTTTCATTTGTGCCCGATTTAATATCTCAACAACATAGATGATATTTACGTTATAAATATTCGACCTTCTCATGACTCAGTAGTTGATTCATTTTCAACCGCTTCCAAAGAGTCTTTAGCCAAGCTGTCATAATGACGTTTTGTCAATTCGGACTGGAGAAAGTCATCATTCAGGAGCTTTAGAAATAGATTCTGAGATACTTTAGTTTCCAATCTAAGCTTAGTGCCATCATCATTTACCTTGAACTTCCCACGAAGAGCGGGATATGTGCTTACAAAAGTAATAATTTCTTCATTCGGTATAACCCCGAGTACTGGTGATGCTCTTGCAACCCGCACTAGCTTTCTTGCAAAAGATATATCATCAATACGGCCCTCAAGAGGACTTATATCAACCACCAATTCAGAGTTTTGAATATTGGTTAGACCTTGAGTAGCAACATTTTTAATTGCTTCATGAAATCCAAAAAATCTCTCTAAAGTTTTCAGGTCAACAATATAGTAATCATCATCTATGTGCATAAACTCAAATTTTGAATTAATTCGGAGAACTTCTTCATCGAGTTGAACCAATCGACTTCCTCTGTGGAAGTACCCCCCATCTCTCTTCAATAAAGCCACAGGATATTGATGTTTATATATAGCCATCTGAGTTTGACCATGGCCTAGAATAATCAATATTCCTTCAAGATGCTTAAGATCATCTGAACTAAAATCAAAAGAAGGAAAATCATCTGACTGTAGAACTGTTTCTAAGTTTGAAAGTTGGAAAGGCAGTTCTGGAAGATCATATTTATAAATTGCATTTGAGCGATCATCGGCACCCGATATGTCCAGAAGTGAAATCTCATCATTAAGAAGAATGGCCTCGCCAATTGATGCGATGAATTTTTGTGTCAGCTCTTCATGTGCACCTTCATCCATATCAACGCGCTTAATACTTATTTCACCATTAGAATCTAATAGAAAAAAGAATTCAGCATCGCACTTTTTGTCTTCAATGACTCCAGATATTGTAGATCGCAACTTGTCTAAACTCATGATCTCTCCTTGGCAAAATAAACTCTACTATCCAACTCTAAATACTGAATATATTTACCATCCTGGAGATGGCTTTTCGTAATCAGAACAACTTTTACCTTCTCTCCGGTACGCTTCGTTACCACAGCAGAGTAGAGACGAAACCCCAATATGGCCAAGGTTGGATTTGCATAAAACTTATCTGTTTTGACATAAATTATTCCAATAACAAACAGGAGAACTCCGAGGGCGATTAAATACCTGGTGCTTGTTAAATTAAAGCATATTAAAGGGATAATATATGTTGTTAGGAATGTAAGGTGCTCATAATTCATGTCTTCAACTGATTCAATGGTAACCGGGTTCGACTTGCTTCCAGCGATCTTATAATTAAACCGCAAGAAATAGATCATACCAAAAACGATGAAAATTATTGCAACTGCTGGCACTACATTTCTATTTAACAGTTCGCCAAAGCCTATAAAGGTACATCCATCGCCAAAGCAAATTGGAATATCAACCGTAACAACCACAATAAGAAGAAAGAGTAGCCAAAGAGATACAATATAAAGCTCAAATTTTTCTATTACTTGATTATGTGGCATTACATCAACCCATGCGCTGTCATGAATAGCGATTGCACTTTTATGCGATCAATCAATTGGATGCTCCAACTATATCCATCAACTTCCCGTAGTCGGTCACCACATCATACTTCACCTGGTCGGCTGCAACCTGGCAGTTTAATTTGTCGAAAAACTTACGGGCACATTCGATTTTCTTCTCTTCTACACCACGCAGTTGCATCGTAGACATAGACCCCTTGGTTTCTGCTACGAAGTAGATGTGTCTGACGCTTCCTTCTTTAAAGGAGATAGCCCAATCGGGGTTGTAATCACCAACAGGGGTAGGAATCAGGAAGCCACTGGGTAGCTTGGCATAGACAACCACTTCGGCGCTGGTGTCCAGCTCTGATACAAATTCACGTTCAACTTTCGAGTCTGTAATCACATAGTCGTAAATATGACGTTTGAGTGGAGAGCCTGCATTGGTGAAATCCTGTTTGCTCTGACCGACCGTGAAGATGTCGGTGTCGTATTGATCGGCTGTTTCATTATAAGTCAGCCGCTCAACAATGACTGTCGCTTTTTGTTCATTGATCAA
The DNA here is from genome assembly GCF_002795805.1 of Mariprofundus aestuarium. Lineage (NCBI taxonomy): Bacteria > Pseudomonadati > Pseudomonadota > Candidatius Mariprofundia > Mariprofundales > Mariprofundaceae > Mariprofundus > Mariprofundus aestuarium. Next base: position 695,917 of record NZ_CP018799.1, on the reverse strand, counting down.
CCTCGAAGCTTCAGTAATGAAGTGTTCAGGGTTCATTTTGAACTGTGAAAATATTGCTGGCTGAACTGTCGACAAGATATCGGCAATGGTCTTGCGGGTAAGCTGAGTGTTTTCTGCCAGCTTGCCTAACAGATCATATTTGACCATTGAATGAACGGAAGTTGTCTCCTTTGCCTGTTCTGTGTTCTTGAGAGTGAAACCCTCTCCACGTTTAAGTTGTGAATCGGTAACCTGGTCGCTCTGAATACCCGACTGGATTGTATATTGTAACGGAGTTACCCGTAGCTCTGAATCCAGTGTGCTGACACATTTTTGAACCAACTCATCAGAATCGAAATCAACTTGATAAACAGCCTTGCGATTGATTCGCTTCCATAACTCCTGGAACTCTTTCTTGTCGAAGTTGTCATTCAGTGGATTTGTCTTTGGCTTGCGGTCATCACCCACGTCCGGAAGCTGCGATTCACTGAACACACTATCAATGAGTCCAAAAATCTGTTCTGCATAAGGAGCAAGCTCAGGAGGTAGTGCAGCGAGAGTGCCTTCAGTTTTAGCTTCATGGTAAATATCCGCAACCCGATCAGCATCATCGGTATAATCGTTTTTGAGCAGATATTTATATATCTGCCTGGCCATGATCTGCGTTACTTCCATTGGGCCAGCTTCTGTAGTGATTGTCTTGCCGATAAAATATTCTTCATCAGCTTTCCGGGGTCTGGATGAAAGTGTATCGCTGATCTCACGCTGCAGGCTGGCTACAAAGTCCTTATAGCTTTCGCTGGCAACCACGGTAAGTACATTAATGTCGTGTACCGTTGCCGGATGATCCATGCGGTCTCCGTGTTGATTCACAGACAAACGCAGTCCACGACCTACCTCCTGTCTTCTGGAAATAGTGTTATCACTGTGTTTAAGCATACACATTACGAAAACATTGGGATTATCCCAACCTTCCCTGAGAGCTGAATGGGAGAAGATAAAGCGAACCGGCTCTGCAAATGACAATAGCCGCTCCTTATCTTTCAGAATCAAGTCATAGGCATCGACATCATCCGTAAGGCCAGCATCCTCACCTCTTTTCTTCACTGCTGGATCAACCATCTTGTTCTTCTTATCGATTGAGAAATAACCGTTATGAGTCCGGCCAACGTCAATGCCCGCCAGATAACTCCGATAGTCTTCATTATCCAGTGCCAGTTCGCTGAGGTAGTCCGACTTCAGTTGCTCGTATTCCTCTTCAAATATGCGTGCATAATGGCCTTGTTCATCTGCCTGGCTGTAGTCGCGGTATTTAACCACTTCATCGATAAAGAAGAGGGATAGTACCTTGATCCCCTGGGCAAAGAGCTTCTGCTCTTTCTCAAAATGTGCCTTGATGGTCTCGCGAATTTGAATCCGCCTTATCGTCTCTTCAGTGACGTCTCCGGTCGCTTCACCAGCGGCAAGGCAATGCCCATTAGTGAATTCAACCGTATCACTATTAGCATCGATCTGTGAAATCACAAAGTCACGGTATTGGTCCAGCTCTCCAGATGCATCGAACAGATTCTTGCCCTTTTCAAGGCGCATGAGTTTCCTTTGAATTTTCCCGGATTTAAGTTTTATCTCAAATTCTATACGAGCAATTGGAGCCTTTTTTGAAACCTCAATGGATTCCAAATAGAGGTAAGGATTGGTGCCGGCAAGCCCCTTTACAGAAATGCCGCGAACACCGATTTTTTTCACCAGTTTCTGGTTATAAGCATCCAATGCATCAAGACGATGAATCTTATTGTGCGTAGTCTTATGGGTTGCCGAATAGCGTAGAATCATCAATGGATTGAATTTTGCCAGTGCACCTAATGTCCTGGCCCCCTCCATCTTTTGCGGCTCATCAAGGATAAGGATGGGACGATTGCTGCTGATAACATCTATTGGTCTACGAGATTGAAAATCATCCAACTCATCATAAATGCGGCGATTGTCTTTGCCCGTTGCATTAAACGCCTGAATATTAATCACCATGACGTTGATGCCAGCATCAGAAGAGAAGCTTTCAAGATGATGAAGCTGTCGAGAATTATAGATAAAGAAGCGGGCCTTCTTGCCGTAGCTCTCGGTGAAGTGCTCGGCTGTGATTTCTAGCGACTTATAAATGCCTTCGCGAATGGCAATGCTTGGCACTACAATGATGAACTTGCTCCAACCATAGAGCTTGTTCATCTCGAAGATGGTTTTGATATAGCAATAGGTCTTGCCGGTCCCTGTCTCCATCTCCACATCAAGATGAACTCGGCATATATCTCGCGCTGATTTTTTATACGCTGGTGGTGCTGGTTGGTTATTGCCTTGCCTGTCTTTGATATAGAAGTCATCGAGAGAATTCGATATGGGGAGGTTCTGCCGATGCTGAACATTATAAACGTTCTTTAGTAATTGCTCGTCAGTTAGCTGGATGCCGGCATTCTTGAACCCGACCTCCTCGTACATGCTCGACTGTTTCATCGCCCCCGGATCGATCCGATACTGGATGCCGGATGTATTGACCTGACCGGCAAAGCAATCGACGACGGCTTCAACGGCATTGGTCTGGTATGGCTGAACTTTGAATTTGAGTTTCACGCCATGGACCTCAAATCGCCTTCACTTCGGTGCCCGGAGACATCTGCCGGAAGATTTGCTCGACGTTGATTTTGACGGCATCCGAGGCAAAGCCATTGTCCCGGAAGACAACACGCAGGGGTTTGTACTTGGCCAGATCTTTCACCAGCTCTTCGCTGACCCCTTGATCGAAACACGCAATCAAAGCATTCTCATCAACAAAGAACACTGATTTCCCCTGGATGGTTTCCCTGCGAATGGGCAATGACAAATCCACACCCCAATCCAACAATACCTGGAATAGCAAATCCTCGGGTGTCCGACCATGCTTGATGTTATCAACTCTGGTCAAGAGATCACCCTGCGCAATGACGTCCGGGGTATAATACACATCGGCCATATTAGATGAGTCGATTTTGAGCACACGAAAACCAACATCCTTATTCCAAGCATCGTGATATTCACCCTCTAGAATTTTCTTTCCAGCACGACGAAGGCGCTCTTTAGTCAGCTCGGAAACAACGCAAGAGCGATTTAATTTTTCTAGAAATGCCACTGCAGACTTTGCACCCTTCGCCTTTGGGTTTATTACCTCAGGTAATTGTACCAACACATAACGAATAGCCTTGTTTTCTTTGGCATTTAATTCTAACACCGCATGCCCGGTGGTGCCGGAACCTGCAAAAAAGTCCATTACAATGTCACCATCTGAAGTACCAATGTACTCAATCCACCTGGCAAGAACTTCTTTATCTTTAGGGTTGTTAAAAACTTTCGCTCCAAACAACTGATTTAATTCATTACTAGCCTGCAATGCACTTCTGTAAAAGTAGGAGCCAGCCACTTGAATTGGCAAATCATCAGACTCTTCTTCGTCCATACCTGAGCACTCTTGCCCCTCATCTACCTCAACGAGATATGTTTTTCGAATTGGTGGTTCAATGTGGTCCTTTCGGAACACAACTTTTCCGAGCCGAATCATCTCATTCATTTTTTCGATAGTACTGTAACGCCATCCTCCCTCTGGAACTGTACAAGGGACATTAGTTTCAGGATGTATAACATCATATGTTGGCCCATCACCACCAGGCCATGACATATTGTCATCTCGCCATACGCCCTTATCGTCAACCTTATTATATCGCGAGTGCTTCTTTGAAGGATGTTTCTTTGGCAAACTCGCATAAAAATCTCGGATCCCCTTTTCAACAGCTTCATTATCGCTGCCAAAATCTTTTCTGAGCTTTAGATACTCATCTAGAATTTCTTTCGCACCCGCCTTTGCTTCTCTCCATTTGATTTTTCGTTCCTGAAAGAAGGCTTTATTTTTGGCAAACACTAGTATGTACTCATGCCCAACTGATACTAACTTGGCATCATTCTTCCTCCCCTTTTCCCAAATTAAAGAGGCAATAAAGTTATTCTCGCCAAACACTTCTCCACAAAGTTCTTTAAGATTAGCAAACTCTGCATCATCAATGCTAATGAAAATGACTCCATCCTCACGAAGACAATTCCGCGCCAATTTCAATCGAGAATACATCATGCTCATCCAATCTGAGTGAAATCGACCATTTGACTCCTTGTTTGCTACAAGACGATTTCCTTCTTCATCTTTTTGATTGGATCGTTTCAAAAACCCTTCAGTATTTTCAGCAAAGTCATCATCATAGATAAAGTCATTGCCTGTGTTGTAAGGTGGATCAATGTAGATCATTTTGACCTGACTAAGGTAGGCCTCCTGCAAGAGTTTCAATGCATCCAGGTTGTCACCTTCAATGAAAAGGTTTTTGGTAGAATCAAAGTCGACACTTTCTTCTGGACATGGACGAAGTGTTTTAGCGATTGGGGCATTGGCAGTAAGCAGGGCCTCCCGTTTACCTGGCCAGTTGAGGTGATAGCGCTCTTGTGGACCTTCCACGATGGAATCAGAAAGTTCCTGCTTCAACTGATCGAAATCTACCGCCAGCTTCACCTGACCAGATTCATCCCGTGCCTCAGTCACACAGCCGGGGAAAAGGTCACGGATGCGGTCGATATTGTCCTGGGTCATATCCGGCGAATGCATTTTCATTTTTTCCATTTCATAGTTCCTTTTATTAACTTCAATCTTGTTGCTCATCAATACGCATTCCGTTAATTAACCATGTTTCGAATACAAGTTTTAGTAGAAACCGTTGTCTCATGGACACCTGTTCTTTAGTCCATTCCGAGAATTGATATTGGTACTCTTCTTTGAATTTATTGAGCTGAGTATTCTTACCAATGCTGAATTCATGATTGAGTAAGGCGGTGGTTAAAACATTGGACTTGGTATATTCACCTTGTTTCTGGGCAAACCAGCCTTGTGTCATATCATTGAATTTATTGATGGCCTGGTTGATCGTGCCTTCAAGAAGGGTGACATTTCCAAGCATGTACAACGTGGACTCGTACTCTTCCTGATCCACAAAGCCTTCTGGAATAACCCCATCTTTTGGAGTTTGTGGAAGTATATGCTCAATCTGTAGGCTATTAAAAAACTCTAGCCCCTGTTCCGGTAGGTTAGCCTTTCGCCGCAGTGTGTTCTCAATTTGGCCAAGCACATAGCGTTGCCTATAGAGAGGATTGTAATGGTAGTGCCGCAGAGTAAGGAACGTCTGTTTAAACTCTCCTATCAACTTTCGGAGGTATGGCAGGATTGTGACGTTCACAACCAGAGATAGTTCAAGCTCAGAAGAAGCGGTGCGTAGTTTCACCGCCCAGTCGGTAAACAGGCGCTCATTGTTCTTAGCCTGAATGCCAAGTGTCGAGCTATAAAAGAAGAGACTCTCCAGTTGCTTGGCTAAAAATTCGATCATCTCTTTGGAGCAATCGATTCTTAGGGCAAGCAGTAAAACCAGATGCTGCCGCGACTTATATTTGTTGATAAAGCCAATTCGAGTTACAGCCGGATAGTCACCTCCATCCTTCTGGTACATCGTTGCATTAACTAGCGTACTGTAACGCTTGGATAGCTTTTCAAGCTCTGTAGCGAACCCAAGCGGATTGGCTTCATAAGCTATTGCCTTCTTGCCCTCTGTTGAGATGATCCACTTGTAAATCTCATCCTCACGCATAATGCCGTTGTAATAACGGGCCATAATAAAATAACGAAGGAAACGGAGTTGATTCTGATCTTCTCCGCAAGCAGCCAGATTAGCGCCAATGTTCTTCCATTTTTCCTTAATCTTTTGGAAGTCATTTTCCTTGGACTGGCTGAATATTAGATTCTTTACCAAATCCATGGCATTCAAACCGGCCCCACGCTGGTTAATCGTCTCGAATATCTTCAAAGCACTACTGAGATTCTCAGATTTAATTACAACCAACTCGATCTTTGAAAGAAAATACCGGACAAACGAAGTGAAATTATCAGTTCCAACATCCAGATAACCTTGCATGTGCTCTTTTATTGTTTCATACGCCTCCTGCATCCGTTTAATAGAGGAGGTCTGTTCGTCTGTGTAGGGCGAAGAAAGGATTAATTTACTCAGGAAGTCCTTGCTCTCTTGATACTGAAGGTCGAGCCGAATCTGTGTCTCATCGGTTTCAATATCAAAATCAGAAAGCCACTCATTGATTGTTTTGAAATAGCTCTGCTGTTTTTTATCCAGCTCCAGAGTGGCGAACAAGTCCCGGAATGCACATAGGGTAAGAACAATCGTGGTAAGTCGCTGCTGGCCATCAATTACATCAAAACGACCTTTGTTCTCAACAATAATGATAGAGCCGATGAAGTAACTCTTTTGCTCAATCTGGCCCTCTTCATATTCATTATCGATATCGACCAAGAACTGTTCAACTTGATCATCCACTTTCCAGACGTACTCCCTTTGATAGTCAGGAACCAAAAAAAAGTAGTCCTTCAGCTTTGATATACTGTGAACATCGGCTTTTATCTCCATGTGTACTCCCCTAAGCCTCGTGAGCCTTTAACTCTTCCAATTCACTTCTTAATCCCCTCAACTGGGCATTGATCTCCACTTTTCGATTAAACTGCTTTTCATTGGCAAGGCGACCAGCCAATTTATCCATTTCACGTTGTTTGGCATGCATGCGTTCAATTCTGGCGGTAAACGTGGAAAGAGATTCCCCTTGTCTGGCATCAACAGGGATCAATGCCTCCAACAAATGTCCGTAAAGACTACCCAAGTCCAGTGACATAGGTAGTGGCACTCTATCAGAATCCGTATTCAGCCAATCAGATGAGAAGTATTCACTACGCACCCACTTATTACGATCCGCCTCATTCGGACGTTTATAGCACGCCTTCATGCTGATTTTATCTTCATACTTCAATTCAAAAATAATCGGGAACTGTACTGCCTGATCAATGCATCGGAGAACTTCATTGCTCAAGGTGTCTGTCTTCTGCTTTATAGAAAACACTTGGATCTCTGGCACACTTTTAGTGGCTGAAAGATGGATCGTTTCAGGTGCAAGCTTATACTGCCAGACAATCTGTTCGACCTGTCGTACAAACAGTTCTTTTACCGCCTGCGTCGGCTTAACGTGTTCATAGATCTTGGTTTTGGGTAATACCCGCCCAAACGCCGCCTGTTTAGGCCATGAAAACAGGTTTTCGCTCACACCATATCCTGAATCACCAGGAAGGTGATAAGTTCAAAATCGTTCAAGCCAGCAATAGTATTTACCAGCGCAGTGGTCTTACCTGTGGTAAACAGACTATCCAGGTCTTTCTCCTCTTTGACCTCAATCATGGAGCGGATCGATGCATTGAGCAGTTCTGAATAAGCCTGCATCTTGCGGCCATCGCCAGTCTCCTGATTAAACCTGTGACAGATCTCAAGCAATGGAGCACTTTGCCCCTTGCAACTTGCCCGAACCAGATCGAGCAGGCGCTTCACATCTGTATGGTCTGTGATGACCTCGCCATCGTGGCCAATGTACACCAGATAATAGGGATGTAGCCGGTTGTGCTGGTTGACATTCACGCCTTCATTACGATTTCTCAGAGTGAAAATCACACCTGGCAATAGGCCCACTTCGGGTTTGGCCTGTACAACAGCATGTAAACCGTTCGGGGTGTTATTCAGCTCACCATTCACTTTGACATAATTGAGAAGGTCCATGCGGAAATCATTCAAGCCAAGATCAGTGATGGATACACCTGTCTTCAAATCCTCTAACTCAATGACCTCTTCCTGAAGCCTGCGAAGTTGCTCTTTTCGGTAGGCCACATCATTAGCTTTCGCACTCAGCACATTATCGTCACCGGTTGCAGTCACGTCTGCAATCACCATTCGGCTTTCCACTCGCTCTTTAAGGTTGATGTATTCATCCAGCGAGATATCAGGCCAATAGTTCACAAGCTGGATGCTGTCATTAATGGAACCAATTCGATCAATTCGTCCAAAGCGTTGAATAATACGAACCGGATTCCAGTGAATATCGTAATTGATCAGATAATCACAATCCTGGAGGTTTTGGCCTTCGGAGATACAGTCAGTGCCAATCAACAGATCAAGCTCTGCTGGTTCATCAGGCAATACAGCTTGCTTCTCTTTGGAACGCGGCGAGAAGAGCGTCAACAGCTCCTGGAAGTCATAGCCCTTTTTCAGTGTCGACCTGGGAGCATCTTTGCCTGTCACCTTAGCTGAATGCAGTTGCAGCGAGTCCCGAAGTTCAGGAGCCAGATTGGCATAAAGATAATCAGCCGTATCTGCAAAGGCAGTAAAGACAAGCACCTTTTTGTTTCCTGGATTGATAGGGTTACTGATCTTACTAAAAATCTGTGCCTTGATATGTTGCAGCTTGGTATCATCCTCTGGAGAGACCTTCTTCATGGAAGCCAGTAATGCATCGATAATTTCCAGGTCCAGGGTGAGATCATATTCCCATGAGGGGAGATCCATATCAGCCAAACTGATCTTTACCTTGCCACCAATGACATCATCGCCGATATCGGTGAAGTCATCCTCTTCAGCATCCAGTGCTTCGAGACGTTCCGACCAGTCACTCACATCTTCCAGAAGCCCTGATTGTTTGAACGATGCGATTTTGGCCAACGTATTGGTGTGATTATTGTGAAGAGTCTGCAGGGTTAGCCGGAATGATTGAACCGAACTCTCCAAACGTTTAAGCAGGTTCGTGGTCATCAGAGCCTGAAGGCTGCGCTCACGGTCCACCTGTCTCAGCTTACCTTTGCCGCCTTCAACCTGTGTATCGTATATCTCCTCATATTTCCTCAAACGGCTTGGCAGAATGTAGCTAATAGGGGCATAGACGGAGAGCTTTAACATCGAAAGCTGCTCAAATATCTCATTAAATCCCATAACATCTGGACGGTTTGTCAGTTGACAGTGGAACGACAAGGGCTTGAGCCGCTCTGGAAACTTACCTATCTCACTGGTATCGTAGAAATTCTGAATATGCTTGCGGGAGCGGGCAATCGTAACGCTGTCCAGTAACTCGAAGAAATCGAAGTCGAGCGCATCCAGGATGGCTTTGGCTGTACGCTCTTCAGGAGGTAGCTTGGACCAGAAATTGAAAGCCTTTTGTGCGTTGCGGAAAATCTCTTCGACTGATTTCCCTGTACGCAAATGCTTAGTCAGGTTTTCTGATTCACCTTCATAGGCCAGAGCAAGCTGATTGCGAAGATCATTGAAGCGATTGTTCACCGGCGTTGCAGAGAGCATCAGCACCTTGGTTTTAACACCATCGCGTATGACCTGATTCATCAACTTCTGATAGCGAGTCTCTCGCTCTTTGACTGCATCGTTGTTGCGGAAGTTATGCGACTCATCAATGACTACCAGATCATAATTACCCCAATTGATCCGGTTTAAGGGGGTACCATAAGACTCTCCGCTGGTGCGGCTTAAGTCAGTATGGCACAAGACCTCATAGTTAAACCTATCTTTGATGAAAAGGTTCGTTCTCAGATTGCGGTTAAAGTTGAGCCAGTTATCTGCAAGCTTCTTTGGACACAGTACCAGTACAGACCTATTTCTAAGTTCGTAATACTTGATGACAGCCAGTGCAGTGAATGTTTTTCCAAGGCCTACGCTGTCAGCCAGAATACAGCCGTTATACTTTTCCAGTTTATTGATAATACCTGTCGCAGCATCTTTCTGGTAATTGAAAAGCTTCTGCCACACCAATGTGTCCTGGTAGCCAGTGCGATCGTTCGGCAAAACATCCTCATCAATATCTTCCAGAAATTCACTAAAGATGTTGTACAACATCAGAAAGTATATGCGTTCCGGTGAATTTTCCTGATAGACCGAGGCTATATGCTCGCAAATCTGCTCGGTCACATCTTCAACCTTGGAAGTGTCATTCCAGATTTGGTCGAACAAATCCAGATAGGTGGCTGCATGGCTCTGCTCATCAAGCTTGTTCACGATATTGGAAACTGCATTTCCCGGCTGATAACCCAGATCAACTGCAGTAAACCCATGCAGAGGCATGTATGCAGCGCTTTCATGGTTGCCATCAACACATGCAAATTGCTGCATAGGTGCTTTAGACCGATTAGACCTGAAACAGGCCTTACGCCGCAACCACTCTGCACACTCTTTGGCAATCGCTCTTTGGGTCAGCTTATTCCGAAGCTGTATCTCGAATTCATTGCCATAAAGGCTGCGCTCACGGTCAAGTTTTGGGATGTGGAATTCACGATGCTCTTTACGAACCTTGTCTGTTGCTTCACCCGTAACAAATGTCGGCGATGTGAAAATAAACTGAAGCTCATCAAGCTTTTCCAGCTCTGTTTTTAATGCTTCATATGCATAAATTGAAAAACAGGAAGCAGCAACTTTCAGTTTGCCACCCGACTTTAAGGATTCTTTAAGATCATCGCCAAAGAGCGTGTTTACATTATCAATAATTTTCATTGATTATTATATGCAAACGAGACGAATCAAATGATATCGAAAGTATTCATATCCAGTAATCAAAACCCCGCCCCCTCTACACCTATCTGTAACATTATAGACAATTTACAGTGAGGTGAAACTTTTAGATAAAAAGAGAGGTTAAGCATGGAGAAAAATGGGCGAACTTTATCACGGGAAGAGTTGTACGAATTGATCTGGTCAATGCCAGCAACAAAGCTGGCCAAAGAGTTTGGTATATCCGATGTTGGCCTTGGAAAAATATGCAAACGCATGGAGATTCCAAAACCGACGCTGGGTTATTGGCGAAAGGTTGAAGTTGGAGGACGGGTGCCTCGAAAAGCTAAGCTGAAAAAGCTGAGCTCCAAAGGACAACAACAAGCGACTATCCGTCCAGCACCACCTGAAAGCCAATCCATGAAAACTATCAGAAAAGCTGAAGCCATTCCTTTTCCGGATGAATTGGTTGCCCCTCATCGTCTAACAAAGAAAACATTTGCATCATTCAACAAGGCCAAAACTGATGAACGGGAAATTCTTCTTTCTCGAAACAAAGTCTACCTCGACATTCATGTAACTCAGGACTGCCTTGATCGTGCTTGCCTGATCATGGATACGTTAATCAAAGAGATAGAGTCCCGAGGATTCAAGATCCTCACCATTGGCGACCGGCCATTGAAAACTATTGTAGAAGTCGATGATGAACATATTGAGATCAGTCTGGATGAAAGAGTGCGTCGAACAGATTATAAGCCCACAGCAGAGGAGAAGAAAAAGTACAAGGAACGATCCTGGATGCTGCCCAGATACGAGCATCATCCAACCGGCAACCTATCACTGAACATCCGTACCTGGCAGGCACCTCGTAAAAAATGGTCTGATGGCAAACGCCAAAACCTTGAGAATTGTCTAGGCCCATTCATTCAGAGCCTTCGAGAAACCGCTTCCTGCATCAAGTCAGCTCGTGAACAACATCGGATTGATGAAATCAGATGGGCCGAGGAAAAGAAGCTCCGAGAGGAACGCGAGCGTCTGGAACGAATCGAAAAAAGGAAAGCTGAAAAACTGATGGCAGATGCCAATGACTGGCATCAAGCTGAACGCATTCGGTCTTATATCCAGCAGGTTGAGTCACTGCCTGAGATCAGCCTTGAACTGGCTGACTGGATTGAATGGTGCAAAAAACATGTGAGCCAAATCGATCCTCTAAATAACCCGGAAACTCTTCCGCTCACCATTGATGAACACTCATTGTACTACTGACTAAGTGGTAGAAAGGTCTACTGCGGCCTATGGGAGAGAAGTGCGGCACAGGGAATCCAGATATCCAAAATACGGAACCTCAGTGTCCTAATATCGACAATTGAACATCCGAATGCAGGCAACTGAGTTTCCGAAATTCGGCATTTCAAAACCCCAATAAACGCCCTTCCGGGAGAGTGTTACCTGATATTGGTAACAAAGGTCATTAAGGCCTGACTGAAGTATAATCATTATACGAACCGCCTTTCAAAAGTCAATACTTCCTTATTTATCAGTAAGTTAGATTGATTTTATTGATCAGGCGAAGTAGGATTCCTGCCGTGAAACACGCATCATGTTTATTTTTAAACTATGATACACTCACTATCGCAGTTTAAAAATTGCTCCGCAACCGCTACGCTTTTTTAAACTACCGTTCGCCCTGCGGGGCCTTTGAATCCGACCATGATTCTAAAAACTGGAACTCGATTTAGCGGATATAAATGCCGCACTCGCTAGCTCAAAATAATAAAATATTGAGCTGTGCATGAGACACCTTCCAGGTGTTGCATATGTACCGGAGTGCATCATGGCATATCAATGCTCAATGCGTATTCAGCCGCTAAAAATGAAAGACCTGAAGAAAGTTCAGACTCATAATAAACGCGAGTTTATAGAAAAACACGTTGATGCAGATCGCTCGCATCTTAACAGGTCATTCGCAGGTACTGGCGATCTTGAATCTGACATGCAGTCCGTTATTGACCGTTATGGGATGAATGACAAGCGCTCTACAAATGTTGCTTGTGAGATGATCCTCACGGCTCACCATGAATGGTTCGAGCAAGGCACCCAAAAAGAACAAGAAAAAAGACTCAGAGAGTGGGTTGAGCGTAATGTTAGGTGGTTGCGTAAGAAGTATGGCGATGCGCTTGTTTCTTGCGACCTCCACCTAGACGAAAAGGCACCCCATCTTCATGTAGTGATTGCAGCCAAAGCAACGTACACCAAGAGATTCAGACATGGCGAGAAAAAGGTTACTCGCATTGCCTACAATAAGGTGTTCGGTGATACGGCAGCGGTCATTTCGAAAGCCCGTAAAGAGAATAATTCAGAGCTCACAAAAACCGGACGGTTACAGTCTGAATATGCGGAAGCCATGAACCCGCTCGGTCTTGAGCGCGGCACCTATAATGCCTTCGCTGTTCATCAGAAAACGTCAGAATGGAGAGCGATTGCTGATGTAGACCCCGCAGCGGGTCGGCCTAAGCCCTTTCGGCCAAACCCAAAACCTGATGTAGGAATACTTGGCAAAAAGGAAATCGAGCAATGGGCAGATCGTGAAGTTGCTAAGGCCCATCAATATGTGAAATCCACCCTTGCCTATGCGGTGCAGAAAGAGGCCGAAGGAAAAAAGGGAAAGGTTTACGAGAAGAACTCCAAAGCCGCTACTCGTGTTATTTCAGAGCTAAGGGATAATATTCGTGTGCTTGAGAGCGAGGTGAAACTTCTGAAAGACCTGCTTTCAAAAGAACAGATCGGCACACTGCGCAAAATACCAGTTGAGCGTGTTGCCCAGTCATGCAACTACACAGGTGTGATCAACCCAAAAAAACACCGAAACGCTATCGACTTCTTGATGGACACGGAAAACATGCAATACAATGATGCTATTGTATATCTAAACGATATTTTCAGCAGTGAAGAAGCTCAGGATACCATTCGACAGTTTTATGCTGATGCAGGGGATTCCGCTGCAAAGACTGACTTGGAAGGGGCTGTTAGAGAGCAGGCTAAAAATGGCATACGTTTATCCCATCATGAGCATGCGATTAGCCAGGAAATAGAGAGGCAGCTTATTGCTTTAGATGCGGATGAGTACCACGTAACGCTCACCAAAGAAGGTTCAGCAGGCAAGTCAGGTGATTGCATAGATGAAGGAGAATGCAGCTATTCTAACGATGAGCTTTTGGACCCCAAGGTTGTACGCATGCTGAATGTAAAAAACCATAAAAATGGCTATAATGTGTTTGTTACGGCACATAGCCGGATGCACGACTATGTCATTATTGATAATATGACAGCAGAAACTAAGAGAGCGATGGAACGTGATGGATATACTTTCGCGGTTGTATCCGAAGCTTATTCCAACTCACTGCAGGGTGTATTAAAGATTACCGATGAAGGGTTATCTGCTCAAAAGTCACAAGCTTTTTCTCGCATGCTTAATGAAGAGCATGTCGACCTGAATGTTGGTACTCTCCTCCATCTTGCCGGGTTTCAAAACATGTCCCAAAAGCCTCATGGTCAGAATGGTAAGCACATATTCGTCACCCTTAAAGAGTACACTGGCCGCATTTGCAACTATGCCAAACAAAAACTTAAAGAGGTGTTCTCTCAATATCTAAAAATGGATCAAGCATGACGAACTGCAGATTGCAGTCGAATCCGTCACCCCATTGCAATTGAAACCGCAGGTGATTGCTATCCAAAACGGCACCCTGCTGCAATTTGCGACCGGCTGGGTTCGGCCAGGAGCGGACACTCAGAACCATCTAGGAATCAGTGGTGATTCATCAAGGTACAAAGCATTTACCCCCTCTGCCCCAATATCGGCATGAGTTGATCCCACAACTTGAGTTCAATCTCACTCAGCAAGTTTGAGTATTTGTCTTTTTCAAAACCATATACATTGAGGACAAAATCAACATCCATATCCTCCACCCATTTATTTAGATGGAGTCCTCGCGCACTATCACTATCGAATCCTAAATGTGTCATGATTCTAATGCCTAGACAGGTTTTCTGAGTCTTCCCAACATAAATATATTTTGTATCTGATTCATCATTGACTTGGGGTAAGTTGAATTTTCTATATTCTTCATGCCTCTGACGAAACTTTATATCTGCACACGCATCGCGAATCATTTCCACCTTATCTTTATTCGATTCGCCATTTTTTACTTCAAAAGTATATATATAGTCATGATCCTCATTAGGGAGGTCCATGATCTTTATTAGCTCTGGATGTGAGCAAGATAGATCAACTTTTTCTGTTATCTTGTCACCTTTTCTAAGGTCTGTCGCATAATCCTCAAGCTCTTTAAATTTTCGCAACTCAACGTAGTCAAACTCAGACTCACCTTTTTTGAATTTCTCTAGATGAACGAAAAAATCAGAAAACGCTTTGTTGTATGCACCCACGGCCTCGCTAAGTTTGATATGCAAACCTTTCCCCTCTCTCCAGTAAATCGATATGGGCTTATTATGTCCCCAGGATTGTTGAATATCTACTTTTGGCCGATAGTTGCACCTTAACCCCATATGCATGGTCTGCTCTCCTAGCCTAATCAGCAAAACATAATTGATGATTAGCCAAAAAAGCAGCACATAGGATCTTCATCAATTTCAGCAACTAGACTTTCTAGATTGGAGGCTGATGGAAGTGGATCGTAACTGTGCCACTTCAAATTACCTCTCATCCAAAAGAGTTTCCAAACTTTCTGGCTGCGGACAAATGTCATCTTTCCAATCTCTGTTTGCGTGAATACATCTGAGTTTCGCCAGTCTGGACGCTCCTCAAAAATTATAACGCTTTGGTTCTCAATGTTATAAATCAGGCGTAATTCACTGCGAAGATGCACTGGTGATCGTTTTTCACATAAGCCGCCCACATGTTTTTTAATACGTTGAAAGTCGAGTTCATTGAATGCCATGTTTATTCAGCCACCTTTCGTTGATGTGAGGGAGATCCCCCAATCTTTAGGCTCCTCCAATTCAAATGTCACTATAAGTGTGTAATTTTCAACGTCCACTAGTGGCCATGGCTCATAATTATGTTTCCACACCAACAAGGAGGAAACATAGCATGAATGACAATACTAATAGCACACGGGTAGCAACCCCACAGCAGGCTTTGACAAGAATAAGTCGATTGGTTGGCCCGAAGCCTCCTTTCAAGCTGAAAGAGATATGGGCAATTAGAATCCGCCTCCAGTTGCAAGACCAAACAAGAGATCTTGCTCTGTTCGACCTTGCAATCGACAGCAAGCTTCGCGGATGTGATCTCGTTAAGCTTCAGGTTCACGACATCGCTCATAATGGGCGAGTTATGTCGAGAGCCACAGTCACGCAACAAAAGACCGGCCAGCCAGTTCGGTTTGAATTAACCGAACAAACCAGAGAGGCAGTAGAAGCCTGGATTAATAAAGCCCATCTTTTTGCGGGTCACTACCTTTTCCCAAGTAGAATACGTCAGTCTCCTCATCTTTCTACGCGTCAATATGCACGAATAGTAAAATCGTGGACTGAACTGATTGGCCTAGACCCTATGGAGTATGGAACACACTCATTACGACGAACCAAGGCAACTTTGATTTATAAGCGAACAAAGAACCTTCGGGCTGTTCAACTCCTCTTGGGGCACACCAAGCTAGAAAGTACAGTCAGATACCTTGGAATTGAAGTCGATGATGCATTAGAGATATCAGAGCAAACTGAAGCTTGAATGGTCACGGAAGTGGCCGCTGACAACGGGGTCACTATCCGGCCAAAAGCAGCCGTTTAGAAATAGATGGGGTAGGCCCACCCGGATTCGAACCGGGATCTGTTGATTCTCAACCTCGCAGTCACCGAGTGGTCTTTCCATTTAAACGACAGGCCTGCTCATCAGTCTGCATTAACTGCTAACCGAATGTCCATTTTTGGCCGAATTAAGCTTGTCGTGACTGGCCGGAATTGCTACTGCGGTGCAGCATAGTGATGGCTTGGATTACAATCTTCAGCTTACTGGGCTGGGACTTTGTAAGTATAAGCAGTAGGGGTTAGGTCCGCATCTTTAGGGGTCCAGTTACTAATGATCTTTTTCTTGCCGCCACTAGTAATGAATTTACCACCTTTCCGCTCCACGTTAATTGCATGGGCTATAAATAAATCCGTTTCACACCCATTCGATCTAGCGGATTCCACCTCGTTGAATGTCACGTTAACTGTGCCTGGACCCATTGTGGTCCCTTTTACTTCAACTCGCTTTTGGGTCTCGTTCATCTTGCAGAGGTAGTCATATGGAGAGTTGCTTGATGTATCATCAACAGAAAAGCCTAAATTTGCATAGTGCTTCGCAGCCATTCTCATAGCATGGTTCTCAATGGCTTTCTTCTTTTCGGGGTCGACTAAGCGTCCTTGGCCTGATTGTTTTGTTTGTCGTTTGGTGGGCCGCCAGGCTGTTAGGGCGGGTTTTTGGCTCAGTGGAGCTTCTTCCCTCCAATGATAGAGATTGTATAGAGCATCTGTCGGACTTGGAATGTAATCACAAACGGAAAACAACACTTTGACTGGCTTATCACCTTCAGAAGCTTCGGCTTCTAATCTGCCAACAAATGCGAATGGTTCAGTTCTTCCAGCCACTTTCTCTTTGATTCGCGCGAATAAATAGGTGTTGTTGTCACTCAGGATGCTTTTAATGATAGGAGATTTAGAGGTGTTTCTGTTTTGTGACTCCCAGTAAAAAGTTTGGCCGGCATCTTCAAAGATGTCGTTGTATCGAGATTTTTTATCGAAGTCTTTTTTATCAAGAGTTACGAATAGTAATATGCAGTTTTTAAATCTGACTATTCCATTCCACGCCCTAGGGGTTCCTGGCGGCGTTACTTTTCCAGTCTCGGCGACATCGGTCCGGCTATATGTTTCGCCAAAAACGAAGTTCCTGATTGATACGTTCTCGTTACGGTTTGCCATAGGGAGAGTTATAGCATATAAATTTTGTTTGTTCATTTTTCTTTACTGGACACAAATGAAATATGCTGATTGAGCCTGATAAGTTGAGATCACCGCCATAAACAAACGCTCATGGCAGTCTGGAAATTCAGAAGCAATTCAGTATATCGGTACGCTAAATTTGCTGCCTTAAGTATGCTGGTCTATGTTTGAACTCAGTCAATCAGGGGTAGGATAATTATGATCACCAAGCAAAAAGATATGTGCGTATATTAATAAGTTACACGGGGAATAACATTGAGTACCGAAGATTCGTTAAAGAAAGATTTCTGGCTGAAGATAGGTAATAAAAGTTGGGTAAGAAAGCTGGTTTATTTCAGTATCATTTATACGCTGGCTTCTCCATTGATCGAAACTTTTGGCGGTGTATATAAAGTTGGTAGTGAAATAAATGAATATTTTTCTAACGATGTTATCTCACCAAAAACAAGTGCAGAAATAACATCAGCGTACTGGGCGGGAAAAGACATTTTAAGACCGCGGTCATTATACGATTATGAATACAATTACAGCGACACTGCATATTTACAATCGTATAGAGAACGAGTTACTCATTTAGGATGCAAAGCTGAAGATATAAACTATGGAGAACTAAAAAAACTTAACATTCTAGATCGACTTGAAAGAATAAACAGCTACAGGTCTTACGTTGAGGGCTGCATTAAGAATAAAAATTTGGGTTTATTTCATTTATACAGCCTTGGAGAGGACGTTTTCATATTAGAGCAATACCTATATAAGCAACCGTCTGAAAAGTTCTACAACGGGCCATTAGATTTTCAAATAGATAAAATGAATAGAGAATGGTCGAGACTATCCAAAGCTAATGGCTGGGCTTTCTTGTCAGAAGAGCTTATTAAAAAGCCTAAGAATAAAGCCCCTCATGAATACAAGGCTGCATATGATGCAGCTCGAAAGTTACTTAAATCCGAACTTAATTTAGTCATGTAACAAGATGGTCAAGCGGATGCCCTTACGCTGCCAGGCTCCAATCCACCGCTTACCAAGGCGTTAGAAGTTCTGGAATCCCATACATCCTCAAGAAAACGGCTGCAATTGGCCGAACCCAGCCGGTCGCCAAATGTCACAATTAGCCATAGTTCAATAGGGTGCAGGCTTGGATTGCACTGACCTGCTGAATTGATTGCCGCCTACAACGAACAGATCCAAGCTGTTTAGGAGTCACCTTTATCATTGTCATTGTATGACAAGAAAAAGTCGAATGGGACATTCACCGTTTTCTTGACATGGCACGACAACAAAAAGTCGACTGATTATACTGATAGCTAGTTCCTTCTATTTGTCTTCATCTGAACTAAGCAAGAAACTCAAATCGATAGATAGGGAGTCTACTTTTTATTGTCACTAGATTATGTGTTGGCATTCGGATGCCAAAAAAAGTCGACTCAGTTTATCTACACTGCATCATTATTAGAATAGAACTGAACAAGTACTGTTCCATGCTTGCTGATATTCATTCCCACATTCAAAACACTCTAGGCATGCATTTTCATATTCAAGAATATATTCGCCATCAAAATCATTATGTTCAATATTTTGTTCATAATCGATTCGCCTAAACGCACATTCGCTACATTCAAAGGTTTCGATATTCAGATCATACATGACGCCTGCACTTTCAATTTTATTCATTAGGTCACGAAGATTTTCTTTTACTTTTTCATCATCAATCATGGTCGATAATGAACTTAAGTATTGTCTCATTTGGTCTAATGCAGCATGAACATCAGACTGAATGAGTGAATCAAGTGGAATTTCACTGATAAGTCTTTGTTTCTCATTGTCATCAATGATTGGTATTTGATTGATTATTATTTCCAAACCAATTCTCATCGCATGCCACCACTTATAATGCCTTTAGACCGTTTGGTTCCGCAACAGCTCCTATTACTAGGGACGCATGTGCTTTTTAGATATTTATTCATGTAGGAGTACTGCCCATTATAGTTTCCCGTTCTTTCTTGGACGCCCTCGACGAACTGGCTGCGCAGGCGCATTAATAACAGGTGCATTTCTTAGCCAGTCTTCAACTTCCGACTTCAAGAAAAATACTTTACGACCAAGCTTATGAGCTGGCGGTAAAGTTACACTCTTATCACTCCATAAGATGTTTTTGATTGTCCGAGTAGAACACCCTCGAATGTCAGCAAGCTCTTCAATTGATATTATTAATTCCTTCATCTCAGCAGTCCAAAGCTACCCTTACCCGTAAAACGGATTTAGTAGGTTTCGACCCCTCGCAAAGGAAACGGTTTTCTCTGAGTGACCGTCGCAATCCTATGTCTGAAGATGGCGTGACAGGATTTCTCCCTGCCCTCTTATTCCCTGCTACAGTCTTTTCGACTGTAGCCGCATATTACACTTGGTCGCTTTTTTGAGATTCTGGGAACCTATATATTCATCTCACTAATCCAAATGGCCGAGCGCAAACATAATGTGCTCAAGTCTAAAAGTCAAGGGGCTAAATTAAAATAATTCAATTATATCAGTATGTTACATAACATGTAAAAGTCAATACTTTTTACTTATTCTTCATCAATGGTAATATATCTTCTGCTCCAAGATGACCATAATTATCAAGCATCTGAGTGGTTTTATGGCCAGTAAGTGCTTTAACCTCTGCAGATGTCCAACGCCTTGCTTGAGCGCGAGTAGTCGCCTCATGCCTAAGTTGATGAGGAGTTATTTTCTCGATCCCTGCCCTTTCGCAAGCACGATTCAAAGCCGTGTTGATTGAATCCGGGTGTGTCCAGCTAAACACCTTTCCTGCTTTTTTAACACCGAGCCTATTCAATGTGGCAATTGCTCGGCGTGTTAATGGGACTTTATATGTTTCGTCTTTTGAACGCCCTTTTTGTCGGACAACTGCAATTCGTTTATCAATGGAAATATTCTCCCATTTTAAGTCAACAAGAGCGCTACGCCTACAAGAGGTTTCAATAGCAAAACGCATATACAGCGCAAGCTCCCCATCAGCATATGCAGCACAGGCCTTAATCAACTCACGTTCAGAACCATAAGATTTACCGTTATCATCACGAGGAAGAGGTTTGCGTTTTATGGAATCATTTGGGAGTAACTTTAATAGTGTTCGAACATTTACAGGATTGCCTGCGGGAAGACTCACCTCCCACTCCGATGCCGCGTAATCAAGAACTCGCGCCATAAGTGCCAGCTCTTCTTTAATGGTTTTTTTCTTTATTAGACCACCACCACGGCCTTTCTCTAATCTTCGTTCATCACGGTATTGTGAAAAGTGAATAGGCTTAAGTTTAGCAACAGTATTTTTTGCAAACTTCCGCTTTCTAATCCCTTCAATTTTTGAATTTTCTCGATTTGGGTAGTTAGTTACATGAGGAACAATCTCTTTCTTATAACGTAGCAACAGGTCTGAAAGTGTCACTTTTTTAGCTGACCGGTAATCTCCAAGCTCTCCTTCCTTGAGCTTTAATTTTTTTACTCCCTCTACAGCAGTGGCCTCTTCTTTAGAATCATATGTGGCATCAAATAGGATGGTGTACTTGCCGTTTATTCTTTTGCCTACTTGTACACGAAAGTTGCCATTTCGTTCGATAATTGCCATATATTTCAGACTCCATTAGTTACCTTCAAGTCCACTCTTGCAGGTTTGCATTCAGGTTTGCAAACCTGAAAAATAACGGTTGGTTTGCAGAATGGTTTGCATCAATGCCCGATGGTCGGGCGCTTAACGAGTGTCCAACAGTAGCCATAATTCGTTATATATCAACACTATTAAAGTATAGGGTGTTGAATGGGTGTTGAATGGTTTGCAAAGAAGGTGATGCTAGTTCTACTCATAACCCGAAGGTCGTCGGTTCAAATCCGGCCCCCGCAACCAAACATGCAAAGGGCTTACGGCATATCACCGTGAGCCCTTTTTCTTTGCCTGTGACAGATTTGTGCCTCGCTACAAGCGTCGCAAATTTAATTACTTGGAAATCTCAACCATCACTTCATTTCTTCGTAAAAAAGGGAGCGTCCAAGGTGGATTGAAAAATGAAAACGCTGGCTCAGACAACACAATCATGTTTTTCCTGTTTATAAAATCAGCCAGCAGTTCACTATTCTCTTTGAGGTTTGATTGGCTTGCTGTGCCAGAAAACTTGATAACCGCAAAACGTTTGCCAGGCAGTTCCCGCAACCTCACTTTATCATTATTCGGAGTTGGCAATGTGGCCATAGTATAACTTGACGGCATTACAAATCGGATTTTCCATGCGCTGTTTTCAGCCATCTGCATGACCGGCGCGGTCATGGCGATTTTCTCACTGGGCTGCTGCATGACCGGCGCAGTCATCGCCACCTTATTGGACTGTCTGTTATTTCCGAAAATATAATCGGCGATAATTCTGAACCCCTGGCCGATGGCATCTTTTCGTTCACCTGCCACTTCGGTTTCCGCCACAATCATCGGAGCATAATCCCTGATTTCGATCTCTCCGTACGTTTCAATCACAGTATATCTAGCTTGCTCGACATTACTCACAATGGGCCCCCAAAGCGCGAAAGAAATCAACAGCAAAACTGCTACTATCCAAATGATTCGTTTCTTCATCAAAACCGCCAGTTGGATCTCATAAGACGATATCCCTTAATGCCCGGAATTTGAAAGATCACACAACTCTCTCGGGTAAGGATCCAGAAAGTATTGAGAGCCAAGGTAAGCGTGCTCAAACCGAATAACGTAAGACTTAAGAAGGTGCTGCAATGTAGCCAGCGTGATGCGATCATCCCGATACTCCTCGATAGCATCAATAAACATTTTCTTTTCTTCCGTTTTCAATTCATCAGAAATCCAGCCATACCCATGGTAAAGGGCGTTGATAATATTTTTTTGGCTGGGCTCCCTCTGCAATGCTTTGCGAAAATTCTCAGCATATTTGTGCATGACTATTGATAACGACTCTTTATCCCCATTGCTTGCTATACGACCGCAAAGTCGCATGTTCTCCTGATGATAACACATCAGCAGCAATTTATGTCTAGCGTGGAATTCAGTTAATGCTTTGATTGAAGGCGCGGCAAGAAGTTCGCGCAATCGGGCCAGAGCATAGAGCCGCATCAGGAATGCTTCCCGAATATGGAAGTTTTTTAACCGGCCCTCATCTTCCATCGCAATAAAAGGGAGTTTTTCGTTCACTGCCTGAGCAACCAGACCAACACCTTTTATCGCCGATGAACCCTTTTGGCTGCCGCAATATACCTTTACCACTGATGGCCCACATGATGGTGACCTGCCCTTCATGATAACCCCATCTACATTGCTAAACTTAGGTAATTGTTCGCTTATATAATCGTGCATGGCATCAGTCACATCGTTATCAGTAGCTGGCTGAATCATTCTCACTTGCCCTTGTATTTGGACAAGTCGCACCGGCTGCCTTGGCGTTCCTAATCCTATATCTGCTTCAGGGCAGATCGTTGTCAGCTCAACAAACGGCTTTATTCTGTTTACGAAATCATCCTGAATCGATTGTGCATTGTATCGGCAAGCTTCAAAACCCAGACAGCGACTAACTACTACTTTCGGCTTTATACCCATACTGTCTACCCCCCTTTTCAGTACTCTTATAATAGCAGGTTCCAGCTTAGAGTTCTCAGACTTCACACGGCTGTCAAAGCTGACAACCAATTCACCCTGCCGGTTGATAAGGTATTTATTGAAATTCCAGCCTGGGAATTATCTTGCTAAAGCAAGCAAGTTTAAGCTAAAGCTTGCCCCCATAAAGGGCTCGCAGTTCATCACTGCGGGCCCTTTGTCTTTTAAGGAAATAAGTCTCTTGGCTTAACTTCTAACGCACAAGGTTAGACTCACTCAGCAGACATTACCCTGAATCGGTCATGGCAGCTGTTACAGGTGCCGATCATCTGATTCATCTTGTTGCGCACCGCATTGGCTTTCTCTGAAACGGCAAGCTTCCTGACTTCACCGGCCTGTTGGCTAAGTGTGCTGGCAAGCCTTGAGAATTCCAGCTGTTCTTGGCGGGTGAGTTGCAGCCGCTCACCAATGCCTGTGATAAAATCTGCCGAGGCTTGAACTGAATTGGCAACATCAACCGATTCACGGAAATATTTCTCTTTTTCCTCTTCGTTTTTAAATATGATTTCATCATTATCAACGGTTTTAGACTTCATGTTCTGCATCACTGTCCTGATCACCTGATCGGAAACAGCATGCACATCGGCATCACCCATATTCTTCAGATCCGCCTTAGGTTCAGGTTTGAGGGCACATGCTGCTATCAAGCAGGTCGCCAGAAAAACTAAAGTTGTTGGCATCATTTTAAACATCACACATCTCCTCCATAAATGGTGAGGTGGAAACCATCAGCTATGCTCAGCAGCCTTGCCCACAGTCACATACCCATTCAACACTGGCCTTCTCCGTAAGTCCGGCAGATCATCTTTTCCGCCTCCAGCCAATCGTGTAGTCGACACTCACCCTCAAACCCCCGTTTCTCGGCCAGGAAGTAAGCCGCCACTTCAATCATCTCATGTAGATCTTCAAGCGACCGTCTCTCGACAGATGTTGAGTGGTTGTGCCTTAGCGAAGGTAATAGATGGGACATAACGGCAATACTCCTGCAGCAAAAAGCTTCAAAATGAACGCCCCACTCCTTCGTTCATAGTATAGCAGAAAATTTCCAGCGCTGCGTCGAAAGTAAAAACGTTTTCTCCCCGTCCCATAACTCCAGCATACGGGTCATTCGGAAGCGTGAACAGTTGCCTCATAACCGCTGGCAATAAGCTGCTCCAGCAATTCATCCAGATGCGCCTTGCCAAGCACCTGCAGCAGAAACTCCACCCGCACCTGACGAATCGAAAGGTGTGTGAAGTCACGCTGATGGTAGACCTGAACGATATTGGTATTCTGCCTGCCAAGCAGCGCGGTGATCCTGGCCAGTGCATCGGGTTCATCGGGGATATCAATCGAAATACGTACCAGTTGCCCTGTACGCACCAACCCGCGCTGGATGACCGATGAGAGCGTAAACATGTCAATATTACCGCCGGAGAGGATCAGTCCGACCCGTCTGCCATGAAATTTATCTTTGTGCGCCAGCACAGCAGCCAGCCCTGCAGCCCCTGCTCCCTCAACAACACTCTTCTCCACTTCAAGCAGCATCTCGACTGCCGCTTCAATCTGATCCTCATCAACCAGTAGAATCTCATCCACCAATTCACGGATAACCGGGAGCGTCAGAGTGCCTGGTGTTTTCACCGCAATACCTTCTGCGATAGTGCGATCGCCACATTCTCTGGGGTTGCCGGCAAGGGCCTGTTTCATTGCTGGAAAGCGTTCACTCTGTACGCCGATGATATCGATACCGGGATTGATCGCTTTAGCGGCAACAGCAACACCTGATATCAAACCGCCACCACCGACAGGTGCAACCAGCACCTCCAGGTCGGGGAATGACTCGAGCATCTCAAGTGCAACCGTCCCCTGCCCAGCCATAATCTTCGCATCATCATAAGGGTGGATCATGATGAGGCCTCTCTCACATGCCACCTCCTCAGCCCTCTGCCTGGCCTCTTTCAATCCGTCGCCGAAGAGGATCACCTCAGCACCGAACGCACGGGTGTTCTTTACTTTCAGGTAGGGGGTATGGGCAGGCATTACAATCGTGGCTGGAATTCCGAGCCTGCTGGCATGGTAGGCGACAGCTTGTGCATGGTTGCCTGCGCTCATGGCTATGACGCCCTGCCCTTTCTCTTCTTCGCTGAGTGATAACAGCTTAACCAATGCACCGCGATCCTTGAATGAAGCGGTAAACTGATGGTTCTCGAACTTAAGTACGATCTCTGCTCCACTTATCTGTGAGAGCAGCAGTGAACGGGTACAGGGCGTATCTATCGTAACATCCCGAATAAGTTCCGCCGCCTGCCTGATATCCGCTATTGAAATCGTCATACATACCCCTCACTCCGCACAAAGAGAGCGGAGATATGCTATTATTAATAATGTAAGCCATGCTGTTAAGTCATTTCATCGGCAGAGAGGCAAACCAATGAGAGAGCTGTTCAAGCTGGGTGACGATCTGGGCCCCTCAAAAATCATCCACGTGTATGAACCGTCAATCGGTCTGAAGGGCATTCTGGTGGTCGATAATATCGCCGCTGGCCCCTCTATCGGCGGCGTACGCATGGCAAAGGATGTCACTGTTGAAGAGTGTGCCCGTCTTGCCCGGGCCATGACACTGAAAAACGCCGCCGCCGGCCTCCCCCACGGCGGCGGCAAGGCTGTTCTGGTGGGTGACCCCAAGATGCCCAGAAAGAGAAAAGAGAAACTACTGCGCGCCATGGCCAGCTCCCTGCGCAATGTCGAGGAGTATATCTTCGCACCCGACATGGGAACTGATGAAGAGTGCATGGCATGGGTGCGCGATGAGATCGGGCGGGTGGTCGGCCTGCCGCGCGAGCTGGGCGGCATCCCGCTCGACCAGATCGGTGCAACGGGCTGGGGCATCAGTCACGCGACCGATATCGCCCTGAACTACTGCAACTTCAGTATCGAAGGCGCACGCGTGGTGATTCAGGGCTTCGGCGCTGTCGGTAAACATGCCGCCCGCTATCTCGCCGAAAAAGGGGCCATTATTGTTGGCGTGGCCGATTCACATGGTGCCGTCTGTAACAAACACGGGCTGGATCTGGATGCCCTGCTTGAGCTGAAAAAAGCTGGTCATTCGGTTGCGGAATACCTAGGCGGTGAATCAATCTGCGGCGATGATGTGATCGGTGTTGAGTGCGATATCTGGATTCCCGCAGCCCGCCCCGATGTCATCAATGCCGACAACGTTGACAGACTGAACACAAAGCTGATGGTGCAGGGTGCCAATATCCCGGTTACTGCCGATGCCGAACGCCGACTGCACGAGAAAGGTGTGCTGGTCGTACCCGACTTTATCGCCAATGCCGGCGGTGTAATCTGTGCTGCCATGGAGTACCGGGGGGCAAGCGAATCGGTTGTCTTTGCAGCCATTGAAGAGAAGATCCGCCGCAATACCGGACAGGTTCTGGAAGCATCCCGCACACAGAATATTCTACCTAGGCAGGCTGCTGTCGATCTGGCGCTCAAACGCATTCACAAGGTGATGGGCTTCCGCCGCTTCAACACCTTTTCCACTGCACCGGGCTTTATCTAGGGCTCCACATGTATCGCATCCGTTTCCATGGCAGAGGTGGTCAGGGCGTGAAAACGGCAAGCCGCATTCTCGGCACAGCCCTCTTCGATGCAGGCTTTGAGGTTCAGGATGCCCCCCGCTACGGTGCCGAACGTCGCGGCGCACCGATCTTCGCCTATGTGCGAGCCGATAAAAAGACGATTTGTGAGCGCGGCATTATCCTGCGCCCCGATCTCGTCGCAGTTGCTGATGACTCGCTGGTGGCAATGCCTGCCGCTGGTGTTTTGCAGGGAATCGACGATCACACCGTACTGCTGATCAGCAGTGCCACCGGTGCCGAAACATGGCGAGAACGCCTGAACCTCAACTGCACCATTATTGTGATCCCCGCAGGTGAAAGTGATGCTGACCGAAGTGCACAGCCCTATCTCGGTACCATTTGTGCAGCAGCAGCCGCGATGATGACAGGCCTCATCCCGCAGGAGGGGTTAATTGCAGCGATCAAAGAAGAGCTTGCCGGCATGGCCACTGAAACCATCGAAAAAAACATCCACAATGCAATCAAGAGCTATGAGAGCATGGCAGAGCACAAAGGCATCATATCCGAAGGTGAAGAGCTCTCTTTTTCAAGTTACGCACCACCGTCATGGGTTGATATGCCATTTGAAGCAGCACGTATCTCGTCCCCTACCATTCATGCCGGCGCCACCAGTGTGCTGGTCAAAACCGGACTGTGGCGGACGATGCGCCCCATAATCGATCCCGAGCAGTGCAAGCGGTGCTGGTGGATTTGCAGCAGCTTCTGCCCCGACGGAATCATTAACGTTAGTGAGGAGGGAGAGCCACAAATCGATTACGACCACTGCAAGGGGTGTCTGGTCTGTCTGAGCCAGTGCCCATCGCATGCCATTACCGCGATAGCTGAATCGGTTGCGGGATCGGTAACTAAATCGAAACCGAATGAGTCAAAACCATGAAACGCATCCTGCTGACCGGAAACGGTGCTGCCGCCTGGGGCGCAAGGCTGGCATGTGCCGATTATGTGCCCGCCTTCCCGATCACACCGCAGACTGAGATCATCGAAACACTCGCCGACTGGATCGATAACGGAGAGATGCCGGGACGGCTGGTTACACTCGATTCGGAGCACTCGATGATCACTGCTGCCGGTGCTGCTGCAGCCACAGGCGTGCGGGTCTTCTCCGCCACCTCCAGCCAGGGACTGCTCTACGGCATGGAGATGCTCTACACAGTGGCAGGCTGGCGAGCACCGTTCGTACTGGTGAATGTATCACGCGGGCTTGCCTCACCGATCACGCTGGAGCCGGATCACAACGACATTCTGGCGGCAAGGGATTGTGGCTTCCTGCAAATTCACTGTGCCACCTGCCAGGAGGTACTCGATTCGGTTCTCATCGCCTACAGACTGAGCGAGGCGAGCAGTGTACGGCTGCCGGTCATCGTCAATCTCGATGGTTTCTATCTCTCATTCACGCGCGAACCTGTGCAGATTCCGGATCTCAAAGCTGCAGCGGCCTTTGTCGGCGCATTCGATGCTGAAGATATCCGTTTCAGAGCCAGTGCTCCCACCAGCCAGGCGATGGCCGTCCTCGGTGGCTCCCCCTACTCCTATTTTCGCTACGAGACCCATCTGGCCGCACTGCAGGCACTGGACGCTTACGAGACCATTGCCTCCGAGTTCGAAGAGAAATTTGGACGCAATCATCCGGCAGTTGAAACCTATCGTTGCGATGATGCTGAGATGCTCTTTTTCATGATCGGCTGTTTCGCCACCAAGGCGAAGGTGGCGGTTGACCGACTGCGCGAAGCGGGCTGGAAGATAGGTCTGGTGCGGCCGCGATTGATTCGTCCTTACCCTGCAGAGGCCATCCGCACCATCCTGCGCGGCAAGCATGGGGTGGCGGTGATCGACCAGAACCTCTCAATGGGCTTTGGCGGTGTGCTGCACAGCGAGCTTGCCAGCGCCCTCTACGGCCAGCCGGATATGCCGCATATTCTTGCCAGCTTTATCGGCGGTCTGGGCGGCCGCGATATCAGCACGGAAGAGTTTTTTGAGATCGCCACAACCCTGAAAAGAGCAATTGTTTCTGGAGAAACACCTGCACCACGACTGCTCTATACCGAGGATGAGTTGAAGCAGATCGAGAAGCTGCAGTTGATCGCCCATGTAGAACGCACGGGAGGTGAGCGTGAGTGATCAACGATTCCGCCATCTGAAGGATATTCCCTCCACCCACATCTTCGGCAGTGGCACCCCTGCCTGCGCCGGCTGCGGAGGGCTGGAGGTGATCCACCAACTCTACGAAGTTCTCGGAGAGAAGACGGTATTCATCAACGCGGCAGGCTGCATGACACTGCTCTCAATCTACCCCTTCACTCCATTTCGCGGTTCATGGCTCTACACTGCCATGGCCAGTGCCCCTGCCGGCGCTCAGGGGGTGCGTGATGCGCTCGATATCCTGCTGGAGCAGGGACGTATTGAACCGAGTGAAAATCTCACGACCGTGGTACTGACCGGTGATGGCAGCGCCTACGGCATGGGACTTTCAGCCACATCAGGCGCAATTGAGCGTGGCCTCGACTTTATCTACCTCTGCTACGATAACGAGGGTTACGGCAATACTGGCCAGCAATATTCAGAAGCCACACCGCACGGGGCAAAAACCTCCACAAGCACCGGTCCTCGCGGTTATCCGGGTTACAAGAAGTCGATTTTCGATATCTGGATTGCTGGCCACCCTGCCTATGCAGCCACCGTAATCGGGGCAGAGCCGCTGGATCTGGCGCGCAAAATCGACAAGGCCATGCAGTTTAAGGGGCCGAAGATGATCACTGCCCTCTCACCCTGCCCGACCGGCTGGGGATTTGATCCAAAGGAGAGTGTGGAGATCGGCGAGCTGGCTGTGAAAACGGGTGTCTGGCCGCTAAAGGAGTATGTCGACGGCAAGGTGATACACACGAAGGTGCCACGTAAACGGCTGCCGGTAGAGGAGTACCTGAAACGACAGGGCCGCTTTGCCCACCTCTTCAACCCTTCACGCCATGAGAGCACCCTGAATGAGATCCAGCAGCGCATCGACCGCTACTGGGAACAAGTCGAATGAAACACAGTTACCTGCATCGCGGAGGAGAGGTTCCACTGCTCGGGGTAACGATCCCAGAACACTTTGCCAGCATCGTCGCCCGCTTCGGTGACCGTGAAGCAGTGGTATCACTCCCCCAGAACAGGCGTTTGAGCTATGCAGGGCTAAAAGAGGAGAGTGACCGTCTGGCCTGCGGTCTGGTCAGTATCGGGATAAAACGCGGCGATCGGGTGGGCATCTGGGCGACCAACAATATTGAGTGGCTGCTATTGCAGATTGCCACTACCCGTATCGGGGCAGTGCTGGTTAACATTAATCCGGCCTACCGTTCAAAAGAGCTCGCCTATGCTATTGAGCGCTCCGACCTTTCTGCCATCTTCACCATACCGGCCTTCAGGAAGAGCGATTACGTGACCATGCTGGTTGAACTCATTCCTGAGCTGAAAGCGATGCCCGCAAACAGATTGACCAGCAGCCAATTCCCAGACCTCAAGCGTGTTGTGCTCTATGAGCCCAGTTCACCTGAAAATACTGGGCACCCCTATTCCGGTTTCACCACTTGGCAGGAGGTGATCACTGCAGCTGACTCCATCAACTCAGGGCAGCTTGATGCAATCACTGCCACACTCGATATCGATGACCCGATCAATATCCAGTACACCTCAGGCACGACCGGCTTTCCAAAGGCGGTGATCCTCACCCACCACAACATCCTCAACAACGCATGGTGCTCAGCCCTTGCCATGCATTTCACCGAATGCGATCGTCTGGCTATTCCTGTGCCCTTCTACCACTGCTTCGGCATGGTACTGGCTAACCTTCTCTGCCTCAGTGTCGGCGCATGCGCCGTGATTCCGTGTGAACACTTTGATGCAGGGCTGGTTCTTAAAGCCATTGATCAAGAGCACTGCACAGCCCTGCACGGTGTGCCAACCATGTTTATCGCTGAACTGGAGCACCCGCAATTCAAAAGCTTTAACCTCAGCAGCCTTCGCACAGGCATTATGGCCGGAGCCCCCTGTCCGCCAGTGCTGATGCGGCGGGTGATCGAAGAGATGCACTGCAGTGAAATCCTGATCGGTTACGGACAGACCGAGGCTTCACCGCTAACCCACCTAACCCGGCGCGAGGACAACTTCGAGCGCCGCATCGAAACGGTGGGCAGCAATCTTCCACATCAGGAGGTGAAAGTTATCGATACTCAAAACGGTGCAACGCAACCGATCAATACAGTTGGGGAGATCTGTTTTCGTGGTTACCATATTATGAAGGGATATTTCGGCGATAAAGAAGCCACCGCCGCAGCCATCGATGCTGCAGGCTGGCTGCACTCCGGTGATCTCGGTCTCATGGATGCGGATGGTTACCTGCGTATCACCGGACGTCTGAAGGAGATGATTATACGGGGAGGTGAAAACATCTATCCGCGCGAAATCGAGGATGTCATCTATTCTCATCCGAAGGTAGCTGAAGTGGCAGTGTTCGGGATTCCTGATGACTATTATGGTGAAGAGATTGCCGCCTGGATCGAGCTGCATGATGGTCAAACATTGAATGAGAATGAGCTACGCGAATTCTGCCGGGAGAGGCTCGCCCACTTCAAGGTGCCACACCATATCCGCTTTGTGGATGCGTTCCCGGTAACTATTACAGGTAAACTGCAAAAGTTCCGCATGCGCGAGATCATGATGGAATCGCTTGAATAAACATGAAACGTGGAGGATATTGCGTAATATGAAAGGTGTTCGCTCCATATCCAGAGCCATTACCATCGGCCTCATCCTGTTGAGTGCAGGCTGCGTCTCACTCGGGGCGAAGTTTCAACCTGTAGAGCTGACTGATCAGAGCAAGGCACTGGTTGTCATTTACCGGCCAGCCGATCTCTGCAACCTGACCGACCCACTCTATTTCCTGGCGAACGGCGAAGATGTCGTCATTCTCGGTAACGGTGCCTACAGCTCCGTTCTTGCAAAACCCGGCCTGTATATCATCGAAGTCAAGAATATGCTGACCCGCTATACGCAATTCGACCAGGGAAAAGAGATTTTTGAGTTCGAGGCAGGACAAACCTACTACATCAAGTATCACCGCATCTGTAAACTGTTCGCCGCAGATATCAATTTTGTTGATGCGATTGAAAAAGAGGTTGCCCACAAAGAGTTGGGGAAGATGGGCTATGCAAAGCCGATCATTAAATCACTCTCAAATCCGAAAAGCTATTAATCCACAGCCCAATTCGTAAATAGCTGCTGCCTGTAATTTTGGCACAGTTTCGGCCTATACCTATCCATTCGGCATGAACTGGTCTATAATCGTATTGGCATAGGATTTGCTGGATAAAAACTACAGAAAGAAGTGCTTCTCCATACCTTCGGAAGCACGGACCGGGCGCCTTTCACTCCCCTCCCCCCTCAGAAAGGCGTCCGGTCTTTTTTTATTCCCGGCTTGATTCATCAACAGACACAAAAAAAGCGGCCCATGTTTCCATGGACCGCCTCAATCAGGTTTAAACCTTCTTACAGAGCTTTCAGCTCAGCAACAGCAGCCTTGGCATCATCACCACATACTTTCTGGTTAGGCATCTTGGACTTGCCGTGTGCAGCCTTGGCAACGTCTTTAGAACCACATACCCATGCTTCCAGAGCTGCGTCGTCCCATACTGCGCCAGCAGCGTTCTGGGCTTTCAGGTATGAACCATACTTGAAGCCTTCCAAAGAACCCTGAGTCTTGCCAGCAATGCCTTTCAGGCCTGGGCCAACTTTTTTGTCAGCAGAATCCAGTTTGTGACAAGCTTTACACTTGCCCAGAGCGCTTGCATCAGCAGTAGCTGCCATGCCGCCCATTACGAATGCAGCTGCAGCTGCGATCATTAGTGCTTTTTTCATGATAAATCCTCCTCTCGAATTTGGAGATGACTTGCTACGCATGCCGCCTCATGGTGTCAACCCTAAGCTTGACAAGAACGAAGGGCAGTGGAAAAGAATCCCCCTTAGGGGGGAACCCGTTTTTCTCTGGTTTACTTTTTAGTTCTAAGGCCTGTTTTTCACGGTTAATACGCCGCCATCCACATCAACCGTGATGCTGCCGCCGGGCAGCACCTCACCCGCGATCAGCAGCCGTGCCACTGGTGTCTCCAGGTGCTGCTGGATAAAGCGTTTCAGTGGCCGTGCGCCGTAGACGGGATCATAACCCTCACTGACCAGCCATGCTGTAGCAGCTTTTGTTACCTCAAGTGTAATCTGCTGGTCATGCAGGCGTGCCTGCAGTTCAGAAAGGAACAGCGCCACCACCTCGGCAATCGCTGCTTCGCTAAGCGGCTGAAAGAGGACCGTATCATCCACCCGGTTAAGAAACTCGGGGCGGAAGTGGCCACGCAGTGCTGCCATCACCTGCGCCCGGGCCGAATCACTGATCACACCATGGAGATCAATACCATCAAGCAGGTATTCCGACCCGATATTGCTGGTCATAATAATAATTGTATTCTGGAAATTGACGGTACGCCCGTGACTGTCGGTCAGTCGGCCGTCATCAAGCAGTTGCAACAGGATGTTGAACACATCCGGATGCGCCTTCTCCACTTCATCGAGTAGCAGTACGCAGTAGGGTTTGCGCCGTACCGCTTCGGTCAGCTGCCCGCCCTCTTCAAAACCGACATACCCCGGAGGCGCTCCGACCAGCCTTGAGACGGTATGCTTCTCCATATATTCGGACATGTCGATACGCACCATATTCTCCTCGGCATCAAACAGGGAGCGGGCAAGGGTGCGCGCAAGCTCGGTTTTACCGACACCGGTAGGGCCTAGGAAAAGAAACGATCCAATCGGGCGATGGCGATCACGGATGCCGGCGCGTGCACGCAGCACTGCATCAGCTACAGCCTTCACCGCCTCGTCCTGCCCGATCACCCGCTCATGCAGAACCGACTCGAGCTTGAGAAGTTTTTCGCGTTCACCTTCCAGCAGGCGCGTTACCGGAATGCCGGTCCAGCGCGCCACCACTTCGGCAATCTCCTCCTCGCTCACCTCCTCGCGCAGTATACTGCGATGAGCGCTGGCCTGCTGCTCCACTTCTGCCAGCTCCTTCTCCAGGTCAGGCAAGGTGCCGTAGCGCAGTGTAGCCACCTTCTCCAGCTCATACCTGCGCTCGGCAGCTTCGATCTCCAGTCGGGTTTTCTCGATCTTCTCACGCAATGACTGGACCAGACTGATCGCCCCCTTCTCCTTCTCCCACTGCGACCGCATCACATCGCGCCTATCCTGTAGATTGGCCAGCTCCTTGCGCAGGCTCTTCAATCGCTCCTGGCTTGAAGCATCCTTCTCTTTTTTGAGTGCCGTTTCCTCAATCTCTAGGCGCATTGTCTTGCGGGTGATCTCATCCAGCTCGGCCGGCATTGAGTCCATCTCGGTACGAATCGAAGCGCACGCCTCATCGACCAGATCAATCGCCTTATCGGGCAGGAAACGATCAGATATATAGCGATCGGAGAGGGTGGCCGCCGCCACCAGTGAAGCATCCGCGATGTGTACACCGTGATGAAGTTCGAATCGTTCGCGCAACCCCCTCAGGATTGAGATGGTATCCTCGACATTGGGAGCATCGACAATGATCGGCTGGAAACGCCGCTCAAGGGCTGCATCCTTTTCAATATAGCGGCGGTATTCATCCAGTGTGGTCGCACCTATACAGTGCAGCTCACCGCGCGCCAGCATCGGCTTGAGCATATTGCCAGCATCAGAACTACCCTCGGTTTTACCTGCACCAACAATCGTATGCAGCTCGTCGATAAAGAGCAGCGTACGCCCTTCCGACTCCTTGATCTCTTTGAGTACCGCCTTTAAGCGCTCCTCGAACTCACCACGGTATTTCGCACCGGCCATCAGCGCGGCCATATCGAGTGAGAAGAGGTTGCGATCCTTCAGCCCTTCCGGCACATCTCCGGAAACGATACGCTGAGCAAGCCCCTCGGCAATTGCAGTTTTACCGACGCCGGGTTCGCCGATCAGTACCGGGTTATTTTTGGTTTTGCGGGAAAGGATACGGATCACAGAACGAATCTCCGTATCACGGCCGATCACCGGATCAAGCTTGCCGCGCTTGGCCATCTCAACTAAGTCGACACCATATTTCTTCAGGGCTTCGTACTGTGATTCAGGAGCATCGCTGGTGACCCGCTGATGGCCACGCACCTTCTCCAGTGCCTGCATGAAAGCATCACGGGTAATGCCAACCTCCCTAAATGCCTTGCCAGCATCTGTTGCATCACCCTCTGCGATAAAAGCGAGCAGCAGATGTTCGACCGAGATATAATCATCCTGAAGCTGTTTCGCTTCACTCTCGGCATGGATAAAGAGCTGCTGAAGACGCGGGGTGATATAGAGGGTGTTGGCCTGCGTAGAACCAAGCGTCACCTTTGGCCGTTTTGAGAGCGACTTCTCAACCTTTGCTTTGATGACATCAATGGAGAGGCCACACTTCTCGATCAACCGTGGGGCCAGGCCATCAGCTTGCGCCAGCAGCTCAGCCAGCAGGTGTTCACCATCGACCTCCTGGTGCGACAGGCGGGTAGCCAGTGTCTGCGCTGATGCGATAGCCTCGCTTACTTTTTGCGTCATCCTGTTCATATCCATGAATCAACTCCTGCTCGTAACAGATCTTATCAATGGGTCTATGGGGTTTTAATGTGGAAAATCCAAGCCTCAGGAAGCCTTTGAGATCTCGCCAGATTCGATAACGGCCTGTAACAATGTATTTCGGGTATAGGGTTTCCTTACAAAGCCTGCCAGCCCCTGCTGGCTCAGGTCTGTAGCAGCCTGGGATTCCGAGAAGCCACTACTGAGAAGAACCGGAATCTCCGGTCGATACGCATGCATCAGGCGAAATGCCTGCTCCCCATCCATGATCGGCATGGTCAGATCAAGCAGTACCAAGCTAATCTCATCGGCATGCTTACGGAACAGGGCCAGCCCCTCCTTCCCATCAGCAGCACTGATCACAGACATCCCTTCCCGCTCCAGAATACGGGTGGCTACATCGCGTACCTGCGCCTCATCATCCACCAGCAATACAACACCGGATAAACCCTTTAGGGATTCGGGCTGGATGAGTGCTGTTTCAGCAGGTTTATAAACAGTGCTTTCAAGGGCTGGAAGGTAAATTGTAAAGCAGGAACCACGCCCCGGCTCACTATCAAGCGTCAGAGCACCGCCATGGCTGCGGACAATGCCGAGTAGAGCGGCCAGCCCAAGGCCGCTTCCGGTCTCCTTGGTGGTAAAGAAGGGGTCAAAAATCCGCTTCTGCGTGTGTCTGTCCATTCCACAGCCACTATCCCGCACTTCAATAAATACAAACGCCCCATCCTGCAGGTCATCGTTAAGATACATACGAGCGAAATCCGACTGGGTCAGGTTCACGCTACCTGTATGCAGACTGATGGTGCCGGGGCTACCACTCATGGATTCGGCGGCATTGGTCATCAGGTTCATAAGCATCTGGGTAAGCTGATTCTTATCACCGTTGATGTTTGCAAGCCCATCCTCCAGTTCCATCTCCAATTGAATTTTTTTGCCGATCACCGTACCGAGAAGATCTGAAACCTCAGCAATCAATGTGTTGAGGTTCTGCTCTCCCATCGCAAATCGCCCCTGCCCCGAATAGGCGAGCAACTGACGCACCAAATCAGCGCCCTTCCTCGAAGCCTTGAATATCTGCGCTAGGAAATGGCGCATCTCGCCATGCTCGGGCGCATCCAGCAAGGCTAGCTCGGCATTACCCATTACTGCCGCCAAAAGGTTGTTAAAATCATGCGCAATCCCCCCGGCCAGCACACCGATACTCTCCATCTTCTGCGCCTGCTGCAGCTGGCTCGTCAGCTCCTCGTTCTCCAGTTGTGCCTGCTTGCGCGCATTGATATCACGAAGATTCCCCTCTACGCCGATGACTTTTCGGTTCTCATCAAACACATACTGGGAGTTGGATTCTGTCCAGAAGGGAGTTCCATCCTTGTGCCTCAGGCAGAGCTCATAGTGTTCGACTTTTCCGCCACTTTCGGCAATAGCCTGCAGGTGCTTCTTACGTCCATCTTTTTCAAAATAAAGCCCCGTAGAATAATTCCCAACCAGCGACTCCCGATCATAGCCCAAGTGATTTTTAACAGAGGCTGATACCCAGAGCAACTTACCCTCGGTGTCGACGCGATAGTAGGTATCCTGCATTTGATCGAGGATATCCCTGTACTCGACTGAGAGCGCCTCCAGCTCCGCCGTACGACTTGAAATACCACGGAGCAGTTGCCGGTTGAATGCATAGAGGGTAAGAACTAGGGTGATAAGTAGCGCCATACCAATCCAATAACGATAGGGGTAGACATGGTGATCAAGAAGGTGCGCCAATGTTGGCTTGGGCTGGTAGATAAACATCTTCCACTCCACCTGACCCACGGGGTAACCCAACGCTTCAAATTCAGTGGCAATTCGCTGCCAGCGTTTCAAATTTGAAAGGCCAATCGGGATGACATTCGGAATCATCAGGTCGCCAATGACATCAGCCTCAAATTTCAGGTAATCACGCGACTTCTGCTGGCTGTCATATTTCGTCTTGATCAGTTCAATCATTTCATCGACATGATTCAGGGCATACTCCCATCCCTTGATCGTTGCGCGATGGAAAGCATCTGCGCGCTGCGGGTTCTCCTGCAGCTCCATTTCCGTTGTCAGCAGCGTATCGCCGTAAATATCTAGACCATAGTCCTGAGGCCTGAACATTCGATAGCCCACCCTGTTCTGCTTAAACTGATAAGCCTCATTACTGCTATAACCGGGCCATGCATCTACCTTGCCGGAAACAAGGTCTTCAGGAGTCCCATCTGGCCGGAGAACAAAATCCGCTTTGTTGATATCAAACTTTTTCAGTAGTGCAAAAGCCTCAAGCTCACGCCGTCCGTCTTGAAGCATAACAATCCGCTTGCCCCGCAACTCTTCAGGGGAGTTGATATCAGGACGCGTATAGATCACCTGCGCTGTGTGTTGAAAAACAGAGGCCAGAACAACGACTGGATTGCCCTCAGCCCTGTCTAGAAGGGCACTGGCATTACCGACGGCATATTGAGCATGCCCTTCCAGCAATTCCCTGACCGGATTCTTGTCAGGGCCACCCTCAATGAGTTCAACGCTCAGCCCTTCATCGGCATAATAGCCCTTCTCAATGGCCGCATAATAACCGGCAAACTGGAACTGGTGCTTCCATTTCAGGTGTAACCCGACAGTCTCAAGGTCATCCTCATGGGCAGAAACAGAAAACGCCCACCCCAGCGGCATCAACAAAAGAATAAAAAGTGTAAAAAATCGCCTCATGGCAAACAGATTAAAGCCTGCGAAGGCCGACGGCAAACGGCAATACAACTGCCCGGATTTCAAACCTGTTTAATGCTTGGGAAGTTCCACGACAAAGACGGCAACCTTGGCAACAGCCGCCGGATTAGAGTTGGCAATTTCAACAATCAGATCATCGCTACCACCGGGATTATTGAAACGGGCCTGAAACTCATGACCGCCAACCTTGTAGCTACGCTGCTGGTGCATCGTCTCCTCTTTATCCTCATGTACCCTGACAATCCGGAAGGTCAGGGGACCAACAGCATCGGAAACCATCGTCACCTCATAAAGTCCGGGACGGTTCGGCATATCGAAAAATTCGCGCGATTTCTGGAATGGCGGCACATTGGCATCACGATAATAGAGATAGTCTGCTTCAGCCGCGTCGATGGCACTGGCCTGCCCGAACACTGACAGTCCAATTCCTATCACCAGCAGGCCAAACAGCTTCCTCATAAACCCTCCTGAACCTCGATGTCATACTTATCGCAAAGGTAACGCATTTTGTCCTTGGCGCGATCACCAAAGCCGAGCCAGCGTCCTGCCCTAGCTTTAATGTGATGGTTTCGCTCCAGTGCCGCCTCAACAAGCTGGCGTTCAAATTCAGCCACGGCTTTCTCAGCACGAATGCCTGTCTCCGGCAGCTGCTGAAACCAGAGTTGCAACGGATCAACATCCCCGGGAACAAACTGCGGACCGACAAGTGAGGGTATCGATTCAACCAGATCTCCCTCTGCCAGAACCACGGCACGCTCGATCACGTTTTCCAGCTCCCGAACATTGCCCGGCCAGCTGTAGCGGGACATCTGCTCAAGTACATCATCGGAAAAACCATCCATGCGCTTGCCGCACATCGCCGCCTTGCGCAACAGGATCGCATCGGACAGCTCAGGCAGATCATCGATATGATCCCGAAGAGGCGGCACCACGACCTCCACCACATGGATGCGGTAGTAGAGGTCATCGCGAAACGAACCGTCCGCAACATTCCCCTCCAAATCCTCGCGTGTAGAGCAGATCAGGCGCACATCAGACCGTAGAATAGCCTCACCGCCAAGACGCGAAAACTCACCCGACTCCAGCACGCGAAGCAGTTTAGCCTGCACCGGCAGCGGCAGGCCTGCGACCTCATCAAGAAACAGCGTGCCGCCACTGGCTCTCTCAAACCAGCCCAGCTTACGCTTGCCCGCCCCAGAAAATGCCCCCATCTCATAGCCAAACAGCTCAGACTCCAGCATCTCCGCGCTCATTGCCGCACAGTTAATCGCGATAAACGGTTGTTCTGAACGATTGCTTGCAGCATGCAATTTACGGGCGACCAGCTCCTTTCCCGTGCCCGTTTCACCACGAACCAGAACCGTGGATGGAGCGGATGCCACCTGATCAATCAGCTGCCTTAACTGGCACATCACTTCGGATTGACCTAATATCTCCGTATTCACCTGACTCTGAAGTGCGCGTTCCATCTCCTGCTCGCGCATGACCTTCCAGCTTGTCTCCATACTTCGATCAATGGTGTTTTTCACTTCATCCGGATCAAATGGCTTGCCGAAAAAGTCTAAAGCTCCCATCTCCTGCGCCCGCACTGCAAATGCACGTTCATCATGGCCGGTAATCACCACCACCGGCGTATCCGGGCTTTCAGCCCTTAAGCGTTTGAGATAGCCCATGCCGATTTCCGGGTTGTCCGGCTCAGGGGGTAACGCCAGATCGAGCACCACCAGGTCTACCCTGTGGCCAGAGAGCATCTCATCCGCTCTTTCTAGGTCACCTGCCTCCAGAATCTGGTAGGACTCTTTCAGCAGCAGCTTCAGATTCAGACGATTGATATCGTTATCATCAACTACCAGTACCGTTTGCTTCATATCTGTCGCTCCCTTGTCACCTGACTCTTTTACTCATTCCACAAGCTGACTCTGCCACAGCG
This sequence comes from Mariprofundus aestuarium, assembly GCF_002795805.1. Classification (NCBI taxonomy): domain Bacteria; kingdom Pseudomonadati; phylum Pseudomonadota; class Candidatius Mariprofundia; order Mariprofundales; family Mariprofundaceae; genus Mariprofundus; species Mariprofundus aestuarium. The sequence continues at coordinate 655,870 of NZ_CP018799.1, read as the reverse complement.
GCAGCTGTACGATGAAGGTGGAACCTTTGCCCGGCCCTTCGCTTTGTGCCGTAATGTTTCCGCCATGGGCTGTTACGATCCTGCGTGAGAGATAGAGCCCAACACCCAGTCCGTTGCTCTTACTGGTGGCAAAGAGCCTGAACAAACGGTTTTTCAGGAACTCCGGCGTCATACCGCAGCCCTGATCGCTCACCCGCACCTCAGCTACCTCTTCATTGGCGCTGTTTTTCACAACCCTGGTCTCAATGTGGATTTCACCCTGTCGCTGCATCGACTGCACAGCGTTATCATAGAGGTTCTCAAACACCCCCTGCAGCTGATCGCTGTCACCTGCCACTGCAGGCAGTATCTGATAGTCATCTGAAATCGTGATTGATTCGGGCCAGAGGCGATCGCGAACACTCCGCTTAAGCATCTCAACAAGATCAACCGGTTTTATGGTCAGCTCAACCGGCGCATTGGGATCATTCATGCGTTGCATCAGCGTCTGCATCCTCCCTGTCACCTTGCGGATCGCAGTCAACATCCGCACCACATCCTCCTCATCCAGTTTGCCCGATCCCAGATGATGGGCTAGGAATGAGAGATCGTGCAGACGGTTCTTCAGATCATGGGAGTGCAGCTGTTTGGTAACGCGCGAGAGCGAATCGAGCCTTGCCGCCTCCGCCTGCTGATGGGTCAGGCGTGCATGCTCCAGGCTCATGGCTGCAAACCTCGCCAGACTCTTAAGGCTGGCTCGCTCTTCACTGTCCATCGGCCAGCTATCCAGCCTCGGCCCGAGCCAGAGATAGGCATCGCCCGTGGCATCTGGCAGTTCCAGACAGAGGTCATATGCCTCATGCACACCCTCGTCAGGATATGCATCAATCATCGGTGCATTGGCGGGAAAAGCGTACCACTCACCATCCGGCCTATTGCGCTCATCGAGTGCCACATAGCGGCGGTGGCTCACCTTGCAGATTCGCTCCAGCAGCGCTGTTTCAATATCCTGAAGCGGCATCTGCGCAAGATCCCCTGCCCCCAGCTGGCGAATGGCAGCCAGCGTATCGAGTTGATGGCGGAAAAAGAGGTGATCAAGGGCGCGCTGCATCGACTGCACCAATGGCGCAAAGCCGAAGGCGGCGGAGACAGCTGCAATCACCATCGCCCAGACCGATACCGGCTGCCCCGTAAGCAGATAAACGGCAGACTCTGCCAGCATCAGCACCAGCACGAAGACAGCAATCGCCGCTAGTGTGGCACCAAAATAGGCGAATGAGTGCACCAGCCGCCTGAAGCTGAAGATCAGGCGCAGACGTGACATTGAGGCCTCAGCTTTCTGCAAGCTCCAACCGTTCGCCTTCGAATTCAAAGGAATCCATGGTTTGGCGCAAGCCATTCAGCAACTCACCATCCAGTGGCAACAACGGCAAACGCAGTTCATTGCTCATCCAGCCAAGGGCAGCACATGCAGCCTTCACCGGAATCGGATTGGACTGAACAAAGAGCATCCTGTTCAACTCGCGCATGGCAAACTGTGCCCGGTGAGCATTTTCAAGATCACCGCGGCGCATTGCACCGGTCAGCGCCAGCATGGTTTTCGGCACGATATTGGAAACCACGGAAATGACGCCCTGTCCACCCATCGCCATAAACGGTAGCACCGAAGCATCATCACCTGAGTAAAATTCAATACGTCCATCACAGGCGGCCATGGTGTGGGCCAACTGTTCCATGTTTGCCGTGGCATCCTTGATGCCAATGATATTAGTAACATGGGAGAGCCTACCCACCGTCTCAGGCTCGATATTGGAGTTGGTACGCCCAGGTACATTGTAGATCACTTGTGGCAGGTGCACAGCATCGGCAACCGCCTTGTAGTGGCGATAGATGCCCTCCTGCGTCGGCTTGTTGTAATAGGGTGAAATCAACAATGCTGCATCTGCACCGATCGCCTTGGCATCTGCCGTAAGCTCAATCGATTCAGCGGTATTATTACTTCCTGTCCCTGCGATCACCGGCACACGGCCAGCCACCTGATCTACGGCAATACGGATGACCTGCTTGTGCTCTTCAAAGGAGAGAGTTGCTGCCTCTCCGGTGGTACCCACCGGAATCACACCGTTAATGCCGGATTCGACCTGCCGCTCCAGATGCTTACGAAAAGCCTCTTCATCAATCTTTCCGTTCGAGAATGGTGTGACCAGTGCGGTCATCGTACCATGGAACATGCCTGCCTCCGAAATATGACACCTTAAAGAACGCGCTGCGCACCTTTGGCAGATGTCATCTGAATCTGCCTGAACTATAACCGCTCCATCTGTTGGAGAAAGGAGATATATTCACACCATACGAATGAGTCTCATATTAAGCATGATTAAACTTTTTTGCTCAGGTGGCTTATCTGTAGACTGAGTGCCCCCCCTAGGAGCGTTTATCCAGCCCCTGATACTCCTCTACCTCAACATAGACAGAGCCCGGATAAACCGGACCAATATCAACAATCACCCAATCATCGCCACGTTTTCCCAACTCGATATCGAAGACATCACCCTCTTCAATCATATCGAGAATCACCTGCGGCAGCGCAACCGGACCAATCTTCTCCTGCATATTGTCAAAATCAAATAGAATCGAATGACTATCGATGGTAACAACGCGACCATGTCCCTCTACAAAACGGGAAAACCGTTTGCCGCGCAGACGCGGCGAAATACCGCCGCCGCAACGGACAAAGTGGAACAGTACCCGTGAAAGGCGCGCCACCCGCACAGCATCCGGCGTCACCTCGGCCAGGATCTCGACAAAACCCATATACTCCTCATCCTTGAGCCAGCCCCGATCATGCACAAAGTTGACCCATGCCAGCAGGACATCGGCATAAGCCTGAATCAGTTCGGCATTGCTGGACTCGCGCACCGCGAACCAGCCAAGGAAATCGCGCAGATGCTCGGGATCAAGCGCATCCACGGGCAAGGGGCCAAGATCACCGGATGGCTCAACATCGCCCTCCAAAAGGTCGGACATATGCTGCTCCAGCCCGTCCTCCCATTCGGCAAAATCGCCCTCATCAGCCAGCTCCATATCCTGAAACAGGTCGGAGTAGTGGATAAGATACTGTGCCAGCATCTCCATACACTGCTCCTCGGACGAGTTCACGGAAGATTCTGAAGAGAAGCTTGCTGTGCTGCTCTGGATAAAATCATCCATCGCTTCCTGAAGTTTATAGCTGGAACTCATGCACTCCCCCATAAAAGGAGATTCAGGCAGAGGTTTTGACGGATATTTTGGCAGAAAAACATGATTGCTCCCTGAGTTGGCCGGAAGCGGCCGAAGTCGAATTGTTGCCCGAAATGATACAAATAGCTATCGTCCCGGGCCATTTCAGAAGAGAGTTTCACTCTGGCTGTTCTATTTGCAGCCGATGAATAGCGAGGAACAACCCATGCAAATCAATGTAACCAGCGTACGCGTCGGAAATATTCTCGAGGTCGACGGCGGCCTGTGGCGCGTCATAAAAACGAATCATGTTACACCAGGTAAAGGTGTGGCCTGCATGCAGCTGGAGATGCGCAACATCGAAACAGGCAATAAAACCAACAAACGTTTCAACTCTACCGAACGCGTAGAGCGTGTTGTCCTCTCCCAGCGCGATATGCAGTACCTCTATGCCGATGCCGATGATTACCACTTCATGGACATGGAAACCTACGAGCAGATCACACTGAGTGCGGAGATGCTGGAGAATGCACTTCCCTACCTGCTGCCCGAGATGATGGTTCAGGTTGAGTTCCATGAAGAACGTCCACTGAACGTAAAGCTACCTCAGACTGTGATACTGGAAGTAGTGGAGTGTGACGCCTCGATCAAGGGTCAGACCGCAACCAGCTCCTACAAGCCGGGCCGTCTGGAGACAGGTGCTGCGATTATGGTTCCGCCCTATCTGGAATCAGGTACACGCGTGAAAGTGAATACTGAAAACGGTGAATACGTCGAACGCGCCTGAGCGATCGATTCAACGCATCATTAAAACGCGGCCCTGCACAGGGTCGCGTTTTTTTTATTCGGGTGAAATACCCCTGACGTTATTAAGCATGCGCGTTAACACATCATGGGTGAGTAGAAACTCCTCCTCACTGATGTCGCTATAGGCCTGACTGAGAACCTCGACAAGCTTTGGATATAGTTTTTCAGCTGCCTGCATGCCCCTCCCTGTCAGGCAGACGCGCACGACGCGGCGGTCTTTCTCATCGACAGAGCGCACAACCAGATCTTTACTGCTCAGGCTATTGAGCAAACGGGTAATAACCGCCTTATCCTTAGCCAGCATATCAGCCAGCTGCTTCTGGGTGAGGCCCATCTCGCTGCCGGACTGATGCACCATCATCACCACACCGAGCTCATCTGCTGTAATAGGATACCCGCTGCTGGCACACTGCTCAGCCAGCGTCTGGCGCAAGGCGTACATCAGGTGATGCACCAGATAACCCAGTCCATCCTCAAATCGTTTTGGCATGACAGTACTCATGGCTGAACCATAAACAAAAAAGGTTGATGTTGCCAATAATTGACATCGTCAATATTATGCGAATCATTCATCTTTCACGCGTTAGGTGCGATTTTTGTTTGCGGAAGGAGCCCCATGAATCCATCGTTCAACCGTATTATCGTCACCACTCTACTGCTTTCCGCATGGGCCATGCCTGCAGCTGCGGAAGAGATGGATCTGAAAACGGCCATTGAAAGAGTCATTAGCAGCCACCCTGATCTGGACGTTAGCCTTATTGACCGGCAAATCGCCCAGACTGACAGCCGACGTGTTGAAGGCATGCTAGATCCGGTAGTCACTGCCCGCATCGGAGCCAGTGAAGAGACCGTACCAACCTCCAGTAGTTTTCAGCCCTCTGAAACAAGGCTCGGTCAGTTATCCGCCAGTATCGCCAAACCGTTAGCCAGCGGTGGAACCCTTGGCGCCAACTTCAATTACATTCGCACCAGTCAGGCCTACCCCCCCTCGCCACTGGCTGCCCAGCTTTCAAGCTTCAATCCCGCCTATCGCAATCAGATCAACCTGAACTATCGCCATCCCTTACTCAAAGGCAGTGATCGCCCCGATTACAGCCAGTCGCTGATTGCCAGCGAGGCAGGTGTGCGTGCTGCTAATATGCAGCAGCTGGTGACCGCACGCATACTGGCACTTAAGGCGACTAACGCCTGGTTCCAGCTGGCATCAGATGACATCAATATCCGTATTGCCGATCAGGCCGTGCAACGGGCAAACGAGCTGCTTAATTACCAACAGGTGCGGGAAAAGTTCGGGTTGATTGAAACTGCCGACCGCTTGCAGGCCGAAGCGCTTCTTGCAGGACGCAAAACCGACCTGCAGCGCGCCAGGGCACGCAGGGCTTCAAGCCTGAACAACCTGAATATGCTGATGCGGCGCGCACCGGAATCAGCAATTGATATTCGTATCGAAGCCACTGATGAGCGTACTGCCCCTGAAATGCACACGGCAATGGCGATTGCCGAGCAGAAGCGGGCAGAGTTGAAGCTTCTGAAAGCCCAGATGGATGCTGCCGAGGCGCAGCTCATGATCGCCCGTGACGGTGATAATATGAAACTTAATCTGGTTGCTGAAGTAGGGACTAGGGCACTTGATACCAGTGCCGCAGGCGCTGCAGCTGGAGGCTTAAGCGCTAACGATCACTACGCCTCACTCTCAGTTGAGCTCAGTGAGGTTCTGGGGCGCAACTCAGCACGGGCAACCATGGCAAAGGCAGAGCTGCAGCGTCAGCGCGTGAATGCCCAGCTCAGAAGCACAATGGAGCAGATAAGAAGTGACCTTGCCACGGCCATCACTGCACTGCGCAATGGCAAACCCACACTGTTGGCGGCTCGCAAGCAGTCTGAAGCGGAAAAGAGAAAATTTAGAGCTGAAATGAAACGATATCGCGAGGGCCGCTCCGATACGGCCACGCTGGTACAGTTCGAAGGTGAGCTGGCAAGAGCTGAGCTCAATGCCGATCTGCAGGCACTCACACTGCAACTAGCATCCAGACAGCTACTCTGGGCGCAAGGCAATCTTCTCGAATCACTGCATATCGACATCGCAAACAGCCATGGACAATAACTCATGAAAAGCCTCATCGCCTATTTCGTTAAACGCGGAGTAGTAGTCAACCTCATCTCCACGATCCTGCTGCTGGGAGGCATCTATGCTGCCACACAGATGCAGCGCGAGGCATTCCCGAGCATCAACTTTGATGTGATAGCTGTATCCGGTGCTTATCCCGGAGCTGCTCCGCGTGAAGTGGAACGACTCATGGTGGCTCCGATTGAGCAGGAGTTAAAAGGCATTGATGGCATCAATGTGATCCGCTCCACGGCCTATTCAGGAACCATGCAGATTACCATTGAGGTGGACCCCAATTTTGAAGACCGCGCAAGACTGGTCTCTGATATTCAGCAGGCGATTAATCGCGCCGATCTGCCTGTCGATCTGCCTGCCGACCCGATCATTATGGAGGTAAAATCGGAGCAGACACCAGTGCTTACCTTCTCCATCTTCGGTAACTTCAAGGAGCTGGAACTCAAACATCTGAGTGGCCAAATCGAAGATGATGTGCGTGATATCAACGGCGTTGCCAATGTTTTTGTACAGGGTGACCGCAAGGAGGAGATTCGCATCGTTCCTCATCCAGAGAAGATGCGCGATAGCCGAATCTCCATTAACGACATTATTGCGCTGGTCAAAGGATGGAATATCAATGCACCTGGTGGACGCCTGAAAGCCACAGATGGTCAGAGCATCATCCGCATTACGGGTGAATTTGTATCTGCTGAAGATGCTGGCAATCTGGTACTGCGTGCCAATGAACGTGGGCAGGCGCTATATCTGAAGGATGTCGCTGAAGTAACGCAAACCCTGCAGCGCCCTTACCGTTACGTTGCTGCGCGTGGTGATCCGGCCATCACCATGATCGTGATCAAAAAAGGCGATGCCGATATCATCACGCTTGTCGATAAAGTGCGCGCCTACCTCGACACGGTTCCGGAAAAGTATGGTGAAGAGGTTCATGTCAGCACCTACAATGACTTCTCCACCATCACGCGCCTGAGGCTCGGTGTACTGACCAGTAACGGCACGATCGGCCTGATACTGGTACTGGCGATGCTGATGCTTTTCCTTCGTCCTGCTGTGGCACTGACTACGGCCTGGGGACTACCGATCATCTTCTTTGCCGGTATCGGCGTACTCTATTTTATGGGCATCACCCTCAACTTGCTGGTGATGTTCGGCTTTATTATGGTGCTCGGCCTGATGGTCGATGATGCGATCATCATTGGCGAAAATACCACCTACCATATGGAGCGTGGCCTCTCACCTGAACAGGCTGCCATTGAAGGCACCTATGAGCTAATCGGACCGGTTACCGCCACGGTATTGACCACCATCGTGGCATTTATGCCACTGCTGTTTATGGATGGCATTATCGGTAAGTTTATTGCCAATATTCCTCTGGTGGTTGTGATTCTGCTCGCCTTCTCATGGTTTGAAGCGATCTTTATCCTTCCCAATCATATCCGCGATGTTGCCAACGCCAATAAACACCCGAAAGAGCGGCCTCTGTTTATCTGGATCACCCGCATTTATACTTGGATGCTGCATAAAGCGGTTAAGCTGCGTTACCTGACCATTCTACTGACCATTGCCGGCCTGCTCGGTAGTTTCGCACTGGCCAGCACTATGAAATTTCAACTCTTTCCGTCCGGGGCAGAGACAACATTTTATCTGCGTGTCGCCATGCCTACCGGTACAACCCTGGAGGAGATGCGCGATGAGCTGATTAAGCTGGATGTTGAAGTGCGCAAACGCATTGATCCAACCCTGCTTGAAACCACCACCATGATTGCCGGAGAGAACAGTGCGGATCAGCGCGAGGCTCTGAAGCAGATCGGCGACCGCTTTGGTTTTGAGCGTATTATTCTGATTCCATTTACCGAACGTGATGTCAAAGCCTACGATGTCATGTCTGTGCTGGAGAAGGAGATTCCACCGCTATTCCCGAAAATGGATATCAGTTTTGCCATGCAAAAACCGGGGCCACCCGTTGGCCGTGCCCTGCAAGTTGAACTGACCGGTGGTGATGAGCCCACCATGACCCGTGTGGCGGAACGCTTGATTGGCATGCTTGAATCGATCCATGGTGTTTATGCCGTGGAGAGTGATCTGGAGCCGGGCGATCCTGAAATCCGCATTGTCATGGATCGTAAACTGGCAGCCTATGCCGGTGTGAATCTGGCGACAGCTGGCACGCACATCCGTGCTGCATTCGATGGTCTGCGTGTCTCTACCATTAAACGTGGCAAAGAGGAGATCGATGTCACCATCCGCTATCCTGAAGAGGCACAACGAGATATCGATACTCTGATGAATCTGGAGATCCCCAATCAGCGAGGTGGCCTGATTCCACTTCACCACATCGCCCATCTGGAGAGCAAACCCGGTACCAGCAGCATCCGACATAAAGATGCACGTCGTGTGATTAACGTATCAGCTGAGGTTGATCAGAAGAATATGACCTCTAAAGAGCTCAATACCATTGTCACTCAGCGCAGGGCTGAATGGATGGGTGAAGATGCCGACATGGTCAAAGTGAACCTTGGTGGTGAAGAGGAGAAAACGCAGGAGTCGGTGCGCGGGCTGATCTTCAGTTTTGTATTCGCCCTGCTTGGTATCTTCGCCATTCTGGCTGTGCAGTTTAACCGTGTCGGTTATCCCATCCTCGTTATGCTGGCGATACCCTTTGGCATTATCGGTATTGTCATCGGCTTCTTCCTGCACGGCGCTCCCCTCTCATTCATGGCAATGATGGGTTTTGTTGCCCTCACCGGCGTGGTGGTCAACTCATCGCTGGTCATGGCTGTCTTTATCCAGCGTCAGATCATTGATGGTGTACCATGGCGCGATGCAATCCTGGAGAGTGGAAAACGCCGTCTTCGCGCCGTTCTTCTGACCGCCATCACCACCGTTGTTGGATTGTTACCCACTGCTTACGGCTGGGGAGGTCATGATCCGTTTGTTGCCCCAATGGCACTGGCTCTATCATGGGGATTGATGTTCTCCACCGTGATCACGCTCTTCTCTGTACCTGCAGCACTGGGTATTGCACTGGATATCAAACATAGAATGCAGAAACTGCTGGGAAGAAGGGTCACTGTTAACTGATACACGGAGATAGTGAGCGACCACAGACAGGGAATACCTGACTTTTTTGCTTGTGTATTATAAATGTTTTTTAATGCCGGATTCACTGGCTCCTCATTGCACTTTCCTAAAGTCGTGCCTGTCTGGTGTCACCCTCCTCCCCTCCCTCCCCGACATCAGACACCCTTTATAGAAAAGGCCCCGCTGCAGCGGGGCCTTTTTTCGTTTCAACAAGGATATGGGAAGCAGAGGTAGAATCTTCTTAGTGGTGACCACCCTCCTCTTCCAATTCACGGGCAAACACCGTCCTATTCTTACCGATAATCGCGATCAGGACAGATGAGTAGATGAAGGTGGAGAGCATGATCACACCGACCACAATCGCTTTGAACATCTCAAGGTGTTCAAATGTGGAGGGGATCATCATCAGCATGACCACGGATAGCCCCCCCTTGATACCGGCAAAGGTTAGTACGCCCCACCAACGGAAATTCACATTGGCCATCTTCTCCGTCCGGTTGGTGATGAAGGCAAACTTGGCCATCATGGCTGCGCGAATCAGCGTTGTAGCCAGGAACATTACAATGATCTCAGTCTTGAACCTCCATAGCAGCTCCATATCGATAATCTCAGCCATCGCCACAAAGAGCATGGTATTGGCGACAATGGCCAGCAACTGGACATCCTCTTTAGTACGCAGATGGCGGTCGCGTTCTTCGACGGTAGCTTTAATCTTCTCAACCAGTGCATGAATAATGTTTCGTGAGGTGGAGTGGGCTGCTGATTCACGATCCAGCTCCGCCGCCTCCTTCTCAAGGCGCTTCTCGCCATCCACCACGGCTCTGGAGAGCACGTGGTGCACCGTCACTGTAGCGATAATACAAGCCAGAATACCTGAGAGATGCATATGCGAATGGCCGCCGAAAAGGTTGAGAATCACATAAAAGTGTTCGGATATTTCGAATGCACCGTAACCGGTCAGGATCAACACCAGTAGTTCGGCAATGCGATTGTCAGTTGTTTTCATTGCCATCAGGCCAATGTATCCGACCAGAACGCCAAGCAGCGCCGAACCAAGTACCACGACAAGGCTTGTCTGCACCACATAGGCGAAGGTGATCTCACCACCATCCAGCGCATAGAGGCCAACAAACACAAATACGATCAGGGCCGTTGCATCGTTAAACAGGCTCTCGCCCTCACAGAGGATTTTAAGCCGGTGCGGCAGGTCGAAGTTGGAAAAGATACTGACCACAGAAACAGGGTCGGTCGCCAGAACCATGGCAAAAAGCATGATGATCGCAGCAACTGAAAGGTTGTACTGCCCGAACAAGGCATCGCCGATCAGCAGTGCTGTGACAACGGAAAGGGTAACGGCCACCACGGCCAGATAGAAAAGGCTTATACCGTGCTCTTTGAGGTCAGAAACCTTCAGCTCCAGTGAATCGCCGATCAACAGGATCGGTAACAGCAAAATCACCAGTGCCGCAAAATGTTCTGGATCACCGGTCAGCATAAAGAGGTCACCGAATGCGAGATGGAAGCCGAAACTCAGTGCAATCAATCCGACCGGAGAGGGAACACCCACCTTGTCCTCCAGCTGCAGCGCAAGATAGAGAATGGCGGCGATCGATAGTACGGTAATAATCATATTCGGGTCCCTCTGGTTTCTGCTCAAAACAATCTGATTTTTCACGGCATTCTTAACATGAACCGGTCTGAAAACCAGACCACCCTACCCATTTTTTCCTCTACGGCTTCTTATCTGCGAATAGTCAGAGTAAAAAGCGTGCTTAGGCGACGCGTTCCTGTTCGAATACGCCTATGAGTGCATCATCAGGAGATTCGGGCGCCATCATTAAGTGGAAGCAGCATTTGATGCTGCAGCCCCCTGCGGCCCGCGCAGGCTGTATCTGGGTGCACGCCTGTTCAGTCGGCGAGGTAGGTTCGGTTGCGCCGCTGATCAAGGCCATTCTCGACCACGGAGATGAGGTCCACCTGACGGTGGTAACCGCCACAGGTTTCGCCCATGCCCACCGGCTGCTTGGGGAGCGCATTACTATCTCCTACCTTCCGTGGGATGTTCCGACCATCTTCTCCCGCTTTGTCCGCACATTGAAACCTGCCCTTCTGCTGCTGGCCGAAACCGAATTCTGGCCCGGCATGTTCGCCGCCTGTCGCAAACAGGGTGTGCCCGTGGTCGGCATCAACACACGCATATCTGACCGCTCGTTCCCCCGTTACCATGCCAGTCGGGCTATCTGGAAGCGCGTTCTTAAACCCGTATCCCTCTTTCTGGCCCAGAGTGAGGTCGACGCATCTCGGCTGATTGCGATGGGTGTGGCCAGCGACAAGGTTCGCGTTGCAGGCAACCTTAAGTACGCCATCACTCCTCCGGAGGTCGATGCATCCGCGCTTCGCGAGCAACTCGATCCCAGCGGCAGTCGCCCGATTCTGCTGGTCGCCAGCACACATGAAAAAGAGGATGAAAAGATCCTCGATATGTGGCCCGTCTGGCACGCCTGTTGCCCTGATCTTCTGACCGTGATTGTGCCACGCCATCCGCAACGTTTTGAGCAGGTGGCTACCATGATCAGCGGGCGCGGACTCAAACTAACCCGTTGGTCAGCACTGCAGAGCAGTACCCAACCTGATGTTGTACTGATTGATGCCATGGGTGTTCTGGGCAAGCTCTATACGGTTGCCGATCTGGTAATCATTGCCGGCAGCCTTGCCAATATCGGTGGCCATAATCCATTGGAGGCGGCCATCTGCGGCCGCGGAGCGGTCACCGGCCCCTATGTCCAGAACTTTCGTGAAATCATGGAGGAGATGCAGTCTGAACACGCAGCCATCGTGGCTGCTGATGAGCGAGAGCTTGAGCAGGCCATCTCACGCCTGCTGGCCCATCCGGATGAGTTACAACAGCTCAATGCCAGCGCAGTACTCTTTATCCGGGATAAGGGGGCGGTCCTGGAGCGCATGATGCATGAGATCAAGCCCTGGCTGTCCAGCACCGTGAAAACAAGCGCATGAGCGGGCTACACAGCCGTATAGAGGGCATCTGGTGGTCAAGGTCTGAACCACCTCTGCTGCTTCGGCTCCTTGAGCCACTCTATCACTGCATCAGCAGCCGTAACCTCAATCGCCGCGCCAGACAAACTGTCGAGCCGCCACTGCCACTGATTTCAGTCGGTAATATTACAGCTGGCGGCAGCGGTAAAACGCCATTTGTGATCTGGCTGGCGCATGCCCTGAAAGCTGAAGGTTATTCGCCGGTCATTCTCTGTCGCGGCGATGGTGGAAAAAATGCTATGCCAACACTCATCGACAAGCAGGCTGACCCAGCCGTGGTCGGCGATGAGGCACGCCTGCTTGCCGATCTATCCGGATGCCCTGTGATCGCAGCAAAAGATCGCATTGCAGGCAGCCAGATGGCTAAAGGCATGGGTGATATCATTATACTCGACGATGGTTTCCAGTATCGCCATCTCAAGCGCAGCTGTGACATTGTTCTTGTGCCCGGCGAAGGCGTTGGCAATGGTCACCTGATCCCAGCAGGGCCGCTACGCGAGCCGATCGAGGCACTTGTGCGGGCCGATATTGTCATACGCACAGGAGATGCAGCGGAACTGGAGCAACCGTCTCCGCTGAGCACAGGAGGCGAATGGCACTGGCAGAGTAAAGCCACGGAATTGATTGATCTGATGAACAGCGGTGCCGAGCTTCCCTCATCAGTTTATGCGGTCACAGCGATAGCACGGCCGCAGCGTTTTTTCGACAGCCTCACGACAAGTGGATTTGAACTCTCTGGAACAAAATCGTTTCCGGATCATCACTGTTTCAGCCAGCAGGAGGTTGATGCAATGCTGCATCAACCGAATGTTGCAGTGACCGGCAAAGATGCCGTCAAACTTGCACCGAACTGGCCTAAAGGGAGACCGCTCTGGCTGTTGAAGTTAGAAGGAATTGGCCCGCCCGGCCTCATTAAAGCGATACTCAAGAACCTTAAAATCAGGCCATAAAAAAACCGCCACAAGGGCGGTTTTTTTTATGCTCATTTTCAGGGAAGCTTAATAACGCTCAAGCACCTTCTCATCCACGGCGATCTCGTAGCGGTCGCGAAGCGATGCCATCCAGCGAGAGAAACGCGCCTGACCCTTAGCCTGCTTCACAGCCTTGGAAATGGCTTCACGCTGTGCCTCAAGGTCCTTCTCATCCGGTGCAATCACCTTATCCACACGCACCACGGCCATGCCCTGAGGTACACTCATGCTCCGCGCCACCCAGTCGCCGGAGCTCACACGGAATGCCTGCCCTACCACCTCACCGGTCAGCCAGCCTGCTTCATCGCCTTCACCATTACTGCGAACAGGCTTGGAGATAAACTTAGCCTGGCCATACTGCTGCGCCAGATCATCCAGTGATTTGTCGCTATGGCTACGGATCTCATCTGCCATTGTAACAGCCTGCTTGCGGGCCTCATCACGTCGGGCATCTTCATAAGCGCTGGCAGCCACCTCGGCAAAGTCCCGCACCTCAGGTTCAATGCGTTCCAGCACCTCAAATGCAACATATCGTCCCTTACCGGCATCGTGAATCTCAACTGCCTGGCCCGGCATGGATGAAAACACCTTGGCGCGCAGTTCGGAGTCGTAGAGCAGTGGCTGGGCAAGCGCCTCATCCATGCTCACCGGTTCAATGGTCGTCACCTTTAGGTTCAGCGAATCAGCAGCAGCCTTAAGTGAATCTTCCATACCCAGTGCATTGTCGAGGTCCTGGGAGAGTTTGTAGGTCTCATCCATCACACGCGCCTGAATCAGCTCGAAACGCAGTGTCTCTTTCACTTCATCAAAGGCCCTAGTGGAAGCAGGACGTACATCGTCCAGCTGGATCAGGTGATAGCCAAGTTCACTCTCCACGATCTCGCTGACATCACCTTTATTAAGCGAAAATACAGACTCTTCAAATGGTGCAATCATGACGCCCTGTTTGAACCAGCCTAGGTCACCGCCCTTTTTCGCGGTTACGTCATCAGAGACATCCTCTGCCACAGCGGTAAACGCCTCGCCAGCCTTGATGCGTGCCAGTGCCTTCTCAATCTTCTCACGAGCTGCTAAACGCACTGCTTCTGAGGCATCAGCAGCCACCTTTGCCAGAATGTGATGTGCCTTGCGGTTCTCCGGCTCGGTGTAGCTCTCTTTGCGCTCATCATAGGCTTTCTGAAGATCCGCATCGTCCACTGTAATGTCAGCAGCCACCTCAGTCGGATTAATCTCCACAGCATTGAGCTTGATACGCACAGGCGACATGTAGCGCTCTTTATGCGCTTCGTACCATGCCTTGGCAGCAGGCTCTTCCACCTTCACAGATTTCAGCAGGCTGTCGGGATCAACAACAATGGCGGAGAGCACACGCTGCTCGTTCTGGCTGTTAAAGGCATCGCGAATATCGGACTCCGATACCTGAGCCGAATCGGAAACTGCCCTCTGCAACGCATCAATCATGATGTTGATCCGCATTTCATTTTCATAATCCTGAGCGGAGCCAAAGCCCATGTTACGCGTAAGAATCTGGTAGCGTTGCGGATCGAAACTTCCAGCAGACTGGAATGAAGGATCGGTCTGAATGGTTGCCAGTACAATCGCGGCCGGAGCGGCAAGTCCGAGCTTGCCAGCGGCATCGATCATAATCCTGCGATTGATCATGGTCTGGATTGTTGTCTCTTTCAGGTTCAGTGAGTCGGCCAGCTCTTTTGAGAACTGCTTGCCCAGCATGCGGCGATAGGCTTCAACCTGGCGATTATAGGCAATATGGAATTCGTTTTGTCCGATCGGCTTGTCGTTCACAGTCGCAACAGGCTCATTCTGGCCACCTGTGAAGTAGTCGCCAACACCCCAGAGTACAAACGACAGAGCGATACCGCCGAGTATGACTTTAGCTATCCAGCCTTGCGCGTGATTACGCATCGATTCGAGCATGATAAACCCCGGTTCAAAAGTTAGAAGAAACAACAACCAGCAAAAACTATTGTTCCCCTGTAAAAATAAGGATTCGGGACGCTACCGAAGCAAGCTTTTTAGAGCAATGGGTGTTGCTTTAAAAAGCGCGACAGTACAAATCAACCAGAGCAATGGGGTTGCTCTAAATTACGCGATAGTCATAACGAATCAGAGCAATGTGCAATGGCCAACAAAAAAAAGGGCGGCCCTTTCGGAACCGCCCTTCTCAATCATCAGCATTAAAGCGACTGATATAAAACCAACTCAGATGAGTGGTCTTACATACCCATGCCGCCCATACCACCCATGCCGCCCATGTCAGGTGCGCCACCTGCTGCTGGTGCAGGGATATCAGCAATCATTGCTTCAGTAGTGATCAGCAGACCAGCAATTGAAGCTGCATACTGCAGAGCAGAACGGGTTACCTTGGTTGGATCGATAACACCCATCTTCACCAGGTCGCCATACTCTTCAGTCTGTGCGTTATAACCGAAGTGGCCAGTACCGTTAGATACTTCGTTAACAACAACAGAAGCTTCGCCGCCACCGTTGGTAACGATCTGACGCAGAGGCTCTTCAATCGCACGACGGATGATCTTCACACCGGTATCTTCGTCATGGTTGATGCCCGATACATTATCCAGTGCTTTGCGTGCACGAATCAGTGCAACGCCGCCACCGGCCACGATACCCTCTTCAACAGCAGCACGGGTTGCGTGCAGTGCATCGTCAACGCGGTCTTTCTTCTCTTTCATCGCTACTTCAGTAGCAGCCCCGACTTTGATCACTGCAACACCGCCAGCCAGTTTGGCCAGACGCTCAAGCATCTTCTCTTTGTCGTAATCAGAAGTGGTGTCTTCAACCTGCTTGCGGATCATCGCAACGCGGCCTTCGATAGCACTCTTTTCGCCAGCACCGTCTACGATGACAGTAGCGTCCTTGCTGATCTTCACATTGCCTGCAGTACCCAGATCTTCCAGAGTTACATTCTCCAGCTTCAGACCGAGGTCTTCAGAGATCACTTTACCACCGGTCAGGATAGCCATGTCTTCCATCATCGCCTTACGACGATCACCGAAGCCAGGTGCTTTAACCGCTGCAACGTTCACAACACCACGAACCTTGTTCACTACCAGAGTAGCCAGCGCTTCGCCTTCGATATCTTCAGCGATGATCAGCAGAGGTTTACCGGTACGAGCAACCGCTTCCAGAACTGGCAGCAGGTCACGCATGTTAGAGATCTTCTTCTCGAACAGCAGGATGTATGGGTGATCCAGAGATGCTTCCATGCGCTCTGTATCAGTGACAAAGTAAGGTGAGAGGTAACCGCGGTCGAACTGCATGCCTTCAACAACGTCCAGCTCTGTTTCAAGACCCTTGGCCTCTTCAACAGTGATCACGCCCTCTTTACCAACCTTCTCCATCGCATCAGCGATGATCTGGCCGATTTCAGAATCGCCATTGGCGGAGATGGTACCTACCTGAGCAATCTCTTCCTGATTCTGTACTTCGTTGGAGAGGTTCGCCAGCTCTGCAACAACAGCTGATACAGCCTTGTCGATGCCGCGTTTCAGATCCATAGGATTCATGCCTGCAGCAACTGCTTTCACGCCCTCTTTAGCAATCGACTGAGCCAGTACAGTTGCAGTAGTGGTACCGTCACCTGCGATATCCGCAGTTTTGGAAGCCACTTCCTTAACCATTTGTGCGCCCATGTTCTCAAACTTGTCTTCCAGCTCGATCTCTTTGGCAACAGAAACGCCATCTTTAGTGATGGTTGGTGCACCCCATGCTTTATCGAGAACTACGTTACGGCCTTTGGGGCCGAGGGTTACTTTTACTGCGTCAGCGAGTTTGTTCACGCCGATCATCATCTGAGCGCGTGCGTCTTCACCGAAACGAATGTCTTTAGCCATTCTTCAATCTCCTATTATCCATTAAATCTAATTCTAATATTCTGTGATTCCCGCCTACGAAAAGCGGTAAATCTTTAATCTTTGCTTGACTGAAAAGGATCAGCCTTCGATTACGCCCAGGATGTCGTCTTCACGCATCATCAGGAACTCTTCGCCGTCGAGTTTGATCTCGGTGCCGGCATATTTGGAGAAGATAACCTTGTCGCCTGCTTTAACATCCAGCGGGCGGATATCACCGTTCTCCATGATTTTACCTTTACCTGCGGAAATCACTTCACCTTCAACCGGTTTTTCCTTGGCGGAATCCGGGATGATGATACCACCTGCGGACTTCTCTACCTCGTTCAGGCGGCGAACGATTACGCGATCATGCAAAGGACGGACTGTTGTTGCCATCGATGTTTCTCCTTTCGATATATAATATGGAAACTGGTATATAAGAATCGGTTGTAGCCGATTCAAGTCCCTTTATGGGGCTCGGCTGAAATCGTTTCAACCCCCCAAGTGCATTTTTCTGGCACTCTCCAAAAGGGAGTGCCAATAGTGGGAAGAAGGCCTCGACTGTCAATCTCTGTGTATATGCAGAAAAGATAACTCCAGCCATCAGTTGACGCAGCAGCGCTACCCCCCTACAAATCAGCAGTTGTCAGAAGGGAGAGGCTTATCGCATGCTTGAAATTGTAGTGATTGCAGTCATCACGCTTTGCTGCCTCTCGATTTTGTGGTTTACGCTCAAAACAGGCATCTCGCCGATGCCCAGTTCGGGGAAAGTCTGCCGTTGCATACTAAAGGCCAGTGAACAGGCTTCAGAAGGCACAATCATTGATCTCGGTTGCGGCTGGGGAGGAATGGCATTTGCATTGGCACGAAAGTATCCCGATCGTCAGGTTATTGGATATGAAGTTTCATGGTTGCCCTGGGCATGGTCAAAGCTCTGTAAAAGCATATTGCAGCTTCAAAACCTCAAGCTCTGCCGTTTGAACTTTTTAACTACCGAGCTGCCTGAAGCATCCCTGCTTGTCTGTTATCTTCACCCAAAGGGCATGATTGATCTGCAGAAGAAACTCTCATCAAACAGGCAAGGCGTTAATAGCCTGCTGATCAGTAGCACCTTTGCCCTACCCGAGAGCAGCCCCGTAGAGACCATCCGGCTCAAAGACCTCTACAACACACCGATCTATATTTACCGTCTCACAAACAGGTAAACGAAGGGCAACCCGCCAGAGAGATCAAACGGGCCAGTCAAACATCAAACGGACGCGGAACGAACGCCCCTTGAGCTGACCATCGGCCAACTTTTTGAGGGCTACTTTAGCGACATCCCGGCTGACCGCCACATAGGCCCAGTTTTCGAGGATGTGGATCTTGCCGACCTGTTTTCCGGCGATGCCGCCTTCACCGGTTAAGGCACCAAGAATATCACCGGGGCGAACCTTCTGCTTTTTGCCGCCGCCGATCTGCAGGGTTGCCATGGCCGGTTTCATTGGTTTTTTGTCTAGTACGGTCAGCGGTGGCAGCGACTCACTGGTAATGGTGCGGTTGATGTAGTCACCGAGCATGGTCAACTTATAGTCATTGCCATTATGCAACGTGAAGGCCACCCCTTTGCTGCCTGCTCGACCCGTGCGTCCGATACGGTGGACATAGGTTTCAGGCTCATGCGGAAGCTGGAAGTTGATCACGGCATCCAGAGCATCGATATCAAGTCCTCGCGCCGCCACATCGGTGGCTACAAGAATGGAGGTGCTGCGGTTGGCAAAGCGTACCATCGTCTGATCACGATCCCGTTGCTCAAGATCACCATTAAGCGCCAGCGCACTGAAGCCATGAGAAACAAGCTCGTCAGCAATCTCCTGGGTCTCCCGTTTGGTGTTACAGAATACCACCGTGGATTCTGGGTTGTGCTGAAGCAGCAGCAGACGCAACGCGGTCATAGACTGTTTAAAATCACCTACCTGATAAAAGTGCTGCGAAATCGTGCTGCTATCGTGTGTGGACTCCACCTGCACCATCACCGGTTTAATCATGATGCGTTTGGATATCGCTTTGATCTGATCAGGGAAGGTTGCGCTGAACAGTAGCGTCTGACGCTGTTGGGGTAGCTGAGCAACGATGGCATCCATTGAGGCCTGAAAGCCCATCTCCAGCATACGATCGGCTTCATCGAGCACCAGTGTGCTCACACGATCCAGCTTCAGCGTGCCGCGCCCCAGGTGGTCTTCAATGCGGCCGGGGGTGCCGACAATAATGTGCGCCCCATACTCCAGCGAACCAATCTGTGGGCCGAACGGCATGCCACCACAGAGGGTTAGCACCTTAATGTTGGATATGCTACGAGCCAGCCTGCGGATCTCTTTAGAGACCTGATCGGCAAGTTCGCGTGTAGGACACAACACCAGTGACTGCACATGCAAGCGTGACACATCCAGCTTATCCAGCAGGCCAAGACCGAACGCAGCAGTTTTCCCCGAGCCGGTTTTGCCCTGAGCAATCACATCTTTACCATCCAGGATAGCAGGAAGGCTCTCTGCCTGAATGGGCGTCATGCTCTGAAACCCAAGAGAAGAGAGGTTCTGCAGCAGGTCGGCATGCATCTTTAGAATTGAAAAAGGTGTGTCGCTCAAAATGATTATCCTGTGTTGACCAGTGCTGGGTACAATATGACTGTCAGTGTCTTAGACTAAATCAGTCCAGCCGCGAACTATAGCGGCTGTTATTTATTATTGTCAGTGAATTAAAAAAAACAGCCCTGCAGCACTCACTGCAATAGCTGCTATTTCGGCCACTTAAAACCTTCTGCCACTGGCTGATCTGTTTCCAAATCCTTTTTTGCAGCCTTATCGGGACGGTATTTAAGCTGCACGCCCTTGATAAAGTTGCGTAAAATCTGATCTTTACAGACACGAAAGTGCCTGTTGTCAGGCTTTCGAAAAAGCGCACTTAACTCAGGTTTACTAATGGGGAAACCCGCCAGCTTCAACAGCGCTAAAAGATCGTCATCTTTCAAGTTCAGTGCGATCCGCAGTTTCCTGAAAATAATATTATTATTCAGCCGCAAGTCATCTACAGGCTGTGACCCCTCTTTTTTGCCGCGCCTGTCGTTAATCAGGCCATTGAGGAAGATTGCCAATTCACGTTCACTGCACTCCACAAATGCAGGATCATCATCCTTTTTCAACCAAGCACTGATCTGTTGCCGCGTCACCTTCAAATCAGCCAGGTCAAACAGTGCAATCATTTTCGAATCGTCAAAGTCGAAGGCGTAGCGGATACGGCGCATTATATCGTTATTCGTCATCTGTAATATTCCTCTATCGTCTTCATCGAGCGGCCATAATGATAGTTGATCTGCTCCGTGCTGTACCGATGTTCCGATGCCACCGGGCAGGCAAGGCGCGCAAGACACCGGGCTTTGCAGCTCGATTCGCTCACCAGGCGATAGTCGATACAGCCTTTCAGCGAGAAGTCTCCACACGCAAGTAAACCGGCAGGGCATGCGCTGACACATGGTTTATCAACACAGCTGTCGCAGGGGGAGGCAAGCTGCATTCTATCTGTCGGTGCGAAATCAGTGTCAGCCAGGGCCGCCACGCGGTAGGCAAACCACGATCCCCATGCTTGATTAATACCGATGCGAAACGGTGAGGTGTGATGCCATCCGGCAAGCCGACCCAGTGACTGCAGCGGCACGATACATTTTGAAGCTGGATAGATGATCTCGTAGTCGGCTGCAGGGACCTGCCCTGCAAACCAGCGCTCTACCCTATCGATCGAAAAGCTGTCGATCGGATCAGAATTTTCCCTGAACTCGGAAGCCTGGACCGCCTCCCACATCCCTCTTCCACCATGACCAATCAGAATAAGCTGCCTGAAACTGGAAACAATTTCGGTCTGCTCCAAGAGCCCCGTTCGGATCGTTTCCGGCAGGTCGGAAAGGTTAAATACGGCCTGCATATTCAGGCCATTAGCATTCAGCAAATCGAAGTTCGGACTGGGTTTCATTACGGCAAACTAGCCAGTCGGCTTGCCAAGTTAAAGCAGATCCGGTTTTTTCTGATATAATAGTGATTAAGGAGGTGTTTATGTTCAAGCACCCCGGACCACTGGCGCCGCTCTGCATGACCGCAGTGTTTATCACCCCACCTGCTTGGGCGATATGGTTTTTAATCGCCTCCTGCCTGATTCTCGGCTTCGTCATACTGAAAACTATCGGACTGCCCCACTGACCTATTTAAGCCTGATTCATCGATTGATATAGCTTGAGCTTGCGAGACATTCGCTCGACATGACCACCCTTCCAATAGGTTTTGGCGCAGTTGGAACAGTAAAAACAGGGAATGTTTTCCCTAACCACATAGTCAGGCATGGCTTGCGCATGCGGCCCCACACCCGGCTTGAGTTCACCATTACAGATAAGACAGCGGGAAAATGGGGCGTAGAGCCAGTCGATATCGAAGCCTTGCGACAACTGGGCTATCCAGTTCCGGATATCGTTCCCTGCAAGCAGAAAGACGACACCCGTTGCGCCCCTCCTTTCGAGAAATTTGCGATCACGCGTCAGCAGGATTCTTTCCTCGCGGATAGCGCAATTGAGAAGATCGCGATCTTCTGTGCCGGGGCTGGCGATACGCGTATCGTAGCCAGCTGCCCTGAGCCATTTTCCCAGTCGCACCACCATCTCATCGCACAGAAATCGCTGCATAAATCTATAATAGCAGAAGGATCATTACAGCTACGACTTCGATATTCTTTGAAGGTTTCACTCTTCCCCGGTCATCAGCGCTGCAGGTGGAGTTAGCTCAGGGTTGCTCCATAAATCGAAAGAAGCACGATACTTCCAGCCCCCAGGATAAGCAGGCCGAGAACTACCATTTTTCCATAACGATACCATGCGAACTCAGTAAGCTTTCTGCCTGTTTTGTTCTGCCAGTTGGTTGCAACAACCACGGCAACAAGAATGCCGAATACGAGAAAAAGTCCAATTGCATTATTCATGGGCGCACTCTAAGCAAAAACCACACCCAGTGGAAACACCCCGTTGCAGACATACATACCACGGGCATCTGTTCATACTGAGTTAAGGATCACGCATTACGATTCGCCCAATTCGCTTCCAGGGAGAATGCAGATGCAACAATCAATTAAGGTATGGGATATTTTCGTGCGCCTGTTTCACTGGTCACTGGTGATATTCTTCACTCTCGCCTATCTCACCGGCGAAGGCGATCTGGAAGCAATTCATGCATTGATCGGGTATCTCATTGCTGGACTGATCGGCCTCCGGCTGATCTGGGGAGTGATCGGCACAAAATATGCTCGCTTCTCCAGCTTCATCTGCAGCCCTTCCGAGATCAAGGCCTATCTTCAGAGCCTGATGACTAGGCACCCCAAACACTACCTCGGGCATAACCCGGCTGGCGGTTTGATGGTGGTAGTTATGCTCCTGACACTTGCACTGGCTACCTGGACCGGGCTTGAGACCTATGCAGCCGAAGGCAAGGGGCCGCTGGCAAATGTATCGCTTGAAATCACTGCCGCCCATGCGGATGACGACCATGGCAACTGGCAACGAGGTGGCGAGGAGTTCTGGGAGGAGCTGCACGAATTCTCCGTAAGCCTGATGCTGCTACTGATCTTCGTGCATATCGCAGGCGTTTTTGTCTCCAGCCTACTGCACGGTGAGAACCTGCCGCGTGCGATGGTTACCGGCCGCAAAGCTATTCAGAAAGAGGATGAGTTTTAGATAAGAAGTCCCCGGTAGAGATCAGCCATGGGAGCATCATAGCAGGCGAAAACAATCAGCTCCGGCCCGTTGTGAAAATCCTGAAAATCAAGGATTTCACGGACAGCCACCTTGGCTGCTTTCTGGGCCGGATAACCGAATGCACCGGTAGATATAGCAGGGAAGGCGACCGATTCAACGCCCTTATGCAGCGCGACTGCAAGCGCATTGCGATAGCAGCTGGCAAGAAGCTCCGGCTCACCGTAAATGCCGCCCTTCCATACAGGCCCTACCGTATGGATCACCCATTTGGCTGGCAGCTCATAACCTCGGGTCACCCTTACATCGCCGGTGATGCAGCCACCCAGTTTCCTGCACTCCTGCAGCAATTCGGGGCCAGCCGCACGATGGATTGCTCCATCCACACCGCCACCGCCAAGCAAACTGTTGTTCGCAGCATTGACGACAGCGTCGACATGAAGGGTGGTAATATCTGCCTTCAGTATACGGATATCTGGCATCTTGCACTCCCGACTACACTTTTATTGTAGCCCATTTTCAGCTGAATGCGTAGCGGACTCGAAAAATAAATCGCATGCGACTAGCCTCTCCCTGACAAATGAAGCGGAGGTAAGCATGCAACTTGCGTTGAGCACATGGCCGGAGGTCGAACGATATTTGCAACGCTCGACAGCGATTATCATCCCGATCGGCTCAACCGAGCAGCACGGACCCAACGGCCTGATAGGCACAGATAGCATCTGCCCAACAACCATTGCAGCAGGAATTGCAGAGAAAGAGGATGTTCTGATTGCGCCAACGATCAGCTATGGCATGTCTCAGCATCACATGGGTTTTGCAGGATCGGTAACACTCAGACCCTCCACCCTGATACAGCTGATCATTGATATCGTGGGCTCACTCGAAAAACATGGTTTCACCCACCTCTATTTCCTCAACGGCCATGGCGGCAATATTGCACCAGTGACCTCAGCCTTCTCAGAGATCTATGCCGATTTCACGAACGATGGAAAGCAGGCTCCCCGCTGCCGACTTGCCAACTGGTGGCGCGATGCCGCGATCGCCAAACTGGCTAAAGCGTTATACGGTGATGCCGAGGGGCATCATGCCACGGTCAGCGAAGTGGCTTTAAGCTATTACGCCCATCCCGAGGCGGTGAAGCAGGCAGCGATGAATCCGGCAGTTGCAGCTACAGGCGAGTTTTACGATGCCGCTGACTTCAGGCGTAAATTCCCTGATGGACGTATCGGCTCCAGCCCGCAACTGGCCACGGTTGCAGATGGTGAGCGCTTCTATCAGCTTGCCGTTGAAACGCTGAGAGAAGATTTCCTCACCTTCATCAAGAGTTGAAACAGCAAGGAGCAGATATATGAAATGGCTGGATGAATTACCCTGGTTTGCCCTGATCGCTATTGCGGTACTGATGGCCATGCTGCCATTTGAACCGGAGCCGCACTTGAGCGAGAAGCTTAAGATGCTTGCAGATGGAACCCTGACCAAACCGATAGATATCTTCGACCTCTTCTGGCATCTGCTGCCATGTATCCTGCTGGTGTTGAAGTTCGTTCGCAGCCGCAAACAGGAAAGTGCCGATTGAGTAGCGGCTGGGGTTGCCCGCATGAGGTAGATGGTATGTGCCGCAGGGTGCCGGGCAAAGCATGCGACCCCGGCATGAAAGGGTGTACGTTATCGGGAAGGTTCACTTTCAGCAGCAGTGAAAAGAACATTTCGCGCAGGCTGAAGGATAGTAAAAATACTCCATCCGAAATTGAAAAAGGTAATCCTAAATAGCTTTATCCAGAAGCGTTGTTGTCGCTGATTCTCTGCCACAGCGGCTTCAGCTTCGCCTTAACTGCATGACAAAAGGGCCGCCCGAGTAACAGCAGGCTTGCCGCAAAACAAACCTCCGCCGCGACCAGCAGCGAGGTTACGATGACCGCAATTGTCGCTGCATCGCTATCGAGCATGAAAGGCACGATAAGCACCACCCCCCATAATAGCCACGAAGACCAGAAAAGAAGAAGGCCGAGACTCCTTTTGGTGAGACTCAACCTTTCACTCATGCAGGGGGCACCTGCTCCCGCTCATCGCCCTGCTCATGGCCGCCATTAAACCAGATCGTCCGGGTTGGATACTCCAGTCCTTCCAGCGGCAGCAGGCTTTCAAGCTCTGCCACGCGATCACGGCTACCGTGTGTTTCCGGGTGCTTGGCAATCAGGAATGAACAGATATCGCAGTACTCCTCGATAGAGATCTCATAGGTGCCAATACGGCGCCCAAGAGCGATAATCTCCTCTTTATCCATACCGATCAACGGCGGCAACAGTGGCAGGTCAGAGGCGTCGTAAATTGCGTGGATATTTGCCAGCGTCTGGCTTGCCACCTGGCCAAGCGAATCCCCGGTCACCAGTGCCTGCGCTTTTTCCAGATGTGCAATTTTGGCGGCTGAGCGAATCATCTGGCGCTTGTAGATGATCATGCGGTACTCAGCCGACACATTGGCGATGGCATGGCGCTGAAACTCTTCAAGATCGATAAGGTAAAGCTTCACCCTACCCTGATAGAGTGAAAGCTGGCGTGCCAGATCCCTGATTTTAACAAAGTCTCGATTGATCGTACTGTTATAAAGGTGAACCAGCACCACTTCCATGCCGCGTTTAATCATCGTGTAAGCTGCTACCGGAGAATCAATACCTCCGGAAAAAAGCACAACACCACGGCCGGATGAACCGACAGGCAGGCCACCAATACCCGCTATCTTTCGGGTATAGATATAGGCCTCTTTCAAGCCGATCTCAATACGCACATCAATTTCGGGATTATTAAGATTCACAAGCAAATTCAATTGGTTTTTCAGAAAACCACCGATCTCGAAATTCAACTCCGGCGTTTTAATCGGAAAACGTTTATCGCTACGCTTGGCGGTGACGCGGAAGCGTTTGCCCTCCACATCAGGGCCGAAATCGGCAAGCACAGCAGCCTTTGCAGCCTCCTGCATCGCAGCAAGATCAAGCTCACAAGATTCCGCCACTGAGAAATTTCGAATGCCGGGGATCAGCGAGAG
Organism: Mariprofundus aestuarium; assembly: GCF_002795805.1. NCBI lineage: Bacteria > Pseudomonadati > Pseudomonadota > Candidatius Mariprofundia > Mariprofundales > Mariprofundaceae > Mariprofundus > Mariprofundus aestuarium. Next base: position 629,958 of record NZ_CP018799.1, on the reverse strand, counting down.
CAGGTTGATCAGCTCATCCGAAACTGATTCTACATCAGCTGTCATGCGGCCATGCTCACGATGAATACCACCGGGTTTAATAACAGGGAGAATGACACGTTTAATGTTCTGTGCCATACGGCGCTCGAATACGGAACGGTTCTTACCCTTGAGAGATAGCTCTCCGAGATGAAATAATAGTTTTGGCATAGCGCGGCAATCTAACCTCTGATCAACGAAGTTGCAGTGATTTGATGAGAGGCGTTAGAATCACCCATTAAATGCAGCAAATGGCCTTAAAGTGACAAGGAGCCCTGGTGGAAATTACAGGTACATACAACTGGATTCTGGTTGCCATCTCAGTAATGGCGGCGGTTGGAGCATCCTTTGTCACTCTCTCAACCGTTCCCCGAATTTACTCCTCCAGTTCTGACAGGCGCTCTCTGGCGTGGGTAGCAGCATTTGGCCTGAGCCTGGGCGCAGGCATCTGGACCATGCACTTTATTGCGATTCTGGCACTGAAGATGCCAATTCCTGTGCAGTTTGATATTTCACTTACTGCAATTTCACTGCTGTTGGCAGTCGCAGTCAGCTCCATTGCCATCTACCCGCTTCGTTTCAGCGGGGGTCTAAAACCCTCCTCCCTTAGAACATATTTCATAGGAACGATCATGGGACTCGGCATTGCAGGCATGCACTACTCCGGCATGGCTGCCATGAGAATGAATGCGACCATGCATCACGATGCTGTCATCGTCATGATTGCCGTTGCCATCGCTATCATCGCCTCGACTACCGCCTTGCTGATCGCAAACAAACTACGTGATACGCATATCTTCAGTCAGTTACCCACAAAAACCCTGGCCGCCATCGTCATGGGGGTCGCTGTTTCAGCCATGCACTATACCGCCATGGAAGGCATGAGTTTCTTTGAAACCACAACGAAACTTCATTTCGAGGCGGTCATCGAACCACTGATCATGGCAATTTTTATCCTCATTGTCGCTTTCCTGATTCAGGGTGGCATTATTATTGTCGCTCTTTTCGATGAGGCCTACTCAACCTCAAAGAGTGCAGCTAAAGCGCTGAAGCAACGTGCGGATATCAATCAATCACTCTCCGAAATCTTATCGCTTGCACTTGAGTCTCGCACCCTCTCTGAAACTCTCAGTAAGGTTCTGGATGTCATACTGGATATCAAGTGGCTGGCCCTGGATAAAAAAGGGAGCATCTTCCTTGCCGATGATAAAAAGTCGGAACTGACGATGGTTGTGGAAAGAAACCTTGGTGAAGAACTTCGCAGCCTCTGCTCGACCGTAGAGTACGACCGCTGTCTCTGCGGTATTGCTGCCCAAAACAAAAAGTTGCTTTTCAAAGCGTGTCTGGACAACGATCACGTGACTCGTCCAGATGGGGTAACGAACCACGGTCATTACTGCATCCCGATTCTCGCTCCCGGAGGGTTACTCGGCATCATTAATCTTTATGTTCAGCATGGTCACCAGCAGAACGATGAAGAGTCCACATTCCTTACAGCAGTTGCTGATGCTGTTGCCAACATCATCCAGAACAAGCAGCTGGAGAGTCAGGCGGACAAGATATTCAAGGCAATCGATCAGGCTGGTGAGGCTGTTCTGATCACCGACTTCAATGGTGTCATCGAATACGTCAATCAGGCATTCTGCTCCAATTCGGGTTATAGCGAAGAGGAGGCAATAGGCCAGAACCCATCCCTGCTTAACAGTGGAAATCAGGATGTAGCATTTTACGAAAAGATGTGGAAAACGATAAAATCCGGTGAGGTATGGCAGGGCGAGATCATTGAAAAACGCAAGAATGGCAGCTTCTATCCCGCCATGCTCACCATCTCTCCTATTCGTGCCAGCGATGGCGAGATCACACATTTCGTCGGCATCCATGAAGACCTCAGCGAACACAAAACGCTGGAGGCACAGTTCCGCCAGGCACAGAAGATGGAGGCGCTTGGTACACTGGTCGGCGGCATCGCCCACGACTTCAACAACATGCTGGCAGGCATGATCGGCAATCTTTTCATGGTCAAAAAGAAAATGCATGGCATGCCTGAGCTGACTGAGAAAATAGAACGGGTTGAAAAGGTAGGTTTTCAGGCTGCCGACATGATCAAGCAGATGATGGTCTTTGCCCGCAGTGAAGAGGTGAAGATGCATCCCCTGTCACTCACCACCTTCATCAAGGAGGCATTCAGGCTGCATCAGATTGTCATTCCTGAAAACATCAAGTTGGATAAACAGATCGACTCTCATAAATTAATCATTATGGGTAACCCAACCCAGTTGCAGCAGATGATTCTGAATCTCTTCGGCAATGCCGTGGATGCTGTAAAGAAGACAAAAAATCCGGCCATCACCTTCCGTACTGCACAGTTTTATGCCGATCAGAGCTTCTGTACAAAACACATCGGTGCGAAATCTGACAACTACGCTCACCTGATGCTACATGATAATGGTCAGGGCATTGAAGAAGCACACCTTGAGCGAATCTTTGACCCCTTCTTTACGACCAAGGAGGTCGGCAAAGGTACCGGTCTCGGGCTCTCAATGTCGATGACCATTGTGAAATCCCACCACGGCTTTATCGAGGTAAAAAGCGAACCCGGGCTTGGAACAGAGTTCCATGTCTACCTACCGCTTGCCGATGAAAAAGAGGACCTGAAAAATATCGAAGTACCGTCTGTTGCCGTGGAGGGTAACGGCGAAATCATTCTGGTCGTTGATGATGACAGCAACCTGCGCCACACAGCAGCCGAAGCACTGGAAACCCTAGGCTATAAAACTATGATGGCAGAAAACGGAAGAGAGGCTGTCGAAATCTGCCAATCCATTGCAGTTGATGTAGTTCTTCTGGATGTAGTGATGCCTGAAGTTGGTGGCCCTGAGGCTGCCCGGGAGATACTGGAAAAAAACCCTATGGCAAAGATCATTTTCGCAACAGGTTACGATAAAGCTGACTCGCTGCTGTCGTTTAAAGGCATTGAATCAATCCCTGTTCTATCCAAACCGTTCAAGATTCAGGAGTTGAGTAAATCAATCCGGATACTGCTGGATTAATTAAACGGGGTTATCCGGCTAGCTCTTCCTGTTTGGCTTCGAGCTCTTCCCAGCGTGCGTAAGCCAGCTCAAGCTTAGACTCCAGTTCATTCAAACGTGCCTGGTCATTCTGGAAACCTTCAGGGTTGCTGCTGAAATAGTCAGGCTCACAGAAACGGACCTCAATCTCACCCTTCTCTTTTTCCATAACCTCAATCTCCAGCGGCAGCCCATCCAGTTCACGCTGCTCTTTGTAGGAGAGCTTATTTAATTTTTTCGCTGTTTTCGGAGCAGTTTGCACCGGCGTCCGCTTCTTCTCTTCCTCTGCCTGCTGCTGTGCCTTCTCCAGCTGCCGCGTTTTCCAGGCCTGATAATCGGAATAACCACCCTCAATCGGAATGATGATGCCATCACCTTCAAAGGCCAGCACACGCGAAGCAACGCGATCCATAAAAGCACGATCATGGGAAACCAAAATCACGGTGCCGTCATAACGGGCTAACGCCTGCTCCAGTACGCTAAGTGTGCCTATATCGAGATCATTGGTCGGCTCATCAAGCACCAGAAGATTGGCGGGTTCCAGTAGTAGTTTCGCCAGCATCAATCGTCCACGCTCACCACCGGAAAGCGCAGCTACACGCGAATTCAACCTCTCTTTATCAAACAGAAAGTCCTGCATATAGCTGACAATGTGGCGGGGCTCGTGGCCACCGATATGCACATAGTTGCCACCCTGCGGAAGCAGTACATCCTTAATTCTGGTTTCCGGATTCAGTTCGCGCATCTGGGTCAAGAAGGCAGGAGCCAACCGCACGCCGTGGCGTACCCGGCCAGCATCGGCATTCATCTCGCCGAGAAGAATCCTGAGCAGGGTCGTTTTACCAACACCGTTGGGGCCAATCAAACCCACCCGGTCACCCGCCATAATCTTGTGACTAAATTTCTCACATATCAGTGTCTCACCGAAGGCATGCGAGACCTCAACCGCCTCCATCAACATCTTGCCGGGCTTAATGCCGGAAGATACACGCAGATCGACATCACCTCCGCGCATGCGTCGGCTTGCCCGCTGCTTTCTCAGATCCTCCAGGGCCCGTGCCCGCCCCTCATTTCTCGTGCGCCGGGCTGGAATTCCCTGCCGGATCCAGCGCTCTTCACCAGCCAGCAACTTGTCGAACTTACGATGAGTGCTCTCCTCCTGAGATAACAACTCTGATTTCTTCTCCAGATATTCAGCATAGGAGCAGGGGAAATGAGTCAGGTGCCCACGATCAAGTTCAATAATCTCCTCTGCTACAGCGTCGAGGAAATAACGATCATGGGTAATAAACAGAACAGATCCCGGAAAGGAGGCGACAAAATCTTCCAACCATTCGATCGATGCAATATCGAGATGGTTGGTCGGCTCATCGAGCAGCAGCACATCCGGCTCAGAGACCACTGCACGCGCCAATGCCACACGACGCAGCCAGCCACCGGAGAGTTCGCCCACATCGCGATCGGCATCCAGCTTCAGCTTAGATATCGCCGTCTCGATTCGGTTATGCAACTGCCAGGCTCCGGTTCTCTCCAACTCGCCCTGAAGCTTATCCACCTTACGCAGCAGGACTTCCGAGCTATCACTCTCAAGCAGCTTCAACGTCTCGTGATACAACTCAAGCGTTCGTGCCACATCACCAAGTCCCTCGGCCACAACATGGAACACACTGAATCCAGCATCAAAATGGGGCGCCTGCGGCAGATAGGCAACTCTTGTGCCCGATCGGCACGTCACGTCACCGTGATCCGGCTCGATGAGGCCCGCCATAATCTTGAGCAGGGTCGATTTACCCTCACCATTGCGGCCGATCAGCCCGATGCGCACACCGCGCCCGATACTCAGGCTGATGTCATCTAACAGCACCTGTGATCCGAAGGCTTTATCAAGATGGTTGAGGGTCATGATTGGCATGGGCGCATCATAACCGTGAACGCATAAAAAAACGCCCTGCATTTGCAGGGCGCCTCTTCACTGGGCTGAGCCTTTGGTCAGTTAACGGTTCTTACAGTCGCCTTTGCCTCTCGGGCCATCACCGGAGCGTTTTCCTTTACCCTTGCGCTCCATCTTCATCGCTTTGGTTTTTTCGCGCTGTTCAGGTGTCAGCATCGCATGCACTTCGGCACGAATCTCACTCTTGTGGGTCACCATCTGCTTAACCAGCTCCGCCTTTTCATTGGCTAGTACGGCCACCTGTTTGACATAATTCTTGGCAGATGGGTCAAGGTTTTGCAGTGCCTCACGATTTTTCTGCATTGCTTCGTGAATACCCTTGGCTTCGGCACGTCCCTGCTCGTGAATCTGTTTGAACTGATCACGCTGGCTATCGCTAAGGTTCAGTTTTTCAGCGATTCGTTGTGAATGGCGCTCCATGTTTTTTTCACTGCCATGACCACCGAATGCATAAGCCATATTGGCACCGGTAATAAACAGGGCCGATGCAATCACGAAGAACACAACAGTTTTCAGGCCACTCTCTCTTTTGATTACTTTCTGCTCATTCATCATTAACTCCTTGGGTTCTCAACTACGCTCTCCGGCGCAGGTCGAATGATGAGCCTTTTAGTGCAACGTTGGGCATGGGCTCTGCAAAGGAGATGCAAATAAATGTAAAGGAAGCGTAAAAGCAGCTTCCCGAAGATGCTTTTCATGGCAATATAGCGATATGGCTATTCTGATGGTTGATGACGATGTCGAACTGTGCGAACTGATGCAACGGTTCCTTGCCGGTGAGGGATTTGAACTGGCCTGCGCCCACGATGGCAACAGCGGCCTTGAACAGGTCAGAGCAAACGATTTTGAACTGCTGATTCTAGATATCATGATGCCGGGTAAAAATGGCATGGATGTGCTGCGCGAACTGCGCGGCTTCAGCCAGGTCCCGGTAATCATGCTGACCGGCCGGGGCGAGGAGGTGGATCGCATCATCGGCCTAGAACTCGGAGCGGACGACTACCTTCCCAAACCATGCAATCCGCGTGAACTGGCAGCCAGAATACGGGCCATATTGCGCAGAACCGAACAGCAGCCCGAACAGAGGAGCCATACAACCAGCCGTTTCGGCAATATCGAATGGCAACCGCAATCCCGCACCCTTTCAGAGTCCGGTGTCGCACTGGACCTGACCGCCACCGAGTACAACATCCTCGTGGCACTGATGGAGAAGGCCGGTGAAGTGGTCTCGAAACAGGAGCTGAGCAAGATAGCCCTGAGTAAGCACTATGGACCATTCGACCGCACGCTCGATGTTCATATCGGCCATCTTCGTAAAAAGCTTTCACCACTGGCCAATGACGAACCACGCATCAAAACCGTACGTGGTGTCGGCTGGCTGTTTGTCCCCGTTGAATAGGAGCTAAAACATGCGTCTGTTCTGGAAGGTATTCCTGTTGCTGTTGGCAACATTGGTTTTGACAGCTGCCATTTCCGGCTGGCTAAGCCAGAAATGGCTGGAGGAGAACCGTTCAATCGAACTGCAGATGGCAGCACTGGCAGCGCCAGCTGAAACGGCTGCAGCCCTCTACCGCGATGGAGGCCTCGAAGCCTACCGTCAGTGGCAACGCCATACCTTGAGAAGAGACCAGCACATTCATGGGCGTCTGCTTGATAAACAGGGTAACAACCTCCATATGCGATCGCTGCCTCCCGAACTGCAGGAACTTTCCCAACAGGTCATCAAGCAGCAGGGGAAAATCGAAGTGGTAAACCCGCCTCTGTTGGCCGTTGCACTGCCTGTGAGCTATCAGGGAGAAACCTATTACTGGGCTGCGTTCACGCGCCTGCAACCTGAAAGCATACAACACAGCGTCAGGCAATCCCTTGTTGTGCGACTTACCGTTGCGCTGCTTGCCATCGCGCTGATCAGCTGGCTGCTGACACGCATGTTTACCCGCCCGATCCGCATACTTCAGAAAACCACCGAACAGCTCGGTGCGGGCTCGCTAAATGCACGAACAGACCCATACGTGGCATCCCGCAAAGATGAGCTGGGTGCGTTGGCATGCAGCATCGATAAAATGGCCGTGCAGCTGGAATCCCTGATCAGTAGCCACAAACAGCTGCTGCGCGATATCTCCCATGAGCTACGTTCACCCCTAGCGCGACTGCATGTAGGGCTTGAACTGGCGAGGAGTGCCGCTGGAAAGAGTGCTCAGGAAGAGCTTAACCGCATTGAAAAAGAGGCAAACCTGCTCAATGAACTGATTAGCGAGGTGTTGACGCTGGCCCGAATCGAACAGGGCGCGGTTGAGATTCAGCGCCAGCCACTGCAGCTGGACGAAATCGTGGATGAGATTGTTGCAGATGCGGCATTCGAAGCCGAAGCGCAAGACAAAACCATTAGAATAACTGAACAAGTGGCCTGCCGGATTTCAGGCGATCATTTATGGATCTCTCGCGCGCTGGACAATGTCATCCGCAATGCGATCAGGCATACGCCTGTCGGCAGTGGTGTCGAGGTCTCTCTAACTAGGTCCGGTGAACAGATAAAGATTGAGGTTCGAGATTTTGGCAGCGGTGCGGATGAGGCGATACTGGCGAAACTGTTCGAGCCATTTGTGCGTGGCTCAGAGGCGCGTGAACGGCACTCTGGAAGCTCAGGTTATGGGCTTGGACTGGCCATCGCCAGAGATGCCATTGAACTCCACGATGGCGACATAAGTGCAGCCAACCACAAAGAGAGCGGACTGATCATCACCATCGCGCTGCCGTGTTTGGATCAGTGAGTGCAGGGAAATCAACAGTGTCCAACAGGCAGGCCCGCCTGTTTGTAAACATAGGCCCAGAAACATGACTCACGCACAAAATAGTGTGTATGTCGATGATGGTGAACCAATAGACCTTCAGAAAATGTATTTACGATAAAATTCTGATTCCCTGAAAATCGATCTGCAATTTTTTTTGCCCGAATGCCATCCATGTGCAACTCCTGTTATGCTATATTTTTATCCTCCCGTTTTCTTACTCTTATATATCGCATAACTCGTGCCAGACTTGATTCTATCGATAAGTAATCAGCCCTACTTCCAAGCTGCTATTCTCAGACAAAAAAAAAGAGGAGGCCAAAGCCTCCTCTTTAAATATTAACAACTTTCAGTCTGTTGTCAGAGCGTACTCAAACGTTTGATCGCAGCCGACATCTCTTCACGTTTGGCTTTGGCCTCTTCAAGGTCGCTGCGAACCTTGGCCACAACGGCCTCCGGTGCACTGCCGCAGAACTTCGGATTGGCAAGTTTGCCTTCGTTCATCGTAATATCCTTATTGAGCCTGGCGATGTTCTTGTTAAGGCGTGCGGTCTCCTCATCAACATTGATTAGGCCTGCCAGCGGCAGATAGACCTTGGCACCAACCAATGGAGCCACGGCAGCACCATCCACCTCTGTATCAGCATCCTGCCATGCAACTGACTCAAGTCTGGCCAGACTCATAAGCAGCTTCTTCTCGGCGAGTAGATCCGCCTGAACCTCAGGACCACAGGCAATGATTGCATCAATGCGTTTACCCGGAGCTACATTCATCTCACCGCGTACCGAACGAATCGCAGAGACCACATCCATCACACGATTGATGCGTGATACGGCCTGTGCATCAGTCGCATAACTCTGAGTCCAATCATCTGTCACCAATCTCGCATCAGCACCATGCAGCTCCTGGAACAGGGTTTCAGTGATGAATGGGCAGATTGGATGCAGCAGACGCAACCAGCCATCAAGTGCTGTCAGCATAACGACTTGGGTTTCAGCTTTTGCAGCCTCATCATCCCCGTAGAGTGCCACCTTGGCCGCTTCCACATACCAGTCGCAGTAGCTGCCCCAGATGAAGTTGTACAGAGTGCCAGCCGCCTCATTAAAGCGGTAGTCAGTCAGTGCCTTCTCAACATCAACTGCACAAGCATCCAACTCACTGAGAATCCAGCGGTTCACATCCAGTGTCGGCTCAATCGAAGCATCCGGTTTGGCGTCGCCTCGGTTCATAAAGACAAAACGCGCCGCATTCCAGATCTTGTTCATGAAGTTACGGTTGGATTCGATGCGCTTGATATCCAGTTTCACATCGCGACCCGGTGTCGCCATATGCGCCAGAGTAAAGCGCAGGGCATCGGCACCGAAATCAGCAATAATAGCCAAAGGGTCAATCACATTGCCCTTGGACTTGGACATCTTCTGCCCCTGCGCATCACGAATCAGCGCATGAATATAGATATCTTTAAAGGGAACCTTACCGGTGAATTTCATGCCCATCATGATCATGCGGGCAACCCAGAAGAAGATGATATCAAAACCGGTGACCAGTACGTTGGTGGAGTAGAAATCTTCCATCTCTTTGGTCTTCTCAGGCCAGCCAAGGGTTGAGAATGGCCACAGACCTGAAGAGAACCATGTGTCGAGCACATCCTCATCCTGACGGATGTTTTTGGAGCCACATCCGCCACAGCACTCCACGGTTTCACGGCTTACCGAGATATGGTCGCAATCACTGCAGTACCAGGCAGGAATACGATGACCCCACCAGAGCTGACGGGAGATGCACCAGTCCTGAATATTTCGCATCCATTCAAAATAGGTTTTTTCCCAATGCTGCGGCACAAACTTGATATCGCCATCTTCCACTGCCTTAATGGCAGGCTCAGCCAGTGGTTTGATGTCCACATACCACTGATCGGTCAGGTAAGGCTCGATCACTGCATGTGAACGGTCACCGCGACCCACTTTATGCTGATGATCTTCGATCTTATAAAGCAGCCCTTCAGCTTCCAGATCGGCGACCATACGCTCACGCGCCTCATATCGATCCAGGCCGTGATACTGTTCAGGGATGAAATCTTCCTCAGCAATATGGGCACGGTTGGTGAAGATATTCAGCAGTGGAAGGTTATGGCGCTTACCGACATCGTAATCGTTAAAATCGTGTGCAGGTGTAATTTTCACACAGCCTGTGCCAAATTCGGGATCAACATACTCATCGGCAATCACCGGAATCGTACGATTGCAGAGTGGCAGGATGAGCTGCTTACCAATCAGATCCTTATAACGCTCATCAGAAGGGTGAACCGCAACCGCACCATCGCCCAGCATGGTTTCAGGGCGTGTGGTAGCAACAATCACATGTTTGGATGGGTCATCGGCATGCGGATACTGGATATGCCAGAAATGGCCCTGCTCCTCTTCGTGTTCAACCTCAAGATCGGAAACGGCGGTCTCAAGTACCGGGTCCCAGTTAACCAGACGTTTACCGCGATAGATCAATCCCTCTTCATAGAGACGGACAAAGACTTCACGAACGGCATCAGAGAGCCCTTCATCAAGGGTGAAACGCTCACGGCTCCAGTCACACGAAGCACCAAGGCGTTTAAGCTGTGAGACAATTGTGCCGCCTGACTCCTCTTTCCACTCCCAAACACGATCAAGAAAACGCTCACGGCCCAAATCCCGGCGATGAACCCCCTCTTTATCAAGAATACGCTCAACCACCATCTGCGTTGCAATGCCGGCATGGTCGGTACCCGGCTGCCAAAGTACTGATTTACCTTTCATCCGCTGCCAGCGAATCAGCATATCCTGAATAGTAAAGGTGAATGCATGGCCCATGTGCAGACTGCCGGTCACATTCGGTGGAGGAATCACGATGCAGTATGCATCGTCGCCATCAGCTTTCGGACGGAATGCATCCGAACTCAGCCACTGTTCGTTAATGGCAGGTTCAACTGCCTGCGGGTCATAAATTTTAGCAAGCTCGTGCTGGCTCATGGGGAAAATCCTCGGTGCTGGTTACAGATTGGCTCGCCATCCTACGTCCTGCCACCCATCGGGCAACCTGTGAATGTCCGCCCTAAAATGGAACGCGCTGGGCTTTGCATAGGAACCGCATCAATGAGCGGCCTGCTGCAAAATAGTCGCAGGCGATTTCAGCGAGTTCTTCCTGCTCGATCAGGGCCGGAGCAATATCGCTAAGGCCGATGAAATCCTTGCGTTTAATATCTTCGATCACCGGATGGGTCTTATCAAAACCGCGCGGTGCAGTTTTGAGGCTATCACCGGCCAGCCGGAACCAGCGGCTGAACTGGGCATCATCTCGTGCTGCCAGCCAGAGATCGGGATCATTGGCCATCAAATCACGGATTTTGAACAGGGCATCGGCTGGCGGATGCCATGTGCCAACGCCGATAAAACAATCAGCAGCGCTGATATGAAGATAATAACCCGGCGCGTGTACATCCTTGCCCGCTTCATGGCGAAACTGGATGCCGATGTTGGTTTTGTAGGGTGTTTTGTCTTTGGAGAAGCGGCTGTCACGATAAACACGCATCAGCGAGCCACCCATCTTGCGGGCATCGGCTCTAAAATTGGGGGAAATCTCTGGCAACCGCTCCCCTACCGCTTCGATAAATTCGAGAGCCGGAGTACGTACCAGGTCTTCGTACTGCTGTTTATTGTCGGCAAACCAGTCGCGATTGTTGTTCTCAGCCAACGCTTCGAGAAAAGAGAATGTGGCAGCAGAAAAATGACTCATTCAGGAGCTTCCAAAACCCTCGGCAAAACGGTCAACCCACTCGATTGCAGCCTCCTCGAATGTGAGGTTACGCCCCTTCTGCGCCTGCTGTAGCTGGTAGTTCTTGATACTGCAGACCTGCTCTACCATCTTGACCCGGAATGAGGCCTCCTCGCTGAGAAACTTCACACCGACTTCAAACAAGCCGGCACCCTTGGATACCCGACGCCAGCAGACAACGCAGAGCGCTTCGAGCCGGGGCTTAATAAAGGGAATCCTAACCTTAAGCACTGCATCCTTCTCAATATAAACATTGGTATGAAAGGCAAGACCGCCCTCACTCAGGTCATGCAATGGCACGCGTTCGACCGGCTCTTTCTGGGGAAATATCTGAATCGGCACATCCACCGGATGGCGATGGTATTCCCTGCGTTCAGTATCGTGCTCTGATTCACTCATGACTTCACCCCCAGATATTTTGGATCCAGTCCCATCTGCCGGTAGGTACGGAATCGCTCCCGTGCCGCCTGTTTCAGAGACTCATCCCAGCCATCGACAAAATCAACCAGATGGGCAAACCCTGAGATGTCGGTTGGAATCTCAAGGCCACCATTAATCAGCACTTCAGGGCTGTTATCACGTACGATATCGGTGGATAGAAGGATAGGCTGCATCGCATTGGCCTGGCTATCGGCACCGGCAATACCGTTGGCCAGAAATGATTCGGGATGCACCGTCCACAGCCGCTCATGCAGTTGGGCAGCAAAACCAGCATCGGGGCAGAGCACGAGCATATGCGGCGTAAGTCGTCCGCGCCGAAGCAGCAGGCGAGCGATCCCCTCGACCCGGTCGGGCTTCTCCAGCAGTTCGAAATGCACCTGCATATCAACACTCATGAGCGCTCCTTCCAGCTGCGCATCAAAATAATCAGTGCAGCCACTGGCAGCACCAGCGCCAGCGATTGCGCAGTTGAGGGCTGCATCTTATAACCCAGCCCCAATGCCGCCGCTTCGCCGATTACAATCATAGCCGGAATCTTCCACGACCATGCCGACTTCAGCCACTGCTCAACCGGCCACTTCTCCGACCAGAGCCAGAGCAGCCAGGTTGTTGTGATGCCAATAGTTAGCCCCGCCACCACATCGATCGGAAAATGAACGCCACCGTAAACGCGACCGATGGCAGCAAGCACGAACAGTCCTGCAACAGACCAGCTGCGCCAGTCTTTAAGTGACCATAAAAGGAAAGGAATCAGTACAAGCACGCCATCAGAGGTGGCGTGCCCGGAGGGAAAGCTGTGAGAGGTGAATGCGGACCCCAGCACATGTACATTCTCCAGCACTGCAGGAGGACGCGGCATATCAAAAAGGCGTTTGAAGATCTGGGCAATCAGCCCGGATGCGAGATAGCCAATCAGGGCGACCATGCCAAGACGCAGGCGAAACAGCATCAAAAGCGAGGCAAGCAGCGCGATCACCAATCCATCCCCGAGTCCACTTACAATGCCGAAAAAGAGGTCACCCACGGGAGAATGAGCATCGTTGATCAGTCGAAAAAGGGTATGGGAGTCGGTCACAGCCTGCATGGGAGCGACACTACTCATCTGCTGTTGCGGATTCTACATATCTGGAGCAAAACAGCGTTTACATCAACGAGTAGATGAAGTCGTGATGGTCGATCTCACCATCAGCCGCCATTTTCAAGGCATGTAGAGATTTTGGCTGCAGACCATTCGCAACGGCAATCTCCTGTAGTTCACCTCCGCTTTTCCCCGTGTGAATAGCCTGGCGAATCTTATCGTTGACCACGAGAAACTCGTAGAGCATCACCCTGCCGACATAACCGCTCTGCTCGCACTTATCGCAACCCACCTTCTCATAGAGGTTTTCCGGCACCTCCAGCCCGAGGTCACGAATCATCGTGAAGGATGGATCACTCTTATCAATCGGGCGCCGGCAGTCAGGGCAGAGCTTCTTTAGCAGGTTCTGGCTGATAATACCCAGAAGAGCAGGAGCAATAAGATAGTTGGGAATACCTAGATCATTGAGGCGGATAATGGTGTCCACAGCCGAATTGGTATGCAGCGTGGAGAACATCAGGTGACCGGTCAGGGCTGCTTCGATACCGATTTCAGCCGTTTCCGTATCGCGCATCTCACCAATCATGATGATGTCGGGATCGTGACGCAGCACATTGCGCAGAATGCGCGCAAAGGTCATGCCGATCTTCTGGTGCACCTGAATCTGGTTAGCACCGGGAATTTCCGACTCCACCGGATCCTCAATGGTGAGAATATGAGCAGGAAGATGGGAAATCGACTTTAAAACAGCAAACAGCGTGGTCGACTTACCGGAACCCGTTGGACCGGTCACCAGAATTAGGCCGAATGGTTTACGCGACATCAGCGAGAGCTGCTTCATGTCCGGCTCACGCAGGCCCAGTGTATCGAGATCAACCGCCACATCTTTGCTCAGGACACGCAGTACCAGCGACTCCCCGAAGGTATTGGGGATACAGGAGACGCGGAACTCGTAGGTATGCTTGCCCTCCCTGAGAAGCAGGCGCCCATCCTGCGGCAGTCGCTGCTCTGAGATGTCCATATCGGAAAGTATCTTGATACGCGCAGAAATCTGGCGGTGCAGGCTCTTGTCCAGGGCATTTTCGGCAATCAGCTCGCCGTTCTTGCGATAAGCCACCGTAATCTTCTTAGCCTGTGGCAAAATATGGATATCGGACACCTTCTTACTCAGACCGTTGCGGATAATTCGGTTCACCAGCCGGACAATCGGCGCATCCTCAGCCGACTGTGCAATCTGCATCTCATTGAATGGCTCCTCTTCTTCAAGGTCCTCGTGATGCAGGAACTCGCAGGCAAGATCATCCTCCATGATCTCTTCCTGCAAAAGCTTCTCAAGATGGGAGTTCAACTGCGAGGTTTTAACCAGCACCTCATGCACCTTCTTTCCAGTCGTGAAGCTGATGCCGTCAAATGCCTCCAGCCCCATCGGATCTGCAAGCGCAATAGTCAGTGATCGCTTGTCCGTATCGATTGGCACAATCCTGTACTTCTCAATGGTTGCACGGCCAACTTCGACACTCGCCATAGGGTTGATCTCGTATTCATCCAGATTGAGCGTTGGCAGACGGAATTTCTTGGCAAGCGCCTCGAGAAGTTGATCTTCGGTAATGATCTCCGTACTGAGCAAAACCTCACCAATACGTTGGCCGCGAACCTTCTGCTCCTCAAGCGCATACTGAAGATCCTGTTCTGTGATCAGCTTGGCCTCGATCAGCAGTTCTCCCAGCCGCATTCTACGGCGACTCTGGATCAGAAGCGCCGAATCAATGTCGACATCTTTCACCTTGCCCTTGTTCAACAGGATGTGGCCAAGCGGCACCTCCACCTTGCTATCCTTTTGGCTCTCGGCCTGCTCTTCCAGCGCCTGATCAATATCCTCAGTCGTTACCAGATCCTGATCAACCAGCAGATCCCCAAGCCTCATGTCACGACTACGCTGCTCGGACAGAAACTGGTCCATATCCTCATCCTTGAGCTTACCATGCCCTTTCAGAATGGTCCCCAGAGGCAGCAGCGCCTGTGTCTGAAGTTCCAGTGCCACCTCAATATCTTTTGCTGAGATAATATCCTGATCAACGAGAAGGTCGCCCAGTCGCTCGGGACTCTCCTGCAGGCGAACTCCATGGGAATAGAAGAAAATACGTTCAAAGGGAAAGTCGTTATCCTTGCCAATAGCAAAAAAGCCCGGTGCATGCGTTGCTGGTGCTTGCGCAAGCACACTGAATGACTCCGAAGTCATGGTAACTACCTTTAACTCATCCATATGCAGCAACTTTGATGGACGATCAGCTATGCCGGTCTTGGCGCTCTTGAAACCAATATAGACAATATCCTTTGCATTGAGCTTACGTCCCTCTTCAGCTTTTCCCGCCTCTAGAAAGAAAAGGAGTTTCTTCATGATTGGAGAAAACCCGAGCAGGTAGCCATCAAGGCCCTCCCCGTTCATTAGCTTGACAGTTACTTCAAGATAACGGCCTTTCAGTTTATTCGTGTTCACTAGCCACTCCCTTCCAACAAGCTACACAGTCATACATTATGACCATATTCACTACGCCTGCGTTCCACAATCCCAAAGCGACTATACACACCAGATTCTTACTGTGAAACATTTGTAAAATCAGCTGTTCGACTCCACTTCCTGACTTCTGGCCTGCCCTTCGAATTAACCAAAAAAATGGAGACTCTCCTAAAGTCACCGATGTTCACCTAATGCCTTTACTGGTTGATGACAAAGTTCACCCCTCTGTGCCAGCCGACCACTCCAAAACCTGTGAACTAGCGCATCATAGTTCGACCCTTCGTTGCTTTAGCTGAAACAGCAACAAACTGAAAGACAGGGGCCTTTTATTTCATCATGTTCGAAAGGAGCACAGCAGCCTTATAGGAAAAGTTCCACATCAATGGCAAGGTTTTCTACAAATATGGGACAAATGATGCCTTAACAAGGCTTCCTAGATAGATAATCAACCACAAGCCGCACGCCTGCTCCGGTCGCGCCCTTAGCGGAAATATCGGTCCCCTTCATGTTCCAGGCCGTACCTGCAATATCGAGATGTGCCCACGGGATATCATCGACAAAACGGGAGAGAAAGCAGGCAGCCGTGATCGTGCCCGCCTCGCGACCTCCGATATTCTTGATATCGGCGATTTCAGACTTGATCTGCTCTTGGTACTCCTCAAACATCGGCAGCTCCCACACCCTGTCGTAGGTATAGTCGCCCGATAACATGAGGGATTTTTTCAGCTTCTCACCGGTCCCCAGCAATCCCGACGCCTGCCCTCCCAGCGCAATGACACAGGCACCTGTGAGTGTGGCAAAATCGATAATTTCGGCAGGCTTTCTCTCAGCGGCATAGGCAAGTGCATCGGAAAGAATGATACGGCCTTCAGCATCGGTATTCAGTACTTCGATGGTAATTCCTTTGTAACTGGTAATGATATCGCCCGGTTTATAAGCTGCCGCACCCAGCAGGTTCTCTGTGGCAGGAATTACTCCAAGAAGGTTGATCGGCAGGTCCAGCTCCGTTATCGACCTGAAGATGCCCAATACAGTAGCTGAACCACACATATCGAACTTCATCTCATCCATCTGTGCTCCGGGCTTAATCGAGATGCCGCCCGCATCAAATGTGAGTCCCTTGCCAACCAATGCGACAGGCGCTTCCGATTTTTTGCCACCGTTGTATTCCAGCACGATAAAACGTGGCTCTTTTGCAGAGCCCTGATTGACTGCCAGCAGCGCAGTGAACCCCGCCACCTCTATCGCGGCCTTGTCCATCACCGTCACTTTCAGTTTCTTGTGGCTCAGTGCTGCCGCCTGATCACCGAGAAATTCAGGTGTGCAGACATTGCCCGGCTCATTGGCAAGGTCACGGGCAAAATTTGTTCCAACAGCAACAGCCCGCGCCCGTGATACTGCAGCACCTGCATCATCCAGATCCCTGCGAGAGGCCACCATAATGGTTACCGAGCGCAGCGCCCGTTTGTCCTCCTCTTTTTTGCTCTTGTACTTCTCAAAGCTGTATAGACCAAGCCATATCCCCTCTGCAATGGCCTGCACGCGCTCTGCAATAACGGTTCCACGCACCATCAGTTCAGGCAGATAAAAGGAGACATCACGCGCCCCGCTTTTATCGAGCTCACGCGCCACCTTGGCTGCCAGTGCCCTGAGCTTCTGCAGGCTCAGCTTCTTCTCATCACCTACCCCCAACAGCACAACACGCTGGCTAAAGGTGCCTTCGACATCATACAGCGTAGCCAGTTCCCCGAACTTTCCACTAAGATCAAACTTACGCAGGAATGATGGCAGCGTCTTACCTGTTTCCTGTTGCAGGGTTTTCCCCGATTCAGTCAGCTTACGTCCCTCAAGAAGAGGAATAATCACAGCATCATCACGCTGTTTGTGTGCATGCCCTGCCTTTACTGAAATCTCAATCATAACAACCTCTATCAACTAAATTTGGAAACGTTCAGGCCCTGCAACTAATCGCGCCAGAACTCAGGTACCAGCATCACGAAGAACGTATAAATCTCCAGACGCCCGAGAATCATGCCGAAAATAAGAACGCCCTTGGCCATTTCGGGAAGGTCTGCATAGGTACTGGCAGGCCCCACCTCACCAAAGCCCGGCCCGGTATTGGTAATACAGGCAGCCGCAGCAGTAAAGGAGGTGACAATATCCACACCTGTAAAGGCAAGCAGTGTGGCAATAATGATGTAACAGACGATAAACAGCACGGCAAAGCCCCACAGCGCCTCAGTCACCTTGGAAGAGATGCGATGGTTACCCATCTTAACGTGAATCACGCCGTGCGGGTGCACCAGGCGTCGAATTTCACGCATACCCTGACGAAACAGCAGCAGGATACGCACAACCTTCATGCCACCACCGGTAGAACCGGCACAGGCACCGACAAACATTGTCATCGTCAGCAGCATAATTGCACCCGGTGGCCAGAGGCTGTAATCACTCACTGCAAAACCAGTCGTTGTAGCAATGGAAACGACATTGAAGACCACATGGATTGCCTCATCCTGCCCTGTCCAGCCGATCATACCGCCAATGATGATCAGCATGACAGTAATCCAGAGGATGTAGGTCTTGAACTCCTCATCCTGCAGGTAGGTGCGCAAAGAAAATCCATGCAGAGCGGCAGCAAAATGCAGTGTGAAGTTGATACCAGCAAAAATCATAAAAAAGACCGCGACTAGCTGCAGTGGTATACCGTGATAGAAACCAAAGCTTGCATCATGGGTTGAGAAGCCACCGATCGCCACAGTACACATGGCATGATTGATTGCATCAAACGGTGTCATACCGGCCAGCCAGTAGGAGAGAGCACATACGATGGTCAGGCCAAGGTAGAGATACCAGAGAAGTTTGGCTGTTTCAGTCACCCGTGCCGTCAACTTATCCTTCACCGGCCCCGGAGTTTCTGCCTTGAACAGCTGCATGCCACCCACGCCCAGCAGCGGCATTACGGCCACGGCCAGAACGATGATACCCATACCGCCCAGCCACTCCTGCATGGAGCGCCAGAACAGAATGGAGCGCGGAAGGTCATCCAAACCGCTAAGTACAGTCGCACCGGTCGTTGTCAGGCCGGAAGCCGACTCAAACATAGCATCGACCACTGATGGCAGTGTGCCGGTCGTCCAGAACGGCACCGCCCCCAGCAGGGAAAGAATCAACCATGCCAGTGCAACAATCAGAAAACCGTCGCGATGACTTAACTTTTTGGGTGCACTGCCACCGTAACGAACCATGGAGGCCCCGAAAAGTATCACGATGGAACCCGCCTCCAGAAACTCAGCTGCATGACCAGCCCCGTAATAGAGGGCAACCAGTGCAGGTACCATCATACTGCCGCCGTAGAGGGCAACAAGAATACCTATCGTCCAGATCACTCCTTTAGGATGCATAGTTCAGCCTTAAAAGAATTCGAGATGAACTTCGAACAATTTCTCGACCGCTGGTATGGAAGTGCTCGTTGTCACAATCAAAACGTGGTCGTGGGGCTCCACCTCTACAGTGCCGTTAGGAACGATAATCTGACCATCGCGAAGAATAGCCCCTATCACGGTATCATCCGGCAATGCCAGATCCTTGAGCGGCGTATGAAGAATTGCACTGGTCTCCAGCGCTTCAGCTTCCAGGACCTCCAGATTGCCATCGGCAATCGAGGCCATGCCGTGAATACGCCCCTTGCGCACAAAACTGAGAATTGAAGCCACGGTGGAGAGGCGGGGCGAAACGGTAACATCGAGACCGATCTGACGTACAAGTTGCGTATAGATCGAGCGGTTCACCAATGTTACTACATGCGGCACCCCATACCGCTTGGAAATTAGGCTGCTGAGAATATTGGTTTCATCGTCGTTGGTCACGGCTAGGAAGTCGTCCATCTTATCGATATTCTCTTCCTCTAGAAGCTTCTGATCCAGCGCATCTCCCTGAATAACTATGACATTATTGAACTGATCAGAAAGCCACTCGGCCCGATCTGCATTGTATTCGATCAACTTAACCAGCGCGCCTGCTTTTTCCAGCTCCGATGCCACTATAAAGCCGATATGCCCACCGCCAACAATCATGATATTACGCCCGAGAGGCGAGTGGCAGGCCATATCGAGCGTTTCCATCAGCTTATCAAGCTGTTTGCGGGAAACCGCCACATAAATACTGTCGCCAGCCAGCAGCACAGTATCACCCTTAGGCACACTCCAGCCTTCATTGTGCTCGTGAGCCACAACATAAACGCCGAGCCCCCCCATCACCTCAGGAAACTCCTTTAGCGACAGCCCGGCCAGAAGACTCTTGGGCCTAACCACAAACTCAACCAACTGAATTGAGCCACCGAAAAATTCCCGGGCATCCAGTGCACTGGAGACATTCAGACTTCCCATGACCACCTTTGCTGCCTCTCCCTCTGGTGAGATAATGACATCAATAGGAAGGTCATCCCTGCCAATCAGTTGATCCCGATGCAGGGCATAATCTGCTTCGCGCACACGCGCTAGTTTGGTGGGGACCTTAAAAAGCGAATGAGCCACCTGGCAGGCCAGCATATTGACCTCATCATTGGTGGTTACAGCAATCAGCAGGTCGGCATCTGCAGCTCCAGCCGCCTCAAGGATGCGCGGATGCGAAGCCTTACCGCAGATCGTTTTCACATCCATTGCATCAGCAATCACCTGCAGGCGAACCTCATCCTGATCAACAACAGCAACGTTATTGCCCTCAGTAGCCAGCCTGTGGGCAATGTGATATCCCACCTCACCAGCACCAAGAATTATGACATTCATAACTGCTCCTTCTCTGGAGGCATCAATCCAAACGACTTGATCTTGCGATGCAACTGGCTTCGTTCCATGCCAATATCGGTTGCAGTTCGGCTGATATTCCAGTCGTGCTTCTCAAGCTTCTGCAACAGGAAGGTGCGCTCAAAGAGCTCTCGTGCCTCATGAAAATTGTCTGCATCACCACCGGGCAAGACAACAGATATTCTTGCCGAAGCAGCCTTATGGGATATCTGCGCAATTGACTGATCCGGTGGCAACATATTCTCTCTGGTCATCTCCTCTCCCGGCATCAGTATATGACAACGTTCGATATAATTGCGTAATTCACGAACATTTCCGGGCCAATGGTATGCCATTAGCTCACTGAGAACAGCTGAACTAAAACGCACCGATTTTCCACCCAATTCGTTAGCCTGCTCAGTTGCCAGCGTTTCGACAAGCAGCGGCATGTCCTCGATTCGCTCCCTGAGAGATGGTATGCGGATCGAAACCACGTTCAGACGATAGTAAAAATCCTCCCGCAGCTGTTCATCTTTAAGTATCTGCTCCAGATCACGGGAGCTGGCAGCAAGAAGACGCACATTGGCAGGCATCGGCGTCGGGTTTCCCAACCGTTGAACCACCCGGTCCTGCATTACACGTAAGATCTTAGCCTGTGCACTCAGACTAAGTTCCGCCACCTCATCGAAAAAGAGCGTCCCCCCGTGGGCTGCCTCGAAGCGGCCACGTTGTGAATGCAGCGCGCCGGCAAATGCGCCCTTCTCATGGCCAAACAACTCTGAATCCATGCGGTTGGCCACTACACTGGCCGTGTTTACCTCAATAAATGGGCCATCCTTGCGCTTGGATGCCTCATGCAAAAGCGATGCCGCCACTGCTTTGCCTGTGCCATGCTCCCCCAAAATCAGAACAGGCGTGTCCGACAGGGCCACCCTCTTGATCAACGCTTTCACCTCAGTAATGGCTGCGCTTTTGCCAATCAGTTGCCTGCGGCTTTGATGACCGTTCCCCTTACCCTGCAGCTTTAGATCACTGTTCTCCTGCTCAAGGCGACGCTTCTGTATTGCATTGCGGGAGAGAATAAGCAGGCGATCAAACGAGAGAGGCTTTTCAACAAAATCAAATGCGCCCAAACGGGTGGCGCGAACTGCCGTATCAATGGTGGCATGGCCGCTCATCATAATCACCGGCAGGCTGGCATCGACCTGCTGGATACGGCTGAGCGTCTCCAGCCCATCAATACCCGGCATCCAGATATCAAGCAGCACACAATCAACACTTTGCTTTCGCAATCTGGCTATCGCCTCCTCACCGGAGGCGGCGGAGACCACCAGATAATCTTCATCTTCAAACAGCCCCTGAAGCGAATCGCGAATAGGTTGCTCATCATCCACAATCATGATTCTTGCGGTCATGACTCCTCCATCTGTTCTCGGCATTTTGGCAGGCACAGGCAAAAGCGTGTCGGTGTGGCCTCAGAAACCAGCTTCAAGCTTCCACCATGATCCTCGGCAATTCGTCTGGCAATGGCCAGACCCAGTCCAGATCCACTTGCCTTGGTAGAGTAGTAAGCTTCAAAAAGCTGCGATGCCGATGAGGCTTCAACTCCATCACCATCATCTTCCACATGCCACTCTACGCACTGCTCAGACACCTGGGCATAGAGGCGAACCACCTTGCCCTCCCGCCCTTCCGTTGCCGTGAGTGCGTTATCCACCAGGTTAATCAAAACCTGCCGCACCTGATCGGGGTCACAGCAGCATACCCATCCGGCATCACATGGAGTCACATCAAGGCGATGGTAACTGTTAAACAGCTCATCCATCTCCTGCAACAGCGAACAAACCGACACCTCACGTATTTTTGGCTGCGGCATTCTCGCCAGTGTTGAAAAGTCGGCAATCAAACGCTGCAGCCGCTCCACCTGGGTGACAATCGCATGGGTACAGACATCGAAGACCTTCTCATCATCCACCTGAGTGCGGAAACGCCGCTGCAACCGTTCTGCGGAGAGTTTGATCGGAGTTAACGGGTTCTTGATCTCATGAGCCAGACGGCGCGCCACCTCAGCCCAAGCCTTGTTACGCTGCGCCTCAGCAAGCTCTGAAATATCGTCAATTACCAGAAGATATCCCGAAAACCCGCTTGACCCGGTTTCACTCAGTCGGGCCCCTCGTGCCAACACCTGCAGACTCCTGCCTTCGGATAGTTCGATATCAAACTCCCGCTGCAGATGGTCCTCCTGCTGATGACTGAGTTCGGCATAAAACTCGCCAATATCGTGCAGGCTCCCTTTACTGGCCTGTAGAATATCAACGCTGGGCATCCAGTTATCCGGAAGTTGTAATATTTCCCTTACTGCCTGATTGAGAAGCCTAACCCGGCCGTTAGCGTCCACAAGAAGTACGCCCGTATGAAGGTTCGCCAGCAGGGACTCAAGCACATACTGGCGCTGTCTGCTGTTATCAAGAGCCTTGGTTAGATCCTGCTGTGCCTGCTCAATGGCCTCCACATTCATTTTCAGGCGGTTAACCATGGTATTAAACGAGTGAGCAAGAGAGCCAAGTTCATCGCGGGACGTTTCAGAAATCACAACATTCAGGTCACCTTCCGTCACACGCCTGAGTGCGTCAGCAAGATCTCCGACCGGAGACGTTAACCTGCGGGCAAACAGCAGCCCCACCAAGCCAGCCACGAGAACAACCAGCAAGGTTACAAACAGCATCACATGGGTAAATGTCTCGCGAATACTCTGACGGTTATGCTCAAGCTGCCGGTAGCTGCGATAGTCCGACTCCACTGCACGGGCATTCTTGATCATGCCGGCGGGCAAACGAATCTCCACACGTAACAGCCCAATTATAGTTGTAGAGCCCACAATCGGAGCATAGCCAACTGCTACCTCTCCGCCATCACGGGTCAACAGCTCAGTTGTCACTCTGCCCAGCCGCATCGACAGCTTTGCCACATCACTCAAAGGCTCAGCCTGCAGGGCACTTAACTCACCCAATTGAACGCCACCGATCAGCAGTTCATTGGTGTCGAACAGCTCCGCCTTCTGCCAACCCTCCAGCTCTCTGATCTCACTCAAGTAAGTGGAAACCACACGGTGGTCCAACTTTCCGGAAGCAGCAGCGATTAAAGTGGCATCACTGATATAGTTGAGCATGCTGCGTTTCATGTCCTTCTCAACACGCTCATAAAATCCCTGCGCCAGGTTCAAGGCGCGATCCAGCAGCGTATCTACGCGCACATCAAACCAGACAGCCATGCCTCGTTCGACCATCTGATTCGCAGCCATTTGAATCATCATCGATGGAATCAGAAGCATACCGACCAGAGCAATGACAAGCTTGGCTCGCAAGCGAGAGCCTGGCGGAGGCTCTCTTCGCTCCCTGACCAGCTTGATACCATATTGAATCAGCAGCAGCGACAGAGCCAGCATCAACCCTACATTGACCCATGCAAGCAGTACCGCCTCTTCATCTGAGGCAGGCCATAACATGACGGTAATCGTCAACAGCGCCAACGCCAGAATCAAAGGTATCAACCGCAGCATGCCTATTTGCCTCACGGCAGGGTAAACTCCTGCTGCATAGATGCCTGTTCCGACTTCAGAAGATTACCCCACCATGTCTCATTCACTTCACCAATATACAACACCACCGATGCATGCATAACGTACGGAGCGGCTGAAACAAGTAGGCTACGATCAAGCACTGGAAAATACTCAAGACTGGAAAGGAAGCGAACCGCCTCTGAAACTGAATATACCCTAAGAGAGATGCCGCTGGCCTGATCCTCAAGTAGCCAGCTTCGCGACAACAGATCGGGTACAACCCGATGTGTCACAGTGACTTCAGCTATACTCTTGTTCAACCAGTAATCGCGAGCCCTGTCCACCTGGACATCCCACACCGTGGCAACTGAAATACCATCATTCAAAGCATGGGAGAAAACATCATCGCTATTTTTCAAGCTGGCGGCGCAATAGATAACCTTATCATCAACAAGAACCTTCAGTTCATTCGCGCCCTCTGCATATGCAGAACTGCAGGCAGCAAAAAAAACAACCGCCAGAATCGGGATCACATTCATCCATCCACATCGCCGAACACACATCATCTGGCGGGAGTGTAGCAGCAGATAGCTGCTTATTCGATGTTAAAAATCTTCTGTACTATCAAGCTGATAGATCCTGATCACCCACTTCCTGCAACCGGGAAATTAGCCAGTCCACTGCAATGGAATGCACCCGAAACTTCTGGACTACACCCCACGACTGCACCCACAGATCACTCACATGAGTAACAACGGCAAAAAACCCGCATTCTCAGACCCCCAGCAACGCACAAGGTATTTTTCTGGCTTGCCTCATAATTAACTCTGAATCGATGGTAGTGACTGAGAATCGTCATCTTCTGAAAGCAGGAAAACATCATACCTCAGAAAAGAAAAAGGCCCCGACAGTTGTCGGGGCCTGATATCTGACGCGAAACACTAGGGAGGGGAGGGAGGAGTAGCGCCAGACAGGATGAAAAATATCACCATCAGCCTGAGGAACCGGTTAACCGCTTATTAAAAATCGTTCACATTAAAACGAAACCCTTCTGTTCTACTGAACAAAAAAACAGGACCCGCCAATAGCGGGTCCTGGAGGAGTTCTCAACAACTGCACTGGCGTTGTGACCTATATGGACTGATCCCTTTTTGCTCAGGTGGGCGCAGCACCCCGACATCAGGTACGCCTGTAAAGGCATTCACACAGCCGGAATAGGTAAGCTCCCGTTCATTGCGTATCGGCTCAAGCATATAAGCCACAACGCCAGTACAACTTCCGAATACAATATACATCTCTCATCCAAAAAAAGCAAGTGAAAATGCATCCTCACAGCCCCGAACAACGGAAAAAAGATCACCCAGAAACCTGCCCTTCCCCGCCCTGAATAGCAGTCAGGGCTATGGTATAAACAATATCTTCAACAGAAGCACCGCGAGACAGGTCATTTACAGGCTTACGAAGGCCCTGCAACATCGGACCGACACTGACTACATGAGCGCTGCGCTGTACTGCCTTATAGGTGGTGTTGCCGGTATTAAGGTCGGGGAATACGAACACATTGGCTTTGCCTGCAACCTGACTTGCAGGCGCCTTACTCTTGCCGACCGAAATAATAGCTGCCGCATCATATTGCAGCGGCCCGTCAACCAGCAGATCCGGCCTGCGCTGCCGAACCATTTGGGTGGCCTGCCGCACCTTCTCGACATCAAGCCCCGCCCCTGATTCGCCAGTACTGTAACTGAGCATCGCTACTCTAGGCTCCAACCCAAAGCGTTTCGCCGAGTCCGCGCTCTGAATGGCAATATCGGCCAACTCTTCTGCGTTCGGATCCGGGTTAATGGCGCAATCACCATAGACCACTACCTGATCGGGAAGGCACATGAAAAATATCGATGAAACCAGTTTGGCTGATTCGCTTGTGCCAATCAGCTGAAAGGCTGGTCGTACTGTGTTGGCTGTCGTATGCAGAGCACCTGAAACCAGCCCATCCACCTCATCCAGAGCCAGCATCATCGTCCCCAGCACCACGCGAGACTGCAACTGATCTTCGGCAATCTCACTGGTCAGTCCCTTATGCTGTCGCAGTGCCACCATCGGTTCGATGTAGCGCTGCCGCACTGTTACTGGATCAATGATGATGATCTCTTCATTCAACTTAATACCTTGGGAAGAAGCGATCTGGTGGATTTTTTCCGGATCACCGAGCAAAACACACTGGGCGATATGCCGCTGCTGACATTGATATGCCGCCATAATCGTGCGCGGCTCTTCACCTTCGGGCAGCACTATACGACGGCTTGCCTGACAGGCCTTCTGAATCAGCTGATAACGGAATGCCGCCGGTGACAGGCGTGGTTTGCGCTCAGTCGCACAGCGTGCCTTAAGCCAATTCGCATCGAGGTGGTTGGCTACATGGTCCACCGCCTGATCAATCAGGTCAAAATCGTCAACCGCCACCTCTGCAGGCATATGTGACAGCTTCGCTGCAGTCTGAAAGGAGCTACTCTCCACCAGTAGCACGGGGATGCCGGTCTGAATAGCTTGCTCGCACAGGTTCATTACCCCGAAACTGGGCCTCAACCCACCGGTCAGAAGAATGCCCGCAAGTCGCACACCATTCATAGCAGCCATACATGCCGCAACAAAAACATCTTCCCGGTCGCCCGGGAACACCAACAGCGTATGAGGTTGATATACACTGAGTGTATTAGCCAGCGTGCGGGCACACAGCTCCATGCGCTGCACCCGGCGCTGTTGCAAATAACCCGCGTGTAGTATTTTTGCATCAAGATAAGCAGCTATATCACACATGCGCGGTGCAATCAGCTGGCTTTGCCAGGGAATACAACCGACGACATGAAATGGTTTGCCGGTCATCTTTTGGCACATTGCATCCGAAATATCCAGGCCGTCGCTATTGCCTGAGCTTGTCTGCAACACATCTGCCTGCAGCGTGGGTTGCCCATCACTGGGTGCCCCCACCTTATTAAGAATGGTAGCGATCAATGCGGTGCCATTGGCGCCGCTAAACGCATTGGCCGCAATATCAATATACTCTTCCAGGTCTGGCTCCGGCTTGCCGACCAGAATAACCTCAGCATCCAGCGCACGGGCTATCGCAGTATTGAGGCGCGTGGCATAGCCGGCATGCGCATCAGCCACCAAACCCTCGACAATAACCACGTCAGTATGGCGGGCACACTGCTGAAAAAGTGCGATGACCTCTTCCATCAGCAACCCTTCCCTGCCCGACCCCAGCAAGGAGGTTGCCCGCCTGAGACTGATAGGTTGAGGCGCTTTAATATTTGTCATGTGCTCAAACAATTGAGTAGAGCGTTCGGGGCCATGATCACTATCGTGCAGCTGGGCTACGGGCTTGCAAAACCCTGCGCGAATACCAAGCCGATCCAATGCACGAACCATGCCCAGACTGACAGTTGTAAGCCCTGCCCCAGCACCGGTAGAAACAAGCAAAAATGCATGGCTCATGTGATCTTTTCCTCTTGATTAAGAACTTCGCATACATAACGTGCGATCATTTTTTCCTCATTGGTCGCAATAACCAGAACAGGGAGAGCAGCTTCAGAGTTGCTGATAAAACATTGAGAGAGCTTGCCATGCTGTCTGTTTCTTTCCGCATCAAGTGCGCCGCCCAGAATAGCCAGCTGCGCCACCGTCCTGGCTCGAATAACAGCTGCATGCTCACCAATGCCCCCGGTAAAAGCGATGGCATCAATATGACCAAGTGCGACAGCAAGCCCCGCTATTGATTTTGCTAGGCGGTAGCAGAAGATATCAACAGCCAGTGAGGCTCGTTCATCCCCCGCTTCTGCTGCATCCAACAGCGTACGCATATCATTACTGCGTCCGGAAAGACCCAAAAGACCCGACTCTCGATTCAGCGTTTGAGTAATAGCAGCCAGCGATTCACCGCTCTGTCTGGCTATGAATTCGTGCAATCCAGGATCCACATTGCCGCTTCGGGTGCCCATCACCAACCCTTCCAGTGGCGTCATACCCATCGTGGTATCAATGCTGATCCCACCCGCAATCGCCGTGGCACTGCACCCATTACCCAGGTGCACTGTAATTAAATTACAATTATCAAATTCACGGCCAAGAACCACCGCAGCTTGCTGACCAACGTAGTGGTGACTGGTGCCATGAAAGCCGTAACGTCGCACACCATATTCGCTATACCACTTATAAGGCACGGCATAGAGACTAGCATGCAGCGGCATAGCATGATGAAAGGCTGTATCAAAGACAGCAATATGAGGAAGATCCGGCAAACGGCTCATCAGCGCCCGGATACCCAGAAGGTTCGCCGGATTATGCAACGGAGCAAGATGAGACAAGGATTCAATCTCTGTAATAACTGAACCATCCAGCAAGGTCGGCTTAATAAATCGTTCGCCGCCATGCACAACCCTGTGCCCGACAGCAGCGACACCCTCTTTATCTATTCTACAAAAAAGCGCATTGAGCATCTGCTGCATGGCGGCGTCGTGTTCTGCACCACCAAGATCACAGTGGCTTGTTTCGCCCGAAATCTTCCAAGTCAGTTCCGCTCCCGACTCACCTAACCGTTGCGCCACACCCTCGGCCAGCAACGTCTCCGATGGCATATCCACCAGTGCCATCTTGATAGATGAGCTGCCTGTGTTGATGACCAGAACCATTGTCTCAGACACTGAAAATCACCTCGATGATTTGTCGAATAGATTGGCACCTTGGATTGTGAAGCTTCACTGATATGCAGTCGAAACAGATCGACTCACCATATCCAGTTAGACAGTTAGGAGATTCCATATCCCCAAAGGCTACGACCCTATCGTCGCAAGGTAAACGCCATGCCTTCATGTGCCTTAAAAGTGCACAGCATAAATACATGCACGAGCCGTTATTATTGGTGGAAATGGTTCGCTCTAAGTAGCTCCGGAAGGAGCTTTTCTTGATTCCTGAGTAAACAAAAAAAAGGGCCCTCAAGGGACCCTTTTTATGTTTGGCTGGGGGACGTGGACTCGAACCACGATTGACGGTGTCAGAGACCGCTGTCCTACCATTAGACGATCCCCCAATGACGATGGGCGCGCACAATAATGCGATAAATGCGGTTCGTCAATTCCGAAATTTCTATCCCGCCTGCTCGTTAGAAACCACCCGGGTGGTTGCTACCACTGCACCAAAAGCACCAACCAGTGCTCCACCAAACAGCAGAGGCAACAACAGCAACCAGCTGTTTAGATCAACCTGCAACATCTCCAGCCATTCCCCTGCACCCAGCACCAATGGCCAGAGCAGAATCCAGGCCGCCAGACCAGCCACGCCTCCAAGCAACACCCCTTCGAGAATAAAGGGCATACGGACAAACCACTCCTTGGCCCCCATTAACCGCATCAGGTGAATCTCATCAGTACGTGCCAGCAGCATCATACGCAGGGTATTGGAGATGATTAGCGCCATGGCCATGGCCAAAATCAGTGAGGCAAACCAGGCAAGGTATTCAGCCTGAGAAATCCACTGATGTGCCTGTGCCATATTCACTTCATCCTCGTTTACCTCTCCACCATAGCGGGATGCGGCATCACGAATATCAGCAAAGAGAAATTCAGCCTGCTCATCGTTGAGGGACAGTTCAAATGTGATCGGCAACCGATCCACCAACTCCTTCTGGCTCAGGCCCGCATTATTCAGCCACTCCTGCATCCAGCGTGCAGCCTCCTCAGCCGAAATTTTACGCAGTGAGGATATCTGTGGAATCCCTTCAAGTGCCGCCTTTAAATCAGCTTCCTGCTTGGATTTGGTAGCATCGAGGTAAACATGGATATGGATATCATCCTGCCAACCACCCACCCACTGGCTCGCCGCCTGCACACCCAGCCAGATAGCACCTACAGCCCAGAGAGCAATACAGACAATGACCACTGCCAACGTCTGATGAATGCCAAATGGAGGCAGGTTAAACCCTCCAGGAAGCCTCGGATTCACCTTCTCAGGAATCACTTCAGTGGCAACACCCTTTTTCATATGTCACCCCCAGCCAGCGATCCAGCATGCAGCTGAATCACCCTTCCAGGATGCGACTCAAGAAGATGTAGGTCATGAGTAGCCATGATAACAGTCGTTCCCTGCCGGTTCAGATCCATCAGATAGTCGAGCACCCTGCTTGCAGTGTCGACATCGAGGTTACCTGTCGGTTCATCCGCAAGAATAATAGATGGGTTGGCTGTCATTGCGCGGGCAATAGCCACGCGCTGCTGCTCACCACCTGAAAGCGCCTCCGGATAGGACCAGAGGCGATCCTCCAGCCCAACATATTCGAGCACTTTACGTACACGCGGAATCAGGCGCTCGGTTTTCCAGCCCTGAACTCGAAGAGGAAGAGCCACGTTTTCAAATACTGTACGCGCAAAAAGAAGCTTATGATCCTGAAAGATAATGCCGGTACGCTGCCGAATATTACGTATTTTTGCCTCGCTGGCTTCGCGCATATCTATCTGCTGCACAGCCAACTTGCCTGAGCTTGGGCGCACTCCACCATAAAGCATCTTCATCAGCGAGGATTTTCCCGCCCCACTCTCTCCGATCAGGTAGACAAACTGCCCCTGTTCAATATCCAGAGTGAGCCCTGAAAGGGCCACCTTACCCGTAGGGTAACGTAACATGAGTTGCTGCATCTGAATCAAGGGTTGGTCGTGCGACATGTGGAAACGGTAGCTTGCCGCAGCCCCCCTGTCACCCTGCCTGATTGAAGACTCATCTTGCTGCCCGGATTTCACTTACTTCTCTTCATGTTGCTGACAAACAGAGTCCTAGTACTCAAGATATGCGCATGCAAATATCTTGCCCGCAATGCCATAAGACATACAACATTGAAGCTCAGATAAAACTTGAGAGCGTTACCTGCAGTCAGTGCGGATCCGAGTTTTCTCCTGACGCTGTAGAGGAAAAAACATCAGAGGCACCCAGTCAGCCCGACGGCATAGAGGTATTGGAGCAGCCTGAATTCAGTCCGCCGCCACGAAAAACAGCATCTATCTGGCCATGGCTTTTCACTCTGCTCATCCTTATCACTTCGGCCGGAATCTGGACTCAGAGAGATGCATGGCTCGATAACCGCTGGATGCGAGGCATACTGCTTGGCTTCAACCTGCCGCTGGAGAACAGAGCGAAAGACTGGCTGATTGTCCCGAAAAGCGTTCGCATTGAGTGGATCACTCGCGATGACAACAGCAGGGTAATGCTGATTTCAGGCACTATTAATAACCTGCTGGCAAGCAGAATGCCCTATCCCGATATTGAGGTTACCTTCTATTCAAGCCTTCAGCCCGACCTGGTGCTGGAAAGCAGATCTTTTCCGCTCACCGAAAAAACCGACGCCAAAAACTTCGCCCATGCTCCACTCGCTCTACCAGAGCCTATGAAGAGCGCTGCTGGTCACAGCAGCACTGAATTTGTTATTATAAATGAAGCAGTGGCTGCAGGCGTAGGCGATATTACGCTCACTCCGCGAATACGCTAAGGCACCTCTGATTAAGTCGTAGTATTCATATAGGCTACAGGCGTATTTTCTCAACCGCTTTAAGAGCCCCTTATAACCGGGAGATCAGGGCAACCGCCTCACAAGCAATACCCTCTTTACGCCCTACAAACCCCAGCTTCTCAGTCGTAGTCGCCTTGATATTGACCTCACCCTGGTCAACCAGAAGAAGCTCGGCCAATCGTACTCTCATATCTGCAACAAAAGGTGCCAATTTGGGAACCTGAGCCATCACAGTGATATCAACATTACCGATACCCCACCCTGCAGCTTCCAACAGCTTTACAACATGCGCCAGAAGAAGTGCGCTGTCCGCATCCTTGTATTGTACATCGCTGTCTGGAAAGTGGCGCCCAATATCTCCCATGCCGGCAGCTCCAAGCAAAGCATCACAGAGAGCATGGATCAACACATCCGCATCGGAGTGGCCGAGCAATCCCATCGTATGTGGGATATCCACACCACCAAGCACCAAACGGCGATTTTCTGCAAAGGCATGTACATCAAATCCGTGGCCAATTCGAATATTCAGTTTCACTGTTAAAGCCCCCTCGCCAGCAGCTGCGACTCCAGCCAGTGCATATCTTCCGGCGTGGTGATTTTCCTGTTCCTTATATCACCCCGGCTGATATGAACCTCAAAACCGGCAGCTTCCAGCAGCGAGGCATCGTCGGTATGCAGATGAAGCCTACCCGCCTCTATCTCCAGCGCTTTCTCAAACCATGCTTTGCGTGCCACCTGCGGTGTCTGAACTGCCCTCAAGAAGCTGCGATCCGGCGTTTCGAGCACCAGGCCATCGACATCCACCCGCTTCACCGTATCGGTCAGCGCCACCCCTGGTACAGCAGCACCATATTGTTCGGCCACACTGAGCACCTCTGCCAGAAGCTCAGGACTGGGCAAGGGTCTGGCAGCATCGTGCACTGCCACAAGTTCAACATCATCGGGAAGTGCCTTTAACCCCTGCTGCATTGACAACGAGCGCTCGGCACCTCCGGTTACGGGCTCCAGCAACCTGAAAGGATAATCCTGCCCCTTCACCAGCTGTTCAAAACGGGTGTCACCTTCAGAGACAACAGGCTGTACCACCACAATCCGGGCATCAGCCGCCAGATGCTCTAGCGTATATAGAAGCAGCGGCTTACCCAGCACCTCAACATACTGCTTGGGAACTTCACCACCAAATCGGCTACCGCTGCCGGCAGCCAGTAATAACAGGCCAACTTTCATTCTCCCGATTGTCCCTCTTTTACTGGCACGGTCAACTTGGTTAGCATCCCCCCGATGTTAATCCCATTGCACAGCCACCACTCATCGGATATAACCCTGCTATCATCTGGTTTATCCATATTTCAAATGCGTAAGTGCCCGTTTTAAGGAAATGAAATGACGTCATCGATTCTGTTTTTTGCCGCAGCCCTGATCACTCTGATCGGTGCTGCTTTGCTCTGGCGTGATGCAAAACAACCCCATGACCATAAAAATACAAATATTGCGAGCACAATTGCCAGCCTCATGGCCGTTGCCATTGGAACAAATGTCTGGGCCATTCACCTGCTTGAGTCGGTTACAACTGAAGGTATTAACTTCACATTGGCCACCAGTACGGCTGTATTCACACTTATTGTACAGGTGGTTTATACGTTCGGCATTCTTCGTCATGGCATTCAGGGGCTTGGGCTGTTTCTTCTGCCGCTGACCGCCATCCCGCTTCTTCTCACCCCCATCCTTCCAGAGGCCCATGCTCCGAATTGGGTACACACCTCATCACTATTGCAAACAGGTCACCTGCTTCTCGCATTGATCTCTTATGCCGTGCTGACACTGGCAGCCATCCATGCGCTAATGCAGATCCTGCTCGATCGGGCACTGAAGAAAAAACACTCTTTCAAACTGATTCAGGCACTACCCTCACTGGTTGAGATCGAACGCCACATGATTGCACAGGTCAAGGTGGCAACTGGCTTGATCGCTGTCAGCATCATAACCGGGCTGCTCTGGCAGTGGGTGCAGTACCAGCATTTTGCGCTGTTCAGCCACAAGGTTCTTCTCGCTGTTTTCACCCTGGCCGTCCTTATCATCCTGCTGATCAAGCGCAATCAGGCCAGTTGGCCAACAAGGATTGCCAGCCGCGCAGTTTTAACTGCGTATGTACTGTTTATCCTGGCCTATTTCGGCGTCAAACTGATCAACTCCTGGATTAACTGATCTCTCAATAATGGCTATCGCAGACATATCACTTTCGTTTGCAGTTGGAATTCTGGTCTTCCTGCTGCTTCTCTCGGCATTCTTTTCCGGTTCTGAAACCGCACTGACCCGCGCCAGGCGGGCGAAACTACGCGTGCGCCAGGAACAGGGTGATGAGGGAGCAAAAAAGGCTGAAGCACTGCTTGACCATCCGGAACGCATGCTCTCCACCATTTTGCTTGGCAATAACTTCGTTAATATTGCCGCTTCCGCACTTGCCACTGCACTCTTTGTTGCCGAATTCGGTGAAGCTGGAATTCTCTACGCCACGGTTGTTATGACCGTAATTGTATTGATATTCGCTGAAATCCTCCCCAAAACCATCGCTGTAGCTCATGCCGAAGCCATTGCCTGCCGGGTTGCCGGACTGATGAGCCTGACCCAGACGATTCTGGGGCCGCTGGTTAAGGTACTGAATGCGATCATTGTCTTGCTGAAACGCCTCCTTCGGGTGCCCGCAAAAGAGAACAGCCCACTGACACACAAAGAGCTGGCCAGCCTGATCGGAATTAGTGCCGAATCCGGCGTGCTTGATCAGACACGGGAGCAGATGCTCAACAATAGCCTCACCCTTCATGAGGTGGCGGTAAAAGCATTGATGACACCGCGTCCGAACATCCATCTGCTGGATGGCTCCTTAAGCGTCAGCAAAACCCTGCGCAAAGTCGCCAACGCACCTCACTCCCGTTATCCCGTCTTCCTCAACGACCAGGACAATCTGATCGGCATTGTTCACCTGCGCGATCTACTGAAGCTCAAAGACCACACCAAGAAGCTTTCCGACTCACTCATCTGGAAAACCCCCTCCTACATTCCGGCAAGCAAGAATGCTCTCGCCCAGCTATTCGACTTTCAGACCAACCATCAGCATATGGCCGTTGTCGTTGATGAGTTCGGAGACATTGAAGGGCTGGTAACGCTCGAAGATATCATTGAAGAGATTGTCGGTGAAATCCATGACGAATCGGATGTTCCGCCACAACTGGATATGTGGCCGCAGCCGGACGGGGCTATGGTGACTGCAGCAACGGTTGCCTTGCATGACATCAATCAGGCCATGGACACCGACCTTCCTGAAGATGGTGCAATTACCATTGGAGGTCTGATTGTTCAGATCCTTGGTGATATCCCTGAAGGCAGACTCTGCCTTATTATCGCCGATGTTCAGGTTGAGGTTCTCAGTCTGCGTGGCGACTGGATTCAGCGTGTTCGCCTCAACAAAGTCCAACCCGCCGAATAACAGTTCATCATTTTGATATAATAAAAAGGGCCCCTTTACGGAGCCCTTTTTCATTCATCGTGTATAGCTATTACTTTAAGGTTTTTAAATAGGCTGCAATATCCTGTGCATCGACACCACATTTACTCTGTTTAGTCATCTTGGTTTTCGCACCACTATTGCCAGTCAGGCTTTTGATCGCGGATTTTGAGTCACAGACCCATAAACTCAGAGCCTTTTCATCCCAGATAAATGATGCGCCTTTGAGATCACTTCCATAATTATAGCCGGCTGCCTTGCCTGCTTTTTTGCCATAAACAGCAAACAGGTTAGGGCCAACCTTATGACTTCCGCCGGCATCAAAACTGTGGCACGCCTTGCACTTACCAATTTTTCCTGCACCCGCAGTGGCATTTCCAGCGCTTGCTGCTGCCTTATCTGCTGCTGCCTTATCTGCTGCTGCCTTATCTGCTGCTGCCTTATCTGCTGCTGCCTTATCTGCTGCTGCCTTATCTGCTGCTGCCTTATCTGCTGCTGCCTTATCTGCTGCTGCCATATCTGCTGCTGCCTTATCTGCTGCTGCCTTATCTGCTGCTGCCTTATCTGCTGCTGCCTTATCCGCTGCTGCCTTATCCGCTGCTGCCTTATCCGCTGCTGCCTTATCCACTGCTGCCTTATCCGCTGCTGCCTTATCCGCTGCTGCCTTATCCGCTGCTGCCTTATCCGCTGCTGCATCAACCTCACCTGTCATTGAGTCCGCTTCGACAACGGGCTCATCGACTACTGCCTCTAAGGATGAGACAACCTCCGCTGTGGTAACAGAATCATCTACAACCACCTCTTCAACAACCGTGACCTCATCTTCTACAATAACCGCATCAACCTCTGCCTCGGTCTGAACGACAGGCGCAGGCGTGGGAGCCTTCTCTTTTTCGCCCTTGCATCCGGTCATCGTTAAACCCAGAGCCATACACATGATCAGAAAATATTTCATTGATTCCCCCTTGATTGAGTACCTGAATTATTATTATAGACCAAGTTTCTGGTTTAGAAATGAACAGGGTAAAAAAAATGAGCCCGCACTTTCATGCGGACTCATTGAACCTGGAAGCCTATGGACACTTCAAACCGCCCGGCCTCCGCTTAATCACATGGCTGGCACTGCTGGTACTTCAGGAGCCGCTGCTGGAGCCGCTGGTGCTGCAGCTTCATCCATCATTGCCTCCCCTGCTGCAGTTGCATCAGCCGCAACTTCTGCAGCTGCATCGACGGCATCAGCAGCAACCTCTTCAACTGCTGCTGAAGCATCTTCAACAGCTTTGGTGATCTCTTCAGAGACCACTGTTTCATCAACCACAGGTGCTTCAGCCTGTGGTGCCGGAGCAGGTGCTTCCGCTTTTTCGCTAGAACATCCGACTAGTGTCAGACCCAAAGCAACAAACATCATTAATAAATATTTCATTGTATCCCCCTTAATATGAACATCTGAACATTCATTATAGACAATATTTCAACAAATGCACTCTAGCTAGTCGGAATGACTCAAATACACACAGATAAGTTCTGATTCTACCCGCCCACAGAATCGCTCAAACCGCAAAGAAAAAGGACCCGCAGTTTCCTGCGAGCCCTTTAAGATGGCGCTCCCTGAGCGATTCGAACGCCCGGCCTTCTGATTCGTAGTCAGATGCTCTATCCAGCTGAGCTAAGGGAGCCAATTGTATCCTTCGTTTCCGAAAGCGGGCGAAGAGTAATACCTTTCAACCAAACTTTCCATGCCGGATCGTCCATACCGAACAACTCCGGAAATTTCTGATAAAGCCAACCGCGGTAGTAAACTTCACCATCCCGACTGACCTCTACGAAGGCGGCGGGATTATCCACATTTTCATCGTTCAGGAAAGTCCTATTTTGAACTCTCAATCCCGAGGCCAGACCCAGCAGCTGTATACCCCAGCCATTAAGCTCTGTAGTGCCGCCCATTTCCACAATTGTGGAGTAGCGACGCGTTGTAGCCTTCTCAAGCCAGATCAACTCCGCCTGACCAGTTTGCGACACAGCCCATTCAGGCAGAGCCTCACTATTCTGGCCAGCGTGCGGATCTTCCGGCTTCTCCAGTGGCATTTGCCACTCAATCTGAGTCGCCTTCTCCTGCTCACAGCCTGCAAGAAGCAGGGCCACGCAGGAAACAAGCAGCAGTGAAAAAGCCGTACGATGCAATTTAAACCGCCTCAAACAAAATGGCGGAGAGAGAGGGATTCGAACCCTCGATAGGTTTAAGCCTATACACCCTTAGCAGGGGCGCGCTTTCGGCCACTCAGCCATCTCTCCGTTGGGTCATTTTGTTTTCCTCATCGATGTAACGTACTTGTTGCACGCCACAGCAATAACTGGCGGAAGGGGTGGGATTCGAACCCACGGTAGGTTTCCCTACGCCGGTTTTCAAGACCGGTACATTCGGCCAGCTCTGTCACCCTTCCGTTGTTATGAACCGGACTTTTCTAGCCCCGGAATTTCAGGCCGGAAAGATAGCATGGAGTTTTGAGATGGCAATGCCAATTGCAAATGAAAATAAATAGTAAACGACATGCCGAATTATACCCTTGGACGCATGCCCGCACTTAACAGCTACCCTATTTATGTTCTAGAGTGTCTGCATTAATCCATACAGGTAGATGAACAGGAGACAATGTGGCTCGCAAAGTCCAACGAAATGAACCTTGCCCCTGCGGCAGCGGAAAGAAATATAAACAGTGCTGTCTGGCAAAAGAGAAAAGCCTGGGGGCTGGCCGCGCCAACCGCCGTCGCGGCATACAGATTGCACTTGGCTGGGTGAATAGCAGCTACAAGAACGAGATCGACAACTGGGTTGGCGACGTATGGCTGGAGAGCATGAGCGAGGAACAGCGCAAAGGGATTGCCTCAGCGCACCCCGGAATCCGCAGCATCCATGATGTGAACCTTCTCGAAGACCTTGTTGCCGAAGGACAACTTGATGGTCTTGATGGCGAAAACAGACCCCTACAACTCATCCTTGATGCCGATATCGGCCTTGATGATGAGCAGCGCAGCTATCTAAGCCAACTCGCGGAACGTCCGTTGCACCTCTACCGGATCAGCGATGTAAAAATGAATGAGAGCTTCACCGTGCAGCGCCATCCGGACAACGGCTCCGAAGCCATCACCATCAATGACTCATCATCCAGCCAAATGTTTGATGTTGACGATATTGTTGGCCTTCGCTTGATGCAGTCGGATGATGCATGGGAAACATCAGGAGCAATCTACCATATTCCGGAAGAGTATGTGGATGAACTACTGGTTGCACTGGAAGCAGCAGGGGCGGCGGATTACAGTAAAACACTCACCCGCTACTGGCTGAATCTGGTTTCCCAACACGTCTAACCGTTGAATTAAAACTTCTGAAAATAAAAAAAAGGCGGCTCATTTGAGCCGCCTTTTTTTCTCGCTTCGTTTGAATTAGAGCTTGTCTGCTTCGGAAGCCAGGTAAGACGCAACACCATCAGCATCAGGAACCATGCCTTTGTCGCCCTTGTTCCAGCCGGCAGGACATACTTCGCCGTGCTCTTCAGTGAACTGCAGTGCATCAATCATGCGCAGCATCTCATCTACATTACGGCCCAGTGGCAGGTTATTAACCACCTGATGCTGTACAACACCGGCCTTGTCGATCAGGAATGAGCCACGCAGTGCAATGGTACCACCGAGCAGGTGAATCATGTCGCCATCTTCGTCCAGTACCGCTTCGTTCTCCATCAGCACATCGTAGTCAGCAGCAATGGTCTTGGTCAGGTCAGCCACCAGCGGATAAGCTACAGGGCCGATACCACCATCTGCGACTGCTGTGTTACGCCATGCAGCATGGGAGAAGTGGGAATCAACGGAACAGCCGATAACCTGTACGCCACGAGCCTCGAACTCCTTGATGCGATGATCGAATGCGATCAACTCAGATGGGCAGACAAAGGTAAAGTCCAGTGGATAGAAGAAAAGAACAACGTACTTGCCTTCATAGTCGGAGAGGGAAAAACTCTCATTAATCGAACCATCTGCCATCACGGCAGCGGCGGTAAATTCAGGGGCCTGCTGGCCAACCAGTACACTCATTATGCATTCCTCCAGGAAGTATTAGAATTAATATTAAAGCTTAGGCTGCAAGGTTAGTCAATTTGCCAGCCCCGCACCACCCTACTCGTTTTAGGGAAAGGTAATGCCCATCGTTGATGCTATCGCGCCGATTAAAGCAGCACCCATTGCTTTAACCGGCTTGCTTCTTGGGGATCGTGAACTCGATAAAGATATGCTGGGTTTCCGGTGCAATGCGACTGACATCATCCTCCAGGGCTCTTCGGATTTCATCAAGCTTGCCCATAAAGCGAACCGCCTGTTTGATCTCCTCCTGACTCATGCTGGAGAAGATCGTCTCCTCACGCAATTCAATCTCAGCCATCAGCAGGGTATCATCAGGGGAGAGTACAATGCTGTTTACCCGTTGGACATGCTGCACCTGTTTATCCGCCTGCCAGAGCTTGGTGGCAATATCGTTCACCTCATCATTGCTTCGATTAAGCAGGAATTTGCGATTGGTTGCAGCCAGAAACCAGGCTAAACCACCCATCAACAGGCCAATGCAGATCGCAGCAATGCCATCAAATATAGCAGAGCCGGTCCAGGCAGCCAGCCCCATGCCAACCAGCGCCAGAACCAGACCACATACGGCAACGGCATCTTCAATCAACACGGCCAACGTAGTCGGATCACGCGTTTCGACGAAGTAGGTTCGGAACGACTTCCCCGCCTCTTCCGCCTGGCGACGGAATTCGACAAGCGCCACGAAGAAGGAGTAACCTTCAACAACAAAGGCAAACCCGATAATCAGAAATGGTATCCAGGAGAGTTCAGGGGTGTGATCGTGACGCAACTGCTCGACTGCATGCATAATCGTATACACGCAACCGAGAAAAAAGATTGTAACGGCAGAAACCAGGTTCCAGAAGTAGCGCTCCTGCCCATAGCCGAAATGGTGATTGAGATCGGCTTCGCGCTGTGACCGGCGAAGGCCAAGGTATAACATACCCTGATTGGCAGTATCGGCCAGTGAATGCACCGCCTCGGCCAGCAATGCACTGGATCCGGAAAATGCGAAACCGATAAACTTGGCAACCGTCACCATGCTGTTGCCAGCAATTGCCGTTAATACTGCTTTTGTTGAACCGCTCGACATGGAGCCTCCCCTACTGACCTGAATCACGCTAAGCTACTGCACATGTGGTCTTACCGGCACCAGAACTTTACCGTACATCAGTTTCCTGCACTGAAGGATAACTATATCTATCTGATTGATGTGCACAATTCGGAGACCCTGATCGCAGTCGACCCGGCAGAAGCGGTGAGCGTATCTCATTATTGCAACGAAATGGGGGTCAAGCTCACCCATATCATCAACACACACCATCACTGGGATCACACCGATGGCAACAAGGCGCTAAAACAGAAATTTGACTGTCTGGTCATCGGAGCAGCAGATGATGCCCATCGCATTCCTGAATTAGATATCCCGGTATCAGAGCATGCCCCCCCCGAAATAGCAGGGCTGAACATCAAGGTGCTTGAGCTACCAGGGCATACCAGTGGTCATATTGCCTACCTAATTGACGATGCACTCTTCTGTGGCGATGTACTCTTCGGAGGCGGTTGCGGCAGAATATTTGAAGGTACGCCGGCCCAAATGTGGAGCAGCTTGAATCAACTCGCGCAGCTTGTCGGGTCAACAAAGGTCTACTGTGCCCATGAATATACCCTACCCAACCTGCGCTTTGCTCTCACGGTTGACCCAGACAATAAAGCACTGATCGAACGCATCAATCATGACAGCCAAGCTCGCATGGATGGGCAACCAACCATCCCCTCCACCATTGCACTGGAGGTTGCCACCAACCCGTTTCTCAGGCCATTAAACAGAACATTCTGCTCTCACTATGCCAAGCATGCAGGTTTTGCTTTGAATGCCACCCTTGTCTTTACAGACATCAGAAAAAGAAAGGATAACTTCTAGTGATTTTCCAACCCGGAACAGCCATAAAAACCGAGGCAACCATCTAATAACACATGAGGAGAGACCCTCGTTCAAAAAAACCTATTTTCTGTGGAAGATAAGCGCCTGTTTGGCGATAATAGAGCCCAACTCCTTCACCTGCGATTGGCTTCTCTGATCAAAGCGGACACCAATACCACCTTTTTCTTTGCGAACAACCGTACCGCTCAGACGCAATGGGTTGGGTGCCGAAATAAAAGTGAGAATCATTCGAACCTTGTCACCAAGCTCAAAATCTCCGGCAGCCTCGATAAACAACCCCGTTGCACTGACATCTCTGGCATGACCAAAGTGGTTCCCTCCACCTACTGAGAAGCGGATTTTTTCGGGGTAGGGTTCACGCGGGGCATATCTTATATCGGTTTGCCAAGTAGCCATCAGGTCAAGTAGCTGCTTGCGGTGCACTTGCGGCAACTGCTCTGCTAAAATAGAGATTTTCTCGATGATACCGTTATCTACAGCTTCCATGACGGAAAGTGTATACGGGCTCTAAAAAAATGCACCTGCAACATAAGACCCCCAGTTTTTTTGAAACAGCTTAAACAGCACAGACAAATCACACATTCATCCCCAGTTCCTCTCTTGTGATACAAGTCACATCAGCCTCACGAAGCTGATTATAGAAAGCGCCCATATGATGAACATAAGGAGCGTGAGATGATCAAGCAGCAAGCAGCAGACAAACATGAGCAGCTCCTTACTATTGCCATGGTAACAGCACTTATCGGAGCGCTGGGCTTCATCACCGCTTACCTGTAATACCTTGGATGGGTGACAACACTTCGCTCCCCAGCCGCTCAGAAAAAATAAAATGACCCGTGTGACCTTTGATGGCTTGCAGTAAAGCCGCCTAAACCTCTGCCTTGTGCATCTCCAGCTTTTCTCTTGATGAACAAGTGCAATAAACTTTGTCATTTCCTGAATTGGTAACATACAATATCTATATGTCTTTAGAGCAGCTCATTTCCGACCCGCTTGTGTTTGATATTGTTGGATCCTTCGTCCTGGCGATGATTGCCCTTCTATTTTTACCAACAATCATGCGCATTTTACCCTACGCGATGGCCGTAGCGCTGTTGCTTCTGACTATTTATGCTCTATATGTAGTTTGAATCCATTCTGATGGACGAAAGAAGATCGATTACTGCAAAAAAAAGGAGCCCCGAAGGACTCCTTTGTGTTTTTCCCCTTATATTTCAAAGGTTGATATGGTGGGCCGTGCTGGGCTCGAACCAGCGGCCCGCTGATTAAGAGTCAGCTGCTCTACCAACTGAGCTAACGGCCCATACCTAATTCAAGCAAAATGGGGTGGACGAGGGGACTCGAACCCCCAACCACCGGCATCACAAGCCGGGGCTCTACCATTGAGCTACGTCCACCATGCATTTTGTAGGTGGCGCGCCTGGCAGGGCTCGAACCTGCAACCTACAGCTTAGAAGGCTGTTGCTCTATCCTGTTGAGCTACAGGCGCTCGCCAGTCGCGTCATTCGCTTGAAAAATCTTCGTAAGAGGATGGTCGGGATAGAGTGATTCGAACACTCGACCCTCTGCTCCCAAAGCAGATGCGCTACCAGGCTGCGCTATATCCCGAATAAATCCTCTTGCTCGAAGGCGGCGGACAATAGGTATCTCGAAAGCATTCGTCAATACCTGAATTGCACCTAATCGCAGCTGACTACACTTCTGATCCCAGCTAGAGTAGCTATTGTATTTCAGTACCAAGTGAGGTGTGCCATGAGCAGCATAAAAATGCGTGGAACTACGATCTGCTGTATCCGAAAAAATGGTGAAGTAGCCATTGGTGGCGATGGCCAGGTAACCCTGGGCGATACCGTTGTAAAACATGGGGGACGCAAGGTTCGAACCATTCGCGACGGCGCTATCCTGACCGGCTTTGCCGGCTCCACCGCCGATGCCATGAACCTATTTGAACGTTTCGAAGCCAAGCTGGATGAACATGCCGGCTCACTGATGCGTGCTGCGGTATCACTGGCCAAAGAGTGGCGCACTGATAAATACCTGCGTCAGCTTGAAGCGATGATGATTGTGGCAGATCGGGATAATACCCTGCTGATCTCCGGTAATGGCGATGTGCTGGAGCCGGATGACGGTGTCGCAGCTATCGGCTCAGGCGGTGCATATGCCAAGGCTGCTGCAACTGCGCTGGTCAATCACAGCAATCTTTCTGCAAAGGATGCCATGCGTGAGACAATGCTGATTGCCGCCAGTATCTGTATCTATACGAACACCAATATCACTATCGAATCTATCGACAAGGAAGTCTAATCATGAGCCATGCCATGACCCCACGTGAAATTATTTCCGAGCTCGACCGCTATATTGTCGGCCAGGACGATGCCAA
The DNA here is from genome assembly GCF_002795805.1 of Mariprofundus aestuarium. NCBI lineage: Bacteria > Pseudomonadati > Pseudomonadota > Candidatius Mariprofundia > Mariprofundales > Mariprofundaceae > Mariprofundus > Mariprofundus aestuarium. Next base: position 586,458 of record NZ_CP018799.1, on the reverse strand, counting down.
ACGTGCAGTTGCCATTGCACTGCGTAACCGCTGGCGCCGCCAGCAGGTCCCCTCCCCTATGCGCGAGGAGATTACGCCGAAGAACATCCTCATGATTGGTCCCACAGGCGTTGGAAAAACCGAAATTGCCCGTCGGCTGGCACGGCTCGCCAACGCCCCTTTCATCAAGGTTGAGGCAACCAAGTTCACTGAGGTGGGTTATGTCGGCCGGGATGTCGAAACCATCATTCGCGATCTGGTTGATACCTCTATCAAGATAGTACGCGAAGAACACCTGGTGCGGGTACAGACCAAGGCTGAAAAAATGGCCGAAGATCGCCTGCTTGATATCCTGATTCCACACCCCGTCGCACCTCAAGGCCCGCACAGCAGCGAACCAAACAACGCAAGCAGTGAATCCCGTGAAAAGATGCGCCACAAGCTGCGTCTTGGCGAATTGGACAAACGACAAGTTGAGATCGATGTGGAGTCGCAACAGGAAGCGCCGATGATGCAGCTCTTCTCAGGACAGGGCACCGAGGCCATGGACCTCAAAGAGATGCTCGGCGGCATGATGGGCGGCCAGAAAAAAAGCAAACGCATGAATGTGGCCGATGCACTGAAGGTAATTCAACAGCAGGAAGCTGACCGTCTGCTTGATATGGAGACCATCAAGGAGGAGGCGATCACCCGTGCCGAAAATGACGGCATCGTGTTTCTCGACGAGATGGACAAGATCACCCAGCGCAGCGGTACTGCATCAGGTGGTGAAGTCTCCCGCGAAGGGGTGCAGCGCGACCTGTTGCCACTAGTTGAGGGAACCACGGTCAATACCCGCTACGGCCATATTAGTACCGATCATATCCTCTTCATCGCATCAGGTGCCTTTCATCTGGCCAAACCATCCGACCTGATCCCTGAGCTGCAGGGACGCTTCCCTATCCGTGTGAACCTCAGTGCGCTGGGTGAGGAGGAATTCCGCCGCATTCTGGTCGAGCCAGAAGCGTCGCTAACCCGCCAGTACGCCGCTCTTCTTCACTCCGAAAATGTCAGCATCCGCTTCGCTGACGATGGCATCTCCGAAATTGCCCGTATTGCTGTACAGGTGAATGATAAAACTGAAAATATCGGAGCCCGTCGCCTGCATACCCTACTGGAACGGGTGCTTGAGAATATCAGTTTCGAGGCATCGGATAGAAGTGGTGACACGATCGAAATCGATGCAGCCTATGTACTCAAAGAGGTAGGTGAAATCAGCGCTGACGAAGACCTCTCCCGCTATATTCTTTGATATCCTCCCCATGAATAAATTCAGAGGATTCCTTTCAGGCAAAAGCCAAAAGGCGAGGCTACATCGCTGCAACCACAGGTTTCTGCTTCATTGGAGTCGGCAACCCGGCCTCTCCACAGACGAAGGCGGCATATCCTGCCGCTAAAATATTATATGCTGCGTTCGGTCTGCGTTGGCCGTATGGCCGCAGGACTGGCAGCAGAACTTGCTTTGAGAAACACGGTTTTCTTTGGCCGCATGGTTGCACTGACTACAACGCTAGCTGGTGTAGGCGGCTGACACATACTCAACAAAACCGCCTTTCCAGAGCTGTTTGTACTCCAGCATCGCCGCAAACATCGACCAGCCAGAATCCAGGATGGACTTGTTCAATCCTGACTTTGCTTTGACGTTTACGCCGTTTTCTCAATCGTTCCTTTCGCAGATTTCGACATTCGGGATGTGCCAAGCTTTTCCATGATAATCATAGCGTGGTTGTTGCTGATTTCAGTGGTGGCTTTGTGCAGCGCATCTTTACGAATGTTAGCGATCTTTGAGTGGATGGCTTGAACCTTCTCCTTCTGTTTGTGCCAGTTATTTGAAAGCTTTATTTTGCGGGCAAGCAGACGTTGCGCTCTGGCCAATCGCTTTTCATGCCTCCGGTAAGGCTTTTCACCCACATAATCCTTGCCGTCCGAGCAGGCAGCCATGATATGAACACCGCGATCGATGCCGACTGCAGTTGAAGATGCGTGGACCGGAGCAACTATTTCCTGCTCGCAAAGGATCGAGACGTACCAGTGTTTTCCATTCCGAGAAACCGTTGCTGATTTCATGGTACCAACCAGTTCCCGAGACATGCGAAACTTCATCCAGCCAAGTTTTGGAAGCTTGATTCGGTTGCCGGCCACATCAAATCCTTGCGGAAAGATGAATGAATCATGCTCGCCTTTCTTTTTTGAAACGAGGCATACGTTTGTTGGGTTGATTCTTGTCGAAACAATCACGCATAGCGCGATCCAGATGCTTCAGCGTTTGAATCAAAGACTGGCTCGGCGCTTCATTCAACCACAGCATTTCGTCCGATTTTTCCCACAGGTTGACCATGCTCCAGTTTAATTCATGGAACCACATGATCGGAAGTCTTTGCTCCAGCCGACTTTTGATTATACGCAGGGATTGGTTCCAGACCGCACGGTTATGTCCCGCGAAACGAATCATCTCAGATTGCTGCTCGGAGCTTGGCTCTAGCCTGAATTTATAGCCCTTGTGGATACGCATGGTGTAGGGGCGAACACCTAAATAAAGCCAATGCAATCGCTTATATCCCCATGGATGAACCCAGGGGCGTTACGCGATTCTTAGGTAAAAGATTATGGCTATTTGCATTCCAAGGTTAAAGGTGTGCGCTCGTACACCATGTCTAAAGGTGGCGTAATGCGGAGCTACCGGCACATGCTGCCGGCGAATAAAGGGAAGTCTGAGTGGCTTCGCAGTGGTCTGTTTCATGATTATGCGGCAGTAGCTAATGCGCTTGCTCCTGATCTTGATGCCCAGTGGTTGAGGTTCTTCTCATCGCAGGATAAAGGTGACAGGCCGATGCCACTGATGTCATCGGTTCATCCTGATCTCAAAGACCTGGTAACCACCACTGTGACCCAGCAAGCGTATGCGAACAGCGTCTACCCGGCTTCAGTATCCAAGGTTGGCAACGTGGTCAACGACATCAGGATCGAGATCAACGCCATCCGGGCTGGTGATAACCCACCGGATGCCGACCTGCTGAAGCAACTCTACTACATTAACAAGAGCCGCAAGTGGCTCAGCTCTGAAGGGTTGCCGGCAGAGCATGCCGCATGGCTCGAGGATCGGTTCTGGCACCACTGTCGCAGGAGATGCATTCCAGAATTTCGGGAAAATGTGATATGCCTAGACCAGCGCAACTGCAAGGTTCAACAGGCCGGCACATCGCGTGAGTTCGAGACATGGTTACGCGTTAGCCATCGCGGAAAGGGTGTATCCATGCCGGTTGAAACAAACTCGTATGCAGACCGGCACGATGGCAAAACCAAGGGGCTCTACCGTATCCGATTCAATCAACACAAGCACAGGCTGGAAGTCGACTTTATCAAGGCGATTAATTACGGCGATTCGGTCGATGCGTACACAAAAGCCTGTGATGCACTGGATAAAACCGTAGCACTCGATTTCGGGCTTCGGAATGTGTTTGTCTCAGATTCTGGTAACAGATACGGCGTCGATCTGATCGATTACATGGTCAAGCTCGACAAGCGCATTCAACACATTCAGACCCAATGCCAGAAGCGAAAGTTCAGGCTGTCTCGTTCGAAGCGGTATCGTGATATGATCCACCGGATGCGGACGACCATCGATCGGTCGATCAACGAAGCCTTGAACGCTGTGGTGAAAACAGAGCGCCCGTCCATGATCGTAGTGGAGCGATTGAATTTCATGCACCCCGATCTCAGTCGGCGTATGAACCGACTGATCCGCAACTGCGGCCGGGCAGCCGTTGAGCGCAAGCTCAACGCGCTGGAGCAGGAGTTCGGGATCGAACACATAGAGGTCAACGCGGCTTACTCAAGCCAGACATGTAGCCAGTGTGGTTACGTTGATCTGAAGAACCGGGGCACAAGGGACACGTTCAAGTGTCGCTGGTGCGCCCATACAGATTGTGCCGACACAAATGCGGCCTCCAACATTCTCACACGACGTTCGTGGCCGAAATGGTGGCTTTAAGCGCACAGAAAAGCCGTCATTGGAAGACTCGCCACCGAGTTCATTCAACGGCGCAACGGTGTCTTGGCTGGCACCGCCGAACAGGTCGAAGTGTTACGGTTAAACCCGTACTTCAGAAAGCACTTCGATGCTGAGGTAGACCCGCATTCGGGCGGGATTCAAACGCAGAGTCAAAACTGCGATTCAACCCTGAAATGCAAATAGCCAAGATTATAAAAGCTTGGCGATTGGGGCGAAGGATTTGCGATGTGCCGGAGAGGGGCCAAGCAAACTGAGTGCATCCATATGCACCTTGGTGCCATACCCTTTGTGTCTCGAGAAGTCGTAGCCGGGGAACCGGCTATCCAGCCGCTGCATCAAACGATCCCGAACCACCTTGGCGATAATCGAGGCCGCTGCAATCTCCTGAACCAGATCATCACCACCGACAATGGCCTCTGCAGGCACAGCCAAATCTGGTACGCGGTTACCGTCAACCAGCACCCTTGAGGGGACAACGGAGAGAGCGTCAACCGAACGGCGCATTGAGAGCATCGTTGCATGCAGGATATTAAGTTCATCGATCTCCTCGATCGAAGCCAGTGTCACTGAATAGGCCACTGCATGTTTGCGAATATGGTGATAAAGCTTCAATCGCTTCTTTTCGGCCACCCTCTTGGAGTCGCGATACTGTCCCAGATATGGATCATCCGGCGAAAGAATTACCGCCGCAGTAACCACTGGCCCTGCAAGCGGCCCGCGCCCTACTTCATCAACCCCAGCCAGCACTTTAGCCTCTCAATGTAGCGCCGAACTTCTGCTCCATACCTTCAATAATTGCCTTGGATGCAGCATCAGAATCCTGCTGAGTCAGCGTACGTGTCGGATCCTGCAGTGCAAAACGGACACCAACACTAATCATCCCCTCTGGAACGCCCTTGCCTTCGTAAAGGTCGAAGATGCGAGTATCGATGAGTAGCTTTCCACCTGATTTTCGAACCTGCTGCAGGATGGCATCTGAACCACTGTTGCGGACAAATGCTTTGCGATCCATCAGGAACACAAGGTCACGCTCCACGCCGGGAAACTCGGGCAGCGGCATAAACTTGGCCTGTTTACCGTCATGCAGAAGATCGAGGTTGATCTCGGCCACAAAGACCGGCGCATCAATATCGAATTGGCCAGCGATATCGCCATCCACCTTGCCTATACGGCCAGCTTCGTTGCGACCAATCAGAATCTTAGCACTCTGCCCTGCCTGCAAGCCCTGAATGGAGTCGTCAGCGATAAAGCGACCGGTGAGCCCACGGCCTGCAAGCCACGATTCCACCGCCCCCTTAAGGTCAAAGAAGTTGGCAATGCGCGCACTGCCGAACCACTGATCAGACTCCACCTCGCCAGTCATCAACCAAGTCAGCACATTGTATTCACTGTTGCCTTTGGGCGTACGCATGTAGATACGTCCCTGCTCAGCCAGTGCCACACCCGATTGCTGACGATTCAGGTTGTATTTGGCCGTATTCAAAAGCCCCGGCCAGCCACTACGTCGCATGACACTCATAGCATCGGAAATCGGGTTCTCCAGCTCGATATCTGCACCATCATCAGCCACAAACAGGCGCTGCTCTTCAGCTGAGATAAAGGCATAGGTCACCACCTGTAGGAAACCACCAGCTACCGCCTCGTGTATCGAACGGTCTTTTTTAACAGGCGCCGTTGTCGCCAGTGCAGGAAGGATCTCCGGAATAGCATCAAAGCCGATGACCCGGGCATACTCCTCTGACATATCTTCAGGGATTGAAACATCATGCCTGAACTGCGGCACCAACACTTCCAGCCTGTCGCTATTGCGCACAATGTTGAAACCCATGCGGCGCAGCACTTCATCAACAGATTCCGGGATATCCACACCCAGCCGCGATTCAAGCCTTGATACACTGCAGTGCACCTGTTTAGCCGAATTAATACTATCGGCACTACCCGCAACTGAGAGATCACTGGCCTTGCCACCGAAGAGTTCGACAATGATTCTGGTTGCCTGCTGCATCGCTGAGACCACCATCTGCGGATCAACGCCGCGCTCAAAGCGCATCGAAGCCTCGGAAACCATGGCATTGGACCGCCGCGTTTCACTGACCCGAGCAGGGCGGAAAAAAGCCGATTCCAGCATGATATTGATCGTTGATTCAGTCACACCCGTTGGTTCGGAACCCATAACACCGGCCAGTGCTACAACTCCTGTCGCATCAGCTACCACCAGATCACCGTCATGAAGTTTAAGTGAACGCCCATCGAGCGCCGCAAAGGCTTCACCTTTGTCTGCGGAGCGAACAGAAATCTGTCCGCTCAGCTTATCGGCATCAAAGGCATGCATCGGCTGACCAAAATAGAGCATCACATAATTAAGCACATCAACAATGCCGTTGATCGGACGCATGCCAGCCATAATCAGTCCCGCCTGCATCCATGCAGGTGACTCCTTGAGCTTGATCCCCTCGATGCGACGACCCAGATAGAGCGGGCAATCCACTTCATTCTCAACACTGATAGATGGTACAGAAACAGAAGCATCCAGTTGCGGTGTGAACCCGGGGATATCGGCAAGCTTAAGACCATAATCGGCAGCCAGATCACGGGCGATACCACGCGCATTCATACAGTCACCGCGGTTTGGGGTAATTGAAAGATCGAACACCGCCTCTTCAAGCCCCAGATATTCACCTACTTGAGCCCCGACTGGCGCATCCTTGGGTAGAATCAGCAGCCCTGCAGACTCATCAGCAAGACCCAACTCGACTTCTGAACAGCACATGCCAAAGCTGGTCTGGCCGCGAATCGCACCCTTCTTAATTGTCAGTCCATTTGGCAAAGTTGTACCAATCGTAGCCACAGGCACCTTGTCACCAGCATCCATGTTCGCTGCACCGCAGACAATATCGAGCGGAGCATCACCGGCCACATCTACTTTCAACAGGCTCAGCTTATCAGCATCGGGATGTGCTTCTTTGGAAAGAATATGGCCGACCAGCACGCCTTTAACAGCAGCACGTGGCTCTTCAACACCTTCAACCTCATGGCCAAGGCGTACCAGGTCATCAGCAATCTCGGCAGCTGACTTGGTCAGCGCCACATGCTCTTTCAACCAGGAAAATGGAATCTTCATCTTAGTTCGCTCCCATTCTGCGCAGGAATCGCACATCATTCTCGAAAAACAGCCTCAAATCCGGAATGCCCTTCTTGAGCATCACCAGTCGCTCCACGCCGAGGCCAAAGGCGAACCCGGAATATTCGTCGGAGTTAATCCCCACCGATTTCAGCACATGCGGATGAATCATGCCGCTACCAAGCACCTCGATCCAACCGCTGTTTTTGCAGATACGGCAACCCTTGCCTGAACAGAACACACAGCCGATATCCACTTCGGCAGAAGGTTCAGTGAACGGGAAATAGTGCGGACGCAGTCGAATTGAGACCTCTTTACCGAAATAGGTAGAGAGGAAGTGTTTTAGCACCCCTTTCAGGTGGCCCATGGATACATCGCGATCAACCATGAACACCTCAACCTGATGAAACATCGGCGAATGGGTTACATCGTAATCACAACGGTAAACGCGGCCCGGAGCCACCACCGCCAATGGCGGCTGACCACCCTCATCGACGAAACGCTTCATAGTACGGATCTGTACGGGTGAGGTATGGGTGCGAAGAAGCAGCGGCTGATCGCCTGCATCCTTGAGAAAGAAGGTATCATGCATGGCGCGCGCAGGATGCTCTGGAGGAATATTCAAAGCATCAAAGTTGTGAAACTCATCCTCAACCTCAGGCCCCTCTGCAATCTGGAATCCCATCTGCGAGAAGATTTCGGCCATCTCATCAAGTCCCTGCTGGACCGGATGCAGCGCACCACGGCCAGAGCCACAGCCAGGCAACGTCACATCAATGCGCTCGGCTTCAATACGAGCCACTTTGGCATTCAACGCCAATTCTGCCTCGCAGCTATCCAGTGCCTCAGCCAGCGCTGACTTTGTTTTATTCACATGCTGACCGATCACCGGGCGCTCTTCGGGTGGCAGTTTGCCCACGCCCTTGAGCACTTCTGTCAAAGCACCTTTTTTACCCAGATATTGAACACGTAGTTGCTGCAGATCACTCACACTCTCAGCAGCAGAAAACGAATTCAGCGCTTCTGATTGCAGTGATTCAAGTTGAGCTTTCAACGCATCAATTTCGCTCATGATCCCTTACCCCTTTTTACACCACGAAAAGCAGCGGCACTCTCACGCCGTGCGGCAGTTGCCCTTTCTACTTCAGAGCATCTTCACTGACTTCGCCATTCACTTTATACCGTCGTGTCTTGTGGTTTAAACCCTAAACCGTATCAAAAAAAATGGCAGAGCCTCAACAGCTCTGCCATTCCATTATTCATATTCCGGACGAATCCGGAAAATATTTTTACTGGATCTGCGCGCGAGCTGTTTCTGCCAGCTTCGCAAAACCTTCAGCATCACGTACTGCGATGTCAGCCAGAACCTTACGATCCAGCTCGATACCAGCCAGTGACAGACCATGCATGAAACCTGAGTAGTTCAGGCCATTCTGCTTGGCAGCCGCATTGATGCGGACGATCCACAGGCTGCGGAACTCACGTTTCTTAACCTTACGGTCGCGATAGGCATACTGACGTGCCTTATCAACAGCCTGGGTAGCTACGCGGAAACAGCTCTTGCGGCGACCGCGGTAACCTTTAGCTGCTTTGATGACGCTCTTATGGCGGGCGTGGGCCTGTACTCCGGATTTAACGCGAGGCATATCTCTCTCCTAACCTAAAACTACTTAACCGCGACCTGGAACCAAACGTTCCAGCGCTTTTGAATCTGCTCCTGACACAAGCTCAGTACCGCGCATATTGCGCTTACGCTTTGGTGACTTCTTGGTCAGAATGTGACTTGAAAAAGCCTTGTTACGCTTCCATTTACCGCTTCCGGTTTTGGTGAAACGTTTGGCAGCGCCACTATTTGATTTCATCTTAGGCATGATTCTATCTTCCTTCTCTTATAACATAAAAAAGCCCCGCCGGGGCTTTCGTACACCACGGAGAGTAACTCTTCTTTATTTAGTCTTGTTAGGTGCGATGATCATAATCATCTGCCGCCCTTCCATGTTCGGCATCTTTTCAGGTTTACCAAACTCTTCCACCTGTCCAGCTACATACTTCATCTGATCGAGACCGCGGCTGGTATGAGCCATTTCACGACCACGAAAACGTAAACTTACCTTAACCTTGTTGCCCTGAGACAGGAACTTCTTCGCTGCCTTCATCTTCACTTCCATGTCATGCGCGTCGGTGTTGGCACCCACCTTCACTTCCTTAATCTGCATCACATGCTGACGCTTCTTGGCAAGGTTGGCTTTCTTGCTCTGCTCGTACTTGTATTTGCCGTAATCCATGATCTTGCAGACCGGCGGATTACTTTTAGCTGCCATCAGCACAAGATCTAAACCCTTTGCTGAAGCTCTGGCTACGGCTTCGTTGAGTGATAACACACCCAGCTGTTCACCTGTTGTATCGTCAACCACTCGAACCTCTCTGGCTTCGATATTCAGGTTGATTGGCAATTCTTTTTTAATACAAGTCTCCTTGAAACTCAAAAAACGTCATACTTCCCCACACTCTACTCGTGATCGGCATGCATCTGATGCATTTTAGCGATCCACTCATCGACACTGAAAGTGCCAAGATTAGCGCCGCTACGGTCACGTACACTTATGGTTCCCTCATCACGCTCCCGATCTCCGGCAACAATAATGAACGGTACCCGCTCCAAAGTGTGGGCGCGCACTTTATAGCCGACCTTTTCGTTTCGCAAGTCCATATCTACACGAAATCCTGCATTGGCCATTTTTTTTGTCACTTCAGACACATATTCTGCCTGTGAATCGGTGATATTACAGACCATCGCCTGCACCGGCGCCAGCCAGAATGGAAATTTACCTTCGTGGTGTTCAATCAGAATTCCGATGAATCGCTCCATCGAACCGAGAATGGCACGATGCAGCATCACAGGAGTCTGACGTGATGAGTCCTCATCTATATATTCGGCATCCAGGCGCCCAGGCATGGAGAAGTCGACCTGAATCGTTCCGCACTGCCATACACGGCCAAGGCAATCTTTCAGCGAAAACTCGATCTTAGGTCCGTAAAAAGCACCCTCACCCTTATTCTCACCGTACTCGATACCCTTGGACTGCAGCGCCTGATGTAGCGAGGACTCCGCCTTATCCCACTGCTCATCTGTGCCCACACGCTTCTCAGGACGGTCAGAGAGGAAGATGATCACCTCCTCAAAGCCGAAACTCTTGTAAACCTTGTAGGTCAGGTCGATGAAGTTACATACCTCATCCTGAATCTGTCCCTCGGTACAGAAGATGTGTGCATCATCCTGTACAAAGTTACGCAGACGCATCAACCCATGCAGTGTACCGGATGGCTCATTACGGTGGCAGGAGCCGAACTCAGCCAGACGTAATGGCAGGTCACGGTAGGAGTGCAGATTCTGGTTAAACACCTGAATATGGCACGGGCAGTTCATCGGCTTGATGGCATATTCGCGGTTATCGGTGCTGGTGGTAAACATATCATCACGGAACTTGTCCCAGTGACCGGACTTCTCCCACAACTTGCGATCCACAACCTGCGGTGTCTTAATCTCCAAGTAACCGTTGTCGCGCATTACGCCACGAATTTCATTCTCAACAACCTGCCAGATGGTCCACCCTTTCGGATGCCAGAAGACCATGCCCGGTGCCTCCTCCTGCAGATGGAACAGGTTCAGAGCCTTGGCAATCTTGCGATGGTCGCGCTTCTCCGCCTCTTCCAGGCGAACCAGGTAATCTTTCAGGTCTCCCTTGGAAGCCCATGCCGTACCGTAGATGCGGTGCAACTGCTCATTGTCAGAGTTGCCCTCCCAGTAAGCGCCTGAGACCTTCATCAGCTTGAAATGTTTGAGGATGCCGGTATTCGGCACATGCGGACCACGGCAGAGGTCAGACCACTCACCCTGCTTATAGAGGCTAACAGTCTCTCCAGCCGGAATGCGGCCGATCAGCTTGGCCTTATAGGTTTCCCCGATACTCTCGAAATGGGCAATCGCATCATCACGATCCCACTCTTCACGGCTGATTTCCATTTTCTGGTTGGAGAGTTGACGCATCTTCTCTTCGATCTTTTTCAGATCCTCAGGGGTAAAGGCGCGCTCATAGGCAAAATCATAGTAGAAGCCATCCTCGATCACCGGACCGATGGTCACCTGTGCTCCGGGGAACACCTCCTGCACGGCCATGGCCATCAGGTGGGACATCGAGTGGCGGATAATCTCCAGTCCCTCGTCGGACTTCTCAGTAATCAGGGAGACCGTATCGCCATCGCTTAAAACGTGGGAAACATCCACCGCTTTACCGTTCACGGTTGCTGCAATCGTTGCACGCGCTAGACCTGCACCGATATCGGCAGCGAGATCATAAGCGGTTGCGCCCTCATTCAGGGTGCGAGATGAACCGTCAGGTAGTTGAATATTCATGGCGATGGTGTTCCTCCAATCTTCAGGAGACTAGCTAACGCCTCCAATGAGCGCTGCATCCTATCGCCAAGACTCTAATAAAAAAGGGTCAGACTGAAATCAGTCCGACCCTTTTAAATCTATCATTATATAAATGGTAGGCTCGGGCGGTTTCGAACCGCCGACCCCCACCATGTCAAGGTGGTGCTCTACCCCTGAGCTACGAGCCTGTACTGGGTATCCCTCTAACAAGGGCGGCGAAGAGTATTGATGCCTCTCCCCTCGGTCAAGCCGGCAACAACACAACCCACTTCACTCAATCAAATTAGACGCTGTGACTTCATTCTGGACCCCCTTGCTGCCTGAGACAGTTTCGAGGGGATAACACTCAACCATCCCAAGGCTCAACATCATAATCATGTTGAAGTATCCACGGTTCATACGCCTCCGGGTCGCCTCCCTGGCCGAATACCCGATTCAGTTTGCGGTCCAAAACAGATTGGTGGATCACAGGTTTTATGATTTCGCCATTTATTCCAAAATCACGCTGCTTCTTGCGGAAAAGTGATGCCATTCCGGCTCGTGAATTATGAGCCCAATCCGTTGAATCCGGTTTGATCACCACTTTATGTTTGGGATAAATTAACAGCCCTTGCGCTGTAGCCTTCTTAACCATCCATTCCAGAGTGATTCCTGAAAGGCCATCGTGTTCGTAACCGCCACCAACATCTGTATGAACACCCGGAAACCACACCTGTTCGATTTTCTGATGTCCTTTCAGCGCCCTTTCGTCCCAGAAGGTTGGATGAAAAGTAAGACGCTCATCATCAATGGAGAGGGCATGACAACCATATTTAACATTATCGCTTAATGCCGTATTGTGAAATGAGTGCCCCAAGCCAGGAATCCAGTCAACAGCCATATCAACAGCCTTGATTGGAACACCAAGTGCCCCAACAGTATCCCACACCCCGATAAATTCTATTTCACAGTACTGATTGTGATGTTTAGACAGAAACTTCTCGGCCTTCTTTTTCTGCTCTTCACACTCTTTGGTTTTGTAGATTTTATAGGCTTCTTCGATTAATTCAGGCCTTGATTTGGGCAGTATCCCAAAAAGATTGATAAACCCGGACAGGCTTCGAACAGTATAGGCCCCCCGACTGAAACCAAACAGGTAGATCCTGTCCCCGGCTTGGTAATGATCAAAAATAAACTCATAGCACTCCATGATGTTTTTAGAGATCCCCAAACCAGCACCACTTCCAGTGACTTTTCTCCAACCCGTCCCCAGTCCACGGTCATAAAAGGCTACTTGATTAGGTGTCCGGTCCTCGACCATATTGAATAGACGATAAACATTGGTGTTATTGCCTTTTCCACCTTCCTGTCCTGTTCCATCAGAAAACACAACGATATTCTTCGGCATAATTTACCCCCCCTGCTTCTGACACTGAGATTGATCAAGGAGCGCCTGAGGCCGGCCTTGAAAATGGAACCATTAATATCATGTCGCTACTTCCTTCTTCCCTGAACAATTGGATTATAGCAGAGAATTTGAGTCTTGAAGCCGGAGGACTCTTTCTCATTGTTGAATAACAATCAGGGTTCTGATCAATGCGTTCAGACTCGATTGATCCTGCATCCCCTTAACACACAGCTGAAACTTCGTAGCTTCGATCTTTTCCGGCGATGGTGATTTCGAAACCATCCCCTTCAGCCTTGCCAATCAGGGCACGGCCAAGCGGGGATCTGGGGGTAATAACTGTGATAATCAATTCACCATATTGGATCTTTAAGCCACCAGCTTCGGGGGCAAGCCAGAGCAACTGACACTCCCCCTCTACATTATTGAGGAGCACCAGTGAAGAGAGGCTAATCACGGGGGAGGAGGGTTCGACAAGCGTTAATCGCTTGAAATATTCGAGCGAGCGCTCGACCTCCAGCAGGCGGGTGCCCTGCCCCTGCGCCAGATATGAGGCTTCCAAGCCCATCGTTTCATACTTGCTTGAACCCAGACAATCCGAATGGGTCGCAGTATCACGCGCAATCGCGACCGCCTGCTCTAGTGTGGCGAGGTCGGCGCGAAGTTGTTCTATCATTAATGCCAGGATTTCAGACTTATCAATTTTCATCGCGGCTCAGGCTGCATGTTTCATGTGCCGGGTCTACTTTTACCCTTTACGTTTTCTGGCGTGCACAGACCCTGTTCAGAGGGAAATCCCCATCATGAATGAAGCGGAGGTTTTATCATCGGATGACTCAACCGCTGAAGAGGAGCACCAGGCGACATATCCGTACATCTGAAGGTGTGACCTGCCATGTTTGAAGCCCAGGCGTATCTGCTCGCCCTGTCGCAAATAGCCATTGATGTTTAAACCAATACCCATGGATGAAACGTCGCGCACCTTCTCTACTATAAAATACTGACATGTCGCGGGGTGATACAGCTCCCCCTTCAACAAATCACGCGTTATAAGGCGTTTCTCTTTACGTTTTTCGGCCCCCAAAATCCCCTCCATGGCTCAAGAACCAATTTTTTGATTCTTGAAAAACTATTATAGAGCAAAAAAAGCAAACTGCATAAAAAGCCAAAAAGCTATATTCCCTGCCAGCTTTTACCTGAGGTATTCTCTTCTTTAATTCCGTTCTGAGGCTCCCCTGATCAGCAGAGGCTTTTACTGAGGATCTCGAAAACATCACCGGAAATCCCTTCGCTATTGGCAATACGCTGCAGCTCAGAACGCATCAATGTGCTGCGTTTTGGCTCTATCCGTTTCCAGTTCATCAATGCACGCAGCATGCGCGAGGCAACCTGAGGGTTCAAACTGTCCAGTGTGAGTACCTGATCGGCGATGAACGCATAGCCGCTGCCGTCTTCGGCATGAAAAGTCGCGGGATTACGCATGGCCAAGGTACCGATAAGTGCCCGCACCTTATTGGGATTACGCAGATCAAACTTCTCATGCCCCATCAGTGCCTTCACCCGCTCCAGCGTATCGGGAAGCGTTGACGCAGCCTGTACGGAAAACCACTTATCCATAACATTTGCATCGTGCCACCACTGTTTCTCAAAGGCTTCCAGTGCCTTCAACCTTTCATCACAATCGCAGTCAGCCAGTAGTGCCAGCGCGGCATACTGATCAGTCATGTTAGCTGCCTTCTCAAACTGCCTGTAAGCCAGTGTAACCGCTGCATTGTCCCTGAGAGAAACCATAAGGGAGAGACAAGCATTCTTGAGCTGACGCTGCTGCATGGCGGCATCATCCAGCCCTTCACCCTGTGACAGGCTGTGGTAACAAGCCTCAAGGTCATCGCGAAGTGCCTCAGCAATTTTACGGCGCAACTGCTCACGTAGCATATGAATACGAGCGGGGTCGGCCGGCAGCGCTGTTTTTGTTACAACGGACTCGGCAATATCAGCCTCCGACGGCAAGGCTAGGGCCTCCGCCTTCAGTGCGGCATCAAGTGAAGCATCCCTGAGCAGGTGACCGAAGGCTTCTCCGACAGCACCATCGGGTTCATTATTGTCGACAAGCATGGCGAGCAAGGTCTGCATGGCAAGCCGCTGTGCCGCCGCCCAGCGGTTAAAAGCATCGCTGTCAAAGCGCATCAGAAAAGCATCATCATCACGGGAATAGGGGTAATCGAGCTCAACGGGCGCTGAGAAGCCGCGCAACAGTGATGGCAGTGGCTTCTCCACCACATTGATAAAGGTAAACAACTGATTTTGCTCACTGACCAGCAGTGTTCGGCTTAACCCCTGCGGCTGGCTCTCACCCTCAAGCTGCAGCGGTGTCGATGAGCCGTCGGGCAGCAACAGCCCCAGCGTGAGAGGGATCGGAAGTGGCTTTTTCTCTGCTGATTCAGGCGTGGCAGGGCTGCATTGCGAACAGTGCAGCGTGCAGCGCTTCTCCTGTTCATTGTATTCCATGCGCACGCTAAGCTGGGGTGTGCCGGCCTGATCGTACCAGCGCTGCATTCCTGATAGGTCAACAGCGTTGGCATCGGCCATCGCTGCGAGAAAATCTTCGGTCCTCACCGCCTGCCCATCATGGCGCTGGAAATAGAGATCCATGCCGCGACGGAAGCCATCTACGCCAAGCAGGCTCTGGTAAAGACGCACCACCTCGGCTCCCTTCTCATACACAGTCACGGTGTAGAAATTGTTGATCTCCATATAAGAGGAGGGTCGGATCGGATGCGCCATCGGGCTGGCATCCTCAGCAAACTGATGGGTGCGTAGCAGGCGCACATCCTCGATGCGTTTTACAGCACGTGAGTGGGTATCGGCGGTAAACTCCTGATCACGGAATACCGTCAGCCCCTCCTTCAGGCTGAGCTGGAACCAGTCACGACAGGTCACCCGGTTGCCGGTCCAGTTGTGGAAGTACTCATGACCAATCACCGCTTCAATGGCGATATAATCGTCATCAGTAGCCGTTTCCGGACTGGCAAACACCAGTCGTGAGTTGAAGATGTTCAGCCCCTTGTTCTCCATCGCCCCCATATTGAAATCATCCACGGCAACGATCATGAACAGATCGAGGTCGTACTCCAGCCCAAAGCGCTGCTCATCCCATGCCATGGCACGTTTAAGGGAGCCCATGGCATGGCCGCAGTGATCGACATGATGAACCTCGGTATAGATGCGCAGCGTGACATCGCGACCTGAGCTTGTGTTATAGCTGTCCTCCACGCAGGCCAGGTCACCCGCTACCAGTGCAAACAGGTAACAGGGCTTGGCAAAAGGATCAGACCACTCGGCCCAGTGTTGACCATCGCCCAGCTCACCACTTCCAGTCGGGTTACCATTGGAGAGCAGCACCGGATTGCTCTGTTTCTCCGCCACGATACGGACATCGAATGGCGCCATCACATCGGGGCGATCCTGGTAATAGGTGATGCGGCGAAAACCCTGTGCCTCGCACTGGGTGCAGTAGTTGCCACCGGAACGGTACAACCCCTCCAGTGCTGTGTTGGCCTCGGGGTTGATGCGGGTGGTAACCTCCAGTTCAAACTCATCCGGAAGAGCTGCGATGCCAAGAGCAGCCTCATTTAGCCGATAATCCTCCTTCTCCAGCAGAAGGCCATCCAGCTTGATGCTGACCAGCTCCATACCATGGCCATCCAGCTCAAGATCACCCCCGGCTGCTGCCAGCGGATTGCGGCGGTATCGCGCCGTTGATACCACCTCCGTGCATGATGGGTGCAACGTAAATAGCAGCGACAGGTGATCAACCAGAAATTCAGGGGGCTGATAATCTTTCAGATATACGGTTTGCGGCTGTTTCATGAACACCATCCCAGAACTAAAGTCGGGACAACCTAATAACTCAGGCTGCAATCGAAACAGTTATTTATTCAACAGCGTCAGAATTTCCGGCATGGACTCAGGGAGATGATCGAAACGGTGCGAGCCACCTTCAAACGCGTGAACGTTTGCTTGCTCGCCGAAGCGCGCCAGGGCTTTGTTGTAATCGAGCAGTTCATCACCCCTGTCGAGCAACAGTAGTGTTGGCGCCTCAGACACCTGCATCGACTCACTCATGCGAATCAACTGATCGGCATCAGCCCGATCCACGGTGAAGCTCTCGCCGGTGGCATAGTTCTCATTCTGGCCCATGGCTGAGCCGATCAGATCCTGCATGTCAGCAAGCGGATTAATCAGCACTGCAGGCCAGTCATATCTGCCCGCATAAAATGCAGAGAAGAAACCACCAAGGGAGGTGCCTATCAGGCAGACCGGTTCATTTGCAAAACCGGCAAGGTAGTCATCGAGAAACAGGGCGGCGGCGCGTGGTTTGTTTGGAAGATCGGGCGAGATAAAGTCAATCCCGCTGCCGGCAAACTGTTGCCGCAGCCAGTCGCTTTTACTGCTGTTTCCTGAACTGGCAAAACCGTGCAGATAGATCACCTTCATGTCACCCTCCCGTTGGCTCAATATCAAGGATGGTACTCTTGATTGGCAAACGCCATGACGCAATCCCTTCGGCCCAGTTAGCGCAATGTGCGTTCGGATATGAAATAAAGGAAGCCGCCTGCCTGCCCATTGAACTTTTCAGGCAGGCGACTGTGGTCAGTATAGCAAAGATTTTCCCAAATGGGGTAAGCCACATCACGTTTTCCTGCAAACGTCCCCTGATCAGGTAAAAACCGGCCTGTTAATCTCATCAATGAATCGAGTGATCGAAAAAAAAGTGGGTTCCAGCTTAAATATTGGCGCTCCATAGTCTAAGATAGAAACATGGAACACACCTCCCTTGTCAGCGCGGTCGTCTGGAGCATCTTCAGCCTGCTACTTGTAGCACTCTTCATTCAGTTTCTGGCTCAGCGCATCAGGCTTCCCTTCACAATCCTGCTGGTACTGGTCGGCATCGGGCTGAATTCACTGCACGACCTCTATCCCGGCTTCGGGCTTTTCCAGGCGCTGAAGATTTCGCCCGATATCATCCTCTATATCTTTTTGCCCGCCCTGATATTTGAGTCCAGCTACAACCTTGATGCCCGGCGGCTGATTCACAATATCGGCCCGGTCATGACACTGGCTGTGCCGGGGCTACTGATCTCCACCTTTGTGATCGGCACCGTCCTCTGGTGGGCAACGGCCATGCCATTCACCATCGCACTGCTTCTTGGCGCTATACTCAGCGCCACCGATCCGGTTGCTGTTGTCTCTATCTTCCGCCAGATCGGTGCACCAGATCGACTTAATACACTGATCGAGGGAGAGAGCCTCTTCAACGACGCCACCTCGATCGTGGTGGCAGGCATCCTGGTCGGCATGGTGATTGAACAGAGTGGCGAGGTCTCAATCGGCAGCGGCATCGCCAGCTTCTTCATTCTTTTTCTCGGCGGCCTTGTAGTCGGTATCACCCTGGGTTACCTCACCGGTAAAATCATTGGCTGGATCGAGTCGGAATCCTTTATCGAGATCGGCCTGACCACGGCACTGGCCTACCTCTCATTCCTGCTGGCTGAAGAGATATTCCATGTCAGTGGTGTTATGGCCACGGTCGGTGCCGGCCTGACACTGGGCAGCTGGGGCCGCATCCGCATCTCCACATCGGTACGCATCTATCTGGAACACTTCTGGGAACTGCTCGCCTTTATCGCCAATGCACTGCTTTTCCTGCTGGTTGGCATGAAGGTGGATCTTAATGCGCTTTGGCAGACGCTCGATAAGCTTGCCTGGGTGGTATTTGCCATGCTGGTGGCACGCGCTATTGTCGTATTCTGCCTGATGCCACTGATCGGGCGTCTGCCCGGCTCCCGACCGATCAGCTTCCCTTACCAGTTCATTATGTTCTGGGGTGGCCTGCGCGGCGCGATTGCTCTGGCCATTGTGCTCAGTCTGCCCCACTTCGAATACTCTGAGCTCTTCGTCGCCATGGTGATGGGGGCCGTACTGTTCACCTTGCTGGTGCAGGGGCTCTCGATCGAATCGGTGATGAAAAAGTTCGGGCTCGATATCCCGCCGCTTGCCGACCGATTCGCCATTATCGAGCTCGATCTCGCATCCAAACGGCGAGCCATGAAACAGCTGCCAAGACTTAAGGGCAGCGGTTTTTTCTCCAGCCGTATCGCCCATAACCTGACCGTTGAGTGTGACCACGCCATCAGCAACGCTTTGAAAAAGATCGACCACCTGCGTGCCACGGAGATGGATCGGGGTAATGAGTTAAACCTGCTCTACCTGCGGGCACTGACCGAGGAGAAATCCTTTTACACCGAAATGTACAATCATGGCCACATCAGCGAGGGCGCTGCCCGCGAATTGTCTCTGGTGCTAAATATGCAGATCGATGCCCTGCGCTACAATGGCGCATTCGAACATGTGCACTCCCACCGCATCAAACGCGCACTGGAACAGTCATTTTTCCGCCTGACCACCGTGGCCTCATGGCTAATGCCGATTGCCGAGAGGATGCGCATGTCACGTATTATTCTCGATTATGAACAGATATGGGCCCACTTCCTCGGCAGCAGCCACGTCATTAAATCACTTGGAAAGCTGGCGAAAATGGATCTGATGAGTGAGGCAGAAGCTGAAGAGGTGATCAATAAGTACCGTTCCTGGCACGAGATCGCCACCCACCAGCTCTATCAGGTCAGCGAGCAGTATCCGGAGTTTGTTACCTCAATGCAGAACCGGATGGGCCAGCGCATGCTTCTACTGGCCGAACTCGAAACCACGGAGGAAAAAGCCGAACAGGGCGTCCTTCCCGAGGGTGTCGCCAAAAACATCGAAGCGGCACTTGCCAAACGACTGAGTGCGCTGCGCGGCCAGGAGATGGAACCAATCCACGACGACCCGCTCAGCATGATTCGACGCGTACCTCTCTTCTCCGAACTGGACAGTCGTGAACTTGGGCTGCTCTCAGAGCTAGTCCAGAGGAAAAGCCTGCTAGAGCATGAATTCATTGTGCAGAAAGGGGTACTGAGCGAAATACTCATCATTATCGTGCGTGGCGTTCTACGCATCACCTTCGATACGAACGGCAAAACCCATGAAGGCACCCTGGTGGCCGGCGAATTCTTCGGTGAAAAAGCGCTGATGGGCCACAGCTCTGAGATGGACAGCTCATCAACAGTCGGGGTGGAGGCCGTCATCCCGTGCATTGTCCACATTATCAGCCGTGAAAGCCTGCAAGAACTCCTGGAAGAGGAGCCCGCACTTGCGGATAAACTGGCTGCGCGGGACAGGGAACTGCGCGAAAGCAGCACGCTGACGCAATAGAAGGACAAGCCATCACCTGACAGGGGTTAGACCTCCATAACCGCAGGGTGCGCTCGAAACACAATCGGATATACTGCCCCACTCCTATGGGCAGCGATTCTCAAACCATCAACGAACTGTTCGGCAAGCTTGAATTCTGCATGCTTGTGGATCGCCGCAGCCTCTCCAAACGGCTGCACGGGCTACGCCACCGCTTGAAACAGGGAAAGCCAATTGACCGCGCGCTGGCAAAGCTGACCGAAGAGATTGCAGCATCGGCGCTGGCTTTCAAGCAGCGCGCCGATGCCCTTCCCTCCATCACTTATCCGGAAGAGCTGCCGGTATCGGCAAGGCGTTCGGAGATCAGTGCGGCCATTGTAGCGCATCAGGTGGTGATCATTGCCGGTGAAACCGGTTCGGGAAAAACCACTCAGATTCCGAAGATATGCCTTGAACTGGGGCGCGGCATTGCAGGCCAGGTCGGCCATACCCAGCCGCGCCGTATCGCCGCCCGCTCAGTCGCCACCCGCATTGCCCAGGAGCTGGGCAGCAAGGTCGGTGAGTATGTCGGCTACAAGGTGCGCTTCTCCGATCAGACCAAGAAGAGTGGCTACATCAAACTGATGACCGACGGCATCCTGCTGGCCGAGATCCAGAGCGATCCGCTGCTTTTGGCCTATGACACCATCATCATTGATGAAGCGCACGAACGCAGCCTGAATATTGATTTCCTGCTCGGTTTTCTTCAGCAGTTGTTACCCAAACGCCGTGATCTGAAGGTGATCGTCACCTCGGCCACGATCAATACCGAACGCTTCTCCGAATTTTTTAACAAGGCGCCGATCATCGAGGTTTCCGGACGCAGTTACCCAGTCGACATTCAATACCATCCCATTGGAGGGGATGAGGATGACCAAGATCGTGACCTGCCGCAGGCGATCGTTGATTCCGTCGATGAGGCGGCAACCATCGATCCCCTTGGAGACATCCTTGTCTTCCTTCCGGGTGAACGTGAGATACGCGAGGCCACTGAAGCGCTGCATCAGCATGCGATGAACAACACCGAGGTAGTCCCTCTTCTCTCCCGCCTCTCACCGGCTGAGCAGGACAAGGTTTTTCAATCCCACAAAGGACGCCGCATCGTACTGGCGACCAATGTAGCCGAAACCTCGCTGACTGTGCCCGGCATCCGCTTTGTGATCGATTCAGGGCTTGCCCGCATCAGCCGGTATAGCGCCCGCACCAAGGTGCAGCGACTGCCGATTGAGCCCATTTCACAGGCCTCCGCCAACCAGCGTGCCGGGCGCTGTGGCCGCATTGCCGCAGGCATCTGTATTCGCCTCTACTCGGAGGAGAGTTTTAACAATCGCCCCGCCCAGACCGACCCTGAGATTCGCCGTACCAACCTAGCCAGCGTAATCCTGCAGATGAGCAACCTTAACCTGGGTGAGCTGAGCAGTTATCCGTTCATGGATGCGCCGGAGAGGAAGGCGATTGCTGACGGTTACCTGCTGCTGGATGAGCTTCAGGCGGTTGATAGCCAGAAGAAGCTTACCCCCATCGGCAAAAGGCTTGTGCGCCTGCCTGTCGATCCGCGCATTGGCCGCATGCTGCTGCAGGCTGATGCCGAGCGCTCGCTGCATGAGCTGCTGATTATCGCCGCTGCCCTCTCGGTGCAGGACCCGCGTACCAGACCTATGGATATGCAGCAGCAGGCCGATGAGAAACACCGCCTGTTTTCCGACCCCACATCCGATCTGCTGAGCTGGTTGAAGCTGTGGAGCTGGTACCACGAACAGGCGCGGCACCTCTCGCGTTCAAAGCTGCGCAAGCTCTGCCATGATCGTTTCCTCTCCTATATACGCCTGCGCGAATGGCATGACCTGCACGGGCAACTGCTGGCCATCGTGCGTGAGATGAAGATGAAGCCGAACAGCGAGGCTGCCAAACCCGATGCGATTCACCGCGCCCTGCTGGCCGGCCTTTTAAGTCATGTCGGGCTCTATGATGATGAGAAGCGCAACTACATGGGTTCACGCAACCTCAGGTTCTCTATCTTCCCCGGCTCATCCCTGTTTAAGAAGCCGCCGAAATGGGTGCTATGCGGCGAGCTTGTTGAAACCACCCGCCTCTATGGCCGCTCAGCTGCAGCCATCAATCCGGCATGGCTGGAGGAGCTTGCACCTCATCTGATCAAAAAGAGTTACAGCGAACCGCACTGGTCACTCAAACGCGCCCAGGTCGCCGCCTATGAGAAGGTCAGCCTCTATGGTCTACCCATCATCGGCAGGCGCCTTATCCACTATGGGCCGGTTGATCCTGTGGTTTCCCGTGAACTGTTTATCCGCCATGCACTGGTGCAGTTCGAGTATCGCACCCATGGCAAGTTTTTCAGCCATAACCAGCGCCTGATCAACGAACTTGAGAAGCTGGAAGCCAAGTCACGGCGACGTGATCTGCTGGCTGAAGAGCAGGTCGCCTTCGATTTCTACGATGACATCATTCCCGAGGGCGTTTATAGCGGCAAACTTTTTGAGCAGTGGCGCAAAGAGGTCGAACAGAAGAACCCGAGATTGCTCTATCTCGATAGAAAGTATCTGCTGCATAGTGATGCCAAAGCCATCAACAACGATGCCTTTCCCGATTTTTACCAGGAAGGCAAACTCAAACTGAAATTCAGCTATCACTTTGATCCAATGCACAAGGCCGATGGCGTGACACTGATCGTGCCATTGCCAGTACTGGGCCAGCTTGATGCGACCCGTTTTGAGTGGCTGGTACCAGGCATGCTGGCCGAGAAGCTGATCCTGCTGATCAAAAGCCTGCCCAAGGCGATGCGGCGCAACTTCGTGCCCGCACCGCAGTTTGCTCAGGCAGCCATGGAGAGCATGGCGTTCGGCAAAGGCGAGCTGCTGGACTCTTTTTCGCGCCAGCTTGAGCGCATGACCGGTGTCAAACCGCATCGTGACGACTGGAATGGTGAATCCATTCCCTCCCACCTGAGCATGAAATTCAGGGTTACCGGTGAAAGCGGAAAAACGCTGGATAGTGGCAGTGATCTCAGGGAGCTTCAGGCCAAACACGCGACAAGCAGCCGCGAAAGCCTGAAGGCTATTGATACGGTACAGAAACTGGAGCGAATCGGCATTACCCGCTGGGAGGAGTTCAGCGATCTTCCCGAGTCGGTTACCACCACCCGGCAACGGCTGCAGCTGCAGCTCTTTCCAGCCCTTCAGGATGACGGTCAGAGTGTTGCCATCCGCATCTTTGAGAGCTGCCACGAGGCGGCGCAGGTGATGCGTATGGGCTTAAGAAGGCTGTTTATGCTACATTTGCACCAGCAGGTGGAGCTGCTCAAAAAAAATACCCCGCAACTGCAGAAGCTGACACTGCGTTATGCCCTGATTGGGGATCCGGCCACTCTCAAGGATGAACTGATCCAGGCGGCCTTTGATGAGGTATTCATGGCCGAGCCGCTACCGAGGAGTCAGGCTGCATTTACCCAGCGTCTTGATCAGGGGCGTGTGCGCATCGTTGCGCAGGCATCCACGCTGGCTGATCATATCACCGCCGCACTCACCGCCCACACGGAGCTGATCACTGCCCTTGATGCCATTCGTGCAGCGCAGCTCAAACCTGTCAGCGATGATATCAGGCAGCAGATAAGCAGGCTGATTTATCCCGGTTTTGTTGCAACTACGCCTGCCCGATGGCTTGCCCACTACCCCCGCTTTATCGAAGCCGCGAAAATGCGCTTGGGCAAGGCTGGCCGTAACCTCAAACAGGACAGCCAGCACACCGCAACCCTAGAGCGACTCTGGATACAATACGCAGCCCGTCGCGAGGTGTTGCAAAAGCTGAAGGAGAGCACCGAAGCCATCGATGAGTTCCGCTGGCTGCTGGAAGAGCTGCGCGTATCCCTCTTCGCACAGGAGCTGAAAACCAGCGTTCCCGTATCCCTGAAAAAACTGGAAACGCTCTGGCAAGGGTTAAGATAACGTTCCAAATAATGGTGAGGCAGTTGAGATCACCGCCAACTTCGGACATTCAAATAAGAATATGTATTTACTGCAAAACCTATCAACGCAAAAGAACCTCTTCCATTTGTGTTAATTGTTTGACTGGCAGTTTGCGCGTATGATGTGTTTTCACCTTCACGGAAGAATAATTTTGGAAATGGACGTCCATTGGGAGGGATGTCCAATGGTTAACCTTGAAAGAAGTGTGGTCCACATTGTCGATGATGATGAAGTGATAATGGAAATATTTTCTGAGATTATCCATGATTTTGGATGTCGGACTTTGCTGTTTAGTAGCCCAACGCATTATCTTGGATATATGAATGAGCCGGACTACTCCTCTCCGCTTGCTATTATTAGTGATGTACGTATGCCTGAAATGAATGGATATGATTTCATGCATCAAGTCCGCCAGCTTAATCCATTCCAGAAATTCGTGGTTGTTACTGGGTCACCTGAGATTGAACATAAGTATAAAAATTTAGCCTGTATGTATTTATGTAAACCATTTAATCCTGATTCATTAAAACACCATATATGCTTGTTTCTTCAATGTGATAAGAATTGTGGCTTGGATAATGCTGAAGGTAGAATTCATGATGACAGAATTTTATTCAATCTCAATAAATGGTCGTGTCCCAATAATAAGTAGCCATAATGGCTTGAATTAGTTGCGATTACTGATGCCTCATGGCTATGCAAATATTTTTAGGCTGAACTAAACTGAATGTCTGAAGTTGGCCGAACCTCGATGGTCGAAAAACGGCCGGTAAGCAAAAAAAGAGGCCTGCCCCCTTATCCAAGAGCCACACCCATTGCTCATTTCTTCGCCATGACTATCACGCCTTGCAGAGCATTCTGGATAGTTTAGAATGCCTGCCCCTCTGGAGTTACCCATGCATGAGATGTCACTGTGTGAAGGCATCATCGAAATAGCCGAAGAACAAGCCTCTATTCAGAATTACAACAAGGTGAAAAGCATCCGGCTGGAGATCGGCAGGCTCTCGTGTGTTGAGCCTGAAGCGATGCGCTTCGCCTTTGATGCGGCCAGCAAAGGAACCATTGCCGATGGCGCAAGGCTGGAGATTGACCATATCCCCGGTAGCGGCTGGTGCGTAGCGTGCCAAAAAGAGGTAGAGATCGGACAGCGATACGATGCCTGCCCCCTGTGTGAACACTACCCACTGGAGATCAGAGCCGGTGATGCCATGCGCATCAAAGATATGGAGGTCGAATAATGTGTACTGTATGCGGATGCGGTGAAGAGGATAAACATGATCATGGGCATCCTCATGACCACGACCATCATCACGACCATAAGCATAATAATCACAGTCATGCACATAGCCATGACCACGACTACAGCAAAGGTGAAGCAGGCGTACATGTTGCAGGCCTCTCTCAAGCGCGCCTGATCAGTATTGAGCAGAATATTCTTGCCAAAAACAACGGTTATGCAGCCGCCAACCGCCGCCACTTTGCCGAGCGCGGCATCCTGGCGCTGAATCTTGTCTCCAGCCCCGGTGCCGGTAAAACCACGCTGCTGACGAAAACCATTGAAGCACTGAACAGCGCTTTCCCGATCTCGGTAATCGAGGGCGACCAACAGACAGCCAACGATGCCGAACGCATCCGCGCTACGGGAGTGAAAGCCGTACAGATCAATACAGGCAAAGGCTGCCATCTCGATGGCCACATGGTCGGTCACGCCATTGGCGACCTGACTCCGGAAGATAAGAGCCTGCTGTTCATTGAGAATGTCGGCAATCTGGTATGCCCCGCCGCCTTTGATCTCGGCGAGGCGCACAAGGTGGTGATCCTTTCGGTAACTGAGGGTGAGGATAAACCATTGAAATACCCGGACATGTTCCACGCCGCAGACCTGATGATCCTGAATAAAGTCGACCTGCTTCCTTACCTCGATTTTGACCTGAAGAGCTGCATCGCATATGCACGCCGGGTAAATCCCGGCATCAAGATCCTGCAGCTCTCTGCCAGCAGTGGCGAAGGCATGGAAAACTGGTTTGCCTGGCTCAGGGCCACACGTGAGCTGTCACTGATCGGGATGGACTAACTTATGTGCCTTGCTGTACCTGCCCTCGTTGTTGAACTCAATGGTGATAGTGCCGTCGTCGATCTTGATGGCATTCGCAAAGAGACATCAACCGTCTTACTCGATGAGATCGCCGTTGGTGATTATGTGCTGATACATGTCGGTTTCGCACTCGAGCGCATCGATCCGGTTGAAGCCGCAAAAACACTGAAGCTCTTCGATGAGCTAAAGGCCATGGATGCAGAGGCATGAAATTCGTTGATGAATATCGCGACGGCGACGTCGCCCAACTGCTTGCCAGACTGATCCGGCAGGAGGCCAAACCTGATCGCAATTACCGGCTGATGGAGTTCTGCGGCGGTCATACCCATGCGATCTTCCGTTTCGGTATCGTTGACCTGATGCCCGACAATGTCCGCTTCATCCACGGCCCCGGCTGCCCGGTCTGCGTATTGCCGGCTGGCCGAATTGAGGCGGCCATCAAGCTGGTTGAAGAGAACGATGTCATCCTCTGCACCTATGCGGACTTGATGCGGGTGCCGGCAGGCAAGCGCGACTCCCTGCAGAAAGCCAAGGCGCGCGGCGGTGATATCCGCATGGTCTACTCGGCTACCGATGCGCTGGCTATTGCACAGGCCAATCGTGAAAAACAGGTAGTCTTTTTCGCCATCGGTTTTGAAACCACCACACCGCCAACCGCCGCCGTACTGAAAATCGCCAACGCCATGCAGTTGACCAACTTCAGCGTCTTCTGCAACCACGTCGAAACACCACCTGCGATGATGCATATCCTGAGTGCGGGTGAAGCGAAGATCGACGGCATTCTCGGCCCCTCACATGTCAGCACGATTATCGGAAGTCAGGCTTATGCTGATTGCTGCGACAAATACCGGGTACCGCTGGTGATTGCTGGTTTTGAACCACTGGATGTAATCCAGTCGGTACTAATGCTGGTGCGCCAGATCAATGCAGGAGAAGCCTCGGTAGAGAACCAGTACACGCGGGCTGTAAGCAAGGGTGGCAACAAAAAAGCACAGAGCCTGATGGCTGAGGTGTTTGAGCAGCGGCCCCTGTTTGAGTGGCGCGGACTGGGCGTTTTACCGGAGAGTGCAGTTCAGATCAGAAGTGAATTTGCCGACTTCGATGCCGAGAAGCGGTTCGGAATGCAAGCGATCGCAACAGCCGATATCAAGGGGTGCATCTGCCCCGCCGTACTGCGCGGCATGAACAATCCGGACGAGTGCAAACTCTTCGGCACAGCCTGCACCCCGGAAGATCCGAAAGGTGCCTGCATGGTGTCATCAGAGGGGGCATGCGCAGCATATTACAGTTACGGCAGATATCGCGCTGCCGAGTCAAAGGCATGAGTAAACTCGATATCAAAAACGGCCTGATTGAGATGGGCCACGGCAGCGGCGGCAGGGCTTCAGCCACACTGATCGAAGAGATCTTTGTCCGCCATTTCGACAATGAACTTCTGAACCAGGGCAACGATCAGGCTCTCTTCAGTATCCCGGCAGGACGTATGGTGATCAGCACCGACGGCCATGTGATTACCCCCCTCTTCTTTCCCGGTGGTGATATCGGTTCGCTCTCGATACACGGCACCGTGAATGATGTCGCCATGTCCGGTGCAACACCTCTCTACCTCTCCGCCTCATTTATTCTTGAAGAGGGATTTCCGCTCGCAGATCTGGAGCGCATCGTAATCAGCATGGCAAAGGCGAGCATAGATGCAGGGGTACCGGTTGTTACGGGGGACACCAAGGTGGTTGAACGTGGTAAGGGTGACGGTGTTTTTATCACCACTACCGGCGTCGGCATCGTACCTGATGGCATCAACATTTCAGGGGATTTGGCTAAGCCGGGCGATGCAATCATTGTCAGCGGTTCGATTGGCGATCACGGCATTGCCATCCTCTCCAGCCGCGAAGGACTCCAGTTCGGCACCACCATTGAATCGGACTCCGCCGCCCTGCACACGCTGGTGGCAGAAATGATTGCCATCGCACCGGCTATCCGTTGCCTGCGCGACCCCACCCGTGGCGGCCTTGCCACAACACTCAATGAGCTGGCACGCCAGTCCAATGTGGGCATCTCTATTCAGGAGACATCCATCCCGATCAAAGCCGAGGTCAAGGGAGCCTGTGAACTACTGGGACTTGATCCACTCTATATTGCCAACGAAGGCAAGCTGGTCTGCATCGTGCCGGCCGAAGATGCAGGGCAGCTGCTGGCCGCCATGCATAAACATCCATTGGGACAAAACGCTGCCATCATCGGCAACGTTTGCGAGGATGCACAACAGATGGTGGTGATGAAAACTGCCTTTGGCGGCAGTCGTGTGGTTGACTGGCTGGCTGGTGAGCAGCTGCCACGCATCTGCTGATATGTCCGAGTCGCCTTTAACAATCAGCATCAATCTTCCCGAAAGCTTTAAGACTGCACCACAAACTCTGGCGCTGGGCGGAGAGCTGAAAAGCAGCATCTGCCTGATCCGTGATGGCACTGCTCATCTGAGCAGACCGATTGGCGATCTTGAACAGGAGGACGTCTACCGCCACTTCTCTGCTTCCGTGGAGAGCCTGTTGGCCGATCCTTACTGCAAGCCGGAACAGGTCGTCATTGATAAACACCCCGATTACCTCTCATCGCAATATGGCCAGAAACTTGCCGCCGAACTGGGCCTGCCGCTTCTACAGGTTCAGCATCACTACGCCCATATCGCCTCAGTCATGGCCGACAATGGCCTGCCGTTGGACTCAAAACCCGTGCTCGGGCTCGCACTTGATGGCCTCGGCTTTGGTGAGGATGGCACGATCTGGGGCGGCGAGATGCTGCTGGCCGATTATCAGGGTTTTCAAAGGCTTAGCCATTTTAAACCAATTGCCATGATAGGCGGAGCCGCTGCGATACATGAGCCGTGGCGCAATACACTGGCCCAGCTTCTGCCTATCTGGGATGAGGTAAACACAACATTCAGCGACACTGATATCGTAGACTTTCTGGAAAAAAAACCGGTAGCCACGATGCACGCCATGGTGACATCAGGTTTAAATTCACCACTGGCCTCATCCTGCGGTCGCCTTTTTGATGGCGTAGCTGCTGCTCTGGGATTTCACCGTGAGAAGGTCGCCTTTGAGGCACAGGCAGCCATTGCGCTGGAGCAGGCTGCAAGCGCATGTTTTGAACAGGAAACGAGCCGCTACGACTACGGCATAAGTGAAGCGAACAGCTGCTTGCAGTTGGAGTGGCATCCGATGTGGCTGGCATTGCTGTCTGATATCCAGAAAGGTGCTGAAACAGAAACCATTGCGGCACGCTTCCACCGCACCCTGATTCATGCCCTGAGCGAAACAGCTATCTCCCTCTGCAACAAACACGGGGTGAATTCGGTTGCCCTTTCCGGTGGTGTATTCCAGAACCAGTTGATCAGCACCCACCTGCCGCTGGAACTGCAGCGGGCAGGCCTGACAGTGCTGCAACACCGCCGGGTTCCGGCCAATGATGCAGGCATCTGCCTCGGCCAGGCAACCGTAGCTTTGGCACAGAAGGCAAGAACGATATGATTGAAACACTGCTTATAGGCTTCCTGCTGGGTATCCGCCATGCCATGGAGTCGGACCATGTCGCAGCCGTGGCCTCGCTGGTGAGCAGATCACCATCGACGCGCGAATCGGTTCGACTGGGTTCAGTGTGGGGACTGGGCCATACCCTCACACTGTTTATCTTCGGTTCGGCTGTTTTGCTGGTGGATAAGATGATTCCAGAACAGATCGCACTGACACTGGAGTTCATCGTCGGCATCATGCTGGTTGTTCTGGGCATCGATGTTGTCCGGCGCTTTATGCGTGACTCTCTGCATTTCCACTTTCACCGCCATGCAGATGGTACCCTGCATTGGCATGCCCATACCCATGAGGCCGAAGAGGCATCATCCAGCCACAGCATCCATGAGCATGTTCACCCGGAACACTTTCCACTGCGCGCCCTGCTTATCGGTATCATGCATGGCATGGCCGGTTCGGCAGCGCTTATTGTATTAACCCTGCAGTCGGTTCACTCCTTCGCCATGGGTTTAATCTATATAAGCCTGTTTGGTATTGGCTCGATTGCCGGCATGGCGCTGTTGTCGATGATCATCATGTTACCGCTGCGCCACTCCGCCAACCGCTTTGCCGGACTTCATCAATATCTTCAACTGGGTATCGGCTCCGTAACAGCCCTGCTCGGCATCAGTATCATGTATGGAATTGCCAACAGTGTGTGACTTCTGCACAAAAACATGTCGTTTATCTCTTCACACCACATTTACAGAGGAGTACAATGCCCTTCAGGCAAAACACCGTCTAATCCGCTATAATAGAATCCTATGACTATGAACCCAAAACCTTCCGAACACCTGCTGCACGCGCTGCATGCGCATCAGCAACAGCATCGCTTTGTCTCAGACCAGGCGATCTGCGATATCGCCTCGCGCCTGAACCTGCCGAGAGCACAAGTGGAGGCGGTGACGGAGTTCTACTCCTTCTTCCACCGCAACCCGCGCGGCCGCTTTGACCTCCTCTTCAGCACCTGTACCAGTTGCGGAGACCTCTCCCTGCAGCAGGCGCTCTGTGAAAAGCTGGGCATCAACGCCGGAGAGACCCGCGGTGACGGGTTAGTCAGCATCGGCGAGGCATCCTGTATCGGCATGTGTGACCACGGCGCCTCGCTGCTGATCAACGGCCTGCCGCTGCATTCGCTCGATAGCGAGCGCATTGGCAAAATCGCCGAACTCATAGAGGCAGAAACCGCACTGGAAGCATGGCCTGCCGAATGGTTCAAAATCGATGATCATATCCACCGGGCTGACCTGCTGCTGCAAGAGCCGCTTGAGTCCGGTGCTGCACTCAGGGTAGTTGAGGCGGAAGGTGCCGATGCCGCACTTGAGAAGATCCGCTTCTCCGACCTCAGGGGTCGTGGCGGTGCAGGTTTCAGCACGGCCCAGAAGTGGCAATTCTGCCGCGAGGCAGAGGGTGAGAGCCGCTATGTGATCTGCAATGCAGATGAAGGCGAACCGGGCACATTCAAGGATCGGGTGCTTCTGACCTCTTATGCCGATGCGGTTTTCGAGGGCATGGCCCTCTGCGCCCGCATCATCAATGCAAAACAGGGTTATATTTACCTGCGCGGCGAATACCGTTACCTGCTCGAGTCGCTTGAAGCTGCACTTGCAACGCGACGAGAAGTCGGCCTGCTCGGCTCCTCCATCCTCGGTATTGATGGTTTTGATTTCGATATCGCCATTGTCGTCGGCGCGGGAGCATATATCTGCGGTGAAGAGTCGGCGCTGATCGAATCACTGGAAGAGAAGTGCGGCAATCCGCGTATCCGTCCGCCATTCCCTGTGACCAGCGGATATATGGGCAAACCTACCGTGGTTAACAATGTGGAAACGCTGGCTGCTGCGGCAGGCATCGTTATCCATGGCGAGCGCTGGTTCCGCGGCGCCGGCACCTGGCAGTCCCGCGGCACCAAGATCCTCTCGGTCTCTGGCGACTGTGCGAAACCGGGCATCTATGAATATCCGTTTGGCATCACCATCCAGGATATCCTCAACCAGTGCGGTGCAGAGAATACGCAAGCCGTTCAGATCGGCGGCCCATCCGGCTCACTGATCGGGCCAAGCAAGTTTGATCACCACATCGCCTTTGAGGATCTCGCCACCGGCGGCTCCTTCATGATCTTTGATAGCTCGCGTGACCTGTTGGAGATCATCCACAATTTCACCAACTTCTTTGCCCACGAAAGCTGCGGTTTCTGCACC
This sequence comes from Mariprofundus aestuarium, assembly GCF_002795805.1. NCBI lineage: Bacteria > Pseudomonadati > Pseudomonadota > Candidatius Mariprofundia > Mariprofundales > Mariprofundaceae > Mariprofundus > Mariprofundus aestuarium. Next base: position 554,314 of record NZ_CP018799.1, on the reverse strand, counting down.
CCCTGCAGGGTTGGTACGACACTGCTGAAGAACGGCATGGATAAGGTCTGTAGCGGCCACGGCACGGCTCATGATCTTGATGAACTGAAAGCTACTGCTGCACTGGTATCGCGGCGCTCTCACTGCGGACTTGGCGTAACAGCACCCAATCCGATTCGCGACGGCCTGAAACATTTCCCTGAGCTCTTTGAAGCGCGGCTACTGCATCAGGAGATGGAACCAGAATTCAATCTGGACGCATCTCTGGAAGAGGCTCGACAACTCACACACCGTGATGATGCGGAGGCGCATCTATGAACAAGACAATTAAAATTGATGGCGTAGAGATTCCATTTAAAGAGGGACAGACCATTATGGATGCCGCGCTTGCCGCCGATATCTATATTCCGCATCTCTGTCATAAACCGGGGTTAAGCCCGCACGGCAGCTGTAAGCTCTGCACCGTGGATGTGAATGGGCGCGCTGCCTCCTCCTGCACCATGCCTGCGGCTGAAGGACAGGAGATCGAGAACGATACTCCGGCGCTCAACGAAGTACGCAAAACCATCACCCAGATGCTGTTTATTGAAGGCAATCATCTCTGCCCGTCATGCGAAAAGACCGGCGACTGTACGCTGCAGGCGATCGGCTACCACCTCGGCATGCTTGATGGCCACTTTCCCCAGTTCTACCCGCGTCGCGAGGTTGATGCCTCGCATCCGACACTGGTACTGGATCGTGACCGCTGCATCATGTGCGAGCTCTGCGTTCGTGCCAGCCGTGAGTGTGATGGCAAGAATGTGTTTGCCATCAGCGGGCGCGGTACAAAGCGTCACCTGATCGTCAACTCCCCTACCGGCAGATTGGCCGATTCCGATATCGAACTGGATGATCTAGCCGCCCACATCTGTCCGGTCGGCGCCATCCTGATCAAGGATCATGGTTATGAGGTGCCGATTGGCCGGCGCACCTTCGATCTACACTCTGTCGCCGAAACCGATCTCGACGAGGTGATTTTGACTAAAGCGAGGCACCACGATGAAGGTGATGACTCCGGTGAAAAAGAGGGAGGCGTATACGGTGTCTAAAGTTAGAGTTGCTACCACCTCCCTAGCCGGATGCTTCGGCTGCCACATGTCATTTCTCGATATGGATGAGCGCATTGTCGGCCTGCTGGAGCATGTCGAGTTCAGCCGTTCACCGATAAACGACATCAAACATTGCGAACCGTGCGATATCGGTCTTATCGAAGGTGCCCTCTGCAATGCCGATAACGTGCATGTGCTCAAGGAGTTCCGTGAGAACTGCAAGATCGTGATCGCCGTTGGCGCCTGCGCCATCAATGGCGGCGTGCCTGCGATGCGCAACCACTTCACCCTGCAGGAGTGCCTTGAAGAGGCGTTCCTTGATGAGATCGGTGTTGATAACCCGCATATCCCCAATGATGTTGAGATTCCACTACTACTCTCCAAGGTGCATCCGATCCATGAGGTGGTAAAGGTTGATTACTACCTGCCCGGATGTCCGCCCTCGGCTGATGCCTTTTTGAAGATCCTGACCGATCTGCTTGAGGGCAAAGAACCAAGCCTGCCGAAAGAAATGCTGCACTACGATTGATGGAGACGAACATGGAACAGAACAGAGCAAACCTGCGCCGCGTCGCTGTCGATCCGGTTACCCGCGTTGAAGGACATGGCAAAATCACACTGCTGCTGGATGATGCGAACCACGTGCGTGAAGCGCGTTTTCATATCGTCGAATTTCGCGGCTTTGAGAAGTTCATTCAGGGCCGTCCCTACTGGGAGGTGCCCTACTTCGTGCAGCGCCTCTGCGGTATCTGCCCGGTCTCCCACCACCTAGCTGCGGCCAAGGCGGTTGACCAACTGGTTGGTGTGGATGAACTGACGCCAACGGCAACCAAGCTGCGCAAGCTGCTTCACTTCGGACAGACCATGCAGTCTCATGCACTGCACTTCTTCCACCTCTCCTCACCCGACCTGCTGTTCGGTTTCGGCTCCAATCTTGAGCACCGCAATATCGTTGGTGTGATTGAGGACTACCCGGATCTGGCGCTGAAAGGTGTAAGGCTGCGCAAGTATGGTCAGCAGGTGATCGAGGTGATCTCCGGCAAACGCGTGCATGGCGCTGCCACGGTTCCCGGTGGCGTGAACAAGGGACTTACCATTGCTGAACGAGACCGCCTGCTGGGCGATATCAACGATGTTCTGGCCTGGTCCCAGGATGCCGTTGACCTCAATGAGAAGATTCATACCGAACATCCTGAGAATCACGGCTTTGGCCGCCTCAACAGCAACTACCTGAGCATGGTTGGCGGCAAAGGCGAACTGGAGCTCTATCACGGTGGCCTGCGCGCCAGCCGTCCAGATGGCAGCAAGATATTCGACCAGTTCGATTATCGCGGTTACTACAACATCATTCGCGAAGAGGTTCGTTCGTGGAGCTACATGAAGTTCCCCTACCTGACGGAACTCGGTCGTGATGATGGCTGGTACCGTGTTGGTCCGCTTGCACGCATTAACAGCTGCGACTTCATCTCTACACCGATGGCAGAAAGTGCGCGCCAGCGCTTCAAGGCATTCGGTAATGGCGGTTACGTTCACGATACGCTTGCCTATCACTGGGCGCGCATGATCGAGGTGCTTCACTCTGCTGAAGCGATCCGAGACCTGCTGCTTGATCCGGAGATCCTTGGCAGCGATCTGGTCGTGAAGGGTGAAAAACGTGAGGAGGGCATCGGCGTGATCGAAGCACCGCGCGGCACACTCTTCCACCACTACAAGGTCAATGAGGATGGCACGATCAAGAAGGCCAACCTGATCGTATCAACCACGAGCAACAATCAGGCTATGAATGAATCGGTGCGCTCGGTAGCCAACGAGTATCTCGACGGCAACGAGATCACCGAGGGGCTTCTCAATCACCTTGAGGTGGCAATCCGCGCCTACGATCCATGCCTCTCATGTGCAACACATGCGCTTGGCAAGATGCCACTTGAGGTGGAGCTGATCAGTGCCGATGGTGAAACTGTCGATCACATTGAAAAAGCATCAAGTGGTGCTATCAAACGCACAGTTTGAGCATGCCTAAACTACTGATCCTAGGTTACGGTAACCCCGGCCGCGGCGATGACGCGCTGGGGCCGGAACTGGTTGAGTCTGTCCAAAAGGACGGCTTTTCCGATATCGAGTGCCAGCATGATATGCAGCTGCAGGTGGAGTATGTCACCGATCTTGTGAACCGCGAACTGATCCTCTTCATCGATGCCGATGCCTCATGCGATCCCCCCTTCCACTTCTCCCGGATTTCAGCAGAGAAGGATGACAGCTACACCTCCCATGCCATGACCCCGCATGCCGTTTTGCATGCTTATAAACAGGTGTTCGGCGTGGATGCCCCGCCAGCCTTCCTGCTGCGCATCCGCGGCTACCAGTTCGAACTGGGTGAATCCCTGAGTGAAGCGGCATCAGCCAACCTCAATGCTGCGACACTGTTCACGCGTAAACTTCTCAAGACTCAGGGCATCTCACACTGGCTTGCATTGGTGTCTGGGGCATAGGATCATCTCTACAGTTCAGCATAACCGCTCGGATTGCTCCAGAAGCAAAGGCAGACAGAGGCTGTCAAACTCGCCAATGAGGCGCCTGTGGATGTGCGAACTCTGTTCAAAACAAATAGTAACTTCAGGGTTCTTTAGCTTGATTAAACTGAATCAGGAGAATTCAAACCCCTTCCCGGCAAACAGCTTCAGGCAAGCATCCACCACCGCTTCATCATAACGGCTACCCCTACCTTCTCGAATCTCTTCAAGGGCGCTATCTATACCCAACCCCGGTCGATACGGCCTGTGGCTGTTCATCGCTTCGACCACATCGGCGACAGCAACAATCCGTGCCTCCAGACAAATATCTTCACCCTTCAGTCCCTGCGGATAACCGGAGCCATCAATGCGCTCATGATGCTGGTGGGCAACCTCAGCCACAGGCCATGGGAAGCTAATATCCTTCAATATCTCGTAACTGGCTTGCGGATGGCTCTGAATGAGTTGGAACTCGATACTGCTTAATCTTCCCGGCTTACTCAATATCTCCGCAGGCAGCTGGATCTTGCCGATATCGTGGATGGTGGCGCCCAGACGAATCCCTTTGACCCGCTCCTCATCCAGCCCCAGTTCAGCGGCAATGGCCGCAGCCAGATCTGCCACACGCCGTTGATGACCGGCCGTATAGGGATCCCTTGCCTCAACCGCTTTGGCAACGGCTGTAACCGTTCCTTCCAGTGACTGCTGCAGCTGCTCATGACTCTCCTGCAAGGCATCCCGTGCCTGGAGCTGCTCACTGATATCCATAAAGGTGACCACCTCCCCCTCAACCTGACCCTCCCTTATCATCGGGTAGGACCAGTAGGCGACAGGGAAGTGCGAGCCATCTTTGCGCCAGAACACCTCCTCATCATTGTGAATGGTCTCACTGTTGCGGGCGGCCTGAATGGCAGGGCTCTCTTTTTGGGGGTTCGGCATACCATCGGCAAGGGCGTAACGGACCAACTCATGCATATTCTGGCCGATCAGCTCGGATTCATCATCATAGCCGAGCATCTTCAGGCAGGCAGCATTAGCCCTCGTGCAGTTGCCCTGCAAATCCAGGCCGTAGATTCCTTCTGCAGTTGAGTCGAGCAGTAGCCGGATATCCCTCTCGCGCTCCCAAACCTGCTCTTCGGATATTTTATGACCGATTGCGCCAGCCAGGGTACGGGCAATCGCATCAATAAGGTTGAGCTCCTCCTTAAGGAAAGGGCTCTCATCCGGGTGCTTGCCGGTATAAAATACCGTAATCGAGCCAAGAGGTATGCCCTTGATATCGATCCGGCTTTCAAGTTGCCAGGGTGATTCTCGAAAACCCTCAGAGAGGTACTTTTCCCCGCTGAAGCTGATCACACAGCAGGTGTATTTAGGGTATTGCCAACCGGATGGGATCAATTCCGCAACCTGCTGCAGCAGCTCCTCCACCCCTTGCCCTGACTGACACAATTTGGAGACCTGATAGAGCAGCCCGCTCTCCTTGATCCGCTCACCCATGTCATGGATCAGCTGCTCCCTCTCAAGTTCAAGCTGCTTACGCTCAGTAATGTCGTGAATAAAAGCGACGCCACTGTTATCTCCTATTCTCTTGGCACTTATTTCGACATCTATATACGCACCACCCTTGCGGCGGTGTTTCGTTTCAAAGCGCGCTTCCCCACGCTCTGAAATTGTATTGATGTGCTCTGCGACTTCATCAGGCGTATCGTTTGACTCCAGGTCGGACACATTCATCAAGAGCAGTTCACCCATGGAGTAGCCACTCATCCTGCAATAGGCGTCGTTGACCTCCTGCAGCTGCCCCTGCGTATCAATTCGCCAGTAGCCATCCATTGCGGTCTGGATAATCGATCTGTAGAAAAACTCGTTTTCAATCAGCCGTATTTCCGCCAGTTTCTTCTCACTGATATCCACTACTGAAGACTGGTAACCGATAGTGTTACCTGCTGCATCCTTAATGTCCGTAGCCAACCCATAGGCATCAAATGTGCTGCCATCCTTTTTCAGGGCAGTGTACTCCCCTTCCCATTGACCGGTTTTATTCAGGGCATCGACAATATCTTTTGCCTCATGTTCAAACTTAATAAAATCCGAGATCGTCCTGCCGACCACCTCATCCACATGCTGATAGCCCCAGATCTTGCGAAAGGTGTCGTTGGCGAAGGTGATGGTGCCATCAACGCCAGAGATGCTGTTGGCTGTGATGGCATGTTCGAACACCCTGGTCTTCCAAAGCAATTCGTGTTGAACGCGTTTCATATCGGAAATGTCGACAAAGGTGACAACTGCTTCCTCGATACCGCCGTAGCCGGATGAGAGGAATCCATTGCAGAGCACCCAGGCTGGCTCCTCTTTGTCAGGGCGATCGATCCCTACCACATAGTCATTCAGCGGTTCCCTGCCGGAAAGTACCATGATAACAGGGTGCTCATCGACCGGCATTGGGCTCCCGTCCTCACGTAGAAACTGCCATACCGGGTCGGTCGCCCTTTTGCCTAGCAACTGCTTATGAGTTAACCCCAGCAGCTCCGATGCCTTTTTATTATGGAAGATGATGGTGCTGTCCGAAGCATACACCACAAGGCCCGCATTCAGATTTCCAGCCAGCTGGCGATACTGCATTTCGCTTTCCATCATCGCATCAGTGGCCTTCTGGCTCTCAAACAGCGCTTTAAGGTCGCTCTCGATCACCTCCTTGAGAAGTGCCATAAGCTCGCGTTTGGCAGTGGCTTCGGGGTTATCCTTTCTATCCAGAAGGCAGAGGGTTCCAAAGACTTGGCCATCGGGCCAGAGAAGCGGGAAACCAAGGTAGTAGATCATGCCGAGCTTGATATCGGGGTTGTGATCCCATTCGGGGTACTGCGTTGCATCCGAAACCAGCAGCGGCTCCCGGCTCGCCATCACCATTTCGCAGTAGAGTCCGGTATCCAGTTTTGCACGTTCCCCCCGCCTGTACGGGTTGCCTTCCGAGTCACTGGATATAAACACCTCTATCTCCTGAGAATCAGCTCGCATGATCAAGGCGGCAGGAACCTCGGAACTCTTGGCCAGCAAATCGGCAGTGCGCTGCCATCTGGCAACCTGGCTATCAGGAATGCTGAAGTCGGATACATGGGAAGAGATCACTTAATTATTATAGACCAGCTGGAGAGATTTCACATGCACGCCCCCTGACCAACGCGACCAGATGACATCAATCGGGCCCGGCAACCCTGTTAACGCTTTGGGAAATCCTTTGCTCTGCCACAGAGTGAGGGCATCAATCTCTTCGGTACCATCCTGGTCCATTCCCGATTAACATATCGCGCCTAATCCGTGGAGTCGGGTATCCACCCCCCCCCTACGGTTGAAAAGTTAATAGCATTGAAGTGAGAGTGAACTAATGGGAAGAGCGTATCAGAACCGCAAAGAATCCATGGCCAAGACCGCCGGAGCCAAAACCAAGGTCTATTCCAAATATGGCAGGGAGATCTATGTCTGCGCCAAAAATGGTGGTGATGATCCCAATGGTAACCTCTCACTGCGTCGCTTGATGGATAATGCCAAGAAAGACCAGGTTCCAAGCCATGTGATTGAACGCGCGCTCGAAAAAGCGCGTGGTGGTGGTGGCGAAGATTATGCCACAGCCCGTTATGAAGGTTTTGGCCCTGCCGGCTGCATGGTGATTGTCGATTGCCTAACCGACAATGGAACCCGCACATACAATGATGTGCGCGTCTGCTTCAATAAGAATGGTTCCAAGCTTGGCGGCCCAGGAACAGTGGCTCACATGTTTGATCATCAGGCTGTGTTCGTGTTCAAGGGTGATGATGAAGATGCAGTTCTGGAAACACTGATGATGGCTGATGTTGATGTCACCGATATCGAGTCTGAAGATGGCATGATCACCGTGCTGGCTCCCCACACCGAGTTTTTCAAGATCAAAACAGCCCTGAACGAAGCGATGCCGGGGATTGAATTTGAAGTGGATGATATCTCTTATGAACCTCAAACCACTGTCAGCCTCAGTGGTGACGATGCTGAAACCTTTGAGCAGTTACTTGATGCGCTGAATGATTGTGACGATGTACAGAAGGTTTACCACAACGCCGAACTGGAAGATTAATAGAGACTGATTCAGCAGCAGTATTGAAAAAGGCCCCGCATCAGCGGGGCCTTTTTTTTTATTTCAGTTCGCGATAGCAAGGGAACTCAGTAGCTCTCACCATCCTTCCACATATCCTTGGTGAAACGCAGTACCTTGTTGCGCCCTGTCTCCTTGGCCTCGTACATCGCCACATCAGCAAATTTCAGACACTCCCAAAATGCATCGCTATCCTGCGGGAACTCTGCCACGCCGACAGAGATCGTTTTCTTCAGCGGCCCGTTGGCAGTCTTGAAGGTATAATCCTCCATCGCCTTGCGGATTCGCTCGGCCACTTCCATCGCCTTATTCTCATCGGCACCAACCAGCAGGGCGACAAACTCCTCGCCACCAAAACGGATAGCAAGATCGGAACCCCGGATCGCTTGGGTCAAAATCTTCGATACCGTGACCAGCACCTCATCACCGACCTCATGGCCGAGGGTGTCATTGACCTGCTTAAAGAAATCTACATCACACATCAATATGCCGACACCAGCCTTCTGCCTTGCAGCAGAGGCAAGCAGCGTATCGAGGTAATCCTCAAGGAAGCGGCGATTGTAGAGGTTGGTCATCGGATCGCGCATCGACTGTTCCTTAAGGCTAAGCATCAAGCGCTTGGTTTCGATCACGGGTGCTGCCTCAGCAAGGTAGGTGCGCAGCATCGAGATCTGTCCGCTTACCTTCTTCTCCTCTTTTCTGGTGAATAGAATCTGAACCACGCCACCGACACTTCCCGAGAGCATAAACGGGATACATGTATGCAAGAGCTGTTCACTATCCTGAACATGATTGCCGCGATAGGAGTTGCAGATATCCTCTTCATCGACAGATGAGACCGTTTGCCCTGTTCGTTTGGCACGGCAGGCATCGCAATTCACAGTGATCTCCCGGTCGCACCAGAGCTCTTCTTCAGGTAGCCCTTCTGCAGAGATCAGCTGCATCTTGTTCTTTGCCGCCACGGCCTCATAGAGGGAGAAGCGCTTGAAACCGAACTGCCGCTTGAGCACTTTGACCAAGCGCCCATAGACCTCTTCCAGGTCACGGTCATTTTCGATTGACTGCTTGAAGTGTGCAGCTCCGACCAGATTGTTCACCACCTCACCCGTGCGGGTGAGAAGATTCCTCTCATCGCTCTGGTAGGTGCCGGTCAGGGTCTCAATTTTTTGCGAAATACCGCCAAATGTGCTTTCAAGCGTCTGCATAAAGTGGTTGGTCTGATCGGCGATCTCGCCGATCTCATCATCGCTCTGCCTGCTCAGGCGAGCGGAGAAGTCACCCCCCTCGGCCTTCTCAACCGCACGTCGCAGCTCTTTTGTAGTGCCAACCATCGGCTTCAGCAGACGACTCAGCAGATAGCTCATCACCGCACCAAAGAGCATAAACAGCAGCAACATGCCGGCAACGGAGAGCATCATGGCGTGACGCTGCTTGCTCATATCGATCTCAATACTGACCACGCCGAGCACGTCGCCATCTGTTCCTTCATGGCATTTCAGGCAGTTCTGATTGTCTCTGGCAATGTAGGGAAGCGCATAGTGGAAAAGCGGCGTGTCGCCCTCAATCAACTCCTGCGCACCCTTGCCTGTGGCAAACACCTTTTTCTCAAGCGCTTCGACGGGATCGTAAGCTTTGGGGTCAAGCTGAAACTGCTTCATCACCGAGTCTGCCGGTACGACATGAGCATGTTTGAGGCCCGGCACATTGGCCAGATTCCTCATTTAGGGGCGCATATGATCCGGGCTTCCCTCACTCATTTCATGGGTGATGGTCATGCGGATCAGTTCAGAAGCCATCTGGCTCTGCAGCTTCAAGCCTGTTTCTGATGAAGTTGTGAAGGCGTAGATGGCAACAGCTGAGATTAAAATGGCAAATGTCAGCGTTCCCACAAAGGTAATCAGAAGGCCCTTCGTTTTCAGGTGCATATTCATGCCTCCTTCAGCACTCCTACGAAACAGAGCGTATCACCCTACGTTATAACAGACTAAAGGCTTCATTTCAATATTGCCAAGTCTAGCCAGAGGTTACGCCACCCCGACATGATTGGACAAACCGGAATGCCAATGCGATACTCAAATAGGATAAAGGATCAAGCTATGCCTGAAATTTTTGATGAGACAACAGTGTGAACGTACCTGAGATCGAACAGCATCTTTCATGGCATTCAGTCGATGCCGATGTTGCATTTCTTGCCATGGCTTCCAGCATCGATGGGCTGAGCTCCGAAGCTGCTGCCGAGCGTTTAACCCGCTTCGGGGCCAACCGGCTCAAGCCGCCGCCGAAACAGAGTCCGTTCATGCGCTTCCTGATGCAGTTCCACAATGTGCTGATCTACGTGCTGCTCGGCGCAGGCATCATCACCAGTCTGCTGGGCCACTGGGTGGACAGCGGGGTGATCTTCGGCGTGGTGATCATCAATGCCATTATCGGCCACATTCAGGAGGGCAAGGCGGAAAAGGCACTGGATGCCATCCGTAACATGCTCTCTCAGCATGCGATGGTAAAACGAGACGGCCACTTTATTAATTTGCCTGCTGAACAACTGGTGCCGGGCGATGTGGTATCGCTTCAATCGGGCGACAAGGTGCCGGCAGACCTGCGCCTGTTCAAAGTACGCGAACTGCGTATTGAGGAGGCGATGCTCACAGGCGAATCGATTCCGGCAGAGAAGATGACCGGTAAGGTCGTCGAAAACGCCGCCATCGGCGATAGAAAGAGTCTGGCCTACTCCAGTACGCTTGTTACCTATGGTCAGGGACTTGGCATTGTGGTTGCAACAGGTGATGCCACTGAAATCGGGCGCATTAGCGGGCTGTTGCAAACGGTACAAACACTGACCACGCCTCTGCTCAAACAGATGGATCAGTTTGGCCGATGGCTCTCCATTGGCATCGGCGTGCTGGCCATGCTTACCTTCGCATTCGGCGTTCTCTTCCGGAACTATACAGCCAGTGACATGTTTCTGGCCGCTGTGGGCCTTGCCGTAGCAGGTATACCGGAGGGATTGCCGGCCATTATGACCATCACGCTGGCTATCGGCGTACAGCGCATGGCCAGAAACAATGCCATCATTCGCCGTCTGCCGGCGGTCGAAACACTGGGTTCGGTTACGGTCATCTGCTCGGATAAAACCGGCACGCTGACCCGTAACGAGATGACCGTGAAAAGCGTCATCACAGCCACCGGCGTAGTCGAAGTAGGCGGCAGCGGATACGACCCGCACGGCACCTTTATCAAGAATGGTGAAGAGATCAGCCTTGAGCAGCACCCCCAGTTGCGAGAGTTGGCACAGGCTTCTCTGCTCTGCAACGATGCAAGCCTGAAAGAGAAGAATGGCACTTGGCAGATGCACGGAGATCCTACCGAGGGGGCGCTTGTAACACTGGCCCTGAAAGCCGGCCTGAATCAGGAGCTGATGCAGAGACAGTTTCCGCGAATCGATGCCATTCCATTCGAATCGGAACACCGCTTTATGGCCACCCTGCACCATGATCATACAGGGCATGGGTTTATCTACCTGAAAGGTGCTCCCGAATCAGTACTTGAGATGTGTCATATGCAACGCCGGTTCGGTGAGGATGCACCACTGAATCGCCAATACTGGGAGGAGGAGATGCACCAGATGGCCAGTCGGGGAGAGCGTCTTCTTGCCATCGCATTTCGAGCCACTCCCAGTGAACAGCAGATGCTCACTTTCGATGATGTGCAATCGGGACTTACGCTACTTGGCATTGTCGGCATTATCGACCCGCCTCGCAGCGAGGCGACCGCATCGGTACAGGCCTGTCAGCAGGCCGGTATCCGAGTAAAAATGATTACCGGCGACCATAGCATTACCGCTGCCGCCATCGGGGAACAGATGGGTATTGGCTGTGGCAGGTCTGTCATCAACGGTGTGGATATGCGTGAGCTTAATAACACCGAATTGCAGAAAGTGGCCTACCAGCACGATATTTTTGCCCGCGTGTCACCTGAACAGAAACTGCTACTGGTAACTGCCCTGCAGGCGAACGGCGAGGTCGTGTCGATGACCGGGGACGGCGTGAACGACGCCCCCGCCCTTAAACGTGCCGATGTCGGTGTCGCGATGGGAATCAACGGCACGGAAGTAGCAAAAGAGGCATCAGAAATGGTGCTAGCCGATGATAACTTCGCCTCCATCGCCAAAGCTGTCGAAGAGGGTCGCACGGTTTATGACAACCTGAAGAAATCGATCATGTTTATCCTGCCGACTAATGGCGGCGAAGCCTTTATCATTGTTGCAGCCATTTTCATGGGCAAAGCACTGCCCATAACTGCTGCACAGATTCTCTGGGTGAACATGATCACGGCAGTCACACTGGCCCTGACGCTGGCCTTCGAACCGCCGGAGAGCGATGTTATGCGTAGACCACCGCGCAAGCCGACGGAACCTATCCTTTCAAGCTTTTTGATCTGGCGAATCCTTTTTGTCTCCCTGATAATCGTGACAGGTACATTCGGTCTATTTCTATGGGAGCGAACTCAGGGTGCAGATCTAGCCGTCGCACGCAGCATAGCGGTTAACACACTGGTGATGTTCGAAATCTTCTATCTCTTCAATGCCCGCTATATGCATGCCCCCTCACTGACCAGAGAGGGAATCGGTGGCAACAGGTATATATTCTATGCCATCGGACTGTTGCTGCTGTTTCAGATCGCCTTCACCTATGCCGGCCCGATGCAATTGATGTTCGGAACCGCAGATATCGGTCTGGATGCATGGATCAGGATCGTTGCCGTGGCCAGCAGTGTGCTGTTTCTGGTTGAGATCGAGAAGTGGGTACTGCGCAGAGCCATGCAGAAGGACAGGAACTCTTCTAGCCAAGCCTGACGTTTCGCCAGTATAATTGCCAAAGTATTGCAATGGCAGGCCTAGCCCGCTTCAGAGACGCGGAATATCCCCAGCCCCACCCGTACCGAGAGTTCCAATCCATTCACGCCACGCCACGGCATATGCCATGAAGGAGTAGTGATCGAAATCATTATGGCCGCCGGCAAGTTCCACCTTTTTCTTCGGCTCATTCGCTGCAGCAAAAACCTTCTCAGCCATCCACGCTGGCGCAATCGAATCATCACGCGCAGCAATCAGTAGCAGCGGAAGATATACATCCTTCACCGACTCCATCGCATCAAAGCGGCTTTTTGCCAGCCAGCGCAGTGGCAGCCACGGGTAGTGAAACGATGCCATGTCGGGGATATTGGAAAACGGCGTCTCCAGCGCAAGACCTGCTGCCTTTACTTCACGGGCAAGCTTTGCTGCCACGGCAGCGCCAAGGCTTCGCCCTGCGATGATCACCGATTCCGGCTTCAACCCCAGGCGAGTCGTTGCATCGCGCCAGGCAGCGCGAGCATCCGCATAGAGACCTGCCTCACCCGGTTCACCCTCACTCTTTCCATAGCCGCGGTAATCGATGGCATAGACAGAAAGGCCCATTGCCTGCCACTGCCTGTAAAGCGATAACCTGTGGCTGATATTGCCCGCATTGCCATGCAAGTGGAGGACGGTGAATCGGGAGGAGGGAACCGGCATATACCAGCCATGCAAAGTAATGCCGTCGGTCGTAGTAACATGCAGCTCTTCAAACTGCATGCCAAAATAAGCAGGTGTGCTGCTGACCTCCCGGGCGGGGAAATAGATATAGTTATCTTCAAACAGCGCCATATAGCCCGATGCCCCTGCAAAGCTGAGGAGCATTATCAGAAACGCTCGTTTGAGAACAAACATGGATCAAGCATAGCGCAAACGGGGGGCTTTGGTATCCGCCCCGACGCTGATCAGGAGAGGGAATCACCTGTTTGCAGTTGTGCGCCGCGCAGGAAGTCGGCTGCCGGCATCGCTTTTTTACCTTCCGGCTGCAGCTCTGAAATGCGATAGATCGAACCCTCGCCACAGGCGACATCAAGGCCACCAGCCGTAGCAACAATCTGGCCGGGTTCAAGCTTGTGCGATCCCGCAGTGACACTACCGGCAATAACCTTCAGCCACTTGCCTGTTACCTGTGTGCGCACGCCAGGGCGCGGTGAGAAACAGCGTACCAGCCTGTCGATGGAAGCAGCAGTGAGCGACCAGTCGAGGATGCGCTCTTCATTGCTGATCTTCTGGGCGTAGGTAATACCAGCTTCGGGCTGCGGTTCAGGCGTCAGCCCTGCCGCAATCTTCGGGAGTGTATCGATCAACAGTTCCGCCCCAAGTGGGGAGAGTGCAAACCAAAGGTCTGAACCGGTCGTATTGTCGGTGATTGGCAGGGTTTTACAGGCATAGATACCACCGGTATCAAGCCCCTCCTCCATCTGCATGATGCAAACACCTGTTTCACTATCGCCAGCCAGAAGGCTGCGCTCGATCGGTGCTGCCCCGCGCCAGCGAGGCAGAAGCGAGGCGTGCACATTGATCGGAGCAATAGACGCAGCATCGAGCCACGATTTGGGAAGAATCATGCCGAAAGCGACCACGACCAGTAGGTCGGGCGCTTTATCATGCAGCCAGAGAAGTACTTCATCATTATTGCGCAATCGCTCAGGGGTAATGACGTCGATCCCGGCATCCAGTGCCGCCTGCTTCACAGGCGACGGGGTTAGCTTCATGCCACGCCCTGCCTTGCGATCCGGCTGCGATACCACGCCAACCACCTCGATGCCTTCGGCCTCGATCAATGCCTGAAGACAGGGAACAGAAAAGCCGGGGGTTCCGGCAAACACTACGCGCATCAGATAAACCTATTGTCCTTTTTCACTATCGCGGAAATTGAACTAACAGCCATTAATTTGTTCGTTTTGACTATCGCGGAAATTAAAGCAATACCCATTGCTTTAATTTCCTTGCTTATACAGCTTTTTCATCTTCTTGGTGATCATCGTACGCTTGAGTGGGGAGAGGTAATCGATAAAGAGTTTACCTATCAGGTGATCGAACTCGTGCTGCAGTGCCACAGCTTCAAAGCCTTCGAAATCTTTCTCATGCGTCGTCCCGTCCATATCCTGCCAGCGCAGGGTTACGGCAGCTGGGCGTGATACATCACCATAGACCTCCGGAACGGAGAGGCACCCCTCTTCCCATGAAGCCATCTCATCAGACTTCCATGTGAACTCGGGATTGATCCACACATTCAGCTCCCGTCTGCCACCCGGCTCATCACTATCGTGATGCACCTCTTCCTTGCGCCAGACGGTATCGGTAACAGCTATTTTTAATGCCACGCCAACCTGTGTGGCGGCAAGGCCGACGCCTGGGGCGTCGTACATGGTTTCGGCCATATCCCGGATAACCTGCTTCACCTCATCAGTGAGTGGAAATTCGACTGGCTCGGCAATCTCACGCAGACGATCATCGGGATGGATCAGGATTTCTCGAACAGCCACTTAAAATGTACCACCTTTCCAGCCGAACATATCACGATCCGGCGACTCGAACTCAATGTAGATGCGCGACATATCGATATCCAGTTGCTGATGAATCAGCTTTGAAAGCTTGGCCGATACGTGCGCTGTGTCAGCGGGCGAAAGGCCAATGCTTTTAAGCTCAATAAAAGCCAGCGGCAAATCTGAACCGGCAAAGGACATCAAACGCCGGTCGGAGAGCTCAACCATCACATAGGACTCCGGCTTCTCCAGCGTTACCGCAATAGCGTGGGAGAAGTGAGCCAGAAAACCAGCAGGGTTTTCAACTGTCACATTGGTATGAATATGAAGATAGGGCATCAGCTCTCCTCTTTTTCGGCAGCCTCTTCAGCCAGCTTTTTGGCATGCATCTCAAGGTTCCTGCGTGCCTGTTCTTCGCGCTCCAGGTTCTTGCCCACGCGCATCTGGGCTGTTGCAACATAGGCAAGCCACCAGAGAAAAAT
The DNA here is from genome assembly GCF_002795805.1 of Mariprofundus aestuarium. Taxonomy (NCBI): domain Bacteria; kingdom Pseudomonadati; phylum Pseudomonadota; class Candidatius Mariprofundia; order Mariprofundales; family Mariprofundaceae; genus Mariprofundus; species Mariprofundus aestuarium. The sequence continues at coordinate 538,752 of NZ_CP018799.1, read as the reverse complement.
GCCGACCGCCAGTACAATCAGCCAAAAGGTTAATCCGCTCATTTTGCCTCCGCAGTTTCTGCAGTAGCCACTGCCACCGACGCTTCTGCCCGCTGTTTAAGCTTGTGATTGATAAGGTTTACACCAGCCAGGATAAAGCCCAGTGCGATAAACGCTCCCGGTGGCAGGATAAACATCAGCACATCCGGATACGAGTCGCCGAAGATAACAAAGCCAAACAGCTCGCCCTGCCCTAACAGTTCACGCACACCACCGAGCACAACCAGCGCAAAGGTAAAACCTGCACTGACAGCCAGCGCATCCACAACCGAATCGGAGACTGAATTCTTGCTGGCAAATGCCTCGGCGCGCCCAAGAATCGCACAGTTCACCACAATCAACGGGATAAACAGGCCAAGTATCAGATACATCTCGTGCATCCAGGCATTCATCGCCATCCCCACCACCGTCACAAAGGCTGCGATGATCGTAATATAGGCGGGGATACGCACATTCTTCGGGATCATGTCGCGCACCAGAGATACCACCAGATTGGAGCCCAGCAGCACCAGCAGCGTGGCTGCCCCCATCCAGAAACCGTTCTCCGCCGACGTGGTCACACCGAGTAGCGGACACATGCCGAGCAACTGGGCAAAGATGGTATTGTTGTGCCAGAACCCGTCGTAAAATACTTCCGATTTAGTCAATCTTCGTCTCCAGCTTCATCCCATGCCCCGACACTTCAGCTCCGCGTGGTTTGGCATTCTGCTCATCCACTGCATCTAGAATAGCCTGTCGATGGCTGTTGTAAAACTCCAGCGCACCCTTAACCGCCTTCACAACCGCCCGCGGCGTAATCGTAGCACCGGTGAACTGATCGAAGTCACCGCCATCTTTTTTCACCTTCCAGCGGGTTCCCTCCAGCATTCGCCCTGCAAAACTCTGTAACCAGGCGTGATTCCTAACAATGCCATCACCCAGACCGGGGGTTTCAAGATGATTGGTGACACGAACCGCATGGATCTCCCCATCCGGCCGCACACCAACCAGGGTACGGATTGAACCTGAATAGCCATCGGGCGCGATGACCTCCCAAGCAAAACCACGCACATTGCCAAGTGCATCCTTGCCGGGATAGATGGTCGCATCACCAATCATAAGAAGATCAGCCTGCGCATCATTGGCATGCTTGGGAAGCACCTGCACCAGCGCCTTGTGCAGCGCCTCTTTTTGAGCTCTGGCGATCGGTTCGCGGGTGAAGATATCTGTCAGCCCCACAATCGCCGCAGCCAGCAGAGCCACGACAAAAATCGCCAGCACCATGCGCCCCTGATCACGATCAAACATCATGATCTGCCCCCACTTTTGTAACCGTAAACGCGTGGCCTGAAGTAGTGGTCGATCAGTGGCACGGCGCAGTTCATCAGCAGCACGGCAAACATCGCACCTTCCGGATAGCCACCAAAGCTGCGAATGCTCCAGGTCAGCACACCGCAACCGATACCGAAAACAATCTGGCCGAGCGGCGTCACAGGCGAAGAGACCGGATCGGTAGCCATGAAAAAGGCACAGAGAATCAGGCCACCAGCGAATAGATGAAACAGCGGCGGCGTAAACTGCTCGGGATAAAGCGCATTAAACAGCCCCGCCAAAAGCAGTACTGTGGCAATATAGGAGAATGGGATATGCCAGGTGATGGTGTGGCGTGCGAGCAGAAAGATGCCGCCAATCAACAGCGCCAGTGCACTGGTTTCACCGATACTTCCTGCCTCAAACCCGAGGAAAGCGTTCAGGTAACTGTAGTTGTAAGCATTAAGCGCCTCACTCACAGGAACGCCGAGAGTCGCTTCGGTCTTCACATAACCCAGCGGAGAGGCCATTGATATGGCATCAAAGCCAACCTTCAGCGCATCGGGACCTACTAGGAAAAAGCTGAGGCAGAGCGAGAAGTCGTAGAGGTTCAGCGCAGGCTCTACAGCTGACATCGGCATAATCCACGTTGTCATATGCAGCGGAAATGAGATCAGCAGGATAATGCGTGCCGAGAGTGCCGGATTGAAGATGTTATAGCCCAGGCCACCATAGATCTGCTTGCCAAGCACAATAGCAAAGACAGAGGCGAGCACCGCCATCCACCACGGTACCGCTGCAGGCAGCGTAAGTGCCAGGAAGAGGCCGGTAAGCGCGGCTGAATTATCAAGCAACGTAGAGAGTGGGCGCTTCATCCATTTCAGACAGAGCGCTTCGGTTAACAGTGCCGTACCCATGCATGTAACAATCAGCAGAACCGCCAGCCAGCCGAACAGGTAGACACTGATCGCCGTCGCAGGAAGCAGCGCCAGGATGACCGTCAGCATGGTCATGCGGATTGAATCGCCGCCATGGGCATGCGGCGGACTAAGCATCACCGGCATCAGCTCTTCTCCTGTGTTGCATCTTTTGCTTCTGGTTCCACTGTTTCACCTGTTTTCACAGGTGCATGTTCCTGCCGCACCCTTGATCGACGCGCAGCCTTCTCAGCCTTTTCCGCCTCGATACGCGCATCACGCGCCTCCGAACGTTTGCGCGATGCCTCAGCGAAGATCTGTTCGCGTCGGGTCTGGGCGATCTGCCCTTTGCCGTAGCGGAAATAGTGAACCAGCGGAATATTGGATGGGCAGACATAAGAGCAGCTGCCGCACTCAATACAGTCAAAAAGATGGTAGTTTTCAGCCTTGTCGAACTGATCACTGCGACAGGCATCAGCCAGCAGGTTTGGCACCAGATGAACCGGGCACGCCTCACTGCAGTGGCCGCAGCGAATACAGGGCTGCTCTTCGGTATGCGCCTGCTGCATCGTTGCATTCGACATCGCCAGGAGTCCGGTGGTCGATTTAATCACCGGCACATCAACGTTCTTCAACCGTTCACCCATCATCGGGCCACCATGCAGCAGGTGCAGACCACTGAGGTCATCCAGCCCACGCTGGGCAAAAAGTGTGCGTACCGGCATACCCAGGCGTACTGACATGGTGGCCGGGTTGTCACAGGCATCACCACTGACGGTAACAAGCCTCTCGGTAAGTGTGCGCCCCAGCATCACAGCATCGTGAACAGCCTTGCTGGTACCCACGTTCTGACAGACAACGCCGATATGCATCGGCAGCCGCCCAGCCGCCACCTCTTTGCCGGTCAGCGAATAGATCAGCTGCTTTTCACTGCCCTGCGGATAACGGGTCGGCAGCACAACAACTCGCACGTTCTCCATGTCCGAGGCTCTGGAGAGAGCCTCGCGCATAGCAGTAGCTGCATCAGGTTTGTTGTCCTCAATCGCGATGATGCCGGATTTTGCACCCACCATATGCATGACAATCGCCATGCCACTTAAAATATCATCGGGGTTCTCGAGCATCATTCGATGATCGTTGGTCAGCCAGGGCTCACACTCGATACCATTGAGAACCAGTGTTTCAATAGGAAAGCGCTTATCCTGAATCAGCTTGATAAAGGTCGGGAATACCGCACCGCCAAGGCCGGCAAGGCCACACATACGGACTCTCTCCCGCAGAATGGCGGGGTTAATTTCACGCCAGTCGGCCATTGGCTCAAGGCTCTCATCCACCTCATCCAGACCATCAGATTCAACAAAAATACATGGCAGTCCCATACCCGATGGGTGCGGAATTGCATGCTCTTCGATCCTCACCACGCGCCCTGAGGTCGGCGCATGTACCGGTACGGAGAGATAGCCTTCTGATTTGGCGATCTTCTGGCCACGCAGCACCCGGTCTCCAACCTTCACCAGTGGCGAGCAGGCCTCGCCGATATGCTGTTTCATCGGCAGAATATGAACAGGCGCAATCGGAGCCACCTCAATCGGCAAGCCGGCTGTCACCTTAAACATCTCGGGATGCACACCACCAGCAAAGCTGTGCTGCAGCATACCGAGTCTCTGGGCAAGTTTTCTAAGCATGGCCGGCATGGGTGTCCCGCCTTTCGTGACCCAGTTGTGCACGGGTGGTGTCCGGCAGCGGCCAGGACCAGTGTTCAATCAACTCAGGTTTCATCAACATATCAATGCAATCCACCGGGCAGGGCTCAATACAGAGTGTGCAGCCGGTGCAGTGATCGGAAATCACGGTGTGATACTGCTTCGGCGCACCGACAATCGCATCAACTGGACAGGCCTTGATGCAGAGTGTGCAACCTATGCACTCATCCTCGCGTACAAAAGCGGTCATTGGCGCGCTCGCCTCCTGCTCGAGATCCTTGGGCTCCACGCCCATCAGGTCGGCGATGGCCAGCATGGTACGCTCACCACCGGGAACACAGTGGTTCACATCAGCCGCACCGCTGGACACTGCCTCAGCATAGGGTTTGCAGCCGGGATAACCGCACTGACCACACTGGGTCTGCGGCAGTAGCGCATCGACCTTGTCGACCATCGGATCGCCCTCGACATGGAAAACTTTCTGCGCCACGGCCAGAACAATTCCGGCCAGCAGAGCAAACGCGCCCAGACTGAGCAGTGCATACAATAGCTGTGTCATCGAAACTTAAATCTTCACGAGGCCAGAGAAGCCCATAAATGCCAGGCTCATCATGCCGGCGGTAATCAGCGCCAGCGGTGAACCTTTGAACAGCTTGGGAACCGGCGCAATCTCGATACGCTCGCGAATGCCGGAAAAGAGGATCAGCACCAGTGCAAAGCCAAGGGCTGCACCAAAGCCATAGAGCGCGGAGGTCAGAAAGGTCTGCTCCTGCTGAACATTAAGGATCGCCACACCGAGCACTGCACAGTTGGTGGTAATCAACGGCAGGAAGATGCCCAGACCCTGATAGAGAACCGGGCTGGTTTTGTGGATCATCATCTCAATAAACTGCACCAGCGAGGCGATGATCAGGATAAAGAAGATGGTCTGCAGGTATTCGAGATCAAGTGGGACCAGCACATACTTCTGCACCAGCCATGAGGCGGTCGATGCCAGCGTCATCACGAACATCACGGCAAAGGACATGCCTACGGCAGTCTCCACCTTACCTGAGGTGCCAAGAAACGGGCAGATACCAAGGAACTTGGTCAGCACATAGTTATTCACCAGTACAGCCGAGAGCAGAATCAGTGCAATTTCAGTCATAGGCGCGGGAGTATAGGGGGATGCGCCATCTGCGTACACCGCATAAAACCCACACTTTTACCGAATTCGAGTCATTTAAGCCCGGTTAATCACCAAACTTGGGAAGGATTCTATGTTCAGGGAGCAATATTAAGAGGCATTGCATGCTTCATTGAACATTAACCTTCTCTCTTCTATCGTCGCACCTGATTATTTCACAACACCATCTGGAGGAATTATGAAGCGCATTCTATTGTCAATTTTTGCTGTAGCAGCTCTATCGCTGCCCACCGCAGCACTGGCCGGCCATGGTCATCACGGGCAAGGTGGTCCTCATGCCGACTGCCCGCTGGGCGCCCATAAATGTGACAGCAAAGCTGCCTGTCCGCTTGGCCACAAGGATTGCGAAAACCACAAAAACTGCCCTCTCGGCAAGCATGATTGTGGCAAAGGCACGGCTAACCTGGACAGCAACAAAGACGGCAAGGTCTCTCTGAAAGAGTTCACCGCTGCACACAATGACCGCATGAAGAAGAAGTTTGAGTACCTTGATGCCAACGGTGATGGTTTCCTGACCGATGCGGACAGTGATCTGCGCAAAGCCAAACGCATAGACGACTCATTTACAGCAGCAGACACCAATAAAGATGGTACACTGAGCAAAGAGGAGTATGCCGCCGCAAAACAGGCACGTTATGGCAAAAAGAAAGAGTGCAAGTTCTCCGACAAGAAATAGGCGCGTTTGTTAAACCCACGGGTCGCCCTTCCGTCTGTGATTGATAGCAGGATCGGCGGCCCGTTTTTCTTGCCTGCCTGAACGGGGCAACTAGGCTGTTACCAATGAGAGTCGCATCCTACCTTTTATCCCTGTTGCTGTTCGCCCCCCCGGCCATGGCATTTGATGAGATCAACCTGCACGGCGCAATTCATGCTGAGCACGATATCAGTGCAGCCGCTTTTCTGGGCGATATTCTTGTGATCGGTGCCGATGAAGCTGTTGGTCATGACAAAAATGAAAATTACATCCAGCTGCTTAAGCGCGAAGGTGACAACTACCGCGTCAGCAGCAACATACTCGTCTACAGGGGTGACAAGGAACATGGGCGCGAACTCGATATCGAGGGACTTGCTGTCGAGGAAAACCGCATCTACGTAAACGGCTCACACGCACTGGCCAGAAAACAAATCAAGCCTGAAACAGAGTACAAAAAGAACCTGAATCGGCTGGCTACGATTAAAATGGAACCGGGGCGCAAGCAACTCTTTCGATTAACACTGGATAGCATGAACAACGTGACCGAACGCAAACAGATCTCTCTCGCCAAGATCATAAGCAACGACCCCATTCTCGCCCCTTTTTCCGCCATCCCATCCAAGGAGAACGGCGTCGATATCGAAGCTATCGCAGCAAAAAACGGACAGCTCTACCTCGGTTTCCGGGGCCCTGTGCTTCGAGGCGGCTTCGTAGCGGTTATGCAGCTGGATTTCGACAACCCCGAAAAGAGCTATCGACTGCTCTACCTCAATCTTGGAGGGCTTGGCATTCGGGGTATGGTGAGTGTCCCTGACGGCTTCATCCTGCTTGCAGGCCCTGTTGTAGAACTACCGAATGAGTATCGCCTCTACCACTGGAATGGTCTCGACACCTTGCCCGGAAGCCGTAATGGGACGTTGAAATTGATCTCAGGGATCAGGCCGCCTGCTGGCGGTAGAGCAGAGGCAATTGCCGTGGAAGGCGCAACAGATCTGTTTTACAACATCATCATTATGTTTGATGGCATCAAGGGCGGCGCCCCCCGGCGCTACACAATCAACAGATGAGCGCTAGAGTCCGGCACCATGAATGAAGATACCCTTCTGGAGTTCCCCTGCCAGTTCCCGATCAAGGTAATGGGAAATAACAGCGCTAACTTTGAAAATGAGATTGTCATGATTGTCCGCCGCCATATTCCTCAGCTCGGAGAGGCCGCGGTCAAATCCAGACCAAGCAAAACAGGGAAGTACCTTTCGGTCACAATCACATTCTCTGCCCAGAGCAAGGCCCAGATTGATGAAATCTACAGGGCAGTGCATGCACACCCTGAAGTCAGGATGATGTTATAAGGCTACGCTAAAAGTCTCATCACCTGAGAGGCAATCAATCATATGCATGCTCATGCTGCCACTGTCTCAGATACTCAAGAACCGCCTGTAGCGATGCAGCTTTATTCATCTTTCCGCGATGTAAAATATAGTCGGCGCACTGTGTGTAATAGGGATAGCGAATCTCTGCCAGCTCCTGCAGGGTTTTCAATGTATCGCGGCCGGCAATCATGGGGCGGTTTGGGTCGCCATCGATGCGACCAGCGAGAAATTCAAGGGATGACTTCAACCAGATGACCGGAGCGTGAGCCTCTAACAGAACTCTGTTCTCCTCACGCATGACAGCTCCGCCACCGGTTGATAAGACCACGGGTTTGCCGATCACCTCGCGCAGTGCTTCACGCTCAATCTCGCGAAACCCCTCCTCGCCCTGTTCAGCAAAGATTTCAGGGATGGTTTTACCCGCCTTATCAACGATATAGTGATCCAGATCGACAAATGGCACGCCAAGTTCTTTGGAGAGGAGCTTTCCGATACTGGTTTTCCCAGACCCCATCAGACCGATAAGAATCGGATATATATGCGACTGTTTATCGATTAATTTGACCATTCCCCTTCCTTTTAAACACCATCATACTCGCGCAAAATCATATATCAGATTCAATAATCCTGCGACAGGATATCATGCAGTTTGATGAGAGGCGATTTACCTCTATAATTGGGTTGAAACCTTTCTACCGGGGAAGACAACATGACCGAAAATATCTCGATTCGCCAGCTGTTAAAGGTCATGGTGGATAAAAGCGCCTCCGACCTCTACCTGATGGCAGGAACCCCTCCGGGTTATCGCATTAACGGCACAATCCACAGGCTCGGTGAAATGCAACTTGACCCGGTTACCGTTGAGCGTCTCGCAGGTGAACTGATGAGCGAGAAACAGAAGGCGGACTTCTCCTCAAACATGGAGATGAACCTCTCCTCTGCCTATCCGGGACTAGGGCGGTTCCGCGTCAATATCTATCGCCAACGTGGCACAGTGGGCATGGTGATCCGCCAGATTACCACCGACATTCCCACCATCGATGAACTCAATCTTCCCGATGTATTCAAGGATATCTCCATGACCAAGCGCGGACTGGTTCTGATGGTTGGAGCCACAGGTTCAGGTAAGTCAACCTCGCTAGCTGCCATGGTGGACTGGCGCAACACGAATCAGGCAGGCCATATCATCACCATTGAGGATCCGGTCGAGTTCATGCATCAACATAAAAAGTGCTTCGTCACCCAGCGCGAGGTCGGCTCCGATACCGTCTCATTTCAGGCCGCCCTGAAAAACACCCTGCGACAGGCGCCCGACGTCATTCTGCTCGGTGAAATTCGCGAACGTGACACCATGGAGCACGCCATCGCCTTTGCCGAGACCGGTCACCTCGCCATGGCTACACTGCATGCCAATAACTCCAATCAGGCACTGGAGCGCATCATTAACTTCTTCCCTGAGGAGCAGCATCAACAGGTCTACATGAACCTTGCCATGAACCTGCGTGCCATTCTTTCGCAACGACTGGTTAAAACCGCCGGCGGTAGTCGTGTTGCAGCCATTGAGGTTCTGATCAATACCCCGCGCATTGCCGACCTGATCCTCAAGGGAGATATCAGCACCATCAAAGAGGCGATGGAGGGCGGCGAGCAGCACGGCATGCACACCTTTGACCAGGCACTGTTTCAACTCTGGCAGGATGGCACCATTTCCGAGATCGAGGCGCTCAGAAACGCCGACTCAGCCAATAACCTGCGCCTGAAAATGAAAATGAAAAATATTGACGACTCCAAGGGTGATGGTGGAAAAGCAGGCGTCGATGAGATTTTACAGAAGGGCTCCAGAGATGATGACGACGGGATCGAACTATCTATCTAATTCCATAGGCCGCTGTTAATCGAGAAGCAGATCAACCCGGGGCTGCGCTTGTTTCACTTTATCATCAATCTGTGCCCGGCAGTTGAACAACCGCTCCGAATCAATCCCCTTGCCCAACAGCATGTTCATCACCAAATCTGAACGTGCCTCAGCCATTTCAAGGAGCTTGGCATTAATATCATCAGCAGACAGTGCTTTGCGCTTTTCAGCAATCTGTGCACCCTCGGAACGCGTTGCAAAACCGCAGAGCTGCAAACGCAAATTCTTACTCTTCAACAGCTCGCCGATCTTGCCAACATAGTCGTTCATCTCTGCACTCAGGGATATCTCCATCGGCACGAAATAGATCGGTGTGAGCTTTGGCCTGGATGCGCTCGTCATCGCATCACCGGCCATATTGGCAGCCATAATAATGGCTCCGTAGGGCTGCAGAAGCATCGTCGCATAGGTCATCGCGCCGGCAGAGAGCGCAGAAGCAAGTGCCTTGTTAATCGCATCATTTATATTGATATTGGGGTCATTTAAGTCACCAGTTATCGGCACATCCATCTCGATATCACCGCGGTCATCACGCAGCATATCCAGCGCCATATCAACCGGCATACCCATCCCCTCCGCCATTTCACCCTTCTTGTCGGAGTTGCCCAGCGTAAGCTTTCGTATCATCAGCTTGTTCTTTGCATCAATTTTACTCTTATTAATGCCTATTTCACTCTCAATCGAGAGCTGGCCAGTATCGATGGTCTTGCCGAAATCACCTTCTAGATAACCAGTCAGGCGAGGCATATCGAAGCTTTTCAGCGAAACCTTCAAATCTGTTTGAAACCTGCGTTCGGAGGGGTTAATTTTTCCGCCCACATTCAGGCGACCCGCTTTACCAACTCTGGTTCTTAGATCAAGCCTGCCACTGCGTTTCCCTGAGAGGTCCAGCGGTGAAAAAGTTAACCGGCTGACAGTCAGGCGTGTATCCATCGCAGGCGAAACAGACTCATCCCTGAAATTGATATAACTTCCGGCATTCACCTGCACCCGTTCAATGATCACCACCGGATCCTTTTTCGCAGCTCCTGCTTTAGCTGCTTGTTTGGCAGCCGCTGGTTTCACCGCAGATGGTTTACTTTCCAGCTCATCCAGCACGGCCATTTTCCCGTTTTTCCGTTTCAACAGGTCGATCTGCATCCGATCAAACTCAAGTAACTGCAATCGATATCCATTCTCGCCATCAAATTCAGCTTTCGAGGCCGTCATTGAACCGATCGAACCGAGCGCCCGCTTACCCGTTGAGGGCAGCGAGACCTGCTGCAGCTTCAGCGACTCAAACGCGCCACGATCGCTGCCTTGCATGGCAAACTGTTTTAACGCAATCAGATCAATCGCCCCGAGAGGTTCTGCCCCTTTCTGCTGGCGGATGGCCAACTCCCGAAGCTCCATCAAGGCCAGCTTGACTGATTCCGGCGCTGAGGTGGCACCGAATTTCGTGACCAGCCCACTTGTATGCAGTGAGCCAAATGAGATCTGCTCTGCAGCAGTCGAGCCCGGCTCCTGCACAACATCGAACCTTCTCAGTTTCAAATCTCCAAGCGTGATCGTTGCGGGCGTTCTGTCTGCTTCAAGCGTGGCTGAAATCCCACCTGCATGCATAGCCCCCAGGGACAAACGGGCAGTTCCGGTGAGCGCAGGCTCAACAGCGAGTTGCTCCAGCGATATGCCTGAAATCACCAACTTTTTCAGCTGCTCGGCACTAAAGCCGCTAAGGTTAAAATCAGAGAGTGAGAGAAGCTGTTTGCCCTTCTCATCCGTCAGCCCAATACCTCTGAGCCCAAGCGCGCCATGGCTCACTACCAGTGATTCAATGATGTCATCAGCTGTTGCAGCAAAAGAGAGTTCGCCTGAAAAATCGATCGCCTGTAATCCTGCTTTGTAACCGAAACCGGAGAAGTACACATTGCCAGCCTGCAGGCTCTTGGCTAACACCTGATCTTCCTTCCCCTTCTCTGGAGCAGAGAGGTGCAGCTCTAACTGTTTGACCGGCAGGGTCAGTGCGAACTGTTTGCCGTTAACCTTCACTGTCACATCTTCGAGCGTTAGTTTATCGATAACTGCATACCAGGGCTCAGTCGCAGTGCTCTTGGCAGCCGGCTCCTCCGGTGCAGCGGCAGGAATACTGAGCTCACCCAGCTGCCATGCGCCAATCTCATTCTGCTGCAGGTGAATGGTAGAGCCAGTAATATTCAGGTCGGCAACATGCAGATGGTTTCTCGTCAGTGGCCACCAGTCGATCACGAGCCCCAGTCGATCAACTTTTAAACCCTCTCCTGCACGCAGCCCCTCGATCACAATGGCTCCGACAAAAACATTGATGTCGATATTCTCGATGCGCGCCTCTTTTACACCGTGATCTTCCAACCAGGAGGTTGCGACCTGATGTACGATCAGTGGCAACATCGTCAGTAGCACTGAGACCAGCGCTACCAACAGATAAAGGACAATAAACCTGCGCCGGACTCTTCTTATTTTGGGTTCAGGCAGAGCGTTATCTGTATTAGTCGAAGGTACTGTTTCCAAACTCAACCTCCCTTGATTCGATACCTGTCGTTCTGAACGATACCCGAACCACCTCATTCGGCAGTGCATGTTTCGCCCGTTCAGGCCATTCGATCAGGGTGACCCATGGCGGCTGGAAATAATCGCGTACACCCAACATCTCGATCTCATCGGCATCTTCAAGTCGGTACCAATCCATATGTGCGACCCGGCAGCTGGCTGCCTCATACTCCTGGATAATGGCAAAGGTGGGGCTCGGTAGTGCTGCATCTGTTACGCCCAGCGCACGCATCACCGCACGTGAGAAAAAACTTTTACCCGCACCAAGATCCCCGAAAAGCGCCACCACATCTCCCGGTTTGAGGGTGGCGGCAAACCGTTGCGCAACCGCAACGGTTTCCGCTTCACTGTTACAGGCGATTTTCAAGCGTATTACCTGGCGCTGACAAGCGCCTTGATGACATCGTGTTTACAGATCATCCCGACTACCGATTCTCCATCCAGCACAGGCAGGTGATGTATCTGCTGATCTGCCATAAGTGAGGCAACCCTATTCAGGTCGGTATCGACAGCCACGGTCGTTACATCGGCATTCACCAGATCCTCGGCTGTCATAGCCTGCATGCGGGAAAGCTCCTCCTCAAACTGTGACTCCCCCATTGGGATCACCATGTCGAACAGGGCTACAGCGGTCGGCAGATGCAGGTTTTTCTGCTGATCAATCAGGTCACTTTCTGTAATCACACCGAGCAACCGCTTGTCATCATCGACAACCAGCATGCCGCTCAGATCTTCCTCGGCAAAACGCCTGGCTATCTCATCTATAGAACTGTCCAACTGACAATAAGGGGGATTGGCATTCATGATATCGCGAGCAAGAACTTTCGAATTAGGCATGGCATTCTCCTGATAGCCTTATTATAGACCGGATCGTGCCATGATTAAACTGCAGTACGGCTTATAAAGCGATATTTATCTTCTGAACCCGGCAAGGGCAAGCCATTTGGAGCAACGGGTGCTGCTCCAAATGGTGCAATGGCGAATCAGAATATTTCAATGATAATGGATTTGCGTCCTAAGCAGGCACACCCAAGGCGCGCCTTGCTTTAAGAAAAATCAGCTTGAAAACCAAAACAACAATGAAGCACACGACAAACCACGCCAGCTCCATTTGGGTGCACCCTCCTTAGGCTTTGTGGTAGATTTCTGAGCCTGTTTTCACGAACTCCTCGGACTGCTCGTGCATGCCAGACTCAATCGCCTCACGCGTTTCCATACCGTGCTTCTTGGCATAGTCGCGCACATCCTGCGTAATTTTCATCGAGCAGAATTTCGGACCGCACATCGAGCAGAAGTGAGCAACCTTGCCACTCTCCTTGGGCATGGTTTCATCATGATAGGCACGCGCAGTATCGGGATCGAGCGAGAGGTTAAACTGATCCTCCCAGCGGAACTCAAAGCGCGACTTGGAGAGCGCATCATCACGCTGCTGTGCGCCAGGGTGCCCTTTCGCCAGATCTGCTGCATGGGCTGCAATTTTATAGGTAATCACGCCAGCCTTCACATCATCACGATCAGGCAAGCCAAGGTGCTCTTTCGGTGTAACATAGCAGAGCATGGCACAGCCATACCAGCCGATCTGGGCGGCTCCGATACCGGAGGTGATATGATCATAACCCGGTGCAATATCGGTAGTCAGGGGGCCGAGCGTATAGAATGGCGCTTCATCACAATGCTTGAGCTGCTCATCCATATTCTCTTTGATCATGTGCATGGGCACATGGCCGGGGCCTTCGATCATCACCTGCACATCATGTTTCCAGGCTATTTTGGTCAGCTCACCAAGCGTCCTGAGCTCACTGAACTGCGCTTCATCATTGGCATCGGCAATCGCGCCTGGGCGCAGGCCGTCACCGAGTGAGAAGGAGACATCATACTTTTTCATGATTTCGCAGATATCTTCGAAATGGGTGTAGAGGAAGTTCTCTTTGTGATGCGCAAGGCACCACTTGGCCATGATTGACCCGCCACGCGACACGATGCCGGCCAGGCGTTTGGCAGTCAGTGGTACATAGCGCAGCAGTACGCCGGAATGGATGGTGAAGTAATCCACGCCCTGCTCCGCCTGCTCAATCAGGGTATCGCGGAAAATCTCCCAGGTCAGGTTTTCGGCAATGCCATCAACCTTCTCCAGCGCCTGATAGATCGGCACGGTACCGATCGGCACGGCGGCGTTGCGGATGATCCACTCGCGTGTCTCGTGAATGTTTTTTCCGGTGGAGAGATCCATGATGGTGTCCGAGCCCCAGCGGGTCGCCCAGGTCATCTTCTCTACCTCTTCTTCTATCGAGGAGCTCAAAGCTGAGTTGCCGATGTTACCGTTAATCTTCACCAGGAAGTTGCGGCCAATAATCATCGGTTCCAGTTCCGGATGGTTGATGTTGGCAGGAATAATGGCCCGTCCGCGGGCAATCTCATCACGCACGAATTCAGCTGTAATCACCTGCGGAATCGAAGCGCCCCAACTTTGACCTGGATGCTGCTTGGTAATCTCACGCAGGCGTTCGCGGCGCTGGTTCTCACGAATCGCCACATACTCCATTTCAGGCGTAATAATGCCCTGACGCGCATAAAACATCTGGGAGACATTCTTGCCTGCTTTGGCACAGCGTGGTTTACGCAGGTGGGTAAAACGCAGGCTATCGAGCTTCTCATTGTCGCGGCGCTCGCGACCATAATCAGAACTGAGACCGCTCAACTCTTCGGTATCGTCACGTTCGGCAATCCATGCCGCACGGATTGCAGGAATACCCTTCTTCAGATCAATTTCAACCTCAGGATCAGTGTAGGGGCCGGATGTATCATAAATCAGGATCGGATGGTTCTCTTCAATGCCTTCACTGGTTTGAGTTGGAGAGAGTGTAACCTCACGCATCGGCACGCGGATATCAGGCCTGGAGCCCTCGATATAAACCTTGCGGGAATTCGGAAACGGCTGCTCTGCATCATAGCTGTTCTCCACGATATCCGTGCTGTTTGCCTGCTGTGTCATTCATTCCTCCAGAACCGCGGTAACATTCCGCGGGGCGGAACTATAACGGACTCGCATCGTAGGGCATAGCCACTATACTGAAAACCATTGCAGGAGTGAGGATGGACTTTTCCGGATAACTGCTAGAATAGCCCCATGACAACAACCCTTCCCCGCTTATCCGCAGCCACTGCAGAGCGACTGCTACAATCATCCGTGGTTGCTCCGCGCAGTCGCTGGGCAGTTTTGAAAGCTTCGGGCCCTACCGTGCGCGATTACCTGCAGGGGCAGGTCACACAGGATTTAGAGAAGCTTACGCCAGGTCAGGGCATCCACGCCTGCCTGCTCACCCCGCAGGGTAAAGCGGCCTCTGAGCTATATATATTAGAAGGCAACCGTGACGAACTAATACTTCTTACCCCTGGCTCGCATGCTGTCGCTACTGTCTCTCGCCTGCGCCAGTTCGCGCTCGGCCACGAAATTCGCATCGGCGTGGTCGATGACCTCGCCATATGCTCGATACAGGGTGCTAATGCCGCAGCAACAATAAATGATTTCGATCTGCCGGAACCGGAAAATGGGTGGCTAGCATGCAGCCGCAAGAGTTCCGAAGACACCTTTGCGCTGGTGATGCCTGAGAGCCCGCGTGGCTTCTGGATCATCAGTAGCAGAGAGAAAATAGATAAGGCTCTCGGCAGTTACGAACCGGTAAATGAAGATGAGTTTGAAGCGATGCGCATTATCCGTGGCTTTCCCGATTTCGGCACCGAATGGGATGAAAGCATGCACCCGCTGAATGCCAACCTAATTGAATTCAATGGCGTATCCTTTGAAAAAGGGTGTTATGTCGGTCAGGAGGTCACCGCCCGCATGAACTGGCGTGGTGGCATCAAGAAGAAGCTCTATCGTGTATCTATCGACGGCCGACCAGATTCGTTCCCCTGCCCGATTCAATCAACAGTAAAGATTGGCGAACTGAAATCCGCAGCCATTGATCATGAGAATTGCTGCTTCGGCATCGCTCTCCTGCCAATCGAGGTTGCCGAAGCAGGCGCCCCCCTTTCACTGGAAAATGACGTTACCGTAACAATTCTGGAGGCGTGCCATGCCTGATGCCTTCATCTGGTACCACGCTGACGAAAAACTGGAGCCTAAGTTAATAGAGTGGCTTGACGAGGCCGAAGAACATGCCGGCGTACGAGGCAACCTATTTGTACGCAAGGGGAATGAACAAACCACGTTCATGGAAACCTATAGTGATGTGACTAGCGCCACGATCAAACGCATCGAAAGGCTGGCTTCCGGAAACCCACTATTTGCTAATATCGAACGCCGCTGCGAAAGCTTCCAGAGAGTCGATAAACTCTGAGCCGCAAGCAACCCTAGCTATTCGAATAATTCGCAGTACCACCAGCAGTACCTTTTGATTAGGGTTGCCGAATGTCTGAAATCGCTACAAATATTGCTGTAAAACTGATTCAACGTGAATCTATTACGCCGGATGATGGCGGTTGCCAGAACTACATTAAAACGCTGCTGGCTCCACTCGGTTTCGTCCGTACCGCTGTAGATGCCGGAGGCATCACCAACAGCATCTACTCCCGCCAGGGAGAGCTGAAAGGTACGCTGGCATTTGCTGGGCATACCGACGTGGTGCCAACCGGCCCTGTTGAGAAGTGGGCACATGCTCCATTCTCCGGTGAGATTATCGATGGCATTTTGCACGGGCGCGGCGCGCAGGATATGAAGGGCGGTATCGCCTGCTGGATTGCAGCAGTCGGCAAGCTCTGCAGTGAATACACCCCGCTGCCAACCATTCAGCTGTTGATCACCTCCGATGAGGAGGGTGACTCGATCGACGGAACCATCCGCATTATCGAGCATATGCAGGCAAACGGAACACTCCCCGATGCCGCAATCGTCGGTGAGCCATCCAGCTTTAAACATGTCGGTGACACAATCCGGCGCGGTCGTCGCGGCGTGGTACAGGTCAAAGTCACATTCCACGGCAAGCAGGGGCATTCAGCCTACCCACAGGATGCCGATAATGCCATTCATCATGCGGCTCCCGCACTGGCCAGGATTGCAGAGATCAACTGGGGTGAACCGACAGAGGGATTCCCGCCGACCAGTTGCCAGATCACCAATGTGAACGGTGGCACAGGTGCTACCAACGTGATCCCCGGACACTGCGAAGCACTGATCGATATCCGTTATAACCCAGGAAACAATTTTGACGGCATCAAGAGTGCGCTAGAGGCCGCCTGCGCGGGGTGCGATGTAACACTGGAGTTCGACCACTCTGCCACTGCCTTTTCGACAGCCGACGGCCCCTTTCTGGAGCTGGTCTGCAACAGCATTAAAAGCATAACCGGCATCAAAACGGTGCGCGACACAGGTGGCGGCACCTCCGATGGCCGTTTCCTTGCTGCAGCGGGTGTACCTGTAGTGGAGCTTGGTACGACTAACAGCACCATCCATCAGGTGGGTGAATGTGTCGCCGTGCGTGAACTGGCAACGCTGACTGCGATCTACACCGATATTATTGAAAATTTTGAGGTTTAAACATGACTGAGAAACTTGGCACCGTAATCAACAAGCCGACCCGGTATCTGGAAACATTTGAAAACCCAAATCCGGAGCGCGACTACCATGTCCGCATCGATTCACCTGAGTTCACCTGTCTCTGTCCTAAAACCGGCCAGCCAGACTTCGCTGAGATCAAGCTTGATTACATTCCAGATCAGTCCTGCGTGGAGCTGAAATCGTTGAAGTTCTACTACTGGAGCTTCCGGGATGAGGGCCACTTCCATGAGAAGGTGACCAACATGATCGCCAATGACCTGATTGAACTGCTCGACCCGCGTTACATCAAGGTTCAGGCCATATTCAACGTACGCGGAGGTGTTTACACCACGGTTGAAGTCGAGCACCGCAAGTGAGCAGCCTCCCCTTCACCAAGATGCAGGCACAGGGCAACGACTTTATCGTGCTTAACGGCCTGACCACAGAGATCCCAACCCTGACCACAGAGTTTGTACGCCGCATTACCGAGCGCCGCTACGGCATTGGCTGTGATCAGCTGCTGGTGCTTGAAAAATCTGAGACTGCTGATGCCGCCATGCGCATCTTCAACAGTGATGGAAGCGAAGCTGCCAACTGCGGCAATGGCCTGCGTTGCGTGGGTCACCTGCTCATGAAGCAGCTAGGAAAAGAGTATGTCTCCATTGCTCTAGCTGACCGCAATGCTTATGCAGAAACTACCATTAATGGCATCTGCGTAGACATGGGAGCGGCTACCGTTACCGATTCCACAGAGTCACATGTCGATATCAATATCGGCAATAAACATCGCGTTTTCTTTGAAGCCATTGAAGCGTTCCCTACTGACCGTAATGTTGAGATTGTTACCGGCCAGATTGCCAGCCATGTCTATATCGACATTATTGAGCGAGGTGCAGGTCACACACTTGCATGCGGGAGTGGTGCCTGTGCCACTGCCGCTGCGATTTGGTCTACTGAAGGTGAGGTTCGCCCGCTGACCATTGAGATGCCCGGCGGCACGGTCACTGTTTCCGGCTGCCCGAAAAACATCAAATTGGAAGGTCCTGTATCACAAACTTTCGAAGGCCTATTTTTACTGTAAGCAAACAACAGGTCGGGAACTATTATGCTGATCTGGATTATGATGGCCTTAAGTTATTTGCTTTTCCTTTACTGAAGCGAGCGCACAAACCCGATCACACACTGATTTGCTCAACTGGCTGATAATTTGGACTTGCATCTGATCACTTTTGAACCATAATCCGCCCCGTTCCGAAAGGGGCACTTGGGCAGGTAGCTCAGTCGGTAGAGCAGTGGACTGAAAATCCACGTGTCGGGGGTTCGATTCCCTCCCTGCCCACCACATGAAAAGGAGTTGCGAGAAATCGCAGCTCCTTTTTTTTGTTTATATCTACTCAACCATTGGACAGCAGTTGGCTCACTTCATACAGTCTCAAACCATGTCAGCCATTGAACTTTTATATCGTGCCGCACTCGGGACTCCCGCGACACGCACCCTGATCATCAACGCGCAGGCCCATGAGCTATTAACAGCGTTGAATGAACAGGCCCAACTTGAACTCTGGCAGCAGTTCAAACCCGGATATGATGCCCTTAAAGGCATGGGTATGGCTGTCTCTCCCGCATTGCCTTCTGCTGGCACTCCATACGATTTGATCCTGCTGTTACCTGCAAAAAACAAACAGCAGACACTTGCATGGATGGCGACAGCGATGCAGCAGCTTACTGATCAAGGGCGGCTACTGGTTGCCTGCGCCAATAATCATGGCGCAAAAAGTTATGAGGATGCCCTGAAAAAGCTGGCAGGAAAAATAAGCTCATCCTCCAAGTCCAAGTGTCGTATTTTTTCCGCCCGAAAAACAGCTGCATTAGATGGTCACCTGGCCACACAGTGGTTGAATGCTGGCAAGCAACAGCGCGTCGAGTCACACGGGCTGATTTCACAGCCAGGCCTGTTCAGCTGGGATCGGCCGGACCGGGGCTCACTGCTACTGCTGGAACAACTACCCGAACTTTCCGGCACCGGTGTGGATCTATGCTGTGGCTACGGACTGCTGAGCGAGAAGATCCTTCGCTCTTCCAAACAGGTTGATCGTCTGCATCTGGTTGAGGCAGACCATCTGGCACTCGATTGCGCCGCGATGAACTGCACAGCCTGGTCAGATAAAACAGAATACCACTGGCTGGATGCTGCCAGCCAACCGTTGCCCGAAAATATGGCGTGGATCGCCTGCAACCCGCCCTTTCATACCGGTCAGGATCGCGATATTGATCTTGGCCAGCAGATCATTATCAACGCCTGTCGCGCCCTGAAACCGGGCGGTCTGCTTTACCTGGTAGCCAACCGTAAGCTGCCGTACGAGGCTGTACTGCAATCGGGCCTGAAAACATCCCAAACACTGATTGAAGCTGAAGGCTTCAAGGTGATAAGAGGAATTCGATGAACAATCAGAAAGCTGAAAGGCTGGACAAACTACTCTCCAATCTCGGCTACGGTGCCAGAAATGATGTCCGCTACTGGATTAAGGAGGGGTGGATAACGGTAGATGGAAAACCGGCCACCTCCCCTGCCCAGAAGGTGCTGGCTGACCTGGTACTTCTTGATGGAAAACCGCTGGATCACCCAAATGGCTTAACCGTGATCTATCATAAGCCGCTCGGAACGGTTTGCTCACGCAAGGAGGCAGGGCGCCTGATCTATGCCGACTTCCCGGAACGATGGATCGACCGAAAGCCGCCACTCTCTGGTGTTGGAAGACTGGATAAAGAGACATCCGGGTTGTTGATCGTGACCGATGATGGACAGCTGAATCACCAGCTGACCAGCCCGAAAAAACATATCTCCAAAACCTATGCGGTTACACTGGATCGACCGCTTGCAGGCAATGAGGCTGAGATCTTTGCCGAAGGAAAACTGCTGCTGGAGGGGGATGAGAAACCATGCCTGCCGGCAGAACTTACAGTACAGGGCGAAAAAGAGGCCGTACTTGTACTGCATGAGGGGCGCTACCATCAGGTACGCCGTATGTTTGCAGCCGTAGGTAATCACGTAAGCGGACTTACCCGAACCCATATAGGCGCACTCTCTTTGGATGCATGCAGCCTCGCTGCAGGAAGTTACAAAGTCGTCACCCCAGAGGCGCTGCTGGAACTTATCTTAGCGGATTCAGATTAGGGTCTGTAAGAGATGCGGCGCAGATATGCGTCATCGTCAAATTTATTTTGGTGAGAATAGTATGCAGCTGATTGTTTATAACTTGATCGACTATTGTCTCTCATAGTGACTTCGACAACCTTGCTGCGTTCCGAAAAAGTGGGGCCAGCTTTGGATGCCCCGCGCGTCGCCGCATAATCCTGGGCTATAGCAGACCCCGATAGCAGCAACAGCGATGATACCAGTAAAATGATGGACTTCATGGTGGGCTCCTTTGCTTTCCCTTTTCCAGCCAGCTTAAGTCGCTGGTGAACAAGAGAATGTGACTCCGGTCATTAATGCAGAAAAAAGCCCCCGCAAAATTTAAACTGCAGAGGCTAATCTCAAAGGTAGAAGCGCTGCTTAGCGCAACATGTTCTTCATGCGGGTACCGATACTGGACTCAAGACCCATCTTCTTCGGTGAAACCTCGTAGAGTGTACTTACGCCAACACCCTTGAGTGTCATATTCTTCGGCGAACCGATCAGGATATCCCCTGAATAGTCGCGAATCTTGGTGTGAATCAGACCGTAAACGATCTCATCGATCAGAATCTGATTACGCAGCGCACTACTCTGGATACGCGCACCCTTATCCATGGCATGGCCAATATAATCCTTCGCTTCACCCGGAATCTCTTTCACATATCCGCAGGTAATGCCTATCCGGTAATTCATCGGACCTACAATTTTCTTCAACTTTTTACGGCCGTCGGAAATACTGTTTTTGATCATCAGTGATGCCATCACCGCATCAATTGCACGCTCGAATACGACCATGACGCCATCACCCAGCCTTTTCACGACATGGCCGTCATAACGCTCTACCGCACGCTCGCATATATCGCAGAACAGGCGGTTGCGCATGTACCCCTTGGTGTGGCCCATAGAGCGCTTGTACTCAGTCGAACTCTCCAAGTCTGTAAACATAATACACTTGTAATGATCCTGAGTGGTCGCGATCGCCCGTGCCACCTCTTCGATAATCTCATCAAGATCCAGAGGCTTGGCATCGACTCGACTGGCGGGGCGTGAAGCGACCAGTTGAGGTACGACAGCCAAATCACCTGAGGAGACAACCAGATCGACAGCACTATCCCTGTCAGCCCGTTTCCGGCTGGCAGAGGTTTTCGGGATAGAGAGAACCTTTACCTCGTTCTTGTTTGCCTGCGTCTTTCTCACTGCACTCATCATGAACCTCCAACATTGCTCCTAGATTACCGCAATGCTTAAAGATAGTGCTCTTTGAATCTGTGACCTGAATCGCAAAAAAAAGTTCGTATGGATGCTAACCATGGCGACTTGAGGGCTATAACTATTGATAATATAAAAGAAATGGTCGGGGTGAGAGGATTCGAACCTCCGGCCTTACCGTCCCGAACGGTACGCGCTACCAGGCTGCGCCACACCCCGCCTATTTGAAGAGGGTGCATTTTAAAGTGCTGAAATAAGCGCATCAAGGGTGCTGAGACAGGTTAAGAAAACCTTACCGATTTTTTTCTTAAAACGGCCTATGGGCGGAGAAATCAGCCAACTCGGCCAGCAATGCCCTGATTTCATCATTTGTATTTTCAGGAAGCCGTTTTTTTGCCCGCTCTGCATAATCCCTAGCGCGTTGCATCGCATAATCAGCACCATTCTGTGCCAGCACGCGTTCACGCACCCATTCGCGATCCCCGCTCTGATAGCAGCCGCGTTCGGAAATCTCTTCGACCCGTTTCGTCAGTTCGGCATCGCACTGCATCGCATGAATCAGCGGTAGGGTGATTTTACCCTCTTCCAGGTCATGACCTACCGGTTTACCCGCCTCTTCCGCCTCGGCAAGGTAGTCGAGTGCATCATCCATCAGCTGAAAAGCAACACCAAGACACATGCCGTAATCAGCAAGATTAGCAACAACATCCGCAGGCTGGCCGGAAACATGGGCCCCCACTTCACTGGCAGCCTTGAACAATACAGCGGTCTTACGCTCAATCACCTCAAGGCACTCGGCTTCGACCATCTCCAGATGGAAGGTACGAGAAAGTTGCAAAACCTCCCCCTCTGCCAGTGCATTGGTAACATCACTCATCAGCTTTAACATCGTCATGTCGCCATCGGCCACCATCATCTGAAAGGCCCTTGAGAAGAGGTAGTCCCCCACAAGCACACTGGCCTGATTCCCCCATACTCCATTTGCGGAAGGAGAACCGCGGCGCTGGTCGGATGAGTCAACGACATCATCGTGCAGCAGAGATGCAGTATGAATAAACTCTACAACAACCGAGAGCGGGATATGGCGATCGCCTTTGTAATCGAAGAGGCGTGCAATCAGAAGAGAGAGAAGCGGGCGCAGGCGCTTACCGCCACTATTTACAATATAGTGGCCGATAGCTGGAATCATCATGATATCGGATTGCAGGTTCTCATGGATACAGGCATCCACCCGCTCCATATCCACCCTGCATAGATCCGTTGCACGCTCCAGTGGAGAAATCATTGCATCACTCACGGGCTGTGCATCGTAAGCGCGATGTTCGTGCCGTCAAGCCTCAGGCAAGCTATGATGCGCAAATGGAAATTATACTCGCCTCCCGCTCTCCCCGTCGCCTCTTTCTGCTGCAGGCGGCAGGCCTTGCCGTTGAAGTGCGCCCTTCGCATATCGATGAAACGCCACTACCGAAAGAAAGTGTATCCGATACTGTTCAACGGTTATGTCGGGAAAAGGCCATGGCCTGCAAGGCAGCAGCTGATATCCCCGTAATTGCCGCAGATACACTGGTTGCTATTCACGGCAAAGCGCTGGGGCAACCACGCGATCTGGCGCATGCAAAAGAGATGTTATTGCAACTCTCGGGGCATGAGCATCAGGTGTTAACAGCGGTATGTGTACGCCTGGGAGAACAGATACTCAGTGACTGTGTTAAGACCCGTGTGAAGTTTCGTCATATCAGCAGTGATGAGATTGACACCTACCTGCTCCATAATGAAATACTGGATAAAGCTGGCAGTTATGCCATTCAGGGAGGTGCAGCCTCCTTTATCGAAGCGATTGAGGGGCCGCTGGATAATGTAATCGGTTTGCCGGTTGCTACAACCCTGCATATGATTGCTCAAATGAAGGAAGCGCAATGAGTATCGAGCTATTGGTCAACGTGGCCCCGTTTGAAACACGGATCGCCAGAATCGAGAACAACCTTGCTGAAGAGGTCTATATTGAGCGCGAAAGTGATCGCGGTCTGAAAGGCAATATCTACAAAGGCCGCGTGCAGCGGGTTCTGCCCGGCATTCAGGCAGCGTTCGTAGATATCGGCATGGAGAAAGCGGGATTCCTCTATGCTGGTGACATTGCTACCGCCAAACAGGATGTCGATGCTATTCCAGATGAGATCGAAAGTGGCGATGACTCTGAGAGCAGCAATGAAACACCCGAGTCAAACTATTCACGCCGCAACGCCCCTCCAATAGACAGCCTGATCAAAGATGGGCAGGAGTTGATGGTGCAGGTTTCCCGAGAGCCGATTGCATCCAAAGGCCCTCGTCTAACGACCCAGATCGGCCTTGCAGGGCGCTACCTTGTCTATCTGCCGCATCTCGACCATATCGGTATCGCACGCCGGCTTGAAGACCCGAAAGAACGTGACCGCCTGCTTGCAATCGGCAAATCCCTCAGCCCAAAGCAAGGTGGCCTAATTATCCGCACAGTCGCGGAGGGACGGGGTGAAACGGAGATGCGTCAGGATCTTGAATTCCTGCTGCGCCTCTGGGCCGATATTGAGAAGCGCTCAAAAAGTTCTAACCTGGGGTCAATCATCCATAAAGAGCTTAACCTCTACCTGCGGGTCATGCGTGATTATGTCGACAGCGATGTCGAGAAGATCCACATCGACTCCAAAGAAGCGTATGAGAGCATGAAAAAGTTTGCTCGGCGCTTTATGCCCGAGGTTGCCAAGAAGCTCTATTACTACCCTGGTCAACGTCCGATCTTCGATGTGTACGGGGTAGAAGAAGCGATTGAACGCGCTCTTAAACGTCGCGTACCACTTAAATCCGGTGGTCATATCATTATCGACCAGACTGAGGCGTTGATCGCCATCGACGTCAACTCAGGTTCTTTTGTCGGTTCCCGCAATATGGAGGAGACTGGCTTTAAGACCAACCTTGAGGCAGTGCATGAGATCGTCCATCAGCTAAGGCTGCGTAACCTGGGCGGCATCATTGTCGTTGATTTTATTGACATGGAAGAGGATGAGAACAAGCAGCGCTTGATGGAAGTGCTGAATGAAGCACTCAAGCGCGACGTGGCTAAAACTCACGTTGTCCAGCTTTCAGAACTGGGGCTTGTCGAGATGACCCGCAAACGCACAAGGGAGTCGCTTGGCCGTATCCTGTTGAATGAGTGCCATGGCTGTCACGGTGTTGGAAGCGTCAAAAGCCCTACCACGATCTGCTACCAGCTCTTCCGTGAGGTTGTTGCAGAGGGCCGCGCTTATCCTTGTGAAAAACTGATGGTGATCGCACACCCGAAGATTATCGATCTGATGCTAGGTGAGGAAAACAAGGGCGTTGAACAGCTTGAAAAATTCCTCGGCAAAGAGATTACGCTGGAGAGTAACGAGCAGTTTGAGCCGGACCATTACGAAGTCATCCTGCAGTAATCTGTGCCCCATGACTGAACCCTTTCGTTCGCCGCTGTTGCTCTATGTGCATATTCCTTTCTGTGTTCATAAATGCCACTACTGTGACTTTAATTCTCACGAGCGATCCAATCCCGACTGGAGCAGTTATCAGCAGGCACTAACCACAGAACTAAAGCATTGGGCAGGTAACTCGGTATTTTCTGGCAGAAAACTCTCATCGATATTTATAGGCGGCGGTACGCCTTCACTGGCTCCGCCAGAACTGATCGACAGTGTACTTCAGGGCGCAGAAAAACTACTTGGATTTGAAGATAACATTGAGATCAGCATAGAGGCCAATCCGGGAACCGTGGATGCCGATCACTTTTCCGCCTATCGACAGGCTGGGGTCAATCGCCTCTCCATGGGGGTTCAGAGCCTGGATGATAAGGAGTTGCGCTGGCTGGAACGTATTCATGACAGTAAACAGGCGCTCGCAGCCTTCGAAACTGCCAGAAAAGCAGGATTCGACAATATCAACCTGGACCTGATCTACGGGCTTCCGAATCAGTCACTGGATCAATGGCTTAGCTCTCTTCAAACGGCCATCGCCCTTGGTTCGGAACACCTCTCCTGCTACCAGCTCACAATCGAACCGCACACAAAACTGGCCACAACCCATGCGGTAAATCCTATCAATGTACCGGATGATGAGCTGGCTATTTCCATGTTCACAGAAACACGACATCGATTGCGGTTGGCTGGATACGAAGCATATGAGATCTCTAACTTTGCAAAATCTGGATTCAAATGCCGCCATAATGACGGCTACTGGAAGTATCACGATTATATCGGTATTGGTGCTGGTGCTGCAGGCAAGTGGGATGAACGGAGCTCAGACAGTTTTGACGGTATCACGCGCTACAGCAACATCCGCAGACCGGAGGCCTACATCAATGCTGTGGCTGAGTGTACAGTTGCAATCAACAGTCAGGAGTCACTAAGCATCCAGCAGGCGGCCGGAGAGGCTGTCTGGCTTGCACTTCGCCGGGCACATGGCATAGACAGGAAGGCTTTCCTTAACCGATTTGGTTTCGATGCCTGGGAGCACTTCTCTACACAGCTAAACCCATGGCACAAAGAGAAGATGCTAGAAGTTTCCGACACGGCACTGTTTTTGACTGATAGTGGCATTACTCTGGCCGATTCCATCTCAGAGTCTGTCCTGTAAATAAAACAGGCGACCTTATAAGGTCGCCTGTTGTTGTTTCTTTAACACCCTTACCGATTACTGGATGGAGACTTCATCGCCAACAATCGTCGGCGTAATAAATATCAGCAGCTCGTTACGATCACTTACTTTCTGCTTACGTTTGAACAGATTGCCTAAAAGTGGAATATTCATCAGGCCGGGCACACCATTAACTGTCTCGGATTCAGTTTGAGAATAGATACCACCCAAAACCACAGTTTCTCCATTTTTCACCAGCAGCTTGGTCAGTACTTTTTTCTTGTCGATCGACGGAGGGCCACCTGCCGCATCCGCAATCGGCGTATCCTTGTTCACCTCTAGAATCATAATAATCCGCCCATCAGCTGTGATCTGTGGCGTCACTTTCAGCGACAGAAGGGAACTTTTCATTTCAGAGGCAGTTGTTGTTCCTCCTGCACTTACTGTAGTAACAAGAAACGGGATCTGCTTATCCTGTTCAATCAGTGCCTCCTGCAGATTACTGGTGAACACGCGCGGACTTGAAACCACCTTGATATCACCTACCTGTTCGGCAGCAGAGAGCTCCAAGTTTAAATTCAAGTTTCCACCCAGCTTAGCAAGCGTATAACCGATTGCACCTCCGGCTCCTGCACCCACGGCAGCACCTAAATCAACGACATTAGTGCCAGCGGCCGCACCAGTGAGTGTCTGGGTATAATTGGTTGTGTTTCTTATGGCAGTTCCACCCCACTTTAAGCCCAGATCACGTGAAAAGGTGTCCGTCGCCTCCACAATCCGAGCCTCAATTAACACCTGCTTGGTAGGCTTATCAATCACAGCCACCAGCCGTTTGATATTGTTCAAGCGCTCACGCGTATCGGTAATAATCATCGTATTACTACGTTCATCCAGCAGGATGGAACCTCGGCTGGAGAGAAGTTTCAATTCACCGCTGCCCCCTGTATCTGAAGCATTCTGACTCCCAGAAGCATTTCCGGCAGGCGTGTCGGCCTTGACTGACCCCCCCTGTAAAATGGTTTGGACATCATTTACCGAAGCATAACCGAGCGTAATAAATTCGGTCTCCAGCGGCGCGACCTCTTCGGCACTGGCCTTTGCATCCTTTCGAGCATCAGCGTCACTCTTAAGCACGCCAAGCGGTGCAATACGAACCACATTACCGCTCTGCTCCTTGCCAAGCCCTCGCGCCTGCAGAATCAGATCCAACGCCTGATCCCATGGAACATCAACAAGGCGCATAGTCAGCACCCCGGAAACATCGTCCGACATAATAATATTGAAATCACTCATCTCGGCGATCAGCTGAAGGGCATTGCGAATATCAATATCCTTGTAGTTGAAGGTCACCTTCTGGCCGGTATAGAGTTTTTCATTCCTTGCCAAAGCCTGGTCTGCTGCTGAAACAGCAACCATATCCTGCGGCATCATTGTCAAGGTAAGCACATTGCCACTCTGATAGGAGGAGACCACCGCTTTCTGACGCAGGCGCGCTACTATCCGAACATCCTTGCTCACCCCATAGCTGTCCACCTGTTTGACAGGCCCTGAGAAGGCACTCAGATCTTGCGAACGCTCCTGACCTGAAGCTAGGGTCGCATTTTTAAGATCAAGCGTCACTTTGCCGTCATCTTCCTTAATGTTGATGATCGGATTGGCCTCATTCGTACGGACAACCAGGCGTGCAATTCTGTCATCTGGCTGAAAATCGACCGCTTCGACAGTAAGGCCGCTGATTCTCTTTTTCGACTCAATCTGGCCAAACCGCAATACCATGCTGTTAGCATCAGCATCGATTTGGTGGTTGGAGCCTGCGCCGGGACGCAACGATACCACCAGTCGCAGACGACCCTCGGCAGAACCGACTGTCACATCGTTCAGGCGCAATGCCGAATATGTATAATGCTCCTTCGGGAGCTTCGAACTACCGCCCCAGAAATCGAGCACCATTGTTTTACCATCGTTGGTAATTAGAGCATTGTGATTTGAGTCCATGCGCAAACCACGAAGAGTCAACTCGGTGGTTTTGCCTTTATCCTTAACTGAAATATCCTGTAGCACCGCCCCTTCAAGCTGGCTATCCACATTTTTGCCTTCTTCGGTGAAATTGATCAGCAGGTCATTCCCTTTTTCAGAAATATTATATTTGGCTCCCTTCGCCAAAGCGACTTCAATACGAACCCCGTTACTATCCTGTGAAGGGATAACGCGCTCTACGGCACCATCACCTGCAACCTCGGCAACACCATCAACCATGGAAGCATTGGGAAAACTCAGCACCAGTCTGGCCGGCCCCTCAAGATTGAACACCTGATACTCGGACGCTTCATCCATGGCAATATTCAAACGCTGGCCATCCCTGTCTGAAAGCAGGTGTAATCCATTAATTGTGGCTGCCTCAACCTGAGTTATGTTTGCACTCAGCAGTCCCAGCAGAGCAATCATGCCCAATAATTTTCCGGGCAAACGCATCAGTCTGCATTCATTCCAATGTTTCATGATATACCCCATCATCTGTCTCCCGGTTGAAATGCGCATGCCTATCTTACCCGGCCCGTCGTGCGCGTGCTTTTGGGAACCTCTTCAACAAACCTGTATGTAACTGCCTGACCTTTCACAATCAACGCATTGTTACTCGCCTGTGACAGCGTTAAATTTTTGATATCAACAATACGCGGCATCTCTCCGACCCGCTTCAAAAATGTCAGCAGCTGGCGAAAACTACCAGTAACATCGAGTGCCACAGGAACCTCAGCATAAATCTGTTTAGCCACTTCCCTTTCCGGCTTAAAAACACTGAACTCAAGGCCGGAGTCTTTACCCGCCCATGAAACATTTTCCAGAAGGTCCGGAATTTGAGATTTCTTCGGCAGCATATTCAATGCCACTTTCAACTGCTTTTCCAGCTTGGCATACTCTTTCTGCTTGCGCGGAATGTCTTGCGCCAACTTCTGATTTTTAGCCAGCAGAACCTTCTCCAGTTTTACTTGCGACTCCTGCTGCGCAATCTCATCCTGAATCGGCATAAACCCCATATAGAGGTAGGCGGCAACAATCACGAAAAATGTAGAAGCCAGCACAACCATCTTCTGCCACATTGGCAGCGGAAGTATGGGGCGCAGAGCCTCGCTCAGAGAAGCTTTCAGAGAATCAAACATCAGCCCCTCCCTCCCTTGTTGGCAGCCGCTTCAGCATTGCTGCTCTCAGATAACTCCTCGGTACGACTCAAATTCAGACTGAACTCCCTGACTGCACGACCATCTACCGCAACCCGGCTGATCACAAGCAACTGTATATTGGAGAACAGAGGGGAGCTATCCAACTTTCGCATGAAGTTGGCAACCGCTTTATTACTTTCGCCAAGGCCTGAAAGTTCAATGTTTTCTCCACGATCTTTGATCGACTTGATCCACACATTGTCGGGTATGACCTTAGCAATCTCATGCAGTGTGTTCAGAGAGCGGAAACGTCCTGCCTGCAACCTGTCGATGATAGCAAGTTTGCGCTCAACATCTGCGCGAAGGCTGGCTAAATCCTTGATTTTGCCGATTTTCTTCTTCAACTCAGCGTTCTGTTGCTGCAGGCTAAGCGTCTCCTCTTTGAGGTCGTAAAGCTGCATTGAGATGGTTGAATGGACTCCTAGGGTAAGTAACAAAGCAACTACAATTACCGCGAAGAATATACCCACGTGCTGCATAATCTTCTGCTGACGCCTGGCATTACGGTAGGGAATCAGGTTAATACGAATCATGAGTCAAAGCTCCGCATCGCAAGACCTATTGGCACCATCAACATCGGTCCGATCCTCCGCAAATGCTGCTCATCAAATTTTCGTGTTGAAATCTTAATATTATCCAGTGGATTGAGAACCGCAGTATCGATTCCCAGACGCTGCTCAAGCTCTGTCGCGATATTCGGAATCAACGCACAACCACCGGATAGCAAAAGCTTACGCACAGGAAACTCAGCTTTGCTGGCAGAGTAGAAATCGAGAGAGCGCACCAATTCGGAAGTAAGCCCCACGTAAAAGCGCTCCAAAGCCTCGGGATGGATACTGTCGAAATCATCTGTTTTCAACTGTTCTGCTGCATGATGGCTGATGCCATGCTCTTTTTGAATCTCTTCAGTCAGGTTCTGGCCGCCATAATACTGGTCTCGAACAAATGCCATCTGCCCGTTAATAAGTACATTGATGTTCATCATATTGGCGCCGATATTAATCAATGCATGAACATCCGCATCTTCGTCTTCCAGCAGCTGGGCTCCACCCTTGGAAGCAGCATAGCCACCCGTTTCCTCAGCTGCATTTTCCAGCGCAAACACAGCACAATCAACACACTTTGCGGTCAATCCCGCCTCAGCAAGAACCATTTGATAGTCTTCCACAACCTCACGCTTACAGGCTACAAGCACCACATCCATCAACTCAGGGTTATCCGCTGTCATGCCCTGAATAGAAAAATCCAGAAACACATCGTCGATATCGTAAGGAATATGTTCATCAGCCTCAAACTGGATCTGAGCTTCAAGTTCAAACTCACTGACTGTTGGAATGGCAATTGTTTTGATAATCACAGCATTCCCGGACACAGCCAACGCCACATTTTTAGTGGACGGCTTAGCTGTATTTACCGCCTCGATAAGCGCTTGCGAAACAGCAGTGGAGTCAATGATCGTATTTTCCACAATAGCATCTCGCGGCAATGGAACTGTTGCCAGGGAGGTAAGCTCATATCCTGAACCGGAGTGCGATAATTCAACCAGCTTGATTCCGGTCGAACTAATATCTACACCAACAACCCCTTCAGACCTGTTTGAAAAAAAAGACACTCACCCTCCGCAGCTTAAGCTTTACTGGCATATCCTTGTGCAAAGTACCTTATTATAAGCAATAAAGTCAAGTTCACTAACATCAAAGTGAGCCAACTTTATCTACTGGCGTTTGAAGCAAACATCGCGCCAAGGTATCAGCCATTGTTCTCCTTAAATGCCTTCGCCTGCCGAAAGGCTTTTTTTGCATCTTCAGTTAGCCCCAAACCCTCGAATGCCCGCCCAAGGTAACGATAAACCTGCCCTTTAGAGGTGCCACCCTCAAGCTTTAACACCGCCTGCAACTGGCCGACCGCTTCAGTATAACGCTTCATCTTCACATATACCCGACCAATGCGATAAAATGCGTCAATATCTGTCGGGTCCACCTCGATCTCTTTCTCATAATACTTCAGAGCAACCGGATAGTTACCAAGGTACTCATAGCATGCCCCCATATTGAAATGGGTGTTATTATGCCTTCCATCCATAAATATAGCCTGATGAAACACCTGCAGTGCCAAGCCATAGCGCTTCTGCCGCATCAGTTTAGATCCATATTTATGCAGCGCATTTACATTGCCCGCCTCCACAAGCGCCTGCACATAATAGTGATGGGCATTCATATCCTGCTGTAGTAAATCCCCCACCCCACCTTCAGTAATTGCTCTCCACCTTCGCGTAATTGAGGATTCCCCAAGCATGACAGAGGCATTTTTGACCACTGCTGCAGGCAATAGCTTCGCCCCTCCGAGAACTGAACCATCAAAATGGTGAAACCCCATCTCATCCAGCAGCCTCGATTTAAACAATCCAATACCGCGACCGCTGAGCTTGGCCATCTCAAATTCAAGCGCAGGAAAATCGGCCCGGTTCAGAGGCAGCTCAGTATCAGCAATCAGATCAAAGGCACGACTGTTTAACTGCTGGTAAGGCATCCATTCAACAAGCAGGCCATACTCACTTAAAAAATGGCCGCGCAACTTCTCATGGGAGGCAACCTTCTCTATCTGGGCAGGCAAGACCGGTCGATCCGAGCAGATCAGCATAAAATAGGAAGACTTGATATAGAAGATAGCACAATACTGAAAGCTGGCCGCAATCGTATTGAGGATGATATCGACCCCCCGATCTCCCACTCGCCCGTCCATCCAGGTCACATAAACACCATCCGGCTGCAGCCTCTTTTTCATCACCTCAAAAAAATCCTGCGTGTAGAGCTTGGCAGAACTGAAATAGAGCGGTGTGGTTACAGTATTGAGAATCAGATCATACGATTTGTCAGACACCTTACTGTAATGAATCGCGTCATCGACAATAATATTAACCTTTGGATTCGACTCGATATCAAGATTCCACTTCCGCATCCGGAACAGGTTTTCACGAACCACTGGATTGATCTCGACCACATCGGTTGAATCAAACATCTCCCCGACCACCGATGCCGTTGCACCACTCCCAAGACCCAGGACCAGCGCGCGATCCAACGCTGGTGCATGAATCGATGACAGTGCACCTACCACCTTTTCCGATGGACTGTTCAGTGGAATACTGGTGTAGCCATTAATAAAAAAGTATGGCGTTCCATTGATCCAGTTGATTGAGAACACATCCTGATAACCTTTGTACTTTTCCGGGAAATCGAACGCTTTGCGGGCCCGCCCCAGCTTTTCGGCATCGCGAAATTTGGTGTAACTGACGTAGAGTAGATCCTCATCCCATTGACCCTGCTCAATCGCCACCATGGGCATGAGGAATAGCAGGACAACCATTGATGCTCGCACGGTTCTCCCGGCATAGATCAACCAGGATAGCGAGGCCAGAGCACATATCACCACAAGCTGCACGCCATAATCCAGATACCGATGCAACAGCAATACCATCAGCAGAAATCCACCCACATTGGCAAGTGAGGCAACATAGAGAAGCTGACCGGATTCGCGACTCACATCACCGCACCTCTTTCCCAGCAGTGCCGGAATCGTTGCTCCGAAAGCGATAGCCGGAATCCCCATCAGCAGGGCCAACACTGTCCACTTCAGCAGTACCGATGTTATATAATGCTCTGATGCCACCCCGTATAGCATGGCATAGAGATATGCCACCGGTTCAATTGATGCCATAAGCAACACCAATCCAGCCATGCCTGCCAACACCAGAATCTGGAAACGTATGGCATAAAAACGCACCAGCATCGAGCCAACAGCAATGCCAAGTAGAATAATTGAGAGCACCAGCGCGAATGATTCGCGAAATGGCCCCAACAGCATTTCGGCCAATTTGATCATAAATAGTTGAAATGCTGCAGAAGCCATGCTGACTGGAATCAGCGCAAGCCAGCGACGCGACGATATTTTAAATGCACGCTTACCAGACGGTTCCACGGGGTGAGAAATATCCGAAAACCAACCTTTAAGAATGATGGCAATCAGTAAA
The DNA here is from genome assembly GCF_002795805.1 of Mariprofundus aestuarium. Lineage (NCBI taxonomy): Bacteria > Pseudomonadati > Pseudomonadota > Candidatius Mariprofundia > Mariprofundales > Mariprofundaceae > Mariprofundus > Mariprofundus aestuarium. Next base: position 505,270 of record NZ_CP018799.1, on the reverse strand, counting down.
TTCAGCACGACAAAGCCAAGCGTCGCCCCCTGAATTCCAAACCACCGAATCAGCAGGTACTCGATGAGCAGTGCTGTCAATGCAGCGCCTAAATTGTAGACCGCATAGACTCCGGAGAAGGCAGCCCCCGGGAACATCCGGCTCATATAACCTGCAAACAGCGGCACACTGCAGCCTATTAGAAATGCGGGTAAAATCAGCAACAGCATCGCTATCAGGACAGTTCCACCCAGTTGAGACTGAAAAACAGGAAGCCCCACATAAAGCAAGCGATCAAGGGCATCTGTGCCGAGCGCAAAGGCAGCACCGCAAATGCCGATAGCAGCTTCAATCAACCACAACCATGGCCACAGTCTCCACGCATAACGGGAGCCAATTCCGATACCTAGGAGGAAGGTGATAAGAATTGCCGCAGAAACCGCAAACTGATCGCCTATCAGGTTTCCGAGAATCCTGCCGTAGAGAATCTCGTAAGAGATGCCCGCCAGCCCGGATGCCAGCATAAGCATGGAAAAAACATTACGCTTCATGCCTGCACTATACGAGCTTACAGCTTGTATTACAGTGACGGCAAATCAGGAGACGGAAGCACCCTGTAAACGACTGTATATTTATCAAAAAACATCCGTTTCATTCGCATATTATTATCTGCAGCCTTGATGAAGCGCTTGTGGCGCGTGTCTGTAAACACATACTCAGCGCCAAATTTGTTGAGGATCATATCTTCCGGGTGATTGATTTTACCCCTGCTTATTTTTCGCCAGTCACTATACATATCCGCATCTTTCAAGCGCATATAATCGGGATCTAGGCCGACAATATAACGGTTATGTCGATTATGAAAAAACATCCTGGGGAAATCATCCCAGTCTGTATGAAAAATGGTGCTGCCTTCAGGTGTGTTTTCCGCCAGCCACTGACTGCCACCATGATAGGCCTCAACCGGCATCCTCCGCTGCAGCCACTCATAGGTGCCTGAAAGCATCGTAACACCGGATAATATCACTGCAGAAACAAGAGCAAATGCTGCAAACCTGCCTCGCATCGTCGTTAAGACACTTGTCACTGAAAAGCGGTCCAGATGCGACCTGATTGAGAACAGAAAAAAGAAAAGTGCTGCAGGTGGAAAGAACTCAATAAAGCGCCGTGACTTAAACAACATCACCAGCCACATACTGGCGAGCAAGAACCAGAACAGCCTTGCAGGATCAGACCTCCACTCTTCCCGGTTAGTCATAAGAATGCCGGCAAGGTATAAACCAAGCGGGATATACGCATCCTTAAGCAAAGCCAGTGTTTTAAGTGGATACCACTCATTACCTACCCCTGCGACATAACCATCCGAAAGGATTTTCGCCTGAATTGCATGATATAAAAATTCGACATTGTCAGGAAAATAGGGGGTGATGATCATGCCCGCTGCAATCCCCGCCAATACAGCAAATAGTGGTTTGACAGTGACCTTTTGCTCACACAGATAATAAACAGCCATAGCAATAACGGCCATCGGCAATAAAATGGGGAAAACCTTGTAGGTCCATGCAAACAGGCAGGCCACCACTGTAAGTGCAACAAAACGCTTCTGCAGCAGAAAATGAAAAGCCAACCAGGTATAGGCCAGAGCAAAAATTGGCGGGCGAGGCATCATCATACGATAAAGAAACGACTCAGACAGGATCAAAAGAATAAAGACCCAGAACAGAGGGTATCGAATTTTATATTGTTTCAGCAACCATACAAACAGCACAAATGTCAGGGCTATAAATGTAGCCGATGCAAGCTTTGCCGCCGATTCAAGATCCAGCCAGGCAGTGAACGGTGACTGCAGCAGATGAAACAGCATATGCATATCGACATAATGCTCAGAATCCAGCAACGTAAATTCGAGATAAGGAAACTCAAAGATAAGCCCCTGCTCCCAAATGATTGAAGCAATAGAGATATGATAATATCCGTCATTGCCAGCCATACCGGGGCTGGAAAACAGGATGAAGCCGACAACGGTCATCGCCACAAGAAAGGCAACAGCCATTTCCCAGTATTTAATCAGAAGCGTGCGCATATCCATATATAGTAAGGCAAATAGCACCATAGAAGCAACCGAACAAAAAAGGCCGCTTCCCGTGGAAGCAGCCCTTTTCCAGCTGTTATTTAGCGTCTACTTTCCATGAACCTCGCGCATAGAGGCTGGCCCTTTCACTTCCCCATGAACCCAGACACCAACCGAGCCATCGGCACAAATACAAGGTGTTCCAGTCTCCAGTGGAACGACCACCTCATCACCCTCACATTCACCCAAGAGATCGCCATGTTTCAGGTGAGCTTTTACTGCCGGCGCACCTACCTCAATGGTATGAGCATTCTCCTGGTTACCTGGAGGGAAGTGGCATATTTTTACTTTGCCCCCATTTTCTTCAGCAGCACTACAGTCACAAAAACCGGAAACATCCGCAAAAGCCGCAGAAGCAGGCACACTAAATGCAATTAATACAGCATAGATCAGAACTCGAAACTTTCTCATGCTTCACCTCCTATTCGATTGAGCTGAATACTATCAGTATAGTCCTCCCAATCAGTTTCCACCACCCTCACTCGAACGGACTCTCAGGAATAACCTTTAGTACCATTCAGACATGTACAGCTCCAATCACCATGACCACCGGTACCGATAAAAGAAAAAGAATGCCACTATTGTTCAAACAGCTTCTCATGGAAACACCGCCGGAGACCGGGCAAAAAAAAGCCACTTTCTTAGAAAGTGGCTTTTCTCATAGCTTTTATTTAACAGCTACTTTCCATGAACCTCTCGGGTGGATTGAGGCCCTTTCACCTCACCGTGCATCCACTCTCCAACCGAACCATCGGAACAGACGCAAGGAGCCCCAGCCTCCGCCTCATTCTCATTGGACACATTGGACACATTATCCTTATCGTCGCCATACTCATTGGACATGTTGGCTGCATTGTCGTTAGCCACATTGTCCTTACCATCGCTGGACTCATTGTCGTTAGCCACATAAGTCGGACATGGCCCCATCGTATCACCATGCTGTTTAACATGGGCTTTCACCGCGGATTCAGCAACCGATATGGTATGAGCATTATCTGGATTGCCCTTTGGAACATGGCAAATCACCACCTTATCCCCGGTATCGACAGCACTGCAATCACAGAATCCAACTGCATCAGCAAAAGCCACTGAGGCAGGCATGCCAAACACAACCAACGTGGCATAGATCATCATTCGAATGTTTTTCATAACTTACCTCCTACTCCATGAACCAGAGTCATCAATGGTTCAGATTAATCATTCACCCTGGATCGAACGAATCCTCTCCGGCGTTGCTGCAGGACCAGAAACAGGACCGGAAACAAATGAACCAGGCTTACCATCTGGACATATGCATGTTCCATCACCAGGGCCACCGGTACCGCACAAGAAACAGGTTGGTGTTGTTGGGCAAGCACCTTCAATATCACCGTGAGCCAGATGTGCATCCAGCGCCGACGCGCTTATCTCAAGGGCCTGGACTGAAGTCGTTTGACTGCTACCGCTATCCTTGGACTCGTTGTCGTTGCTGTTGTCCTTGGACTCGTTGTCGCTGCTGTTGTCCTTGGACTCGTTGTCACTGCTGTTGTCCTTGGACTCGTTGTCGCTGCCGCCACCTTTGCTCACATGGCAAACGGTCACCTTATCCTGTGACTCATTGTCATTGTCCTTGGACTCATTGTCATTGCTATTTGACTCATTGTCATTGCTATTTGACTCATTGTCATTGCTATTTGACTCGTTGTCATTGCTATTTGACTCGTTGTCATTGCTATTTGACTCGTTGTCATTGCTGTTGTCTTCAACAACTACAGCGCCACACTCCCCCAGATAATCTCCGTGAGCCAGATGCGCATCGACAGCCGACTGATCAATATTGATCGTATGTGCATTGGACGGGTTTCCCGGCGGGATATGACAGACATCCACTTTATGCGCTTTTTTTGCCTCTGCAGCTGGGACAGCCACTGATAGACCATCGCCAACATGAACGACAGAGAATGAAAACAAGACTGCAAAAGCGGCCAGCAACAACATATTTCTCATCACACTACCTCCAAAGGACCACTCCAATTGAGCAATCCATTGGAAAACGCTAGCACTATTTCAGCGCCAGCACAGCCCCAATTACTCGCCGTGAATCGAGCGCAGTGATTGCACATTGGCATTTGACAATGGAGTTGCAGTAATCGGGTTGCCTGCTGCCCCATCAGGGCAGACACATGATGGTATACCCGGAGGGCAGTCACATGAAGATAAAGATCCGCCACCGCTGGACTCGTTGTCGTTGTCTTTGGACTCGTTGTCGTTGTCTTTGGACTCGCTGTCGTTGTCTTTGGACTCGTTGTCGTTGTCTTTGGACTCGTTGTCGTTGTTGTTCGACGCGTTGTCATTGCTGTTCGACGCGTTGTCGTTGTCATTCGTCACAGCAGAACCGCACGCCCCCAGGTAATCTCCATGCTCCGCCAGATGCGCAGCGACAGCCGACTCTCCAACCGAAAGGGTTTGAGTGTTTGACGGATTGCCTGGTGGTATATGACAAATCGTCACCTTGGCTTCAGCTTTAGCTTCCACAGCTGGAACAGCCACTGTTACGCCATCGCCAATCTTAACGACAGAGAATGAAAGGAAGGCTGCGAACACGGCCATCATCAATATATTTTTCTTCATCTTTTCTCCTGTTACGGTTCCATCATGGATCGGAAAAAACCCATCTACATAATCAACCAGTTCCGATGTACCCTTAAGAGGACTCCGGCCACTAAAATTAAAACACCTTTAACATGGCAATTGTATGCGGTGTGTTCATGCTAGGAAGTGACTGGAATCACACTTACCCACGACAACTAGAAAATGAGCCAGTGCCCGTGACTATTATCGTACGACCGCCCGAATCAGGTGGGATGCTCTTCCGTTCACATAACCGACAGCATAAGCCACAATCCTGTAGCTTGTAATCCATGCCCCCATGTTTGCACTGGCAGTAGCATCACCATTGGCATGAGTCTCACATGCTGCCGCAGTAGCAGGCATAGGTGCAGTACAGGGGCATGCAGCAGGTGCAAGGCCTCCGCTACAGGTTGAAGGCGCAAGTATTCCATCACCCGAATAGATTGCCGACAAATCCGGGTCCAGTGGAAAAATCTCGATGTCTCTCTCAAGGTTGTTCGAATCACCCGCAGTAATCCAGACAACAGCGCCATTTTCGGGGATATCTTCTCCTACCACCGGTGGATTTTGATGCGGTAACTGCGGCATGGATGGCGTAATCGTACCGTCGGATGCAATATTCAGCTTGATGTAACGCGGCAGATTCACACTAATATGATACATGGTTGGTGCGACGCGTGATGCTGGATCGGTTGCAACATCGATACAGTTTGAAAAGATGGCATCGTCTTCAAAGCAGATCGTCCGGTTACCCATCGGCGTATTATCGAAATACATCACCTGCCCAGTGACACCAGCGCCTGAATCACTGATGGCCGTGGGGCCGGGGTGGTATCGATACGCCCCCCACTCATTGTAATCTCCAACTGTAGCGTAGTAGCCCGTAGTAAACCCTGTAGGAAGCGGAGGCTCAGCAAACCCGGCATGATCATAGGAGCCGGGGTAACTCGCATATGAATCGAACTCGGCATCGTTGGCCAATGCCCATGCAATATAGTTGATCGCGGTTTCGGCATAATAATAGGCCTCAGTCGAGGTCTGGGCAGAGGTGCTGGTCTGCGTTGCAGTTCTTGAAGAGAAGAACATCGCCAGAGATAGCATCGTCAGCAGACCGAGCATAATCACTGCCGTTACCAGCACAAAACCTTTTTCCCGGTCAGCGCATCCTGAACAGTTCGCCATCATCTCAATTCCTCGGCCATGTTTTGAACGTCAGGCTCAATGTTTTCGTCTCTTTGTTTTCATTGATATAACTGGAGCTCAAAGTCACTGTCGCCACCCCGCCAGCTGTAGTCACCACCATGCCGCTTGTCGTATCAAGATCCCGCATCAGCTCCTGAAAGGTCGAAGCCGTAGCTTCAGGCCGCAACCAGTAGATTCTGTCATTGCTCGTCTTCTGATACTGAACAATTCCGACATTACCCTCCAGATCCTGATAAGTGAGCGTTTTGCTCGCTGCATGCCAGAACGGCAGAACGGCAAAGTCGGCGTCATTGGTAGGGTAGTTTGTGGGATTACTGACACCCCGCCCGCTCAAATCTGTCAGCACACTTTTGGTTGCCAGAGGCGCACTGAGTGACTGACGAAGCTCCGCTTGCATCAAATGAGATGCGAGATAGAGATCTGCCATGCGCTCGGTTCGAGAGGCCACGGACCTGCCAGCATCGTTAAAAGAGACAAACAGCGCTGTCAGGCCGGCAAGAAGAATCAACCCAATGGTCATGCCGATCAACATCTCGATCAGGGTAAAACCCTTCTCCCCAGGGTTACCCTCACAATATACACCTTGAAAGCCAGAGAAAAGCATCAGTACACCTTCGACAAGTGGGTAAGGTAGACTGTGCGGCTCTTCCCCCTGCGGGTCCATGAAACCGTCACAAGCTTTGTCATTGGCGTATTCAGGTAGCCCGTAGGCTGGGTGAAGTTCTGCATGCCGGTCAGATTTGATGCGAGAGGCCCAGTCGCATTGGTTGTATTGGCCGCAATAGTAAATGCGATTCCGACACCTGTAGCAGGATTACAGGTGTCACTGGTGGGATATGAAGGAGCTGCAGAGGCCGCGCTCATGGTGCAGTCGGCTGCAATCGTCGGTGCATAATCATTTGCATCCTGCTGCCAGTGCTCCAACACCTGCTCGGCCAGGTGTACCGCAGTTAACCGCTCGCGAGACGTCTGACCGCTACTCATCGTAGTGAGGCCAAAGCTTCCCAGTGCAAGCGCGCCCACGGAGATAACTACAAACGCAACCAGTATCTCGATAAGGGTAAATCCAGCAGAAGATTCAACTCGTTGCGTTTTCATTGAAGATATGACCTTCCAATTACATTCTGGGTAATCGACCGGCTAGTGCCGCCCACAGTTAATGTCATAGTTCCAGAATTGGACGTGCCCCGACTGGTGAATGTACGGGTTGTGGTAGGCGAAATAGAGAGGTTGCTGGAAAACTCATCATAGCTGATCACCTGCGAACGGCACGCCCCACAACTTCCCGATAGATCGGCATCATAGGTATAACTGGTCGATGTAAAAGTAATGCTCACACTCCGGTTTTCCGCAATAGCCAATACACGCGCCTGCTTCAGGTGAGAGAGCAGCGTTTGCGCGGCACCGCGAACAGCCTGTTTCTCACGCCAGCTGGAAAAAGAGGGGAGTGCGATCGCGCTCATTACGCCGATAATGACAACAACAATCAGCACCTCCACCAGAGTGAAACCTCGCTGGGTTGGAATATCCTTTTCATCACCAGAAACTACAGCTTGCCTGAGTTCCATGGTTCCGCTTGAATTCGGGTTAATGCGCATCCTATCCATTATCGCGAAAATCTTACTCTCCTTAAGCCTGCTTGCAGTGATGGGCATTACAATAGGGTATCTTATCTTCTCCAGCAACCTGCCCAAGCTCACCGCGCTCTCCGATTATCAACCGCCACTGGCATCACGTGTTTACAACACGGAAGGCGAACTGATTGCCGAGTATGCAGATGAACACCGTATCCTTGTGCCGTTCGAGCAGATTCCAGAAAAACTTAGAATGGCCTTCCTGGCAGCAGAAGACCAGCAGTTTTACGAACATCCGGGCATCAACCCTGCCCGTATCCTCTCGGCTGCTCTGGCCAACCTACGCGCTGGCCACACTGTACAGGGTGGCTCGACCATCACCCAGCAGGTGGCAAAGAACTTCCTTCTCACCTCTGAGCGCTCCTACACCCGTAAGATTCGCGAAGCGATTCTTGCCTACCGAATTGAAGAGGCACTCTCCAAGAATGACATCCTCTATCTCTACCTGAACCATATTTATCTTGGGCGGGGATCATATGGCGTCGCTTCGGCGGCATGGCGCTATTTCCACAAGCCCCTGGGTGAGCTGACCCTTGCAGAGTGCGCCACCATTGCAGGCATGCCAAAATCGCCGGGCAAATATGCACCGCATATCAATCCGGAAAAGGCTACACAGCGGCGTAATACTGTGCTGCGCCTGATGCAGGGAAGTGGCTACGCCAGTGAACATGAGGTTAAGGCTGCTCTGAGCGAACCGATGCAGGTTGCGGAACTGGATGCACCCAAACTTAACGATGCCTACGCTGATCTTGTGCTGCGCCAGCTGACCGACCGATTCGGGCTGAAAACCCTACGCAGGCAGGGGCTGACCATCACAGTTCCGTTCGATCCGAAAGCACAGGAAGCAGCCATCAGTGCGGTTCGCCATGGCGTACTGGATATAGAACAGCGCCAGTACTACCGCTATCCAACAAACCATGCCCCTGAGAGCTGGCCAGAGCTGCTTGAGACATGGAAGAAGGCCCGTGAACCCCGACCTGATATTTCGGCAACAAACGAAGCAATCCCTGCGCCATTAATCAGAACAGATGAATTGGTTCATGCACTGGTCATCAAAACGCATTCCAATGGTGACCTGACCGTTGATGACGGCATCAGACAGTGGAAATTAAGCAAGCCTAAGTGGACATGGAAATCGCTTTCAGATTATAAAAAAGACGGAGCTTCCGCAGAGAAGTTAGCCGAACTGAATAAGCGTCCGCGCACCTGGATAAAGGGGGATGAAATTCGCCTTCAGGGCACAGAAAATCAAGGTGTACGACTGGCACAGGAGCCTTCTATCGAGTCGGCACTCTACGCCATTGATATGGAGCGAGGCACCGTGCTTGCACGCGTTGGCGGCTACCAACACCAGACCTCAGGCTTCGACCGCGTACATCAGGCAATGCGCCAGCCAGGCAGTGCCTTTAAACCGTTCCTCTACACCTCTGCGCTGATAAACGGTTCAACACCGGCCACGATTGTCATGGACACTCCAGTGATTTTCGATAGCGATCAGAGCGATGATTTCTGGCGTCCGGAGAACTATAAAGACAATTTTGCGGGCCCCGTGCCACTGCGCAATGCACTGGAGCACTCACGCAATCTCGCCTCGATCAAGGTGTTACAGAACATCGGTATCAGGCGTTTCTTGGGCGACCTTAAAACCTTCCCTCTGGAGCGCGAGTTCCCTCAGCAGCTGGCCATATCTCTCGGTGCAACCGAGGTCTCGCTTGAGGCCCTCACCAACTCCTACACCATCATGGCGAACCAGGGGCAGAAGTGGACTCCTGTTTCCATCCAGCAGGTGCAGGACCGCACCGGCAACACGCTTCACCGCTCCGTTTCGGGCAACCGCTGTCAGGTCTGTCATGTGAACCCAGTAATGTCGGCCAGCGATACGATGCGCCCGGCCGAGCAGGCGCTTAATCCCGTAGATAGCTTTCTTATCACCAACATGATGAGGGGTGTTATCCAGCGCGGAACAGGCCAGCGAGCACTTGCCCTGAACCGCCCGGCAGCAGGAAAAACCGGCACCACCAACAAACAGGTTGATGCCTGGTTCATGGGTTACACGCCACAGGTCATGACCGGAGTCTGGACAGGTCGTGACACCCCCACCCCGATGGGACGCAGTGAAACCGGTGCTCGCGCAGCCCTGCCTGCATGGCTGGAGGCAATGCAGGCCTTTCATGAAGATCGGCCAGTGAAGGACTTCACACCTCCCGAAGGCGTCGAATGGGTAGTCATTGATCAAAAAACCGGTTTGCTGCCCGGTCCAGACACTGAAGAGGTGTTCCTTGAAGCGTTCCGAAGCGGCACCGCGCCGACTGAAGAGACTCCTGCCCTGGAAAGGCGGCTAGACCAGCAACCGAAAGAGGATGCAGGTTTCTTCGAACTGGGCTTGTAGGATATGGGAGCAGATGCTCCCAGAGCCTAACGCTCCAGCTGGTTCACTTTGGCTGCCATAATATAATCATTCTCATGCAGACCACCAATTTTGTGCGTATAAAATGTGACGGTGCAGTAGCCCCAGCCATAGGTAATGTCCGGATGATGGCCCTCTTCCTCTGACACCTCGCCCACCGCGACAGCAAACAACTGGGCATCGACAAAGCTGTTAAATGTGAAGCTGCGCCGCAATTGCCGGGCATCTTCGCAAAGATCCCAACCAGGAGTAGCAACCAGCAGCCGCTGGGCCTCCTCAGGCCCCATCGGGGCAACGCCACCCTGGCACGGCTTGCATCTTCTATCTTTCAACTGGTCAGGATTCATCAACCACCTCCTGCATCCTCAACAGATTATAGCAGACAAGGCGCGTTACCTCTATGCAAGAGGTAGCTCTCTAGGGGGCATGGAGAGAAGCTGAGAACACATATGCTTTTCAATCGAGCAACTCATCTGGCGGCGGCACCTGATCGATAACCAGCTTATACTCGATCGCATCATTGAGCGCCCGGTATGTTGCCTCAAGAACATCTGTAGAAACACCCACGGTACTCCACTTGCGATGCCCATCACTGGACTCGATGAGCACACGCACCATCGCCTCGGTAGCCTGCCTGGTCGAGAGAACGCGCACCTTAAAATCACTCAGCTGCATCGAACTTAAGTTCGGATAGGCATCGACAAGCGCTGCCCTGAGCGCCTTATCCATCGCATTCACAGGTCCATTACCAAGAGCGGCAGAGTGCTTCAGTTTGCCTCCCACGCGTACCTGCACCGTAGCCTCAGCCTCAGGTTTATCATCATGCCCACGCTTCTCATCATAGACACGGAAACGCACCAGTTCGAAATGGCGTTTAAATCGCCCCATAGCCCGGCGCAGCAGCAACTGGAATGAAGCATCAGCACCCTCAAAAGCATAGCCAGCCGACTCCAGCTCCTTGATACGTTTCACCGCTTCGGCCACCCCAGGGTCATCAGCTGCAAGCCCTGCCTCTGGCTCAAGCAGCTGCATCTTGCTCAGGATATTACTGCGTCCAGCCTGATCAGAGACCAGTATGCGCTGTTCATTACCAACCAGCGCCGGATCAACATGTTCATAGAGGCTACTCTGCTTGCGGATCGCCGAGACATGGATGCCCCCTTTGTGCGCAAAGGCGTTCTGGCCGATAAACGGCTGATGTTTCCATGGCAGCCGATTGGCCATCTCATTGACAAAACTGGAGAGCGATGAAAGCTGTTTCAGCTCATCGCCTGACACATCGCAGTCGATTTTCAATTTCAATTTAAGAATCGGGATCACAGAGACCAGATTGGCATTGCCGCAGCGCTCGCCTATGCCATTAATCGTTCCCTGCACCTGCCGGGCTCCCGCCTGCACCGCAGCTACACTATTGGAAACCGCAAGCTCACTGTCGTTATGGGCATGGATACCGATGATGATATCCGGGAATCGTGCCACCACCTCCCTGACCACATCAAATACTCTCGATGGTATCGAGCCGCCATTGGTGTCACAGAGAACCAGAACATCCGCGCCGCCATTGGCCGCAGCCTGCAACACCTGCAATGCATAATCCGGATTAGCCTGATAGCCATCGAAAAAATGTTCGGCATCGAACATCACCGTTCCAAGATTTTGCTTCAGGTAGGCAACAGAGCCCGAAACCAATTCCAGGTTCTCATCCAGTGTAATACCCAGCGCCTTGGTGACATGGATATCCCAGCTTTTTCCGAAGATACAGGCCGCGTCAGCGCCCGATTCGGCAAGATTATTGAGGCCGCGATCCTTCTCCACCGCATGACCGGGTCGAGCAGTCGAACCAAACGCCACAAGGCTGCTGTTCGGCCACTGGCGATGCCGCACCTGTTCAAAGAAAAGATCGTCCTTGGGGCTTGCTCCCGGCCAACCACCTTCAATCCAATCGATACCGAAATCGGCAAGGCGATTTGCAATGCGCATCTTATCTTCAATAGAAAATGAGATACCCGCTGTCTGGGCACCGTCGCGGAGTGTGGTGTCGAAAAGTTCAACCTGCTGAGAAGCTTTCATGAGTAGAGCCTTTACCTTCAATGGAGGGACACGCAATTTTAGACCTAGAGTGATCAAATGTCAGTGGCTTTCAATGATCATCGAACTGTGCTGAAATCTGCCCTTCGATATTTATGAATAGCAGGAGAAAAGTCATGCGGGCAGTTTTGATGCAACAACCAGGAAATCCTGATCTATTGAGTATCGGGGAAGCGGACAAACCGGCATGTGGAGCCGGTGAAATTCTGGTTCAGGTGGTTGCAGCTGGCATTAATCCGGTCGATACCAAAGTGCGTGCGAATGGCCTCTTTATTGCCGATGGCTTTCCCGCCATTCTCGGCTGCGACGGTGCAGGCATTGTCGAGGCAGTTGGTGCAGATATCACACGCTTTGAACCGGGGGATCCGGTCTACTACTGCTATGGAGGCCTTGGCCAGAAGGCCGGCAACTACGCAGAATATATTGCCGTTCCCGAAGCCTATGCGGCGATGAAACCCGACTGCCTCGATTTCATTGATGCGGCAGCAGCCCCGTTGGTACTGATCACCGCGTGGGAGGCACTTTTCGACCGCGCCCGAACCGGATCAGGAAACAAGGTATTCATCCACGCCGGTGCAGGTGGCGTTGGCCATGTAGCCATCCAGCTAGCCAAGCTTGCCGGTTGCGAGGTCGCAACCAGTGTCAGCTCCGATGAGAAGGCTGATCTGGTTAAACAACTGGGAGCAGACCTGGTAATCAACTACCGCACCCAGAATGTCACAGAAGCCCTGCTTGAGTGGAGTGACAATCAAGGAGTGGATACAGCATTTGATACCGTTGGCGGCGATGCCTTCAATCAACTCGTAGCAGCCACCAAGGTCTACGGCGATATCGTCACAATCCTTCAGGTCCCAACCGATGCTGACTGGAAAAACATACGCCTGCGCAATATCCGTATCTCACAGGAGTTGATGCTCACACCGATGTTGCTCGGCATGGATGAGGCGGCAGAACATCATGGCGATATTCTCGAGCAGTGTGGGCAGTTTTTTGACCAGCAGAAGCTCTCCATATTCGTATCAGATATCCTGCCGCTTGAGCAAGCCGCTGAGGCACATCGCAGAATTGAAGCCGGAGGAATGAGCGGAAAACTGGTGCTGGAAGTGCAGCAGATGGATGAGGAGGAGAAGCAGGATGGATAATCAGCCTGAACTCGTGCCGGATCCATCAATCGAATCGGCAAAGAAAGCCGCCACCATTGTCTACGCCCTGCAGGCCGCATCATTCCTTCTGGCTGTTACATTTATCGCTGCTGTAATCGTTAATTATGTCAAAAAAGATGATGTCGCGGGCACATGGGTGGCATCACACTTCCGCTGGCAGATCAGAACCTTCTGGTTTGGCCTGCTCTGGTGCTTCATTGGCGTCATCACCTTTATCCTAGGGGTGGGCTACTTCATTCTCATGGGCACTGCCGTGTGGGTCATCTACCGTATAGCCAAAGGCTGGCTGTCTCTTTTGGATGGTAAATCGATGTATCTGGAGGGTTAATCCTTTTTTATAGGGTGCTTCTCAAGGTCCTCAATGGCCTCTTCCAGAACCTGCTGAGCCTGAGACTTGTCGAGCCGCTGGTGAATAACCTTTTCGGCAGCCGCCACAATCAGATCGGATGACTGGGCGCGGATATCACGAATCGCCTGCTGGCGCGCCACCTCGGCCTCTTCTCGAAAATCCTGTTTTTTGCGCTCCATTTCATCCTTCCATTCACCCATCAGCTGGCTACGGCGCTCAACAATCCGCTTCTCTGACTCATCGAACAGTTTTTTCGCCTCACTGTCGATATTGGAGAGCTTCTCTGCATAATCGAGCTTAATCTCCTCAACCTCTTCACGCTGCTGACGCGCCTCTTCGATCTCTGCTTTAATCAGGTTTGTACGCTGCTGCAGAATCGTGGCAATACGTGGCAAAAGCCAGCGACCAAGCACAACATACAGCAGGACAAATGAAATAATCGTCCAGAATATCTGTGATGAGAAAAATGTAGTATCAAATTGTGGCATGAAGGTGTCCTTCTCCTAAGTTCCTATCCTTGCCCCATGATAATGAATGCGATGACAAGAGCATAGAGCGCAATCGTCTCAACCAGTGCAAAACCGATCCATGCATACTTGGCGAGTGTCGGCTCAGCCTCAGGCTGCCGAGCAACCGCCTCAATCATTTTACTGAAGATCATGCCGATACCAACTGCAGCACCCGCCATGCCGAGTGCTGCTAAACCCATACCAATTGGAATCATTGCTGCTGCATCCATACGTCTCTCCTTAGTGATCGACTAAAGCATCATCAATATAAACACATGATAACACTACAAAAATATAGGCCTGAATAAAGGCAATAATCATCTCCAGTGCAATTTGCACCACAGTAAAACCCAATGGAAGCCATTGTAAAAACCAGGGGGCGGCAAGCCCTAAAACGGCAAGTACACCAAGTGCCATATGCCCAGCCGTCATGTTTGCAAACAGTCGCAGAGCCAGCGTGACAGGCCGGGCAAGAAATGAGAGAAGTTCAATCGGAACCATCAACGGCAACATGATTTTCGGCACACCTTGAGGTGCAAAGGCATGGAAGAACCCCCAGCCATGCCTGTAAAAACGAAGCCCAACAGCAAACAGGAAGATACCGACAGCAAGTGTCCCGGTAACCGCCAGTTGTGAGGTTGGGGTAAATGCCCCGGGAATAAGTCCAACAAGGTTGCAGCTGAGAATAAAAGTGAAAAGGGTAAACATCAGCGGAACATATTTCTCACCCTCTCCGTGGATATTCAACCGCGTCTGTCGGGCAACAAACCCGTAAAGCATCTCAACCAGTAACTGCCCCACTCCAGGCACAATTTTCGGGCGCAGCAGCATCAGATGCAGCGCCACAATAATCAGGATAACGGCAAGCCACATAAACAGGGCGGTATTGGAGATTGAGACATCAAGAGGGCCAAGGTGAAGATCGTGATAGATGATCACCTTGAAATGCTCCAGTGGCCCGCTCATATCCAAACTCATGATTTGTCAGGCTCTTTTTTCTTCTGCAGATCAACGACCATCAATTGGTAGAGATTGAGGAAGCCTGCGGCCAAACCAAAGATAGCAAACACAATAAGGAATACCGGGCGTGTATCAAGCCAGCGATCTAAAAAGAAACCAATACCGAGTCCGATCATCGTCGAAGCGACAATCTCCGTGCCCACCCGTAACCCCCACTGATGGCCGTGATGCTGCTCTTCATGTTTCAGCTTGGGCATATCTATTCCTCACTCATAGTTTAACACAAATCGCTTCGAAGCGGTAACGGCACAGATTCTGATTCCTGCACAATATTCTTGGCGAGGTCTTGAGCTTGCAGGATCAAGGATAGCGCAAACTGTAAGACCACCACTCAGGCGTCTACCAGAGTGTTTAAAGGAGGTTCTCTATGAATAAAACAGCCTTCAGTAACGCCTAGAAATTGGGCTGTTAAAGTTATTTTTCCGGACACCCATAAATCGTCATTATTTTCGTTAAAGTATTTATATATCTCGCCGATAAATAGGCTATCTCTGGGGAAGAGGGACTCTGATGATGAATAAATACGGTTGCTTGTAAAGGAGACCATGGATGATGGTCGTTGATCTGTCTCTTGATATGGATTCAGAGCAAAGGAATTGTCCTGATATTTACGGCACCAGAGTGCCGTGAGAATCACGTATAAGATCTCCATAATACCGCCACCCATTGTAACATCCCTGCTTGTGCATTGACCTACAGGCAGACCCAGAGGTTTTAACTCAACAAGGAGTGAGTCTCGATGAAAAAGAACCTGCCGGTTACGGACCATGAAATCTCATTGGATAGCAGGATTGTGGCATCCAAGACTGATCTCAAGGGCCGGATCACATATGTAAATCAGGCCTTTGTTGATATCAGTGGTTACTCCCGCGAAGAGCTGATCGGTCAAGCGCACAATCTGGTGCGCCACCCGGATATGCCTCCATCTGCGTTTGCCGACCTCTGGGAGACAATCCAAGCAGGAAGGCCATGGACAGGTTTTGTGAAGAACAGGGCTAAAAATGGAGACTATTACTGGGTAAAGGCCGATGCCTCACCGGAATACAAGGATGGTGAAATTTCCGGTTATATCTCGATCCGGACGGAACCAACCCGGAGTGAGATCGAGACCCTTGGCGATATTTACAAGAAAGTATGGAAGGGCGAGGTAACCCTCCCTTCCTCATTGCACTTCCCCTGGCGCAAACGCATTAAATTGACCCATCGGCAGTCATTTATAGGTGGCGCCTGTTTTCTTGCCTTGCTCGGCTTGCCTTTTGCCGAGTATGCATGGGTACAGGGAGCAACAGCGGGGCTGTTAATAACGGCAATCCTGGCGTCTATATTCACTGTGCGCTCGAGTGCAACTGCCTTACGACGTATTGATGAAGGATTACTCGGTATCATTGAAAGTAACTACGATATGAATGTGACTAAAGAGCGGGATGATGAGCTTGGCCTCATCATGGATCGCATCAAAACGCTCCAGTCGCGCCTTCAGTTTGAGGCCTTTGAGGTCGGCGGATTGGTTGATAATATCTCCAGAGAGTCAGTGGAGATGAATGACTCTTCTGAAAGCCTGATGAGTGTGGCTCACAGCCTGACGGAGGCGACGCAGAATATATCCAGCGGTGTCAATGAAGGCACGGAACATGTTCAGAGCACAGCAGCAGCGATAGAAGAGATGAACGCATCTATTAAGGAAGTGTCTGTCCAAACCGAAGCAACGCTGAGAGTCTCCGAACAAGCTGTAAAAGAAGCAGACAGCTCCAATGCCCTAGTGGGAAAGCTGGCCACAGCTATCACAGATATCAGCTCGGTGGTTGATACCATTAATACAATTGCCCGACAGACCAATCTTCTGGCACTGAATGCTACGATCGAGGCATCTAGGGCAGGAGAAGCCGGTCGAGGTTTCGCAGTAGTTGCTAATGAAGTAAAGGAATTGGCCCATCAGACTCACAGTGCCACGGATGAGATCAGTGAGCAGATAAAGGCCATACAGTCCGACAGTGAAAACGCTGCTCAAGCCATTGTGAGCATTAGCCAAATCATCACTAAAATGAATGAACATAGCCAGCAAGTGGCAGGAGCTATGGATGAGCAGGCCTGTGCTACACGTGAGATTTCTGTGAGTGCTCAGCAGGCAAACTCATGCATGCAGAACATGCAGGCCGTCGTATCCGATATGTCGCGATTATCAGGTGAAACCGAGGCTGCTTCCGAACAGGCAAAGGGAATTGCTTCATCCATGATGCAAAGAACCGACGACCTGCGATCTCGCGTACATTAATGAAAGCGCCTTGTTTGATTACGTACCCGCGAATAACCGAAAACTGCCATTCAGCAGCGAGGTTAATATTCACACTTCTGGAGTAGCTGCCAGAGGCGTTCGCCGATGGGGCCCATCGGCTCATTAGCACGACGAAAGAGGTAGATATCAATCCGTAGCGGGTCGAGCCCTTTGCCGGCTAGAGCAAGCAGGCGACCGTCAGCCAACTCTTCGAAAACGCGGTGGCGTGGCATGCGCCCCCAGCCTGCACCGGAGAGAATCATGCGCTTCTTCATATCGAAATCATTGACCAGCCACTGGTTGGCACCTTCCAGTACACCTGCCGTCTGCTTAGGCTGATTGCGACTGGTATCGCGAACCACCACCTGAACACACTGCTCCAAGTCGGCAACGGTAATGGCAGGACAGTGAGTCGCCAAAGGGAAATCGGCACCGATGACACTAACCATCTCCGTCGAGGTCAGGCGCACCTCTTCGGTGTGCGGAACCGGCATAAAGCGTTCAGCAATAGCGAAATCCACATCTTTCTCCAACAGCCGCTCCAGCGTGCCACCCATATTCTCGATCTGCAAGCTCATGCGCGTGGCAGGAGCTGATTCAGAAACCTGTCGAATCACAGATAACACCTCCTCAACAGGCGCGATGGCACCAAGGGCAATAGAAACCTCTGTCTCCTCACCTTGGGCAAAATGCTTGGCGATGCTGGAGAGCTCTTCACTTCGGGAGAGTATGCTTTTGGCTTTACCGTAGAGAACCTGCCCTTCCGGGGTCAATGCAGGTCGATAATCTTTGCGGTCAAACAGAGAGATGCCGAGCTCCTGCTCCAGATTCTTGATGGCAATACTGATCGCCGACTGGCTACGAAAGAGTGATTGAGAGGCGGCATGAAAGCCCCCCTTCTCCACGACAGCGCACAAGGCGCGCAACTGATCCAGTGTCATACTGGCATAATGATTCGATAATACAATCAAGTCTATCAATTTATTATGCTTTTTTTAAATCATGTGGCTCGCAATAATTCCCCCTGTCAAAACAACGAAGGAGGTCAATAAACCGTGTTACGCAACTCATCCACATCATACGGCCTAATTGCCATCCTTATGCACTGGTCTATGGCTATTGCCATCTTCGCCATGTTCGGACTCGGACTGTGGATGGTGGAGCTGAACTATTATGACAGCTGGTATCACGATGCACCCTATATCCACAAAGCAGTGGGCATGCTGCTACTCTTCCTGCTCATCTTCCGATTCATCTGGCGATTAAGCAACAAACGTCCGAATCTGATGGGTGAAGCATGGGAGCGGTTCGTAGCTCTGCTGGTACACCGTAGCCACTATCTGCTGCTGTTTGCCATCACCATCACCGGCTACCTGATCCCTACTGCAGAAGGTGTAGGCATTAGCGTATTCGGATGGTTCACTGTGCCAGCCAGCTTCTCGTTCACCAAAGAGCAGGCTGATCTGATCGGTCTGATTCACCTGTACATCACCTGGGCTGTAATTGGACTCGCTGCAGCCCATGCAGGCGCTGCCCTGAAACACCACTTTATTGACAAAGATAACACCCTGTTACGCATGCTTGGCATCAACAAGAAAAACTAAAAGGAGAATAACTAATGAAAATGAAACACCTGTTAACATCACTGATTCTGGCACTTGGTATTACCACCTCTGCACAGGCCACTGAAAACTACGCCTTTGATATCAAAGGACAGCACGCCTTTATCCAGTTTAAGGTTAAACATCTGGGTTACAGCTGGCTGATCGGCAACTTCAACACATTCAACGGCTCATACAGCTATGATGAGGCTAAACCGGCCAATAACAGCGTCACGGTCGATATCGACGTGGCAAGTATCGATTCCAACCACGCTGAGCGTGATAAACATCTGCGCAGTGCTGACTTTTTTGATGTCGCCAAATTCCCGAAAGCCAGCTTCACCAGCACAAGCTTTGAAAACAAAGGAAACGGCACAGCTGTATTGAAAGGCAACTTCACCCTGCGCGGCATCACCAAAGCGATCGCATTTGATGTGAAACAGATCGGTGCCGGTAAAGACCCATGGGGCGGTTTCCGTCGCGGCTTTGAAGGCACCACCACGCTGCACCTCTCCGACTACAACATGACCAAAGCCGGCATGCTCGGCCCGGTTGCTGAAAACGTAGAGCTGTTCTTTTCTATTGAAGGTGTTCGCCAGTAAAGCGACCAAAGAATGCACGCCGGGAGAACTCCTTGATCCCCTCTCCTCCCGGCGTGCAAGCGGTCATTATACATCCAGTTTTCAGGAGATTCCATGAGTCAATATCGAGCTAACATTGAGACGGATATTCATGCCATTATCTCCGGGCACTGGAGCCCCCACGCCTTTGAAACAGCGGATCGTAAAAGAAAACCTATGCCCTGAGATTGCATTCACCTCGTGGAATGAATCTTGGTAGACATAAAGGAGAAAGAATGAGCAACGAACTATTTTCCAGCATAGAACTGGGTGGCCAGAGACTGAGCAACCGCATGGTGATGGCGCCTATGACCCGAAACAGAGCTCCAGACACCGTAGCCAATACCATGATGGCCGAATATTACGCCCAACGCGCCGGAGCCGGGCTGATTGTCACTGAGGGCGCGCAAATTTCCGAACAGGCAGTGGGTTACCCGGCCACACCGGGCATCTTTAACGCTGAGCAGGTCACCGGCTGGAAGCAGGTTACCGAAGCCGTACATGCCAAAGGCGGCCACATCTTCGTGCAGCTCTGGCACTGCGGCCGCATCTCCCATCCCGATTTCCATGGTGGTGAGTTGCCTGTTGCCCCCTCGGCTATCAGGCCTGCGGGTGAGGCAATCACCTATGAAGGCATGAAAGCCTTTGTCGAGCCACGGGCTCTGGAGACCTCCGAGATTCCCGACATCGTCGAGAGTTATCGCCATGCTGCGGCCTGCGCCAAAGAAGCCGGGTTTGATGGTGTTGAGATCCATGCCGCAAACGGCTACCTGATCGATCAGTTCATCCGCGATGGCAGCAACCAGCGCACGGATCGTTACGGAGGTTCACTGGAAAACCGTGCCCGACTACTACTGGAGGTTGTGGCAGCCGTTGGCAACGAAATTGGCCATCACAGGGTTGGTGTTCGCATCTCTCCAATTAATGCGTTCAACGATATGTCAGATTCAGATCCTCAGGCCACCTTCAATTACGTAAGCGCAAAACTCAGCAGTTTAGGACTAGCCTTTCTGCATGTTGTAGAGGTAAGCATGACAGGTGAAGCCAGCTCTGACTTCGACACCGGCCAACTACGCGAGCGCTATGATGGCATCTATATTGCCAATGGCGGTTATGACCACGCCCGTGCTGAACAGAAGGTCACCTCCGGAGCTGCTGATTTGGTAGCCTTCGGCATCCCCTTCCTGGCCAACCCGGACCTGCCTGAACGATTTCGTCGCAGTGCACCTCTGAATCAAGCGGATCAGTCCACCTTTTACGGAGGAGATGAGCACGGCTACACCGATTATCCAATGTTAGAGATCACCTGATGGGCATGATGATTCATGGCGTCTGGGAAACTGATGACGGCAAATGGGCAGCAAAGGATGGTAAGTTTCATCGTGCACCTTCGAAATTTCACTGCCCCTCAACCTCCAATGAAACTGGCAAATATGAACTAAAGGTAGAGGCAGACCGATATCACCTCTATGTCTCACTGGCCTGCCCGTGGGCGCATAGAGCGCTTATATTCCGTAAACTCAAAGGCTTGGAGGAGATCATTCCGGTCACTGTCGTACAACCACATATGCTGGATCAGGGCTGGCAGTTTTCAGAACCAGAACCGCTCTACGGTTTTACCCATGCCCATCAGCTCTATGGCAAAGCCGACCCTCATTATACAGGGCGTGTGACCGTGCCGATTCTCTGGGACAAAAAAGAGGAGCGCATCGTCTGTAATGAGTCAGCAGAGATTATCCGCATCTTCAACTCCGCCTTTAATGGGCTGACCGGCAATAGCGATGACTACTACCCTGAAGCACTGCATTCAGAGATTGATCTGATCAATGCCTTTGTATATCCCGGCATCAACAATGGCGTCTATAAATGCGGCTTCGCCACGCTACAGCAGGCGTATGAGGAGGCATTCGACAACCTCTTCGCTGCACTCGACAAGGTCGAAGGGATGCTTTCAGAGCAGCGCTATCTAGTGGGAAACCGCATCACCGAAGCTGACTGGCGACTCTTCACCACGCTGATTCGCTTTGATGCCGTCTATGTCGGCCATTTCAAATGCAATCGCAACCGTATCGCCGACATGCCCAATCTCACGGGTTACCTGCGCGATCTCTACCAGCAGCCGGGCATCGCTGAGACAGTGGATTTCGAACACATCAAAGAGCACTACTACTACAGTCACGAAAGCATTAACCCAACCCGCATTGTTCCCAAAGGGCCAGCGCTTGATTTCGGTCTCCCACATGACAGAGCGAGGTTTTCATCATGAGCATAACCATTGTTCAATCCACCAGCGTACCTGAAGGTGATGGCGTTACCGTCAAAAGGCTGATGCCACTGGCGGGGCTGCGTAACTTTGATCCTTTCGTGCTCTGGGACCACTTCGATATCAGCGGCGGCGGTTTTCCCGACCACCCGCATCGCGGTTTCGAGGCGATCACCTACCTCTTTGACGGCGGCATGAAACATACCGACAACCTAGGAAACAGCGGCACCATTCATGGTGGTGGGGCCCAACGATTCACTGCCGGGCGCGGGCTGGTGCACTCCGAATTTCCGGATGGTCGCGCCCACGGCATCCAATTATGGATCAACCTTCCCAGGCAGCTGAAGTCAATTGATCCAGGCTACCAGCAGTTGCAGGGCAAGGAGATTCACGAACGCTGCATAGATGGCGTCAAGGTGCGCACCATCGTTGGAGAGGGATCACCGTTACATCTACACACCGAGATGGAGTATCTCGATATCCAGCTGCAGCCGGGAAGCCTGCTCAGGCATAACATCCCTTCCGATTTGCGCGGCTTCATCTATGCTGTGGCAGGCAAGCTCACAGCAAATAACACCCAGCTTGTAACCGGCCAGGCTGCATTTGCAGAGGATGAGCAACGGCTTGAATTGAAGAGTGAACAGGGTGCAAGACTGATGTGGTGCTTTGGCAGAGCGCACCGTGAGCCGATCCACCAGCACGGCCCATTTGTCGACTAGACTTAAGGAGTTTGACATGAGTAATAACGTTCAGAAATACGAAGGCAAGGAAATAACTGTCTATTTTGATGCAATTCGCTGTATTCACTCAGGAAAATGTGTGCACGGCCTGCCCGACGTCTTCAGGGCGAATATAAAGGGGCCGTGGATCAACCCTGATGCATGCAATGCCGATACTCTGGCCAGCCTGATCGAGACCTGCCCTTCCGGCGCCCTTCGTTATGAAAAGAAACTTGGAGCTAACGAAACGGTTCCTGCTGTGAACAGGGTAACTGCTGAGGCCGATGGCCCGTTATCCGTCCATGCCGATTTTACAATCAACGGCGAAGCGCAGGCCTCCCCGCGCGCCACCCTGTGCAGATGCGGCGCATCCAAAACCAAGCCCTGGTGTGACGGCTCTCATACCGATGGAGGGTTCAGCGATGCTGGTCATGTGCAACCATTTAATCCGGATGAGAATCCGGAGTCAGGCACTCTGGATATCAAAACACTAAAGGATGGACCGCTCTACCTGGTCGGCCCGCATGCGATTTGTGATGCAGGAGGGAACACGGCAAGGGTGTGCGGAAAAAGTGCGCTGTGCAGATGTGGTTCCTCGAAAAACAAACCCTACTGCGATGGCAGCCATGCTGCAGTTGGTTTTAGCAGCGATTAATCGCTTCGAGCTGCCTCTGCATTTTCAACCACTGCTCGCAAGGCAGCAAAGCTGTAGGGTTTACTAAGGAAACCATTCGGATGGCAATCACCGGATCCATTCAATGCATTTTCCGCATCGTAACCGGATGACATCGTGACATAGACAGCGGGATCAACTTTACGCAAGGCCTTCAGGCACTCCACTCCATCCATCTCAGGCATGGTCACATCCAGCAATACCCAGTCGAAATCTTCCTCATGCGAAAAGATCTCTACTGCCTCGCGGCCATTTGAGGCCAAGACAACTTGCTGGCCCAACTTCTCCAGCATTCTTTTAGCTACTGCCGCCACAGCCACTTCATCGTCGACTACCAGAACCTTGGCACCCTTCACCGGCGCACCCTTGGGCGCCTTCTCATCCTCAGAAACAAGCGTTTCATCGCGATGGCAGGGAATCCAGATAGTCATCGAGGTGCCAACACCGGGCGTGCTCTGCACCTCGATTCCAGCTTGATGCGTACGTAATATTCCCATGATGGCACTTAAACCCAGCCCACGTCCTGTAAACTTGGTTGTAAAGAAAGGATCGAACATATGTTCGATGATGTCACCATCCATGCCGGCACCATTATCTTCTACTGTCATCACAACATAACAGCCGGATTGAAGTTCAAAACCTGACGCAAGTTTCTGATTTCCCGCATCCAGGTCACGATGGGTGAGCGACATCGATATCTTACCCTGCTTTTCATCACTACCTATGGCTTCAGCGGCATTGATCACTAGGTTCAGCAGCACCTGGCTGATCTGGCTTCTATCACCTTGAACCACACTGGGAGTCTGATCAAAATTATAATCCAGAGTGATCTGCTTACCGACTGAGATTTCGAACAGTGAGTGCATATCCTCAATCAGGTCTCGGAGATTGATGGGCTCAGTTTTCAACACCCCCTTACCGGAGTAGGTAAGCATCTGACGGCAAAGTTCGGTAGCTGCATGCGCCGCTGAATCAATACATGAAAGTGACTCCTGCATCGATTCGCTTACACCCTCCTCCAGCTTTGCCAGTTCGAGACTGCCCTGAATGGCCGTCAGCAGATTATTGAAATCATGCGCCACGCCACCGGCCATCACGCCAAGCGACTCCAGTCGCTGCGAATGCTGCACTTGCCTCTCCAGATCCCGCTGCTCCTCTTCTGCTCTTAATTTATCACTGACATCGATAGCAAAGCCGACAATGCCAAGTACCTCGCCACTGCTTCCCGATACCTTTACTTTGATCGCATCAAAGGTTCTTACCACGCCGTCAGTACAGGAGACCTCATCCCTGAGAAGATAGGGCTCATCCGAAGCCAAACACGCCTGATCAGATGCCTGCCATTTCGCTGCCAACGCTTCGGGGATTAGCAGGGTGTAGTCTTCCACCTGCCGGGCCTGCTTCTCCGAAAAGCCAAACCATTCAGACCAGACCCTGTTTACGAACAGGAACCGGCGATTGGAGTCCACCATCCAGATACCGACCGGTGAATGATCGAGAATTGTCTGCATATGCTTCTGTTGCTGCTCCAGTCGTATGTTGGCCTCAGCCAGCTGTTGCTGGCGAAGTTCGAGCTGCGATTTGTAGATATGGGCCAGCGCCCCGAAAACAAACACTACGGAGATAAGGCAGAGAATCTGGGTGGTTGAATATGACAGCTCAAACAGTCCTGCAGCCACAAGCCCATCAACAGCAATCAGCACAGCCACATAAGCGCCAACCCAGTACCTGGCTTTTGTTGCCGGATGCACGAAGTAGGCGACAAACGGGTAACCCGCGACCCAGTAGATGCCCGTATCCTCAAGGCTCTCAAAGGCAAACAGGGCGGAGAAAACAATTAGAGCGCCAAGCATCAGACTATTTTCGATGACGGAGAGATCTGCATCATTGCGAATCCGGACCCAGTTAACCAGCATCAGTATAGCCGCCCCTGCTTGAACCAGAGAGAGGCTATAACAGCACTGTTCGAAGAGATGAACGGCGATGAAGAACACCAGCGTGCAGCCGGTTACCAGATGTACTAATGCCAGGACTTTTCGTCGATCATCAAATATCGACAAACCCCCTCTCTCCATCACAACGTTCATCTCTGCTTTCTAGCCTCCTTTCAGCACTCCAGCAAGCAACTGCAACACAAGCGGCATACTCTCTTGCGGGTATACGCTTCACTCATTCCTTCAAGCATGTAGGATTACCCCCCAAGGAGAGACCCATGCCTATTTACGAATTTCGATGTGGTGATTGTCAGCTGCAATTTGAAACACTGGTACGCAACAGCTCCGAAACCGTGACCTGCAAACACTGCAGCAGCACAAACTTAAAAAAGCTGATCTCGGCCCACTCCGTCACCAAAGGCTCGCCCGATACAGCCTGCGGAACTGCCCCCTGCTCACCGGCTCCCGCCTGTGGCTCCGGTGGCTGTTGTCCGGGATTAAACTAGGATTAAACATGAAAAAGTTATTCGCACTATTATTGACCCTGCTTCTTATTGGCTGCTCGTCGGAACCGCCGAAGGCCTACAACCACCAGCTTGCTGCTGACAACGCCGCAAAAGGAGCCGCATTTCTGCAGCACAATGCTACACAGGAAGGCGTTGTAGCTCTGGCCAGTGGCCTGCAGTACAAGATTCTGCGAGCAGGAACGGGTAAATCACCTGCACTGAAAGATTACGTTACCGTGGACTACCGCGGCACTACAATCGAAGGGCGCGAGTTCGACAGCTCTTATGCTCGTGGCAAACCGATGATCTTTCAGACCAACAAGGTGATCCCCGGTTGGACCGAAGCACTGCAACTGATGAAGGTGGGCGCAAAATGGCAGCTCTTTATCCCCGAGCAACTGGCCTACGGCGCTCGCGGTGCGGGCGATGCCATCGGCCCGAGAGAAACCCTGATTTTCGAGGTTGAACTCCTACTGGTACACTGAAGAAATCAGGAAAATGTATGGAAATACGCTGAGAACTATTTTTTGATAGTTACTGCTGTTCCTGCTATTTTCTTTGCATGACTGCGTTCGTTTCCAACATCACCATCCAGCTGCCGCAGTGGCTCTCCGAGTTCATGGCAGGGGATGACAGGGTATATGCGGACAGCGAGTCGCGCATGCAGCTTGCCATCCATCTTGCCCGCCTGAATATAGAACATGGCAGTGGCGGGCCATTCGGCGCGGCAATCTTCGACATGGATTGCCATACCTTGCTTGCCGCAGGCATCAATCTTGTCGTCCCTTCAAACTGCTCCATGGCACATGCCGAGATGATCGCCATCTCTATTGCCCAGAAGAAGCTGGGCACCTTTGATCTGGGTGCAGAGGGGCTACCCCACTTTGAACTGGTCACCAGCACCGAACCGTGTGCGATGTGTTTCGGGGCCATCCCATGGTCCGGTATCCGCCACCTGAGTTGCGGCGCACGCGATGAGGATGCACGTGCTATCGGCTTTGACGAGGGACCTAAGCTCCCTGACTGGAAGGAGGCGCTTAATGAGCGTGGCATTACGGTTGAAGCCGATATCTGTCGAGATGAAGCCGCTGCCGTACTTAAGAGTTATGCAGAGCTTAACAGGAAAATCTATAATGCCCGCCAATCTTAAGCACCCGCTCAGCACGCTACTGCTCTGCTTTACGCTGCTCTCTTTCGCTCCGGCCACATCACATGCGGAAAACTTCTCCACCACGAATCTACAGCTGCTCTACGGCACCAACTTTCATGACAACTATTACGGCAACAACACCTCTAATGGGAAAATGACCACCCTCACGCTGGAGCATTTCAGCACCTGGTCTTATGGTGACAACTATTTCTTTGTCGACTTTCTCTCAGGAAACTTCCTCGATTTTGCCGGAGCCCCTACCGGCAGCCGGTCACGCATCTATTCCGAATGGGCTCCCCGCCTGAGTTTTTCTGCACTTTCTGGCCAGAATCTATCCGCCGGTATATTCAAGGATCTCTTTCTCGCAGGGCAGCTTAATCGTGATGGAGAGGGCTTCCATGCCGAACTGATCGGCCTGGGTGCCGACCTCACCATTCCCGGCTTTAACCTGCTCAGCATCAATCTTTACCTGCGCAAGGATAACTTTAACAGCCAGACCTGGCAGACCACCGGTGTATGGAGCGTTCCTCTGGGCACATGGTTATCGTTTGAAGGTTTCATCGACATATATGGCTCTGATAATAACGGCACGGAAATAAGCACGCAGCCACAGCTGCTGCTTAATCTTGGTAATCTGGCCGATCAGGACTTTGACAACCTGTTAGTCGGCATTGAGTGGGATTATCATCATAATCGCAACCTGAACAGCAGTGTTGTGCAGGGGATGATGAAATGGATCTGGTAAAGCAATCACTGCTTAAGATAACCGCCCCATGTAGCACGGCGCTGCTTGCGCTGCTTCTGCTGTTCAATCCGGTTCTGGCAGGTGCTGACGATGCCATCTCCCTGCAACTGAAGTGGAAGCATGCATTCCAGTTTGCCGGCTTTTACATGGCTGTCGAAAAAGGGTACTACAGGGATGAAGGGCTGAATGTTAAACTGATTGAGGGTGGCCCCAGCAAAAACCCTATCGAATATATCCTGATGGAGGAGGGGCGTTACGGCATCACCGATACCGGTGTAATTCTGGCGCGCGCCGACGGCAAGCCGGTAAAAACACTGGCAGCGATCTTCCAGCACTCACCTCTGGCGCTGGCGGTGCGAGCTGATTCAGGCATCCGCAAATTTAGCGACCTGAAAGGCAGAAAGGCGATGATGCAGTCCGGCCATATGGATGCTGTCATTCTCGCCGCAATGAAAAAATCTGGCCTGAATCAGGGTGACTTCATACGCCAGAATACCAGCTTCAACCTTGATGATCTGATCAACAGGAAAACCGATGCCTTCAGCATCTACACCACCGACCAGCCACACCAGTTGGAAGATCTCGGCATCCCCTATCACATCCTCCATCCCAATGACTACGGTATCGACTTCTACGGAGACCTTCTGATCACATCCGATGATGAAGTGGCTAACCATCCAGAGCGGGCCAACGCCATGATCAGAGCGAGCATGAAGGGGTGGCAATATGCCTTGGACAACCTGGATGAGACCGTCGAACTGATCCAGAAACAATATAACAGCCAGCACCTGTCCAAAAGTCAGCTCTATTTCGAAGCCGTAAAAACAGGCGAGATGATTCTTAAAAATGTAGTGAACCCCGGATACATGAGTCTGGCCCGCTGGCAAAAGATTGCGCAGACCTATCAGGATATCGACCTGATTTCCGCCGACTTCGAGGTCAACGGGCTGGTTTACGAACCAGCTCTGGAGCTGGAAGAGATACTTGGCCAATACCTGTGGCAACTGCTGGTATTCGGGCTACTCTCACTGCTAGCCATCTTCGCCCTGCAAACCCTGTTGCTGCGTCGTATGGTTAAAAACCGTACCGCAGAGCTTGAAACAAGTGAGGCGCGGTTCCACAAGCTTGTCGACAACGTCCCCGGTATTACCTACCGCTGTGCTTACGATGAAAATCGGACTATGGATTACATCAGCGATGCAGTGGAGACGGTCAGCGGTTATCCCGCATCCGACTTTTACGCGAACCAGATTCGTTCTTTTGCCAGCATTATTCATCCGGATGACACAAAGCAGATCATCAAGGATATGATAAAAGCTGTTAAGCACAAGGAGCCATATACCCTTGAGTATCGCCTCATCTGTCGTAATGGTCAGGTCCGCTGGGTGCATGAGAGAGGACAGGCTGTTTTTGATGCGGCCGAAAAGGTGGTCTGTCTAGAAGGTAATATTTTTGATATTTCGGAGCAGAAACAAACCGAATCCCAGGTGAAGTCCACCTCCATGATTCTGGAGATGATCGCCAGTGATAGGAACCTGCCCCATATCCTTGAAGAGATCGTACGGGTCCACGAGAAGCGCCATCCGGAGATGAAGGCATCCATTCTGCTGTTAAAGGAAGGAAGACTTTATAAGGGGGCCGCCCCCAATCTTCCCGATGAATATAACCGTGCGCTCGAAGGCATTGAGATTGGTCCAATGGTCGGCTCGTGTGGTACTGCTGCCTATAGCAGGAAGCGCGTGATCGTCGAGGATATCTCCACCGATGAGCGCTGGTCCCCCTACAAAGAGCTTGCGCTTCTACTGGGGCTGCAAGCCTGCTGGTCCGAACCGATTCTGGATTCCGACGGTCATGTTCTCGGCACCTTTGCCATGTATTACGACCATCCGGCACTCCCCGATAACGAGGAAATCGCCGAGATCACCAATGCCGCTAAGCTTTCAGCTATCGCCATTGAACGCAGCCTCTATATCGAGAAAATGCAGAAACTCTCCAGCGCCGTTGAACAGGCCAGTGAAGTGGTAACCATCACCAACAGCAATGGTGAGATCGAATATGTGAACCCAGCATTTACGCGAATAACCGGCTTCAGCAGTGACGAGGCGATGGGCAAAACACCGCAACTGTTCCGATCAGACGAGTACCAGAAACTGGCGATTGAGATGCGAGAAGTCATTCGGCTGGGTAATACATGGCAGGGGAAAATTATCGAAAAGAGAAAGGATGGCTCCACCTATCCCGCCATGCTTACGATTTCACCTATTCGCAGTGACGATGGAACCATCACCCACTTTGTCGGGGTACATGAGGACATCTCCAAGATTCAGAAACTGGAGGAACAGTTTTATCAGGCGCAAAAAATGGAGTCCATCGGTACGCTGGTTGGCGGCATCGCCCATGACTTCAACAACATGCTGGCCGGCATCACAGGCAACATCTATCTGGCCAAGCGACTTGCGGAAGGCCAGCCAAAGATCACCACGAAACTCGAAAACATCCAGGGCCTCAGCAACAGGGCTGCCGATATGATCAAGCAGCTTCTCACCTTCGCCAAAAAAGACGTTGTCGAGAAACGAACAATTCTCCTTACCCCTTTTATTAAAGAGACATTCAAACTTCACAGGGTATCCGTCCCAGAGGATATCGACTTCAGCCTCGAAATCGAGGCCAACATGAAGGTATCAGCCGACATCACACAGCTTCAACAGGTTCTGCTCAACCTTTTGAACAATGCACGCGATGCCGTCGAGGATGTGAAGCAGCCCGTTATCCGCATTCGTCTGGAGAAATTCCAGCCCGACCCCGGTTTTCTATCCAGCCATGAATCGGCAAAAAACGCTCCCTATGCCCACCTCACCATCAAGGATAACGGGTACGGCATCCCCGAAGAGGATCTGGACAACATCTTCGAACCCTTCTTTACCACCAAATCGGTCGGCAAAGGAACTGGTCTGGGGCTGTCGATGGTATTTGGAGCGGTTCAATCCCATAACGGCATCATCGATGTGAGAAGCAAGGTTGGCAAAGGCACCACCTTCCACATTTACCTGCCCCTTATCACCACGGAATTGGAAAACAAAGAAGAGACACAGGCTGCCTCAAGAGCGGCAAACGGTGAAACCATTCTGTTCGTTGATGACGAGACAGGGGTCCTTGCCATTATCGCTGAAGTACTGGAAAACATCGGCTACCGGGTATTAACGGCTGAAAACGGAGAGCAGGCGCTGGAGTTGTATAACAGTAACGCTATCGACCTGATCCTTACAGATGTTGTGATGCCGAAAATGGGCGGGGTTGAACTGGCCAGGACGGTTCGCGTACTGAACCCCGGAATTCCGATCGTTTTTGCAACCGGCTACGATAAACGTCAAGAAATTGAGCGTGACAGTGGCCTGCAGGGGATTGCAGTAATCAATAAACCCTACTCCGTTGAACACCTCGAACAGACACTGGGCGACATGCTGGAGATGAAGACATGAAGCTGAACAGGCTCGGACAGACAGATATTCAGATCAGTGAGATCTGCCTCGGCACCATGACATGGGGCGAACAGAATAGTAAAAGCGATGCCTTTGCCCAGATGGATTATGCCCGCGATTACAGCATCAATTTTTTCGATACTGCCGAGCTATATGCCATTCCACCCAAGGCCGAAACCTACGGCGCTACAGAATCAATCATCGGTGAATGGCTTCACAAAACCGGCCGGCGCAATGAGGTGGTTCTCGCCTCCAAGGTGTGCGGGCCGACAGCCTTGTGTCCGCACATCAGGGGTGGAGAAGCGAAACTTGATCACAACAATATTGTTGCAGCATGCGAGGCTTCGCTGCGCCGCCTGCAGACCGATCATATTGATCTCTACCAGACCCACTGGCCTGAGCGCAGCACCAACTATTTTGGAAAGCTGAACTACAACCATAACGAAGAGGAGTCGTTCACCCCGATTGCCGAAACGCTGGAGGCGCTCTCAGGGCTTGTGAAAGCAGGCAAGGTGCGCCACATCGGGATTTCCAATGAAACGCCGTGGGGCGCCATGCAGTACCTGCACTGTGCCGAATCCATGGGGCTTTCACGCATCGTATCGATCCAGAACCCGTACAACCTGCTCAACCGCGCCTTCGAAATAGGTCTTGCCGAGATAGCCTGTCGGGAAAAGACGGGGCTGCTTGCTTATTCACCGCTCGCCTTCGGTGTTCTCTCTGGAAAATACCTGAACAACGATCACCCCACACAGCAGGGGCGTCTGAGCATGTTCGGTCACTATACCCGCTACTCCAATGAGTTTGGAAAGATGGCCACAGCTGCTTACGTCGGGGTAGCCGAAAAACATCACCTGAAACCTGCGCAGATGGCTTTGGCATTTATTCGGCAACAACCGTTTGTTTCTGCTACAATCATAGGAGCGACAACCATGCAGCAGCTGTCCGAGAACATTGAAAGCCATGAGGTGACCCTTTCCGATGAATGTATTGCCGACATTGAATCAGTTTTTCTTCAATACCCGAATCCCTGCCCGTGATGCCAATGCAACCCCTCACCGTGCCATCTCCATTTTCGTGCATTTACTGCGACTGACGGCATAATTCCATCCCCATGAATCGGCGCCCCTTCAACCTGATCCTTACGCTGCTGCTGGCAGTTCTGCTCTCCGCATGTGCCACCACTGAAAACAACCACGACCCCATCGAACCGGTCAACCGGGTAACCGATAAGGTGAATGACGGCATTGACCGGGTAACACTCAAGCCGGTGGCCCGTGGTTATACGGCTGCCGTTCCCAAGCCCATGCGTACAGCCGTATCCAACTTCTATGACAACGCCACCTACCTCAACACCGTGTTGAACGATTTCCTGCAGGGCAAAGGCAAGCAGGGATTCAGTGACCTGTTCCGCTTCCTGATTAACACCACGCTCGGTGCCGGCGGCCTCGTGGATGTCGCCTCATCCATGGGGCTTGAGCGACACGACGAAGATTTCGGTCAAACGCTGGCAGTGTGGGGCTCCGGCCAGGGCGCCTATATTGTTTACCCGCTACTGGGGCCAAACTCGGTGCGCAACACACCCGATTTTATCACCGCAACTGCCACCGACCCACTCTTCTGGCTCTCATTCACCCTCGCACCTGCGGTCACCATTCCGGTGGCTGTGCTGAAATATGTGGACCAGCGGGCGCAATTGCTGGAAGCCTCTGATATGCGCGATGAGCTGGCACTCGACCCTTACGTTTTCACGCGAGAAGCGTGGCGTCAAAACAGGCAGTACCTGATCTATGATGGCACCCCCCCCAAACCTGAAAAAAGCAGTGGTGATGGCTGGGAAGAGGATAACTGGGGGAGCGAGGAGAACGGCTTTGAAGAAGATGAGTTCGATAAAGAGCCGGAGCCAGCACCCGATATGCAAGACGATACGCCTGCCTCACCTGCAGCCGAGTTAGATGAATCCGCAGCAGCGCCTGCAGGCAGGTCCGGCACTAAAACTGCCAGCAGAACTCCTGGCGATCAGGCGTTTATCATCAATCTCGCATCATTCGAAACAGAGGCGAATGCAATCGCGGCACAAGAGCAACTTTCAACAGCGAACATCAGAACCAGCATCAAAGAAGTGACAGTAAATGATGCAATCTGGCAGCGCCTCTACATCAGCGACTCTGTCGGCGGAGTGGATGCAAACAGAACGCTGGCTGAGATGAAGGCCAGGTCAGGGCTTTCTGGCGCCTGGTTGGAGCCCGTTAAACCCTAATAAGAATCAGATCCTGCTGGCACGATGACGCAGTAGATGATCAGCCAGCACCAGCGCAAGCATCGCTTCGGCAACAGGTACGGCACGGATTCCCACACATGGGTCATGACGACCCTTGGTAACAATATCTGTTTCATTGCCATGAATGTCGATCGTCGGACGTGATTTAAGGATCGATGAGGTCGGCTTGAGTGCCATGCGCGCCCGCACCGTATCACCATTGGAGATACCACCGAGAACGCCTCCGGCATGGTTACTCTGGAATCCACTCATGCGAATCGCATCACCGAATTCGGAGCCTTTCGCTTCGATACAGCTTAAGCCATCACCAATCTCGACAGCTTTCACGGCCGGGATATTCATCAGCGCCTTGGCAATATCAGCGTCAAGCCTGTCGAATACCGGCTCACCAAGCCCTGGGATCATCCCATGCGCCTCAACAGTAACACCTGCGCCAATGGAGTCGCCCTCCTTGCGCAGCGCATCCATAAAGGCAGCCATCTTCTCCGCAGCTTCAGCATCTGGGCAGAAAAAGGGGTTGTTGATGATCTCATCACGATCAAACTTTGCAGCATCCGCTTTCACTGGGCCTATCTGATCAACCCAGCCGAGAACCGAAATGCCTGATTCAGCCAGCAGCTTCTTGGCAACTGCACCGGCTGCTACGCGTACCGCGGTCTCGCGTGCGGAGGAACGGCCGCCACCGCGATAGTCGCGCCTTCCATATTTTTCAAAATAGGTGAAATCAGCGTGACCCGGACGGAATTTATCCATGATCTCCGAGTAATCCTTGCTGCGCTGGTCAGTATTACGAATCAGCAGAGCAATCGGACAACCTGTGGTTTTGCCTTCAAACACGCCAGAGAGAATCTCTACCTCATCGTCTTCACGACGCTGGGTTGTGTATTTGGACTGCCCCGGCTTGCGACGGTCAAGATCGGGCTGGATATCGGCCTCGGAGAGGCCAATGCCTGCCGGGCACCCCTCGACAATGGCAACCAGTGCCGCCCCATGTGATTCACCTGCAGTAGTAACCCGGAATATCTGGCCGGTGGAAGAGCCTGACACTTTTTATTCCGCGCCTGTATCACCGGCACCGATATGGAATCCGGCATCGACATAATGCAGTTCCCCAGTCACACCTGATGCCAAATCGGAAAGCAGGTAAACCGTGGTATTACCCACCTCATCCTGCGTTACATTACGCTTGAGCATGGCACCGCGGGCACTCTTTTCCATTAGCTTACGGAAATCTCCAACTGCCGATGCTGCCAGTGTGCGAATAGGGCCTGCAGAAACCGAGTTAACTCGAATGCCACTCTCACCCAGATCCTGTGCAAGATAACGTGTTGATGCCTCAAGTGCCGCCTTGGCAACACCCATCACTCCATAACCTGGAACAGCACGCTCAGCGCCCAGGTAGGACATAGTAACCATGCTGCCGCCCTCTTTCATCATCGGTGCAGCGCGCTGCGCGCAGGCAACAAACGAGTATGCAGAAACATCCAGTGCAAGATGAAAGTCCTCACGCGAGGTTTGTGAGAAGCCGTTCTGCAGCGCATCCTTATTGGCAAAAGCAATCGAATGCACAATAAAATCGATCTCGCCCCACTGCTCTTTCACCTGAGCGAAAAAGGCGTCGATACTGGCTTCTTCGGAAACGTTCATCGGTGCAATAATTTCGGCATCAAGACTCTCTGCCAATGGACGTACGCGCTTCTCCATCATTTCGCCAAGATAGTTAAATCCCAGGATAGCCCCTTCGCGCTTAGCTGCCTGAGCTACGCCCCATGCAATCGATTTGTTGTTTGCAACGCCAAGAATCAGCCCTTTTTTACCTTCAAGAATACCCACGCATGACTCCTTATCTCAAAACATTGGCCGAAATAGTATCAGTTGTTTTCAAAAGCGCACGCAAATGGCGCTTCAAATCGCGTTTCTTCCACAGAGATTCCTCTCCATAGCTCTGTGCCTCCCATTTGCATACAAATCTTTCCCAAGCTTCATGTGAGACCCCTTCGGGAATAGCCGTATCCCTTAACGGCTGATACTGCGCCCTAACGACGCCTCGTCTGCTCAACCAGCGATCAAGAACAGACCACAGCGTTTTGTCATAGCGGGTAAAATGACGTAGTATCACCCTACCATAACGCCATAACAACATAACAACAGCTGTGGCCATAAGTGCCGAAAGAAGCCACTCTCCGTATACCCTTATACTCTGCCAGAGCGCCTTGATCACGTTGACACGATCGGAATTCTGGAACTCCAGCACATAGCGATACCAGCCGAGCTTCGCCGACTCCCAAAGCTGATCAAACCTCGGGAACCTGAGATTCAGCAGTCCGCTGCGCGTAGCCGGCGTTGCATCCATGCGCTGCCATCTCCCATTTACCCACACCTCCACCCAGCTATGAGCATGCAGGTGCCTTATCTGCAGGAAGTCACCGACCTCATTCCAGTCACCGCCGAGGTATCCATTCACAACCCTTGAGGGAATGCCCAATGTGCGCGCCGCCAGTGCCATCGTTGTGGCATATAGTTCACAGTGGCCGCGTTGCAGCTTCAAAAAGGAGCTGATGGGACTTTCGCTATCAATCGGTGCATTCAGGTCATACGTCCAGCCCCGTAATTCAGCAGCAATACTGGCAAGGACCTGAACCTGATCAGCGCTATTCATCGCATACGGCTTCACCCAATTACGCAGTGCATCGGGGATATGCGCCTGCTCAAGCTCCCATCGTTGCGGCCCCTGCACAGCTTCAGGCGTGTTGGCCCATGCAACATCCATCAGCAGGCGCAACCTACGTGATGGAGCACGGGTAAACTGAACGGTTGCTGTTTCATCAGTCTGAATACCCTGCGGCAGATCACGAATGCGAAGAATCCCCTGTGGAATCTGGATATAGCTGTGATCGCTTGCTTCACGGTAGAGCGCTACGGCCATAGCCTCCCCATCTGCAAACATCAGGTCTTCGCCTGCACCCAGATGAAACTGTCGGGGTGCTGCCACCTTCTGCCAACCGCTGCCGGTAAACCGGGAGAGTACCGCTCCACGCCAGTAACGCCCCTGCGTCCATTTACGAAAGTTATTGATCTCCGCAGCTGTCAGATTCAGCGGCTCTACCCGCATTGCCACGCGAGCATCAAGAGAACGGGCGAAATCACCCAGCTGCACCAGATCGGAAAAACCACTGGTTTCCATGCGTGGTTGAGCTGGCTTGAGCAGCGAATGAAACTCAAAACGCGGCAGGGCTACAAACAACACAGCAGTGCTCACCAGCATCAAAAACATCCAGCGTACCTCATGTCGCAGCGGCATGGCGGGAAGATCACCACCGGACAAATTCATCCCATAGAGGCATGCAGCCGCCCGCCACAAAAACCACATCATCGCAAACAGTGGCACGGCATAGAGAACCGAATCGGTCAGCACGGCTCCGGCCAGCAGTAGAAACAGGCCAACCAGCATTCGGTGCAGGTGGTTACGGGGTGTGGCAGCTTCAACCACGATGGCAAAGGCCAGAATCAGCAGGAAATCGGTAAAGGCGACAACCAGGGCCCTGCCGAGGAACAGTTCGAAAATCACCCATACGAATCCGAACCAGCCGACCAAGCTGGCCTGCATTTCACTCAACTGCAGCGATGGCCCCCGCCAGAGGCGAAATAGTGTCGCCACTGTCGACAGCAGCCAGTAAAAAGGGCTTACGAAGTCAGAAAGTGCAAGTGCAGCCACCCCGCACATCAGCACGGCCAGCGTCATACGCTCAGCTCGTAGAAGACTAGGAGTCATCAGACACCGTCAGCTGCAAGCCCCCCTCCCCGGAAGCCGGTAGTGATTCAGGATGAGCGGCCGCTACTGCCCTCTGCAGAGCAGCTGATTGCGCACTGTCTCCAAGATCAAAGGAGTCCTGCCCGAGAATCAATTGTCCGGAACTTCCCTGCTCCAGAACCCAGAACCAGACACGAGCCAGCAACCGTTCGAATGCCGCTTCGCTTGCCCCGGCAGGCATACGCAGATCCACACGCAGTAACTTCTCGTGCGAGCGCTCTATCTCAGATGCAAAGCGCTTCACCTTCCACTCCCTGATATCACCTGATGCCTTGCGCCAGTGCACCCTTGAAAGTGGATCCCCCGGCACATAACCGCGCAGATCAAGCCACTCATCACCACCGTTCAGCTGCCCCCCGGAAAGGGTATTGCCGTTGTGCCCGTCAGGTTGCCATGCCACTGGCTCCGGCATAACAACCACATCCCCACTGCCTCTACGCTCCAGAGAAAGCAGGAACAGCCCGAGTGGAGCATCGCTCGACAGGAGGAGCTTATTGCAGCGGTAGACTCCCCGACTCTGTGGTTTCATCTTCCCCTCAAGCCGCACCCTGTCACCTTCACAGCGCCCAAGCAGGGAGAAACACCCTTCAATACAGTGCCACTCAACACCCACGACAGCCGAGGCGGGCTCCTGCAGGCCGGTATATTTTCGCAGCACCGTTACGCTGTTTGCCTGCAGCAGAGGCAGCAATGGCCCCATATCAGGAAAACGATTCAACAGACGCGTCGCCTGAGTGATTGCAGCCGCGGTCATGGCAGTCATCATCGCACCGCAGAGATAGAGCAGGTTATTACCCGAATAGAAGGCTGCCGCCCAAACACCGAGAAGGGCAGCAAAAAAGATAAACCCCGGCCTTGTAAACCCGACCCGCCAGCCAAAACCGAGCGGTATGTGAATGGCAACCAGGGTATCAAGTGAACGTAGCAGCCAGCGCGGAAGTTTCAGGTCAGCCGGATCGTATGCCACGGAATTTCCCGCTCAGTTCATTCAGGCAGGGACAGGAACACTTTCAAGAAGTGCTGTCAGTGCTGCTTCACTATCACCACCTGCCAGCACGCGGTGAGCAAGGCACGGTAGCCATACCGTCTGCACATCGGCAGCCGTAACATAGGACTGCCCCGCCAGCCACGCCTCTGCACGGGCCGCATTAATCAGGTCGCGTCCCGCCCGTGGACTGATCCCCTGCTTTAGCCATTCACCGTTACGACTCTCCTGCAGCAGTTTCAATAGATAGTCGAGCAGCAGATCAGAAACATTGAGCGTGGTAATGGCATGACGCGCCGCCAGAATATCGCTCCAGCCGGCAACAGGTTGCAGCTCGGGTAACCTTACCTGCCCCGCTTCACCAAGCAACACCTTGCGCTCGGCTTCCCTATCGGGATAGCCAATGGAGGTGCGCATGAAGAAGCGGTCAAGCTGTGACTCCGGCAACGGGAATGTACCCATATGCTCATTGGGATTCTGCGTGGCAATCACGAAAAAGGGTTGCGGCAGCTGACGGGTTTTACGCTCGATCGTCACCTGCCCTTCGGCCATCGCCTCCAGTAGTGCGGATTGCGCTTTGGGCGTGGCACGATTGATCTCATCGGCCAGCACGATGTGGTTAAACACAGCCCCGGGGTGAAAATCAAAACGCTGCTTGGCTGGGTCGAATATCTCCACACCGACGATGTCGGCAGGCAGAAGGTCAGCAGTGAACTGGATACGGCCGAAATCACTGTCGAGACTGTTGGCCAGTGCATGGGCCAGCGTGGTTTTACCTACCCCGGGCACATCTTCAATCAACAGGTGGCCGCCTGAGAGCAATGTGACCAGCAGTTGCCGGATGGCCCCCTCCTTTCCGGCCAGCACTGAAGATAACTGGTGGTGAAGAGTCGTTATCTTTTCATGATCGTTGTTCACGTTAGCGCCTCCCTATCATATTCGACTTCAATCGCATCCATCTGGGCATCGGAGAAGCCAAAATGGTGGCCGATTTCATGAATTAGGACATCCTGAATGCAGGATTCGATGCTTTCGCCCGATGCCTGCCACATTGCCAGTATCGGCTTGCGGTAGAGATGGATCATGTCAGGTAAATTGCCGGAATCAACTGCCTCCCGCTCAGTGATCGGCCACCCCTCATAAAGACCGAGAAGCTCATACGGTGAGGTTGCCCGCATCGACACAAGAACCTCTTCAGAAGCAAAATCCTCGATCACAATCACCACATTCTCCAGAACCTTGCGAAACCTGAGAGGCAGCTCATCGAGCAAACGTTCGGCAGTGCTTTGAAACAGTTGCGCATCCATACAGTTATCCTAGCAGAAAACCGGCCACGCAGGTGTTGCAGGGTCAGCCGTCACACCTGCGGACTCAGGATAGTGTGGAAGCTCCCTAGGCCTGCTTCCTTTCTTCATGCCTCTGACCCTTTCAGGTCAGCAACAGCATCCCTGAATGATGGGTACTTCAGCTCAGCCAGAAGTTCGTGATGCAGAAGGCGGTTCGATATGCGCTTGTTATCGCGAAAGAATTCCAGTGCCATGGGTGAAAGCTCTTTTTCTCCCGCCTGTTCACTTAACAACACGGGTTCAGGCGCACCAGCCAGCCGGGCAAGCTCAGTCACATAATCGGCATGCGGCAGCGGCTCATCATCCGCCAGGTTTACAATGCGGCCAGGGCTGGGGTTTTGCATCGCTGACATTACTGCCGCCACGATATCATCAACATGGATACGATTGGACCAGTGCGGCGGCTGCCACTGCACAGCCTTGTAACCACCGGCCTGCAAACGTGCGAGAATATTGCGCTCTGGCCCGTAGATGCCGGCAAGCCTGAACACCTCAGAAGGCATACCGGACTCCAGCCAGCTCGTTTCAGCAATCAGCCGCTCCGTACCCCGTGCACTTGACGGGTGACAGGCATACGCCTCATCCACCCATGCACCATTCGCATCGCCGTAAACACCGGTTGTAGAGAGATAACCAGCCCATTTCAGGCTTCTCATCTTCGCGGCTATCAATGGCAGCCACTCAACCTGTGAAGCGTGCATACCCTGTTCGCTGCGGGTTAATGGAATTGAATCCAGAACAGCATGTACAGATGCCAGCAGTCGATCAGATAGATCGGCAGGAGAAGAAACCACCACCGCTTCGACACCGAGAGCCTCAAGCTCATTTGCACGATTTTCGCTGCGCGTTGTTGCAACTCCCCGGATGCCCTCAGCAATGCATGCCTTGGCCAGCCTTTCACCGACGTAACCGCAACCGAAAATCAGTAAGCTATCAATCGACTGAGTCACGCAGCCCCGGTTGCCTCTACCCGGTTGCGTCCGTTCTCCTTGGCGCGGTAGAGGGCTTCGTCAGCCTCTTTTATCAAAGCGTGGAAATCATCAGTGGCAGCCATCTGTTCACTACCCCAGCTACAGACACCTAAACTAACAGTAAGATTCAGCACTGTGCCATCGGACAAGGAAACTGAGGAAGCCTCAATGCTCTTTCGCAGTCTTTCAGCAACCTGAAGGGCCTCATTTAATTCAGTCTCGGGAAGCATAAATACAAACTCCTCACCTCCGTAACGAGCCACCACGTCGGTGTTTCGCTCCTGAGCCTCCATCAGGCGGGCAATAGATCGGAGCACATGGTCACCCTCCAAATGGC
Organism: Mariprofundus aestuarium; assembly: GCF_002795805.1. Classification (NCBI taxonomy): domain Bacteria; kingdom Pseudomonadati; phylum Pseudomonadota; class Candidatius Mariprofundia; order Mariprofundales; family Mariprofundaceae; genus Mariprofundus; species Mariprofundus aestuarium. Next base: position 464,484 of record NZ_CP018799.1, on the reverse strand, counting down.
CATGTTCATCATTGACCTGTTTGAAAAAATCAATATCGAGCATTATACAGGATATTGGACGCCCGTAGCGTTTAGCCCTTGAAAACTCCTCACCGAGCCGTTTCATAAAGTAACGGCGGTTATTCAACATTGTAAGTTCATCGGTTATCGCCAACTTCCTAATCGTGGCATTTGCTGCTTCAAGTGACCGCCTAATCCTTCGGACAAATGTATATATAATCACGATCAGTAGAATCGAGATTGCCAGTGATAGTGCCCATACAGTGTACCTGTTCCTCTTCAGCCGCTTTACAACATCACTGATATCAAATTGAACGCTTATACCACCGCGCACATCTCCGACCCTATAGCCTTGCTTGGCATGGCATGAAAGGCAGGAATTCTCGACAAAAAGCGGAGCCATATAACGATATAATGACTTACCATCACTTTGTTCAACCGTAACAAGTTCTTTCTCGCCCTTCTCAAATGAGCGCAATGCATCGGCTTCAAACTCGTCAGGCCTGTTGCTTGGATTGAGAGGGTTCAAGCTAGTAATACGGAACGAATGACCAAGGCTCTCGCTTAGCAGTTCTGATATTTCTCTAGTCATCAGGGCTGGGTTCTTTTTCGTGTAGACTTTGCCATTGGTTGCTGTGATATCTGGATCTGTCAGGTAGGGATTTGATTCCACGCCAGAAACTTTTTCTACATATACCCCACTGTGCTGCGTATTCCACTTTCGAGTTGCAATAATATTTTCAAAGTCTGACTTGGCCCTAGTGAGAAGTTCATTATTGATCAGTGTTTCATTATTCAACTGTACACCGAGAAATATCCCAAGAATAAAGAGCAGGATGACAGCACTGATATTAAAGACAAAACCTTTCCAGATAGAGGTCTCCCCTTGAGGTGAAATCGACTCTATCTCTTCACGAGGCTTATTGGATGTCATATAAAGAGTATAGCCCCAAAGCAGAGGGAACGGAAACCGGGAGGATCCATTTTTCCGTTTTCTGCCAAGCCTGCGAAAAAATGTCGACCAGATCACATAATCAGGTTGCTACACCACTCTAGTGTTCAGCCTTGCCTGCCGCAGCATAACGCGAATTAGGGCATATAGGAGTAACCACATGAACAGATTTATCAAAAAGGGAATGGTATCGCTACTCATCCTCGTAATGCTCGGGCTGAACGTGCAGGTACCGCTCGCTCATGCAGCCATGGTCCCAACAGAACAGATGATTACGCAGCAGCAGATGGATCAGGAACGTGAAAAGGTCGTTGCGTTCCTTAATCGCGCCGAGGTACAGCAGGAGTTGCAGCAACAGGGCGTCTCATCCGAAGCGGCTAAGATGCGCGTAGCCCAACTCAGTGATGCAGAGGTTCAGATGCTGGCCGGAAAGATTGATGCGCTGCCTGCCGGTGGTTTGATCGGCGAAGTCATCGGTGCCGCCGTGTTCATCTTTCTAGTACTGCTGATTACCGATGTGCTCGGACTTACCGACGTCTACCCGTTTGTACATCATCATGGTCACTAAAATAGTGGCAAATGCCCGCCTACTGGCGGGCATTTGCCTTATCACCCTGCTTTTCAGCGGCTGCGCAGCCAAACAGAGTGCTGCACTGATGCACGAGAAACCAGCAGGTATAAGCACTTCAGCCAGCGTGAGTGATGTCCCGTTTTTTCCGCAGCTGGACTACCAGTGTGGCCCGGCATCCCTTGCCATGGCCCTCTCTCACGCTGGAACCAGCGTTTCGCCTGATGAACTGAGAGGCAAACTGTTTATCCCCGGTAAGCAGGGAAGCCTGCAGGTGGAGATGATGGCATTACCGCGAGGATACGGACAACTGGCCTATCTACTGGCACCACACCTGAGCGACATTCTGCGTGAGATCGAGGCCGGACATCCGGTAATCGTATTCCAGAACCTCGGCCTGAGTCTTGCGCCGCAGTGGCACTATGCTGTCGTAACAGGTTTCGATCTTGCAGAGGAGAGTATCACCCTTCACTCCGGCGACACCCCGGACTACCGGATACCCCTCTCCACATTTGAGCACACATGGGTAAGAGCCGGTTCCTGGGCCATGGTCGTACAACCTGCGGGCAGCTTTCCGGCAGGTGCAGAAGAGAGCTCCTACCTGCGCGCAGCTGTAAATCTCGAACAGGCAGGCTTCACTGAAGCAGCGCTTAAATCCTATGAAGCCGCAGTAACCCGGTGGCCGGAAAGTCTTTCGGCATGGATGGGTTTAGGTAATATCCGCTATGCACTGGCTGATCTGAATGGTGCTGCCGAGGCCTTTGTTCGTGCTGCCGAAGCACACACCAGTGCTGCAGAGCCGCTTAATAACCTGGCCCAGGTTCAAATGGAACAGGGGCATTTCGATGAAGCCATGCAGGCAGTCGAGCAGGCTGTCCGGCTCGATGGCAACAGCGCGCTTTACCAGCAGACCCGACAGGAAGTGATGCGGACACGGGCAGCTATCGAAAAGAAGAGCTGAAAGAGGCAAGCTGCTTCACCGGTAACAACCAGTGTCGACAGCTCCGTAGCAACAAAGATAGTGTGCCCCTATCAACTCTTCAAACCGAGGCTGAAACATGAATATATTAAATCTGATTCTTGCCATTATTCTGCCACCAATCGGGGCCTTCCTTCAGGTTGGAGCTAGCAAGCATTTCTTCATCAATATCGTACTGACCCTGCTTGGCTTCCTGCCTGGTGTCCTGCACGCTGTCTGGCTCGTCGCCACAAACCAGAAGGGGTAATCATTTCGACCTTTGGCCTTCGGGGCTCCACAGCATGAGCGATTCAAGCCATAGGCTGAGATCTGTCCTGCTGTTGCTTCTGCTCAGCGCACTTTTTTACGGCGCTTCCTTCGTGAAGCTTCCGGGCGTTGACCGGCTTGCCGATGACTATTTCAGTGAATCAATCAAAGCGGCCTCCATCGCTTATGCCACCACCCGTGGCGTGAATGCTGTGGTCTCCGTGGCTAAGGAGTCGCACCTGGAGCTCGCCCCTGCAGGGGTCGGCGTGACCATAGCCGCAGGGCAGATTCTAGATCCGATTGATGACATGACCGAGCGACTCTCTTCGATACTGGTGGCAGCCATCGCCTCAATCGGCATCCAGAAACTCGGCTTTGAGATCGGTGAAGCGGTCTCATTCAAAGCCATTGCCGTTATACTATTGCTGGCCATTCCGCTGATCTGGCTGAATTCCCCGACGCTCACCACCCTGCTTCACCCGGCCATCAAACTCTGCCTGATTCTGCTGCTGTTGCGCTTCATGCTACCCACTTCTGCACTGATCAGCGATTCGCTTTACAGCAACTGGTTGCAGCCAGGCATTGAAGACTCCGTAGAGAAACTCACGATCGTTTCGAACAGCTATGATGCAATGAGCAATATGACCTCGGAAGAGAACGAAGGTTTTTTCTCCTCCATGACAGCGGGTGCGACCAACAAAGTGGCGAAAACAAGAGCAGCATTTCTGAACATGGTAGAGAACGCCGAAAATATCATCAGCTCACTACTGAACCTGATGACCGCCTATCTGGCCATTTTCGTTGTGCAGGTTCTGCTGCTACCCCTTGCCATGCTATGGCTGCTTGTCGCACTGTTTAAAAGCAGGACGCTGGATGTGTTCACGACATCCCTGACCGGCAGGCTTACAGCCGCTTAAGAATTAACTTCCCACCCAGTACTATTAACAGTCAGGATTGCAGACTAGAAAAGCATTTGTTTTACAGTCATCGCGAGGAAGCATGAAAAAAGTATTTAAATTGACCCACCCGAAAAAGAAATATGCCAGACTGGTGGATTCAGTAAGGCGTGATGTCAAAAAATACATCCAGAGGGAACGCAGGAGAGAGCTGCCGGAAGGTGCCGATTTCTGGGATTTCGACTGCAAGTTCGGCCCTACTGCTGAAACTGCCGAGAATGTTCACATGGCTGAGATCGGCAAACAGATTGATGCCGCCGAAGCACAGCAGCTGGAATCGTTCTACATAGAGATCTTGGCCAGGCCAGCCCTCAGAATGATTAATCCCTACGCAGCGCAGAAAGACGAAAACCAGGACCCCGAATCCTGATTTCTGTCAGATAAATAAACCTCGTAACGGATAGTGCCCTGACATGCCATTTGATTTAGCAGTTATTGATCTCGACAACACATTGTACGCCGCCGATTCGGGGGTGTTTGCGCGCATGGACAAGCGCATGACTGCATTTGTCGCCAAAGAGTTGGATGTGGACCCAGAAGAGGCCGACCGGTTGCGGGTGAAATACTGGAAAGAGTACGGCACCACCCTGCGCGGCATGATGCTGCACCACGGCATGGAGGCTGAGGCCTTTCTGCACGATGTTCACGATATTGATGCCCATGAAATACTCAAACCCGATGATGAACTGGATGCTGCGCTGTCCAGACTGACTGGACGCAAGGTGATCCACACCAACGGCATCCGTGAACATGCAGAGCGCATTCTGGCAGCCCTTGGTATCGCCCACCACTTCGATGCGATCTATGATATCCGCTTTAACAATTATATTCCCAAGCCAAACAAAGAGACGCTATCCATGCTGATTAAAGCTGAAGGCTGCACGCCGGAGCGAACGCTGGTGGTTGATGATATGGCGGACAACCTCAAGGTCGCCCGCGAGCTGGGCTGTAAAACCGTCTGGATTACCCATGAAGATGAGGGTTACTGGGACTATCATATCCCCCGCTTCCATCAACTTCCGGAAGCACTGAAGCGATAAAAAAGGCCGGGGTTTAACCCGGCCTTTTTTTATTACTACTACGAATTATTTCTACTGATTCATTCGACTGAAGAACTCAGCATTGCTCTTGGTTGTGCCGAGTTTATCCAGCAGGAACTCCATCGCATCAATTGACCCCATAGGGGAGAGGATCTTGCGCAGAATCCAAACCTTCTGAAGATCTTCGCGAGGTGTAAGAAGCTCCTCTTTACGGGTGCCTGATGGTGCAATATCAATCGATGGGAAAATGCGCTTATCGGTCAATTTACGTTCCAGCTTGATCTCCATGTTGCCGGTGCCTTTGAACTCCTCAAAGATCACCTCATCCATCTTGGAGCCGGTCTCAACCAGGGCAGTGGCAATAATGGTCAGGGAACCGCCACCCTCAATATTTCGGGCAGCGCCAAAGAAACGTTTTGGCCTGTGCAGTGCATTGGCATCCACACCACCGGTAAGAATCTTACCTGAGGAGGGAACCACCGTGTTATAAGCACGCGCCAGACGGGTAATAGAATCGAGCAGGATCACCACATCCTTGCCTGTTTCAACCAGACGTTTGGCCTTCTCAATGACCATCTCGGAAACCTGAACATGACGCTGAGCCGGCTCATCGAAGGTGGAGGATACAACCTCACCCTTCACCGAGCGCTTCATATCGGTCACCTCTTCAGGACGCTCATCAATCAGCAGGACGATCAGTTCAACTTCCGGATGATTAGCGGCAATAGAGTGAGCAATCGACTGCATCATCACTGTTTTACCGGTACGTGGCGGTGCTACCAGCAGGGCGCGCTGCCCTTTACCGATCGGAGATACTATATCGATAATACGACCGGTAATATCCTTGTTCGTCGGATCCTCGATCTCCATATGAAGGCGTTCATCCGGGTAAAGAGGGGTAAGGTTATCAAAGAGAACCTTGGTTCGTGCCTGCTCAGGCGACTGACCATTGGTGGTATCGACTGTTTTCAGGGCAAAATATTTCTCGCCACGGCGAGGGGAACGAATTTCACCGGCTACGGTATCACCCTTTCGCAGGAAATAGCGGCGAATCTGATGGGTTGAAACATACACATCGTCCGGACCCGAAAGGTAGTTGGCATCAGGGGAGCGTAGGAAACCGAATCCGTCCGGCAGGATCTCCAGAACACCCTCACTGTAGATGGTTCCACTACGCAGACCATGAGCGCGCAGAATCGCAGAAACCTGCTCCTGTTTGCGCATGCCAGCGGCGTTATCAATATCATACTGATCGGCCAGCTCCAGCAGCTCAGTTGGTGATTTGGCCGAAATCTCTTTCAGATTCAGCGTGACTCCTTCCATCTCATCGGAAATCTTCTCTTCAGAATCATCCCGGCGAGCACGTTTAGGGTTGCGATCAGGCTTGTTGCCGCGTTCGGGTTTATTACCGCGATCGGGCCTATTACTATTATTGCGATCAGGGCCGTTGTTGCGCTCGGGTTTATTGCGCCAGCGGCTGCGCTTACCCTGCTCCTGGTTATCTGCCGCGTTCATCTCTTCGTTGTTACTGGATGGCTCTTGCTCAATCTTAGCCTCAACGTTGGCTGGCTTAGTCTCCGCCTTCACTTCAACCTCTTCGGCCTTCACTTCACCCTTGCTCGGCCGGCCACGGCGACGTGGTTTCTCTTCAGCACCTGACTCTGCCTCAGCAGGGGCAGCTTCTGCTTTGGCTGTCTTAGGTTCGACTTTAGCAGGTGTCACTTCAGCCTTGGTTCGCTTAGCCTTAGGTTTTACAGGCTTGGATTCAGTAGCTTTCGTCTCAGCAGCATCATCAACCACAACTTTACGCGGCCGGCCTCGACGGCGCGGTGCCTCTTCAGAAGGTTTTACCTCAGAAGTCTTCACTTCCTGCGGTGCTTCGATTTCGTTAGACATTGAATTCTCCAAATGGAAAGACGGGTCGTGTAGATAAAGCCTGATGCGTCTTCATTGAATTACTAAGATTGGTGACAAATAATTTCGGATAACCAGAGTACTTGCGGATAACCGGAACGCCGGAGAGAACCGGCAACGGATGCATTGTTGTTGTGCGTGCTCCCCATGTCAACCCTGAGAACCTACCTCATCGCCACGGCCAACAACAGCCCTATTCAACAGAAATAGGGCTAATTCTCTCTATAATCTGCCGATGAATTGTATTCACCTGCTCCTGAAGCTCCTGCAGGGAGCCGTTATTCTCTATGAGATAGGTCGCCTTGGATCTGCGCAGATCATCACTGCATTGGCGGGCCACAATCGCACGAAAGCTCTTTTCATCACGATCACCGCGAGCGAGCACCCGCTTCAGACGACGCTCCTCGTTCGCCAGCACTGCAATCACCGCATCCATACGGCCTGCACCACCGGATTCAAGGAGCACCGAGGCCTCGATAACCACATAGGGTGCCTGCTGCGACTGCAGCCACTGCTCCTCAGCTTGCCAGATCATCGGGTGCATGATGGCATTTAATTTGGCCGTTTCATCGGCATCACTAAAGCAGTGGGTAGCCAGCGCTGCGCGATTCAGTGAATCATCACTATTGAGGAATGAATCACCAAAGACTTCGACAAGTTTTATCAGCCCAGACGAACCGGGAGAAACGATCTCATGCCCCTTCTTGTCAAGATCAAGCACTGGAACAGCCTGTTGTTCAAACATGGAGGCCACTGCACTTTTTCCACTCCCAATGCCGCCGGTAAGTCCTATTCGAAGCGGAGCATTCACCCGCTCACTCCGAGCAGGCCCGTATACCAGTTAAGAATATCACTGCCTGTGACAAACCAGATCATGCCCGCCAGCGCCAGGTAAGGACCAAAGGGGATCTCCGCCCGGATACCACGCCGTGAAAGCAGCAGGAAGATCGTGCCGATTACAACACCGGTTACCGATGAGGTTAGAATAATAAACGGCAGTGCCTGCCAACCCATAAAAGCCCCCAGCATAGCCAGAAGCTTGAAATCTCCGTACCCCATCCCTTCTCGACCGGTGATCAACAGGAACAGTCGTGCCACCAGCCAGAAGATCCAGTAACCCGCGATTGCACCGATCAGCGCATCCTGCCAGTAACCAAACCACCATGAGAATGCCAACCCCAGCGCAATGCCGGGGAAGGTCAGGGCATTAGGCAGCAGGCCTGTTTCAAGGTCGATCAGCGTCAGTATCCAGAGCAGGAAAAAAAGTACGATTGCGACCAACAGTATCGGGCTGGGCCCATAGAACCATGTCAGGCCAGCAAAGCTCAGACCCATGACCACTTCCAGAAACGGATAACGCCATGATATCGGGGCAGAGCAGTGCCGGCAGCGCCCTTTCAGCAATAGCCATGAGATGAGCGGGATATTATCACTTATGGCAATCGGATGATGGCAGGCAGGGCAATGACTGGCCGGAAAGGCTATCGACTCCCGGCGCGGAATCCTGTGTACACATACATTGGCAAAGCTGCCGAAGAGAAGTCCCAGCAAACCTGCTGCAAGAATGAACAGACTCACTCATCCTCCCCGGCGACGCCCAGCTTTTTCAGTCGATAGCGTAACGAGCGGAAACTGACACCCAGCTCCTCCGCGGCACGCGTGATATTACCTCCGGTTTTAGCTAGGGCTTCATCAATCAGTTGCCGCTCGATTTTCTCCAGCCAGCTGTCCAGATCCTGCTCCTGCTTCTGCAGGTGAGACAGCGACACCTCGGGCTCCGGTTGCGACACGGAATAGAGTTCATTGAGCAGGGCAAGATCAAGATCTCCACCCTCAGATAGGGCCAGCATCCGTTGCAACAGGTTTTCCAGTTCACGCACATTGCCCATAAAAGGAAGCTCAGACAGGCGCGCCAGACAGTCATCATTCAGTCTGGCTCGCCCATCATTCCACTGCTGGACAAGCGCCTTTGCCAGCTCAGGAATATCCTCCCGCCGCTGGCGAAGCGGCGGCATATGCACCGGCACTACATTCAAACGGAAGAAAAGATCCTCTCGGAATGTGCCTTTGCGCACCTCAGCTTCCAGATCCCGGTTCGTAGCTGCAATGATACGCACATCGACATCATGTTCCCTGTCATCACCAACACGGCGGATGCGCCGCTCCTGAAGGGCACGCAGCAGCTTGACCTGAACGGCAATAGGCATCTCGCCAATCTCGTCCAAGAATAGCGTTCCGCCATTCGCAGATTCAATCAGACCTGCTCGATTGTAATCAGCACCGGTAAACGCCCCCTTACGGTGGCCGAACAGCTCCGATTCAAACAGCCCCTCGGGAATAGCACCACAATGAACTGGCACGAACGGTCCTTTGGCGCGGTTTGATGCGGCGTGCACAGATATGGCGGCAAGCTCCTTGCCTGTCCCTGACTCCCCGCTGATGAGTACCGTGAAATCTGATTGCGCTGCGCGTTGAAGGCGGGATCGCACCCGCCTCATTGGCTCAGACTCTCCGATCAGCATCTCATTTTTCGCGGCGGAATCTTCACCAGCATGATCGCCGTGAGCCGCATCAGCCGTGGCACTATCCGCAAGCGCCCGCTCTACAGCAGCAGCTAGCTCCTCTGCTGATACCGGCTTGGTCAGGTAATCAAATGCACCCTCTTTCATCGCTGCCACAGCAGTTTCAGCACTGGCATAGGCGGTAAGAAGAAGGATTCTGGCGCCGGGTTGCAGGTTTTTCCCTGCACGAATTACATCCAATCCTGCATCGCGCCCATCCATGCGCAGGTCGGTCAGCACGACATCAAAATCGTAGGCGCGCATCAGCTTTTCCGCCTCTGCCGCTGATTCACAGCCCCTGACCTGATGCCCCTGCATGTTCAGCCCCAGAGACAAAATCTGTCTGGCATTCGCTTCATCTTCAACGAGCAGAATATCAGCCATGATTTCCCTCCACTGTTTCTCGCGTTCTATCTTCACTGCTTTCCGTATTGATTGCACCGGTCACTGTAAAGCAGGTGGATGCCTCTTTACTCATCAGGTCGACTTGCCAGCCGTTGGCACGGCAAACCTGCTGAACAGTCGCCAGCCCAAGTCCGACTCCTCGGGAACGACCGCTGACAAACGGTTCAAATATCCTGTTTTTCAAATCATCCGGAACCTGGCCCGGATTACAGACCGAAAAACTCCATGTTTCACCGACTGCATGCATCTCTATCCGAACCTCACCATCGCCACTCCTGTTAGCCAATGCGTTGGAAAGCAGGTTATCCAGCACCAGTCGAAAGTGGTCGGGATCCAGCTGCAATCGGCTCACATCGCACTCCCAGTGTACATGGCCTGCCCCGCTCATCTCAAACTGGGCAACTGCGGATATGATCAGTTCAGGAACCGCAACAGGAACCGGAGAAGGGTTCAATGGCTTCGCGTAATCCAGCATCGTTGAGGCTAACCTGTTCAGACGCATCATCTCATCGTGCATGATATGTTTGATGCTCACATCCCGACTAGCATCAACACCGACAAACTCCAGCCCCTGCGTCATGGTCTGAATCGGATTGCGAATCTCATGCGCCAGCATGGCCGCCATTTGACCAAGTGCAGCCATTTTCTCCTGCTGGATGAGCTCCCGCTCCAGCTTCCTGACCTCACTGATATCAACCAGTGTTAATAACCAGGTCGCATCATGCCCCGCCGACAGACGTGTCACCCGCACCAGCAACATCTTACCCTCATGCTCGTAATCACACTGAAATGAGACTGATTGCGGCTGCTCAAGGTATCTCTTCAATGCAGGACTGGAGAGCAGCACCTCCAACTGCAGTGAACCGAGAAGTTTGCCAGCCGCATCATTCATATCGGAAAGTTGCAGGCTCTCATCCAGTACAACCATGCCCTCATGCATCGACTGCATCACCCGATCGTAGAGATCCTTGAGCTGGCGATGTTTGCGAACCATACGGTCGCTGCTAGCACTCAGCGTAGCATGCCGGTTTGAAATATATGCCATCACGCCGCCTACCAGCAGCAGGGCGGATACCTGCAGCAGGGCGTTGAGTGCCTGCTGAAAATCAAGCGGTGCATGATAAGCTATCCATTCATCCCCGTATGCCGCCGCCAGATACCCGAAACAGGCAATGATCGCCACCAGCTGCGGCAGCATCCGCATGGCATGCAGGCCCGAGGCAACAATGATCAGCCCCGAAAGAAATGAGAATGGACTGGCTACGCCACCGGTTGCAAAGATCAGCAGCCCTGCAATCAATGCATCGCCACCATAGCCAATCAGGTACTGGTTACGCAGGCTTACCTCGCTGTAGGAAAGAATGAACTCAAGCACCAGCAGGGAAAGAAACAGCAGCCCAGCCAGAATCAGCAGCGGCTGAAAACCTCCGGCAGCATTATAAAACCAGGTCGCGATAATCAGGGATATGACACCGCCAGCCATCGCTCTGTAGTAGATTATTGACATCTGCTGCTTAATGACCGGCTTTCATGCGCAGAAAGCTCTGTAAGAATGGGTTGATTGTGCCAATGTTGGTTTGGAAGATCAGACGATCGAAGCCATCTGGAAGATCGGCAGATACATAGAGATCACCAGTCCACCAATCACCACACCGAGAAAGGCCATAATCAGAGGCTCCATCAGCTGCTGCATATTATCCACCGCGACATCGACCTCCTCCTCATAAAAATCGGCGATCTTGGAGAGCATCTCTTCAAGGCTTCCTGTCTGTTCCCCGATCGAAATCATCTGCGTCACCATGACTGGAAATATTCCACTCTCTTCAAGTGGCGCGCTAAGCGTCTGGCCCTGCGCGATTGAAACCTTGGATGAGAGAATCACCTCTTCAATCACCACATTACCTGCAGTCTCGGCCACCGTATCCAGCGCCTCGAGAATCGGCACACCCGCTGCCGCCAGCGTCGAGAATGTGCGGCAGAAACGGGCTACGGATGCTTTACGCAGCACCTCGCCCATAACAGGCAGCGCCAATAACAGTTTATCGAGCTGGTAGCGTCCCTTGGGCGTTTTATAGATCGACTTGATGGCAAACACCAGCGCGATCGGCGCACCGACCACTAAGTACCAGTACTCGACAAAGAGATCCGAAACCATCATCGTAATTTGGGTCGGCGCAGGAAGGTCGGCCCCGAAGTCGGCAAACATCTCACCGAATATCGGAATCACAAAGATCATCAGAATCGCTGTCACAATAAAGGAGACCGCCAGAATAGCTGCAGGATAAACCATCGCCGATTTGATTTTTCGCTTCAGGCTGAGCGCCTTTTCCTTGTAGGTGCAGAGCCTGAGCAGGATCGAGTCGAGAATGCCGCCCTGCTCGCCCGCCTCGACCAGCGCACAGGTCAACCTGTCGAACTCCTTGGGGAATTTGCGCATCGTTTCACCCAGCGGGTTGCCGCTCTCAAGGCTCTGGCGCACATCTTTAAGCAATTTGTTCAATGCTTTTTTCTCCGATCCCCTCTCTGCCATCTCAAAACACTGCACCAGCGGCAGTCCGGCATTAATCATGGTTGAGAGCTGGCGAAAGAAAACGGAGATATCCTTTTCATCAACCTTTTCCGGGAAGAGATGAATCTCGATCGGCTTTTTCTTAACCTTGGTTTCGGTCAATCCCTGGCGGCGAAGGGTGGCCAATACGATTTCACGATTCTTCGCCTCCATTTCTCCGCTCTGGGGGCCGCCCTGCCTATTTTTTCCCTGCCAAACAAATATTGCCATCAGCCTGCCACCGTCACTCTGAGGCACTCTTCCAGGGTTATCTCACCAGCCTTCACTTTCTCCAGAGCCTCCATGCGCAACGTCTTTACGCCCATGCGCACTGCGATTTCGTTAATCCTGTCTGAATTTTCACCTGTATATACCGCCTCGCGAATTTCATCAAAAACGGGCATGACCTGATAGATGCCGGTCCGCCCCTTATAGCCTGTACCACTGCAGGTAGGGCAGCCTGTTCCATGCATTGGACGATAGGATGCAACTTCACCCTCGGGAACACCCGCCTCCAGCAAGGCTGAAGCTGGAATTTCCATCTCCGTTTTACAATCAGCACAAATGCGACGGGCCAGACGCTGGGCGGAGACCAGATTCACGGCAGAGCCCACCAGAAATGACTCAACCCCCATATTGACCAGGCGTGTCATCGTGGATGGAGCATCGTTGGTATGCAGCGTAGCCAGCACCAGATGGCCTGTCAGTGCAGCCTTGATACCGATGGCGGCTGTGTCGTAATCGCGGATCTCACCGATAAGGATAATATCGGGATCCTGACGCAAGAATGAACGCAGGGAGGCAGGGAAGTCGAGGCCGATATCGGGCTTCACATTAACCTGATTGATACCCATAAAGTTAAACTCTACAGGATCCTCAGCCGTGCAGATATTCACGCCTGGCTGGTTCAACTCGGCAACAGCTGAATAGAGGCTCACGGTTTTACCCGAACCTGTCGGCCCGGTCACAAGTACCATGCCGTAGGGGCGGCTGATAGTCTCCTTCAGCCAGCCCAGTGCCTGTGGCGAATAACCCAGCTTGGTCATATCCAGTTGCAGACTGGATGGATCGAGCAAGCGCAACACCACCTTCTCACCAAACAGGGTCGGTAACACCGAGACACGAAAATCCACCGTTTTAGCCCGCGAAAGCCTCAACTTGATGCGCCCATCCTGTGGAATGCGGCGCTCTGAAATATCGAGTCGAGCAAGAATTTTTAGACGTGAAATCATCGCATCGCGCATGTTCATACGCGGACGCATAATCTCATGCAGCACCCCGTCAATGCGGTAACGCACACGCAGCACCTTCTCATAGGGTTCCAGATGAATATCGGATGCACCACGCTTGATTGCATCAAGCAGTATCAGGTTAATCAGCCGGACAACGGGTGCTGCCTCAGTCTTGGCGGAGAGTGAGAGCTCATCGACGTCCTCTTCAATCTCCTCAACAACATGAACATCCATCGCCCCGAGATCGGCCATCACATCCTGCAGGTGCGACTCGGTTCCGCTCAAGGCATCGAGCTTTTTAATCAGGTCGCTTTCAGCTGCAATCACAAGGTCAATCTGTTTGCCGCTGATAAAGGCGATCTCATCCAGGGCATTGATATCGTAGGGGTCGGCAACAGCCAGCTTAAGCATGTTTCCTTCCTGCCGGAGTGGCAGGATCACATTCTTTCGCAGGATATCAAAAGGAACCTTGGAGGCCTCAGGATCTACCTCAACCTTGTCCAGATCGACCACGGGACAGCCGAACGAACGGGCAACAAAAGCAACCAGCTGCTCTTCGGTAAAGATATCCTGCTTCACCAGCTGCGAAGTAAGCGTATCGCCATTGAGTTTAGACTCACGCACAACCTGATCAAGTTGCTCACGCGTAATGCGCTGCTGCCGTAGCAGAATATCTCCCAAACGAGATCGACTCATCAGTTAGCCTGCCAACCCGGCAGCTTCACGGGAGTTCTGCCAAGATGTTTCTCGATACTGCTCAACGCGCTGATGCAATTCGGGCGAGTGCACCCGTGCCACCATGCAAAAGACTCCGCTCCCTGTGCGATCAGCATAGGCAGTCCGTCGACAGCACTCCTTGACCCTTCCGCTGCCCGGCAAAAGGCCGTATCACCATCGGGCTTGTAAACAGCATCAATAGCCGCTCCTGCTCCAGAGAGTGCAAATGGAAATTGTTGCTCAGGTGCCAGACCAATCGTCGTGGTATTCACCAACAGAACAGCATCTGCACAGGCAGCTGTGACACTCTTCTGCTCCCAACTAACGGGCTCACAAACAAGTTGTGGATAATTGGTGTGGGCGAATTCAACAAAGCCAGCCAATCGTTCAGAATTGCGATTGCAGATATAAACGGTATCGAGACCAAGTGCAGCCAGCGCATGCAGCACAGCGCGTGCAGTGCCACCGGCTCCGAACAACAGCGCCCTCTTCCCCCGCACAGGGGTCTCAAGCCCTTCAACCACCGCTTTGAATCCACGCCAGTCTGTATTGGTCGCGTCCCATCCATTCACTCCACGGCGAACAGTGTTTACCGCACCAATTAGCCGGGCATCATCATCCGCCGACACCCGCTGAAACACCGATTCCTTATGTGGAACAGTCACATTAAATCCTTCGACACCAAGAGCAAACAACCCCTCCAGGGCCTGATTAAGCAGATCAGGTGCCACTGCAAAGGGGAGATAGGCCGCATTGATCTGAAGCTGCTCCAGGAAAGATGCCTGAAAAACAGGTGAAAGTGAGTGTTTCACTGGCCAGCCAATGATGCCGTAAAGCTTTGTCGATCCGTTGATTTCCATGCTCCGTCAGCTTAGAAACAGTGAAGGAAAGTGTCAAAGGGAACCTTTCTTCTGGTGAATACTACAGTGATTTAGCATGCTTCGGGATTATGACAGCTATCGACCCACAGAGCACCGCGCCCAGCCCGTCGTTTATCACGCTGCCAAACACACCCCCCCCTTACCCATCTCTGCTCGATTTTTTTGACCACCGATTCCCCCATGTGGGACGCGAGGTCTGGCTGCACCGACTGCAGAGCGGAAAAATCAGCAACGAGAAGGGGAAAATCATTAACGAAAGCACACCTTACCGGGTCAATGCACGGCTAAGCTATTTCCGCGAAGTGACGCATGAACATCCGATTCCGTTCCGAGAGTCTGTACTGTTTTGCAATAACAACTTCCTGATAGCTGACAAGCCGCACTTCCTGCCGGTCACCCCGGGAGGATCATACGTCAACGAATGCCTGCTTCACCGCCTCAAGCGAAGCACCGGTCTTGAACACCTGGTTCCTGTGCACAGACTGGATCGTGAAACAGCAGGTCTCGTTCTCTTTACCGTCGGGGAGAAGCATCGCGCCCCCTATTTCGATCTTTTCCGACATGGAGGCATCAAGAAGTTTTACGAGGCTATTGCGACCATTCCGGATCAGCCGGAACAGGGGAAATGGCTGGTCGAAAGTCGCATTGAACGCGGCGAGCCATGGGTGCGATTCAGGAATGTGGAGGGTGAGATCAACGCCCGTTCACACATCCACCTGCTTGAAACACGTGATGGGCTTGCACGTTTTAAGCTGGAACCGATCACCGGTAAAACCCACCAACTGCGCCTGCACCTTGGGCTCATCGGCTCTATTATCGTAGGTGATCGCCTCTACCCCGACTTCCAGCCACCTTCTGACCCACCCAGCTACGACAATCCACTGCAACTGCTTGCCAGGAAGCTTGCCTTCACCGACCCGTTAACAGGAGAGGATTTCCTTTTCAAAAGTAAATTCAACCTTCAATGGTAAACAAAGAGAGCACCATAAAGGTCAGATTATCGCGCAACAGGCAGCTTATTTATCCCGCTCTCTTTCAATCATAACACGTACCATACTGCTGAGCTCCGGCACCTCTATTGGCTTGTTCAATAGAACGCTGTGCTCCGGCATCTCCTGCGCAGCCAGCGCATGATCCCGATCATATCCAGTCATCATAATTACCGGCAGCGTTGCACTCTTGTCGCGCAGCCATGACACAAATTCCAGACCACCCATCTTTGGCATCACCATGTCGACCAAGGCCAGCCCGATCTCCGCCGCATGTCTCAGGTACACCGCCTGAGCATGCACTCCATTTTCTGCTACAAACACCCGATAGCCCAGATTCTCCAGAACCTCGGCATTCACTTCACGCACCAGCACTTCGTCATCAATCAGTAAAATTCCTTCACCGCCCCCCTTTTCAGCCTCCAGCTTGCCGGCTTTTTCAGGTAATGATTCACCGTCTCCCTCAAGAGGAAGATAGAGGTGCACCGAGGTTCCAGCATCCGGCTCCGAGAATATCTCAACTGCGCCGTGATGGGTTTTGATTGCCCCATGCACCATCGAAAGACCCAGCCCTGAACCTTTACCTGCCTCTTTGGTGGTAAAAAAGGGTTCAAACACCTTATCTAGATCATTATCCTCAATACCACAACCATTATCGCGCACATAGAGCAACGCCATCTGATCGGCCTTGATTTCCTCATGTATCTGATAAAAGCGACTGTCCGGTTCAAAACGTTTCAGTCCGACAACAATCTCAGGATCATTCACCCCCTCCAGTGCATGAGAGGCATTGGTAATCAGGTTAAGCAGAACCTGCTGCAACTGGGTCACATCACCTGTCGAAATCAGATCTTTATCAGAGATTTGTAATTTCATTTCAATACTTTCAGGAATGGACGGTCGGGCCAGCTTGAATATCTCCTTAAGAAATGGTGCCAATGACAAGGGACGCATCGCCACAGTCCCCTTGCGCGCAAAGGTCAAGAGCTGCCCTATCATATCGGCCGCCCTCTGGCTGACCGTTTCAATGCGATCCAGCCGCTCGACCATCGCTGGATTATCTTTCGCTGAACTCTTAGCCAGATAAACGTTGCCGAGCAGCGCTGCCAGCATGTTATTGAAATCATGGGCAATGCCCCCAACCAGCGTACCGATTGCCTCCATTTTCTGTGCCTGCTGGAAACGCGCTTCAAGCTCTTCGTATTCGCTCATATCCATCTGCATGGCCACATAGTGAGTGATCTCGCCATGATCATCGGTAATCGGAGCAACTGTCATCATCGCACTGTACACAGAACCATCTTTACGGCGATCCACCAACGGCCCCTGCCATACCTTACCACTGGAGATGGTGCTCCAGAACGCACGGTAGAAAGCATCATCCTGCTCACCACTTTTCAAAATGGCGGGGGTTTTCCCGACGGCATCCTCTGCGCTAAAACCTGTCAGGCGGGTAAAAGCGGGGTTGATGTATTCGATAACGCCATCCGCAGCGGTAATCACAATAGATTCGCCGGCATACTCAACTGCCCTTGAAAGCTTGCGCAGCTCATCCTCTACCCGTCGGCGCTCAGTAATATCCTGATCCACCCCGCGATAACCCAAAAGTTCGCCCTGCCCACCCAGAATCGGAACACCGCTGGTGAGCATGCAAACACTCTGGCCATCCTTGGTCAGGAGCCAGTTTTCAAGGTCAACAATTGCCTGCTTGTTAGCCGCAACATCCTGAAATATGCGACCTACGCGGCTCGCTTCATCCTTGCTCATCAGATCGAGTGGCGTTTTGCCAAGTACTTCATCTGGCTCGTAACCAAGCAGCTCCTTCACCTTGCCGGAAACAAAGGTGTAGACCCCGTCGCTATTCACCTCCCATATCCAGTCAGCCATGCTCATCGAGATATCACGGAAGCGCTCCTCACTCTGCTTCAGCTCCTGCTCGGCCTGTATGCGCTCGGTTAAATCACGAACCACACTGAACTGCACCCGCTCCCCCTGAAAATCGACAATACGGCAATTGACCTCCACAGGCATTGTCGTTCCGTCCTTGTGGAGATGCCCGACCTCAAAACGGGCCCTGCCATATTTTTTGAGCTTCTCCATTCGCACGGGAACAGTGGCTTCATGTTTCGGGGAGTTGAGATCGGAGGCATACATGTTGAGCATCTCATCTTTTGTATAACCGAGCCGCTGGTGAGCCACGGGATTCACATCAATGAACTGCCCCTTTGCGTTCGAAATGAAGATGGCATCATCAACCGACTCAAAAAGAAGACGAAACTTCTCTTCAGACTTGCTTAACTCCTCTTCATGCAGGCCACTTTCGATCCGCAGGCGAATATTCTGTATTGTATTATCATGGATTTTTCGAGCTACAGAAACCATAACGACCAGGTAGAGGGAGATCATCACACCCATACCTAATGCGATCTCACCATCAAGTCGGAAAAACTGAACAGCCAGAGGAACAAGAGGCAACAGAAGGTAGGCCAGCCCGGGTAGCCAGAAGGTGGAAAGCACCACGGTTGCGCCCGCTGTCATGCCTGCAACAACGAAAGCCAGCAGTGCCTGATAGGTTACAGAATCCGACTGAAAAAGCAGGAGTACGGCTGCTGACCAGCCCATGGCGCCAAGGTAAGCAGCAATGGAGAATCGTCTGGCCCAGTAGGAAACACCTCGGGAGCCATCACCTCTTTTTTTGAACCGCCAGCCGTCAAATCCACGCCATACACTGATGGTGAAAATATATAACCACCAACCGACAAGTATAGCTTGGTCAGCAACAGACCAGAGAAGGGCGACCAGAATAGAGCTGTTAATGATATTTCCGGCAAGCGAACTAGCCATGCTCCCGTAGGCAATCCTCACCCGCTCGGAGAGTAGCATCTCCTGAGAATCAGCAGTGCTACGGTCAAGTTTCATGTCTGCATTCACGGCTTCATGCCACCCATAGAAATCATCCTGATCACTCTCTTGCTTAAATCACATGTTCATTATGCAAGGTTATATATCTATTCCGTGAAAATGAAACATATTTCGCTGCCTCTTCCGATTCGCTAGCCTGATGCCAGGGAAGCAGGAGTGAAGACATGAGTGAATTTGAGGAGAGCACAGAAGCGATGTTGAGTCAGTTGCAGGCACGGGTGCTTGGTAGCCTGATGGAAAAACAGATGACCACGCCCGATTACTATCCGCTCACCCTCAATGCGCTCGTTGCCGCCTGCAACCAGAAGTCGAGCCGCAACCCGGTGATGAACCTGACTCCACAGCAGGTTGCCAGTGTGATCAGCGAACTCCGCCATGAAGGGCTGGTCACCGCCAACACCCTCGCCCGTGCTGACCGTTTTGAGCAGTTTCTTGCGCGCAAGTTGCACCTCTCAGCGAAAGAGCGTGCCATTATCTGCGTGATGTTATTGCGTGGCTCGCACACCTTGAATGAGATCAAGGTAAATACCAGTCGCATGGTCGAGTTCGCTGATAATGATGAGATTCAAAAGATACTTCAGGATTTAACCGACAGGGATGAACCGCTGGTAATCCAGATCCCCAGAGCCCACGGCCAGCGCGAGGATCGCTACAGCCACCTGCTCTGCGGCACCCCGGACATTAAAACCCAACCTGTAAGAACTGCCGCTCCAGCAGCACCATCACTTTCAGGTGAAACCCTCGAGCGTATTGCCCGCCTTGAAGAGAGCGTAGTTCAGCTGCAAAAAGAGGTCAGGGAGCTAAAAGAGGGAAAAACATCCGCCTTTCTATAAAACCCGATGACCCAATAGAAAGAAAGGGCGGCTCAATGAACCGCCCTTTCCTATAGTTACTGTGGCCACAACCCAATCTAGAAGATGAATCATAATACCAGCTTCGTTATAAGTTATTCAACCGTCACCGACTTGGCGAGATTGCGTGGCTGATCAACATCGGTACCTTTGAGCAGGGCAACATGATAGGCCAATAGCTGCAGCGGAATGCTGTAGACGATTGGCGCAGTACCCGGGTAGATATCCGCCAATGTCAGGCTCTGGTATCGATCGAGACCGATATTGACCTTATGGTCAGAAAACAGGAAAAGCTCTCCACCACGGGCACGAACCTCCTGAAGATTTGAGAGCACCTTCTCGAGCAGTGGATCATCAGGCAGTGCACAGACCACAGGCATGGTTTCATCTACCAGCGCCAAGGGGCCGTGTTTCAACTCGCCAGCAGGATAAGCCTCGGCATGAATGTAGGAGATCTCCTTGAGCTTGAGAGCACCTTCCATAGCCACCGGGTAGAAGGCACCACGACCAAGAAACAGCGCATTGTGCTTGTCCGAAAAGTCCTCAGCCATGATCTGAATCTTATCAGCCAGTTCCAGCACGACCTCAACCTGACGCGGAAGCGAATGAAGCTCGTTGACCATCGTCTCTTCTTCTTCGGGGGTTAGCCCCTTTCGCCGTGCGAGAGCGATCATCAACAGACGCAGTGCCACCAGCTGAGTGGTAAACGCTTTAGTGGAAGCAACACCGATCTCAGTACCGGCACGGGTCATGAAGCAGACATCCGACTCGCGTACCAGGGAGCTTTCAGGAACATTGCAGACGGTAAGACTGCCAATGTACCCCTTTGAACAACTGTCACGCAGGGCCGCAAGCGTATCGGCCGTTTCACCTGACTGGGAGATTGTGATTAGCAGGGAACCTTCGGGAACAACCACCTTACGGTAGCGATACTCGCTCGCCACCTCGACACTGCAGCCAACACCGACCTCTTCAAGCCAGTATTTCGCAACAAGTCCTGCGTGATAGCTGGTGCCACAAGCGACAATCTGTACATGCTTGGTCTTGTCCAACAGTGCTGTTGTCTCATGGCCAAAACTTGCCTCGAGCAGACGCCCCTTGTGAATGCGCCCCTCCAGCGTTTCCGATATCACGCCCGGCTGCTCATAGATCTCCTTGAGCATATAATGCGCATATGGCCCTTTATCGATATTGGCATTGGAGAGCGCAGACTCTTTGATCTCACGCGTAACCTCTTCACCAGCTGCATTATAGATGGTGACTCCATCACGCCGAACTTCGGCAACATCACCCTCTTCAAGAAAGATAAACCTGCGCGTGACCGACAGCAGGGCCATAACGTCGGATGCTATGAAGTTCTCACCTTCACCCAGCCCGATCACCAGTGGGCTGCCTTCACGTGTCACTACAATACGATCGTGATCTTCTGGACTGGATGCTGCGAGTGCATAGGCGCCTTCCAACTCTGCAGCCACATCAACAACAGCTGCAAGTAGGCTTTTACCCGCCTCCAACTTATCAGCCATCAAGTGAGCAATCACCTCAGTGTCCGTTTCGGAGGTGAAAACGTACCCGTGACCTGTAAGACGATCACGCAACTCATTGTGGTTTTCAATAATACCGTTATGGACCACAGCCACCTTGACGCCGCTCATATGTGGGTGAGCATTGCGTTCTGCAGGAGCACCATGTGTTGCCCAACGGGTGTGAGCAATGCCGAGATCACCTGTGACATCTGATTGATCAACTAGCTCTTTAAGAACAGCAACCTTGCCGAGTGCCCTGAATCTCTTCAGCCCCCCTTTCGCATCCCTGACGGCCACACCGGCAGAGTCATAACCGCGATACTCCAACCTCTGCAGCCCCTCCAAGAGGATGGGAAGGACATTTCTGTCAGCTATCGCACCAACTATGCCGCACATCAGCCGTTGTCCTTCTGCGGTCGTTTCCAGCCAGAAATATAACGCTCAGCATTGCGCTCAGAGAGCGTCAGGCCACCCTCAGTAACGTTACGGGTGATTGTGCTGCCCGCACCAATGGTGGAATCACTGCCGACTTTCACCGGTGCCACCAGTTGCGTATCAGAGCCAACAAACACATTGTCGCCGATTTCAGTAACAAACTTATTAGCGCCATCGTAGTTGCAGGTAATCGTGCCCGCCCCGATATTACATGAGCTGCCAATTACAGCGTCGCCGATATAGGAGAGGTGATTAATCTTGCTTCCCCGTCCAACAACTGACTTTTTAACCTCTACGAAATTGCCTATATGTACTTCCTCATCCAGTTGTGCACCAGGACGAAGACGGGCGTATGGACCAACAAGCGTATCGGAACCAACACTTGCACCATGGATATGGCTGAACGCATAAACATTCACCCGATCATCAAGCCATGCATTTACCAGCACTGCATTGGGGCCAACACGACACTCATCACCGACATTGGTGGTGCCGATGAGATAGCAGCCAGCCTGAATGACCGTATCAATTCCAATCTTAACCCCGGCCTCAATTCGTACAGTGTCCGGCTTTTCAATAGTAACGCCTCTGCGCTGCCAGTCCTGAATAATATGCTTCTGCATGAGACCTTCGACATGAGCGAGATCTACACGGTCATTCACCCCAACCATCTCATCAGAGTCGTTCATTGCGACTGCTGCAACAGACTGGCCTGCCTTTAGTGCCAGCGGCACGATATCGGGAAGGTAATACTCCTCCTGGGCATTCCGGTTTTCAATAAGATGCAGCAGGTCAAACAGAACCTCATGCCGTACACAGTAGATACCACTGCTGACCTCACCAATCAGACGCTGTTCATCGGTAGCATCCTTCTGCTCTACAATGCTGGTAACATTCCCTGACTCATCACGAACAATTCTGCCGTAACCGAATGGATTCACTGGTTTGGCAGTTAACACTGTGACATCTGTCCCTGCACGCCTGTGTTCATCAACCAGGTGAGCCAATGTATCAACAGTTAGTAGAGGTGTATCACCACAAACAATCAGAACATCACGAACATCACGAATCACCCTTTCACACTGCTGAACAGCATGGCCGGTCCCCAGCTGTTTATCCTGAATTACCCAATCAAGGTTGGCTGGTTGCCCTACATGCTCGCGAACCATCTCAGAGGCGTGGCCAGTCACCAGAGCAATGGATTTCGGCCGCAGGGCTTCTACTGTATGAAGAACATGATCAATCATAGCCCTGCCAAGCACCTTGTGCAGAACCTTGGGGAGATTGGAACACATCCGTTTGCCTTTGCCTGCAGCTAATACACAAACCTGCAAATCCGGATAATGGAGTTTGCTCATAGATTTCCTCCGATGGAATAGTGGGCGTTAAGATAGAACAGCAGCTATTATAGATCAAAATAATTGGAATGCAGTGACTTTGACAAAAAAAGGGCCGCACAGAGTGCAGCCCTTTTAAACCAAACGATTCTATTATTACCTTTTCTTCTTTCTCAGCCAGATCAGACGCGCAGTCATCATGGAGAGTTCAGCTTCAGCTGCAGCATAATCGATATCCTCATGTTTCGAATCAAGGACCTCTTTAGCTTTGCGTTCTGCTTCAATAGCAGAGGCTTCATCAATATCAGCAGCACGCTCTGCAGAGTCAGAGAGAATAGTAATCATATCAGGCTGCACTTCCATGTAGCCGCCTGAAACGAACACCTCATCAACAGTTTCGCCATTGGTAATGCGGAGTTCACCGGTGGTCAGTGCACTGAGCAGAGGGGTATGCTTCGGCATAATACCGAGTTCACCAGCCGCACCAGGTGCAACCAGGAACTCAGCTTCGCCGCGATAAACCTCGCGTTCAGCAGTAGCGACCAGCACTTGCATGGTAGAAGCCATTAGCCTTTAGCCGCCATCTTCTCAGCTTTAGCAACAGCCTCTTCGATGCCACCAACCATGTAGAAAGCCTGCTCTGGAAGGTGATCATACTCACCAGCCAGGATGCCCTTGAAGCCTTTGATAGCCTCATCTTTCTTGGCGTATACACCTGGAGAACCAGTAAATACTTCAGCAACATGGAATGGCTGAGAGAGGAAACGCTGAATCTTACGTGCGCGGTTAACTGCCATCTTATCTTCGTCTGAAAGCTCATCCATACCCAGAATCGCGATGATGTCCTGAAGCTCTTTATAACGCTGCAGGGTCTTCTGAACGCCCTGGGCCACGTCATAGTGTTCGATACCAATAATCTTAGGATCAAGCTGACGGGAAGTAGAGTCAAGTGGATCAACAGCAGGGTAGATACCGAGCTCAGCGATCTGACGGGACAGTACGATTGTAGAGTCCAGATGCGCAAAGGTGGTAGCAGGTGCCGGATCGGTCAAGTCATCCGCAGGTACGTAAACGGCCTGAACAGATGTGATAGAACCAGTCTTGGTAGAAGCAATACGCTCCTGCAGACGACCCATCTCTTCAGCCAGGTTAGGCTGATAACCCACAGCAGACGGCATACGACCGAGCAGTGCAGAAACCTCAACACCAGCCAGTGAGTAACGGTAGATGTTGTCGATGAAGATCAGTACGTCGAGACCCTGGTCACGGAAGTACTCAGCCATAGTCAGGCCAGTCAGTGCAACGCGAAGACGGTTACCTGGAGGCTCATTCATCTGACCATAAACAAGTGCAACCTTGTCAAGAACGTTGGACTCTTTCATCTCGTAGTAGAAGTCGTTTCCTTCACGAGTACGCTCACCAACACCTGCGAATACGGAGAAACCACCGTGTGCTTTCGCGATGTTATTGATCAGCTCCATCATGTTAACGGTCTTACCAACGCCGGCACCGCCGAACAGGCCAACCTTACCGCCCTTGGCGATAGGAGCCATCAGGTCAATTACCTTAATGCCGGTTTCAAGAATTTCCTGAGCCGGGGAGAGTTCTTCAAATGTAGGAGCAGCGCGATGGATTTCCCAGCGATCTTCGGAATTAACCTCTTCGCCTTCAAAGTCGATGCCTTCGCCGAGCACGTTCATGATACGACCGAGAGTTGCCTTACCAACAGGAACCTTAATCGCTGCGCCGGTGTCATCTGCAGTCATGCCGCGTTTAAGGCCATCTGTAGTTCCCAGAGCAATGGTACGTACGGTGTTATCACCGAGATGCTGCTGAACTTCCAGTGTCAGTTTTGGATCTGACATCTTCAGAGCGTTATAAATTTTTGGTAGCTCACCAGCGTTAAAGCGGATGTCCACTACCGGACCGATCACCTGGACAATAGTTCCTGTACTCATTTTCTGACCTCTCCTAAAAATCTAAACTGTTAACCAGCCGCAGCCGCACCAGCACAAATCTCTGCCAGTTCCTGCGTAATGGCGGCCTGACGGGCCTTGTTGTATGTGATTTTAAGATCACTAACAATGTCTTTTGAATTATCTGTTGCAGCTTTCATTGCCACCATTCGTGCAGACTGTTCACATGCTTTGTTTTCCAGTACTGCGTGATAAACCAGAGATTCTACGTAGCGACGCAGAACGCCCTCGAGAACATCTTTAGCCTCAGGTTCATAAAGGTAGTCCCAGTAACCTGTTGATTCTGATTCCGGCACAGGGCACGGCATCAGACGCATTGTAATCGGGCTCTGAGTCATTGTGTTAACGAACTCACTGAATACCAGATGAACCTCATCAAGCTCACCAGAGATATACTTATCCATAGCAAGTGTAACTACACCAAGAATGTCCGAGAGTTCAGGCGTATCTGAAATGTTTTCAGCAACACCATTAATCTTGACGCCAATACGCTTCATAAACAGGCCAGCGCGTTTACCGATAGTAAACACCTCAACCTCAGCTTCCTGCGCCTTCATCAGGCCAAGGGCAGCTTTCAATGCGTTGGTATTAAGACCGCCACAGAGACCCTTATCGGTAGTGACAACAATGACACCAACCTTCTTGATCTGTTCACGTTCGACAAGAAATGGATGCTGGTATTCAGCATGCGCGTGCATCATGTTACCAACAACACGCTTGATGCCTTCAGCGTAAGAACGAGCAGCAACTACGCGATCCTGTGCCTTGCGCATCTTGGATGCGGCAACCATCTCCATAGCCTTGGTGATTTTACCAGTGTTCTGGATTGCACCAATCTGAGTCCGAATTTCCTTAGCTGAAGCCACAGTCGTCTCCTATCAGTATGTGCCGGTTGACTTAAAGTCAGCGACAGCTTTCTGTAGTCCCTCTTCAACCTGTTCATTCAGTGCAGGTGTCTCATTCAGTCCTTCGACCAGAGATGTGCACTGAGAGTTCAAGTGAGCCAGGTATGCTTTCTGGAATGCAACAACCTTGGTTACTTCAACATCGTCCAGATCGCCATTGTTAAGCGCATACAATACTGCAGTCATTTCTGCTACGGATTGTGGGTTATTTTCATCCTGCTTGAGGATCTCCATGCCACGCTTACCACGTTCGATCTGCATACGTGTAGCTTCGTCAAGATCAGATGCGAACTGAGCGAATGCAGCCAGCTCACGATACTGAGCCAGATCCAGACGCAGACCGCCACCAACCTTCTTCATCGCCTTAGTCTGAGCAGCACCACCAACACGTGATACAGAGAGACCTGCGTTGATCGCCGGACGCTGACCCGCATTAAACAGGCTGGTTTCAAGGAAGATCTGACCGTCAGTAATAGAGATTACGTTGGTAGGAATGAATGCGGACACATCGCCTTCCTGAGTTTCGATGATTGGCAGTGCAGTCAACGAACCAGTCTTGCCAGTCACTTCACCGTTGGTGAATTTCTCAACGTATGTTGCATCAACACGGGATGCACGCTCCAACAGACGAGAGTGCAGGTAGAATACATCACCAGGATATGCTTCACGACCTGGAGGACGACGAAGAATCAGTGAAACCTGACGGTACGCCCAAGCTTGCTTGGTCAGATCATCATATACGATCAGTGCATCTTCACCGCGATCACGGAAGTACTCGCCCATGGTGCAGCCAGAGTAAGGAGCAATAAACTGAAGTGCAGCAGACTCGGAAGCCGATGCTGCAACAATGATGGTATTATCTAGAGCGCCATGCTCTTTAAGAGTACGAACAACCGAAGCTACTGTAGAGGCTTTCTGGCCAATTGCTACGTACACACATGTAACACCAGCGTCTTTCTGATTGATGATGGTGTCAATTGCGATAGCAGTCTTACCAGTCTGGCGGTCACCAATGATCAGCTCACGCTGGCCGCGACCTACAGGAACCATGGAGTCAATTGCTTTGATACCGGTCTGGAGCGGCTGATCCACAGATTTACGTTCGATAACGCCAGGTGCGATCTTCTCAACGGCATCATAGCCAGTTGGATTGATCGGGCCTTTACCGTCAATAGGCTGGCCAAGTGCGTTAACAACGCGACCCTTCAGCTCAGGACCAACCGGAACCTCAAAGATCTTACCAGTACATTTGACTTCGTCGCCTTCACCAAGGGTAGTGAACTCACCGAAGATCACAGCACCGACGCTAGCCTCTTCAAGGTTGAGTACCATGCCCATGATTCCACCCGGGAATTCCAGCATTTCACCAGCCATGGCTCCGGAGAGACCATGAATCAGTGCAACACCATCACCAACGGAGATAATCTGACCAACATTGGCATCAGCAGCGGCTGCTTCAAAACCTTTGATCTGTTCTTTAATAATCGAACTAATTTCTGCGGTATCGAGCTTCATACGTATATTCCTCTAATACTCAATCTGTTTGCTTAAGAAGCCAGAGCACGGCCCAGGCCGGTCAACTTCGTACGCAACGAATAATCAATTTTGCGGTCGCCAATGCGAACCACCATGCCACCAAGGATTGTTTTATCCTCTGATATGGATAGACGCACCTTTTTGCCAGTTGATGTCTCCAGTGCCTTGGACAGCTTGCCCTGCATGGCTTCATCAATTGGTGCTGCGACTGTAACCTCTGCTTCCAGCTCGCTCTCTGCCTCGTGAATCATCTCTTCAACCAGCGTCGCAATCTCAGGAAGCAGCACAGCTTTGTTACGCTCAGCAAGCATGCCAACCAGTCGGACTACTTCTGCAGATATCTCACCGCCGGCAGACTTAATGATTACAGTCTGTTTCAGAGCTGCCGGATATTCCGGAGAGTCTAAAAGCGCAGCCACCTGGGCTTCAGAAGCAGCTGATGCAACTGATGCCAGGTCTTCACGTAAATCTGTGCCTTCCTGAATCAGGTCGAACAGAGCGCGTGCGTATCGACGGGATATCTGTGACGTGCTCATGCGTTACCAAACCCAGTGCTAACAATACCCTCAACCAACTTGGCGTGGCGACTTGCATCCAGCTCGGATTCAACAACACGCTCAGCTGCCAGCATCGCAATACCAGCAACCTCAGCACGCAGCGTCTGTCGGGCACGACTCAACTCGGCGTTAACCTCATCACGAGCAGCATCAACGATCAACTGAGCCTCGTCACGAGCCTTAACAACAGCTTCCTCATTGATCTCTGCTGAACGCTTCTCAGCAGAGGCAATGATCTCAACAGCCTTGTTGCGAGCCTCTTTCAACTGATCTGCAATTTCCGCTTCAGCCAGAGCCTTGGCTTCATTGCCAGCATCCGCTGCAGCAAGACCGTCAGCAATCTTCTGGGAGCGAGCTTCCATCAGATCGATCATTGGTCCATACAGGTATTTCCTCATCAGGATTACCAGCGTCAGGAAAATTACGATCTGACCGATAAATGTCAGGTCTAAACTCATACGACCTCCTCTTTAAATTCCAATGTTCTTTCTATTAACCCAGGAATGGGTTTGCGAACAGGAACCACAGAGCGAAAGCCATGACGATGAATGGGAAAGACTCCATCAAACCTGCAAAGATGAACATGTTAAACATCAACTGTGGGCGCATTTCTGGCTGACGAGAGATACCTTCGAGAGCCTTCGAGCAGATAAGACCCCAGCCAATTGCAGAACCCATGCCTGCAGCAGCCAAGATAATGCCGACCGAAATTGCGGTTGCAGCTGTAATGATTGTTGTTGCGTCCATATTTATATACTCCTATCGTTATAAATAATTAGTGCTCTACCGGTTGGTGCGCAATTGACAGATACACCACCGTAAGAATCATGAAGATAAATGCCTGAAGAAGACCGATAAACAGATGGAATATCGTCCATCCCAGACCAACAAAGAAACCCGCAGCCATGCCGACAGTGCCGCCACCCAGCAGCAGGAATGCGATCAGCAGGAAGATAACCTCTCCGGCAAACATGTTACCAAAGAGTCGGAAGGAGAGTGACAATGGCTTAGCCACCTCTTCAACGAGTTTCAAAATAAGATTAATCGGCATCACAACTGGCTTCAGGAATCCAGGAACCAAGTTAGTGAACGGCTCCATAAGCAGTTCTTTGCAGAAATGCACAGGCTTGAGCTTGAATTCGTAGTACAGAACCAGCACGAAGACAGAGACAGCCATTGCAGCAGGAAGGTTAAGGTCATTGGTTGGAACAGGACGGAAGTGCTCTACACCGAACAGATGAGCAACATTTCCAAGCAGGAACGCCGGCAGGATATCGATTGTATTAATCAGTGCAATAAACACAAAAACGGTAAATGCCAGAGGCGCAATTAACGGGTTATGTACAGGGAAGTTGTCTCTCACGGTCTGGTCAACAAACCCGACAACAGACTCAACAGCATTCTGGGCACCACTTGGCGCACCACTCACAAGCCTGCCTTTCAACCACAGTGCAAAACCAAACATAAGTCCGGCAACTACAAGTGAAACAAGCATAGTATCTAAATGGATCTGCATGAACGGATTGGATTCATCAATCTTTAGCGTCCAATACTGCAGATGGCCGGCAATTCCGCCGTCACCGTGACTCTGATCAGCCAAGTCCCCCTCCTTTGTACTCTTTTCTAAAACCTATCAGCGCAGACACAAAAACTACAGCCTGCGCAACAAAAACTCCAGCAGCCACCACCAGCAAGTGAAGCCCCGCCAGATGCGCCAGCATCAAGCCGGCAATCAGCGCCACAAACCTAAGCACGGCCCCAACATAGAGCGAGCGCTTACTGCCGCTAACATCCATCCCTCGAGTCTTATCCAGTCGCCTGGAAAGCCAGAGTGAATTCACAACCATCATGGTTACACCATACAGCAGTGACAACGCAGCGTTGGATTGATCATACAGCATCAAGCCGATAAAACCAACTGCTCCGACCAGTATCTGCAAGCGCACCATCAGGCCAACTGCAGATTCTTTTAACAAAGACATTTACGCCTCATTTGATCAGCCGAGCTATAGAGACAGTGCAAACCCTCTCCCTCGATTCGTGCGGTGGCGCATTGTAGCTAAACAGCCCCACCTGATCAAGCAAATAATCCTGCACAAGCATAGTTATGAAGCTTAATCCGACCATAGCAATGGAGAGTAAACATAACCTGCTACTGCAGCACTATAATTACTTAAACCAATCCACCAAGTGCCTGCCTGCAGACCTCAAATAGTGCTTCCGGGAACAACCCCAGGAACACGATCGTTACAGCCGTCACAAATACAGTCGCCTGCATAGGCTTGCTTTCAATAAAGTTGAATGCCACGCGCTCTTCATCAAAGTAAATATATTTGACGACGCGCAGGTAGTAGAACGCACCCACGGCGGAGAACAAAAGAGCATAGAGAACCAGATAAAGGTGACCCGCCTCTACAGCGGCCATAAAGACAACATACTTGGCCCAGAATCCACCAAGAAAAGGAATGCCGGCCATAGAGAACATGAACAGCCCCATCGCCAGAGCATAACCGGGACGCACCTTTGAAAGTCCAGCAAAATCATCCAGAAGCTCGCCCTGAATACCTTCGCGACGCATCAGGATAATGACAGCAAACACACCCATGGTCATCACCAGGTAGATCGACAGATATACGAGAATACCTGAGAAGCCTTCCGGGGTCCCTGCAAGAAGGCCCATCATGATAAAACCGACATGGCCGACAGTAGAATAAGCCAGCATACGTTTGATGTTACGCTGGGCGATTGCAGCCAGGTTACCGATAGCGATCGTCAGAACCGCAATGCCTGTCAGGATCGTCTGATATTCGTGCTGCAGCGATGGCAGAAGATCAACAATGATACGCATGAAGATCACAAATCCAGCCACCTTGGGAGCCACTGACATGAAGGCGGTAATCGGAGTTGGTGCACCTTCATAGGCATCCGGGGTCCACATATGGAACGGAGCCATTGAAACCTTGAATCCAAGACCAGCGATCAGGAAAACAAGACCAAGCATTACGGCAGTAGCTGCATTGCCCTCTGCATGTGCAAGCTTTTCACCCATCACTGCGAATTCAAAGCTGCCGGAGACGCCGTAAAGGAAAGTGATACCGTAAAGAAGCATGCCGGAAGAGAGGGCTCCAAGAATGAAATACTTCAGTGCCGCCTCATTGGAACGCAGAACATCACGCTGGTAGGCAACCAATACGTAGACAGAAAGCGCCATCAACTCCAGACCCAAGTACATGGTGATAAAGTTGTTGGATGAAACCATCAGCATCATACCGAGCATAGCAAACAGCATCAGCACATAATATTCGCCGATATGTTTCTCATCCTTCATATACTCCAGCGACAGTATCATCGCCATGCCGGTTGCAGCAAAGATGAGTATCTTGCTAAAGACTGCAAACGCATCGAATACGAAGAAACCGTAGAAAGCCACCAGAGGCTCTGGCCCCTGCAGTGCATATGTAGCAAAGCCAGCGACAATCGTTGTCAGGATTGCCAGGTAAGCAGTCACCTTGCTGCCCTTGGTGATAAACACATCGATGAGCAGCAGTGCCATTGCCATGATCGCAACGATCATCTCAGGCAGCAGCGTGATCAGGTGATCAGGGAACGGGAATGGGAAAGTCACATTAGCCATGTTTTATATTCCTCAATGATGCACAGCATCAAGTACAGGCATCGCCTGAACCAGTACTGCAGCTGCATCCAGCTTGCTTGTTGTGGCCTGAGCAATCAGATGCTCAACTGACACATGTAAAATATCCAGGAATGGCAAAGGATAGAACCCCATCCACAGGGTCAGCAGCATCAGCGGCACAAAGAAGCCGAACTCACGTGCTGTCATATCCTTCATCGATTTAACCGAATCCTTAACCAGATCACCCATCACCACCCGCTTGTACATCCAGAGTGTATAACAGGCTGAAAGTACCACGCTGGAGGTCGCTGCAATTGCAACCCACTTGGTCGAAACATCCATGTATACTGGGTTGGCTTCAAAAGTACCAATCAGAACCATGATCTCGCCCACGAATGCCGAGGCACCTGGAAGAGCGATATTGGCCATACAGAAGAAGAGCATCACAGCTGCAAAGACCGGCATCACATTCACAACCCCGCCGTAATCACCAATCTCTCGTGTATGCAGGCGATCGTACATCACACCAACACAGAGGAAGAGCGCAGCAGCGACAAAGCCATGCGAAATCATACCGATGACCGCACCCTCAACAGCAGCCTGAGTAAACATGAATGTACCCAGTGTTACAAAGCCCATGTGGGCAATTGATGAGTAGGCGATTAGACGCTTCATATCCGTCTGCATCATCGCCACAAATGAGATGTAAACGATAGCCACCAGTGAGAGCGCAACCATGAATGGAACAAAATACTGGGAAGCGTCTGGCACCATCGGCAGAGAGAAGCGCAGGAAGCCATAGGCGCCCATCTTCAGCAGGATACCGGCCAGGATAACAGAGCCTGCAGTCGGAGCCTCTGTATGCGCATCAGGAAGCCAGGTATGTACTGGCCACATCGGCACCTTCACAGCAAAGGCAATGAAGAAGGCGATAAAGATCCAGATCTGCCACTCAAGATTAAACGGGTAATCCATGAAGGCCAGCATGCTGAATGTCTTACCTGCCTCGAAATACATGGCCAGCAGCGCAATCAGCATCAACACAGAACCAGCCAGTGTATAGAGGAAGAATTTCAGTGTGGCATACACACGGTTCTTACCACCCCATATACCGATAATCAGATACATTGGAATCAGTAGCGCTTCCCAGAAGAAGTAGAACAGTACTGCATCGAGTGAACTGAACACGCCAATCAGCGTGGTTTCAAGCACGAGAAATGCGATCATGTACTCTTTGACACGATTCTGAATGCAGCGCCAGGCCGAAACTATACAGACCACAGTCAGGAAGCTGGTTAATATGATGAACGGCATCGAGATACCGTCAACACCGAGCTGATAATTAATGTTAAATGTAGATATCCACGGCGCGAACTCTTCAAACTGCATATGCGCCGTTGTCTTATCAAACATCAACGCCAGCGGCAGTGTGACGATAAATGCGGCGACAGACACAGCAAGGCTAGCCCAGCGTACTGCATCATCACCTTTAACGAACAGCCAGATCACTAGAGCACCTGCCAGCGGCAGGAAGATGCTCAGCGAGAGAATCGGAAAGTCCAGAACGTTATGCAACTCCATTTCTCTCCCCTTAAGCCTTCAGCAGTAGATAGGTAAGGAATCCGAAGACACCCGTCACCATCGCAAATGCATAGTGGTATACAAAACCGGTTTGCATCGCACGCATACGCGCAGCACCGGCTATGATATTATCAATAATACCCTTGTGGATCGCACCCTTGTCGATCATGTCAAGGTCACCCTTCTGCCACAGGAAGGTACCGAGCGCACGAGCCGGAGTAATAAAAATCTTCTCGTAGAGCTCGTCCCAGTACCATTTGTTAAGCAGGAAGGTGTAAACAGGGCCGGATGCTGCAGCAATCTTCGCTGGCATCTTGGTCTCTTTGAAATACATGAAGTAGGCAAGTCCGATTCCGCCCAGTGCCAGCCAGAATGGAAGAGTGAATGGTGCATGCAGCATCATACCCAAAGCACCGTGAGCGCCTCCCTCTGCAGCCAAGGCCATCAGCGGATTATGCGCATCAAGTACAAAGATGGCGTCACCGAAGTAACCATTGATGACTTCAGGATTGGCAATGTCCAGAACTGACACACCCCAGAGACCGG
Source organism: Mariprofundus aestuarium (assembly GCF_002795805.1). Lineage (NCBI taxonomy): Bacteria > Pseudomonadati > Pseudomonadota > Candidatius Mariprofundia > Mariprofundales > Mariprofundaceae > Mariprofundus > Mariprofundus aestuarium. The sequence goes on along the minus strand of NZ_CP018799.1, from coordinate 430,690 downwards.
ATCCAACTGCGCCAACGGCAAGAATCATCAGTGGAATGGTGATCACCTTAGGTGACTCGTGCAGATGTGACTTGGTATGTGAATCAACACGATCCGAGTTATGGAAGGTGAGGAAGAACATACGGAAGGTGTAGAAGGCGGTCATAAATACGCCTGTCAGCACCGCAAAGGTTGCGAAGCTGCCAACCCACCCATATTCGGTGAATTCGCGTATCATCGTCGCTTCAATGATCAGGTCCTTGGAGAAGAAACCTGCAAATGGCGGCACACCAGCCAGTGCAAGTGCAGCGAGGAACATGGTGATGTAGGTAACCGGCATATACTTGCGCAGCTGCCCCATCTTGCGAATATCCTGCTCAGCCATCACAGCATGAATAACAGAGCCGGCTGCCAAGAATAGGAGCGCCTTAAAGTAAGCGTGTGTCATCAGGTGGAAGATACTGGCCGAGTAGGCAGAGACACCCAGGCCGACAAACATGTAACCAAGCTGTGAACAGGTGGAGTATGCAATAACGCGTTTAATATCGTTCTGCACCAGACCGATGGTGGCGCACATCCAGGCGGTTATCGCACCGACCAGTGTCACTACAACCAGCGCAGTTTCTGAGAACTCAAACATCGGCGAGAGACGCGCCACCATGAACACACCCGCTGTTACCATCGTTGCAGCATGGATCAGTGCGGAGATCGGAGTTGGGCCTTCCATGGAGTCAGGCAGCCATACATGCAGCGGAACCTGACCGGATTTACCCATCGCACCGACAAACAGTGCCAGACAGATAAAGGTGATTGCCGCAATTTCCCAGCCCATGAAACCGAGGGTGATATTCTGTGCCACGAAATCAGGTGTCATGGCAAAAACTGTCTTGTATTCAACCGAACCGTAGAAGTACCAAACCGCCAGGATACCTACTGCAAAACCAAAATCGCCGATACGGTTCACAATAAATGCCTTCATCGAAGCATAATTGGCACTCTCACGCTTGAACCAGAAGCCGATCAGCAGGTAGGAGAAGAGACCTACAGCCTCCCAACCGAAGAAGAGGGTGAAGAAATTGTTACCCATCACCAGCACCAGCATCGAGAAGGTAAATGCTGAGATGTATGCAAAGAAACGCGGATAACCCGGATCACCATGCATATATCCAATGGTATAGATATGCACACAGGCTGAAACGATAGTCACCGTGATCATCATGATGGTGGTCAGTCGGTCAATCAGCAGCCCCACCGGCACAACGAAATCACCAGCAATCATCCAGGTCCAGAGGTTGCCGTGAAATGAAGCCCCTGCCAGCACCTGTGTAAACACATGAATCGACAGCAGTGCAGCGAGAATCACACAAGCGGAGGTGATCGTGTGGGCGACTCTCTCTTTCATGGCCCAGCCGAACAGGCCGACAACCAACGCGCCAATCAACGGCAGCGCGGGAATGGCGAGCAGTTCGGTCATACTCAGTGTTAATGCGGTCTCTTGCACTGGAACTCCCCCTTATCCCTGCAACGTATTGATATCTTCGATATCGATCGATCGACGCAGTCGATAGAATGAAACAAGAATCGCAAGGCCCACCGCAACTTCACATGCGGCTACCGTCAATACGAAAAAGACAAATATCTGACCGGACAGGTCATTCAAATAGTGTGAAAATGCGACAAAGTTGATATTCACAGCCAACAACATCAGCTCGATGCACATCAAAATTGTTATCACGTTTTTACGATTCAAAAACAGGCCGATGATCCCCAGCGAAAACAGGGCTGCACCGACGATTAGATATTGAGAGAGTCCAACCATCACATACTCACCTTGCGAACACGATCTTCCCTGCGCACTTTCACCTGCGCAGACATATTCTGGTATTTGGCATCCTTTCGCTCACGAATGGTCAGCACAACCGCACCAATCAGTGCAACCAGCAGGATAATTGCAGCAATCTCGAAGCCGAGCAGATACTTGGTATAGAGCACCTTGCCTATCTCCTTGGTGTTGTTCACTTCTTGGCCAATATGCGCGGCAGTCGCCATCGCACCCTCGGCAAACACACCAGAGCTGGCTGCAGCAATAAACTCAATCATCAGAATCGCGGCAATCATGCCGCCCAGCGGCAGATACTGTAGAAACCCTTCACGCAGTTTCGCCACATTCACTTCCAGCATCATGATCACAAACATGAACAGCACCATGACAGCACCGACATAGATCAGAATCAGGATGATACCGAGGAACTCCGCATCAAGCAGGAAGAACAGGCCTGATGCATTGAAGAAACAGAAAATAAGAAACATCACCGAGTGCATGGTATTGCGCGCCAGCACCACACCCATGCCGGAGAGTACAGCGAGGCCTCCGAACATGTAAAAAAACGCGGTTTCGAGCATCTTCCCTCCTAATTTCCGCGCTTAACTGTAGCGCGCATCAGCAGCGAGGTTCGCTGCGATCTGTTTCTCATTACGGTCACCGTTGGCCAGTAGCATCTCTTTGTTGTAGTAGAGGCCATCACGCGTTTCGCATGAATACTCAAACTCCTGCGTCTCAACGATGGCATCAACCGGGCATGCCTCCTGGCAGAAGCCACAGTAAATGCACTTGGAAAAATCAATGTCATAGCGGGTGGTGCGGCGCGAACCGTCCTCTCGCTCTTCTGACTCAATCCAAATTGCCGTTGCAGGGCAGACCACTTCGCAAAGCTTACATGCGATGCAACGCTCTTCACCTGACTCGTATCGACGCAACGCATGCAGACCACGGAAACGCGGTGAAAGCGGCGTCCTCTCTTCAGGATACTGAATCGTGATCTTCTTCTTGAACAGGTAGCGGCCAGTCACTGACAAACCAATCAGCAGCTCCCACAGAAACCAGGTTTTAAACGCTCGTTTCAGCATGCCATTACCTCCACGCCAGCCAGAAGTCGATAATGTTATCCAGACCCGGTGTATAGATGCACAGACCCATTACAAAAATCCAGCCCAGTGTCCACGGCAGGAAGATCTTCCAACCCAGCCTCATCATCTGATCGTAACGGTAACGCGGGAACGTGGCCCGGAACCAGATGAATACAAAGATCAGGAATGCGGTTTTACCCAGCAACCAGAAGGTGCCCGGGATAACGTCCAGAGCAGGAATTGGCGCATACCAGCCACCCAGAAACATAATCGAGGTCATCAGACTGATCAGGATCATGGCGCCATACTCAGCCAACGAGAAGGTGGCAAACCACATGCCCGAATACTCAGTGTGATAACCTGATACCAACTCTTCAGTTTCAGTCAGATCGAAGGGGGTACGCCCTACTTCCGCACAACCGGAGATAAAGTAAACAATCAGCATTGGAAACAGTGGGATCATGTACCAGTGCAGAATGCCCCCAGCCTGAGCATGCACGATATCGGAAAGATTAAGTGAACCGGCCAGCATCATCACAGTTACAAGGCCAAAGCCCATGGATATCTCATAAGAGATCATCTGACAGGTAGAACGGATCGATCCGATAATCGGATATTTTGAGTTCGATGCCCAGCCTGCCATCAGCACGCCGTAGATCGAGAGTGAAGAGATCGCCATCACATAGAGCAGGCCCATGTTTAGATTGGAAATCGCCATCACATGAGGGGTGTCCCAGATACCAAACAATGAAGTTTCACCAAATGGAACAACAGCAAACGCAATCAGAGCTGGAACCAGTGACATAAGCGGCGCGCCGACAAACAGCAGCTTATTGGCACGAGCAGGAATAATGGTCTCTTTCAGGAACAGCTTCAGACCATCAGCAAGCGGCTGCAGAAGACCTGCAGGACCAACACGGTTACAGCCCTGACGAACCTGTACCCAACCGATAATACGGCGTTCGAAATAGGTAATATAGGCAACAGAGAGCGCCACAGGAGCAGCAATTGCCAGAATTTCCAACGCCCAGATACCGGCCTGAATAGCCATATCAATAGGTGTCATACTGCACCTCCATGCGCAGTACCTTGCAGGCGCGCGTTTGCGCGTGCAATTTTGCCATCCTGCAAAATTGTCATACCGCACCTCCATCGACAGTAGCCGCAGCAACATCGGAGAGATCACCGGCTACGCCACGTTTAGCGACGAATAGTACACCTGGAGCCACATCCTCACGCACGCCGATGTTATAACTCTGTTTACCAAGGAATGAGGTGACTTGAAGTTCGCCAGCACTCAACCCCTTGGCAGCCAATGTTTCCGGGTGAACCAGCACATCATCCAGTGCATTGATCCTTCCCGCTTCTGACAGCAGTGCAGAAGCACGCGCCCACATACCTTCACGATACATGGAGTAGCGACTCACTACGTCCAGCTCAAAACTGTCTGTCCTGGCTTTAGGTAGTGCTGCTGCGTCACGATTACGCACTGGAGCAATCAAGGCACTTTCCTGGCCAGTGGCGCACCATGCATCAGAGAGTGATGACATGCGCTTACAAACCTCACTGCGCAACTCATCCAGACTCACAACAGGAACCTCACCACCCATCACCTGAATAAGGCGCATCATCACCTTCCAGAGTGGACGCTCCTGACCAAGTGACTTAATTGGGTTGGTTGCCACACGAACGCGGCCTTCCATATTTACAAACGTACCTTCAATTTCGGAATAAGCAGCTGCCGGAAGCTGAACTTCTGCATATTCGCCCATCTCACCTGAGATCGAACCGATCTGAACCAGAGGCACCTTCTGCAAAGCTTCCTTGGCGGCCGACGGAAACAGGCCATCACCAATCGGATCACTACCGACCAGAATCAATGCATCCAGTTCACCCGCAGTTGCTGCAGCAAAAATCTCACCGGCACTGACACGTCCATCGGCAAACACAGCAGACAATGCCTGAGCATTCATTCCCTCAGGAATAAGGTTACGACCATCATTACCAGCTTCGGCATGACCACAGGCACGCATCAGAAGGTCAAGCCCATGAATCAGGGCGGCAGCATCTTCATGCGAACGAATCTCTTCACCAACAAGCAGTGCACAACTATCCGAGATCAGCGCATCAGCAAGAATTTTGCCTGCTTCATGACGTTCGGAAACAGACCCTAGCCATGCATCAAATCCAGCTGCTGTTTTACCCAACTCGGAGACCTGCTCCATGGCACGTGCAATCACAGCGGCCCAGTCACGTGGGCGAATCAGTGCTTCGCTACTGATCTCCATATTGGTGCGGTAGTTCATGGCACCAATACGGGATACAGGTTTACCGGCACGACCACGTTTGCGCAGTCGCTGCATCAGCAGTGGCAGCCGTTGACGCAGATCTGATCCAAGGATTACAACCTGATCAGCAGCTTCGATCTGGCTGGTTGTCATGGCTAGGCCCTCTTCGAATGCAAATGGACGCATATCACGACGATGCAGGTCAAAAGCGACCTTGGCATCAGGGAAAAGTGCATCGCGCATCAGGCTAATCGCCAATTGCCCCTCAACACTCCACTGCGATGAGAAAACGATCCCCACCTTCTTATCTTTTAACAGGTCGATGGTGCGATCAAACGCATCACCCCAATCAGCTGACTGCAACTCGCCATCAGTGCGGACCTTTGGTTCGAGAATACGACTATCAGAGCGGAATGCATCATACACATAACGACCGCGATCACAGATCCATGGTTCAGGACTGCCATCCACTGGAAGTATACGCATCACCTCATCGCCACGCGACTCAATCGAGATAGCGCAACCATTCGGGCATTCTGTACAGGTGCTGTCGTGGCGGTTCATCTCCCATGGGCGGGAAACATCATGCGATGGTTTATCGAGCAGTGCGCCAACAGGACAGATGTCCGGAAGGTTACCGGAGAGCTCAGATGAGAGTGCCTCTTCAACAATCCCGGCAATGGTCATGTGGTCCGAGCGGTTCAAAATGCCAATATCACCCGTACCAGCGACTTCATCGGCAAAACGAACACAGCGGGTGCAGTGAATGCAACGGGTCATGCATGTATTCACGAACGGGCCCAGCTCATAATTGATCACTGCGCGCTTAGGCTCGGAGTAACGCCCCTTGGAAGCGCCATGTTCAACGGTATAGTCCTGAAGTTTACAGCTACCACCCTGATCACAGACAGGACAATCAAGCGGATGGTGAATCAACAGATACTCCATCATCATCTCACGGTCTTTAGCCAGCGTTTCAGTCTGGGTTTTCACCTTCATGCCTTCGGAAACAGGTGTACAGCAGGATGCGGCAGGCTTACCCCAACCCTCAACCTCAACCAGACACATGCGGCAGTTCGCAGCCACAGAAAGCTCCGGATGGTAACAGAAGTATGGAACATCAACCTCATTCTGGCGGCAGGCCTCCAGAATACTGGTTCCCGGGGTTACTTCGACTTCTTGGTCGTTAATAAATAGCGAGGTCATTCTGCATTCTCCGCCAGACGGGTTTGCACATCTTCAGGGAAGTATTTGAGCAGGGAGAGAACAGGTGCAGCAGCACCTTCTGCCAGTGCACAGATGGTTCTGCCAGCCATATGCTCGGAAGCATCCTTCAGCACAGTCACATCAGCTGCACAGCCCTTACCATTCTCTACACGGCCCATCACACGCTCAAGCCAGCCTGTACCTTCACGGCACGGTGTGCACTGACCGCAGGATTCGTGCGCATAGAAATGGGTCAGCCGGTGTGTCAGCGCAACAAGATCAGCTGTCTCATCCATGACAATAATTGCTCCGGAACCCAGGAAGGAACCAGCCTTCATCAGGTCATCATAGGTCAACGGGGTGTCGTAATGCTCACCAGTCAGCCACGGCGTGGATGAACCGCCCGGAATAATCACCTTAGGCACGCTACCGTGCTGCAGACCACCACAATACTCTTCAATCAGCGTCTTCAGCGAGGTGCCCATAGGCACCTCATAGTTGCCAGGCTTATTTACATGGCCGGAGACCGAAAAGATCTTGCATCCGGTATTATTAGGAATACCGATTGATGCGTGCCACTCACCGCCAAACTTCAGGATGGCAGGAATCGTTGCCAGTGTTTCAACATTATTAACCACGGTCGGGCAGCGGTAGAAACCCTCAACAGCGGGGAAAGGTGGTTTAAAGCGCGGACGGCCTGGTTTCCCTTCGAGCGACTCAATCAACGCAGTCTCTTCACCACAAACATAAGCGCCCGCACCGCGATGCACGGTCAGATTCATGCTGTAACCGCTTCCGAGGATGTTCTCACCCAGCAGGTTAGCGGCATACGCCTCGGCAATCGCTTCATTCAGCACGTTTGCCTCATGCAGGAATTCGCCACGGATATAAATATAGGCATCGCGCACATCGAGTGCAAAGCCAGCCATGATCATGCCCTCAATAAGCAGGTGTGGATCAAAGCGCATAATATCGCGATCTTTAAAGGTGCCAGGTTCGCCCTCATCAGCATTGCACAACAGGTAGGTTGGCTTGCCGGTGTTGCGCGGCACAAACGACCACTTCAGCCCGGTTGGGAAGCCAGCACCACCACGACCACGCAGGCCTGAGGTTTTTACTTCACCAATGATTTTTGCCGAATCGAACTCTTCAAGCACGGTTGGCAGGAGCTCATAAGCGCCATTTTCACGCGCTACTGAAAGTTTGTTCTGGTTCGGGATATTAATGCGGTCAAAGCAGATCTGCGTGACCTGTTTAGGGTCGGAGGAGATGGTCATGCCTCACCCCCATCTGCACGTATCTGGGTAATCAGTGCGTCCATCGATTCAGCTGTTGCCTTCTCATGATAGATGTTGTTCACCTGCACTACAGGGGCACCGCCACAAGCTCCGGCACACTCTACCTCCGCGATAGTGAACAGCCCGTCTGCTGTAGTCCCACCCATTTTAATACCGAGACTTTCACACATGTGATCAGCCAACTCATATGCACCATTAAGCATGCAGCCGGCATTGGTGCATACCTCAAGCAGGTATTTACCGGTAGGCTGCTCTTTGAACATGGTATAAAAGGTCACCACTTCACGCACCTGCATCAGGCGCAGGCCCAGTACATCCGCGATCATCTTCTGCGCGTCCATGGAGATATAACCGAAATCTTCCTGCGCCATATACAGCACAGGCATCAGGGCAGACTGCGGGCCCGGGTAACGTTTCACCAACTCGGCGATTTCGGCCAGACGATCGTCACTGAAGCGAACTGTATCCGCACTCATCGGTCAACCTCCCCAAATACAATATCCTGTGTTCCAAGGATCGCCACGACATCGGCAATCATGTGGCCTCGACACATGTAATCCAGCGCTTCAAGATGGGCAAAGCCCGGCGCACGAACCTTCATCCTGTACGGCTTATTGGAGCCATCAGAGACGATATAAACACCGAACTCACCCTTTGGATGCTCAACGGCCTGATAGACATCACCGGCAGGCACATGGAAACCTTCCTGGAAATATTTAAAGTGATGGATCAGCGCTTCCATATCGCTTTTCATCTCAGCACGCTTCGGATTGGTCAGCTTATAATCCTCGACCTTTACAGGGCCCGGATTGTTAGCCAGCCATTCAACACACTGAGCCATGATACGGTTGGACTCGCGCATCTCCTCGACACGCACCAGATAACGATCATAACAGTCGCCGGTAGCGCCCACCGGAATATCGAATTCAACCTTATCGTAAGCATCATACGGCTGGGTCTTGCGCAGATCCCATTCAATGCCGGAACCGCGAATCATCGGGCCGGAGAAACCCATATCCAGAGCGGTATCTTTATCAACAACTGCAATATCAACGTTACGCTGCTTCCAGATACGGTTTTCAGTCAGCAGTGTCTCATACTCGTCGACATAGGTTGGAAAGCGCTCGGTGAAGCCTTTAATCTTCTCCAGTAGCCCATCAGGAAGGTCTTTGGAAACGCCGCCGGGACGGAAGTAGGCCGCATGCATACGTGCGCCACTCACCTCTTCGTAATAATCAAAAAGGTCTTCGCGCTCACGGAAGCAGTAGAGAAATACGGTCATCGCACCGATATCCAGTGCAACAGCGCCCAGCCACATGCAGTGGTTAAGAATACGGGTAATCTCGGCATACATCACACGGATATACTGAGCGCGCTCAGGCGCCTCGATGCCAAGCATCTTCTCAACAGCCAGTGCATAAGCATGCTCGTTGGCCATCATTGAGACATAATCAAAACGGTCGAAATAGGGAACATTCTGCAAGTAGGTTTTGTACTCGAACAGCTTCTCGGTACCACGATGCAGAAGGCCAATATGCGGATCGGCCTTCTCGACAACCTCACCATCAAGCTCAAGAACCAGACGCAGCACACCATGCGCAGCAGGATGCTGGGGACCAAAGTTAAGGGTATAGTTTTTAATCTCAGCCACGATCGACCCCCGGCCACGTCCGCTCAATCAGAATGCGTTCCTCAAGCTTGTTCGGGCGATAAACACAACGCCACTGCGCCTCGTCAAAGAACATCTCAACACGACCCATCATTGGGAAATCTTTACGCAGCGGATACCCCTCGAAACCGTAGTCGGTCAGTAGTCGACGCAGATCCGGATGGTTGTTAAAGATAATGCCGTACATATCAAACGCTTCGCGCTCAAACCAGTTGGCAGTCGGCCACACTTCAGTTACCGAGTCCACCAGGTCACGCTCGTTCGCACCTACTTTGATGCGGATGCGCTTGTTGCGGGAAATAGAGAGCAGGTTATAAACCACCTCAAATCGAGGGCTTGCATCACTCCAGCCCGGAAGCTCACTGTTATCCACGCCGCAGAGATCCATCATCTGCTCATATCCCTGCTCATTCTTCAGGAAGTGACAAGCATCGGCAATTGACTCGCGCGCCAGCGTCACCACTTCGCAATCAAGGCCCATTACAACACTTAGAAGCTGATCGCCAAACTTATCGCGCAGACCTTTAACCTCTGGCGAAACATCAGTGGTCACAGCCACCCCGATATCATCCTGTAATTTCTCGTCTGTCATCTTAACCTACCGCGCAATCGTGTTGGTACGTTTGATCTTCTCTTGCAACTGGATAAAGCCGTAGAGAAGCGCCTCAGCCGTCGGAGGACAGCCCGGCACATAAATATCCACCGGCACAATACGGTCACAACCGCGTGTTACCGAGTAGGAGTAATGATAGTAACCGCCACCATTGGCACAGCTTCCCATGGAGATCACCCAGCGCGGCTCAGACATCTGATCATAAACCTTGCGCAGTGCAGGTGCCATTTTATTACAGAGCGTACCCGCCACCACCATCACGTCAGACTGACGTGGAGACGGACGGAACACGATACCAAAGCGGTCAAGATCGTAACGGGAGGCACCGGCATGCATCATCTCAACCGCACAGCAGGCCAGGCCAAAAGTCATAGGCCACAGAGAACCGCAGCGGGCACCATTAATGAGCTTATCAGCCGTCGTGGTGATAAAGCCCTTTTCAAGAATACCTTCTATTCCCATTGCAAGGCTCCTTTCTTCCACGCATAAATGTACCCGACCAGAAGAATCAGGAGGAACAGCACCATTTCAACGAAACCAAACAGGCCGATCTGATCCAGTACGATCGCCCACGGAAACAGGAATGCACTTTCAAGGTCGAAGACAACAAAAAGAATTGCTAGCAGATAGAATCGGACATCAAACTGAAGTCGCGCATCCTCAAATGCTTCGAAGCCACACTCATATGCCGAAAGCTTTTCGGCATTAGGCTTCTGCTCTGCCAGAAACAGGGTAAGCACAAGCGGAGCTGCACCCATGGCAAAAGCAATGATAATAAAGATAAAGATTGGTGCGTATTCGTTCGCGAGATAAGCCGCGCCCATGGAACCCCCTCCTCTCTAAACTGAGCCCCTGCTTCTACCCTCGAAAGCAGGGTGTGCTTGCTACCATCCGTCTGGCATCTGGTCAAGTTTATTAACGGAACTTAACCTTATGAAAACTACGGAGAAACAAGCGAAAAAAAATGACAGACATGCGCGTTTTTCCTTGGAAACACAGGCGATTGAAACGCAAACACCCTCACCGCAAGACCACCCATGCAGCTCCATATCCCTACTTGGAATTTTCACCAGCAACCGCTGAAACATTGCTGCGCACAGAAAACTCTCAGACCATCCGCCATGCGCAATCAGCCACCAACTACTCCCCTGCAGAAGAATCTATAAGTCCGGCCTCTCCCGCACGCAGTAACGCCCGATCATAGGCTCTTTTTATTGCCTTTCTACTGTATTGGCTGGCCGGAGGCTTTATTCCGTATTGCTCGATAATTGCATCCATACCGGAGTAATCGCGGTCGCCCTCCATCAATTCAATCAGATCGCTCTTGCGGAATCGGGCACGGCGCGTGATCTCGAATATTCGCATCGCTCTGGCCAGATAGGTATGGTGCTTCATGGCTGCACACTAACTGAGTTATAAGGTGGAGGCTTTACTCCTGTGTGGAGGCGGGACTGACTCGGGGCATCCATGGCCCTCACCTTTCGGATCGGCCTGAGGCCGCTTCAATTAGCCATCCTGCCTTTTTGTGATCCGGGGCATCCTGTCCCTCACCCTTCGGGCGCGTTTTACGCGTCCAACCTGCCTGTCGTAGCAGGCTGTCGAACCAAGAGCACTCATCTGATGCGCTCACATTAAATAAAAAGGGCGCCCTTTTGGGCGCCCTTTTTATTTAATGGTGGAGGCGGCGGGACTCGAACCCGCGTCCGAAAACCATCAGCCTGTGGTTCTACATGTTTAGTCCGTTCGAACAGCACCCCTTGAGAACCAAACGGACAAAATGCCCAAAGGGTCGATTCGTAGCTATTTAACCCTACAGACCACGAGTCTCCGTTCTGCAGTGGCGATTCCATCTAAATGACCCCGGATTCCCAATGGATGGACACCTCAAGAGCGGGGTAACTTACGCAGCGTAAGCTAGTTCTACGTCGTCGTTTGCAATTATTGCAAGTAGCCTTTTTAACGAGAGTGCCATCCCGACATGCCCCACAAGGTTCAGTATCTCCGTCGATACCAAGTCGCCCCCGTGCGAATGGCCAATCTTATGCCGACAACGTCAGCCGAACAACCCTTGTTGCATCAGGCCAAGCGTAAACAGTGCGCCGACCCAGTGAGACTTAAGGAAAAAGGAAAACCCCCAGGCCTCGCCCTCGCGCATCAATCGCGCACAAAGCATAACCTGCAGCGCCATGGCCGCGCCCCAGCCTGCCGCCACCCAGAAACCTCCAACCATTGATGCCGCTACAACCAGCAACAGCATCGTTGCCAGCCCCAGTGCAACCACGGCCACCACGGCTCGATCGCCAAACCAGATTGCCGTTGATTTTACGCCAACCTTCAGGTCATCGGCCCGGTCCCCGAATGCGTAAGCTGTGTCATAAGAGAGCGACCAGCAGACATTGGCACAAAAAAGTAACCATGGCACCGGTGAATCGAACACCGAACCTGTTTCAGCAGCCCACGCCATCACCGCCCCCCAACCGAAAGCCATGCCAAGCCACGCCTGTGGAAAATGGGTGTAACGCTTCAAAAACGGGTAGAGCCCCGCCAGCACAGCACCCACCACGGCAAGCGCAATCACATAGGGTGATGTCATTACTACCAGCAACAACGCCCCCAGCATCATCAATACAAATCCGACAAATGCAGCTCCGGGCGCAACCTTCCCAGCGGCAATCGGCCGCAACTTGGTGCGCTCAACATGTGGATCAAAATCGCGGTCCGCAAAATCGTTAATGACACAACCAGCCGAGCGCATAAGGAACACACCGGCAACGAAAACAGTCATATTTTTCAGGGATGGCAGACCATTGGCTGCAGCAAACAGACCCCACATGGTTGGCCAGAGCAGCAGCCAGTAACCGACCGGTCGATCAATACGCAGCAGCCTGTACCAGTCAGAAACCGAACCAACAGGCGTGAATTGCACAATCAACTCTCGCGGACGTTGTAACGGCGAGCAGAGGACTCCAGTCGCTTCCACATCTCAGAATGAAAGACCTCGACCACCAGCGCGCGGGTTCCCGATGGGGAACGCAGCACTGAACGGCGCGCCCAGCAGCCGTTAATAGCAGCACCACTCGAAATCTGCGTAACACTGAGATCTGAACGGGAGAGCGACAGTCCGCGATCCAGAAGCAGGTTACCCAGCGGGCGCTTACCCTCCTCAAGATCATTCATCAGATCGGCGGGAAGATCTGCAAGCGGCAGTACAGACTCAGCATCGAACAACACTGAACCCCGATGCATCAGCGAAACCTGACGCCGCAGTGATGCGGCACCGTCATCACAACGGAGCAAAGCCGCCTCTTCAGGGTGAGCTATATCAACAAACTGATCGTGTAGGCGCACCTCCAGCTTAATGCCAAAATGGCGCTCAAGGAAACGGGTCAGGGAACCAGCTGTGGTCAGCACTGCGGCCGCATCGCGGCCGAGACCTGATTCATCCGCCTTCCAGTAGCGCACTGACTGCCAGTTTTGTGTTTCAAGGGGACCGAAGAACATGTCCGCATCCTGTGGCAAGCAGCCACCGGGTCAAGATGAATCACACAAAACAACTCCAAGCACATGACTTGCGCTTACCGGATAAATCAGGCCGAATTCCACCCATGACATGTCGCCTCTATATCGAACACGACTTATGCCCCGGCCACAGCATTGAACTGCCTGCAGATCAAGGGTATTACCTGCGCAGCGTCATGCGCCATGCACTGGGCGATCCGGTAATCCTGTTTAATGGTTCAGGCGGCGAATACTACGGCTGCATCGACACTCTCACCAAGCAGAGCTCCAGCATCCATGTGGAGTCATTTTCTGATATTAACCGTGAAATGGCGTGCCGGGTGCATATTGTGCAAGCGGCTTGCCGCAGTGAAAAAATCGACTCCATCCTACAGAAGGGTACCGAACTGGGGGCTGCAAGCTTCCATATCGTACGCAGCGAACGCTCATCACTGAAACTGGACGGGGCACGATTAAACAAACGCATGGAGCGCTGGCAGAAAATCATCATTGAAGCGGCCGAACAGAGTGAACGGACAGCCCTGCCCACGCTTTCATGGCAAGACAGACTCACCAATATCCATGCAGAGGGGCTCTGCTACACCCTTCATCCGGAGGCCGCCACCAGCTGGGCCGGTGAAAAGTTGAGACTCCTTTCTGCCAGTGATATCACCCTGACCGTTGGCCCTGAAGGTGGATGGAGCCATCAAGACATCGAAACACTCACAGCCCAGGGATTTAAGAATCTTACTTTCGGCCCACGCATTATGCGCACCGAAACCGCTGCTCCGGCACTCCTTGCCGCCATTCAATCGCTGATCGACAGTTAATTAATACATTCTAATTTTGGCACAGCCGGTTAAAATATGAGGCGCCACTACAGGCCGATGTAGCTCAGTTGGTAGAGCAGCTCATTCGTAATGAGCAGGCCAGCGGTTCGAATCCGCTCATCGGCTCCAGCTTTCCGGAAACCGCTATCGAACGATAACGCTTTTAATGATCACAGGCACGACAGGAACATTATCGTATTGCCTAACTGAAGTGGTCTGCACCATAGCAATCGCATCAACCACATCCATACCTGCAGTCACCTTGCCGAACACGGCATACCCCCAACCACCAGAGTTGCGGGAACGAAAATCAAGAAAACCGTTATCTTTCAGGTTGATAAAAAACTGCGAAGTGGCCGAATGTGGGTCGCCAGTGCGCGCCATGGCCAGGGTGCCGCGAAGGTTTTTCAGGCTATTCTCAGCTTCGTTCCTGATGGGAGCGGCAGTAGGCCTCTCCCTGAAGCTGGCTTCGAAGCCTCCACCCTGAATCATAAAACCGGGAATCACCCTGTGAAAAATGGTGCCGTCATATGCAGATGCCAGCACATACCTGATAAAGTTTTTCACGGTTTCAGGTGCTCTGTCCGCATATAGCTCGATTTCAATGTTGCCCTTTGTAGTCTGAATTTCGACATGGCGCTTGATATCCTCGGCACTTGCAAGGCCTGCTGAAAATGCAAGCAGGGCCGCAACCATAAGGCTCTTTATAAATAGCTTCATATAGACAGAACTCCTCGAACAATAAGCCACAGCATGCACATGACCGCCGCCCTAGGCAATCCAGAGGCATGGCCTCCGATTCACCCAGCAAGACTCCTAAACCTTAAACCCCTCTCACTGTTGTGATCCAGGTCACATCCACACTGCTTTTTCCGCAGAGGGTGCCGCGCCCCACTGTATAAAGGAGTAGAAAATGATCAAGATCGACATCGCATACACTGCGCTGACACTGGCCTGCTTTTTCGTTGCCGCTTCCATCTAAAGAGGTTCGGCAACTTGTGTGACACATAACACTGTCACATCCTCGATTCGACAGATACTTCTCCGCATCAATACTCTGGGAGGGGTTACCATGTTAGAGTTCGATATTACCATTTCACTGATTACGCTGACTGGCTTTTATATTGGCAGCATCCTGATATAGAGCCGCAAACCTTTAAGGCTGCTTCAGCCTTTTATTTCCCGATAGCGCGAAACAAGCTGCTGCAGGTCCTGCCAGCTCTTCTGTTTCTGCGTCGGCGAACGCAACAGGTAAGCAGGATGATAGGTCACCCAGACCGGCATCCCCTGATAGTTGTGCCAGTGCCCGCGCAATGAACCCAGAGGCGCATCGGTTTCCAGCACGGTCTGCGCAGCCACACGCCCCAGCAGGCAAATCACCTTTGGCTGCAGCAACGCAAGCTGCTGTTCAAACCAGAGATTACAGGCCTGCACCTCATCAATCTTTGGATCGCGATTGTTCGGCGGCCTGCATTTGATTGTATTCATAATATAGACCTGATTCCGGTCCATCCCGATTGCCGAGAGCATGCGATCAAGCAACTGACCCGCACGACCGACAAATGGCTCGCCCTTCAGATCCTCATCACGCCCTGGCGCCTCACCAATAAAGACAATATCAGCACTCGGATTGCCTGTCCCAAACACCACCTGCGTACGCGTTTCAGCCAGCGAACAAAGACGACACGTAGCCGCCTTTGCCTCCAAAGAAGATAAGCCTCCGGATGTAGAAACCTCAACCGAAGATATTTCTATAACTGAAGAATCTACAGCAGGCGCGTGAACCTCAGTCGCTGGTAGAGCCGTCTTTTCTTCAACAGCCACCTCCGGTGCCGAAATCGCCGGCCCGGATGCAAAAAGGGAAACCGGTGTCTGCACACCGATTTCCCTCAAATACGTTGTTAGAAACTTCTCGTTTTCAGGCAAAGCCGGAAAACCCCTTAAAATCAGCCGAGTAAAGCGTCGACGTTGGTGTTTGAACCAAGATAGACAGGTACACGCTGATGCAGTGCTTCAGGCTCAATATCGAGAACCTTTATGCCGCAACTCATCGCTTTACCACCAGCCTGCTCCATCACAAACCCCATAGGGATTGCTTCATAGAGAAGACGCAGCTTACCGGTCGTGTTCTTGTCATCAGCAGGATAGAGGAATACGCCGCCTTTAAGCAGGGTGCGGTGCATATCGGCAACCATGGCGCCAACATAACGCATGCCAAGCCCCGTTTCGGATTTCATGTTATCGAGCTTAGCGCCCATGCCGTCCAGCCATTTGTCCTTGTTGGACTCATTCACAGAGTAGTAACCACCGGTTTCAGGGATACGGATATCTCCATGGCTAAGTTCGAAGCGCGCATTGTTCGGATTAAAGGTGTAACCGTTTACGCCATCACCCACAGAACAGACCAGCATCAGGGATGGGCCGTAGAGCACATAACCTGCTGCAATCACCTCCTGACCGGACTGCAGCGTATCAGATACGTGCGGACGCTCAGCGTTAGACGTTTTACGCTTCACAACCGAGAAGATGGTGCCGACAGGCCCATCGACATCAAGGTTGGATGAACCATCCAGCGGATCTACCAGCACCAGGTAATCGGCGTGGCTATACTCTTCAATCACCAGCAGCTCTTCCTGCTCTTCGGAGCCTACCGCACATACAAAACCTGTGGAGCGCATCTCATCGAGAAAAATCTCATCGGAGAGCACATCCAGCACCTGCTGCTGCTCACCCTGTACATTCTCGCTGCCGGCACCGCCCAGTGCGCCCCGGAAAACAGCGCCGCGAAGAACCGCTGCAATTTCAATCGCAGCACGTCCGACACCCTGAATAATCGGCATCATCGCAGAGCCATTGGCTCCCTGTTTGGCAATATTGTTCATTGTCGTTGGCATATCCCCTCCCGATCTAGGCTTTAAAGCCTCCCTGAAAACAGGGCTGCATAGATATAAAGCGCGCTCATACTATCCAAACAAAGGTACAATTACAAAACCCCAAAGCAGCAGTGATATCAGGCGAGCGTCTTGAGCAGCTTTCCGTGAATCCCCTCGAAACCACCATTAGAGAGAACCAGAAGATGGTCACCGGACTCAGCTTTTTTTCCAACATGGGAAACAATAGCCTCCACAGTAGCAATCATGGATGCGTGCTTCCCGATCGCCCTGCAGATCGCCGTGGCATCGAGCACCTCTCCCTGTTTCAGGTTGCGCTCGGAGGGCTCTGCAAAGACCACGAAATCAGCCGCATCAAAGCAGAGCGGCAACCTATCCTGGTGCACCTTGGTACGCATGGTGTTGGAGCGCGGCTCTACAATGACCCATAGCCGTCCCCCACTGCCGCCACGCCTCATCGCAGCCTTGGCTGCCGTAACCATATTGGTAATTGCGGTAGGGTGATGGGCAAAATCATCGAACACCTTCACCCCCCCTGCTTCACCGACCAGCGTCATGCGGCGGCGAATTCCGGAAAAGCTCTCAAATGCCCTGGCGATATCGGCACACTCAACACCCATTGAAGATGCCGCGGCAGCCACTGCACAGGCATTGGCCGCATTGTGCACACCAATCATCTCCCATTCGGACTCGAGCCATAGTTTGCCATTTCGGTAGATGCGAAACAGTGCACCATCCTCACTTAACGGCTCCCACTGCCACTGGGCTGAGGGGTGCGGGTAACGAGCAAAGGTAGTCACCGGCGTCCAGCAACCACGCTCCAGCACGTCCGCGACATGCTCCTCATCAGCGTTAGCGATGATCGTGCCACAGGCAGGCACTGTGCGCACCAGATGGTGGAACTGTATTTTGATTGCCTCAAGGTTCGGAAAGATATCAGCATGATCATATTCAAGATTATTCAGAATCAGCGTACGCGCATGGTAATGCAGGAACTTGCTGCGCTTATCGAAAAAGGCTGTGTCGTACTCATCCCCTTCCAGAACAAAGGGTTCACCCTCTCCACGTCTTGCCCCACCACCAAAGTTCTCCGGCACGCCACCAATGAGAAACCCCGGCTGTTTTCCCGCCACTTCCAGCACATGCGCCATAATAGATGCCGTAGTCGTCTTACCATGGGTCCCTGCCACGACCACAGCATGGCGACCAGGCAGGATATGGTTGCCGACAAACTCGGGCCCTGAACAGTAGGCCAGTCCACGATTCAGGATCAACTCCACCTCGACATTACCTCGCCCCATCGCATTGCCGATCACACAGAGGTCGGGAACAGGGTCCAGGTTTGCCGCAGAAAACGGCGCAATATCAACCCCCAGTTCGGCCAGATAATCGGACATTGGTGGATAGACGCCGGCATCGGAGCCCGTCACCCGGTAGCCACCGGATTTGGCCAGCGCTGCAATCGCAGCCATTGCCGTGCCGCATACGCCTAGAATATGAATGTGTCTGCTTGTCATAGGAATTGAATCATAGGGATGTAGCCCAACAAGTTAAATCAAAAAGACATTTAAATTAAAATCGTCCATGATTGCCGCATGATTCTGCATACCTTGCCACATATCACGGTCGAAACTGGTCCCAAGCCAACAGCTACCATCATCTGGCTGCACGGGCTTGGTGCTGACGGTCATGACTTCGAACCGATCGTGCCGCAGCTTGGACTGCCAGCCGACCTCGCAGTCCGCTTTATCTTCCCCCACGCCCCATCCATGCCTGTGACACTGAATGGCGGGTACATCATGCCCGCCTGGTACGACATCAAACAGACCGATCTCGGCATTGAGCACGATAAAAGCGGCATTAAGGCCTCAGCCAGTGACATCCAGTTACTGATCGAGAAGGAGCAGATGCGTGGCATCAAAGCCAACCGCATCATTCTTGCTGGCTTCTCGCAGGGAGCGGCCATGAGCCTACACATCGGTTTGCGTCAGGAGAGTGCGCTTGCGGGCATTATGAGCCTCTCAGGCTACCTGTTGCTGCCCGATCAGATGGCCCAGTTCAAACCGGCCGCACTTAACACGCCGATATTCATGGCTCATGGCATCAATGATCCAGTTGTGCCCTATGCGCTCGGTGACAAGACTCGGAGAAAACTTGTCGATGCAGGCTGTCCTGTCGAATGGCACAGCTACCCAATGCAGCACAGTGTTTGCGCTGAAGAGATCAGGCATATCGGCAAGTGGATCACCAGCACCTTTTCAGCTGACTGACAATCTTAAAACTCACCGCTGAAACCTACTCACCTAAGACCTTGCGGATGCCGGCCTAAATCCCTAATATCCGCCGCCCTTGTGATGGGTCATATCTGACAATCGCATGGGAAAGCTGGAGAGATGTCTGAGTGGTTGAAGGAGCACGCCTGGAAAGCGTGTGTACGTGTAAGCGTACCGAGGGTTCGAATCCCTCTCTCTCCGCCAGTTTATTTTAATGGATGGCTTCCGCCATCCAATAAAATAAATTCGAGATAGAGTGCTGAGAACCCTCGTGGGTTCGACGGATTTGCAGGATAGCAAATCCGAACGCTGCAAAGCAGCGGCCCGAAGGGTGGCCGGCATGGATGCCAGACATAATCCCTCTCGGAATATGCTCTCTAAATCGAATTTACGAGACCCTGTCTCGATACCGATTTCCACACCCGTGGAACCCAGGTGTCGCCCGGGTCGGGCCCCGCACGGCGGACCCCTGTGAACCCCGTCAGGTCCGGAAGGAAGCAGCGGCAGCAGGACGAGGCGCGTTGCGGATCTGTCCGGCTCGGGCGGCGCATTTTCTTAATATTCGAATGTCGTCTGATTACTTATCCGTTCGGATTCCCCTTGGTCGTCCCGAGTACAAGCAACCCCATTCCCATCATAAAAATCAAGACCGCTGCAGGCAGTCCAACACCAGCAGTAGCCCCCTCAATACCGAAGTAGAGAATTGGAATGTTCAGCAGGTGCCCGGAAAATGAGAGTCCACCAACAGCGCACTCTATGATTCCGGCCAGAAGAAGCAGGGAAGCTTTTGGAGGATTGATCATGGTGAATATGCCGACGAGGGAAATAACGACAAAGGCGACCATGGTTCCGAAAGATATTGAGCCTGCCATATCTCCTTTGATTGCATAGGCTGCACCCCCAACAAACCAGTGTTCAATTCCCGCCTTTGTACCCTCCAGGCTGGAGATCAACATGATAATCACGATCAACATAATCACCATGCTTGCGACCTGGTGGAGAGTGCCGGATGAAGTTGAATTTTTCTCATAGGCATTGGCAATAGAGAGAAGCAACAGGCCACTTAAAAGAAACGACAGCGCCGAAGTAAACTTCATGCCTATTCTTTGCGGCAAAATGCCCCCATACAGGTAGATATTAAAAATTTCAGACATCCAACCCAGCAGAACAATGACGCTGGCCATACTGATTATGGCGCCCATTATCTTGGCCACAAAGAACCGGTCCTGTCGCGTAAGAAGATCCATACACTCAGAGTATAGCAGACGTCCTGCTTGGCTGTTACGTGCGGCGGGCAAAAAAACAGGCCGGGAGGGAAGCCCGGCCTGTCAAAAAGAGAAAATAAAATGGAACGTTGGGAGAGTTAAGCGTGTTGTGCTGCGCCTTCACCCTCTTCGACTGCTACCTCTTCTGCCATCAACTCTTCGATACGGTAGCTCGAAGGATCTGCAAGCAGCGTGGTAACAAGTTTGTGGTTCATGTCGTGACCTGTCAGTTCACCCTCAAAGGCACCGACAATCGGATACCCTGAAAGAAACAGATCGCCCAGCGTATCAAGAATCTTGTGACGAACACATTCATCTTCATAACGCAGACCACCCTCGTTCACGACACGGTGCGTATCGAGTACGATGGCATTTTCCAGCGAACCACCGAGAGCAAGTCCCGCCTTTTGCAGCGCTTCAACTTCATGCAGGAAGCCAAAGGTGCGGGCGCGGGAAATTTCACGGGTATACGCCTGATGGGCGAAGTTAATGGCCACCTTGCGTTTCCGCAGCAGCGGATGATCGTAGTCGAGCAGATAGCTGATCCTGAATCCACCTGCAGGGTAGAGAGCGCAACGTTTGTCACCCTCCTGAACTTCTACACGCTTAAGAACACGAAGGACCTTCTTTGCCTTGGACTGTTCGCGAATACCGGCACATTGAATCAGAAACACAAACGGGGCGGATGATCCATCCATAATGGGGACTTCTGGACCACTGACTTCAATGCGGGCGTTATCCACGCCCAGGCCTGCAAAGGCGGAAAGCAGATGCTCAATAGTAGAAATATGAGCACCGTCATGGCCAATGGTTGTGCAGAGACGGGTATCAGTAACAAATTCGGCCTTGGCCGGAATCTCAACACCGAGATCGGAACGAACGAACGTAATGCCGGTGTTCTCGGCTGCCGGATGCAAAACCAGTTGAATTTTGCGCCCTGAATGCAGGCCGATTCCACTACAGCGAATCGTATGATCCAGTGTTCTCTGAACAATCATTTATGCCTCCTTTCGTATAGGGCATAGCATTTGCATGACGCCAATGGTACGAACATCATCGGGGCAACTCTACGTAAAGCGCTGAAATTCAATGTGATTTATCCCACAAATCCAGCATCCGCAAACTTTGACCCCATTATCAAACGCACAACCCTGCCATAAAAACCGTAAAAGCCAAATATTCTACCCTCTCCGGCGATCAGTCGGCCTGCCTGCGCAGGAAGGTTGGCACCGCAAACTCATCATCGTTGAAGTCGAGATTGCCGAATGGTTTTGGCTGCACCTGCGGTCCCTGACCCACTTGAGGCGCCTGCGGACTAACGTTAGCAGCAGCGACCGGAGCACCCTGAACAGCGCCGATCTGGGCTGTTGGAATACGCGGAAGCACCACCACCTCAGGCTTGCCTTCAAAGGAGGAGAGGTTAACAGAGACATCACCGGAAAGACCTGTTGCCACCACAGTAACACGAACCTCTTCACCTGCATCCTGGTCGTAAACCATGCCGCAAATGATATTGGCATCCTCATCGGCCATGTTGTGGATAATGGAGACCGCTTCATCGTACTCGGCCAGCGTCATATCTTCGTTACCGGTTACATTGACCAGAATACCCTGTGCACCGTGAATATCGATATCCTCAAGCAGTGGTGAAGAGATCGCGCGCTCTGCAGCCTCAATGGCACGGCTTTCGCCAGTTGCAGATCCAGAGCCCATCATCGCTACGCCGCGGGTTTCACTCATCACGGCTTTCACATCAGCAAAGTCGACATTCATGTAGCCGGTGTGTGTGATCAGTTCAGCAATACCACGCACTGCCTGCAGCAACACATCGTCCGCCTTGCGGAAGGCTTCCAGCATACTGGTGTTTTTACCCACCGCGCCGATCAGCTTCTGGTTTGGAATGGTGATCAATGTATCAACATACTTGCGCAGTTCTGCGATGCCCGCATCGGCCTGACGCATACGGCGCTTGCCCTCAAAGTTGAACGGCTTGGTGACTACCGCCACAGTCAGCACACCCATCTCTTTGGCAACCTCTGCAATGACAGGTGCCGCACCGGTACCGGTGCCGCCACCCATGCCTGCAGTAATGAACACCATATCGGTGCCCTGCATGAACTCACGCAGTCGATCCTTTTCCGCTGAAGCTGCTTCGCGACCAATCTGCGGGTTAGCGCCCGCACCAAGTCCACGGGTGATATCCGCACCAAGCTGAAGCTTGACCTCAGCGTCGTTGCGCTCGATGGCCTGCGCATCGGTATTTGCGACGATGAATTCCACGCCGCGCAATTTCTGGGTGATCATATTATTCAATGCGTTGCCGCCGCCACCACCGACGCCAATCACCTTGATCTTGGCCGATTGGGCCGCTGTATCCTCAAATGTAAATAAAGTTGCCATGTTTCTGGTCCTCCTCACGTTCCCTTTTTTTATTTTCCCGTTTGTGTTTGTTTATCTCTTTTTTTATTTCTTTTTCCCTGTTGTTACGCCGTATCACCAAACCAGCTTCGCATGTGTCTCCATACGCGTGCGAACATATTCCTGTCAGTCGATCTGACTTTCTGTGAACCCTGACGATAGCGATGCCCGTACAGGATCAATCCAACACCTGTGGCGTACATCGGACTGGAAACCACATCCACCAGCCCCCCGACTCCCTGCGGCCGTCCCAACCGCACGGGGATATCGAACACATCTTCTGCCAGCTCCACCATGCCTTCGAGCAAGGAAGAACCGCCCGTCAGCACCATGCCTGCGGCGACCAGTTCCTGAAAACCGGAGCGCTGCAGCTCATCTCTGATCATCTCGAACAGCTCTTCAACACGCGGTTCGAGAATTTGTGCCATCACCTGCCTTGGCATCGGGCGCGGTGCGCGCCCGCCAACGCTTGGTATCTCAATCTGATCTTCCGGCGGCACGATGGTGGTCATGCAGGCGCCGTACTTCCGTTTAAGCTGATCGGCCTCGCGTGCCGAGGTACGCAGCCCGATCACCAGATCGTTGGTCAGATGATCACCACCGATCGGAATCACATGCGTATGACGAATTGACCCATTCAGGAAGATCGCGATATCGGTGGTTCCGCCGCCGATATCAACCAGCACCACGCCGATATCCTTCTCATCCTGCATCAGCACCGCCTCAGCTGAGGCCACCTGCTCCAGAACCATGTCGGAGACATCCAGATCGCAGCGATTACAGCATTTAACGATATTCTGAGCCGATGAGACCGCACCGGTCACCACATGCACCTTCGCCTCCAGTCGCACGCCACTCATGCCTATCGGTTCGCGGATTCCATCCTGAGAGTCGATGATGTATTCCTGCGGCAGGATATGCAGAACCTTCTGATCGGCAGGGATATTCATCGCTCGCGCAGCATCCACCACGCGATCCACATCCTCCTGTGTCACCTCGCCATTTTTCGTCGCCACCACGCCGTGGCTGTTGTAACCGCGGATGTGACTTCCGGCGATACCGGTAAAAACTGACTGAATATCAACGCCAGCCATCAGCTCTGCCTCTTCTACTGCCAGCCTGATCGACTCAACCGTGCTTTCGATATTAACAACAACACCCTTTTTCAATCCGCGGGACGGGTGTGTACCGATACCGATAACATCGACTTTTCCATCCGGTGATGCCTCTGCCACGATACAGGCAATCTTGCTTGTGCCGATATCGAGGCCTACCAGTAGCTGATCGTGCTTCAACATTAGATCACTCCCCCATACTTGGCCGGTCGGATAAACCAGCGTGCCTGCTGGCGCGCATCGATTTTCCAGTTGCGATTAGACCAACGCGGTTGTTTTATTAAAGTTGAAAGCTGTGCAATGGATTCCCGCTCATCGCCGAATGGCAGCTTCCATGTCACACCCTTCGAAAAATAGATCTGCCAATAACGGTTTCCCGCCCTGATCTCGCTCAAGGCCGGAATGGCATCCGAATTCTGGCTGCGCAAAAGCTCCAGCAGCTGGTGCGCAGGCTTAAGCTGCTCTCTGGAGACGCGCAACAGTGGCAGATCAGGCGATTCGCCACGACGCAGGGTGCGATAAGCATTGCCCTTGTCATCAAAGAGCTGCAGTTCGTTTTCCTCATCCTGCCAGAGTGCTGCAGGCACCCGCGCCACGGCACGGATATGCAGGCTGTCTGGCAATACGCGCGTGATCTGCACCGAAGCCAAGTCCGGCTGCCTCTTCATCCACTCTTCTCTGAGTAGATCGGGGCGCGTACTTATAAAGTCCCGTTTATCCATCGCTTCGAGTTGTTCTGCAATTGCCTGCTTCAGTTGGGTGTCGCCCTCTATCTTCCAGTTTTCAACCGTCATCACCCCGTTCAGCCACCAGCCTGTGAACAACGTGCCTCCAATCATGCCTGCCAGCATGAATGCCTTGCCGATCCTTGCCAGCAGTCGCATGCGGCTGGCCTTTACCACTTCCGGGTCGATGCGGCGCTGATTGCTCATAATGCACCCCCAGATTGCATCATCTCGCCATTCTCCAGTGAAGCTGTCGCCAGGATTGAGAGGCAGAGCTCCTCAAAACTGATGCCTGCTGTGGCAGCTGACTTGGGCAAAAGGCTGGTCTCGGTCATGCCCGGCAAGGTATTGATCTCCAGCACAAGCGGCTCACCACCACTATCCACGATCATATCCACGCGCGGTGCTCCACTGCAGTGCAGCGCAGCCACGGCCGCTTCCGCCCGTTGCATGCAGTAACGCAATGTTTCGGCAGGCAGCCGCGCCGGGCAGAAGTATTCGGTAGCACCACTAGTATATTTGGAGGCGAAGTCATAGACGCCCGATTTTGGCACCACCTCGACCGGCGGCAGCGCCTTGCCATCCAGTACTGCCACGGCAATTTCAACTCCCTTCACCGGCATTTCAGCCATCCAGTTTTCTGAATTGTGGATCGCCAGTGCCTGCCACTCCGCCTTTGAGGTGAGATGATGCAGGCCAATACTGGATCCTTCTGATACCGGTTTTATGAACACCGGATAGCGAATCGGGCCATCTGCAGCAATCGTGATATCCAAAGGAACCTTCAAACCAGCATGGGTAAGAATCTGTTTGCAGAGCTTTTTGTTCATGCAGAGCGCTGAGGCCATTACGCCCGAACCGGTATAGGGAATCCCCATCACCTCTAGCATTCCCTGTACGCAGCCATCTTCACCGAGCGTGCCATGCAAAACATTGAATGCGCTTTGGATGCCGGCTTTAGCAATCTGGCCGCTCCAGTCGTTATTGAGCTCAACCGCCACAGCATCGACACCGGAGTTCTGTAGCGCCTTCAATACAGCACTGCCCGAACGAAGAGAGATTTCGCGTTCTGCAGAGGTGCCGCCCATCAGCACGCCGACGCGACCGAATCGAGACTTATTCACATCCACTCTCCCACCATGCGCACTTCCGGCTCCAGTTCGATTTCAAATTTTTCCTTCACAACCCGCTGTGCCCGTTGAATCAGCTCAACAATGTCGGCGCTGCTCGCCTCACCCTCGTTGACGATGAAATTGGCATGCTGATCGGAGATGCGGGCACCTCCGATGGAGTAACCTTTCAGCCCGGCCGCCTCAATCAAACGCGCTGCATGGTCATTCTCCGGATTCTTGAATACCGACCCGCAATTAGGCTGGCTTAACGGCTGCGTTGAACTGCGACGGCTGCGCATGGTGCGCATACGCTCACGAATCTGGTCAGGATGATCAGGACGCAACTCAAAACAGGCACTGACCACTACCCCCTGTTCCGGCAGCTCTGTATGGCGATAGCTCATTTCAAGTGATTTGGCGTCGATCTCAACCACCTCACCACTGCGCAACATCACCTCGATATGGCTGAGTGAATCGGAGACCTGCTGAGAGAAGCAGCCCGCATTCATCGCTACACCTCCACCAACATCTCCGGGTACGGTTGCCATAAACTCACAGCCTGAGAGGCCGTGCTCGGCACACTGGCGGGCAAAGCGACTCATGCGAACACCAGCCTCCGCGTGCACCAGGCAGCCCTCAATATGGAAGGCATTAAGCTCACTAAGATCAATGACCAATGCATAGATGCCGATATCTGGAACCAGCATATTACTGCCACGCCCCAGCGGCAGAATCGAAATACTTTCAGGGCAGAGAGCCACCGCACTTGCAAGAGCTGCTCGATCTTCGGGTCGGAAAAACCAGCGTGCCGGACCTCCGACGCCGAGTGTCGTGTGCCTCGCCATCGGCTCGTTTTCACGCAAAGAGCCAAGCCCTGCCAGAGGGATAAACCATGTTTCGTCATTGGCACCCTGATCCATATCGGACTCTGTTCCGGGTAGGATGTCGGCATTCATCAGAGAACCGTTCATGCAGCGACCTCCTCACGTATCTGCTGTGCCAGAGATCCGATCGAGCCAGCTCCCATCAACAGTACGACATCACCCCTTTCAAGCGCAGAGCGGACCAGCTTGTGTGCATCCTCAAGCCCGGCCACCAGAGATACGCCACGATGACCACGAACCATCATGCCTTCAGCCATGCAGTCGCTGCTGATTCCCTCGATCTCTGTCTCACTGGCAGCATAGATCGGCAACAGTGCGACCTCGTTAGCGGCATCAAATGCACCCATAAAATCATCCATCAAATCACGGGTACGGCTAAACCGGTGCGGCTGGAAGACCACGGTCATGTGCCGTTCAGGCCAGCAGTCGCGGGCAGCTGACAGTGTTGCCATCACCTCTTTCGGGTGATGTGCATAATCGTCGACCAGAACGCCTTCACCGACCTGAGTGCGCTGGAAACGGCGCTGAATACCCTCAAATGAGGCAATGGATGTGCGAATGGTCTCAATGTCGATACCGAGATGGAGCTGTACTGCAATCGCTGCCAGCGCATTCTCGGCATTGTGGCGCCCAGGCATCGGCAGCCTGAACTCGCCCAACTCGCCCAGTTCGCGACTGGCCGCCCGGAAAATCTGCCCTTCGCTATCTGCCCGACTCTCCAGCAGATGAAGGTCGGCCTGTGGACTGCTGCCGTAGGTGGTGACTGGCTTATGCAGGTTCTCACGCAGGGCAGCAACATTCGGGTGTTCATGGTGCAGCACAACACGGCCGTAAAATGGAACCAGTGAAACGAAGGTGCGGAAAGCCTCCATCAGTGTCTCAAAATCGCCATAGTGATCGAGGTGTTCAGGGTCAATATTACTAACCACGGCAATTGTCGGGGAGAGGCGCAGGAATGAGCCATCGCTCTCATCGGCCTCAGCTATCAGCCATGGACTTGCTCCCAAGCGTGCGTTACTGCCGGTTGCCGTAAGGCGACCGCCAATGATGTAGGTCGGGTCCAGGCCCGCAGCCTCCATACCGTGCGCAATCAGCGAGGTCATAGTGGTTTTACCGTGGCTTCCTGCTACGGCCACCCCCTGCTTCATGCGCATCAACTCAGCCAGCATCTCTGCCCGCGGAATCACCGGAATTCCCTGCAGCTGTGCAGCCGCGATTTCCGGGTTGGTTTTATCGATGGCTGATGAGACCACAACCACCTGGGCTTTACCCAGATTCTCCGCCGCATGTCCAATCGCGACATGGATGCCAAGGCTGCGCATGCGTTTAACATTATTACTCTCGGCAACATCGCTGCCCTGAACACTGAACCCCTGATTGAACAGCAGTTCGGCAATGCCGCTCATGCCGATGCCGCCGATGCCGATCAGATGGATATGCTGCACGCGCATCTTCATTGTTTCACTCCGCTTACCGGTAAAAACTCTGCCAACACATCAAGTTGCCTTTCTCTGGCTTCAAATGGCGCCCATGCTCTGGCTGCCTCGGACATCCGGCTAAGTTTCCCGTTGTCGAACATCAACCCGTCCAGCTCTGCAGCCAGTGTCTCCTGCGTCATCGTTTTCTGGTCCAGTACGCGCGCACCAGCAGCAACGGCGACGCTCTCCGCATTAAAGCGCTGGTGATCGTCAGCCGCATGCGGCAACGGTACAAACAGGCTTGGCATACCACATATGGCAGCCTCGGTTACCGTCATTGCACCGGCACGTGCAATCATCAGGTCACCTTTGGCATAGAAGCCGGCCATGTCGTCACAAAAGCCCAGCACCTCGGCCTTAATTCCCGCACCCGCATAGATGCTCTCTACCTGCATGCGCGCTGTTTCATCCTTTCCCGCCACATGGCATACGCTGAATTCGCGCCCTTCCCTAGCCAGCTGGGCGCACGCCTGGGGTACGGTACGGTTAAGCACCAGTGCTCCCTGAGACCCACCCAACACAAGCAGGCGTGGAGGTGTATGCGTGCTCCACTGAACCCCTGCAATCACATCGCGGACAATGTTTCCGGTGAATGCACGGTTCACGCTTGCACCCAAGTGGTGTGATGCTTCGGCAAACCCCAGCATGATTCGACTACAGAGGCGGGCCAGCGTTCTATTTACCAGGCCCGGCATCGCATTCTGTTCGTAGAGCACAACCGGAACCCGGCTCATCAGGGCCGCGATGACACCGGAGACACTCGCGTATCCACCTACGCCAACCAGTAGGTCGGGCTTCTGCTTTTCCCACGATTTCCGAATCTGCACCACCGCCTTGGGAAGCTCCCAGAGCAGAACGCGCAAACGCTGCACAATACCCGCACCCTTCACGCCATGCATGGTCAGCAGCAACACGTTCTCACCGCGCTCCGGCAGAAGCTTCGCCTCCAGCCCACGTTCAGCGCCGATAAAGTTCACGCGCAACTCCGGCCAGCGCTCACGGGCAGCATCAGCCAGTGCCAGTGCAGGCATAACATGCCCCCCGGTTCCACCGCCGGCGACACAGAGAAGTGGCACACTACTCACACCACTCCCTCCATTGCGTTGGTTTTCCGGGCTTTACCCTTTATTGCTGATTTATTTCCACCAGCTGCACGTTTTGCCAGACGCAAGTTGCCTGGCCTGTGGCGCTGAATGGAGAGGATCAATCCAACCAGCACACATTCGCCGATCAAGGCACTGCCTCCGTAGGATACGAATGGCATTGGCATGCCCTTGGTTGGAAGTATCCCCATAGCTGCTCCCATATTAATAATGAAGGCAACGCCGAGGATCATAATGCAGCCCATAGTCAGTAGGCGGGAGAACATATCTTCGCAATGGATGGCCAACCAGATGCCGCGACCGAGCAGCAGGGCGAACAGCAGAATCAGCGCCACAATGCCGACCAGCCCGAGCTCTTCGCCAATACTGGCAGATATAAAGTCCGTAAAGACCTCTGGCAGATAAAAGAGCTTCTGAACACCCTGACCTACGCCGGTACCGGCAATACCGCCACTTCCAAAGGCTAGCATTGACTGGATCAGCTGATAGTCGGTACCAAAGCGGTCGTCCCATGGATCAAGGAAGCTAAGCAGACGCTGTACGCGGTATGGAGCCGCGACCAGCACGATAATGGCCAAAGGGATGAATCCCGCCAGCATGCTCAGTAAGTGCCGGATCGGCACACCTCCGACAAACCACATGGCAAAACAGACAGAGGCGAGTAGTGCTGCACTGCCAAAATCGGGTTGAAGCAACAGTAGCGCCAGCGACACCATCAACACCACCAACATGGGTGCCAGTCCGCTGGCAAAGTTGTGCAGGCGATCCGGAAATGTGCCCATATAATAGGCCATGTAGATGATCACGGCTGGCTTGAGCAGTTCGACCGGCTGCAATGTCAAACCGAATAGCGAAATCCAACGCTGTGCTCCGTTGATCTCGCGGCCAACCCCCGGCACCAGTACGGCGATCATTAACACTACGGCAACCGCTAGAATCGGCAGCGCAATGGCGCGCCACCAGATAGCCTCAACACGTGATAGTAACCACATGATCATCAGGCCAACAGGAATGTAGACCAGCCAGTGGCCAATAATACGAAATGGATCGTTATAGCGAACCTCTGCCACGCTGATGCTGGTGCTGTAGACCATCAACACGCTGAAACTGAGCAGTGCCAGTACGCAGCCTGTCAGGATCGGATCAGCCGGCATCAGCTGCTTTGCAGCTTTCGCGCTCATGATTTCTTCTCCAGCGCTTTAACCGCATCGACAAAGACGCGCCCACGTTCGGCATAATCGGAAAACTGATCCTGACTGGCGGCAGCAGGCGAGAGCAGCACCGGCAATCCATCCTGAGACATCGATGCCTGCCTGACCGCCTGATCCATATTTTTAACAAAGCTTGATGGCACACCTGCTGCATCCGCCAATTTTACAAATTCCCCAGGATCCTTGCCGATGATGTAGACATGCTCGACATGGCTGGCCACGGCCTCCTTCATCACCGAGACATCCAGCCCCTTGCGTAGGCCTCCACAGATCCAGATCACCTGATGAAAGGACTTCAGGGCTGCAATTGCAGCATCCGGATTGGTCGCCTTGGAATCGTTGTACCACTCACGCCCAGCCACAAAACCCAGTGATTGCAGTCGATGAGGCAGCCCTCGGAATGAGGTCAGTGCCTGATGCACCACACTGGCCGACACGCCGTAGTCAGTAGCTGCCTGAGCCGCCACTGCAAGATTCTGATGCTGGTGTATTCCTTTGGATGGCAAATCGTCGGAGGAGATAAACTCAGGAATATGGAAGTGATGCCAGAAAAGCTGCCACGATCCATCCGGCAACAGCTGCACACCGGAATCCAACTCCTCTGCGGCTCCGATGCCGAAGCGGCGCACATATACACCACGCCCCCTCAATTCATCGGCCAGCGCATTCCACTCGCTATCTGCTGGCAGCATCGCCTTATCGCCTTCACCCTGCTTAGCAAACAGGCGCAACTTTGCAGCCCTGTATGCGGCTGCATCGGCATGCATGTCTGCATGATCCGGCTGAATATTCAACAGTGCCGCCCAGCGTGGACGTATCTGGCTGGCGCGCTCCAACTGGAAGCTGGAGAGCTCAAGCACGATGCGGGATGGCTGCTCATCGCCCAGCAGGTCGAGCATCGGAGTGCCTATATTGCCGCCCGCTTCAATACCTCCAGGCAACGTATCCAGCATTGTACTGATCAGTGACACAGTCGTTGTTTTGCCGTTAGTGCCGGTAATCGCGATGGTGTCTCCATGGTAGTGCTCACCGAACAGCTCAAGGTCCCCGTAAGTCGGAATGCCGCTGGCACGCACCTCAACCAGAGCAGGGTGATCCCAGTTAATGCCTGGGCTGACAATAATTCGTGAGAAGCGCTTCAGGCTGGCTGCTTTCAGCTTACCGATATGCAGTGGCACATCGATTGCCTCTGGCAACACAACCTTCTTCTCATCGAATGCTTCGCATGCCATTCCCTCGCGTAGCAAGAACCTAGCTGCCGCCTGTCCGGTCTTACCCATGCCGATAATCGCTGTCAGCTGTTCGCTCATATGTGGTTCCGTTGTACTCATCGGATCTTCAAGGTGGATAGCGCCACCAGTGCCAATAGAATCGAAATAATCCAGAAGCGGACAATCACCTTGGGTTCAGGCCAGCCTTTCAGCTCATAGTGATGGTGGATCGGCGCCATTCGGAAGACACGTTTCCCAGTCAACTTGAAGCTGGCCACCTGTACCATTACTGATACTGCCTCCAAGACGAACAGCCCACCCGCAATCGCCAGCAAAAACTGCTGGTGCACCGCACAAGCCACAAAGCCGAGCGCACCGCCCAGTGCAAGCGCTCCAACGTCACCCATAAACACCTGTGCAGGGTAGGTGTTGAACCAGAGGAATCCGAGGCATGCCCCGACCAGGGCACCGCAGAATACCGCCAACTCACCGGAGCCCGGAACAAAGGGGATCATCAGGTAGGCAGCAAACTTGGCATGACCAGCCAGATAGACCACAACAGCCAGGGAACTAGCCACCATAAAGGTCGGCGCCACAGCTAGCCCATCCAGCCCATCAGTGAGATTCACCGCATTGGAGGTGCCTACGAGCACGAACAGTACAAAAATAACATAGAACCAGCCCATATCCCACTGCATGTTAAAGAAGGGGATATCGACAATAGGGTCGGTCATGATCATCAAGCCGCCAGCTGCGATGCCGCCGAACAGACACTGCAGCAACAGCTTCCAGCGCCCGGCAAGTCCTTTCGGGTTGCGGCGCATAATCTTCAGATAGTCATCCAGCCAGCCAATCAGTCCATAACCGAGTGTCACCAGCAGCGCCAGCCAGATGAAGCCATTGGTAAGGTCAGCCCACAACAGAGTGGCAATCGTCATAACCAGAAGGATGAGAAGGCCGCCCATGGTCGGCGTCCCCTGCTTAACCAGATGAGTCTGCGGTCCATCACTGCGAATCGGCTGCCCCTGACCCTGCTTCACCCTCAGTCGATTGATAAACCACGGCCCGATAATCCAGCAGAGCACCAGCGAGGTCACCAGCGCGTAGACAGTCCGGAAGGTGATATACTGGAAGAGGTTGAACAGGGATACCTGATCGGCCAATGGGTAGAGCAGATTATAAAGCATGGGCCATCTCCTCTCTGCAGAGCAGGCGTACAATCGATTCCAGTGCCATTGAGCGTGATGCCTTGACCAGCACGGTATCACCGGCTTCAAACGACTCATCCGATAATCCGGCAACTGCCTCATCCGTCGAAGCGAACCAGCGAACCTCAGGATATCTTGCCGCCAGCGCCTGCATGCGCTTGCCAATCAGGTAAACGCGATCAAGCCCCTGAATGTCGATGCTGCCATGCGCCTTCTCGGAGCCTTCACCCAGTTCGCCCATGTCACCCAGAATCGCAATCCTGCCGCCATCAAGTGCGCGCAGCGTATCGATTGCAGCCTGCATTGAAACAGGATTGGCGTTGTAGCAATCGTCCAGTACAAGGCAGCCATTCAAACCTTCACACTGCTGCATCCGCCCCGCTGGCGGCTGCCAACTGGAGATGGCAGCCACTACTTCAGTAAGACCTGCCTTCCTGTCACGACCATTGAGATAACGCAGTATAATCGATGCGGCAAAGGCGATGTTGGCAGCCCAGTGAGCGGCAGGCAGCGCCAGCGCCATTGAGGCTTCCTCTTCTCTCCACCGCATCAGCAACTCTCGCCCTACGAGTTGCCAGCTGACCGAATCCTTCTCTTCATCAGCATCGAGAGTTAGTGCCTGCTCAGGCAGAGAAATATGATTTGCACGCAAAAGATCCGCTACGCCTTCGCCCAGCCCGCTCCAGCCATTTCCGCTCAGATGCTCGAGAAGCAGTGCCTTCTCCCTGACCACCCCGGCCAGGCCGCCGAGCCCTTCCGCGTGCGCGGCAGTCATACCTGTAAGGATAGCTATATCCGGCTGCACCATGGCAGCCAGACGTGCCATCTCTCCTGTCTCGCTGATACCACATTCAATCACGGCAATCTCAGCATCCTCAGGCACGGCCAGTAATGTCTGGGGTACACCGATCAGGTTGTTCAGGTTGGCACGAGTCGCAGAGACATTAAGTCCCAAAGCGGCGAAACCTGTTTCCAGAATTGTACGCAGGCTGGTTTTACCATATGAACCGGTGATTGCGATGACTGTTGTATGCTCAAGGCGCATCCGCCAGGCGTGCGCGATATCACCGAGCGCCTGCAGGGTATCATCCACCTCAAGCTTGCTGGTATCAATGCCGGACCAGAGCGACACCCCTTCCCGGTCGCCGATCAACGCCAGCGCCCGGTCAGCCACTGGTGCAGCAAAGGTGTGGCCATCGAAATTCGGGCCGCGCAGGGCAAGGAATACCTGACCCGTCTTGAAGTCGCGCGTATCCGTTGCGATGGCGGTAATAACTTCGGGAGTAGCACCGTGCCAGCTGCCACCGGTAGCATTCATGATATCGGCTCCGCTCATGCGCATATATCTTCACCTTCGGAAACCAAGCCCGTTCCACTGTTTTTTCTGCGCAGATATTTCTCGGCTGCCTCGGCATCGCTCCATGGCATGCGCCTGCCGCACACCTCCATGTAGGCCTCATGCCCTTTACCGGCAATCACCAGGATATCTCCTTCCGCAAGCGCAGCGACCGCCTCGCCAATCGCCTTGTCGCGGTCCAGCTGCAGGTGCACCTCAGCCCGATAGGGCTTCTGCATGCCAAACTCGATCTCCGATGCGATAACGGCAGGCAGCTCTCCGCGCGGATTGTCGGATGTAATCCACACCGCATCGGCAAACTCGACTGCGATCTCACCCATTTGCGGTCGCTTTTCGCGGTCGCGTTCACCGCCGCATCCGAATGCGACAATCAGCCGATTGCGGGCCAGCTTACGGGCCGCCCTCAGACAGCGCTCCAGTGCCTCAGGGGTATGAGCATAATCGATAAACACCTGGCCATAACCGGCCAGCACATCCTGCATGCGTCCTGGAGGTGCGGTTATGCCTGAGAGAAGTTCAGGCAGCTCTTGCAGTCCGATGTCCTGTGACACCATCAATATCAGTGCAACGCAAGCAACATTCTCAGCATGGAAATCACCGAGCGGGATGTCTTCGATCACCACCTCTTCTCCACGACTGCGCAACCGCAGCATGCCTGGCAACTCCTGTTCCCAGCCCATATCCACATCATCACGGGAGAGTCCATGCCCATACCAACGTGAAGAGGCAGGGGCCCTTTCACGGATATCGGCATGGTCGGCATTGGCAATCACATTACCGCCATGGCTGCCACAGTCACAAACAAATCCAGCCTTGATTGCCAGATAGGGTCCATAACCACCGTGATCCTGCAGGTGGTCGTGCCCCATGCTGGTCCAGATTGCGGTCCTGAAATCGAGACCTGCAATACGTGACTGTGCGATGCCGTGGGATGAGATTTCACTCACAACTGAATGCACATGTTCCCGACAGGCTTCAGCGAGCATTGCATGCATCGTCAATAGCGATGGCGTGGTATTGCCGATGTCACGAATATCATCGGAACTGCGCATCAGGCCCAGCGTGCCTGTGCTCCACACCGGCTGCTGCTGATAGCGGGAAAGTGCCTCACGCAGCATCCAGGTCACGCTGGTTTTACCATCGGTTCCGGTGATGCCATAAAGGTGTGCGCCTGCCTGCTCGGTTTTGAACATACGGCGAAGCAATGTTCCCGCCTGACCCATGGAGTCGAGATGAAGGCTAGGAAGTTGTGTGTCGACTGGTATGCCAACACTGATGATCGCAGTCGCCCCGAGCTCTCTCGCACTCTCTGCAAATTCGCTGGCCCGGCCCTCCGCACGCGGCAGGCAGAGCATGGCATAACCCGGCTTGGCATGGCGCGAGTCGTCACAGATGCCCATGATGAGCACATCATCGGCCCCATCCATATCAAGGTGACCAAGCCCCTCGGCAAGCTCGCAAAGAGAGAATCCGTGCGCCAGTTCGGCGGCATGCGCTTGCAGGTGGCTACTCATTCAGCCACACCTCAAGCTCCTCACCGCTATTCAGGGAAGCCACGTTCGCTGGCTTCTGGCGGGTCACCCAGCCTGAGCCACGCACATGCAGGCGAAGTCCGCGTGATGCAGCAAAGCGGCGCACCTCACGCATCGACATGCCGTAAGTGCTATCGGCAGCAAAGACAGGCGCCTCGGTGGCAATCTCCATCGCCTGCCACTGCCCCTGATTTGTAATCTGCGCAGGAACGCCGAGATAAGGCAGTGCGCTCTCTGCAATATGGCGGAATACAGGTGCAGCAACCTGCCCACCGTACATGCTCTTCTGCGGCTCATCGATCACCACAACAATCACCAGCTGCGGGTCGTCCACTGGTGCCACACCTGCAAACACAGCCGTATATTTCCCCTTGCTGTAGCGCCCTCTGGCGTCCGGCTTCTGTGCCGTGCCTGTTTTACCAGCCACGCGATAACCTACCGGCACTGCTTTAGAGCCTGTACCATCTTCACTGGTCGCATATTCCAGCATGCTCATGACCTGGCGGGCAATCGATGCATCCATCACCCTGCGGCCTGCGTTTTGAGGTGCATCTATGCCGCCTTCAACCAGCATTGGCGCGACATACAGACCCTCATTCGCTAAAACGGAAAAGGCCGCTGCAAGTTGCAACGGCGTGACAGCGATACCTTGTCCAAAGGCGATGTTGGCCGTTTCAACAGGCCCCCACCGATCTGGGGAGAGCACAATGCCAGGCGATTCCCCGCCCAGCCCCATATGACTTCGCTGCCCAAATCCCGCTTTTGTTAACATATCGTGGAGTGGATCAGCGCCTATATCGAGCGCCATTTTGGCCACTCCGATATTACTTGATTTGACCAAGATGCCGGTAACATCCAGCCACCCCTCGGGATGGTCGTCGTGAATGGTGTAGTCAGCAACCTGCATCGCCCCTTTCTCGCAGTAAACAATCGAGTCGGGCTGCCATTTTCCTGAAGCCAGTGCTGCCGCCACTGAAAATGGTTTCATTGTCGAGCCCGGTTCAAAGACATCAGTAACCGCACGGTTACGCCACTGCCCAGGTTTATATTGACGGTAATTGTTCGGGTTATAACCTGGCCAGTTGACCATCGCCAGAATCGCCCCGTCTTTGGGTCTCATCACAACGACGGACCCACCCTTTGCCTTCTGGCTGCGCACCCCTTCAGCCAGTGCTGCATAGGCAATACTCTGAATCGAAGCATCGGTAGTCAGCTTGATCGATTTTCCCGCTGTTGCCTCACGCAACCAGACACCATCCGGCAGCGAGTGGCCACGCGCATCGCGGCGCACCTG
Organism: Mariprofundus aestuarium; assembly: GCF_002795805.1. Lineage (NCBI taxonomy): Bacteria > Pseudomonadati > Pseudomonadota > Candidatius Mariprofundia > Mariprofundales > Mariprofundaceae > Mariprofundus > Mariprofundus aestuarium. The sequence goes on along the minus strand of NZ_CP018799.1, from coordinate 393,325 downwards.
GCGAATGCCGGCCTCGCCTGTCAGCGCTGCATTCCAGCTGCGCTCAACGCCCTCCAGACCTTTGCCATCAATGCCGACAAAACCGAGCAGATGGCCGGTCTCCGGACCCATCGGATGATAACGCCGCCACTCCGTCTCCATACGCACGCCAGGGATATTCAGTGCCATAACCTTCCTGGCGATAGAGGGTGGAACCTGGCGCGCCAACCAGACAAATCCATGACGTTTGTTCAGCTTACGGTCTACTTTCTCAGAAGGAAGACCCAGTGCTCTGGCCAGCTCATTTACGCGCCCTGCCGGCACCTCATCGGCCATGGCCGCAATAGATGGAATCTCAACACTCTCGGCAAGCGTGCGCCCTTTGCTATCCAAGATCGGCCCACGCGGTGCAACAGCCGTGAACTGGCGATAACGCTGCTTCTCTGCCAGAGAGGTCAGGTAATCAGCCTGCAGCCACTGCAGATCGACAGCACGAACCAGCAGCATCACCAGCCCCAGAGCCAGCAGGCCTGCAACCGCTTCGATGCGGCGGCGAACGAACACCTGTTGCTTGTCGCTCACGGATGCACCACCTGTTCAGGGCGGGGCGGCGCCATGCCCAGCTTCTGTTGCGCCAGCTTACGCAAGCGCTCAGGACGGGTCATGCTGGCAAGTTCAAGCCTGAGCTTGCTGGACTCGCCCTGTACAATCTGCTTCTCGGCACTCAACGCCTGCGTCTCCAGCGACAATTCATAACGCAGATGGGAGAGCCATATCTGGCCAGCGGCCAGTAGCCCAGCCAGGACCGGCACCAGCAACCACGGTTTCAGAAAGGAGGCCATTAGAGGGAACCTCCACTGTAGCCTGCCAGCTTTCTACCTTCGGCCTCGGATATGCGCTCGGCAATACGCATCAGCGATGAGCGGCTGCGCGGGTTAATGGCAACCTCCGCATCACTGGGACGAACAGGCTTCTTCTGCAACCAGCGCATGGAAGGGATCTTGCCACATACGCACATAGGCATCTGTGGCGGACATTTGCACGGGTGTACCTGCGCCTCAATCAGGTCGCGAATGCGGCGGTCTTCGCCGGAGTGAAATGAGATCACTGCCAGTCTTCCGCCGGGCTTCAGGTGCTCCATGGCCGCGTTTACGCCGACATCGATCTGATCCATCTCTTCATTCACCCAGATGCGCAGCGCCTGAAAGGTGCGCGTAGCAGGGTGTGCGCCGCCATGACGCGCCTGTTTTGGCGTGGCGTGGAAGCAGGCATTCTCCAGATCGGAGGTTGAATTCAACTTCCCCTCATGTTTTGCATTAAGGATGGATTTGGCAATGCGGCGGGAGTAACGCTCATCACCGAAACGATAAATGATGTCGGCCAGTTCGCGTTCGGAAACACGCTCCAGCATTTGCGACAATGGCTGTCCTGAGGATGAATCCATGCGCATATCCAGCGGACCATTCTTTTGAAATGAAAACCCGCGCTCAGCATTGTCCACCTGCGGCGATGAGACGCCGAGATCGAAGCCAACGCCTGTCACCTGATGCCACCCCTTTTCGTCAAGGGCTTCGCCAAGGCGGGCAAAATCTGCGTGCACAATTGAGAAGCGGCCATCTTCTTCAGCAAGTCTCTCCCCCTCGGCAATAGCTTCAGGGTCGCGATCGATGGCAAGCAGCCGCCCATTTTCGGAAAGCTTCGCAAGCAACTCGCGACTGTGCCCTCCGCGCCCGAAGGTGCAGTCCACATAATACCCGTCGGGGTCGGTGAACAGCGCATCAATGAAGGCGTCGCGCAGGACAGGAATGTGTTCGGCATAGCTTTTATCGCCGCCCACATCAGAGGCCGAGCTCGAAATTCTGGGCGAGCGCCAAATCAGCTTCAAGCTGTCTGTCCCAGCTGCCCTTGTCCCAAATTTCGAAAGTCTCACCCGCACCCGCAAACTGAACAGCACGGTCAAGAGAGGCATATTCACGCAGGGCCGCAGAAAGAAGCACGCGCCCCTGACGGTCTGGAGAAAACTCCTGTGCGGAACTGATTACGATGCGCTTATAGGCGCGCAGTGCTTCGCTAGAAGGAGTGGCGTTGATACGGGTCTGAAGTCGCTTCCACTCACGTATCGGATATGCGACCAGGCAGCGTGAGTGCGGCGTACGGGTAATGATAATCGACTCTTCGGCATGACAGCTCTTCAGCGCATCACGGAAAGCGGCAGGGATGCTTACGCGCCCTTTGTCGTCCATATTGTTGCTGAACTCGCCCTGAAACATACGTTTCGTTCCTCGCCCTTACCCTTGAAATCAACCTTTACCCACAAATCCCCACCAAATGCCAATCTTGGCCACCATTCCACCCTTGTCAACCCCCTCCAAAGCAGAATGAATGGACAGTGAATCATTGCGGCACAGCCATCACTGCTGTTTCCCCAATGAACATAAGGAGTGTTTATCAGTGGGAGAATGTGGGTAGTGTTGGCACCAAAAGGTGGAAGCGTGATGTTCTGGAAAGAAAAAGCACTGGCAGAGATGTCTGATGATGAGTGGGAAAGTCTCTGCGACGGCTGTGGCCGCTGCTGTGTGTGGAAATTTGAGGATGAAGATAGCGGAGAAATCCTCTACACCGACATCCGCTGCCACCTGTTTAATGATGCAACCTGTCGCTGCACTGACTACCCGCAACGCACAGCTATCGTCCCCGACTGCATGGATATCCGCAAACTCTCAGACGCACAGTATGCATGGTTGCCTGAGAGCTGTGCCTATCGCCGGCTTCATGAAGGTAAACCGCTATTCGACTGGCACCCCCTGATTTCAGACAGCAAGGACTCCGTACACAAGGCTGGAATTTCACTGCAGAAGAAAACTGTAAACGGCGAAAACTTCACTGAGGAAGATATTGTGCGCCACATTATCGATCCGGATGACACTGATGGGGACAGATAAAACCTGCCCCTGCGGCAGCGGAAGGTCGTTCGCCAGCTGCTGCGAGCCGACCATTCTAGGGGCAGTTGCAGTGACCCCCGAAGCATTGATGCGCTCGCGCTACTCGGCCTATGTGCTGGGCTACTGGGACTACCTGCATGAGAGCTGGCATCCAAAGACACGTCCATCGCGCGTTTCACCAACCAGCACCGACTGGCTGGGGCTTACTATCGTTAAAACCACCTCCAGCACTGTTGAGTTCATCGCCGGGTTCCGCGAAGACTCGAAGGTCATGGTGCTGCACGAAACCAGCCGTTTCGAACAGGTTGACGGCAACTGGCGTTACCTCGACGGGGATTGTGATGTCAGCGAAGCCGGCCGCAATAGCTCCTGCCCCTGCGGCAGCGGAGTGAAAACCAAGCGCTGCTGCGGCAGACCTTAACGACACACTTCTGCCATACCCTCACATTTCCGATATAAGCATCAATCCCGTTTGGCTGTTAGGCTGCGCCCATGGTACACCTCACCGCCCCCAAACCTCGCCCCCTGAGCAGCTGGCCGAAATGCCGCCCTGATCTATCTCCCCCCTCGCATCTGCCAATGACAATGGCTGAGTTGGAACAGCTTGGCTGGGATAGCTGCGATATCATTATTGTTACTGGTGACGCCTATATCGACCACCCCAGCTTCGGCATGGCTGTCATTGGCCGCGTGCTCGAAGCGCAGGGATTCCGGGTTGGCATTATCTCACAACCCGACTGGAAGTCTGCGGACGCTTTCCGAACCCTCGGAAAACCCAATCTCTTTTTTGGTGTTACCGCAGGAAATATGGACTCGATGGTCAACCACTACACCTCCGAACGGCGCATCCGATCCGATGATGCCTATACGCCAGGCGGCATTGCAGGCAAACGCCCGGACCGCGCAGTTACGGTTTATGCACAACGATGTCGCGAGGCATTTAAAGGGGTACCGGTAATTATCGGTAGCATCGAAGCATCACTGCGGCGTATTGCCCACTACGACTACTGGTCCGATACAGTACGCCGTTCGGTACTTCCCGACTCCAAAGCTGACCTGCTGGTTTACGGTAATGGAGAGCGCCAGATTATTGAGATCGCCCACAGAGTGGCTGCTGGTGAGTCAATCAGGGAACTCTCCGACATCCGCGGAACGGCAACTATGTGCCGCGAAATCCCATCAGGCTGGACGGAGCTTGACTCAACCGAAGTGGATACCCCGGGCGCTCTGATCGAACACCCTGACCCATATGCAATGAAAGGCGCTCAGGACACATCGACGTGTGCGACAACAGCGGGCGAGAAGAAGACTGAAACCACCATCCCCCTTTCCCATATCAGATTGAACAGAGCGAAAACTGTCATTCGACTCCCCTCCTATGAGGCGGTAAAAGGCGATCCCGTCCTCTATGCCCACGCTTCACGCCTGATGCACCTGGAGACCAACCCCGGCAATGCAAGGGCACTGGTACAGCGGCATGGCGAGCGCGATGTCTGGATCAATCCTCCTCCCATCCCGCTGGCAACAGATGAGATCGACTCCGTATTCGACCTTCCCTATTCACGCCTGCCACACCCATCTTACGGTAATGCACATATCCCGGCCAATGAGATGATCAAGTACTCGGTGAACATCATGCGTGGCTGTTTTGGCGGCTGCACCTTCTGCTCCATTACCGAACATGAAGGTCGTATCATCCAGAGTCGCTCGGAGGGCTCAATTCTCAGAGAGATCGAAAATATCCGCGATAAAACACCGGGATTTGCAGGCACGATATCCGACCTCGGAGGACCTACTGCGAACATGTACAGACTGGCCTGCAGCTCTCGCGAGATTGAAGCTGCCTGCCGCAAACCATCGTGCGTATTTCCCGGCATCTGTAAAAACCTGAACACCGACCATGCGCCATTGATTAAGCTGTATCGCAAGGCGCGCTCGCTTCACGGCATCAAACGCATCTTTATCGCTTCAGGACTGCGCTATGACCTGGCGGTGGAGTCACCGGAATATATCGAGGAACTGGTAACCCACCATGTCGGCGGCTATCTAAAAATCGCGCCCGAGCACACCGAAGATGGCCCTCTAAATAAAATGATGAAACCCGGTATCGGTAGCTTTGATCGCTTCCAAAAATTATTTGAGCGCTACTCGAAGAAGGCGGGCAAAAAGCAGTTCCTCATCCCCTACTTTATTGCAGCCCATCCCGGAACAACCGATGAGGACATGCTCAACCTGGCTCTATGGCTGAAGCGCAACAGCTTCAGGCCCGACCAGGTACAGGCCTTCCTGCCATCGCCAATGTCTACGGCAAGTGCAATGTATCATTCCGGCCGTAACCCGCTGCGTAAGATCGGCAGGGGATCAGAACGGGTATTCAGCCCCAGGCGGAAAAAACAGCGCGACCTACATAAGGCATTCCTCAGGTATCACGACCCGGTCAACTGGCCGCTGCTTCGCGACACTCTTAAGAAGATGGGCCGCAGCGACCTGATCGGCAACGGCCCGGATCAACTGATTCCTGACTCATCAATGGGCAGGCCGGGCCACGGGAGAAAATCGCCCTCAAGCCCTCGACGCCATCAAAGAAGAGGCCCTGCAAAACGGTAAAACCTGCTCCTCTGGTCCTGAACAGAGGAGCAGGACAGTGCAGACACCGATGCACACCTTATACCTCATCCTTCACTTTTTTGATGGCTTGATATCGCCCTTTTTCCATTCATTCCCTCTCAACAGACCGGACAACTATAGCTCTCTTTTGCTGGCAGCACGGTCATAAGTTTAACCTGCTATAATAACGATACGGCACTCCGCCCAGATGCTGCCATGCTTTGCTGCAAATGCGTGAGCAGAGCTCAGGAACAGAGGAGAATAATGAGGCCATTTCGAACATTAGACCGACTGGGTTTCTACAAAGCCATTGTCATCGTCACCTCGGCTTACTGGGGAGCCGAAACCCTCATTCACCGATATATTCAACAGGATACGTGGCAGGAAGCACTCCTCCCCTCAGATCTCGACAGCCTGCTCATGCGCCTCTCCACGCTCTTCCTAATCGGCATATTCGCCTACTACGGCCAGCGCACCATCGCCCGACTGAGGCGGGCGATGGGCGTCAAACAGTGGCGCAACCATCGCGAAGAGTTGATCCTCAACTCTACCGCTGAAGGGGTATTCGGCATCGACCTCAAAGGCAGGCACACCTTTGTAAATCCTGCTGCAACGGAAATGCTCGGCTACTCTGGTGACGAACTGATCGGCCGCGATAGCCATATCACCTGGCACCACTCACATCCGGATGGCTCCCACTATGATGAACGTGACTGCCCGTTCTATCAGGGCCAGCAGAGTGCGCGACCTCATCGGGGCGAGGACTATTTCTGGAGACATGACAGTACAGGGTTCCCTGTTCGCTACACCAGCACCCCGATCTACAGCAGGGAGAAGCGACTGACCGGATCGGTTATTACCTTCTCGGATATCACCGAGAAAAAAAGGCAGGAGCAGCTACTTAGGGCCAACAAAGAGATCACCGAGGCATTCCTGAAATACCGTGGTGCAGACATCTACGACAAGGTACTGGTTGTTATCCTGCGTATGATGAACAGTAAATCTGGCGCATTCGGTTATATCGACGAAGCTGGGGATCTTGTCGTCCCCAGCATGACTCACGGACTCTGGGTGGGATATCAACTGCGCGGCAACACCCACGTATTCCCAAAAGAGGAGTGGCGTAATCACGCCTGGGCAGCCGCCATCAGGGAGAAGAAGGAGAGCTTCAGCAACAACCCCTCCAGCAAAGAGGCGGAAGGGGTGTTCCCCATCAGCCGACACGCCACCATGCCGATTGTCTACCAGGAGAAGGTGATCGGTCTGATACAGGTCGCCAACAAAGAGGGCGACTACCGGGAAAGCCACATTGAAATGCTACAGAGCATTGCCGATCACACAGCACCGATCCTCTATGGCATACAAGACCGGGACCGCAAGCAGAAGCAGCTTGAGGATTCGCTTGTCAAACAGGCAGTGCTTCTCGAAGACACAGTCGTGGCGATCTCTAAAGCCGTGGAGGCCCGCGACCCCTATACGGCAGGCCACCAGCGCCGGGTAGCCGACATCAGTGTCGCCATCGCTGAATCCATGGGGCTGGAAGATGAGCAGATCAGGAATATCCGGCTTGGAGCAATGATTCACGACATTGGAAAAATCCAGACGCCAGCAGAGATACTCAACAAACCCACCAGGCTCACTGAACAGGAGTTTGCCCTGATCCAGTGCCACTCCCAGGTGGGCTACGAGATATTGAGCAAGTCGAAGGTGCCGGAGACAATTCTGGATATCATCCACCACCATCATGAGCGCATGGACGGTTCGGGCTATCCGGATGGATTGATAGCGAGCCAGATCAGCCTGGAAGCAAAAATAATTTCCGTCGCCGATGTTTTTGAGGCGATGTCATCCCATCGCCCATACAGGCCCGCTAAAGGCGTGGAAAAGGCGCTTGAAGAGCTAAAACAGAACAAAAACCTGCTTTACGATGAACTCGTGGTCGACACACTGATTGCACTGGTTGACGACGATCACCCCTGCTGTGACAGCTAACATGGAGTGATTAGAAAGCCATTACAACACATGCGGGCCAAGCCTTCACTCCAGATTGTTTACTCCACGGTCACCATAGTCATTGCCAAGCCACCCCCCCCCTTAATTCACCCCAGCTATACGGTTGCGACCTGACTCTTTGGCCTCATAAAGCCCCTGATCGGCGAGCTTGATCAGTAATTCCACCTGCGAATCTTCTGCTTCAGGAGCCGGCATCATCTGGGCAACACCAAGACTTACCGTAACGACACTCTCCACAGATGAATACTCATGCGGTATCTGCAGATTAAAGACAGCTTGGCGGATTTTTTCAGCAACATGAAGCATACCTTCGCGACTGGTATCCGGCAGGATCGCGACAAACTCTTCACCGCCATATCGGGCAACCATATCTGCAGGCCGACTGATTGAAGACTGCAGAGCCTCAGCCACCTGTACCAGGCACTCATCGCCAGCCTGATGGCCGTAATTATCGTTAAACTGCTTAAAGTGATCCACATCCAGCATCACCACTGCGAGTGACGACTTTTCACGCCTGGCACGCTTGAATTCTCCGAGCAGCGTCATGTCGAAATGGCGGCGGTTGTTAATCTTAGTGAGCCCATCAGTAAGCGAGATTCGCTTTAACTCCTCTACAGCAGCATTTCGTTCCAACAGCGTTTTATGGGTTTTGGCATGGTAACGCAGGCGGGCCAGCATTTCGATCTGGTCCGGCAGCTTAACCAGATAATCGTTGGCGCCACAATGAAAGGCTTCAGCTTTGGTTTTGGCCTCCTCCTTGGAGGAGAGCACGACAACCGGAATCTCGGTTGTCGCCGCATTGGCACGGTAGAATTTCACAAGCATCAGGCCATCCACATCAGGCATGATTAGATCCTGCAGGATGACATCAGGTTTGACCTCACTCGCCATCTGCAAGGCTTTTGCACCTTCTCCACAATAGTGCAACTCAATATCATTGGCAGCTGAGAGCATGCGACGTACGGCTTCAAATATAATGGCCTGATCATCCACCAGCAGCACCCGGAAAGGTGCCTTGGCTGGCACACCTATACCCGCATTTATCTTCTGGTCTGCCACTATTTCGCCATCCTGATCTGATTGCGGCCACCTTTCTTGGCAACATACAGCGCCTCATCTGCGTCATGTAACAGACGATCCGGTCGCCCTGACTTGTCTGCGACAGAGGTGGCAACCCCAAGGCTGATGGTGATATGGTCTGATACAGATGAACCGGGATGCGGCACCCTCAACGCCTCCACCTCGGACGCCATCTTCTCAGCAATGCTTTTTGCCCCTTCGGCACCCGTGCCCGGCAGAAGAACCACAAACTCCTCTCCCCCGTAGCGGGCAACAAGATCGGCAGGTCGCTTCAAAATATTAGACAACACATTTGCCACTGCCGCAAGGCACTTATCTCCAGCTGGATGACCCAGCGCATCGTTATATTTTTTGAACTCGTCAATATCTATCATGATAATGGAAACAGGTGTTTTGTCGCGCCCAGAGCGACTCCATTCACCACTGAACATCTGATCAAAATGATAGCGATTGGGAATATTGGTCAGGCTGTCATGTGTGGAGAGATGCATCAGCTTCAGGTTCATGCTCTCCATCTGCCTCTGGCTTTCCTGAAGAGAGCGGTATGCCTCATCCCGCTGGCGTTTGTGAATATACCATTGTGAGTGATAGCGAATCCGGGCGAGCAGCTCAACTCTATCCGGAAGCTTAACCACATAATCATTAGCGCCCCGAGCAAAAGCCTCTGCTTTGACATTGGGGTCCTCTCTGGCAGAAAGCACAACAATTGGGATCTCTTTGCATTCAGGATGACTGCGGTACTGGCTCACCAAATCAAGCCCATCCACCTGCGGCATGATCAAATCCTGAAGAATTAGCGTCGGATGAATTGCGGCAACCATATTCAACGCCTCTTCGGCATCTAAACAGTAATGAAAATCGATATCATCCTCACCATCAAGCATGCGACGAATGGTCTCGGCAATCATTGGTTGATCATCAACCAGCAACACCATAATAGAGTGCGGCGCAAACGTTCTATCAGCTCCAGTTTTTTCGATATTACTGTAGGTCATAGCTCTCTCCAAATATGCAGCCATAGCCGCGCAACTTCCTGTTCATAGCTTCTTGGTCATGCGAATCAGCTCAGGGCCAATATTCTCTAATGAGAGAATTTTGCTGGCTGCACCAATCATAGCGGCAGCCTTGGGCATGCCATAAATAGCGGAACTTCCCTCATCCTGAGCAATGGTCTGCCAGCCATTCTCACGCATACTTTTCAAGCCTTGCGCCCCATCGCGCCCCATACCGGTCAACAAAACGCCTATCGCACCGCCCCTCCAGTTCCGGGTAAGGCTGGAAAAGAAGGCATCCACAGATGGCCGATAGTGGCAGCTCACTGGCTCAGGAGTGTAGTGCAACTTTTGATAATGATTCAACACTAGGTGCTCATTGGTCGCAGCAAACAAGACCTCCCCAGCCTTGGGACGCTCCCCTTCCCGCACCAGATGGACTGGCAGGTTGATCTGACTATTCATCCATTCAGCCATGCCGGGAGCAAACTCTTCATCCACATGAACGACGACAACCAGAGCCGCCGGAAATGATGCCGGCAAAGACTTGAGCACTTCAACCACGGCAGCCGGCCCCCCCGTTGAGGCACCGATACCAATTAATAGCGCCTCCGATACCTCTTCAGCCTTGTTGCTGACAGCCGATTCTCTACTGTTAATATTGCTCTCAGCAGCCGTCTCACCATTACCAACAATTCGACTGATGTTGTATATTTTTTTCTGAAAAGGAGCGAACTCCTCCTCTATAGAGGCTACCGGCGTTTTGACCACATCAATAGCACCTGCAGAGAGCGCCTCAAAGGCCAGCGCCTGGTTAGCTTCAACCGATGCTGTGACCACCATGATTGCACATGGGGTTTCCTGCATGATTCGACGCGTTGTTTCCACGCCGTTGATGCCGGGCATGATCAAATCCATCAATATCAGGTCCGGCCTGTCCTTGCTGCATTTCAATATCGCCGCTTCGCCGTCCAAAGCGAACCAGGCAACCTCATGCTCGGGCATTTTGGATATGATTCGCCGTAACAGCTCCAAGGCCATGGGCATATCATTTACGATGCCAATTCTCATAGGCTTCCCTCACGCTTCAGGCATTTAATCCTGCAAAACATCGCCTTTCCTAGCTTGCCTTGCCAATCAGATCCACCACTGTCTCCAGCAGGGTTTCATCATGAAAACTGCTTTTTGTCAGGTAGGAGTCAGCGCCCGCATCAAGACCACGCATACGATCCTCATCACTCTCCTTGTAGGAGACAATAATCACCGGCGTATCCCTGAGCCTGACATCACTCTTAATCAGGCTGACGAATTCGATGCCATCCATACGTGGCATGTCCACATCACTGATCACCAGATCAAATCCACCTGAGCGAACCGTGTTCAGTCCATCCATACCGTCCACTGCGACTTCAACTTCATATCCACGAGAAACCAGAAGCTTGCGCTCCACCTCCCGAACGGTAAGCGAGTCGTCAACCACCAGAATACGCTTGGCAACAGCCTTGCCGCTGGAACCACCACCCTGACTGACGCGACCAAGCTTCCCATCGCCAATAAGCTTGGCGATCGAGCGAAGCAGGTCATTAACATCAAAGATCAGGATTGGGGATCCATCAGCCGTCACTGCAGCGGCACTGATATCCTTCACCTTACCCAACCTAGGGTTCAGCACCTTCTCGACCAGATCTCTCTCGCCGAGAAAATCGTCTACAATCAGGCCATAGAGTGACTCCATTGTGCCTACAACAACAATTGAATAGCTGTCGCTGCTGCCTGCCTCCGGCGGCAGCCCCAGAACTTCTCTGGCCGAAACAAGTCCAATCTGCTGAGATCCCAGAGTGATATACTGGCGTCCTTCAATGCGCTCAATCTCATCAATCCTGCACTTCAGTGTCCGATTGATATGGACGAGAGGGAAGGCGTATGGCTCCCCGCCAATATCCACCAACAATGCGCGAACAACCGAAAGCGTGATGGGCAGCAGCAGTTCAAAGCGCATGCCCGCCCCATTTCGGGCGCTGCTATGCAATGTGCCGCGCACATCCCGGATCATACTGGCAACAATATCCAGGCCCACGCCACGACCGGAAATTTCAGTCACCTTCTCCTTCATGGTGAATTTGGGAAGAAATAGGAATGACATCAACTCGGATTCAGTCATTCGATCCACCATCTCTTTGGTCGCATGACCATTACGGATCACTTTCTCCCTTAATGCATCGAGATCCACTCCTCGCCCATCATCACTTACTGAAATACGCAACATACCAGATTGATGTATCGCTTCGAGCTGAATCACCCCCTCTTCGGGTTTACCCTGACTTCGGCGTTCTTCGGGTATTTCGAGCCCGTGATCAATGGCATTGCGAATCAGGTGATTCAGTGGCGATTCAATTTTCTCAAGAATGTCCCGATCTACTGAAGTCTCGAGCCCTGTGATCTCCAAACGCACCTTTTTACCCAGGTCTCTTGCCAGATCCCGCACCATCCGCCTGAATCCAGGCACGCCATCACCAAAAGGGCGCATACGACTGGCAACCGTCTGATGATAGAGACGATGCGACAGGCTGGAGACATAGCGGCTATGCATTTCAAGGTCCTCCTGCTGCTCTGCAAGCAATAGCCGGCACTGCTCTGCTTTGCGTTGGACACTTTTCAATCTGGCACTACCTGTAGATGAATCCACCTCAGAGACAGAGGGCTCCAGGCCACTCAACATTTTCTCCAGTTCAGAGAGGCGGCGTTTAAGCTGCAACATGGAGTCGGAGAATGGCCTGAGCCACTGCCACTCCACCTGCATCTCACTTGCCAGGGCAAGCATGCGATCAAGATGTTCTGAGCTCAGGCGCAGCACCCGATCCTTGGATTCATCCCGGCCAACATCTTCCGGCCTATCCTCTACAACTGGCGTTTTAACTTTAGCAGCTGAATCCACATCATTTTCTGCAGTGCTCTGTTGCACTCGTTTGCTATTAGAGCCCTGCTCTTCAGCTTCTTCCGGTTCCGCATCCAGAATCGCAGCCATGCCCGCAACAAGCGCATTGATCTCCACATCATGGCCTTCGAACCATGAATTTGCTTCGCTCTCCTGCAGGTTTGATATCTGCGAAAGCATGTCCACGCCAGAGAGCAGGACATCAACGGCTGTTGCGCCAAGTACGATCAGGCCTCCCTGGGCAGCAACAAAACAGTCCTCCATCTGATGCGCAATGCGTACCGCACCATCAAGACTGATGATTCGTGCTGCCCCCTTGATGGAGTGGGCTGCTCGCATCAGAGCTTCGAGGGTATCTGCTGCCAGTGGATCACGCTCCAGCTCCAGCAGTCCTTCACTCAGTACTGCAGCCTGGTTCTCCGTTTCAACACGGAAGAGCTCCATCATGGAGAAGCCGCTCAGATCATCGTTCACTGAATACTCCTCAGCAGCTTCTCAAACAGGATTTTCTCATCCAGCACTGCGACATGGTGCCCATTCCAGCGTAACAGCCCCTTGCTGTTGACGCTTGTCTCCTCAGGCAGTGTTGAAGGCAACTCTCGCAGTTCACTTGGATGGTAGGAGTGAATACCACACGCTTCACTCACATAAAAGGCCAACCTCTCCCCCTCCAAGGAAATGAGAAGCAAGCGACCAATTGCCTTGCTGTCATCCGATTCTTCTTTTGTAAAATCTTTATCTACGCCGAGTAATTTTCCAACTGAGACGCATAACTGCATCTCTCCACGAACATTAACCAGCCCCAGAAGGATTGGATTACTGCGATGGGGAATACTGTGCACATTGCGTAATTCCAGCACCTCGGCCAGCTGCCGGGTGGGAATGGCAAACCACTCCGGTCCTATACGGAAGATAAATAGCGAAACCTGCCCTGGCATCGACTCTTGCTGCGGCTCTGCTAGCTGTTTTGTCCAAGCCTGCATATAACCTGCAGGAGGCCTTCTATCCAGCAGCTGACGGCCGGCTCGGGAGTAGACCTCACAATTACGGCAGTGGTGGCAGCTGATCAGTTCGGGACACTGTTTGTCTCCCCATACCCCGATCCTTTTCCAGCAATCGTCTATTTCAAACTCAGGTTTGATTTTTGGCGAGGTCATGGGTTAGACCTCAGGTGGCCTTGCAGACGTTGAATTCGGCTGCGCAACTGCTGCGCAGCCTTGAGCTCACCAAGCTGATCGAGTAACAGTGCAAGGTGTACAAGCGCCTCATAATGATTCGGGTCCAGGTATAAAGCTTTACGAAACCCCTCCTTGGCCCGCTCTTTATCCCCCTGCGTATCGAGAATAAGGCCCATAAGAAACCATGCCTGGGCCGAGTTGCCCTTCTCCTTAAGAAAGTCTTCGCATTGCTGGAGCGCCTCCTCAAGCAACCCCTTATCCGCCAGCCTGGAGGCCTCTTCAAGCATGGCTCCCTTTTCTTGCTTTACTTTCATGCTTTCGATTTTCCGGTCTGAAACAGCAGACAAAGGCCGGGTTGGTTTTTTCTTTGCGGGCCTGTGGAGTGAATCAGGCTTCTTAGGTTTGGGAATTACGGGCACCCGGGACAGGGCTCGCAATTTAGGGCGGGAGGTGCGAGCAGCCTCGTCACTACCCAGAGGGCGATAAGCAAAGGCCATAGAGTGAGGGACAGCAGCGAAGCGCTCTTTCCACATAAGGCCTGTTTCAGCATGACCGACAAACAGAAACCCATCTTGATTTAGCATGGCAGACAGAATTCTGGCGGTCCTATCACGGTCAGGCTGATTAAAGTAAATTAAAAGATTGCGGCAAAAAATAATATCGTAGGAACCGAATCTGTTGACCTGGCTATGATCCAGGATATTGGCCTGGTGGAAGTTGACTGCCCGGCGAACCTGAGATTCAAGCGCATAACCTGTTTTTATCTTATTGAAATGGTGCTGGCGGAAATCCAGATGTTCTCCACGGAATGAACCCTTTCCGTACACGGCCTTCTGGGCTTTATTCAGGTTTTGGCTACTGATATCTATCGCATCGATGTGAAATTCATCGGTTTTATAACCGGCATCAAGCAGTGCCATGGCCATCGAATAGGGCTCCTCTCCAGTGGAGCAGGGTATGCTAAGCAGGCGGGGGGTTCTGCTTGGGTGTGCACGTTTCCACTTTCCAGAGAGGTGTTTCACCATAAGCTGAAAGGCAGCATCGTTACGAAAGAACCATGTTTCCGGTACAACGACTTCCTCAATCATGGCTTTCATCTCATCTGGTGAATCATTCAACAGGGCCAGAAACCGCTTTTCATCGCTCACACCTGTTTCACGCATTCGCTTACGGATAGCATTGAGGATGACCCCGGAGCCGACACTGGCCTGATCCAGCCCCATCGCCTCCTGTAACATCGATGCGATTCTATCCGCGCTCAATGCTCTTCTCCCAAATGACTTTGAAAAAGAAGCTCCTGCACTTTACCGGGTAGGAGCTTGTCTATTTCAATCCATTGAATCAAACCATCCTGCTCGCGGGCAACACCACCCAGATAGGGGGCTTTTGGAGAGTCCAGACCTGTAGCGCTGAAATCTTCCTCTTGCCGCCGCATGGTTTCGTTAACCTGCTCGGCCAGAAGTCCAAGCAGATGCTCCTCATTGTTACCGGCTCTGTAATTCACCAGAATAATTCGGCTACTCAGCCTCTGCCGGCACTTCCTTGCCAGGCTCAAGGCACACAGGTCGATAACTGGCACACTGCTGCCCTGGTAATGCATCACCCCGGCAACCCAATCAGGTGCCTTGGGTATTTTTTTCATACTGACCCGGGGAATGACCTTGTGCACCTTTGATACCTCCAGCGCATAACGTTCATCATCCATAGAGAAGCAGAGTAGAAGCATGATTTTCGTATTATCCGTTGCCTGACCGGAGCTTCACGCTTTCACCTTGAATATCGCCGCGCCCTCCTGCATACCGCGGGCGGCCTCATTGAGCTCACCAATCGCGTCATTCGAATGGCGGACAAACTCTGCGGTTTGCTGTGCTGCCTCTCTCAGGGCACTCATGGCCTCACTAATCTGCTCAGCCCCTTCAACCTGCGCCTGCAGACCTTCGTTCACAGATTCAATATGTGGTGCCAGAGCCTGTGCCTGATCGATAATCTTCTCCAACTGCACGCCTGCATTTTTTGCTTCGCTCACACTGCTATGAATCTCTTCTGCAAACTTATCCATGCTCATAACACCCGCAGAAATAGCTGAGCGCACCTCGCCAACCATCTGTTCTATGTCATAGGTGGCCACAGCCGTCTGATCCGCAAGGCGCCTGATTTCAGTGGCCACGACAGCGAAACCTCTTCCATATTCACCCGCTTTTTCAGCTTCGATTGCCGCATTAAGAGAGAGAAGGTTGGTTTGATCTGCCACCTTGTTAATCGTCAGAACCATGTTGCCAATATTGCTCGCCTTCTCATTCAGGTCCGCCAGCTTGTCTGCAATTGAACCGGAAGCCTTGGCCATGTGATTCATGGTGGCATCCAGGCTAGCCAGGATCTCCTGCCCTTCACTGGCCGATTCTGCTGTCCCCAGTGCGAGGTGGGTCACCTCTTCGGTCGCTTGCCCCAGCTGCTTGGATGTGGCCGAAATTTCATTGACTGAGGCAGCGACCTGACTGGTGGTTGCTGCATGTTCAGTGGCGGTCGCCTCCTGCTCTTTGGTGGATGCAGCAATTTCAGTCACGGAGCTGGCCACCTGTATCCCGGACTTCTGCACCCGGGATACCAGCATGGAGAGCTTGCTGACCATCGTGTTTACCGCTTCAGAGAGTAAGCCAAGTTCATCCTTGGTATTAATGCTAGAGACCGCAGTCAGGTCTCCATCAGCAACACGCTGAACCATGTCAGAGATCTGCTTCAGTGGCTGGGCCACAACACGCTGGCTGATAAATACGGCGATGAAGATACTGACAATCAACAAGATAATAAGTTCAATAATAATGGAGCGGATCTCCTGCTCGATCAAATCCTGTGACACCTTATTATTTGCAGCGATGGTTTTTGCGAGTTCATCCTCAGCTTTACTCAAATCATCCAGAAGAACTGCAAATTTCTCATTAAACACCGAATCCAGGCGTTTATCAGACACCATGTCGGCGGCGCTTTCTCCAACATCTCCATAGCGCTGTTCAGCCAGAGCCACAAAAGCCGACAAGTCATTCATGAACTTGCTTACTGAAGCTCGCACAACAGAGTCCTCGATTGCGATAACCTTTACTTCGCTATTTTCACCGCCATTAAGAAGTGCGCCCCCGAGCCAGCGAGCCTCTTCAAAGTGAGCAAAAATCTTCTCTTTCTCTTCCGCTCTCTTTCCTAAGGAGGTCTCTTCAAGCCAGAGGTGTCCCTGTAGCACTTCGACCTTAGCTTCCATAATCGCATCCCAGGCCGGCGCGTCCCTTTCAGCCATAGAACGAGTGACCTTGTTAATCTCGGAGACCTGGATCAAAGTAAATGCCGAAGAGAGCGCGAAAAGCAAAACGACCACTGCAAATCCAAGCAGTAATTTTTCGCGAATTTTTAAGTTATTTAGAAATCCCATATGCAAAGCTCCTATCCCAGCGACTTAGACTAGCTGACAATCACTTTGGAAAACAACACGTTTCATCTATTGAGGAGGTCGATTATTTTGGCTCATGCATAAAAAAAAGCCGCCCCAAGGAGGAGCGGCTTTTGTCTTTTACCGGTGAGCAGGTCGATTTACTTCCTGCGGGGTGGCTTGCTCCCGCCTCTTGGTCCATTGCCCTGACGCGGTGGACGCTTGCCACCCCTTGGTCCGGCCGGTCCAACACTCCGTTTTTTCGTAGGCGCAGGCCTGGAATCCCCGGAGTCACTCAGGCAGGTGGCATCAAGCGTACGCCCGGCAACCCGAATTTCACGAAACTGCTTGAACAGCTCATTGGGCATGCCTTCCGGCAGGTCGACAGTGCTGTGATCATCCATAATCTGGATATTACCGATAAATTCGGAATCCAGACCCATCTCGTTGGCAATAGCCCCAACGATATTGCCCGGTTTCACATCGTGCGTTTCACCGACCTCAATACGGTAGCGCGCCATGCCCCTCTCAGGCCTGGGGCCGCTAAACGTAGCTGCAGACCTCTCTCTGCGAGGTGCGCGATCAGATGAATCCGATGTCTCGCTGCGGCTTCTGCTCATGCTCCTGCGTTTATCATCAGCTTCGAATCGTGGATTGCGATCTGAACCATCACGAGACTCAGGGCGCGTACGTCGTGGCTGATCCTTAAGCAGAAGTGATTTATCACCCTGAGCCATGCGGGCCAGTGCTGCAGCGATCTGAGCATCAGAAACATCATGTTCGACCCGGTACTGCTCAACAATCTGGGCAAACAGCGTCATGTCTTCATCTGATGCCAGCGTATCAGAAATGCGCTGCTTGAACTCGCCAATGCGTTTATTGTTAATGCTTTCAGTGGTCGGCATTTCATACTGCTCGATCCTCTGCTTCGTCGCTTGCTCAATACTGTAAAGCATGCGTTTCTCGCGTGGTGCTACAAAGAGAATAGCATCACCTTTACGTCCCGCCCTGCCGGTGCGGCCGATGCGGTGAACATAGGGTTCAGTATCGTTAGGAATGTCGTAGTTGATCACATGCGAAATTCGGTCTACATCCAGCCCGCGTGCTGCCACATCAGTAGCTACAACGATATCAATCGTGCCACTCTTCAGGCGGTTAACCGTCGACTCACGCATTTTCTGGGTGATATCACCGTTCAGGGCTGCTGCGGAAAATCCGCGCGCCTCCAGTTTGGTTGCGATCTCTTCGGTCGCCGATTTGGTGCGCACAAAGACGATCATGCCATCGAACGTTTCTGCCTCAAGAATGCGGGTCAGCGCTTCCAGCTTTTCGCGACCACTGACCATCAGAAAACGCTGGCGGATAGTTTCGGCAGTAGAGGTCTTCACCTTCACTGTAATATGCGCAGGATTATTGAGGTGCTCCTCTGCAATCTTGCGGATGACTGGCGGCATGGTCGCCGAGAAGAGTGCAATCTGACGCTTAGAAGGGGTCTGCTCAAGCACCCACTTCACATCGTCGATAAAGCCCATACGTAGCATTTCGTCAGCTTCATCCAGTACAAGTGCGCGAAGGCCGTCGAGCTTGAGTGTGCCACGGCGCATGTGGTCCATTACACGACCCGGAGTCCCTACCACAACATGCACGCCACGTTTAAGGGCGCGCAACTGAATTTCATAGCTCTGGCCGCCGTAGATCGGCAGCACATGGAAGCCCCGCATATGCTTCGCATAGATCTGGAATGCCTCAGCAACCTGAATAGCCAGTTCGCGCGTTGGTGCCAGCACCAGCAGCTGCGGTGAGCTTTTGTTCAAATCAATATGGGAGAGCAGCGGCAGAGCAAAGGCTCCGGTTTTACCCGTACCTGTCTGCGCCTGGCCCACGAGATCCCTGCCCTCTAATAACAGTGGAATCGTCTGTGCCTGAATTGGGGATGGTGTTTCATAACCCACATCTTGAACGCCTTTAAGCACGTCTGGGTGTAGGTTCAGCTCACTAAAGGTAGGCTGAATGTTTTCATTTGTAGTCATTAATTATATACCTGCGGAAATTACCGATCGCGAAGAATGCCTTTAACTACGTTAAGATACCATGAAATATATGAGGACAGCCATAAAGGGGCTATTCATGCGGCACCAATATTGCTAGCCATACAGGGTTGACTATTTCCCAAACTAAACTGAATGGACTCGCGGAGAGAAGGGATGCAAGAACATAGAAGCCATGTAGAACTTGATTCAATTTCCGAATTTAACACCCTTCTGTTTGATGTGATGGATGACGGTGTATTGATCGTCAACCATCAGGGAAAGATTTTTGACTGCAATCCCTCCTTCCATCGCCGACTTGGCTATGCCAAAGATGAAGTGGTGGAAAAATCCGTGGTCGAACTCGACACCCCTGAATTTGCAGCCAAGGTTCCCGCTCGCATTCAGCAAATCCTTGAACATGGTTCCGCCGTGTTTGAAACAGCCCACTGCCGCAAAGATGGCTCCATTATGCCCGTTGAGCTTAATGCACGTTTTCTAAATGTTGGTGGTGAAACATATATCTTTGCCATAGTGCGCGACATCTCCGAACGAAAGCAGAGTGAGAACTTGATCCTGGAAAAAGAGCAGCAGTGGCAGTCTCTCTTCCAGCACGCTTCAGAAGGCATCTTCATTGCCGACCTTGAAGGGTGCTATAAAGATGTGAACAGCACCGGCTGTAAAATGCTGGGCTACGAGCGCGATGAACTTATCGGAAAAAGCATTATCGACCTTCTTGCTCCGAAGGATCTTGACCGCCTCCCTTCTCATAAAAAATACCTTCTGAAGGGTGAATCCGAGGTCTCCGAATGGACCTTGAAAAAGAAGGATGGGAGCCCTATTTCCGTTGAGATCAGCGCCAGAATCATTGATGATGGCAAGTGGCTAGGGTTCGTTCGCGACATCTCTGAACGCAAGCGTTTGTATGTTGAGTTGAAGGAGAAGGAGCGCAAGTACAATGCTCTCGTAGAAACATCTGCGGATGGTTTCTGGGTGTCTGACTCGCAGGGGCACATCATCGAGGTCAATGAAGCCTATGCGAAACGCTCCGGCTACAGCCGCGAAGAACTTCTGAGCATGCGTATCCCTGACATCGAAGCATCTGAAACAACCGAAGAGACCAGAGCCCATATTGAGAAAATAATCCGCGAAGGGCATGACCGCTTTGAGACATGGCACCGAACCAAGAGTGGTGAGATCTGGCCAGTAGAGATTGTCACCACATTCTATCCCTTCAATGGCGGCACATTCATGGTTTTCGCTGTCGACATCAGCGAGAGAAGGCTTGCTCAGCAGGAGATAGCAAAGCAGCAGAAAGAGCTCTCGAAGCTTTCACTGGCCCTGCAGCAGGCAGGCGAAGGAATTATGATCACCTCCCGCGATGCGAGTATTGAATACATAAACCGTTCTTTTACAGGCATCACCGGTTACACTGCTGAAGATATCATTGGCCATAATACCTCGCTGCTCAAGAGCGAAGCACAGGACCCGGAGGTGTATCGAGACCTTTGGCAAACTATCTCCAGTGGCAATATATGGGAGGGAAGCCTCATAGAACGACGCAAGGATGGAAGCTTCTTTCCAGCTCTCCTCTCCATTGCCCCCATCTTGGATGGCGATGGTACAATCACGCACTATGTCTCCATCATGAAGGATGTCACCGAGCAGAAAAGGATGGAGAATCAACTGCTGCAAGCTCAGAAGATGGAGTCAATGGGCACTCTGGTCGGCGGTATTGCGCACGACTTCAACAACATGCTGGCAGCGCTTCAGGGCAATGTATTCCTAGCCATCAGGAATCTTAAAGAACCGGAAACGGTCAAGATTAAACTGCAAACCATCCATAAACTGGCAACCAATGCCAGCGGCGTCGTAAAACAGCTGCTCACCTTTGCCAAAAAGGATATTGTAGATATTGAGCCGCTTGACCTGAACACTCTGATAAGCGACGCCTTCAAACTTGCCCGAAGTACAATTCCGGAAAACATCGACCGTCACCTGGAGATCTGCGATGAACCGCTGAGGGTAAATGCCGATATCACCCAGCTTCAGCAGGTACTGATCAACCTGTCGAACAATGCACGGGATGCCCTTGATGGCACCGACCACCCCAAGATCGAATGGAGCGTGCAGAAATATCAGGCCTCTGATTCATTCAAGAAAGAACACCCAGAGGCAGAGACAGGTGAGTTTGCCAGAATTTCAGTGAAGGATAATGGCTGTGGCATTAAGAGTGTCCACCTGAATGCAATCTTCGACCCTTTCTTCACCACCAAGGAGACGGGTAAAGGCACTGGGCTGGGGCTTGCCATGGTCTTCGGCTCTATAGAGCGCCACGGTGGTATTCTCGAAGTGGAAAGCCAACCTGGAGAAGGCACTGCATTTCACATCTACCTTCCCCTTGTCGAGGCCCCTATCATTGATGCGACAATTGCTGATGATTCATCCGTTCAGGGCAATCAGGAAACGATCCTACTGGCCGATGATGAAGAGAGTTTGCGCTTAACCACATCAGAGGTATTGCAGGGTCTTGGTTACCAGGTTATCGAGGCCAGTGATGGAGAGCAGGCACTATCCCTCTTTTTGCAGCATCAGGATCAGATTGATCTGATTCTGTCCGATATTGTCATGCCTGGAATCGGAGGTGTAGACTTGGCCAAAGAGATTCGCAAGATGGGAAGCAATGTTCCGATTATTCTTGCAACCGGCTATGACAGGGAACTTGTCACATCGGGCAACGCAGTTATTGCGAACTGTGAAATTCTGACCAAACCCTATTCTTTTGAAGGGTTAAGCCAGATAATGAACCAGATGCTTTCAAAGAATTAAGCTCAGCATGAGGCACCTACAATGATTGCACGAGTAATCGTGTCGCTGAACTTCTTTTCATAATATTGCTGGCCTTACTGGAAGGTAGGTGGTTACGCTACGCCCATGACCAAAAACAATATTCTTAAAAAAATAGCAATCGCCAACAATCTTAAGCATTTCGAGATCAAAGAGATTTTTGAGCTGGGCGACTTTGAATTCAGCAGCAGCCAGATCAAGGCTTTCATGGCCGGGTCTCAAAACAAGAACTTCGAAAAGCTCACTGATGAGCAGTTTGAAGGATTCCTCAACGGCTTCATCCTCTACTCCCGAGGTCCGGTGGATGAGCCCACCCTGCTGCCGCGCACCATCGAGAACTTCATCATCGGCCTGATTGAATCAGGGAACACCGGTGCTATTGAAGAGATCCGCTGCCTGATCGAAGATGTAAATGATGAGGTTGGGAGCGTGGATTAACACCTAACGCCTGAGGTTTGCCCTTCTTTCAGCACAGCTGCAGTTACGCATTGGCAGAAATAGAAAGAGGGCTATACTGCCGCCATGCGATTGATCATGCTCGACACCGAAACCACGGGGCTATCGCCTCTCAATGGCGACCGCATGGTCGAGATCGGTGCAATCGAAGTACTCAATCGCAAAGTTCTTTCCGGCGATAAGCACGTTTTTCATCACTACATCAATCCAGAGCGTAATATCCCTGCTGAGGTAGTACGCATTCACGGCATCGACAATGCCAAGGTGAAAAACAAGCCTACCTTCAAAGAGATTGCACAGGACTTCCTCGATTTCATCGAAGGGGCCACGCTGGTTATCCATAATGCCTCGTTTGACCTTGGCTTCATTATGAACGAATTGCGCCTGAATGGATTTCATAACATTGAAAACACCCTGGTGATCGATACGCTGGCTTTTGCTCGCAAGAAACACCCGAATCAGCGAAATAATCTTGATGCCCTTTGTGACCGTTACAACATAGAACGCGGACATCGCGATCTGCACGGCGCACTGCTCGACTCGGAGCTACTGGCCGAGGTCTATCTTGGCATGACTGGTGGTCGCCAGTTCTCGCTCGGCATGGATATTCCGAGCCTGCCCGCTTCAAGTTTTGTACAGCTCCCTGAACAGTCCAGAGGCCGCGATGAGAAGGCTGAAACAGCGAATATCATGAAACGCAATTCACTGCCTATTGCCGACCATGAGCATGAAGCGCACATTTCGATGATGAAACGCATCCACAAGGAGAGCGACGGACAGACCATCTGGCATCATCCGGAACTGGCCTGATTAAAGTTTCACACAACACGACTGCGGGTGTAGTTCAATGGTAGAACGGCAGCTTCCCAAGCTGCATACGAGGGTTCGATTCCCTTCACCCGCTCCATCTTTTATGACAATCTGCGCACAAGCATGAAATCCACCCCATTACCCGAGAATCCCACCCTGATCCTTAGCGATGCCGAGCAAGCAGTTAAAGCCGCACCCGGAGAAATCATTCTGCTTACCGGTGAGGTTGGAAGCGGCAAAAGCCTGTGGTTGAAACGGCTGGCAGGGCTGGTTGCGTTACCATCCCATACTTCGGCCAGCATCAATGGACAAGAGCCAGGCAAAGTGATCGGCACAGTAAGGATGCTGTTTGACCAGCAACCTCCGCTCTGGCTCGGCCAGAGCGTGGTCGAAGAGTTATCATTCGGCCTGAAAGATAGACCTGACCCGGAAAGGTTATCTGAACTGCTTGCCGACTGGCGCTTGAGTACACTTGACCCTGGCTGCGAATTAACATCACTCAACCGGCTTCAGACGGCTCGCTTAAACCTTGCTTCCATGGCACTGGCCAGGCCTTCAGTCGCGCTTCTTGATAACCCTACGGATGCCCTGCCTGAACCTGATGCAATCGCCCTTCGCGATGATATTGCAGCGTGGGTGCATCGATCCAGTACAACCGTAGTCGTTGCCTGTAATCGCTGGCATGATTGGCAACCGGTAGCTACGCAATCCTGGCGGGTTACCGCTGCAGAGGATCTGCCGCACAGGGAGGGCAGGTATGAGTAACATGGTTCAATTCTCTTTCTCGTTAAGTTCTCGCATGCGTTCATTTATCGAACTGCGGGATGCCCTCGCCTGCCTTGAATCCGCCCATCTCTCACATAATGGTCCGGCATGGCTTCATGCCGCCTGTGATCTTAGCACATCACTGCTGGGTGACCATGGACGCAAGCCAGTTGTCCCGGAAGTTATTGGCCTGCTTCAGGATGTAGAGACCTATCTGGAAGATCTTTGCAAGGATGCCCCGCACTACCAGGAGCATATTCAAAAGGCCTGCTTTGAAATCGAACATCACATGCATCAACTGGCAACGGGTGTGCCAGATGCTGCGCGAATCCTCAGTGGTGACGCACTGCTTTCTGCCTACCTCAATGCACAGAAAAAACATGACTGGCTGGGCCATAAGCTCTGCCTGCAACAGAGCTTAAAGGCAATCTGGAAGCATTCAGATCTACGGACCATGCCGCTGCACCATGCCCTGACCCCGCTCCACGAGGCCGTGAGTTTTCTTGATAGCATGCTCAACGATTTTGTTGCCTGGAAACAGGAGGTTGCTGTTGGCGGCAGTGGGCATATCACCCCTGACAGAAAAGTCGCCTATGGCCTGCTAGTCGTTTCACTTCCTGAAGAGGCTGTAGCAAGTGGCATTATCCCGGACATCTCTGGCAACCGACTGGCAATCAGGATT
Organism: Mariprofundus aestuarium; assembly: GCF_002795805.1. NCBI lineage: Bacteria > Pseudomonadati > Pseudomonadota > Candidatius Mariprofundia > Mariprofundales > Mariprofundaceae > Mariprofundus > Mariprofundus aestuarium. The sequence continues at coordinate 368,597 of NZ_CP018799.1, read as the reverse complement.
CGTTTTCAGCAGTGGTTACCTGGTGAGCCAACGAAAGATTATAAAGAGGATCAGCCCTATGCGATGATGCTGATCCCCATTGGAGGCTGAAGACTGTGGAAAGTGCATCAACCCCTTCTTTTCGCTGCCCGAACTGCAAAAAGGCAGTCTCTCGTGATAGCGAAAACTTCCCCTTCTGCTGTGACCGCTGCCGTATAATTGATCTCGGACGCTGGGCTACGGGTGATTACCGAATCGCGGGAGATCCCGCGCTAATTCCGGATGAACCTGAGGGTTATGGCTGATTCGGACACCCGGCTCATCCCACCGCTATTAAGCTATTCAGCAATAAGCGTTGCGCTTCTTCTTCCCGTACTTGTCTGGCCACTTCAAGGCCTGAATGATGGTGCCCATTCGCTTGCTTTTGAGACTGACTGGCTGATCACTGCCAGCGCTCTGCTACTCTGCGCCGTCACTGCCGACACAATTCTCTATCACCAGCCCGTCGATTCAAAATGGCCGCTCTTTGCCGCCATATGGATACTGGCAACCAGCATGGCTGTTTCACTTGCTCTGCGTTCGGAACTTGGCTCCTACCTTCTTGCAACCATGTTCAGCCTGCATGCGATCCGTTCAGGGCTGAGGCTCTGGCTGAATGGAGATGCATGGTGGCTCACTGTGGCCTGTGTTCGCGACACGATAGCAGCACTCTCCATCTTCGGCTGGATCATCATTATTTCAATGGCTCACTCATAACATGGCAGAGTTGATTCTTGCATCAACATCTCCTTATCGAAGAGTATTGCTCCAGCGACTTCACCTTCCTTTTCAGCAGGTGGATCCCCAGTTCATTGAAGCAGAACCCGGTTATATGCCTCCTGCTGAGCTGGTTCTGCATAACACGAAAGGAAAGGCCGATAATGTGCTGGCGCGATACCCCCAAGCCACAGTAATTGCATCCGATCAGCTTGCTGTTTGTCAGGATATGGTGCTGGGAAAACCTGGTTCTGCTGAAAAAGCGTGCGAGCAGCTTGCCATGCTCTCAGGTAAAAGCGTGACATTCCTGACCGGGCTTGCCCTATTCAGCCAAAGGGAGAAGCGCAGTGAAATCATCTCTTTTCGTGTCTATTTCAGGGAGTTTAGCCGTGATGAAATCAGAACCTATGTTGAGCTGGAAAACCCAGTCGACTGTGCTGGCAGTTTCAAATCTGAAGGGCTGGGTATTTCTCTGTTTGAGCGCATGGAAGGGGATGATCCTACAGCACTGATAGGGCTACCCCTGATCCGTCTAAGCCAGTGGCTAAAACCGTTAAAGCAACTTAGAAGTTAAACAGAAAAATTTAAGGACAAACAAAAAAAGCCCCACCGGAGCTTTTGGCTCAACGGTGGGGCTTTGTATTAAATTCCTGGCATCGACCTACTCTCCCACAACGAACGCTGCAGTACCATCGGCGCAAAGGAGCTTAGCTTCTGAGTTCGGGATGGGATCAGGCGTTTCCTCCTCGCTATAAACACCAGGAAACTGGTGGATTGAATCGGTTAAGATCCAATCTATAACAAGTACTTTGTGATAATCTGTAATATTCCAATGTCTTAACGTTGCATGGTCAAGCCACACGGGCAATTAGTACAGGTCAGCTCCAAGTGTTGCCACTCTTCCACACCCTGCCTATCAACGTGGTAGTCTTCCACGGCCCTTTAGGGAGCTTAAAGCTCCGGGAGAATTTATCTCGAGGCTGGCTTCCCGCTTAGATGCCTTCAGCGGTTATCCATTCCAAACGTAGCTACCCTGCAATGCTCTTGGCAGAACAACAGGAACACCAGAGGTTTGTCCATCCCGGTCCTCTCGTACTAAGGACAGATCCTCTCAATTCTCCAACGCCCACGGTAGATAGGGACCGAACTGTCTCACGACGTTCTAAACCCAGCTCACGTACCACTTTAATCGGCGAACAGCCGAACCCTTGGGACCTGCTCCAGCCCCAGGATGTGATGAGCCGACATCGAGGTGCCAAACTCCCCCGTCGATATGAACTCTTGGGGGGAATCAGCCTGTTATCCCCGGCGTACCTTTTATCCGTTGAGCGATGGCTCTTCCACTCGAAACCACCGGATCACTAGAACCGTCTTTCGACCCTGCTCGACTTGTCAGTCTCGCAGTCAGTCACACTTATACTCTTGCGCTCAATGGCTGATTTCCGACCAGCCTGAGTGTAACTTCGCGCGCCTCCGTTACTCTTTAGGAGGCGACCGCCCCAGTCAAACTACCCACCAGACAATGTCCCAGACCCGGATAACGGGCCTTGGTTAGAACCCAAGCATATTCAGGGTGGTATCTCAAAGATGGCTCCCCTACGACTGGCGTCGCAGGTTCAAAGCCTCCCACCTATTCTGCACAAAATATACCTAGATCCAATGTCAAGCTATAGTAAAGGTGCACGGGGTCTTTCCGTCTAGCCGCGGGAATGCTGCATCTTCACAGCAAATTCAATTTCGCTGAGTCTCTGGTTGAGACAGTGGGGAAGTCGTTACGCCATTCGTGCAGGTCGGAACTTACCCGACAAGGAATTTCGCTACCTTAGGACCGTTATAGTTACGGCCGCCGTTTACTGGGGCTTCGATTCAGAGCTTCGCCTTGCGGCTAACCCCACCTCTTAACCTTCCAGCACCGGGCAGGCGTCACACCCTATACATCGCCTTACGGCTTAGCAGAGTGCTGTGTTTTTAGTAAACAGTCGCTACCCCCTGGTCACTGCAACCCTCTTCTGCTTCACGAGCGAATCGCTACACATACAAAGGGCACCCCTTCTCCCGAAGTTACGGGGCCAATTTGCCGAGTTCCTTAACCAGAGTTATCTCAAGCACCTTAGGCTTCTCGCCTCACCCACCTGTGTCGGTTTACGGTACGGTCAACTTTAGACTGAAGCTTAGAGGATTTTCTTGGAAGCATAGGATCACTGACTTCGCTCAAACCGAAGTAAGAGCACGACATAACACCTCAGCGTTAAAGAGAGTCCGGATTTGCCAAAACTCTCCGCCTACATGCTTGTACCGGGACAACCAAACGCCCGGATCAGCTACCTTTCTCCGTCCCCCCATCGCATCTAAAGTCGGTACAGGAATATTAACCTGTTTCCCATCGACTACGCATTTCTGCCTCGCCTTAGGGGCCGACTAACCCTGCCCTGATTAGCATGGTGCAGGAATCCTTGGGTTTTCGGTGAACGGGTTTTTCACCCGTTTTATCGCTACTTATGCCAACATTCTCACTTCTGATACCTCCACCACTCCTTACAGTATGGCTTCGCAGGCTTACAGAACGCTCTCCTACCGCGCAGATAAATCTGCACCCGTAGCTTCGGTGGTATGTTTAGCCCCGTTATATCTTCCGCGCAGACCGACTCGACCAGTGAGCTATTACGCTTTCTTTAAAGGATAGCTGCTTCTAAGCTAACCTCCTGGCTGTTTTTGCCTTTCCACTTCGTTTTCCACTTAACATACACTTGGGGACCTTAGCTGACGGTCTGGGTTGTATCCCTCTTGACAACGGACGTTAGCATTCGCTGTCTGTCTCCCATGATTGCACTCCTCGGTATTCGGAGTTTGGTTAGGTTTGGT